>NZ_OBEF01000006.1 GCF_900215375.1 Enterobacter sp. CC120223-11 | reverse complement strand
AGATACGCACCACCCAAGCGGGAATAGCTCAGTTGGTAGAGCACGACCTTGCCAAGGTCGGGGTCGCGAGTTCGAGTCTCGTTTCCCGCTCCAAATTTTTAAATCTCTCTTTTTATCCACAGCGAATCACCGCGCTGGGGACGATTTTTATTTTCCCTGCCACACTCTTGTAAACAGACTTATCCACAGATCTCCGATGCTGTCTCAAAATCAAAAATGCTTCAAGATGTGAATGATATCTTTTTAATCTATTGATTTATAAAGATAAAAATAGATTTCAAACTGTTAGCGCGATCGCTTGACGTTTTTTTCACCCTTGAATTTGAATGCGTTTTTATTTTTATTCACACCCTGTGAATGAATTACGCATCCCTCGGCAGGCCTTTTTCAATCACCCGGACCAGACGTTGCTTTTGCGGCAGCTGGACTTCCACGACGCAGGCATTTCGCTTCTCAATTTGCTGCGCAATCGCCCAGGATATGTGTTCATCGAGAAGTGGGTGCTCACCCCGACGGCTTTCCAGCGCCTGCAAATTACGCTCATCCCACGGCGCATTGCCCAGTGCCACGCTGATATTTCGCAGCCAGCGCAGGTGGCCGATACGACGAATGGGCGATCCTTCGGTCACTTTCAGAAAGTAGGCTTCGCTCCAGGCGAACAGTTCGATGAGTTCCGGGGCGTGCAAAGCCTTACGCGGGCTGAAGTCATCTTCTACCGTCAACTGCGAGTAGCGATTCCACG
Organism: Enterobacter sp. CC120223-11; assembly: GCF_900215375.1. GTDB lineage: Bacteria > Pseudomonadota > Gammaproteobacteria > Enterobacterales > Enterobacteriaceae > Scandinavium. The sequence goes on along the minus strand of NZ_OBEF01000006.1, from coordinate 251,291 downwards.
GGCAAATCAGCTGGCAGTCATCGCAGCCGTAAATTCGATTCCCCATCAGCGGACGAAACTCTTCCGGAATTGCGCCTTCAAGTTCAATTGTCAGGTAGGAAATGCAGCGGCGTGCATCGACAGTATAAGGCTCCACAATCGCCCCTGTCGGGCAAATGGTCATACAGGCAACGCAGCGGCCGCAGTTTTCTTCCACTGGTTTATCAATGGGTAACGCCAGGTCTATCAACAGTTCGCCGAGGAAGAAGAAGGAGCCCGCGTCGCGGCTGAGAATAAGTGAGTGCTTACCTGTCCAGCCGAGCCCCGCTTTTTCCGCAATCGGGCGCTCCAGAACGGGCGCGGAATCGACAAAAGGTCTAAAATTCAGCGAGGCACACTGCTCCTGAATTTTGTCGCCCAACTTTTTAAGGCGATTACGCAGCAGCTTATGATAATCACGCCCGAGGGCATAACGGCTGACGTAACCGAGCGACGGATTTTTCAGGGTGCTGGCAAACGCCGCGTTGGCGGGCAGATAGTTCATCCGCACGCTGATGACGCGCAGCGTACCGGGCAGCAGTTCGTGAGGGCGGGCGCGCAGCATACCGTGGCGCGCCATCCACTCCATCTCGCCGTGGTACTGTTTGTCCAGCCATGCCTGCAGTTTGGGTTCACTGGCGCTGAGGTCGGTATCGGTGATGCCGACGTGCTGAAAGCCCAGTTCGCTGCCCCACTGCTTGATGTTTTGCGCTAATTGATTGAGATCGAGGGGCTGTGACATGACGGACCATACAATGACGAGAAACCCCGCAAGTATACCACACACCCTCTGGTCTGCGGATGACCTTCGTCGCGCTGAAATTGAGGCCGCTGACGCGCTCGGATTAACACTCTACGAACTTATGCTGCGCGCGGGCGAAGCGGCTTTCCGGCTCGCGCGTGACAATTACCCTGCAACAACGCACTGGCTTGTCCTTTGCGGCCACGGCAATAACGGCGGCGATGGTTATGTGGTTGCGCGTCTGGCGCAGGCCGCCGGTATTGATGTCACTTTGCTGGCTGTTGAAAGCGAAAAACCCCTTCCTGAAGAAGCCACTGAAGCACGTGAGGCCTGGCTGAATGCGGGCGGCGTTATTCATGCCGCGGATACCGCCTGGCCTGAGGATGTGGGTCTGATAATTGATGCGCTGCTCGGCACCGGCAGCAGCAGCGCGCCCCGCGAACCGATAGCTACGCTCATTGCTGAAGCAAACCGCCATCCTGCCCCGATCGTTGCGCTGGATATCCCTTCCGGCCTGCTCGCCGATACCGGAGCCACGCCGGGAGCGGCAATCCGTGCCACTCACACCATCACGTTCATCGCGCTGAAGCCTGGCTTATTGACCGGCAAGGCTCGCGACGTAACAGGCATTCTGCATCATCACGCGCTGGGCCTTGAGGCCTGGCTGGCAACGCAGTCCACGGATCTTCAGCGCATAGATGCCAGCCAGCTGGCGCAATGGCTGCCGCCGCGCCGTCCCACTTCGCACAAAGGCGACCACGGCAAGTTGGTGATTATCGGTGGCGATCATGGCACCGCTGGCGCAATTCGCATGGCGGGGGAGGCGGCGCTTCGGGCGGGAGCCGGGCTGGTACGGGTCCTAACCCGCGCTGAAAACATCGTACCGATTGTGACCGCACGTCCTGAACTGATGGTGCACGAACTCACGCCGCAAACTCTGGATGAGAGCCTTGAGTGGGCAGACGTTATCGTCATCGGTCCGGGCCTTGGGCAGCAGGCCTGGGGCAAGCAGGCGCTGCGCAAAGTGGAAAACGTCAGAAAGCCGATGCTCTGGGATGCCGATGCGCTTAACATTCTGGCAATCAATCCGGATAAACGTCACAATCGCATCCTGACACCGCACCCCGGCGAAGCGGCCAGGTTGCTGAACTGCAGCGTGGCGGAAATTGAACGCGATCGCTTACTTTCTGCGCAACGTCTGGTAAAACGGTATGGCGGTGTTGCGGTGCTGAAAGGGGCGGGCACGGTGATTGCCGATGAAGTACAGGGGATCGCCATTGTCGATGCCGGCAACGCGGGCATGGCTAGCGGCGGAATGGGCGATGTGCTTTCCGGTATTATCGGCTCGTTGCTAGGCCAGCACCTCTCGCCGTATGATGCTGCCTGCGCGGGCTGTGTCGCACACGGCGCAGCGGCGGACGAACTTGCCGCCCGTTACGGAACACGTGGCATGCTTGCCACCGATCTTTTTTTCACGCTTCAGCGTGTTGTTAACCCGGATGTGATTGACGTAAACCATGATAAATCGAGTGATTCCCTTACCCCATGAGCAGGCCACGTTAGATCTCGGCAATCGTATTGCCGGGGCATGCACGGGCGCGACCGTCATTTATCTCTACGGTGATTTGGGTGCCGGAAAAACCACGTTCAGCCGCGGCTTTTTGCAGGCGCTGGGTCACAAAGGCAACGTTAAAAGCCCGACTTACACCCTGGTTGAGCCCTACACGCTCGACAATCTGATGGTTTACCACTTCGATTTGTACCGCCTTGCGGATCCTGAGGAGCTCGAATTCATGGGGATCCGTGATTATTTCGCTGACAATGCCATCTGCCTGGTGGAGTGGCCGCAACAGGGCGCGGGTGTGCTGCCTGAACCGGATGTCGAAATTCACCTCGAGTACCAGGCGCAAGGGCGAGAGGCGCGCGTGACGGCAGTCTCCTCACTGGGTGAGTCTTTACTGGCACGCTTAGCCAGTTAACCTGAGGGATGACGGGATGATTTATCGCGTTAAAAGTTGGTTGGTGGCAAGCCTGATGCTTTTTTGCCTGCAGGCGACGGCGGCAAGCTTATCCGATATCCAGGTCTCCAATGGAGATAAGCAGGCCCGCATTACGTTCAGTTTTATGGGCGATCCTGATTACGCCTTCTCGCAGCAGGGAAAACGCAGCGTCGCGCTGGATATCAAACAAAGCGGCGTGATTCAGGGATTACCGCTTAATTTCAGCGGCAACAACCTGGTGAAAAGCATTCGTTCAGGTACGCCGAAGGACGATCAATCCTTACGCCTCGTGGTCGACTTGACCGGCGACGGCAAAACCCGCGCCGTAAAGCAGCAAAATGGCGCGAACTACCTCGTTATCTTCACCATCAATGCCGATGAGCCGCCTCCACCACCGCCTCCACCTGTGGTGGCAAAACGTGTGGAAGCGCCCGTTATCGCAGCAGCCCCTCGTCCTGTTGAACCTGCGCGTAACCCGTTCAAATCGCAAAATGACCGCATCACCAGCGCGACCAGCAGCAATACGGAAACGCGTCCGGCGGCAAGAGCACGTCCTGCCAGCGTCAGCGGAGATAAGGTTATTATCGCCATTGATGCCGGTCACGGCGGCCAGGATCCTGGCGCAATTGGCCCCGGCGGCACCAAAGAGAAGAACGTCACCATTTCGATTGCCCGCAAGCTGCGCGGCCTGCTGAACGATGACCCGATGTTTAAAGGCGTGCTGACCCGCGATGGCGATTACTTTATCTCCGTGATGGGCCGTTCAGATGTGGCGCGTAAGCAGAACGCTAACTTCCTGGTCTCCATTCATGCGGACGCTGCACCAAACCGCGATGCGACAGGGGCTTCAGTGTGGGTGCTTTCTAACCGTCGCGCCAACAGCGAAATGGCGGGCTGGCTGGAGCAGCACGAGAAACAGTCTGAGCTGCTCGGCGGCGCGGGCGACGTACTGGCGAACAGCCAGGCCGATCCGTATCTGAGCCAGGCGGTGCTGGATTTACAGTTCGGCCATTCCCAGCGCGTCGGGTATGATGTGGCGGTGGATGTTCTGAGCCAGCTGCAGCGCGTCGGCAATATTCACAAACGCCGTCCGGAACACGCGAGCCTCGGCGTTTTGCGTTCGCCAGATATTCCGTCGATCCTCGTTGAAACCGGCTTTATCAGCAATGGCGGCGAAGAGCGTCTGCTCGGCAGCGACAGCTATCAGCAGCAGATTGCCGAAGCGATTTATAACGGTTTGCGGAAGTACTTTGAGGATCATCCGTTACAAAGCGGGCCGCGTGGTGAGGCCTCGCAGACGGCCAGCGCCGCTGGCCCGAACGGAACGTTAATTAACTAAGGAGTGCTTCATGCCGATACAGGTTTTGCCCCCACAGCTTGCGAACCAGATTGCCGCTGGCGAAGTGGTGGAGCGGCCTGCATCGGTAGTGAAAGAGCTGGTTGAAAACAGCCTTGATGCGGGTGCGACCCGCATTGATATTGATATCGAACGCGGCGGCGCAAAGCTTATTCGCATTCGTGACAACGGCTGCGGCATCAAAAAAGACGAGCTGGCGCTGGCGCTGGCCCGTCACGCCACCAGTAAGATCGCTTCACTCGATGACCTTGAGGCGATTATCAGCCTCGGCTTTCGCGGTGAAGCGCTCGCCAGTATCAGCTCCGTTTCCCGCCTGACGCTAACCTCCCGCGTGGCTGAGCAGCCTGAAGCCTGGCAGGCCTACGCCGAAGGGCGCGATATGGATGTGACCGTCAAACCTGCGGCGCATCCCGTTGGCACCACGCTTGAAGTGCTGGATCTGTTTTACAACACTCCGGCACGCCGCAAGTTTATGCGCACCGAGAAAACCGAGTTCAGCCACATCGACGAAGTCATTCGCCGCATTGCGCTGGCGCGGTTTGACGTCACCATCAACCTGAATCACAACGGCAAAGCGGTGCGGCAGTATCGCGCGGTGGCGGAAGGCGGTCAGAAAGAACGCCGTCTTGCAGCCATTTGCGGCACGCCATTTGTGGAGCACGCGCTGGCGATTGAATGGCAGCATGGTGACCTGGCTTTACACGGCTGGGTGGCCGATCCGAAACACAGTAATGCACAGCTGGCCGAAATTCAGTACTGCTATGTGAATGGCCGTATGATGCGTGACAGGCTTATCAATCACGCGATTCGTCAGGCCTGCGAAGATAAACTCGGTGCCGGAGAACAGCCCGCGTTCGTGCTGTATCTGACCATCGATCCGCATCAGGTCGATGTGAACGTGCATCCGGCGAAGCATGAAGTGCGTTTTCATCAGTCCCGTCTGGTGCATGATTTTATCTATCAGGGCGTGCTGAGCGTGCTGCAGCAGCAGATGGATTCGCCATTGCCGCTGATGGAAGAGGTTGCAGAACCCGCCCCGCGTGCATTGCCTGAAAACCGCGTGGCTGCCGGGCGTAACCATTTCGCTGAACCTGCCGTTGCCCGCGAACCCGCCGCACCGCGCTACAGCGCATCTTCAGGCGGCAGTTCGCGCAATGAGAGCTGGCCAAATGCGCAGCCGGGTTACCAGAAGCAGCAAGGGGCGTTGTACAAGCAACTGCTGGAGACGCCGGTCGCAGAGCGCAAGCCCATTATGCCTGCCGCGCCGGAAAGTTTGTCCGGACACAGCAACAGCTTTGGTCGTGTGCTGACAATTATCGCGGCCGACCGCGCGCTGCTGGAACGTGACGGTCAGCTGAGCCTTATGGCGCTGCCGGTGGCAGAACGCTGGCTGAAGCAGGCGCAGCTCTCGCCGGAAAATTCCCCGGTGTGCGCTCAGCCTTTACTGATCCCTCTGCGTTTAAAGGTCAGCGCTGATGAGCAGGCTGCGCTGGCTAAATCCTTACCCGTTTTAGGGCAATTAGGCGTTGAAATTCAATCAGAAGCGCAGCATGTGACGGTGCGAGCGGTGCCTTTACCCTTAAGACAACAAAATTTACAAATCTTGATTCCTGAACTGATAGGCTACCTCGCGCAGCAATCGACGTTCGATGCGGTGACGCTGGCGCAGTGGTTAGCGCGTAATCTTGCAAGCGAACATGCGCAGTGGAATATGGCGCAGGCGATTGCCCTGCTGACGGACTTAGAACGCCTTTGTCCGCAGTTGGTGAAAGCGCCGCCGGGTGGCCTGTTACAACCCGTTGATTTGCTTACGGCGATGAATGCCCTTAAACATGAGTGACGTAACACAGAGCCTGCCCCAGGCCATTTTTTTGATGGGGCCAACGGCCTCAGGTAAAACCGCGCTGGCGATTGAGCTGCGTAAAGTTTTGCCCGTTGAGTTGATTAGCGTGGATTCCGCCCTTATTTATCAGGGGATGGATATCGGCACCGCGAAGCCGGATGCCCGTGAGCTGGCCCTGGCCCCTCATCGGTTACTGGATATTCGCGATCCGGTGCAGGCGTACTCCGCCGCGGATTTCCGCCGCGATGCGCTGGCCGAGATGGCCGAAATCACCGCCGCTGGCAGAATTCCGCTGCTGGTGGGCGGTACAATGTTATATTTCAAAGCGTTGTTGGAAGGTTTGTCGCCCTTACCGTCGGCTGACCCGGCCGTCAGGGCCAGAATTGAGCAACAGGCAGCAGAGCAGGGATGGAATGCCTTGCATCAGCAACTTCTGGAAATTGATCCGGTTGCCGGTGCGCGTATTCATCCAAATGATCCGCAAAGACTTTCCCGGGCACTGGAAGTTTTTTTCATTTCGGGTAAAACTTTAACGGAACTGACGCAAACGTCAGGAGACGCTCTGCCGTACAAGGTGCATCAGTTCGCTATCGCCCCGGCGAGCCGTGAACTGCTCCATCAACGCATTGAGCAGCGTTTTCATCAGATGTTGGCTTCAGGTTTTGAAGCAGAAGTACGGGCGCTTTTTGCCCGTGGTGATTTGCATACGGATATGCCTTCCGTTCGTTGTGTGGGATACCGCCAGATGTGGTCATACCTTGAAGGTGAAATCTCATATGATGAAATGGTTTATAGAGGTATTTGCGCCACGAGACAGTTGGCCAAGCGTCAGGTGACCTGGTTGCGCGGTTGGGAAGGGGTTCACTGGTTAGACAGTGAGCAACCTGAACAGGCGTTCAACGATGTGTTAAAGGTTGTTGATGCGGGCCTGGGCTGAACGTGTAAAATTAAGACGTATCGTGCGCAATTTTTCAGAATCGAAAGGTTCTAAGTACAAGCCCGAAGTTTGTGGGTAACACCCTGAAAACCGTGGGTATAACAAGCATATAAGGAAAAGAGAATGGCTAAGGGGCAATCTTTACAAGATCCGTTTCTGAACGCACTGCGTCGGGAACGCGTTCCGGTTTCTATTTATTTGGTGAATGGTATTAAGCTGCAAGGTCAAATTGAGTCTTTCGATCAGTTCGTGATCCTGTTGAAAAACACGGTCAGCCAGATGGTCTATAAGCACGCAATTTCTACGGTAGTTCCGTCTCGTCCGGTCTCTCATCATAGCAACAACGCGGGCGGCGGTACTGGTAGTAACTACCATCACGGTAGCAACGCGCAGTCTTCTTCTGCGCCACAAGACAGCGAAGAAACCGAATAAGGTTGATGGCTGTTTTTCCATGTCGGGGAGCCCGTTTTTTCGGTTCCCCGCTGGTCTTTTAGGAGATATTTCGCTTGTTTGACCGTTATGACGCCGGTGAGCAGGCGGTGCTGGTACACATCTATTTTTCGCAAGACAAAGATATGGAAGACCTTCAGGAGTTCGAATCCCTGGTCTCTTCCGCCGGTGTCGAAGCAATGCAGGTGATTACCGGTAGCCGTAAAGCGCCGCACCCAAAGTATTTTGTTGGTGAAGGTAAGGCTGTCGAAATTGCGGAAGCCGTGAAAGCAACGGGGGCCTCCGTTGTCTTGTTCGACCATGCATTAAGTCCGGCCCAGGAGCGAAACCTGGAGCGTTTGTGCGAGTGCAGGGTTATCGATCGTACCGGTCTTATTCTCGATATTTTTGCTCAGCGTGCGCGTACCCATGAAGGGAAACTGCAGGTTGAGCTGGCGCAGCTGCGCCATCTGGCGACGCGCCTGGTGCGCGGCTGGACCCACCTTGAGCGCCAGAAGGGCGGGATTGGTTTGCGTGGCCCGGGTGAAACCCAGCTCGAAACCGACCGTCGCTTGCTGCGCAACCGTATTATGCAAATTCTCTCCCGTCTGGAGAGAGTTGAGAAGCAGCGCGAACAGGGTCGTCGTTCGCGAACCAAAGCCGATATTCCGACCGTGTCGCTGGTGGGTTACACCAACGCCGGGAAGTCGACGCTGTTTAATCAGATTACTGAAGCCGATGTTTACGCGGCGGACCAGCTGTTCGCCACGCTCGACCCGACTCTGCGCCGCATTAACGTCGCAGACGTGGGTGAAACCGTGCTGGCGGACACCGTCGGCTTTATTCGCCATTTACCACATGATTTAGTGGCGGCGTTTAAGGCGACTTTGCAGGAAACGCGTCAGGCGACGCTGCTGCTGCATGTGATTGACGCCGCTGACGTGCGTTTGCAGGAAAACATTGATGCAGTGAATGTTGTGCTCGATGAAATCGAAGCCGACGAGATCCCGACGCTGCTGGTGATGAACAAGATAGATATGCTGGACGATTTCGAGCCGCGTATCGACAGGGACGATGAAAACAAACCGATTCGGGTCTGGCTTTCTGCCCAGACCGGTGTCGGTGTACCACTGCTTTTCCAGGCTTTAACGGAACGGCTTTCCGGTGAGGTGGCTCAGCATACGCTGCGCTTACCGCCGCAGGAGGGGCGTCTCAGAAGTCGTTTTTATCAGCTTCAGGCGATAGAAAAAGAGTGGATGGAGGATGACGGTAGCGTCGGTCTTGAAGTCAGGATGCCGATAGTCGACTGGCGTCGCCTCTGTAAGCAAGAACCTGCGCTGACAGACTATGTTGTCTGAGAGCCAGTTGGCCTGAAGATTATTCGCCTTTATGCCCGGTAGCCCGGGCATACACCGCATAACAAATATGGAGCATATACATGGCGTGGAATCAGCCCGGTAATAACGGACAGGACCGCGACCCGTGGGGAAGCAGCAATAATCAAGGCGGCAACTCTGGGGGAAATGGAAACAAAGGTGGTCGCGATCAGGGGCCTCCTGATCTGGATGATATCTTCCGCAAGCTGAGCAAAAAGCTCGGTGGTCTGGGCGGGGGTAAAGGCGGCTCAGGCGGCGGCAGTAACAACTCTTCTTCTCAGGGACCACGTGCGCCGATGGGCGGACGCATCGTCGGCATTGCTGCCGCAGCGGTCGTTATCTTCTGGGCTGCCAGTGGTTTCTATACCATCAAAGAAGCAGAACGCGGCGTGGTCACTCGCTTCGGTAAATTCAGCCATCTGGTTGAGCCAGGTCTGAACTGGAAGCCGACGTTTGTTGATGATGTCACCCCGGTTAACGTGGAAGCCGTGCGTGAACTGGCCGCTTCCGGCGTGATGCTGACTTCTGATGAAAACGTAGTGCGCGTAGAAATGAACGTGCAGTACCGTATCACCGATCCGCAGAAATACCTGTTCAGCGTGACCAGCCCGGATGACAGCCTGCGTCAGGCGACCGACAGCGCCCTGCGTGGCGTGATCGGCAAATACACCATGGACCGTATTCTGACCGAAGGCCGTACCGTTATTCGTAGCGATACCCAGCGTGAACTGGAAGAGACCATTCGTCCTTACAACATGGGTATCACCCTGCTGGACGTCAACTTCCAGACCGCGCGTCCGCCGGAAGAAGTGAAAGCCGCGTTTGATGATGCCATTGCCGCTCGTGAAAACGAACAGCAGTACATCCGCGAAGCTGAAGCCTACACCAACGAAGTTCAGCCGCGTGCGAACGGTCAGGCGCAGCGTATCCTCGAAGAGGCGCGTGCGTACAAGACTCAAACCGTGCTGGAAGCTCAGGGTGAAGTCGCGCGTTTCGCGAAAATTCTGCCTGAGTACAAAGCTGCCCCGCAAATTACCCGTGAGCGTCTGTATATCGAAACCATGGAGAAAGTGCTGAGCCACACCCGTAAAGTATTGGTCAACGATAAGGGAGGCAACCTGATGGTGCTGCCGCTCGACCAGATGCTGAAAGGTGGTGCTGCCCCGGCAAAAAAGAGTGACAGCAGTGGTGCCAACAGCCTGTTGCGCCTGCCGCCTGCCTCGAACTCTGGCAATGCCAGCAGCAACAGCAACACGCCGGCCACAAGCGATGCCGATATCATGGACCAACGCCGTGCTAACGCACAGCGTAACGACTACCAGCGTCAGGGGGAATAACGATGCGTAAGTCAGTCATTGCAGTAATTATCATCGTGCTGGTCGGCCTCTACGCTTCAGTCTTTGTGGTGAAAGAGGGCGAGCGTGGTATCACCCTGCGATTTGGTAAAGTCGTTCGTGACGATGAAAACAAACCGCTGGTGTATGCGCCGGGCCTGCACTTTAAAGTGCCGTTTATTGAATCGGTTAAAACGCTGGATGCGCGCATTCAGACCATGGACAACCAGGCCGATCGCTTTGTGACCAAAGAGAAGAAAGACCTGATCGTTGACTCTTACATCAAGTGGCGCATCAGTGACTTCAGCCGTTACTATCTGGCAACTGGCGGCGGCGACGTCTCCCAGGCCGAAGTGCTGCTGAAACGTAAGTTCTCTGACCGTCTGCGTTCTGAAATTGGTCGCCTGGATGTGAAAGACATCGTCACTGATTCTCGTGGTCGTCTGACTATCGAAGTGCGCGATGCCCTGAACTCCGGGAGCTCCGGCGGCGATGACGAAGTCGCCACACCAGCAGCAGACAGCGCTATCGCTGAAGCTGCAGAGCGCGTAGTCGCAGAAACCAACGGCAAAGTGCCGGTAATCAACCCGAACAGTATGGCGGCGTTAGGTATTGAAGTGGTTGATGTTCGCATCAAGCAGATCAACCTGCCGGCGGAAGTGTCGGAAGCGATTTACAACCGTATGCGCGCCGAGCGTGAAGCGGTAGCCCGTCGCCACCGTTCACAGGGTCAGGAAGAAGCGGAAAAACTGCGTGCGGCAGCCGACTATGAAGTGACCAAAACGCTGGCAGAGTCCGAGCGTCAGGGTCGTATCATGCGCGGTGAAGGCGATGCAGAGGCCGCAAAACTGTTCGCCGATGCCTTCAGCCAGGATCCAGATTTCTACGCGTTCATCCGTAGCCTGCGTGCTTACGAGAACAGCTTTGAAAGCAATCAGGACGTGATGGTGCTGAGCCCGGATAGCGATTTCTTCCGCTACATGAAGACGCCGAGCAGCACGGTGCGTTAATATCACCGTAACGCTTTGAAAAAACCACCGCACCTGCGGTGGTTTTCTTTTATCAGGATGAACCATGAATTCAACAATCTGGCTGGCGCTCGCGCTGGTTCTGGTGCTCGAAGGCCTCGGGCCGATGCTCTATCCTCAGGCATGGCGCAAAATGGTGGCGGCGCTTTCACAGTTGCCGGATCACCTTCTTCGTCGTTTTGGTGGTGGTCTTGTGGTCGCAGGCGTGGTGATCTACTACATGTTGACGAAAACGATTGGCTGAGTAAAAAAACGGCGGAATCATCATTTCCAGGATGCAAAAAGTGCTGGTCATCATCGAAACCGATGGTAGAATCCATTTTTAAGCAAACGGTGATTTTGAAAAATGGGTAACAACGTCGTCGTACTGGGCACCCAATGGGGTGACGAAGGTAAAGGGAAGATCGTCGATCTTCTGACTGAACGGGCTAAATATGTTGTACGCTACCAGGGCGGTCACAACGCAGGCCATACTCTCGTAATCAACGGTGAAAAAACCGTCCTCCATCTTATTCCATCAGGCATTCTTCGTGACAACGTGACCAGCATCATCGGTAACGGCGTTGTGCTGTCGCCTGCTGCGCTGATGAAAGAGATGAAAGAACTGGAAGACCGTGGTATCCCGGTCCGCGAACGTCTGCTGCTCTCCGAAGCCTGCCCGCTAATCCTTGATTACCATGTCGCGCTCGACGTGGCTCGTGAAAAAGCGCGCGGCGCCAAAGCTATCGGTACCACCGGTCGTGGTATCGGTCCTGCTTATGAAGATAAAGTGGCCCGTCGTGGCCTGCGCGTTGGCGACCTGTTCGACAAAGCGACCTTCGCCGAAAAACTGAAAGAAGTGATGGAATATCACAACTTCCAGCTGGTGAACTTCTACAAAGCCGAAGCGGTTGATTTCCAGAAAGTGCTGGATGACGTGATGGCCGTTGCTGACATTCTGACCGCGATGGTTGTTGATGTTTCCGACCTGCTGGATCAGGCGCGTCAGCGTGGTGATTTCGTGATGTTCGAAGGTGCCCAGGGCACGCTGCTGGACATCGACCACGGTACCTATCCGTACGTAACCTCCTCTAACACCACCGCAGGTGGCGTGGCGACCGGCTCCGGCCTGGGCCCGCGTTATGTGGACTACGTCCTGGGCATCATCAAAGCCTACTCCACCCGCGTTGGCGCAGGTCCATTCCCGACTGAGCTGTTCGACGAAACCGGCGAGTTCCTCTGCAAGCAGGGTAATGAGTTTGGTGCGACCACCGGTCGTCGTCGTCGTTGTGGTTGGCTGGATGCTGTTGCGGTTCGCCGCGCCGTGCAGATTAACTCCCTCTCTGGCTTCTGCCTGACCAAGCTGGACGTGCTGGACGGCCTGAAAGAGGTGAAAATCTGCGTCGGTTACCGTATGCCGGATGGCCGCGAAGTGACCACCACGCCGCTGGCTGCCGACGACTGGGAAGGCATCGAGCCGATTTATGAGTCCATGCCGGGCTGGTCTGAAACCACCTTTGGCGTGAAAACCCACAGCGGCCTGCCTCAGGCGGCGCTGGACTACATCAAACGTATCGAAGAACTGACCGGCGTACCGATTGATATTATCTCAACCGGTCCGGACCGTACCGAAACCATGATCCTGCGCGACCCGTTCGACGCATAATCATGTCAGGGGCGCACTCTTTGCGCCCCTTTGTTCCCGCTTTCCGCCTTCCCCGCTTAAATTAATTAACCGCTACCTGGCTGGCTGGTTTATCATCAATGGTAATAACACCCCGTTTTTTCCCGCTTTGAGGTTGATGTGCAGTTAACGAGTTTCACCGATTACGGATTGCGTGCGCTAATCTATATGGCATCGCTGCCGGACGGCCGAATGACCAGTATCTCTGAGGTGACAGAGGTGTATGGCGTGTCCCGTAATCATATGGTTAAAATTATCAACCAGTTAAGTCGTGCAGGCTTTGTTGACGCCGTGCGAGGAAAAAACGGCGGTATTCGCCTGGGTAAACCAGCCCAAAGTATTGTTATTGGCGATGTGGTTCGTGAACTTGAGCCGCTAACGCTTGTGAACTGCAGCAGCGAGTTTTGCCATATAACGCCCGCCTGTCGTTTGAAACAGGCACTTTCTCAGGCCGTGAACAGTTTTCTCAAGGAGCTGGATAACTACACGCTGGCCGATTTGGTTGAAGAGAATCAACCACTTTATAAATTATTGCTGGTGGAGTGACCCGTCACTTCACCGGAGCTGACAACGGAGGAACCGCTATGTCACAAGATCCTTTCCAGCAACGCGAAGCCGAAAAATACGCGAACCCTATCCCAAGCCGGGAATTTATCCTCGATTTCATCACCCAACGCGAAAAACCGGTCAGCCGTGATGAGCTGGCAATCGAACTGAAAATCGAAGGTGAAGAGCAGCAGGAAGCCCTGCGTCGCCGCCTGCGCGCCATGGAGCGCGACGGGCAACTCGTTTTTACCCGCCGTCAGTGCTACGCGCTGCCGGAGCGTCTCGATCTGCTCAAAGGCAAAGTCATTGGCCACCGCGATGGCTTTGGCTTCCTGCGCGTTGAAGGGCGCAAAGACGATCTCTACCTTTCATCAGAGCAGATGAAAATGTGCATGCACGGCGATCTGGTGCTGGCACAACCGCTGGGGGCCGATCGTAAAGGTCGCCGCGAAGCGCGCATCGTGCGCGTGCTGGAGCCAAGAACCGGGCAAATTGTTGGCCGTTACTTTACCGACGCCGGTATCGGCTTCGTGGTGCCGGACGACAGCCGTCTGAGCTTCGACATCCTCATTCCGCCGGAAGAGTTAATGGGCGCACGAATGGGCTTTGTAGTGGTGGTTGAACTCACCCAGCGCCCGACCCGTCGCACCAAAGCTATCGGTAAAATCGTGGAAGTGCTCGGCGACAACATGGGCACCGGCATGGCAGTGGACATGGCGCTGCGCACTCATGAAATTCCGTACGTCTGGCCGCCTGAAGTTGAAAAGCAGATTGCGAACCTGAAAGAGCAGGTACCGGAAGAGGCGAAAATCGGCCGCGTAGATCTGCGTGATTTACCGCTGGTCACCATCGATGGTGAAGACGCCCGCGACTTCGATGACGCCGTTTTCTGTGAGAAGAAACGCGGCGGCGGCTGGCGCCTGTGGGTGGCCATTGCTGACGTCAGCTATTACGTTCGTCCGCCAACGCCGCTGGATACCGAAGCCCGCAACCGCGGCACCTCGGTCTACTTCCCGTCGCAGGTCGTGCCGATGCTGCCGGAAGTGCTTTCCAACGGCCTGTGCTCGCTGAACCCGCAGGTTGATCGCCTGTGTATGGTCTGCGAAATGACCATCTCGGCGAAGGGCCGCCTGACGAGCTACACGTTCTACGAAGCGGTAATGAGCTCCCATGCGCGTCTGACCTACAACAAAGTCTGGCATATGCTGCAGGGCGATCAGGATCTGCGCGAGCAGTATGCGCCGCTGGTGAAGCACATCGAAGAGCTGCATAACCTCTATAAAGTGCTGGATGCTTCTCGCGACGAACGCGGTGGGATCTCGTTTGAGAGCGAAGAGGCGAAGTTTATCTTCAATGCCGAACGCCGCATTGAACGCATTGAGCAAACTCAGCGTAATGATGCACACAAGCTTATCGAAGAGTGCATGATCCTCGCGAATATCTCGGCGGCGCGCTTCGTCGAGAAAGAGAATGAGCCTGCGCTGTTCCGTATTCACGACAAGCCGACCGAAGAAGCGATCACCTCCTTCCGCACGGTGCTTGCTGAGCTGGGCCTTGAGCTGCCAGGCGGCAGCAAACCGGAGCCGCGCGACTATGCGAAGCTGCTGGAGTCTGTTGCCGATCGTCCGGATGCAGAAATGCTGCAAACCATGCTGCTGCGCTCAATGAAGCAAGCGGTGTACGATCCGGAAAACCGCGGCCACTTTGGCCTGGCGCTTCAGTCCTACGCCCACTTCACTTCACCAATCCGCCGTTACCCGGACCTGACTCTGCACCGCGCCATCAAATATCTGCTGGCGAAAGATGAAGGGCACAAAGGCAACTCAACGGATACCGGCGGCTGGCACTACAGCATGGAAGAGATGCTGCAGCTGGGTCAGCACTGTTCGATGACCGAACGCCGTGCTGACGAAGCCACCCGTGAAGTCTCCGACTGGCTGAAGTGCGACTTCATGCAGGATCAGGTCGGCAACGTGTTCTCCGGCGTGATTGCCAGCGTGACGGGCTTCGGCTTCTTCGTGCGCCTCAACGATCTGTTTATTGACGGACTGGTACACGTGTCGTCGCTGGACAACGACTACTACCGCTTTGACCAGATTGGCCAGCGTCTGATTGGCGAATCCGGCGGCCAGACCTATCGTTTGGGCGATCGCGTGGAAGTGAAGGTTGAAGCCGTGAATATGGACGAGCGGAAAATCGACTTCTCGCTGATCTCCAGCGAGCGTGGCCCGCGTAACGTCGGCAAAACCGCCCGTGAGAAAGCGAAAAAACCCGCAGGTGGTAAACCTGGCGGTAAGCGCCGTGATGCAGGGAAAAAGGCTAACTTCGAGCCAGACAGTGCCTTCCGGGGCGAAAATGGCCCCGGGAAAAAGCCAAAGGCCCCTAAGTCGAAAGCGCTGAAGAAAGAGGCGGCCAGCAAAAAAGCCAAAAAACCGTCGGAAAAAACGCTTAAAATTGCCGCCGCCACCAAAGCGAAGCGCGCAACGAAGAAGCCGGCGGCAGAGTAAGAGATAAGCTCCTCTCCCCCAGGGAGAGGGGGAATATATGCAGCGAGCTTTCCAGAACGAAGCTCAGGGCTGTTCCCTCTCTCTGTGGGAGAGGGGAAAACCATATTTGAACTAACAGGTAACGAGTACCCTTCATGAGTGAAATGATTTACGGCATCCACGCGGTGCAGGCCCTGCTGGAGCGCGCTCCGGAACGTTTTCAGGAAGTCTTTATTCTGAAAGGCCGCGAGGACAAACGTCTGCTGCCGCTGATCCACGCGCTGGAAGCGCAGGGTGTGGTGATCCAGGTTGCGAACCGCCAGTTCCTTGACGAAAAGAGTGAAGGCGCCGTGCATCAGGGAATCATTGCCCGTGTGAAAGAGGGCCGTCAGTATCAGGAAAACGATCTGCCGGATCTGCTGGCTCAGTTAGACAACCCGTTCCTGCTGATCCTGGACGGCGTTACCGATCCGCACAACCTCGGCGCATGCCTGCGTAGCGCGGACGCGGCAGGTGTTCACGCTGTAATTGTTCCACGCGATCGCTCCGCCCAGCTGAATGCAACGGCGAAGAAAGTGGCCTGTGGCGCAGCCGAAAGCGTGCCGCTGATCCGCGTGACCAACCTCGCGCGCACCATGCGTCTGCTGCAGGAAGAGAATATCTGGATTGTGGGCACCGCTGGCGAAGCCGACCACACTCTGTATCAGAGCAAAATGACGGGCCGTATGGCGCTGGTGATGGGCGCTGAAGGTGAAGGCATGCGTCGCCTGACGCGTGAACACTGCGATGAGCTGATCAGCATCCCGATGGCGGGTAGCGTGTCATCGCTGAACGTTTCTGTTGCGACGGGCATCTGCCTGTTCGAGGCCGTGCGTCAGCGTAGCTGAATCTGATTTGCCCGGTGGCGCTGCGCTTACCGGGCCTACAAATCGTAGGCCGGGTCAGGCGAAGCCGCCACCCGGCACATCATTTTACTCATCCAGTGACCGCAAATGGTCATCTTTCCTCAGCGTCATCAGCGCGAAAATACTCACCACCGCCGTGGCCATCACGTAATAAGCCGGGATATCAAGATTACCCGTCTGCTTAATCAGCCCGGTGATAATCAGCCCTGCGCATCCGGAGAAAATGGCGTTCGACAGCGAATACGCCAGACCAAGCCCGGTGTAACGCACTTTGGTCGGGAACATCTCTGACAGCATCGCTGGCCCCGGGCCTGCCAGCATTCCCACCAGCCCTCCCGCAACGAATACCACTAAAGCCTTCACCAGCAGCGTGCTGGACTCCGCCTGCAAAACTTTCAGCAGCGGTAGGGCCAGTACCAGCAGCAGAACAGCAGCGAGCACCATCACCTTCCGACGGCCAATTTTGTCGCTCAGCATTCCCGACGGCAGAATGGTGGCGGCAAAGCCAATATTGGAGATAACGGCAATCAGCAGCGCCTGGTTAAAACCGGTATGCAGCGCCGATTGCAGATACGAAGGCATAATCACCAGGTAGGTGTACCCGGCTGCGGACCACACCATCAGTCGGCCAATACCAGTCACGATCGCTTTAAATGTGCCACTGAGGCCCGCCTTGACCGCAGGCGTGCTGGTTTTCTGCTGGCGCACAAAGCTCGGCGTCTCTTCCATATGCATGCGCAGCCAGAGCGCGATGGCCCCCATCGGCAGCGCTAAGAAGAACGGGACGCGCCAGCCCCAGTCAAGCATGGCTTCCGGCGTCAGCAGGGCAGACATCAGTGCGACGATCCCGGCACCAGCCAGCAGACCTAGCGCGACGGTGAAGGACTGCCATGCGCCGTACAGGCCGCGTTTACCGCGCGGGGCAAACTCCGTCATCAGCGAAACCGCGCCGCCGTATTCCCCACCGGCAAACAGGCCTTGCAGGATGCGCAGTGCGGTCAGCAGCAGCGGGGCGGCCACGCCAATGGAGGCATAAACCGGCACGAGGCCAATCGTCGTCGTGGCAAGGGTCATCATCACCAACACCAGAATCAGCGTGGGTTTACGCCCGATGCGATCGCCAATACGACCAAAGACAACCGCCCCCAGCGGGCGGAAGAAAAACGCCACCGCGAAGGCTGCATAGGTGAGGATAAGGCTGGTGAGCGGGGCTTCTCCCGCCAGCTGAAAGAAGTTTTTGGCGATAACCGTTGCCAGAAAACCGTACACGGCAAACTCATACCATTCGATAAAGTTGCCAATCGAACCGGCAATCAGCGCACGTTTGTGCGCCGCCGTTGCCACTGACCCTGTTTGCATAAACTGTCCCGTTGTAAACATCGCATTAACGTGTGAATAAATTATTCCACACATAAAACATAAGAAAATTTAAAATTCTTATGGCTGTGATGCGCTTCACGAAGCTTCGGCAGAATATTTTTTGTCCACGCTTTCACGGGCAGACTCACTGTGTGCTGACCATACTTACCGCTGATGTTGATGCCCGAAGGAGACAACATGCCCTGGCAAACCCATACCGTGTTCAACCAGCCACTGCCGCTCAATAACAGCAACCTTTTTCTCTCGGATACCGCGTTGCGAGAGGCCGTGTTACGGGAAGGTGCTGGCTGGGATGGTGACTTGCTGGCAAGCATCGGGCAGCAGCTCGGTGCGGCGGAATCGCTGGAGCTTGGGCGACTGGCGAACCTGAATCCGCCGGAGCTGCTGCGCTATGACGTGACGGGCGAGCGTCTGGACGACGTGCGTTTTCATCCTGCCTGGCATCTGCTGATGCAGGGGCTGTGCGCCAACCGGGTGCATAATCTTGCCTGGGAAGAGCAGGCAAGGGCCGGGTCGTTCGTGGCTCGCGCTGCACGTTTTACGCTTCATGCTCAGGTGGAAGCGGGCACCCTTTGCCCGGTAACCATGACCTTCGCTGCTGCTCCGCTGTTGCAGCAATTGATGCCGAAGCCTTTTGCCGAGTGGCTGACGCCGCTGATGAGCGATCGTTATGACTCTCATCTGCTGCCCGGAAGTCAGAAGCGTGGTCTGCTGATTGGCATGGGGATGACGGAAAAACAGGGCGGCTCAGATGTGCTCAGCAACACCACCCGTGCAGAGAAAATCGACGGCGATATGTACCGGCTGGTGGGGCATAAATGGTTTTTCTCGGTGCCACAAAGCGATGCGCACCTGGTCCTGGCCCAGGCAAAAGGGGGACTTTCGTGCTTTTTTGTTCCACGCTTTTTGCCTGACGGGCAGCGCAATGCCGTCAGGATGGAGCGCCTGAAAGATAAGTTAGGCAACCGCTCGAATGCCAGCAGCGAAGTGGAATTTACCGATGCCACCGGCTGGCTGCTGGGAGAAGAAGGCGAAGGCATCCGATTGATCCTGAAGATGGGCGGCCTGACGCGTTTTGACTGTGCGCTGGGGAGCCATGGCCTGATGCGTCGGGCGCTTTCGGTGGCGCTTTATCATGCTCACCAGAGGCAGGCATTCGGCAAGCTGCTTATCGAGCAACCGCTGATGCGCCATGTGCTCAGCCGGATGGCTCTGCAGCTGGAAGGGCAGACTGCGTTTCTGTTCCGCCTGGCCCGGGCGTGGGATAACCGCTCGTCGCCGGAATCGGCATTATGGGCGCGCCTGTTCACACCCACGGCCAAATTCGGGGTGTGCAAAGCGGGAATCCCGTTTGTGGCCGAAGCGATGGAGGTGCTCGGTGGCGTGGGGTATTGCGAAGATAACGAGCTGCCGCGCCTGTACCGTGAAATGCCGGTGAACAGTATCTGGGAAGGCTCAGGCAATATCATGTGCCTGGACGTTCTGCGTGTGCTGGCGAAGCAGCCGGGCATTCACGACCTGCTCGCGGATGATTTTGCGCAGGTGAAAGGCCTGGACAGGCACTTCGATCGCAGCTGGCGGCAGTTACAGCAGAAGCTGAATAAACCGCAGGAAGCGCAGGGCAGGGAGATCGCGCAGCAGCTCTTTTTACTGTGCGCCGGAAGTCAGATGCTGCGGCACGCATCGCCGCCCGTAGCGCAGGCGTGGTGCCGCATGATGCTGGATACCCGAGGCGGCACGCTGATGAGCGAGTCGGTACAGAATGACCTGCTGCTGCGTGCCACGGGCAGAGTCGGTTAAGGCTTCAACTGGAACAGACTCACCAGACGGGTGAGGTGCGATCCCTTCTCACGCAGCGTTTGCGCGGTTTGCTCGCTGCGCGAGACTCTGTCGGCGTTGATGTGCGATGCCTCACCAATGTGCGTCATCGCCAGATTCACCTGACCAATTCCCACTGACTGCTCGCGGGACGCGTGATTGATCCCGGTAACAAGTTGGCTGATGTTATCGATATGAACAGTAATGGAATCCATCGCCATGCGCGTCTGTTCAGACAACGCATGCCCTTCGCTCACCTTTTTCAGCGTGTCGCCAATCAACTGCTCAATCTCTTTCACCGCATTGGCGCTGCGTGCCGCCAGGGCGCGAACTTCCTGCGCCACCACCGCGAAACCTTTGCCATGCTCCCCCGCTCGCGCTGCTTCAACCGCCGCATTAAGCGCCAGAATATTAGTCTGGAAAGCGATGGACTCAATCACGCGGGTGATATCTTCGATGCGTTTCGATGCGGCGCGAATATCATCCATGGTGGAGACTGCGTGAGTGACCGTCTCGCCACCCTGATGCACCGCGCGTGAGGTTTCTCCCACCAGTTGCTGAGTTTGTTCCATGTTGTCGGCATTGTGCTGTACGGTCGCCGCTAATTGCTCCATGCTCGCAGAAGTCTCCTCAACGCTGCTGGCCTGCTTGTTGATCTGCTCCGAGATCTCACCGGTGTCTGAAGCCAGCGCGTTCGTCCCCAGATGGATTTCGCTGGCGGCCTCGCGGACCTGCAATACAATTTTTTGCAGACCGCCCCCGATACCGTTAATGGCACCAATCAACTGGCCGACTTCATCCTGACGCGTGACCGGCAGGCTGGAGCGAAGATCGCCCGCAGCATACTGGTTGGCAAGGTCGATCACCGAGCGCAGCGGGCGGGTCAGCATCCGGCGAATGATAATAACGAACAGTCCCGCGAAGAGCGCGGACAGCACTACGCCCGCCATCAGGAAGCGATCGCGCAGGGTTGTGACGTTTGAAAGCAGTACGGCTTTGTCCACTTCACCGACGATGGTCCAGTTCCAGCCCGGTAGCGGCGTATAGGCGACTTTTAGCGTCCGGCCATCCGGGCTCTTGCGCTCCAGCGTGCCAGGCTTAACGCTCAGAAGCTGCTGCTGTGTTGCCTGGTCCCAGGTAGGCAATTTGCCCTCTTCGCTTGTGTGGAACAGGTACTGTCCGCGCGTTTTGCCGTTGCTGCGGTCCAGTACAAAGAAGTGGCCGCTCTCGCCCAGACGACGGTTAAGGATTTTCTCGCGCATGACGTTCCACGAATGGGTGATGTCCACGCCGACAAAGATGATCCCGATAACCTGTCCTGCCGCATCCTTCACGGGCTGGTATTGCGTGATGTAGCGCTTGCCGAACAGCAGGGCCAGACCACGATAGACTTCCCCTTTGGTTGCAGACGCGAACGCCGGGCTGGTGGTGTCGAGCAGGGTCCCGATCGCGCGATCGCCATTCTCTTTGCGCAGCGAAGTGGCTACGCGGATAAAGTCATTGCCGCTGCGGACGAACAGCGTGGAGATGGCTCCCGTCCGGCTCAGGAAGTCATCAGAAAGCGTATTATTTTCATGTAACTCTGTTTCGCCGCCCTTCAGCAGAGGAACGTTGAGTCCGTTAATGGTCCGGCTCTGGCTGCTGTCCCTGGTGAGTGGCTGCGGCAAATAGGTGGTGAACAGACGGGTATAGCTTTCGACCTCTTCGCTCAGGCTGGTGTTGAACATCTGCACCATATCCACCATGCCGGTGGACTGGTTATGCAGGTCTTCAACCGCTAAATCTTCAAGCTGCTGGCTGGCTTTGTGGCTGAGCAGGAAAGTGAACAGCAAAAAAAGCGAGGCAACGCTCGCGCCCGTTAGCAGCGATAGCCTGGTGCCCAGACCTGCCCGGTGGAAAACAGTGATCATAAATTGCTCATCATTGAAAAGTTGTGGCTGTTCAACGGCAGAGCGGAGAGAACATTTATCCGTTTAATGTAAAAAAATGTCATTCAATTGTTTTTAATACGTTTATAAACGGATAAATCATTTGCAAAAACAGAAAACCACTAATTTTAAGGGGTTTTGTCGGAAGGGATTATGCATAAAGAATGGCCTGTACGCGCCAGTTATCGGCGTGCTGCTCTTCATACATTTGGATAATACGGTACCAGCTGGCCCCTTGCTCATCGGCTTTGCGGGCGATAACGTATTCGACGTCCTGGAGCGTGCCAGAAATATTGTTGACGGAAATCAGACCGATTTCGTTCAGTCCGGTAACACAATCGGCGCTGGCAAACTCCGCAGACTGCGCCGTGGTGCTTGAAAATCCTAAAGAAAAGGCATGTTTCATCGTCGTCAGCTCCATTTCACGTAACCCGAGGTAGCCCAGGGCAATCCATCGCGGCAGTCATCCCATCGTAAATCGGCATGACGCCATTGTGCATCGGGAAACGTGAATGGCTGAAAAGCAATGTAAATCTGGCTAAATAATCACCGCTTAGGGTTTGCGATACATTATCGCCTGTGAATACCATTGCCCCGGAACCATGGTGTCATCAATCATGACGATCACGTAGTAGTCCGCTTTGGCGGCGGTCACTTTCGCCTTGATATCGGCTTCAACATCCATCGGAGAGCCGTATATCATGGTGCTGACCGTGCCGATCTTTTGCAGGCCTTCCGTCTGGTTTTTCTGGATTTCCTGCGGGCGATCGGTTTTCGGCGGTGGTGCCTCAGGGGTGCCCTGAAGAACGCTACATCCGCCTAACAACAGCGCCAGAAGCAGTGGCGTAAAACGTCGCATAGCCATATCCCGTTTCCTGATAATCATGAGTGTAGTGATTAATAATTTGCCTTTAGGGGGAATGTTCCCGAACTGTTATCTTCGGCGCGATTTTCGAATGAAATTATCGTAAAAGCGTAATCCACGTCGCAACATTTAGCGCGCTGAACGTGGAGCAAACTTGCGCGTGAAATCGCTGCGTGTCATACCAGCATAAAAGAAGGAGAAGATAAATGATTGAACTTGAAGTGCGCAAGCTGGCCGACGTTGAAGTCCTGCATGCCTATCCCCAGGGAAAAGCGCAGGCGTCATTGCCCTGTGTCGTCTTTTATCATGGCTTTACCTCCTCGAAGCTGGTTTACAGCTATTTTGCCGTGGCGCTGGCTCAGGCTGGCTTTCGCGTCATTATGCCGGATGCGCCCGAGCACGGCTCACGATTTACTGGCGATGCTGGCGCACGGCTGCAGCACTTCTGGCCGATTTTGCTGCGCGGCTGTCAGGAGTTTGGGTCGCTGCGCGAGGCTATTGTTGAGCAAGGCTGGCTGGCGGAAGGGCGGCTGGCCGTTGCCGGGGCATCAATGGGAGCGATGACGGCGCTGGGGATCATGACGCATCACCCGGAAATCAAATGTGCCGCCAGCCTGATGGGCTCGGGCTATTTTATGTCGCTCTCCCGCACGCTCTTTCCCTCGCCTGAGTTTCCGAAGGCGCTCGCCGAGTGGGACGTCACCCATCAGCTGGAAAAACTTGCCGCGAAGCCTTTGTTCCTGTGGCACGGAGAGGAGGATGACATCGTCCCGGCGGCAGAAACGTTCCGCTTGCAGCAGGCGCTGCGTCAGGCCGGGCTGGATGAAAAGCTGACCTGCGAATGGCAGGCAGGCGTTCGCCACCGCATCACGCCGGAAGCGCTGGATGCGACGGTGGCGTTTCTCCGACAGCATTTGTGACAAAAAAAGCCCCCGGAGCCGGGGGCAGGTGAGTCAGGGCAAATACGTGCTTAGGATTTCCTGGTGCTAGCGGTAAACGTCAGCGCTGGCGTGAATAAGGCCATTGCTGCCGGGTTCATGGAGAAGGATTGGGTGAAAATATTTGGCGCCACGGGCGTCACTCTCTTCACTCAAGGCTTGATCTGCTTCGCTTTCGGTGGCGATGTTATGATTGATGTAAATGACGCCTAAGCTCTGCACATCGTCCATATTTCTGGCCTGTCGGCCGTCGATTTTGATGGCTGCCATCGCGTTTGCTGTGAGCAAAAGGGTAGCCATTAAGGCGATTGCGATGTTTTTCATGTGCGTTACTCCATACAGCCTGCTGCGTTAAACTGAAGTCTCCTGCGGTCTCCCGATAAGGTATGATGTAAGTGTAATCGTTCCTTTTCGATTCCATCACGACCATTTCTGATGCAGTTGTTCAAAAAATTGGCGCATTCCCTATTGCTCAATTTTAAGCCACTGACTTTCTTTCGCTTTGCCCTTCGTGCGAATTATTTGCGCAATCACCTTGAGTTTCCCCTTGGCCGCAAGTATGATTACGCGTCAATTTTTCAGCCGCCCTTTAACACGTTCCTTGCCTCCATGGGCCGCGGCTGACCCAGACAGGAGGCTGAATAATCCGTAAGGAGCAATTCGATGCGTCATTACGAAATCGTTTTTATGGTCCATCCTGACCAGAGCGAACAGGTTCCGGGTATGATCGAGCGTTACACTGGTGCAATCACTGCAGCAGAAGGTACGATCCACCGTCTGGAAGACTGGGGCCGCCGTCAGCTGGCTTACCCGATCAACAAACTGCACAAAGCTCACTACGTTCTGCTGAACGTTGAAGCACCGCAGGAAGTGATCGATGAGCTGGAAACAAACTTCCGCTTCAACGATGCCGTTATCCGCAGCATGGTTATGCGTACTAAACACGCTGTAACAGAAGCATCTCCAATGGTTAAAGCGAAAGACGAGCGTCGTGAGCGTCGCGATGATTTCGCTAACGAAACCGCAGATGATGCTGAAGCTGGGGATTCTGAAGAGTAATTGCTGATGGCCAACCGTCTGGCGTTGTCCGGCACCGTGTGCAGGGCGCCCCTGCGAAAGGTCAGCCCATCAGGAATTCCTCACTGCCAGTTCGTGCTTGAGCACCGTTCTGAGCAGGAGGAGGCCGGTTTCCACCGGCAGGCGTGGTGTCAAATGCCAGTTATTATTAGCGGGCATGAGAACCAAGCCATTACTCACAGTATAACGGTCGGCACGCAAATCACCGTTCAGGGCTTTATCAGCTGCCACAAGGCGCGAAATGGTCTGAGCAAAATGGTGTTGCATGCCGAGCAGATTGAATTGATAGATTCTGGAGACTAGCCAAATGGCACGTTATTTCCGTCGTCGCAAGTTCTGCCGTTTCACCGCGGAAGGCGTTGTAGAGATTGATTACAAAGACATCGCTACGCTGAAAAACTACATTACCGAAAGCGGTAAAATTGTCCCGAGCCGTATCACCGGTACTCGTGCAAAATACCAGCGCCAGCTCGCTCGTTGCATCAAGCGCGCTCGCTACCTGTCCCTGCTGCCATACACTGATCGTCATCAGTAATCGGCCGCCGTCTATTAACGACTTTAAGAGGATAAGGTAATGCAAGTTATTCTGCTTGATAAAGTAGCAAACCTGGGCAGCCTGGGTGATCAGGTTAACGTTAAAGCGGGCTACGCTCGTAACTTCCTGGTTCCACAGGGTAAAGCTGTTCCAGCTACCAAGAAAAACGTTGAGTTCTTCGAAGCACGTCGCGCTGAACTGGAAGCCAAACTGGCTGACGTTCTGGCTGCTGCAAATGCACGCGCTGAAGCAATCAATGCACTGGGCACTGTTACCATCGCGTCTAAATCTGGCGACGAAGGTAAACTGTTCGGTTCTATCGGTACTCGCGACATCGCTGACGCAGTTTCTGCTGCAGGCGTTGCTGTTGCTAAGAGCGAAGTTCGCATGCCGAACGGCGTTCTGCGTACCACTGGTGAGCACGAAGTGGACTTCCAGGTTCACAGCGAAGTGTTCGCTAAACTGGTAGTAAACGTGGTTGCTGAGTAATTCGTTACTCTGTAGCACGACAAATCGCCGGCCCTGTGCCGGCGTTTTGCTTTCTGGCGTTCGCACTTTCTCACTTGTATGGTAGCTATTCCAACGGCAATTCCGGATAATGAATTAAAACGCGATTTTAATTCAGGTTTAGCTCATGGACAGTGTGACACCCGCCCCGTTGTTTACCCGTAAAAATGTCGTTTATGCAGGCGCCACGCTCTGCTGTTTATTGTGGGGAAGCTCGTATCCCGCCATTAAAAACGGCTATGAAATTTTCCAGATAGCGACCGACGACATCCCGTCGAAAATCATCTTTGCCGGCTACCGCTTCCTGTTCGCAGGGCTGCTGTTATTGCTGTTTGCTATGGCGCAGCGTAAGCCCATTGCGCGCCTGAACGCCCGCCAGTTTGGCCAGCTGACGCTGCTCGGCCTGACGCAAACCTCCATCCAGTACGCCATTTTTTACATTGGGCTCGCGTTCACAACTGGCGTGAAAGGCTCAATCATGAATGTGACGGGCACCTTCTTCAGCGTGCTGCTGGCGCACTTCATCTACCAGAATGACAAACTGAGCTACAACAAAACGATTGGCTGTATCCTCGGCTTTGCCGGGGTGATGCTGGTGAACTTCAGCCATTCACTGATGGACTTCAGCTTCGTCTGGCAGGGCGACGGCTTTGTGGTGCTGGCGGCGTTTATCCTCTCGGCGGCGACGCTGTACGGCAAACGCATTTCGCAGACGGTCGATCCAACCGTAATGACCGGCTGGCAGCTCGGCATTGGCGGCCTGGCACTGGTTATAGGTGGCTATCTGAGCGGCGGCACGCTGACGTTCCACGGCATTGATTCTGTTGCCGTGCTCGGCTATCTGACGCTGCTTTCTTCCGTGGCGTTTGCGCTCTGGAGCACGCTGTTGAAATACAACCGCGTCAGCATGATCGCGCCTTTCAACTTTGTGATCCCGGTTGCGGGCACGGTTCTGTCCGGTATCTTCCTCGGCGAGAACATTCTGGAGTGGAAATATGCGCTGGCGCTGGTGCTGGTGTGCTCGGGGATCTGGTGGGTCAACAAGAGAAGTGCGTGAGAGATGCCCGGCGAGTGCCGGGCAAGATAATTAGCGAGCGCGGATATAGCTGCCGTCGGCCTGGCGGGTAAACAGCACCTGTTGCCCGTTGCCGCTGTCAATCGTCAGGCCAGTCACTACACCGTTGGCATTCTGGCGCACCTGCACCATTTGCCCGGCCTGTAATGTACTGAGCGGTTTGCCTGCCCCTTCCACCTTAGACATCGCGTAAACGTCCGTTGGCGGCAGGTTGTGATCGCGGAACAGCTGCGCCAGGGTTTTACCCGGCTCGACGCGATAGCTGCGCCACTGCTGTTCAATGCCCGGCACGGACTGGGTTTGCGCAGGAGTGCTTTGCTGTTGAGGCTGAGTCTGAACCTGCTGCGGCTCGTCGTCCGGCTGAACTTCCTGAACCACTTCTGGCGCGGCAGGTGCCGCCTGATCCGGGTCGCTCACTGTCGGACTAGAAGAAACCAGCGGAGGCAGCGGCTGTTGCAGGTTGCCCTGCTGCGGTTGGGACTGCGACTGCATATCGAGCTGCGCGTTGCGGCTCACCGGTTGTTCAGGCGCGTTGTCGGCGGAAGGAAGCAGAAAACCGAGAATGACCAGCAGAAAGCTGGCAATAATACCGCGACGATGCAGCGGCGGCAGCGGGTCCATCAGCCTGAAATCATCCGGGGCATGCCAAATTTTTAACAACAAAGGTTGTAGTGCGAATCGCCCGGGCATGGGTCACCTCCTGCTCCGCGTTTCCCTGTTTTGTCCCTCAGTATATACATAATTCTGCCGAGACAAAGTTTTACCCGATGCGGCCTGGCTGGTATGCTGCCCGCTGATTTTCATCCGATGAAAGGAAAGACCATGGCAACCCCGACTTTTGACACCATTGAAGCCCAGGCCAGTTACGGAATCGGCCTCCAGGTAGGACAACAGCTCAGCGAATCCGGCCTGCAGGGCCTGCTGCCGGAAGCACTGGTTGCTGGTATTGCTGACGCCCTGGAAGGCAAGCAGCCGCAGGTTCCGGTGGACGTGGTACACCGTGCGCTGCGCGAAATTCACGAGCGTGCTGATGCAGTGCGTCGTGAGCGTTTTGAAGCCATGGCGGCAGAAGGCGTGAAATATCTGGAAGAAAACCGTGAGAAAGAAGGCGTGAGCAGCACCGAGTCCGGTCTGCAGTTCCGCGTTCTGACCCAGGGCGAAGGTGCTATCCCGGCCCGTACTGACCGCGTACGCGTTCACTACACCGGCAAACTGACCGACGGTACCGTGTTTGACAGCTCCGTCGCGCGTGGCGAACCAGCTGAATTCCCGGTTAACGGCGTGATCCCAGGCTGGATCGAAGCGCTGACCCTGATGCCGGTTGGCTCCAAATGGGAACTGACCATCCCGCAAAACCTCGCCTACGGCGAGCGCGGTGCTGGCGCATCCATCCCTCCTTTCAGCACCCTGGTTTTCGAAGTCGAACTGCTCGAAATCCTGTAAGGCCGCTGTTTCCTCTCCCGGTAACGGGAGAGGACGTCTAAAATCAGTGCAAAATCCCTAAGTTAGAAGTTTGTTAGCATTTAATCTTGCTTTGTGGCGCAGGCAGTGTATTTTTGTGAGCTGTTTCGCGTTAACAGAGTGATATAACACTCACTTTAAACATCTTATTAACATAATAACCAATTCATAGTATTCAACCCGCCGATTCTTACCTACTATCGATCAGTCAAAAAACTGAAACCTCGTCAGGGGTATTCAATGGCCGAAGAGCCATAAAGCACAACACAACAGGAACAACAGGAAGAAAATCACATGGTAGATCAGGTAAAAGTTGGGGCTCAAGAAGACGCCCCGACGGAACAGTCGCTGCGGCGCAATCTCACTAACCGGCATATTCAGCTGATAGCCATCGGCGGCGCGATAGGCACCGGCCTGTTTATGGGCTCGGGCAAAACCATCAGCCTGGCCGGGCCATCGATCATTTTCGTTTATATGATCATCGGCTTTATGCTCTTTTTCGTCATGCGCGCAATGGGTGAATTGCTGCTGTCGAATCTCGAATACAAATCCTTCAGCGATTTCGCCGCCGACCTGCTCGGCCCGTGGGCCGGGTATTTCACCGGCTGGACCTACTGGTTCTGCTGGGTAGTCACCGGGATGGCGGATGTGGTGGCGATAACCTCATACGCTCAGTTCTGGTTCCCGGGGCTTTCCGATTGGGTGGCCTCGCTCGCGGTCATTCTGCTGCTGCTGGGCCTGAACCTCGCCACCGTGAAGATGTTCGGCGAGATGGAGTTCTGGTTTGCGATGATCAAAATCGTCGCCATCGTTGGCCTGGTAATTGTCGGCCTGGTGATGGTGATGACGCACTTCACCTCCCCGAGCGGCGTGCAGGCCTCGTTCGACCACCTGTGGAACGACGGCGGCTGGTTCCCGAAAGGCATCAGCGGCTTCTTTGCGGGCTTCCAGATAGCGGTGTTTGCCTTCGTAGGCATCGAACTGGTGGGCACCACGGCGGCGGAAACCAAAGATCCAGAGAAGTCACTGCCGCGCGCGATTAACTCGATCCCGATTCGTATCATCATGTTCTACGTCTTCGCGCTGGTTGTGATCATGTCGGTGACGCCGTGGGGCTCGGTAGTTCCGGATAAGAGTCCGTTTGTGGAATTGTTCGTACTGGTGGGTCTGCCTGCGGCGGCGAGCATTATTAACTTTGTGGTGCTGACGTCAGCAGCCTCATCCGCGAACAGCGGCGTATTCTCTACCAGCCGTATGCTGTTCGGCCTGGCGCAGGATAAGATGGCACCGAAGGCTTTCGCGACGCTGTCAAAACGCGCCGTTCCGGCAAAAGGGCTGACCTTCTCCTGCATCTGCCTGCTCGGCGGCGTGGTGATGCTCTATGTGAACCCAAGCGCTATTGCGGCGTTCACTATGATCACCACCGTGTCAGCGATTCTGTTTATGTTCGTGTGGACCATCATTCTCTGCTCGTACCTGGTCTACCGTAAACAGCGCCCGCAGCTGCACGAAGCGTCGAAATACAAAATGCCGCTCGGCAAGCTGATGTGCTGGGTTTGCATGGCGTTCTTCGTGTTCGTGCTGGTGCTGCTGACGCTGGAGGACGATACCCGTCAGGCGCTGATCGTCACCCCGTTGTGGTTTATCGTGCTGGGGCTGGGCTGGCTCTACGCCGGGAAAAAACGGTTAGTGAAGTAAGTCAGGAAATCTGTTGCCCGGCGGCACTTCGTTTGCACGGGCCTACAGTTCAATACCCTTTGTAGGCCCGGTAAGCGCTAGCGCCACCGGGCATTTTTTTACTCTCCCGCCAAAGCACGCGGGAACAGCACGTTGTTTTCCAGGCTGATATGCTCCATCAGATCGTCAATCAGCTCATTAATGCCGTTATACATCGCCTTCCAGGTGGTGCAGGCTTCCGGCGGCGGCGTCACGTTCTGGGTGACGTGCTTAATCACTTCCAGCAGTTCACCCGCTTCATCATGCTCGCTTTCCATCACGCTGATGGGGCCCATCGCCTGAGTGCCCATGCCCTGTTTGATCATCGGGAAAAGGATCTGCTCCTCTTTCATCATATGGCTGGAGAGTTCCTGATGCAGTGCGGTCAGGTATTTGGTGAGCCCTTTCGGCACGTTCGGTTTGTCGGCGTGAACGCGTTCCACTTTGGTGGCCTGCAAAATCAGCTCCGGCAGCTGTTCGCGGTGGCGGTCGTGATAGCGCACCAGGATGTGATCGATAATCTCTGCCAGCGGCGTGGTGCGCCACTCTTTCTCGACCGGCGCTTCAGCCAGCGTTGCCAGCTCTGCCTCAATCACGGCAACGTCCAGATCCTTGCGTGCCGCCGCTCGCTCCAGCGTTTGCTTCCCGCCGCAGCAGTAATCCATATCATATTTACGGAACAGCGCAGACGCGCGCGGAATGGAGAGAGCCAGTTCACCTAAGGGTTGATCGCGGAAGGCCATAGTCGTTACCTCATCTGTAAAATATAAGATGCATTTTAAATGCATCTTTAAGATAAGGAAATACCCCTTAAGGAATAACGCACTATTTTATAGGGTCTTCATGCAGCGCCTCGAGAAGCGGCTTCTGTGGCTTGCTGCGAACGGCAATCACCACCCCGATGACCAGCAGCGCAATGCCGGTGAGGGTCAGCAGCGGCGGCACGCTCTGGCGCAGCATAAAGGTATAGAGCAGGCCCGCCAGGGTTTCGAACACGATAAGCGGCCCGACAATCACCGTAGGCAGACGCTGGCTGGCGATGTTCCAGCACAGCGCGCCGATCCAGGAGCAGAACACGGCAATGGCGATCATCAGGGTGATAAAGACTTCCGGGCGAGGACCGAACGGTAGCGGGAAGCTCTCGCCTTTACCGCTCAACCACAGGCAGGCCAGCACGTAGCCGAGCAGCGATACCGGCAGCGTCACCAGCGCCTGCGCGGTGGCCCACATCATCGGATGCTTATCCGGATTTTCACGCAGCCAGCGGGCGTTTCGCAGCGCGTACCACGCCCAGCAAACCACGGAAATCAGCGCCAGGCCGATGCCGCTGCCATAGCGCCACCAGCTGAAGTCGGCCAGCCCATGACGTAGTTCGGCGATATTCACGCACAGTAACCCCAGCGCGATGCAGCCCAGTGCCGGGGCCATGCTCAGCCAGGAGAGCTTCCCGTCACGCTGGCTGTAAAGCAGGTTGGCAAACACCGGGATCACCACCGGGAGCGTGCCGATAATCATGGTGGAGACGGGGGCTCCGGCGCGCTGAATGGCGCTGGCAAGGCAGACGTAATAGATAAGGTTGCCCATCATCGTCAGGCCCAGCGCCGTCAGCCAGTCGCGCTTGCCGAGCAGTTTAAGCTGCGCCCGACCCAGCCACGCCAGCGGCAGGGCGATAAGCCCCAGCGCCAGATAGCGGCCCATCGACTGCAATACCGCCGGGTACTCCGGCACCAGCAGCGGCCCGACGAAAATTAATCCCCACATCAGCCCTGCCAGCAGGGCATACAGCACACCACTCATCATTTTTGCCACCTTTTTGGTTTACAGCCGCAGTGTAAGGAGGCGCAAAGCAGGGCGTATTGTATGAGGTTGCGCATCAGCGCGGAAAAACCTGCTTCTGATAGCGCACGGGGGTGATGCCATAGCGGCGGGTAAAGGCGCGGGTAAGGTGGGACTGATCGGTGAGGCCCGTGGCGGCAGCCACTTCGGCGGCGGGCATTCCACGGGTCAGGAAATCTTTGGCGCGCCACAGGCGGATCGCCATCAGCATCTGATGCGGTGTGACGTGATAGCGGGCCTTGAACTGGCGCTGAAAGTGATACGGGCTGAGTGACACCACGGCAGCCAGTTCATCGAGCGTCAGGGCGTGCATATAGTTGTCGTGCAGGAATTCACGCACACGCTCAAAGCGATGTGCGCCTTCGCATGAGACTGGCGCGTGTTTTGCGAAAGGGCTGAAGGTTTCAATCAGGTTCAGCAGCAAACCTTTTTGAGCGAGCGGGTCATGAGTATTCCACAAGCCATAAATCTGCTGACAGAGCAGGGCGGAACGCTGTGCATCGTGGCGAACCACATCGCTGAACCACCAGTGGCGAACGCCGGTGACCTCTTCCAGCAAATCTGGCTCGAGATACACCATCCGGTAGCGCCAGCCGTCGGCGGTTGCCGCTTCGCCGGTGTGCAACTCATCCGGGTTCATGGTGACAACGGAATTGGCCGGGGCCACGTGCTGAGTACCCCGATAGCGAAAACGCTCGGCACCCAGTTCTATCGCCCCAATGCCAAAGGCTTCATGCGTGTGCGGCTCAAAGGCGTAACGTGAGATATGCGCGTGATAAAGCTCCACCCCAGGCACTTCTGCCAGGTGGCGGAAGCTGGCGCTGTCTCTTTCGTCTGTGAACTGCTGAGGAACACCCTGCACGCTAACCTCCCACGGAATATCCCGACATTATCGAAGATACTCCGTGGGTGTGCCACAAAAATGAGCAGCTTTCAGCGCTTACAGAATGCTTTTGACGCTTTCAGACAGCGGCGTGGTCGGGCGCTGAATCAGCTTGCTCAGCGTATGGCTGTCATCAAACAGGCCGCCTTTCGACGCGCCGATATCCGAATCTGCCAGCATGTCTGCGAGGCCCGCAGGCAGGCCCACGCCTTTCAGCGCCGCCGCGAAGTCAGCCTCGCTCAGGTTCTGGTAGCTCACCGGTTTGCCACTTTGTTTGCTCAGTTCGGAGGCCAGCTCGCTGAGTGTCCAGGCGTTGTCGCCCGCCAGCTCATAGATTTTCCCTGCGTGGCCGTCGCTGCTGATAACGCGAGCCGCGGCAGCCGCGTAGTCTGCGCGAGGCGCCGCTGCGATTTTGCCTTCTCCGGCGGAACCAATAAACACGCCGTGCTCAATGGCTGGCGGCGCGCTTGCCAGATAGTTTTCGGTGTACCAGCCGTTGCGCAGCAGTGCGTAAGGAATGCCTGATTCCGCCAGCATTTTCTCAGTGGCAACGTGTTCAACGTGCAGGCCGAGCGGGGATTTATCCGCATGCAGTAGGCTGGTATACGCAATGAATTTCACGCCTGCCGCTTTGGCGGCGCGGATGGCATTGCCGTGCTGCTCAGCGCGTTTGCCTACTTCACTGCCGGAAATCAGCAGCAGTTTGTCCACGCCCTGAAGGGCTTTGCTCAGCGTCGCTTCGTCGTTGTAGTCGCCCTGACGAACGTCGATGCCTTTGTCGCTCAGCGCCTGAGCTTTTGCCGGGTTACGCACAATGGCGACCAGCTGGCTGGCTGGGACGGTTTTCAGCAGGTCTTCAATAACGAGTTGGCCAAGCTGGCCGGTTGCGCCGGTAATTGCGATCATGAGGTGACTCCTTGGTGTTTGTCTTCAGTGGTGATACGCTAACACCCTTACTAACTTTTAGTAAGTACGTACAAAAAGGTAAGTGTGAAAATGACGACCCCAACCCTCAGAGAACAAATGCGCGATGGCAATCTGTTTGCCGAACAGTGTCCTTCCCGCGATGTGTTAAAGCACGTCACCAGCCGCTGGGGCGTGCTGATCCTTGTGGCGCTGCGTGATGGCACGCATCGCTTCAGTGATTTGCGGCGCAAGATGGGCGGAGTGAGTGAAAAAATGCTGGCGCAGTCCTTACAGGCGCTGGAGCAGGACGGCTTTCTCGTTCGCGTTTCTTACCCTGTGGTGCCGCCGCACGTGGAATACAGCCTGACGCCGCTCGGTTTACAGGTGAGTGAGAAAGTGGAAGCGCTGGCCGACTGGATTGAGCTGAATCTGCCGCAGGTGATGGCCAACTGGGATGAGCGGGCGGCATGATTACCGCCCGGTTTTAACGTTACTTCGACAAATCGACCTGATACACGGCAAAACCAATCTCGTCGGTGCCGACCTGTTTCATTGGATACTGCGCTTTGTCTTTGATAAACGCTGCTGCTTTCTCCGTGGGTGACGTTTCGAAGCGAATATCCAGCGGCGTGGCTGACTGAATCGGCGCTAAACGCCAGTTGTTGTCCGCCGCCGGGTGAATTTCACCGTGCTTTTTAGACTCCGCACTTATCCATGCCGCCAGCACCGAACGGTTCTCATCCGGT
The DNA here is from genome assembly GCF_900215375.1 of Enterobacter sp. CC120223-11. GTDB lineage: Bacteria > Pseudomonadota > Gammaproteobacteria > Enterobacterales > Enterobacteriaceae > Scandinavium. The sequence continues at coordinate 216,956 of NZ_OBEF01000006.1, read as the reverse complement.
GAGGCAAAAGCGATATGGCTGTCGCCGGTGCCCGCAAATTTGCCGCCATAGGCGCGATAGTTGTTGGTGGCGACCAGGAAAGTGGCCTTCGGATCGATGGGCTTCCCGTTGAAGGTCAGGTTTTTGATGCGTTCCGCGTCAGGGTTCACGCTCTGGCATTCGCCGTCGTAGCGCGCAGGCTGGCTGACGTCGATTTGGTAGTTCACGCCGTCGATCACGTCGAAGTTGTAGGTGCGGAAGCCATCCCAGTTGATGAGCGACTGCGGTTTAGCGCTGTTGACGTCAATCTGATTAAACTGCCCGGCGGAGCACTCCAGCCACTCCTTAACCTCTTTACCGCTGACCTTCATCACCACCAGAGTATTCGGATAAAGATACAAATCGGCGGCATTGCGGAAGGTGAGCTGACCTTTTTCCACTTCGGTGTAGCTCGCCGGATCGTTTTTACGCCCGCCCGCTTTAAACGGTGCGGCAGCTGAAAGGACAGGCAGCTTCGCCAGATCCGGATCGCCCTGAATGAAATGCTCGACGTAGGCTTTCTGCGCCATATTCACGACCTGTACGGTCGGGTCATCCTGCACCAGCGACAAATAGCTGTACATGTTGTCTGACGACTTGCCGATCGGCTTGCTGACAAAGGCGCGGGTGGCGTCATGATCGTCTTTCAATACCTTCACCAGGTTTGCATCTTCCGCGGCGAGAGATTTCTTCGCCACTGGATCGTAAATCGGGCGCGCTTCAGCTTTGGACTGCGTCACCTGCCATTTACCGCTGTCATTGTTCAATACCAAATCGACCACGCCTAAATGATCGCCCCACATGCCTGGCATCACGGCAGGCACGCCGTTCAGGAGACCTTTCTCAATATCGGCCCCTTTAATGCTGGCGAAATCTTTCGACGGGAATACCGCATGCGCGTGGCCGAACATGATGGCGTCCACGCCCGGCACCTGGCTCAGGTAGTAAACGGAGTTTTCGGCCATCGCCTGATACGGAGCGGCGGAAAGACCCGAGTGGGCAATGACGACGACCACATCTGCACCTTTCTCGCGCATTTCAGGCACGTATTTGCGCGCGGTTTCAGTGATGTCGTTGACCGTCACCTTGCCCGTCAGATTGGCCTTATCCCACGTCATGATCTGCGGCGGCACGAAACCGATGTAGCCGATTTTCAGCATTTGCGGTTTGCCGTCTTTATCGACGACTTTTGTCTCTTTAATCAAATAAGGGGTAAACAGCGGTTTTTTGGTCTTAACGTCGATGATATTGGCGTTAACGTACGGGAATTTCGCCCCGTTGATGGCTTTGTGCAGATATTCCAGCCCGTAGTTAAATTCATGATTGCCGAGGTTACCGACGGCGTAATCGAGCGTGTTCATCGCTTTGTAAACAGGATGCACATCTCCCGTTTTTAATCCTTTGGCCGCCATATAATCGCCGAGCGGACTCCCCTGAATGACGTCGCCGTTGTCCACCAGCACGCTGTTTTTGACTTCCTCACGCGCGGCGTTGATAAGGCTTGCGGTCCGCACCAGGCCGAATTTTTCCGTCGCGTTATCTTTGTAGTAGTCGAAGTCCATCATGTTGCTGTGCAGGTCGGTGGTTTCCATGATCCGCAGATCCACCGTCGCGGCGTGCACGCTGGCGGCAATCAGCGTAGCCAGGAGCGTTGCGCTAAACTTAATCATCAGAGGCGTCCTTTATTGATCGGGGGCACAAAAGAGAAAAGGGTATACATCCTGTTGCTTACAGAAGTGTGAAGCTTGCCAGAAAGTTGTGCGAGGAAACGGGCAACGCTTCACAGATAGCGCAATTTGTCGCGATGGGATATAACTAAAACAACGAGTTAACGCCACTCTACTCAAACGAGGTGGAATATGTTGGAACAGGTTTGTCAGCTTGCACGGAAAGCGGGTGATGCCATTATGCAGGTGTATGAGGGTGCGAAGCCGATGGACGTGGTCAGCAAAGCCGATGATTCTCCGGTCACTGCGGCAGATATTGCGGCGCATAAAGTGATCGTCGAAGGGCTAAGCGCGCTGACGCCGGACGTTCCGGTGCTGTCTGAAGAAGATCCGCCGGGCTGGGACGTGCGTCAGCACTGGCAGCGCTACTGGCTGGTCGATCCGCTTGACGGCACCAAAGAGTTTATCAAGCGCAATGGCGAATTTACCGTCAATATTGCGTTGATTGAAAAAGGAAAACCGGTTCTCGGCGTGGTGTATGCGCCAGTGATGAAGGTGATGTACAGTGCCGCTGAAGGCAAAGCCTGGAAGGAAGAGTGCGGCATCCGCAAACAGATTCAGGTGCGCGATGCCCGGCCACCGCTGGTGGTGATCAGCCGTTCCCATGCGGACAGCGAACTGCAGGAGTATCTCCAGCAGCTTGGCGAACACCAGACCACCTCAATCGGTTCTTCGCTCAAGTTTTGCCTTGTGGCGGAAGGGCAGGCGCAGCTTTACCCGCGCTTCGGGCCAACCAACGTCTGGGATACGGCGGCAGGCCATGCCGTGGCGGTAGCCGCCGGGGCGCACGTTCACGACTGGCAGGGCAAAACCCTGGATTACACACCGCGCGAATCGTTCCTCAACCCCGGCTTCCGGGTGTCGCTCTACTGACCGAGCAGCTTATGCAGCAGGGCGATAACCTGCTGCACTTCCTCCTGGGTTAATGCCCCGTCTTTCGCCCACTCTATGCGGCCATTTTTATCGAGCACGATAATCGCGGAACTCTCTTCTTCGAGCTGCCACGCGCTCTTCACCACGCCGTTGCTGTCGACGATGAACTGCGACCACGGATAGAGCTTTTTATTGCTCTCAAGGCTGCTGCGGACAAACATGCCGGAGCCCGGAATCGCGTCATCGGTGTTGACGATGGTGGTGGTCTGGTACTTGTCATGAGGGAATTTTGCGGCCTTGATCGCTTCAATCAGCGTTGCATTTTTCTCTTTGGCAGATGTACGCCCGGCAATATGTTGTACAACTCTCACTTTCCCCGCGAGCTGCGAGCTATTCCAGTTTTTATAGCTAAACTCATCATTATTGAGGATGAGTTCCCCCCGGTCGGCGATGCCAACCGCAGGCACGCGTTCCCCGGTTTTCAGGTTATGGGCAGAGGCCATCAGCGGTAACAGCAGGCATGAAATCGCCATCAGCTTACTTAGAGTCATGGTGTTTCCTTATTGTATGCAGGTGATCCGACCACTTAGGTGTCTGTTTTAATCATAAGTGCGAATGATGCGCTTTTCCCGCAAGCGTGATGCCAGTTTGCGGGGGACCGCACATAACCGCGAAAAAATGAAGGTTTATACTGCCTTTCGCGTAGTTGTGAATAGATAATTCTTAAACTTTGTCATCAAACGGTAAATAAACTTCTACAGACTGGGTGTCCCGGTCGATATGGACTATAGTTTCAGTGCATTAATTTTGCGCCCCGGAACGCGGAGCCGATTGTGGATTCGCAAGGGTGTAAGACTCAGCAGGAGATAACAATGAAAATTTTCCAAAAGTACAACCCACTTCAGGTGGCTAAGTACGTGAAGATCCTGTTCCGTGGACGGTTGTACATCAAGGACGTTGGCGCTTTTGAGTTTGATAAGGGCAAGATCCTTATCCCGAAGGTGAAGGACAAGCAGCATCTTTCCGTGATGTCCGAAATCAACCGTCAGGTTACGCGTCTGCAAACCGAGATGGCGTAATCAGCAACGTGCTATGCAGTAACGTAAAAAAAACGGCTCCCGATGGGAGCCGTTGGTGTTTCTGAGGGACGATAAATCAGGCCGCGCCTTTCTCTTCGGCGTCCGGCAGCTTCGGCGTCAGCACCGTCGGCTTGCTGTCGATGCGGGTCACCAGCAGCTGATCGATACGGAAGTTGTCGATATCCACCACCTCGAACTTGTACCCGGAGAACTTCACGAAGTCGGTACGTTTCGGGATCTTACGCAGCATAAACATCATAAAGCCGCCGATGGTTTCATAGTTGCCCGACTGCGGGAACTCATCGATATCCAGCACGCGCATCACGTCATCAATCGGCGTACCGCCGTCGACCAGCCATGAATTTTCGTCACGGGCGACAATCTGCTCTTCCAGCCCCTGGCCGACCAGATCGCCCATCAGCGTGGTCATCACGTCGTTAAGGGTGATGATGCCGACGACCAGCGCGTATTCGTTCATGATAACCGCGAAGTCTTCCCCGGCGGTTTTGAAACTTTCCAGCGCTTCTGAGAGCGTCAGCGTGTCCGGCACGATCAGCGTGTTGCGGATCTGCACGCCGCTGGTGAGCACCATGCTCTGATTGGCGAGCACGCGATTCAGCAGGTCTTTTGAGTCGACGTAGCCGATGATGTGGTCGATATCTTCTTTACACACCAGGAACTTAGAGTGCGGATGCTCGGCCACTTTGCTTTTCAGGCTCTGCTCGTCTTCGTTGATATCGAACCAGATGACGTTTTCACGTGCGGTCATGGACGACGGCACGGTGCGCGATTCCAGTTCAAACACGTTCTCAATCAGCTCGTGTTCCTGTTTGCGCAGCACGCCTGCCAGCGCTCCGGCTTCAACCACCGCGTAGATATCGTCGGAGGTGATGTCGTCTTTGCGCACCATCGGCAGCTTGAAGAGGCGGAAAATCATGTTCGCCATGCCGTTGAAGAACCACACCAGCGGGCGGAACACAGCAAGGCAGAAGCGCATCGGGTTGATGATACGCAAAGCCACGGCTTCGGGCGAAATCATACCGATGCGTTTCGGTGTCAGGTCGGCAATCAGAATGAACAGGCTGGTCACCAGCACGAACGACAGAATGAAGCTTATCTGTTCGGCGAGCTCCGCTGAAACGTAGTTGATAAGAATACTGTGGAAGGCGGGGGAGAAGGCGGCGTCGCCGACGATACCACCGAGGATGGCAACGGCGTTAAGGCCAATTTGCACCACGGTAAAGAACATACCGGGGTTTTCCTGCATTTTCAGAACACGTTGAGCATTTACATTACCCTCATCGGCGAGCAGCTTCAGTTTGATTTTGCGGGAAGCTGCAAGCGAAATCTCGGAGATCGAGAAAAACGCACTGACGCCGATGAGGCAGAGTATGATTAATATACTGTTTAGCATAGTTTTTCTGGCTTTTGTCGCCAGAACCTCGGAAGGATAGTTGATGAAGTTTTTGCGCGTGAAATTGCGCTTAAAAAAACCGGTCCGAAGGCGCTGGACCGGTAATATCGAAGGATAGTATAGCGTAAGGGACTGTAAATTCGCCAGAGACTTAACTTTCAGGGGCCAGCGCAGCGGCATTTTTGCCTTTTGCCGGTCCGGCGTTCCACACCTCGTTGTAAGCGAAGCCGGTCAGATCTTTGATAACCAGACGCGTATTTTCATCACAGTCTTCAGGGTTGCCGCCCAGCTTGCGGCGGGCAATTTCTTTGATCAGCGTCTTGTGCGAAGTCTGGGTAAGTTTGAACTTGTAGGTCATCCAGAAGCTCACGGCCAGCAGCGCTCCGGTGGCAAAAATCATCAGGCCGATAATGGCGTGCAGGGCGCTAACAGGCTGGCTACCGCCACCTTTCACAAAACCACTCTCTTCCAGAACGATACCGATGAGCATGATGGCCAGCGCCACGGTGCTTTTGCGTGTCAGCACCATCACGCCCGCGAAAATGCCTTCGCGACGCTGGCAGGTGACCATCTCATCAACGTCGGGAATAAAGCTGTAGATATTCCAGGGGATGTAATAGAGCCCGGCGCGGGCCGCGCCCAGCAGCACAAAGACGGCGGAAAAGAGCAGCGTGGGCACTGCAATGTCGTTGACGTAAACCACAAACAAGAACGCCAGTACGGCAAAAATACAGCCGTAAGAGAGGCGGAGCGCCGAAGACGGTGTCATGTTGAGTTTGTTCATCAGCATCATAAAGCCAAAGGTGCCGGGCACTGAGACAAAGGCGGCGACGGTCAGCAGCCCCGACACCGCAGCGGCATCACGCCCTAAGGCGTAAACCACGTAATAGGTGAACACGGAGCCGAACACATCCATCGCGGTGAAGGAACAGATATAGATAATGATGTGCTGGCGGAACGCCTTGATTTTAAAGGAAGAGAAAAGGTCGATGACCAGATACTTCAGGTGATTGAGCAGGCCTGAGCGACGCTGGGTGTCAGGCGTGAATGCATACTCTTCCCGCACGTCTTTCGCCTCCCAGGTCACCGCCCAGGTGATAAAGACGGCAATACAGAAAATCAGGGCAAAAATAGCGCCTGTCAGGGTGTAGGTGAGTGAATTGTCCTTGCCGGTGAACTGCATAATGATGCCAGGCACCGACACCGCCAGGAAGCCGCCAAACTGCGAGCACATCATGCGCACGCCGGAAAGGCGGGTGCGTTCACTGAAGCGGTTGGTCATTTCCGCGGCCAGGGTTTCCCACGGCACCAGCACCATTGCCGACAGGAGCTCGATGGACAGGTAAGTGCCGAGATAGTACCAGTAGCTCATGTCGGTGACCCATACCAGCGCGTACAGGAACATCAGCGGAGCGCTCAGCAGCAGGAAAAAGCGGCGGCGGCCAAACTTACGACCGAGCCAGGTATGACCGAAGTTGTCCGTCACGTAGCCCATTACCGGGCTCAGGATAGCGTCAATGACGCGGGCAATTGCGAAGATGGAGCCTGCCTCCAGGACTGACAGGCCACAGTAGGTCGTATAGAAAAACAGTAACCAGGTGCCGATAACCGCAAATGCACCCCCGCCAAAAAGATCGGTCACGCCGTAGCCAATCGCCACGCCGTAACCCACTCTGCGTTCCGTAGGTTTAGCCATAGTTATTATTCTCGTGCTTGTAAGGTATCGGTATGGCGCACCCATAGTGCGCCGCATCTTATTACAGCCGGAACTGCATTGTTATTCGGGCAACGAAATCCATTGTCGTAATTGTGACGAGCGATAGATCGCCTCCACGAGACGCAGGGATTTTGCCGCCTCGTGAAGGCCGGTTAGGCCTTCGAAGGTGCCGCTGCGCACGGCAATGTAGAACTGATTAATGGCCTGAAGATGGCCGATTCCCCAGTAGCTTTTGCTGTGGCTGTAGGGCGTTTCGTCGCAGGCGATTGCCACCCGTTTGCCGTCGGTGATGCGCCAGAGGGTATTGTCGCGAAGCTGCAACTCGCCGCGCTCGCACTGGATATCAAGCTGTAACGGGGCGTCACGGGTGTGATTGTTGCTGGCGAAAAACAGGCCCGTCGCACCGCCGGAGAAGGTCAGCGTTGCCATTGCGGTGTCTTCGGTGTCGATGACATCTGCAGGCCTTGCGCAGTCCACCACGCCCTTGAGCCGAGACACGCCGCCGCCAAGCCACTGCAGCAGATCCAGCGTATGAATGGCCTGATTAATCAGCAGGCTGCCGCCTTCGGTGGCGTGGCGTCCACGCCACGGACTTTCGCTGTAATAGGGCGCTTTACGCGACCAGGTGAGGAACGCATTGATGCTGAGCAGGTTGCCGAGCACCTGCTCGTTCAACAGCGACCGCAGTGCCTGACTGGTGGGGTTCAGGCGGTTTTGATAGCAGATGCCGACGCGCCCGCGGGCCCTGTTTTCCGCTTCGCCAATCTCCGCGACTTCCGCCATGTTCATCCCGACGGGTTTTTCGCAAAACACCTGCTTCCCGGCGGCCAGCGCGGCTAGGATCATTGGCTTGTGCAGATGATGCGGCGTACAGATATGCACCACGTCAATGGTGGCGTCCTGTAGCATCTCCTGATAATCGCTATAAAAGTGGCAGCCGTACTCCGACGCCAGCCGCTGGCCTTTGTCAACGTCGATATCCGCAATGGCCCGCAGCGTCACGTCGGGCGTCTGGTGCAGCGCCTCAACGTGACAGGCGTGGATAGCCCCGCAGCCAATAATGGCGGCATTCAGCGTTCTCATCCGTGCCTCCTTAAACCGCTGCGTTAGCCAGCATTTGCGCTTTGACGCACAGCTCGGCGGCTTTGAAGGCATGGGCCTGGGTCATCGCGTTTTCGGTGCGGTTCAGGCAGTCCTTAATCAGCTCGCCGAAGAACGGGAAGCCCACTTTTCCAGCCACCGGGAAGCGCTGTTCTCCTTCCTTATTAACCAGATACACCACGTCCTGCTCACCGTGCGTGAGATCGACGTACTTGCGAATTTCGATATAGCCTTCGGTGCCGAGCAGCGTCAGGCGGCCATCGCCCCAGGTGGAGAGGCCTGAAGGCGTGAACCAGTCGCAGCGGAAATAGCCCGTTGCGCCGTTGGCCCCGGCCAGCATGGCGTCACCGAAGTCTTCAAACTGCGGATACTGCGGATGGCTGACGTTGCGGGTCTGGCTGGCGACGATGCGCGCCTCTTCATTGCCGGTGTAGAACAGGAACTGTTCAATCTGATGGCTGCCGATGTCGCAGAGGATGCCGCCAAAATAGCGTTTCTCATAGAACCAGCCCGGGCGGCCTTCACCTTCGCGATGTGGCCCGGTGCCGAGGGTCTGGATGACCTGGCCAATGGCACCCTGTTTCACCAGCTGCCCGGCGAAAACGGCGCTCTCCACGTGCAGACGCTCGCTGTAATAGACCGCGTATTTGCGCCCGGTTTTCGCCACCATCGCTCTGGCCTCTTCCAGCTGTTCGAGGGTGGTCAACGGCGCTTTATCCACGAAGTAATCTTTCCCTGCCGCCATCACTTTCAGTCCCAGCGGGCAGCGCTCAGAAGGCACCCCTGCGCCAGCAATCAGCTTTACCTGCGGATCGCTGAGCAAAGTTTCGAGCGAATCAGCCACCTGCACCTGCGGATACTGCTGCACAAATTTATCGATTTTCGCCGGGTCCGGATCCCACACCCATTTCAGCTCCGCGCCCGCCTCCAGCAGGCCGTTGCACATCCCGTAGATATGACCGTGATCGAGGGCGGCGGCGGCAAACACAAACTCGCCGGGTTGTACTACTAGCTGAGGCTTGCCGGTCGGGGCGTAATTCATACCGTCGTTTTTGCTCATGATGTGGCTCCTGTATCGAAATTTTTGCCGAGCGGGATCGCGCCCACTTCGCTGAAGTTGGCGACCGATGAGGATTTTTCGTGAAAGCGTGGGGCGCGGGCTGTGAGGCCGCCGGTGCGGTAAAAGGCGTCGTCAGGAGCAATGGGCAGCGTCACGACCGAGCGCGTGATGGCGGACTTATAAATCGCGGTGATGATCTCCAGCGAGCGCTTGCCTTGCAGGCCATCGACCAGCGGCGTGGTTTGCGTTTCAATCGCGCGGATAAAGTTGTCGATTTGCCCGGCGTGCAGCGTCCAGCGCAGCTTTGGCGTGCCGGTAAACAGCGTTTGTAGCTGGTCTTCCAGCGCCGTGTTATGCGCATCCTGCGGGAAACCGTTGTCCGCCGACTGGCTGGCAAACACGTCCCACGGGGCGGAGATGCACGCCTTTTCGCCCTGAATCACCATCTTCTGATCTTCGCCGTGATGCACCACGGAGGCGGTGAGCTGCGTGATTGCGCCCGATGGATAGCGAAAAATAGCGGCGCTCAGATCTTCCACTTCGGCGTTGTCGTGGGCGACATTACTCATCATTGCCACCACTTCACTGGGGAAGCCGAGCATCCACTGCACGGCGTCGATGTGATGGACGGCGTGGTTGAGCGTGCAGCCGCCACCCTCTTTTTCCCAGGTGCCGCGCCACCACAGATCGTAATAGCAGTGGCCGCGCCACCAGAAGGAGTCGACCTGCGCGTGGCAGATTTTCCCTGCCAGGCCAGAATCCACCGCGGCTTTCAGCCGCCAGAACGCATCGGTGAAGCGGTTCTGGGCGATGATCGACAGCGTTTTGCCGCTGGCTTGCTGCGCGGCGATCATCGCGTCGCACTCCTCGAGAGAAGCCGCCATCGGTTTCTCACACAACACGTGCTTGCCTGCGTGCAGCGCATCAATGCTGATTTCAGCGTGAACATACGGCGGCGTGCAGACGTCGACGATATCGACGTCAGGCTCCTGTTCCAGCATCTGCTGGTGGCTGCTGTAGACTCGCGCTTCGCGCAGTGCGTAACGCGTTTTTTTCTCTTCGGCCTTTTCCGGATAGATATCAACGAGCGCGACAATCTGGCAGCGCTCGCTCATCTCCAGATAGCCCTGAATGTGGTTGTGCGAGATGTTCCCGGTTCCCACGATAGCGACACGTAACATAGAGGCTCCTTATTACCAGGTTCCGGAAGCGTCGAGCGTGCGGCTCCCGGCCTGCTTTTCCACTGAGCTGGCGATACGTTCATCCAGCAGCTGCTTGAAACGCTCTTCGTCGAACGGCAAATCGACCCAGCCGTCGGTCCAGGTGGAGAGGTGCATGGCGTTGGAGAGGGTGAGGCCGCGAATGCCTTCGAGGCCCGGCGCAATCAGCGGTGTGCCGCGCAGCACGGCGGCGCAAAAGTTTTCGGTGATGACGTGGTGTTCGCTGCATTCCGGCGCGACGGGGATGGTCACCTCCCAGCACTCCGGCTCGCCAAAGCCGTTTTGCCAGCGGGCGTTGAAGTCGTCTTCCGATTCACGCAGTCGCCAGTAGCGCAGGCGGCCTTCTTCGACGACTACCTTCCCGCGCGACCCGGCAATTTCCAGACGATTGGTGCCCGGTGTTTCAGCGACGGTGGTGATGAACACGCCCGTCGCGCCGTTGGCGTATTCGGCGTAGGCGGTGACTTCATCTTCGACTTCAATCTGACGATGTTTGCCGAACTGGCAGAACGCGCGCAGACGCACCGGCATGCCCACCAGCCACTGCCAGAGATCGAGCTGATGAGGGTCTTGATTGAGCAGCACGCCGCCGCCTTCGCCTTTCCATGTGGCGCGCCAGCCGCCGGAGTTGTAGTAGCTTTGCGAGCGGTACCAGTTGGTGATAATCCAGTTGGAGCGGCGAATTTCGCCGAGCTCGCCGCTGTCGATCAGATCTTTCACTTTCTGATACAGCGGGTTAGGGCGCTGGTTGTACATGATGCCAAACACGACGTCGCACTCGCGGGCGCAGGCGTTCATCGCCTGAACCTGCGCGGTATAAACCCCGGCGGGTTTTTCACACAGCGTGTGGATGCCGCTGCGCATCGCCAGCATCGACAGCTCAGGATGTGAATAGTGTGGCGTGGCGACAATTACCGCGTCGATAAGTCCGCTTTGTAGCAGATCGCGGGCGTGGGTGAAGATTTCGATCTTCTCCCCCACAAGCTCACGAATCGCGTCGTGCTTTTGCTCATCAATATCGCAAACCGCGGTCAGGCGGGCCTCTTTGACCGTTCCCGCTAGTAAATAACGTGCGTGAACGGTACCAATATTTCCTACACCAATAATGCCGAACCGGACTGTTTTCATCTCACACCTTATTCAGAGCTAATGGGCCAATAAGGCGAAAATAGAAAAGGCGGCGCGGGCAGACAAAAGGATTTTGTGAGAATGCTCGCAGGCTCATTCTCAATTTTCCGTAGTGGATGAAATTGTGTTTTAAAATCAGTTCACTGCATCTGCAAAAAATTGCAGAAAACGAATGCGAGCGAGGTCACATCATGTCCGGCAAGCTTAAAATGGACCAGATTGCCGCCGCGACGGGCTACTCCGTCAGCACCGTTTCCCGGGTGCTTAGCGGCAAGTCGTACACCAGCGAAAAGGCGCGTGACGCCATTGTGCGCTGCGCCAGAAAGCTCGGCGTGCTGGACGAACTGGCCAGCGGACGGCTGTTGATTAATGGCATAGCGGTTTTCGCGCCAGCCAGAACCTTTACGGCGCGGGGAGATATTTTCTATCAGGAAGTGACCCGCGGCATTGCCGATGCGATTGAACCGCACGACGTGTATCTGACCTTTTGCGGGCTGGAGGAGCAGGACGCCGATATTAAAGTTTTTCTGGAGAAGGCCAGTAATAAGAATATCAATGCGATCATTATTATCGGCACCGACGACCCCACCGTATTGAAGCTGGCGCAAACGCTGAATAAACCCTGCGTGTTAATTAACACCAACGATAAAGAACGTATTCTGGACGCCGTGTCACCCGACCATCGTGCCATTGGCTTTAGCGCCATGCGTTATCTGTTTGAGCAAGGGCATCGGCGCGTGCTGTGCATGACCACGCTCAGGCGTGAAACCCTTTATGCGCGGCTGGACGGCATCAAAGAAGCCTACCGGCGCTATCACGTGCCGTTCAATGCGCAAAAAGAGGTGATCGTCACCGAAGGCTTTACGGCGGAGGAGTCGGAGCAGGCGCTGGAGAAGTGGCTGACGGAAACGCCGCGCGACCAGTGGCCGCAGGTGATTTTCCCTGGAAGTACGACGATGACGCTGGGGGTACAGAAGGTGCTTGAACGTCATGGCCTCAGGGTGCCGGAAGATATTTCGTTGCTGATCACGGATTTCGTCTGGCGTCTGGATAACGAGCTGTCGCACTCCGTTACCAGCATCACCGTACCCTGCCGGGAGCTTGGCGTCGAAGCGGTGCATTTGCTGCAAAATCGCCTTAACCGCCAGGAGGCATCAGTGCTCAACGTGCTGCTGCAGGGGAAAATACAGGACGCAGGCACGGTGAGTAACGCAACGCGGCATGCTGCCCGCGTTGCGATGGAGAGTTAAAGACTCAGGCAAGCTGCGGCGGCAAACACACGCCGATTCCGCCGATACCGCAATAGCCGTACGGGTTTTTGTGCAGGTACTGCTGGTGGTCGTCTTCCGCGTAATAGAACGGCCTGGCGGTGCTGATTTCGGTAGTGATGGTGCGCTCGTCATGGGCTTCGTGCATCGCTGCCTGGAAGCGCTCAAGGCTTGCGTGGGCGGCTTTGTCCTGCTCAGGAGTCAGAGGGTAAATCGCCGAGCGGTACTGCGTGCCCTGATCGTTGCCCTGACGCATGCCCTGGGCCGGGTCGTGATTCTCCCAGAACACCTGCAACAATTGCGCATAGCTGATAACGGCCGGGTCATAGACGATGCGCACCGCTTCGGCATGTCCGGTCTGGCCTGAACACACTTCACGATAAGTCGGATTCGGCGTATAGCCGCCGGTATAGCCTGCCGCAGTGCTATAGACGCCGGGCAACTGCCAGAAGAGGCGCTCAACGCCCCAGAAGCAGCCCATCGCAAACAGCGCGACTTCCATACCTTCCGGGATGTTGGTCATCGAGTGGTCATTAACGGCGTGCAGTGTGGCGACAGGCATCGGCGTGTTGCGGCCTGGCAGCGCATCCGCCTGAGAAACAATGTGTTTTTTATCGAATAAGCTCACGGTTTGGCCTCCGGAGACGTGAAATTGGGGTTAAGGTTGTCACAGCGCTTCACTTTGCACACAATAAGGCCGTGAATACGACTAAAGTTAGACATAAGAAATAATATTGAGTTGGATCGTTTTTTTTCAACCGGAAGTGTTGAGATTTTGTTAAACCGTAGATCGGGCATTGTGTTTCCTGACGGGGAGGAAACAAGGAATTTTGGGAGAAAACGTGCCACAACTTCGCAGATTATTTGGGGCCAGCCTGTTGCTGGTCAGTGGTATTGCCGGGGCGGCAAACATCCGTTTACAGGTTGATGGGCTGTCGGGAGAGCTGCAGAAAAACGTGCGCGCGCAGCTGTCCACCATCCAGAGCGATGAGGTCACGCCGGATCGCCGTTTTCGTGCGCGCGTCGATGATGCCATTCGCGACGGGCTGAAAGCGCTTGGGTATTACGAACCCACCATCGATTTCGAACTCAAACCTGCGCCGGCCAAGGGCCGTCAGGTATTACTCGCTCATGTGACACCGGGTGAACCCGTGCGAATTGGCGGTACCGACGTGATTTTACGCGGCGGTGCGCGAACCGATCGTGACTACCTGGACCTGCTGAAAAAACGTCCTGCTATCGGAACCGTCCTCGACCACGGCGATTACGACGACTTCAAAAAAAGCCTGACCAGCGTCTCGCTGCGCAAAGGCTATTTCGACAGTGAATTTAAAAAGAGCCAGCTTGGCGTGTCGCTCGACCGTCACCAGGCGTTCTGGGATATCGACTACGACAGCGGCGAGCGCTATCGCTTCGGCGAGGTGTCCTTCCAGGGCTCGCAGATTCAGGACCGCTATCTGCAAAACCTGATCCCTTTCAAGGAAGGGGATTACTACACCTCTGAGGATCTGGCCGAACTCAACCGTCGACTCTCGGCGACCGGCTGGTTCAACTCGGTTGTGGTGGCGCCGGAATTTGATAAGGCGCGCAAAACGAAAGTTCTGCCGTTACAGGGGGTGGTGTCGCCACGTACCCAAAATACCATTGAAACCGGTGTCGGGTATTCCACAGATGTGGGCCCGCGCGTGAAAGCCTCCTGGAACAAGCCGTGGATCAACTCCTACGGCCACAGCCTGACCTCTTCCCTGAGCCTTTCCGCGCCAGAACAGCAGCTCGATTTCTCCTACAAAGTGCCGCTGCTGAAGAATCCGCTGGAGCAATATTATCTGTTGCAGGGTGGATTCAAACGCACCGATTTGAACGATACGGAATCCGATTCCACCACGCTCGGCGTGTCGCGTTACTGGGACCTCTCGAGCGGCTGGCAGCGCGCCATCAACCTGCGCTGGAGCCTCTCCCACTTTACCCAGGCGGATGTGACCAACACCACTATGCTGCTCTACCCTGGCGTGATGATCAGCCGCACCCGTTCGCGCGGTGGGCTGATGCCAACCTGGGGCGATTCCCAGCGCTATTCGGTCGATGTATCGAACACCGCATGGGGATCGGACGTTGACTTCGCCGTTATTCAGGCGCAAAACACCTGGATCCGCACCCTCTATGACCGCCACCGCTTCGTGGTGCGCGGCAATCTTGGCTGGATCGAAACCGGCGACTTCGACAAAGTGCCGCCGGACCTGCGCTTCTTCGCCGGGGGCGATCGCAGCATTCGCGGTTATAAATATCAGTCCATTTCACCGAAGGATGACAACGGCAAGCTCACCGGGGCATCACGCCTGGCAACAGGCTCGCTGGAGTATCAGTACAACGTGACCGGCAAATGGTGGGGCGCGATGTTCGTCGACAGCGGTGAGGCGGTGAACGACTTCCGCGATAACGATTTCAAAACTGGCGCAGGCGTGGGCGTGCGTTGGCAGTCGCCGGTTGGGCCAATCAAGCTCGATCTGGCGGTGCCGGTTGGTGACAAAGAAGAGCACGGATTACAGTTCTATATCGGTCTGGGGCCAGAATTATGAGTTTATGGAAGAAGATTAGCCTCGGCGTGCTGGTGTTCCTTATTTTGCTGCTCGGCACGGTGGCGTTCCTGGTGGGAACCACGACCGGGCTCCATCTGGTGTTCAAGGCGGCAGATCGTTGGGTGCCTGGCCTTTCCATCGGTCAGGTTGTTGGCGGCTGGAAAGATTTAACCATCAAGAACCTGCGCTACGACCAGCCGGGCGTGGCGGTGGATGCCGGGCAGTTCCATCTCGCGGTGAACACAAAATGCCTGTGGAACAGCAGCCTGTGCGTCAACGACCTGTCGCTCTCAAACGTGAACGTGGTCATCGACAGCAAAAAAATGCCGCCGTCAGCGCCGGTTGAAGAGGAGGACAGCGGCCCGCTGAACCTCTCCACGCCGTATCCCATCACCCTGAGCCGGGTGGCGCTGAACAAGGTGAACATCAAAATCGACGACACGACCGTGTCGGTGATGGACTTTACCTCCGGCCTGAACTGGCAGGAGAAGAACCTGACGCTGACGCCAACCTCGCTGCAGGGGCTGCTTATCGCCTTGCCGAAAGTGGCGAAAGTCGCGCAGGAACAGGTGGTTGAGCCGAAAATCGAGAAGCCAAAGCCGGATGAGAAACCGCTCGGCGAGACGATGAAAGATCTCTTCTCGAAGCCCGTGCTGCCTGAAATGACTGACGTTCATCTGCCCCTCAACCTGAACATCCAGGAATTTCGCGGCGAGCAGCTCCGGCTGACGGGCGACACCGATCTCACCGTTTACAAAATGCTGCTCAAGGTCAGCAGCATCGACGGTGACATGAAGCTGGATGCGCTGGACGTCGATTCCAGCCAGGGCACGGTGAATGCCACCGGCACGGCGAAGCTGCAGGATAACTGGCCGGTTGATTTAACGCTGAACAGCACCCTCAACATTGACCCGGTAAAAGGCGAGAAGATCAAAATGAAGATCGGCGGCGAGGTGCGCAAGCAGCTCGACGTCGGGATCAATCTCTCCGGCCCGGTGGATGTGGGCATCCGGGCGCAGGCGCAGCTCGCCGAAGCCGGACTGCCGCTCAATCTGGAAGTGCTCAGCAAACAGCTTTACTGGCCGTTCACTGGCGAGAAACAGTACCAGGCTGATGATGTGAAGCTGAAGCTCAGCGGCAAGATGACCGACTATACGCTCTCGTTCCGCACGGCTGTGAAGGGGCAGGATGTGCCACCGGCGACCATCACGCTGGATGCCAAAGGCAATGAGCTGCAGGTGAATCTCGACAAGCTAACTATCGCTGCACTCGAAGGGAAAACCGAACTCAAGGCGCTGCTGGACTGGCAGCAGGCAATCAGCTGGCGCGGTGCGCTGACCCTGAACGGCATCAACACGGCAAAAGAAGTACCGGACTGGCCTGCGAAGCTCAACGGCAGCATCAAAACCACCGGCAGCCTGTATGGCGGCAGCTGGCAGGTGGATGTGCCGGAACTCAAACTCACCGGTAACGTGAAGCAAAACAAGGTGAACGTTGACGGCAAGCTTGCAGGCAACAGCTATATGCAGTGGAAAATTCCAGGGCTGCATCTGGAGCTGGGTAAAAACAGCGCGGACGTGAAGGGCGAGCTGGGCGTGAAGGAGTTGAACCTGGATGCGACCATCGACGCGCCAGGGCTCGATAACGCGCTGCCGGGCCTCGGCGGTACGGCGAAAGGGCTGCTGAAAGTGCGCGGCACCGTGGATGCGCCGCAGCTGCTGGCGGATATCACCGCCCGCAATCTGCGCTGGCAGGAGATTTCCGTTGCTCAGGCTTCCATCAAAGGCGACGTCAAATCCACCGACCAGATTGGCGGCAACCTCGACGTGCGCGTGAACGGCATTGCGCAGCCTGGCGTGAACATCAGCCAGCTGCTGCTCTCAGCAAAAGGCGATGAGAAACAGCACAAGCTGGAACTGCGTGTTCAGGGCGAACCTGTCTCCGGTCAGCTTGATTTAGCAGGCAGCTTCGACCGCAAAGAGGAGCGCTGGAAAGGCTCGCTCAGCAATACTCGCTTCCAGACGCCGGTTGGGCCTGTGTCACTCTCACGCGCCATCGCGCTCGATTTCCGCAACAAAGAACAGAAAATCAGCATCGGACCACACTGCTGGACGAACCCGAATGCCGAGTTGTGCGTACCGCAAACCATTGATGCCGGGGAAACCGGGCGAGCGGTGGTGAACCTCAACCGCTTTGACTTAGCCATGCTCAAGCCGTTTATGCCGGAAGCAACCCAGGCGAGCGGCGTCTTCAGCGGCAACGCGGACGTCAGCTGGGATGCGACCAAACCAGGCCTGCCGCAGGGCAAAGTGACGCTCAGCGGGCGTAACGTGAAGGTCACGCAGACCGTAAACGACGCGGCGCTGCCCGTGGCCTTTGATACGCTGAACCTGAACGCCGATCTGCATAACAACCGCGCGCAGCTGGGCTGGATGATTCGCCTGACCAACAACGGTCAGCTGGACGGGCAGATTGAGGTCACCGATCCAGAGGGACGACGTAATCTCGGTGGTAACGTCAATATCCGCAACTTCTCGCTGGCGATGGTCAACCCGATTTTCGAGCGAGGGGAAAAAGCGGCAGGTCTTCTGAATGCGAACCTGCGCCTCGGCGGAAACGTCCAGAGCCCGCAGCTGTTCGGGCAGCTACAGCTCACCGGTCTGGATATCGACGGCAACTTTATGCCGTTCGACATGCAGCCGAGCCGGGTGGCGATGAACTTCAACGGCACGCGTTCGACCCTTGACGGCGTCATTGCCACACAGCAGGGGCAAATCAGCCTCAGCGGTAACGCCGACTGGACGCAAATCGACAACTGGCGTGCTCAGGTGGCGGCGAAAGGCAGCCGGGTACGTATCACCGTGCCGCCGATGGTTCGCCTTGATGTGTCGCCGGATGTGGTCTTCACGGCCACGCCAAGCCTGTTTACGCTGGATGGCAACGTGGATGTGCCCTGGGCGCGTATTGTGGTGCATGACGTGCCTGAGAGCGCCGTCGGCGTCTCCGGCGACGAGGTGATGCTTGATAAAGAACTGAAGCCCGTTGAGCCACAAACGGCGGGTATTCCGATCAACAGCAACCTGACCATTCACGTCGGTAACAACGTGCGGCTGGATGCGTTTGGCCTGAAAGCGCGCCTGACGGGCGATCTGAAAGTGGCGCAGGACAAGCAGGGTCTGGGCCTTAACGGTCAAATCAACATCCCGGAAGGCCGCTTCCACGCCTACGGTCAGGATTTGATCGTGCGTAAAGGTATTCTGCTGTTCTCCGGCCCGCCGGACCAGCCGATGCTGAATATTGAAGCTATTCGTAACCCGGAAGCGACTGAAAATGATGTGATCGCTGGCGTGCGCGTAACGGGTCTTGCGGATCAGCCGAAGGCCGAAATCTTCTCTGACCCGGCAATGTCGCAGCAGGCCGCGCTCTCGTACCTGCTTCGCGGGCAAGGCCTCGACAGCGAACAGGGCGACGGTGCGGCGATGACGTCAGCGCTGGTCGGACTAGGGGTTGCACAAAGTGGGCAGATTGTGGGTAAAATCGGCGAGACGTTTGGCGTCAGTAATCTGGCCCTGGATACCGCCGGGGTAGGCGATTCCTCGCAGGTCGTGGTGAGCGGATATATCGCGCCAGGCTTGCAGGTAAAATATGGCGTGGGAATTTTTGACTCTTTAGCAACACTCACGTTACGCTATCGCCTGATGCCCAAGCTATATCTGGAAGCGGTGTCTGGCATAGACCAGGCACTTGATCTGCTCTATCAGTTTGAGTTTTAGCAATGCGAATATTTGTTTACGGCAGTTTACGGCGCAAACAGGGCAACAGCCACTGGATGACCAACGCTCAGTGGCTGGGCGATCACAGCGTCGATAACTATCAGCTCTACAGCCTGGGCCACTATCCAGGCGCGGTGCCCGGTGCTGGCACGGTAGTAGGTGAAGTCTATCGAATCGACGCCTCAACGCTCGCCGAGCTCGACGCGCTGCGCACCAAAGGCGGTGAATACGCGCGTCACCTGATCCAGACACCCTACGGCAGCGCGTGGATGTACGTCTACCAGCGTCCGGTGGAGGGTTTCACCCGAATTGATACCGGCAACTGGCTGGATAAAGATCAGTTCTGAATACGTAACGCCACCTTCGGGTGGCGTTATTTTTTTGTGCGGCTACAAACAAAAACACCGCCCGGAGGCGGTGTCTTTAGCGCGGTAAGAATTACTTCTTAGCGCGTTCGAAGGAGGCGATGATTTCTGCTTTCGCAGCTTCAGCGTTGTCCCAACCTTCCACTTTCACCCACTTGCCTTTTTCCAGATCTTTATAGTGCTCGAAGAAGTGAGCGATCTGGGCTTTCAGCAGTTCTGGCAGGTCGTTCACATCTTTGATGTGATCGTACTCTTTGCTCAGTTTGGTGTGCGGCACGGCAACCAGTTTCGCATCTTCACCGGCTTCGTCGGTCATTTTCAGAACGCCAACCGGACGGCAGCGAATCACGGAACCTGGCTGCAGCGGGTACGGAGTTGGGACCAGGACGTCAACCGGGTCACCATCCAGAGAGAGGGTGTGGTTGATGTAGCCGTAGTTGCACGGATAGAACATCGCGGTAGACATGAAACGGTCCACGAACAGCGCACCGGTGTCCTTGTCGATTTCGTATTTGATTGGGTCTGCGTTAGCAGGAATTTCGATAACAACGTAGATGTCTTCTGGCAGCTCTTTGCCCGCAGGGACGTTGAGTAAGCTCATGTCGGATTCCTTAAAAATGTATGGCAACCAAGTGCCCGGTATTATAGCCAACTCAACCTAAATGTCTTCGCTTCTTTTCAGCCGTGGCTTGCCCTCTCGTCGTTTTTCGGAGCCTTTAACCAGGTGGAAAATCCATAAACCCAGCCGCCTGATGAATACGGCTGTGGAAGCGCTTACAAAACCCGCTTTCTCTTTTGGGAAGTGTGATGTAACGCATCACGTTACATTTCCCATTGTCTATAGTTTTTCGGCAGATGATGGATTCACTAACAATAACCTCACGAGGATACCCTTATGTGGAAGCGCTTACTTCTTGTCTCCGCTGTTTCCGCAGCCATGTCGTCTATGGCGATGGCTGCCCCTTTAACCGTAGGATTTTCGCAGGTTGGTTCGGAGTCCGGCTGGCGCGCAGCTGAAACCAGCGTGGCGAAAAGTGAAGCCGAAAAACGTGGGATCACCCTGAAAATCGCTGATGGTCAGCAGAAACAGGAAAACCAAATCAAGGCGGTCCGTTCGTTCATCGCTCAGGGCGTTGATGCCATTTTCATTGCGCCGGTTGTGGCCACGGGCTGGGAACCGGTGCTGAAAGAAGCCAAACAGGCCAAAATTCCGGTGTTCCTGCTCGACCGCTCTGTTGATGTGAAAGATAAATCCCTCTACATGACCACCGTCACCGCTGACAACGTGCTGGAAGGCAAACTCATCGGCGACTGGCTGGTGAAAACCGAAGCCGGTAAACCGTGTAACGTGGTTGAACTGCAGGGCACCGTTGGCGCAAGCGTGGCGATTGACCGTAAGAAAGGCTTTGCTGAAGCCATCGCCAAAGCACCAAACATCAAAATCATCCGTTCTCAGTCCGGCGACTTTACCCGCAGCAAAGGTAAAGAGGTTATGGAGAGCTTCATCAAAGCGGAAAACAACGGCAAAAACATCTGCATGGTTTACGCCCATAACGACGACATGGCTATCGGCGCCATTCAGGCCATCAAAGAAGCGGGCCTGAAGCCGGGTAAAGATATCCTGACCGGGTCTATCGACGGCGTGCCGGACATCTATAAAGCGATGCTGGCCGACGAAGCCAACGCCAACGTGGAGCTGACGCCAAACATGGCCGGCCCGGCGTTTGATGCTCTCGAGAAATTCAAAAAAGACGGCACCATGCCGCCGAAACTGACCCTGACGCATTCGCAGCTCTACCTGAAAGACAGCGCTCAGGCACAGCTGGATAAGAAAAAAGACATGGGTTACTGATGTAAACCCCTCACCCTAACCCTCTCCCCTGAGGGGAGAGGGAACCGACTGTGCGGCGTTTCACTTTGAGCGGGCCTGGTGTTCTCCCTCTCCCTTTTAGGGAGAGGGTCGGGGTGAGGGTTATTTTTTAGGGGCCGATAATGACTGACAGCACTCACAATCAGGACATTCTACGCACGGAAGGCTTAAGCAAATTTTTCCCTGGCGTGAAAGCGCTGGATAACGTCGATTTCAGCCTGCGTCGTGGTGAAATCATGGCCCTGCTCGGTGAAAACGGCGCCGGGAAATCCACCCTGATTAAAGCACTGACCGGCGTTTATCACGCAGATCGCGGCACCATCTGGCTCGAAGGCGAAACTATTTCTCCGAAAAACACGGCCCACGCTCAACAACTGGGGATCGGGACCGTGTATCAGGAAGTGAACCTGCTGCCGAATATGTCGGTCGCGGACAACCTCTTTATCGGCCGCGAACCGCGGCGCTTCGGCTTCCTGCAACGCAAAGAGATGGAGAAACGCGCGACCGCGCTGATGGCGTCCTACGGCTTCTCACTTGACGTGCGCGAACCGCTGAACCGCTTTTCCGTTGCCATGCAGCAGATTGTGGCCATCTGCCGCGCGATCGATCTCTCAGCCAAAGTGCTGATCCTCGACGAACCCACGGCGAGCCTCGATACCCAGGAAGTCGAAATGCTGTTTACCCTCATGCGTCAGCTGCGCGACCAGGGGGTCAGCCTTATCTTTGTCACCCACTTTCTCGATCAGGTGTATCAGGTCAGCGACCGCATCACCGTGCTGCGCAACGGCAGCTTTGTCGGCTGCAAAGAAACTAAAGCGCTGCCACAGATAGAGCTGGTCAAAATGATGCTGGGTCGTGAACTGGACCACAATGCCCTGCAACGCGCAGGCCGCACGCTGCTTAGCGACAAACCTGTTGCGGCGTTCAAAGGCTACGGCAAGAAAGGGGTGATTGAGCCGTTCGATTTGCAGGTACGCCCTGGCGAAATTGTCGGGCTGGCGGGTCTGCTCGGTTCAGGGCGCACCGAAACCGCAGAAGTGATTTTTGGGATCAAACCTTCAGACAGCGGCAGCGCGGAGATCAAAGGCAAGCCGCAGACGCTGCGTTCGCCGCATCAGGCCTCCTGTCTCGGCATCGGTTTTTGCCCGGAGGACAGGAAAACCGATGGCATCATTGCCGCCGCCTCTGTGCGGGAAAACATTATCCTGGCGCTCCAGGCACAGCGCGGCTGGCTGCGTCCAATCCCACGTCGCGAGCAAAATGAAATTGCTGAGCGCTTTATCCGTCAGTTAGGTATCCGCACGCCGAGTGCTGAGCAGCCGATTGAGTTTCTCTCCGGCGGTAATCAGCAGAAGGTGCTGCTGTCGCGCTGGCTGCTGACGCGCCCTCAGTTCCTTATCCTCGATGAGCCAACACGCGGTATCGACGTGGGTGCGCATGCGGAAATTATTCGCCTGATCGAAACGCTCTGCGCCGATGGCCTGGCGCTGCTGGTTATCTCCTCGGAGTTGGAAGAACTGGTGGGCTATGCGGATCGGGTGATTATTCTGCGCGATCGGCAACAGGTGGCAGAGATCCCGCTGGATGCGCTGTCGGTCCCGGCGATCATGAATGCTATTGCGGCATAAGGGGTATGCAGTGATGCCACAATCTCTCCCTCAAAGCGGGGCGAAGAAGCGCCGTTTCAACTGGCCGACGGGGATGCCGCAGATCGCGGCGTTGATCCTCGTGCTGCTGGTCGACAGCTTTGTTTCTCCTCATTTTTTCCAGATCGTGTTGCAGGACGGACGCCTGTTCGGCAGCCCGATTGATATTCTCAACCGCGCGGCCCCTGTGGCGCTACTGGCTATCGGCATGACGCTGGTGATTGCCACCGGGGGGATCGATCTTTCTGTTGGCGCGGTGATGGCGATTGCCGGAGCTACGGCGGCGTCGATGGAGGTTGCCGGGCACAGCCTGCCAGTCGTGCTGTTGGCAGCGCTGGCGACGGGGGCTCTGGCAGGGCTCTGGAACGGCATTCTGGTGGCCATCCTCAAAATCCAGCCGTTCGTTGCCACGCTTATTCTGATGGTGGCCGGACGAGGCGTGGCGCAGCTCATTACCGCCGGGCAAATCGTGACTTTTGATTCCGACTCACTCGCCTGGTTCGGCAGCGGCAAGATGCTGCTGTTCCCGACGCCGGTGATCATCGCCCTGGTGACGCTGGTTATCTTCTGGCTGTTCACCCGCAAAACGGCGCTTGGGATGTTTATTGAAGCGGTGGGGATCAACATTCGCGCGGCGAAAAACGCTGGCGTGAATACCCGTGTGGTGGTGATGCTGACCTACGTGCTAAGCGGGGTATGTGCCGCCATTGCCGGGGTTATCGTCGCGGCGGATATTCGGGGTGCCGATGCCAATAACGCCGGGCTGTGGCTGGAGCTGGACGCGATTCTGGCGGTGGTGATCGGCGGCGGTTCCTTAATGGGCGGGCGCTTTAATCTGCTGCTGTCGGTGATCGGCGCGCTGATTATTCAGGGCATGAACACCGGTATTCTGCTGTCGGGCTTCCAGCCGGAGCTCAACCAGGTGGTGAAAGCGGTGGTGGTGCTGTGCGTGCTGGTGGTCCAGTCGCCGCGCTTTATCAGCTTACTGAAAGGAGTGCGCGGCCATGATAAAACGTAATCTGCCGCTGATGATCACCCTCGCGGTGTTTATCCTCGGTTACCTCTACTGCCTGACGCAGTTCCCCGGCTTCGCCTCAACGCGCGTCATCTGCAACATCCTGACCGATAACGCGTTTCTGGGGATCATTGCCGTCGGCATGACCTTCGTGATCCTCTCTGGCGGGATTGATCTCTCCGTGGGCTCGGTGATCGCCTTTACCGGCGTGTTCCTCGCCAAAGCGATTGGCTTCTGGGGCCTGTCGCCGCTGGTGGCGTTCCCGCTGGTGCTGGTGATGGGCTGCGCTTTCGGCGCGTTTATGGGGCTGCTGATTGACGCCCTGAAAATTCCGGCGTTTATCATCACCCTTGCGGGCATGTTCTTCCTGCGCGGCGTCAGCTATCTGGTGTCGGAGGAGTCGATCCCGATCAACCACCCGATTTACGACAAGCTTTCCGATATGGCATGGATGATCCCCGGCGGCGGACGACTCAGCGCCATGGGTTTGCTGATGCTGCTGGTGGTGGTGGCGGGAATATTTGTCGCGCACCGTACGCGGTTTGGTAATCAGGTCTACGCCATCGGCGGCAGTGCGGTGTCGGCGAACCTGATGGGAATCTCCACCCGTAGCACGACCATTCGTATTTATATGTTGTCGACAGGCCTGGCGACGCTCGCCGGGATCGTCTTCTCTGTTTACACCCAGGCGGGCTATGCGCTGGCGGGCGTGGGCGTGGAACTGGACGCCATCGCTTCGGTGGTGATTGGCGGAACGCTGTTGAGCGGCGGCGTCGGCACAGTGCTCGGCACGCTGTTTGGCGTGGGCATTCAGGGGCTGATTCAGACCTATATCAACTTCGACGGCACGCTCAGCTCGTGGTGGACGAAAATCGCCATCGGCATTTTGCTGTTCATCTTTATTGCCCTGCAGCGCGGCCTGACCGTGCTCTGGGAAAACCGTCAGAGTTCACCGGTAACGCGCGTGCCGGTGGCGGTAACAAAGCAATAACATACTGAATTTATTCATAACCCTAAAGTCTTTCCGGTAGCAGCCGATACTTTTCATTTACGCCAAAAAGTCTCTTTGCTACCGGGAATGACATCATGCTGAAACAGCTTTCCATCCGTACCGGCCTGCTTTCTCTACTGGCCGTGATGACCCTCCTTTTGCTGCTGGTCAGCGGCATTGGAATTTATGCCCTCACCAAAAGTTCGGCCTCGTTAGAGCGCATTAATCACCTTCAGGGTGAGCAGCTCGTGCAGCTCAACAAAGGCTATACGCTTATTTTGCGCGCCCGTAACGAAGCCGGGCAGGCCGTGCGTCTGATGGAAATCGGCATGCTCGATGATGCCGCAAAGTCCGTGCAGAACATTCATCGTGAGGTGGCGATTGCGCAGAAAACGTTGTCGGACGTGATTGCCTCAACGGTGGACGATGAGCAGGGCTCAGCGCTGCTGGCTAAGGTCGCGAAAAGCTACACGGCTTACAACCAGCAGGGCATCACGCCAATGTTGGCCGCGCTCGACAGCCAGAGCGCCGATAACTATTACGATCTGTTGGAAAACCACCTGATCCCGGTTTCCCGTCAGTTCGATAACGATATGCAGGCATTCCAGGCCTGGGTGGACGCGCGCGGTCAGGCGGAAGTGGGCATAGTGCAGGCCAGTAAAAACCGGGTTATGTCGCTAATGTTTATCGCTATTGTACTTACCGCAGGCGCCATCGTACTGGCCTGGCTGGCGCTGCGTCATATGCTGCTGAAACCGCTGAATACGGCAATTGTCCAGCTGGAGCAGGTGGCGACGGGTAATCTGACCCACAGCATCAATCCGCCGGTAAGCCAGGAGATCAACCGCCTGAATGCAGCGATTGGCGAGATGCGCCAGTCGCTGATGGATTCGGTACTGCGGGTGCGTGATGCCAGTTCGCAGATTGATATTGGCAGCCGCGAGCTGACGGCGGGTAACAACAACCTCGCGCAGCGCACAGAATCCACCGCCACCTCGCTTGAGCAAACGGCGGCCAGCATGGAGCAGATCACCGCCACGGTGAAACAGAACGCAGACAACGCCGAGCAGGCGCACTTGCTGGCGAAAACCGTGTCCGACACCGCCGATCGCGGCAGCGAAATGGTCTGCTACGTGATTGAGAAAATGCGCGACATTTCCGGCAGTTCCAGCCGTATAGGCGACATTCTCAGCGTGATCGACGGCATTGCTTTCCAGACTAACATCCTGGCGCTGAACGCCTCGGTCGAAGCAGCGCGCGCCGGAGAGCAGGGGCGTGGTTTTGCCGTGGTGGCGGGAGAAGTGCGTAACCTCGCGAGCCGCAGCGCCGATGCGGCAAAAGAGATCCGCACGCTTATCAGCGATTCTCAGGCCCACGTCAGCGAAGGCAGTGACCTGGCGCAGCAGGCCGGGGAGACGATGGATGAAATCGCGTCTGAAGTGATGCGCATGACCAAACTGATGCGTGAAATCGCCAGCGCTTCTCTGGAGCAGAGTCGTGGTATCGAGCAGGTGAATATTGCGGTGAGCCAGATGGACGAAACGGCACAGCAGAATGCGGCGCTGGTGCAGCAGTCTTCAGCGGCCACCCGTTCGCTGGAAGAGCAGTCCCGCGAATTGATGGACGCCATGGCATCGTTCAGATTGCAGAGTCAGGCGGCTTAAACCTTCGGAGATGCCCTCTCCCTAACCCTCTCCCGGAGGGAGAGGGAACTGTCAGCAGCGATTTTTAATTTTCTCACTCCCGAGGTGGGAGAGGGGACTGTCCAGAGCGGTCTTTAATTTTCTCACTCTCCAGGAGGGAGAGGAAACTGCCAGGGGGCTGTATTGATTGTCTCTCTTCCCCGGAGGGAGAGGGAACTGTCCGGAGCGGTCTTTGATTTTCTCCCTCTCCCCGCGGGAGAGGGCCGGGGAGAGGGGAAACCTGGGGCTGAATTACGCGTCCGGATACTCGCGCATGAAGCGCTCCACATCTTCCACCATATGGTCGGTGCCGACGAAGAATGGACGGCGTTGGTGCAGGGTCTCCGGAATAATATCCAGGATACGATCTTTACCGTCACTCGCTTTGCCGCCTGCCTGTTCGGCAAGGAATGCCATTGGGTTGCATTCGTACAGCAGACGCAGTTTCCCTTGTGGGTGGCTGGCGGTGCTTGGGTAAAGATAGATCCCGCCTTTCATCAGGTTGCGGTGAAAATCAGCCACCAGAGAGCCGATGTAGCGCGAGGTGTACGGGCGCTGCGTATTCTTATCTTCTTCCTGGCAGAACTTCAGGTACTTCTTCACGCCCTGCGGGAATTTGATGTAGTTGCCTTCGTTAATGGAGTAGGTGTTGCCTTTTTCCGGGAAGCGCATGTGCTCCTGGCTCAGACAGAACACGCCGAGAGAAGGATCGTAGGTGAAGGCGTGCACGCCGCAGCCGGTGGTGTATACCATCAGCGTTGAGGAGCCGTAGGCAACGTAGCCTGCAGCGACTTGTTTGTTACCCGGCTGCAGGAAATCTTCTACGGTAACGGGAGTGCCAACAGGTGTAATGCGGTGATAAATAGAGAAAATCGTACCGACGGTGACGTTAACGTCGATGTTGGAGGAGCCGTCCAGCGGGTCCATCAACACCACGTATTTGGCGTGCTCACAGCCTTCGAAAACGACGATTTCATCTTCTTCTTCGGAGGCGATCCCGGCCACAATGTTACGTGCGCGGAGTGCGGCTTTCAGTTTCTCATTCGCAAACAGATCGAGCTTTTGCTGCGCTTCTCCCTGAACGTTCTCCGCGCCGCTGGCCCCGAGGATGTCGACGAGGCCTGCTTTGTTGACATCGCGGTGGATAATCTTGGCGCCGAGCTTTATTGCCGACAGCAAAGCAGTCAATTCACCGGTAGCATGCGGAAAATCATGCTGCTTCTCGACAATAAATTCACCTAACGTTTTCATAACACTTTCCCTGCATTTGATGTTGAGTAAAGCGGTTAATGTCCAACAATCTTAACAAACATTCAAAAATGCGCGTAGAGGTGAATCGCGCCAGCTAATTACGGAATTTGCCTAAATGCATTTCCGCCCCCGCTCACAAGAGGGTAAAATACGCCGCTGATGAAAAAGGAACAGTGACGTATGCGCATTCATATTTTGGGTATTTGTGGCACTTTTATGGGCGGTCTGGCGATGCTGGCTCGTTCCCTTGGCCATGAAGTAACGGGGTCGGATAACAATGTCTATCCGCCAATGAGCACGCTGCTGGAAGAGCAGGGCATTGACCTGATTCAGGGTTACGATGCAAGCCAGCTCGAGCCGCAGCCAGATTTGGTGATCATTGGCAACGCCATGACCCGTGGCAACCCGTGCGTGGAAGCGGTGCTTGAGAAAAACATTCCGTTTATGTCTGGCCCGCAGTGGCTGCATGACTTCGTGCTGAAAGACCGCTGGGTCGTGGCCGTTGCCGGTACCCACGGCAAAACCACCACCGCCGGTATGGCGACCTGGATCCTGGAAGCCTGCGGCTATAAGCCTGGCTTTGTCATTGGCGGCGTGCCGGGGAACTTCGACGTCTCCGCGCGTCTGGGTGACAGCCCGTTCTTCGTGATTGAAGCCGACGAATACGACTGCGCCTTCTTCGACAAGCGCTCGAAGTTTGTCCACTACTGCCCGCGCACGCTGATCCTCAATAACCTCGAGTTCGATCACGCGGATATCTTCGACGACCTGAAAGCGATTCAGAAACAGTTCCATCACCTGGTGCGCATCGTGCCAGGCCAGGGCCGTATCATCACGCCAGAGAACGATATCAACCTGAAGCAGACCCTGGCGATGGGCTGCTGGAGCGAACAGGAACTGGTGGGCGAGCAGGGCCACTGGCAGGCGAAGAAAATCACCCAGGATGCTGCCGAGTGGCAGGTATGGCTCGACGGTGAGCAGGTCGGTCAGGTGAAGTGGGGCCTGGTTGGCGAGCACAACATGCACAACGGCCTGATGGCGATCGCCGCCGCGCGTCACGTGGGCGTGAAGCCTGCCGATGCGGCAGAAGCGCTGGGCTCCTTTGTGAACGCCCGTCGCCGTCTGGAGCTGCGCGGTGAAGCCAATGGCGTCACCGTGTACGACGATTTTGCTCACCATCCAACCGCTATCCTCGCCACGCTTCAGGCACTGCGTGGCAAAGTGGGCGGCACCGCGCGCATTCTGGCCGTGCTGGAACCGCGCTCCAACACCATGAAAATGGGTATCTGCAAAGACGATCTGGCCCCGTCGCTGGGCCGCGCGGATGAAGTCTTCCTGCTTCAGC
Source organism: Enterobacter sp. CC120223-11 (assembly GCF_900215375.1). Taxonomy (GTDB): domain Bacteria; phylum Pseudomonadota; class Gammaproteobacteria; order Enterobacterales; family Enterobacteriaceae; genus Scandinavium. The sequence continues at coordinate 187,837 of NZ_OBEF01000006.1, read as the reverse complement.
CTCAGCACATTCCATGGCAAGTAGCGGAAGTAGCGGAAGCCTGCATCCAGCCTGCGCACTGGAGTGCGGACGTGGACACGCTGGTTGATATGGTCGGTAAATCCGCACAGCCGGGCGATCATATTCTGGTGATGAGCAACGGCGGTTTCGGCGGCATTCATCAGAAGCTGCTGGATATGCTGGCGAAGAAAGCGCAGCTGGCGCAAGAGTAATCCCGCAGTCAGAGCCGTCGGCATCTCCGCCGACGGCTCATTTCCCCGCTTTACTGCCTTTCCCTCATCGATAATGGACGCTGCGATGCTAACGAGCGAAAAACTGACGAACGCCGAAGGGGAACGTTTCTCCCTGGTAGATGACCTCTATTCCCACGCTTTTCCCTGGCATGAACAGCGGGAAGATGTGGCGAAAAGGCAGGCGCTGGCGCATCCGGACTATGCGCTGGAGGTCTGGTTCGATGGCGACATATTTGTGGGCTTAAGCGGTACCTGGCGATTCGTGGATTATGGCTACATTGAGCATCTCGCCATTGACGACAGCCTGCGCGGTCAGGGCTACGGCAAGCGTTTACTCGCCCGGCTTTTGGCGCGCAATCCGCGTACGCTGCTGGAAATCGACCCGCTGACCACGGACATTGCCCGCAAGCGGCTTCGCTTTTATCAGAGCATGGGGTTTGTGGCGAACGACTACGCGCATACGCATCCGAGCTATCACGACGGCATCGCCGATCATGAACTGATTGTATTGAGCTACCCGCAGCCGCTGGCGGAAGAAGCGTATCAACGCTTCAGGAAGGAATTACATCAGGTGGTGATGGCACAGTAACAGCAAGCCCCGTCCAGAACGGGGCTGCTACAGGCGATTACTCGGCGTTTTCCGCCAACTCGCGCAGGTACTGGAAAATCAGACGAGATGATTTTGGCGGCTTATTGCCTTCCTTCTCTTTCTTCGCATTACGGATAAGCGAGCGCAGCTGCTGGCGGTCGGCGTCCGGCCACAGGTTCAGCACTTCCGCAACCGCATCATCCCCTTCCACGATCAGACGATCGCGCAGCTGTTCCAGCTTATGGAACAGGGCAACCTGCTGGTTGTGGCGGTTTTTCAGCTTATCCAGCGCCTGGCGAATCGGATCAACGTCGCGGTTTCGCAGCATTTTTCCAATCAGCTGCAGCTGACGGCGGCGGCCCTCTTTCTTGATCTTCTGCGCCAGCTCAATGGCGGCACGCAGGTCTTCATCCAGCGGGATTTTGTCGAGCGCGTTCTTACCGAGCTCTACCATTTCGGCGCCGAGATCTTTTAATTCCTCAGCGTCGCGTTTAATTTCACTTTTGCTGACCCAGATGATTTCATCATCTTCATCGTCAATTTCGTCATCACCGGGCACGTCGTCGAGCCAGTCTTCGGGCTGCTTTGTCATCTCAGGCTCCTAAAAAAAGAGGCATATGGTAGCAGTTTCACTACGCACTGAAAAACAGTTCTCTGTTAGACTTCACTAAACTCCTTTCTACATTATGGCATTAGCGATGAAAGTGATCACACAGGTAGCAGAACAGCGTAAAGCACTGGAAAAGGCCGTCTCCACCGCGCTGGAACTGGCGGCAGGCAAGTCTGATGGCGCAGAGGTTGGGGTCAGCAAAACGACCGGGATCGGCGTCAGCACTCGCTTTGGCGAAGTCGAAAATGTCGAATTCAACAGCGACGGCGCGCTTGGCATCACGGTGTATCACCAGAACCGTAAAGGCAGCGCCTCCTCAACGGACTTAAGTCCGGACGCCATCGCCCGCACCGTGCAGGCGGCGCTGGATATTGCCCGTTACACCTCGCCAGACCCGTATGCAGGCGTTGCGGAAAAAGATCTGCTGGCCTTTGATGCGCCAGACCTGGATCTGTTCCACCCGGCGGAAGTTTCCCCGGACGAGGCCATCGAGTTTGCCGCCCGCGCCGAACAGGCAGCGCTGAAGGCGGACAAACGCATCACCAACACCGAAGGCGGCAGCTTCAACAGCCACTACGGCATCAAGGTGTTCGGCAACAGCCACGGCATGCTGCAAAGCTACTGCTCCACCCGTCATTCCCTTTCAAGCTGCGTGATTGCCGAAGAAAACGGCGACATGGAGCGTGACTATGCCTACACCATTGGCCGCGCGATAGGCGACCTGCTCGACCCGGAAGCCGTGGGTGCAGATTGCGCAAAGCGCACGCTGTCGCGCCTTTCTCCGCGTAAGCTTTCCACCATGAAAGCGCCGGTAATTTTCGCGAACGAAGTAGCGACCGGGCTGTTTGGCCACCTGGTCGGTGCGATTGCGGGCGGCGCGGTATACCGTAAATCGACGTTCCTGCTCGATTCTCTCGGCAAGCAAATTCTCCCTGAATGGCTGACCATTGAAGAACATCCGCATCTGCTGAAAGGCCTGGCCTCCACGCCGTTCGACAGCGAAGGCGTGCGCACAGAGCGCCGTGACATCATCAAGGACGGCATTCTGACCCAATGGCTGCTGACCAACTACTCCGCGCGCAAGCTCGGCCTGAAAAGCACCGGCCACGCGGGCGGCATTCATAACTGGCGCATTCAGGGCCAGGGCCTGAGCTTTGAAAAGTTGCTTAAAGAGATGGGCACCGGCCTTGTGGTCACCGAACTGATGGGGCAGGGTGTGAGTGGCGTAACGGGCGACTACTCCCGCGGCGCGTCTGGTTTCTGGGTAGAGAATGGTGAAATCCAGTATCCGGTAAGTGAAATCACCATCGCCGGAAACCTGAAAGAGATGTGGCGTAATATCGTGACCGTGGCTGACGACATCGAAACGCGCAGCAACATTCAGTGCGGTTCCGTGCTGCTGCCGGAAATGAAAATCGCCGGGCAATAACAGTGTTCTCATGATGGCGCGGCTTGTCGCGCCATACCTGTTCAATAATAAAAAATGAAGGAAGTGAGCAATGCGTAAAAACCTGCTGGCAGCGCTGGCTGTCTCCACCCTGATGATGGCGGCAGTTCCTGCCTTTGCCGATCTCGGTGACGATATGGACACCCTGTCTGAAAACCTGAAAGTGGTGCAGAAAACCGATGATGCCGCGGAAATGAAAGCGGCGCTGACCGAAATGCGTACCGCCGCTCAGGATGCACAGAAACAGACCCCGCCGAAGCTGGAAGGCAAAGCGGCAGACAGCGCGGAGATGAAAGACTATCGCCACGGCTTCGATGTTCTGATCGGTCAGATTGACGGCGCAATGAAGCTTGCCAACGAAGGTAAAATCAAGGAAGCACAGGGCGTGGCGCTGGATCTTGCCGGAACCCGCAACACTTACCATAAGAAGTACCGCTAAGCGCGGGGCCTGAGCCCGGCGTTCTGAACGAAAGGCTGGCGAGGGAACCCGTAAACTCCTCGCCAGCGTTCCTCTGATTTCCCCGCATCGTCATCGTAAAAGCTTATCGACTTCACATTTTTGCATGTCGCTCTGCAAAGTATTTCCACTTCGGCCCGCCCTCTTTTCAGTTTTTTCCCGTGATTCTCATCACACTAATCCAGCATTTCATCCCTGTCTGACGAATTTATGTGGGACAGATCACTGCTGCCGCTCGCCTTTCCACTTCGAAGTGGAAAACAACTCGCTACAAACCCGACACCCTCCGCGGTAGTTTTTGACTCAGACGCAATTAACGGGGTCAGAAGAGTGAACAACGGAGCAGTCATTACCGACGCAGGAAGTCAGACCGAAGAACTTGCAACGCGCATGCTGGGCCAGGTGTACAGCCTGCTCAAGGGTCACGACATAATTCCGAACGACGTCCAGGAGCAAATGCTGACATCTCACGTCCGTGCGATGGCACACCGGTCAATTACCGGCGAGCCGCTGCCAGAAGTGGAAGCCAGCCTGTTTGAAGAAATTTCACCTGAATCAATGCAGCTTGCCCGCGAAGTGGTCGCGCAGTTCGGCAACCTTCCGGATGAAGAGGCCTGGCTGCTGTCAGTGCACTTCGAAGTGGCGAAAGAAAACATTTAAGGAGCAAAACATGGAACAAATTACCGTAGTGATTGGCGACCGTCTGGGTAAAGGTCAGAAAGTTGCAGCAGGCGTGGAAAAGGCCGGTGGCCGTGCAGTTGTGGTTCCGGGCGTGGCAGCAGATATGAAGCTTGGCGACGTGATGAAAGCGGAAAACGCCACCTTCGGCATCTCCTTCTGCGGCAGCGGCGGCGCGGGCGCCATTACCGCTCAGACCAAGCACGGCTATAAAGCCAAGTACGGCATGCGCTCCGTTGAAGAAGGCGTTACTGCCATCAACGAAGGCGCGAACGTGCTGGGCTTTGGCTTCATGGATAAAGAAGAGCTGGGCGAGCGTCTGGTTCAGGCCTGGCAGAAGAAACACGGCGCATAAGCATGAAAGAACAGTTCACCACCACGGTGAGGGTGAAGGGCAAAGGCGAGGCCAAAGCACGCGCCTTCGCCGATGCGCTCAGCCAGGTACAGGGTACGGTGATGAAAGCATCACCGCACATTTTACTGCGCATTGAACCACAGGACGTGGCGGTTGTTCATGCGCAGGAAGCGGTCCGGAAAGAGGCTTTTCTGTTTTTCTTTCTGCGCCGGGAGCGACGCACGTTCAGCGTAGAGCTGGACGTTACCGTCAACGTGACAGCCTTAAATCTTGACCAGGTTGATTTCGTCACGACAACATAACCATTAGAAAAGGACAGACTCATGTTCCTGATTATTCTTTTTAAATCGCTCATTATCGGCGGCCTGGTCGGCGTCGGTGTGGGCGCCGGAGCTGCACGCATGTTTCATGCGCCCACCACGCAAGGGATGGGTGCTTTTCGTACTTTGGGCGAGCTGAACTCCTGCGAAGGGGATCCGGCCTCTCACTTCTCCTTTGGTCTGGGCTTCTTCTTCAACGCCTGGGCGTCCTCCGTGGCGGCAGGTGCCTTCACCCAGGACGTTGACCATCGCATCATCCCACACTGGGGTGCTTCAGCGCTGATGCTGAAAAACCGCAACGTGGCGGAAACCCTTCACGATCCGAAGAAAATGGCGGTGGCCTGTGGCCTTATCGGCATGATCGTGGTGGCGTTCCTCAACTCCACAGCCTCTGCTGTACCGGAAGCCCTGCAGGTGACTGCGGTTAAGGTGCTGGTGCCTGCGGCAAACCTGCTGGTGAACATCATCATGCCAGTAATTTTCTGGCTGGCGGCGATTGATGCCGGTAAGAAATCAGGCTTCTGGGCAACCATCTTCGGCGGCGCAGCGCAGCTGATTATGGGCAACGCCGTACCGGGCCTGGTGCTGGGTATTCTGATTGGTAAAGGCGTAGAGGACGCAGGCTGGAACCGCGTCACCAAAATCATGATGGCGGCCATTATCGCCCTGTTCGTGCTGAGTGCCTTCTTCCGTGGATTCGACATGAAGATGATTGAGTCCTTCCACATGACGGTGCCGAACTGGCTGGATCTGCTGCATAACGCGTTGAGCGGCAAATAAGGGGATAACGCATGGAACAGAATAAAGGTTTTTGGTACGCGGACTGGTCATTCCCGATCTTTGTCGGCCTGCTCTCTTCCGGCGTCTTCGCCGGGACACACATGTACTACCTGTACGGCATTGGCGCGTTTAACGAAGTGGCCTTCGTGGCGATGCTGAAGTCCGGGATCGACACCGGCGTGTACGGCGCGGTGGCGGCATTCGGTGCAAGCTTCCTGTTTGCCCGCATCATTGAAGGTTCGCTGGTCGGTATTCTTGATATCGGCGGGGCGATTCAGACCGGCGTGGGCCTTGGCGTTCCGGCGCTGCTGCTCGGCGCAGGCATTGTCTTCCCTGTTGCCAACTTCGCTGCCTCACTGGCAACCGGCCTGATTATCGGCCTGGCGATTGGCTACATCATCATTCTGGCGCGTAAGTTTACCGTCAACCAGAGCAACTCCACCTACGGGGCGGACGTGATGATGGGCGCGGGTAACGCCTCCGGCCGCTTCCTCGGTCCTTTGATTATCCTCAGCGCAATGACCGCCTCCATTCCAATCGGGATTGGCTCGCTGGTTGGCGCATTACTGTTCTACATCTGGCAGAAGCCGATCACCGGCGGCGCCATCCTCGGCGCGATGATCCTCGGTTCCATCTTCCCGGTGGCGATTGGTTAAGTCTGCAAGGAGAAAGCGATGTTTGATTTACTGCTTAAGGGCGCACGCCTGGTTGACGATACGGTAACGGATATCGCCATTAAAGACGGCAAAATTGCAGCCCTGGGCGACCTTAACGGCGAGGCGACGAAAGTCGTCTCTCTGAACGGAGAGCACTACGTCAGCGCCGGCTGGATCGATTTGCACGTTCACTGCTACCCGAAATCACCGATTTACAACGATGAACCGGACAGCGTGGGCGTCGCAACCGGCGTGACGACGGTGATTGATGCAGGCAGCACAGGCGCTGATGACGTCGATACGTTTTATGACATCACCCGCAAGTGCGGAACCGATGTCTACGCCCTGCTGAACATCTCCCGCGTCGGGCTGATTGCGCAGAACGAACTGGCGAACATGGCCAACATTGATGCAGAAGCCGCGGCTTCTGCCATCAAGCGCCACCCGGACTTTATCGTCGGCCTGAAGGCGCGCATGAGCAGCAGCGTAGTGGGGGAAAACGGCATCACGCCGCTGGAAAAAGCCAAAGAGATCCAGAAGGCCAACGGCGATTTACCGCTGATGGTGCACATCGGCAACAACCCGCCGAATCTCGATGAGATTACCGAGCTGCTGACCTCCGGCGACATTATCACCCACTGTTATAACGGCAAGCCGAACCGCATTCTGACGCCTTCTGGTGAACTGCGTGCTTCGGTGTCCGGTGCGCTGAAGCGCGGCATCAAACTGGACGTGGGCCACGGCACTGCGAGTTTCAGTTTCGACGTAGCGAAGCAGGCGATTGCGATGGGCATTCTGCCGCACACCATTAGCTCCGATATTTACTGCCGCAACCGCATCAGCGGCCCGGTGCATTCGCTGGCGCGCGTGATGGCGAAATTCCTCGCTATCGGTATGTCGCTGCCACAGGTCATCAACTGCGTGACCGGCAACGCCGCCGAGGCGATTCGCCTCAAGCATAAAGGCCAGCTTGCCGTCGGCTTCGACGCCGACCTGACCATTTTCACCCTGAAACGCCAGCCGGTAACGCTGGTGGATGCCGAAAACAACGCCCTCGACGTGGACCAGGATCTGGTGCCGCTCGCCGCCATCCGCGCAGGCAAGGGCTATATGACCGAACAAGGGAGTGCAGAACATGCCTTCGATTTATGAGAAATACCAGCTTAAACAAGTGATTAACGCCTCTGGCCGCATGACGGCGCTCGGCGTGTCAACCCCGCGCCCGGAAGTGGTGGAGGCCGTGCTGACCGGCATGAATCACTACTTCGAAATGAAAGACCTGGTGAACAAAACCGGCGAGTACATCGCGAAACTGCTGGACGTGGAAGGCGCGACGGTCGTTTCCTGCGCCTCTGCGGGCATTGCCCAATCCGTAGCGGGCGTGCTGGTCAAAGACAGCGACTGGTTACTGGAAAATCTGCACGTCACGCCGATCGAGAATAACGAAATCGTGCTGCCGCGCGGCCACAACGTGAACTTCGGCGCGCCGGTAAGCACCATGATCGCCCTCGGCGGCGGAAAAATGGTGGAAGCGGGCTACGCCAACGAGTGTTCCGCCGATCAGCTGGCAGCGGCAATTACGCCTCGCACCGCAGCAATTCTTTACATCAAATCTCACCACTGCGTGCAGAAAAGCATGCTTAGCGTAGAGCAGGCGGTCGTTGTGGCCCGCAAGCACAACCTGCCGCTGATTGTGGATGCTGCTGCTGAAGAAGATTTGCAGTGTTACTACCGCTCTGGTGCAGACCTGGTTATCTACAGCGGCGCGAAGGCGATTGAAGGGCCAACCAGCGGCCTCGTTATCGGCAAAACTCAGTATGTTGAGTGGGTAAAACGTCAGACTGCGGGCATTGGCCGTGCGATGAAAGTCGGCAAAGAAGGCATTCTGGGCCTGACCTGCGCCATCGAACATTACCTGACCGCAGAGAAAGAGAGCGGCGCGCAGATGGTGGAAAAAATGACGCCATTCATCAACGCGCTGAACGCCCTGAACGGCGTAACCTCCCGTGTGGTATGGGATGCGGCGGGGCGTGATATCGCGCGTACCGAAATTAAGTTCGACGAAGCCGTCACTAAAATCGCCACCGGCGACCTCGTGTCCGAGCTGAAAAAAGGCGAATACGCCATCTACTTCCGCGGCTACAAGGCCAACGAAGGCATTATCGAAGCTGACGTTCGCAGCGTGAACGCGCAGCAGTTGGAGATTGTGGCACGCCGTATCGCGGAAGTGCTGAACAAGGAGAGCAACGCATGAAACTGACCCCTAATTTTTACCGTGACCGTGTCTGCCTGAACGTACTGGCAGGTTCTAAAGCTAACGCCAGCGACGTGTACGAAGCGGCGGAAGGTCATGTGCTGGTGGGCGTGCTCTCCAAAAATTACCCGGACGTACCGAGCGCGGTTGCCGATATGCGCGAATACGCGAAGCTTATCGATAATGCGCTCTCCGTTGGTCTTGGCGCAGGTGACCCAAATCAGTCCGAAATGGTGAGCCTGATTTCCCGTGAAGTGCAGCCGCAGCACGTAAATCAGGTGTTCACCGGCGTGGCAACCAGCCGTGCGCTGCTCGGGCAGAAAGAGACTGTAGTGAACGGTCTGGTTTCACCGACCGGCACGCCTGGCATGGTCAAAATCTCCACCGGCCCGCTGAGCAGCCTGGAAAAAGACGGCATCGTGCCGGTTGATACGGCTATCGCTCTGCTGAAAGACATGGGCTGTAGTTCAGTCAAATACTTCCCGATGGGCGGCCTGAAAAGCCGCGACGAATATCAGGTCGTGGCTGAAGCCTGCGCCCGTCATGATTTCTGGCTGGAGCCAACCGGCGGAATCGATCTGGAAAACTACAGCGAAATTCTGAAGATCGCCCTCGATGCAGGCGTGAAGAAGGTTATCCCACACATCTACAGCTCAATCATCGACAAAGAAAGTGGCAACACGCGTCCTGAAGACGTGCGCACGCTGCTGGAGATGACCAAAAAACTGGTGGGGTGATTTTCCTGCTGCCCCTCTCCCCTCAGGGGAGAGGGTGAATACATCCGATACTCTCCTCAGCTAATACAGGCTCTGTCCGGTCCCCTCGCCCCTTTGGGGAGAGGGTTAGGGTGAGGGGAATATCTTCATCACCGTCAAGGAGTCATCATGCTGTCTGCACGTCACCTGCTTGTCGCTTCATTCTCTCTGCTTGCTACCGCCGCTCACGCACAGACTCAGTACGCCTGGGTCGGCACCTACAACCCGAACGGGGAAGGGCTTTATCGCTTCACTATCGACCCGAAAACCGGCGATTTACACGATAAAACGCTGGTCAGCTCGCTGCCCAATGCCGCGCAGCTGACGGTGTCGCACGATGGCAAAACGCTGTATGTCGCCAGCGAAGCGGAAAAGGGCGTGGTGCAGGCGCTGAAAGTTGGTGCCGATGGCTCGCTGACAGAGCTGAATCAGGTTTCCTCCGGCGGTGCGGGCCCAGTTTATCTGTCGCTGACGCCGAACGGGCGTCATCTGCTGGTGGCGAACTACGTCAGCGGGACGATTGCGGTATTGCCGGTGAAAGAAGATGGCAGCCTGAGCGAAGCCTCAGACACCCATCAGGATGAAGGCCCGGCGGGTGCAGGCAAACCGGAGGCGGCAGCAGAGGGAAGCTTTGCTATCAGCGATCATAACGGGCCACATGCGCATATGATCGCCGCCGACCAACAGGGAAAATTCGTCTTCTCCACTGACCTGGGCTTAGATCGGATCTATCAGTATCAGCTGGATGATGCGACCGGCAAGCTGACGCCGAACGCGCCGCCGTTTATCAATGCTTCTTCAAAAGGCGCGGGACCTCGTCACTTCGTCTTCACGCCGAAAGGCGATGGGCTATGGTTAATTAATGAGGAAGCCTCAACGCTGACCCATTATCACCTCGACCAGGCCACAGGCCTGCTGACGGAAGGGAAAACCGTATCTGCGCTGCCAAAAGAGTACAAAGGCACCAGTTTTGCCGCCGGGCTGGCGCTTAGCCAGGACGGAAAACAGCTATATGTCGCCAATCGTTTGCATAACAGCGTGGCACACTTTACGGTATCTGCCGACGGCGATCTCATTCATCAGGATGATGTCTGGACCCGTGGTGATTATCCGCGCACGGTGACGCTCGACCCTAATGGGCAATGGCTGTATGTGATGAACCAGCGCAGCGACAACATCACCCGCTTTAAGGTGGCAGCGCACAGCGGCAAGCTGACCTTTGAGCCGGGTTATACTGCTATCGGCAGCCCGTCGCAGATGGTGATATCGCCAAAATAATAAGAAACACAGCGGGCGCTCTGCGTCCGTTCTGAACATGAGGACACCGGAGTGCGATTCCCGAACCACCGCTTAGCGCAGCTGTTTGACATGCTGCAAAACGAAACGCTGCCACAGGACGAGCTTGCCCGGCGGCTTTCTGTTTCCACGCGAACCGTTCGGGCAGACATTACCGCACTCAATGCCTTACTGGTTCAGCACGGGGCGCAGTTTGTGCTCAGCCGGGGAAACGGCTACCAGCTGCGTGTTGATGATCCCACGCTGTTCCAGTTGTTGCAGGATACCCGACCGCGTACGTTACGCATTCCACGCACCGGCCCCGAACGCGTTCACTACCTGATGGTCCGTTTTCTGACGTCGGCCTTTTCGCTCAAGCTTGAAGATTTGGCTGACGAATGGTTTGTCAGCCGGGCCACGCTGCAGGGCGATATGGCCGAAGTGCGTGAATGGCTGGCGCGCTATCAGCTGACGCTGGAAACCCGCCCGCGCCATGGCGTGAAGCTGTTTGGCAGCGAAATGACGATCCGCGCCTGCCTCACCGACCTGCTCTGGCAGCTGGCTCAGCAGGACAGTTCCAACCCGCTGTTGACACAGGAAGCCCTTAACGCGGGCGTGCCGGAGCAGCTCGCGACGGTGCTACAGGAGGTCTTTAGCCGCTGGCACATCCGCCTGACGGATGAAGGTGAACTGTTTGTACGTCTCTATTGCGCAGTGGCGGTGCGTCGTATCAGCGAAGGGTATCCGCTGCCGGAATTTACCGCCGATGATGTGGAAGACAACGTGCGCCACGCTGCACGCGACCTCGCGGCGGCCATTCAGAAACTGGCAGGCAAAACCCTGGCGGCTTCGGAAGAGAACTGGCTGCGGGTGCACATTGCCGCGCGTCAGGTGCAGGACATAGCGCCGAGCCAAATCAACGCCGACGATGACGAAGCGCTGGTGAACTACATCCTCCAGTACATTAACAGCCACTATAATTACAACCTGCTCAGCGATGAGCAGCTGCACGCGGACCTGCTGACGCACATCAAGACTATGATCACCCGCGTGCGCTACCAGATAATGATCCCCAACCCGCTGCTCGATAACATCAAACAGCACTATCCGATGGCCTGGGATATGACCCTGGCGGCGGTCTCCGGCTGGAGCAAATACACGCCCTGGACCATCAGCGAAAACGAGATTGGTTTCCTGGTGCTGCATATCGGCGTGGGCCTCGAGCGGCATTACAATATCGGCTACCAGCGTCAGCCGCGAGTGCTGCTGGTCTGCGATGCGGGCAATGCGATGGTGCGCATGATTGAGGCAGTGCTGCAGCGTAAATATCCGCAGCTGGAAATGACCGAAACCATCACCCAGCGCGACTACGAGCAGCGTGAAGCGATCGGGGAAGATTTTGTCGTTTCAACGGTGCGCATCACCGAGAAAGACAAGCCGGTGGTGGTGATGTCGCCGTTCCCGACGGAGTATCAGCTGGAGCAAATTGGCAAGCTGGTGCTGGTGGACAGAACCCGCCCGTGGATGCTGGAGAAGTTTTTCGACGCCCGTCACTTCCGCATCATCAACGAACCCATCGATCAGCAGACGCTGTTCGCCGAGCTCTGTAAACAGCTCAGCGATGAAGGCTTTGTCGACAGTGAGTTTGTCGGCTCGGTGGTGGAGCGTGAGGCGATTGTCAGCACCATGCTTGGCGACGGTATCGCGCTGCCGCACGCCTTAGGGCTGCTGGCGAAGAAAACCGTGGTCTACACCGTGCTCGCCCCGCAGGGCATTACCTGGGGCGATGAAACAGCCCACGTGATTTTCCTGCTGGCGATCAGCAAAAGCGAGTACGAAGAGGCGATGGCGATCTACGATATTTTTGTCACTTTCCTGCGCGAGCGGGCAATGGCGAGGCTTTGTAGCTGCAAGAATTTCCGCGAGTTTAAAACCGTGGCGATGGAGTGCGTGAGCCGGTTCTAATGACGCTTTGCGCTGAGCAGTAAGTATCAGAAATGCTTACTGCTTATCGTCAATGACAAAGCGTAATCCTGTTATTTACAATTCTTTTTATAACGGGGCTTGCCGGAAAACAATTTTCATGAGTTAATAACGATTCGGTTTGAACGTGAAAATTTACTGAAGTAATCCATAAAGCAATACCCATCTCTGTAGTATCTCCCGATATCTCCCTGTGGTTTTTCTTTTCTACCTCGTCAAATTTTGTTTCAGGCCACTTACCCAAAAAAAATTATAAAGGTTATTGATATGAAAAATACGACTCAATCTATCCATTTTCGCTGCCCATGCTGTCACGGCTCGCAGTACCGCACATCTTCTTTTGATGTGACGGAAAGCAATCCCCATGGCGCGAAATGCATTTTCTGTAAATCGGCAATGACGCCGTTTGATAATGTCTTTACGTTTATTCAGTCGGGCTACGCCCCGATGCAGTACCGTAAATAAAAGCGTAAATAAAAAACCGCATCAGGCGTAATACATTCAGGTGAATCGCTAAGGCGAATCTGAAAAATAGCAGAGTGTCCTGATTGCTGTTGATAAATAAAAAAACGCCCATGGGCGTTTTTTTATTTTATTAAAGCTCACATCTAAGAACAATCAGCGCAGGTGGTGAACTACCTGATTGCTGCTGCCGCGCCAGATAAGTGCCGGGTCTTTCAGGTCCTGCACGAACTTCCCATCAACCAGCACGTTAATCAGATCCACCACGGCCATCTGGTCAGCATTCAGTTCGGCAAGCTTATACCCTGTCCATACCCAGATATCTTTCCCCGGACATTCGGCGTGAATGCGCTTCACCAAATTCAGGATGTGAGGCACGTTCTGCGGATGCAGCGGGTCGCCGCCGGAGAGTGAAATCCCCTGGCGCTTCACACGCGTGTCCTTGAGATCGGCAATGATGCGATCTTCCATCTCCTGCGTGAACGGCATGCCGGAGTTCAGCCGCCAGGTGCTTTTGTTGTAGCAGCCGGGGCACTCGTGGACGCAGCCGGAAACAAACAGGGTGCAGCGAGTGCCGGGGCCGTTGACGATGTCGACAGGGTAGTACTGGTGAAAATTCATTTCTGCTTTCCAATTGACGCCATAGCGGCGTTGGCTGCTCTCTCTCACCCAGGTCACTTACTCAAGTAAGCTCCCTGGGATTCTTTCGTTTGCCGCCTTGCTCTGACGCCAATTGCTTTGCAGAAAAAGCAGGGAAAAGAGGCCGGAGAGTCTCTTAATGGTTGGCTCGGTCGGTCCCCTCTCCCTGAGGGAGAGGGTTAGGGTGAGGGGGAAATCGGACTGAAACCTTAACCGATCTGCCCGTTCCCCAGATGCTTCACGCGGCGCTTCACTTCTTCCTGCTTCCCGGCGTTAAACGGACGGGCGTCCGGGCTGCCTAAGTAGCCGCACACGCGACGGGTGACCGAGACGCGGGCGGCGTCGTGGTTGCCACATTTCGGGCAGGTGAAGCCTTTGCTGGTGCACTCGAATTCACCGGTAAAGCCGCACTCGTAGCACTCGTCGATTGGCGTGTTGGTGCCGTAGTACGGCACGTGCTGATAGCTGTAATCCCACACGTCTTCCAGCGCCTTCAGGTTGTGCTGAATGTTCGGGTACTCGCCGTAGCAGATGAAGCCGCCGTTGGCGATTGGCGGGTAGGCCGCTTCGAAGTCGATCTTGTCGTACGGGTTCACCTTCTTCTCCACGTCGAGGTGGAAGCTGTTGGTGTAGTAGCCTTTGTCGGTGACGCCGTTGACCAGGCCGAACTCCGCGGTGTCGAGACGGCAGAAGCGGTCGCACAGGTTTTCGCTCGGCGTGCTGTAGAGGCTAAAGCCGTAGCCGGTTTCTTCTTTCCACTGATCGACCGCATCACGCAGGCGCTGCACGATGGCAACACCTTTGGCACGCAGCGCTTCGCTGTCGTACATGTGTGTTTCACCCGCCAGCGCGTTAATGGTCTCGTGAATGCCGATGTAGCCCAGGGAAATGGACGCGCGACCGTTTTTGAAGATTTCGGAAACGTCATCGTCAGCCTTCAGACGCACGCCGCACGCGCCTTCCATATACAGAATCGGTGCCACGCGCGCCTTCACGCCTTCCAGGCGGGCGATGCGGGTCATCAGCGCTTTACGCGCCAGCTGCAAGCGTTCATCCAGCAACGTCCAGAAGGCGGCTTCGTCACCTTTGGCTTCCAGCGCAATGCGCGGCAGGTTGAGGCTGATTACGCCGATGTTGTTGCGGCCATCGTGAACTTCTTCACCGTTTTCGTTTTCCCAGACGCCCAGGAAGCTGCGACAGCCCATCGGCGTTTTGAACGAACCGGTGACTTTCACCACCTGGTCATAGTTCAGAATGTCCGGGTACATGCGCTTGCTCGCGCACTCCAGCGCCAACTGTTTGATGTCGTAGTTGGCATCGCCGAACTTGTGGTTCAGGCCGTCGCGAATCGCAAAGACCAGTTTCGGGAACACGGCGGTTTTGCGGTTTTTACCGAGGCCAGCAATGCGGTTGCGCAGGATGGACTGCTGAATCATTCGCGATTCCCAGCTTGTGCCAAGGCCGAACCCGAAGGTGACGAACGGCGTCTGACCGTTGGCGGTGTGCAGGGTGTTGACCTCATATTCCAGCGACTGGAACGCGTCGTAACACTCTTTCTCGGTGCGCGAATGGGCGTAGCCTTCCGCATCCGGGATCTGCCACTCTTCGGCGATTTTGCGGTGCTTCTCGAAGCTCAGGGTGACAAACGGGGCCAGCACTTCATCGATGCGATTGATGGTGGTACCGCCGTAGATGTGGCTGGCTACCTGGGCAATGATCTGCGCGGTGACCGCCGTGGCGGTCGAGATGGATTTTGGCGGCGCAATTTCCGCGTTGCCCATCTTGAAGCCCTTGGTCAGCATGCCCTTCAGGTCAATCAGCATGCAGTTGAACATCGGGAAGAACGGCGAATAGTCGAGGTCGTGGTAATGGATTTCGCCACGCTCATGCGCCTGCACTACGTCGTACGGCAGTAGATGCTGGCGCGCATAGTGTTTGGCGACGATGCCCGCCAGCAGGTCGCGCTGGGTTGGGATCACTTTACTGTCTTTGTTGGCGTTCTCGTTGAGCAGGGCAGAGTTGGTCTGCTCAACCAGGCCGCGAATTTCCTGATTCAGGCGGCCGCGCTTCTCGCGCTTTACGTCACGGTCGTGGCGGTACTCAATATAGGCACGCGCCAGCTGCTTGTGTGGGCCAGACATCAGCTGGTTTTCCACCGCCGTCTGGATCTCATTGATATCAACCTGGTCGCGGCCCTGCATCTGCTGGCTGACGATTTCTGCGACGGTGGCGCAATAGTCTGCGTCATCGACTCCCGCTGCTTTGGCCGCACGCAGGATAGCTTCCTGGATGCGTGCTGAGTTGAAAGGCGCTTTACAGCCGTCTCGTTTCATCACATGCGGTGTCATGATCACTCCATATTAAAAGAACAGGTTATCCACAGAGGGGGAAAGCTGACCAAAAGCGCAATTGGGTTTGTCCGCCAATGACTTCCTTCAGTCCCGGCCCTTTTTATCCACAAACCTCATCGCCTGACCTGATGGTCATTGGTGTGAGAATAGACGATTAATACAATATGTAGGGCCGGGGTGCATTCTAAGTTCTATATATAGTGATTTGCATCAAACATGTTTGCGCTTTTTTTGATTCAGAACAAAGTAAAAATGGCACAGCGCAGCAGGCGGGCAGTGCGGATTAAAATGAAATTTCTGAGAATGTGCGGTGGGTAAAAAAGCAGCAAAATCAGCTGTTCACGGCGCGAGCGACGCCGTGAGAAGGATCACGCATTAAGAGTGTCATTGAGTAAGTCAACCAGCATCAGCAGCGCATAGCGGGCAGCCTGCGGCGAGGAGGAGAGCGGCAGCACTTCCGCCGCCATATTGCTCAGCGGGTGGTTTTCAGGAGTGAGGGCAAAAATCGTTGCGCCCTGCATGCGTGCCTGGAGCGTTGCGCCTTGCAGCAGGTTGTCTGCCGGGCCGGTGGCAAGCACCAGCAGCAGGTGGTCGTCGCTCAGCGTGCTGGCGATCATCCGCATCATATTACCGTCCTGGCAAAAATTGAGCGCAATGCCGAGCGGCAGCAGCTGATGCTGCAACAGGGTCGCCAGCGGCACGTCCTGCTCACCCAACGCAAAGCAGTGTACGGCGCGGGCGGTTTGCAGGCGTGATTTCAGCTTATCGAGGGCGCTCTCGCTGGTATGTTCCAGCTGATGCGTGAGCGTCAGGTTTACGGCGTCGAAACGATCGCGCCAGGCAGACGGCAGCGCCGCACTGTGGCCGGACACCCAGGTCGAGCGGCGTTCACTCGCCTGCGCCAGCTGTTTACGCAAATCGCGAATGTCGTCGCAGCCCACCGAACGGGCAAAGCGGGTGATGGTAGCCGGGCTGACGCCCGCTTTTGCCGCCAGTTCATCAATCGAGGCGCTGGCGGTAAAGCTCAGATTTTCCAGAATAAACGTCGCCACCCGGGACTCCTGGGTGCTGAAACGGCTCATCCCGTCCTTCAGTTGACCAACGATATCCATCCGGTTCTGTCCTTTGCGTGATGTCACGATTTGAAAATATTTTTCACTTATGGCTGGTGAACTTTATACCACTGAATGCCGATGTTGCCTATGTTTTTGCTTGAAATACGCACGGCGTTGGATCAACTATTGGCTGAAAGTTATGCATTGATCACATCCATGAAAATAAATTTCATATAGCCTTCTTCATTACATAATCTTAACAAGATAGTCATGCCACACTGAAGGGGAACGTCATGCAACGAATCGTTTTATGCTGTGCCGCCGGGATGTCGACCAGCATGCTGGTCAACAAGATGAAGGCCGAAGCCGAGCTGCGCGCGCTGGCGTTGGATATTTATGCCGTGCCCGTCGCCGAGTTCGAACGCGAACTGCCTGGCGCCGATGTGGTGCTGCTTGGCCCACAGGTCAAATATGAAATTGCTCGTCTCTCGGCGATTGCCGAACCCCAGGGCAAAGCCGTGGCGGTGATCGACATGGCCGACTACGGAATGATGCGCGGCGCGGCGGTACTCGACAAAGCGCTGGCGCTCATCGCTCACTGATTTTCCTTTTTTAATCTGTCCGGCACCTCCGCGTTTTCTTCACGAACACGCGCGGGCTTCCCTGTGCCGAAAACGAGGTCATCATGCAGGCATTAAAAATCGCCGTTGTCGGCGGCGGCAGCAGCTACACCCCGGAATTGATTGAAGGGATTATCCAGCGCTACGAGCAGCTTCCGGTGACGGAACTGGCGCTGGTGGACGTGGAGTCCGGTCGTGAGAAGGTGGAAATCATCGCCGCGCTGACCGGGCGCATGCTCCGACACAAAGGGCTTGAGCACGTGAAGGTGAGCGTCCACTTTACCCTCGATGAAGCTATTCGCGGCGCAAGCTTCGTGCTCACTCAATTACGAGTCGGGCAGCTGGCGGCCCGTGCTCAGGACGAGCGCCTGGGCCTGAAATATAACCTGCTGGGTCAGGAAACCACCGGCGTCGGCGGCTTCGCCAAAGCGCTGCGCACCATTCCGGTCATTCTGAACGTGGCCCGTAAGGTTGAAGAACTGGCCCCGGACGCTTTCATCCTCAACTTCACCAACCCGGCGGGCATCGTGACCGAAGCGGTCAGCCGCTACAGCAAGGCGAAGATCATTGGCCTGTGCAACGTGCCGATCAACATGCAGCATATGATCGGCAAAATGCTCAACGCCGACGAAAGTACGCTCAACCTGCGCTTTGCCGGGCTGAACCACATGGTGTGGATCCACAAGGTGATGCAGGACGGCAAAGACGTGACGGCAGAGGTTATTGAGATGCTCTGCGACGGCAGCGCGCTCTCAATGAACAACATCAAAGAACTGCCGTGGCCCGCCGATTTTCTGCGTGCGCTGAAGGCCATTCCCTGCCCGTATCACCGCTACTTCTGGCTGACGCCTGCGATGCTGGCCGATGAAATCGAAGCGGCGAAAAGCAAGGGCACCCGTGCCGAGCAGGTGATGAAGGTGGAGCAGGAGCTCTTTGAGCTGTACGCCAACCCGAGCCTTGACGAGAAGCCAGAGCAGCTGAGCTTCCGCGGCGGCGCGTATTACTCCGAAGTGGCGGTGGAGCTGATCAACGCGATTCACAACAACCTCGGCAAAGAGATGGTGGTGAACACCCGCAACAACGGCGCGATCCACGGGCTGGACGACGATGCGGTGGTGGAAACCAACAGCATTATTGATGCCCAGGGCGCACGCCCACTCGCCTTCGGCCCGCTGCCGCCCGCCATGAACGGGCTGACTCAGCAGGTGAAAGCGTTTGAATATTTAACCATTGAGGCCGCCGTCCACGGCTGCCGTGAAAGCGCACTGCTGGCGCTGGTGACCAACCCGCTGGTGGGCAACGTGACCGATGCACAGGCGCTGCTGGATGAAGTGTTAACCCTGAATCGTCAGTGGTTGCCGCAGTTTAACTGAACCTTTAAGACGGGAATTCACCATGTCAAAAACAACGCTCATTGAACGCTATGTCATGCCCGTCGCGCTGAAAATCGCCGGGCAGAAGCACGTGCTGTCGGTCCGTGACGGCATCATCCTCAACATGCCGTTTATGCTGATCGGCTCGTTTTTCCTGATTTTTGCCTACCTGCCGGTACCGGGCTACGCCGATATGATGAGCCACCTGTTTGGCGACGTCTGGCGGGACAAGATGCTCTACCCGGTGAAGGCGACCTACGACATTATGGCGCTGATTTCGAGCTTCGGGATTGCCTATCGGCTGGCGGAAAAATACCGCACGCTCGACCCGCTCACCGCCGGGGCGATGTCGCTGGTGGCCTTCGTTATGACCATCCCACAAAACACGCTGTTCACGCCAGTTCACGGCGCGGCAGAGGTGGTGAAAGGCGTCCTTCCGATTAACTTCGTCGGCAGTCAGGGGCTGTTCGTGGCGATTGTGATTTCGCTGCTTTCGACCGAGATTTACCGCTTTGTCGCCAGCCGCAATCTGGTGATCCGCATGCCGGACGGCGTACCGCCTGCGGTGGCTAAATCGTTCCTTGCGCTGGTGCCGGGTTTTTGCGTGCTTGCGGTGGTGCTGGCGCTGCGTCTGGTGGTGGAAGCCTCCCCGTTCGGCGATATTAACAGCATGATCGCCACCATTATCGGCATTCCGATGCACCACGTTGGCGGCACGCTGCCGGGGATGATCGTCTCGGTAATTCTGATTGGCATTCTGTGGACGCTCGGCCTGCACGGCGATGCCATCGTGCTGGTGTTCATTCAACCGGTGTGGCTGTCGAACATGGCGGAAAATCTGACGGCGTTCCAGAACGGCCAGCCGATTCCGCACATCATCACCCAGCAGTTTTACGACTTGTGGATTGCACCGGGCGGCACCGGGGCGTTGCTCGGACTGGTCATTTTCATGGTGCTGAGAAGCCGCAGCGCGCAGATGAAGCAGCTCGGCAAAATCGCCGCGCCCGCCGCGCTGTTTAACATCAGCGAGCCGATGGTGTTCGGTATTCCGCTGGTGATGAACCCCTACTTCTTCCTGCCGTTTATCCTGACGCCGGTGCTGCTGGTGATTGTCAGCTACACCGCGATGGCGACCGGGCTGGTTGCCCCGCCTGCGGGCATCGCGCTGCCGTTCACCACGCCGATTTTTATCAGCGGCTACCTGGCCACGGGCGGGCACGTATCCGGCACGGTACTGCAGGCGGTGAACCTCGGAATTTCGCTGGTGATTTACTACCCGTTTTTCCGTGCCTGGGATCGTCTGAAGGCGAAAGAGGAGCATGCGTCGCAGCAGAAGGAGAGCGCCGTGGCGGTGGATGGGGTGCCAAACGCCTGATTGTTGATGAGAAGAGAATTGCCGGGTGGCGGCATACGCCTTACCCGGCCTACGGGATGATTGTGTTTCGTCATGTATGCGTAGGCCGGGCAAACGCAGTGCCGCCCGGCAATTGGAACTTCCTGTTAATTACTTCTGCATCCACCAGACCGCTTCAAACGGGCGCAGCGTCACCGCGCCCGGTTTGCTTTGTGGCTGAGGATAGTTGCTTACCGCCACTTCCCACTCGCCTTCCATCTTATCCAGCTCACAGGCTTGTTCATCGCGACTGAGGTTGGCAATCACCAGCAGCGTCTGCCCTTGCCATTCGCGGCGATAGCACCACAGCGACGGATGTTCCGGCAGCAGATCCTGATAGTTCCCCCAGGTCAGCAGCGGCTCTTCTTTGCGCAGGGTGATAAGTTTCTGATAGGCATAAAACACCGAATCTGGATCGTTAAGCGCCGCGTGGGCATTAATCTCTGCCACATTGTCGGCGAGGTTGATCCACGGCTTGCCGGTGGTGAAACCGCCGTTTTCATCGGCACTCCACTGCATCGGCGTGCGGCTATTGTCGCGCGATTTGCTGGCGAGGATCGCCAGCAGCTCATCGGCATCGCGGCCCTGAGCACGCAGTTCAGCGTACATATTGTGGCTTTCCACATCGCGGTACTCGGCAATGCCTGAGAAGTGCGGGTTGGTCATGCCAATCTCTTCGCCCTGATAGATATAGGGCGTGCCCTGCATGCCGTGGAGCACCATCGCCAGCATTTTTGCCGCCGGAACGCGGAACTCACCTTCATCACCAAAGCGCGAAACGATGCGTGGCTGATCGTGGTTACACCAGAACAGCGCGTTCCACGCCACATTGTGCATGCCCTGCTGCCAGTGGCTGAACAGCGCCTTCAGCGCCACGTAATCGGGCAATGCCCGCGTCCACTTCTCGCCGCCGGGGTAATCGACCTTCAGATGATGGAAGTTAAAGGTCATCGACAACTCTTTGCCGTCGAGCGAGGCGTACTGCTGGCAATGGTCGAGGGTGGTGGAAGACATTTCGCCGACGGTCATCAAGTCGCGAGGAGTGAACACGTCGCGGCTCATTTCCTGTAAGAACTCATGCACGCGTGGGCCATCGGTGTAGAAAGCACGGCCGTCACCGACCGGGTCGCTCGGGAACGTCTGATCTTTAGAAATCAGGTTCACTACGTCGAGGCG
Organism: Enterobacter sp. CC120223-11; assembly: GCF_900215375.1. Lineage (GTDB taxonomy): Bacteria > Pseudomonadota > Gammaproteobacteria > Enterobacterales > Enterobacteriaceae > Scandinavium. The sequence continues at coordinate 166,376 of NZ_OBEF01000006.1, read as the reverse complement.
CAGGCCGTCCACGCCGCGATCGGCCCAGAACTCGCAGACTTTTTTCAGCTCCGCTCGAACCTGCGGGTTTTCCCAGTTCAGATCCGCCTGCTCGGTGGCGAACAGATGCAGATAATACTGCTCGCTTTCGGCGTGCCACTGCCAGGCGTTGCCGCCAAACTTTGAGCGCCAGTTGTTCGGCAGCTCGCCGGACTTGCCGTCGCGCCAGATGTAGAACTGACGGTAAGGGCTTTGCGGATTCAGCGATTCTTTAAACCACGAGTGCTGTGTGGAGGTGTGGTTGAGCACCATGTCCAGCACGATGCGGATGCCGCGTGATTTCGCTTCGGCCACCAGTTCGTCGAAATCCTCCAGCGTGCCGTAGGCCGGGTCGATGGCGGTGTAGTTTGCAACGTCGTAGCCGTTATCCACCTGCGGCGAAACGTAGAACGGGGTGAGCCAGATGGCGTCGATGCCGAGTTTTTTCAGGTAGTCCAGGCGCAGGGTAACGCCGCGTAAATCACCGGTGCCGCTGCCGGTGGTGTCCTGAAAACTCCTGGGATAGATCTGGTAGATGACGCCGTTTTGCCACCACTGCGGAAGGTTGTTCATAAGGCTTTCCTGGTCAAATGAGGAAGGGGCGCAAGTGCGCCCCGAAAGAGTCAGACAATCTGTAACGTGCCCTGGCGGAACTTACGCTGGTACATCACGGTGGTGAGGATAATCGGCACAATCACCGCAATCGCCATCGCGAGGGCATACACCGCCCAGAACTTCGGCTGGATGGAGAGGATGCCCGGCAGGCCGCCGACGCCAATCCCGTTCGCCATCACGCCGTTCAGGCCACACAGCAGGCCCGCCAGGCCGGAGCCGATCATCGCGCAGAGCATCGGGAAGCGGTATTTCAGGTTGATGCCGTACATTGCCGGTTCGGTCACGCCGAGGTAAGCGGAGATGGCCGCCGGAACGGAAATCTCACGTTCGTTGTGCTTGCGGCTGCAAATAATGATGCCGACCACGGCAGACGCCTGAGCGATGTTAGACAGCGCGATCAGCGGCCAAACCGGCGTGCCGCCCATGCTCTGAATCATCTGCATGTCGATGGCAAGCGTGGTCTGGTGGACGCCGGTAATCACCAGCGGCGCATAGAGGAAGCCAAACAGCGCGGCACCAATCGGCGCGAAGCTGCCGGTCATCAGATGGCGCACCGCAAAGGCCACGCCGTCGCCAATCCAGCGGCCAAACGGGCCAATAAAGGCGTGGGCGAGGAACACGGCGAGGATCAGCGAGCAAACTGGCACAATCACCAGGTAGAGATAGTCCGGCACGATGCGCTTCATGCGCGTTTCAATAAAGCCGAGGGCCAGGCCCGCCAGCAGCGCCGGGATCACCTGCGCCTGATAGCCGACTTTCTCAATGGCAAACAGGCCGAAGTTCCACACTTCCGGAATTTTGCTGCCAAGTTCGTAGGCGTTCATCAGCTGCGGGGAAACCAGCGTCACGCCGAGCACGATGCCAAGAATCGGCGTGCCGCCCATCTTTTTCACCGCCGACCAGCAAATGCCAACAGGCAGATAGAAGAAGATGGCTTCGCCAATCAGCCACAGGAAGTCGTACAGGGTTTTCAGGCCCGGGTACATCTGCGCCAGCGTCTGACCGTCGCTCATCGGCACGTCGCCGATAACGTTACGGAAGCCGAGGATCAGGCCCCCGCTGATTAACGCAGGCAGCAGCGGGAAGAAGATCTCTGCGAAGTGGGAGATCATCTGCTCGTGCCATTTCATATTCTGGCGCGCGGCAAGCTTGGCCTGCTCTTTATCGGCAGAAGCCTGTCCGGTTGTTGCGAGCAGGAGTTTGTACCAGTCGCCAACGTCGGTGCCGATCACCACCTGGAACTGTCCGGCGTTGGTGAAGCAGCCTTTCACCATCGACAGATCTTCTATCGCCTTCGGATCGGCCTTCGCCGGATCGTTCAGCACAAAACGCAGGCGGGTCAGGCAGTGGCTGACGGTGGCGATGTTGTCGCGCCCGCCAACCAGCACGATCAGTTTATCGATGTCCTGTTGATTTGCTTTGCTCATCATGAAGCCTCATGACACTAAGGTAAGGGGAGTGGATTGACTGGCTGCAAGCCTATCCGTTTCGTTTAAAATGGAAAATGGGAACGTTCCCGAAATTGGGCGAGGATCACAATAATTCGGTTTTTCCGCGTCGCGGTCAGGCGAGGGAAGCAGGAATGATCAGCTGCTGCGGCCCGATGCGGCCGTTGATCTGTTCGATCAACTGATGCGCGGCCTGGCGGCCCGCTTCGCCGTAGCCAGGATCGACGGTGACGATTTCCGGGTGCAGGAACTTCATCAGCGGTGTGTTGCCGACGCTCGCCAGCTGCAGCGTGTCGTCGCGCTGCTCCTGAAGGTATTTGCTGGCGCCGAGGGCAAGGGTGTCGGTGGCGCAAACCAGCGCGGTGGTTTCTTTCAGAGTCACGCTGCTGACCGCGTCGTAGCCCTGCTTCATCGCCAGGCCCGGAAGTGCGGCAACAGGATGGATTTTGTGCTTTTTACAGAAGGCGAGATACGCGTCGTGGCGGCGTTTGCCGGTGGTGACGTCGCTGTGCGGCACGCCCAGGTAGCTGATATGGCGGTGGCCTTTGTCATACAGGCGCTGCATCAGCAGGGTGATGGCACCTTCATCGTCGTAGCAGACGGAGGCGATGTCTTTGGCATCGCGGGCCAGCATTACCAGCGTTTCGCGCCACGGTTTGAGCATCGACTGGGTGAGACCCGTAAAGCCAAACAGCACCACGCCGTCGATATTGCGGCGGCGCAGCATGCCGAGATGCTCCTCCACCTTTTCCGGCGAGAACTGGCTTTCCATCATGATCGGGTCGTAGCCCTGCTCGTAGAACGCCGGGAGCATGGTCTGCACCGCGAGGTTTTCCGACAGCGAATCCAGGCGGCTCATAATGATGGCCACCACCTTATCGCTCTGGCCGCGCATGGCACGTGCCGAACGGGAAGGGGAGAAGTCGTGCTGGTTCATGACCGCTTCGACCCGTTCACGGGTGCGCTGGCTGACGCCGCTCTCATTATTCAGCACGCGGGAAACCGTCGATTTCCCGACGCCGCTCAAGCGCGCAATATCTTTAATGGTCAGCCGGTTTTGCATCCTTTTTTCCCGTGTCAGCGAAGCGATATGAAGAAAGAGCCTAATCCTACTCAACGAAGCTTCAATGAGTAAAGTCTGGTATACGTGCCGTTTAGTTACTCGCGCCTATAATTACGCGCATTATCGCTACGCATTGTAAGGTTTAAGGCGTATAGTGCGCAGCGTTTCTTTCACTTACCGGAGGTTGTATGGATCCCGATCCCACATCCCATCATCGATGGAGCATGATCATTTCCCGGTAAGCCAGTCTTTCGCTGCCTTGCCGGTTATCGTGTGAGGCAGTGACGTCACTTCTCTGATGTCCCTGTTTTAACTAAAAAAGTACCATCAGGTGCGGCGTTGCTGTGCCTGACAGTTACCCGCGATCGCCGGACGGCGAGCGCGAAGGGGCTTATTATGCTGAAAAATATCACCCGGCAGCTGATCGCACAGCTCAGCCGCCATCTGCCACATCGTCTGGTCAGCCGCGATCCGCTGCCGGACGGCAAAAACCTGGCCGCAGCGCCGATTCCGGACTCGCTGAGCAAGCAGTGTCTGAACGTCGCGGCAATGGATGAAAACGAAATCTGGCGGGCGTTCAACAGCCATCCGGAAGGGCTGAACGAACAGGAAGTTGAAGACGCGCGCGAACAGCACGGCAGCAACGTCATTCCTGCGCAAAAGCCATCGCCATGGTGGGTGCATCTGTGGCTCTGCTACCGCAACCCGTTCAACATTCTGCTGACCATTCTCGGCGTCATTTCCTACTCCACAGAAGATGTTTTCGCCGCCGTCGTGATTGGCCTGATGGTGATGATCTCCACGCTGCTGAACTTCATTCAGGAAGCGCGATCCACCAAAGCTGCCGATGCGCTGAAGGCGATGGTGAGCAACACTGCGACGGTACTGCGCGTGGTGAACGAACGGGGGGAAAGCCGCTGGCTGGAGATCCCAATCGATCAGCTGGTGCAGGGCGATATCGTTAAGCTTTCTGCGGGCGACATGATCCCGGCGGATCTGCGCGTGTTCCAGGCGCGCGATCTGTTTGTGGCGCAGGCCTCGCTGACCGGCGAATCACTGCCGGTGGAGAAAGTGGCACGCAGCCGTGAACCGCAGCAAAACAACCCGCTGGAAGCCGATACTCTCTGCTACATGGGCACCAACGTAGTGAGCGGCTCAGCGCAGGCGATCGTCTTTGCGACCGGCGGCAACACCTGGTTCGGGCAGCTGGCGGGCCGCGTCAGCGAGCAGGAAAGCGAGCCGAATGCGTTCCAGAAAGGCATCAGCCGCGTCAGCATGCTGCTGATCCGCTTCATGCTGGTGATGGCCCCGGTGGTGCTGCTGATTAACGGCTACACTAAAGGCGACTGGTGGGAAGCGGCGCTGTTTGCGCTCTCCGTGGCCGTCGGCCTGACGCCAGAAATGCTGCCGATGATCGTCACCTCGACGCTGGCGCGCGGGGCGGTGAAGCTGTCGAAGCAGAAGGTGATTGTGAAACACCTCGACGCCATTCAGAACTTTGGCGCCATGGACATCCTCTGCACCGACAAAACCGGCACCCTGACGCAGGACAAAATCGTGCTGGAGAACCACACCGATGTCTCCGGCAAAACCAGCGAACTCGTGCTGCACAGTGCCTGGCTGAACAGCCACTACCAGACCGGGCTGAAAAACCTGCTCGACGTGGCGGTGCTGGAAGGCGTGGAGCAGGAGTCTGCCCGCAGCCTGTCCGAGCGCTGGCAAAAAATCGACGAGATCCCGTTTGATTTCGAACGCCGTCGCATGTCTGTCGTGGTGGCCGAACAGGACGATGTGCATCAGCTGATCTGCAAAGGTGCATTGCAGGAAATCCTCAACGTCTCCGCTCAGGTGCGCTACAACGGCGAAATCGTCCCGCTCGATGAGACCATGCTGCGCCGTATCCGCCGCGTGACCGACAACCTGAACCGTCAGGGTCTGCGCGTAGTGGCGGTGGCGACCAAATACCTGCCTGCGCGTGAGGGTGACTATCAGCGCATTGATGAATCCGATCTGATCCTCGAAGGCTACATCGCCTTCCTCGATCCGCCGAAAGAGACCACTGCACCGGCGCTGAAAGCGCTGAAGGCCAGCGGCATCACCGTGAAAATTCTTACCGGTGACAGCGAGCTGGTGGCGGCCAAAGTGTGCCACGAAGTGGGGCTGGAAGTGGGCGACGTGGTGATTGGCAGCAACATCGACGATATGAGTGACGACAGGCTGGCGGCGCTGGCAAAACGCACCACGCTGTTTGCCCGCCTGACGCCAATGCACAAAGAGCGCATTGTCACGCTGCTCAAGCGTGAAGGGCACGTGGTGGGCTTTATGGGCGACGGCATCAACGACGCCCCGGCACTGCGTGCGGCTGACATCGGTATTTCCGTGGATGGCGCGGTGGATATTGCCCGTGAAGCGGCAGATATCATCCTGCTGGAAAAAAGCCTGATGGTGCTGGAGGAAGGGGTCATTGAAGGCCGCCGGACCTTCGCCAACATGCTGAAATACATCAAAATGACCGCGAGTTCTAACTTCGGCAACGTCTTCAGCGTGCTGGTGGCGAGCGCCTTCCTGCCGTTCCTGCCAATGTTGCCGCTGCACTTGCTGATTCAGAACCTGCTGTACGATGTATCCCAGGTGGCGATCCCGTTCGATAACGTCGACGAGGAGCAAATCCAGAAGCCGCAGCGCTGGAACCCGGCAGATTTGGGGCGCTTTATGGTGTTCTTCGGGCCGATCAGTTCGATTTTCGACATTCTGACCTTCTGCCTGATGTGGTTCGTGTTCCACGCCAATACGCCTGAGCACCAGACGCTGTTCCAGTCCGGCTGGTTTGTGGTAGGCCTGCTGTCGCAGACGCTGATTGTGCACATGATCCGTACCCGCCGCATTCCATTCATCCAGAGCCGTGCCGCGTGGCCGCTGATTGTGATGACGCTGCTGGTGATGGCGGTTGGGATTGCGCTGCCGTTCACGCCGCTGGCCGTCTATCTGTCGCTGACGCCGCTGCCGCTCTCCTACTTCCCGTGGCTGGTGGCGATCCTGGTCGGTTACATGACCCTGACGCAGCTGGTGAAAGGGTTCTACAGCCGCCGCTACGGCTGGCAGTAATCGTCTGACGCAACGCCCCTTTTCTGGCAAGGAAGGGGCGTTTTCACCCGCCTGATGCCACTCATTGCCGCATTTTTCGCACAACCTTCAACGCGTTGCTCAGAATTGGGTATTATTGAGCGATGTTGTGGTGAAGGAAATTCCTATGAAGCAAATCCGAATGCTTGCGCAGTACTATGTCGATCTGATGATGAAGCTCGGCCTGGTACGCTTCTCAATGCTGCTGGCCCTGGCGCTGGTGGTGCTGGCCATCGTAGTACAGATGGCGGTGACCATGGTGCTGCACGGGCAGGTCGAAAGTATCGACGTTATCCGCTCCATCTTCTTCGGGCTGCTGATCACGCCCTGGGCGGTTTATTTCCTTTCTGTGGTCGTCGAACAGCTGGAGGAGTCGCGTCGGCGCCTGTCGAAACTGGTCGATAAGCTTGAGGAGATGCGCGACCGCGACCTGAAGCTTAACGTGCAGTTGAAGGACAACATCGCCCAACTCAATCAGGAAATCAGCGACCGTGAAAAAGCGGAAGCAGAGCGTCAGAGTACGCTGGAGCAGCTGAAAATCGAGATGAAAGAGCGCGAACAGACGCAGATCCAGCTCGAACAGCAATCCTCTTTCCTGCGTTCATTCCTGGATGCCTCGCCGGACCTGGTGTTTTATCGCAACGAAGACAAAGAGTTTTCTGGCTGTAACCGCGCCATGGAGTTGCTGACCGGCAAAAGTGAAAAACAGCTGGTTAACCTGAAACCGGCGGACGTCTATTCCCCGGAAGCCGCGGCGAAAGTGATTGAAACCGATGAGAAAGTTTTCCGCCACAACGTTTCTCTGACCTATGAACAGTGGCTCGACTATCCGGACGGACGCAAGGCCTGCTTCGAGATTCGTAAAGTGCCGTACTACGACCGCGTCGGAAAGCGCCACGGCCTGATGGGCTTTGGGCGTGATATTACCGAACGTAAGCGCTACCAGGATGCGCTCGAACGCGCCAGCCGTGATAAAACCACGTTTATTTCCACCATCAGCCACGAACTGCGCACACCGCTGAACGGCATCGTCGGCCTGAGCCGCATTCTGCTGGATACCGACCTCACCAGCGAACAGGAAAAATACCTGAAAACCATCCATGTTTCAGCGGTAACGTTGGGTAATATCTTCAACGATATCATTGATATGGATAAGATGGAGCGTCGTAAAGTCCAGCTGGACAACCAGCCTGTTGATTTCACCAGTTTCCTGGCCGATCTTGAGAACCTGTCCGGTTTGCAGGCGCAGCAAAAAGGGCTGCGTTTCGTGATGGATCCGACGCAGCCGCTGCCGCATAAGGTCGTCACCGACGGTACGCGCCTGCGGCAAATCCTGTGGAATCTTATCAGCAACGCGGTGAAATTTACCCAGCAGGGCAACGTTTCGGTGCGGGTGCGTTACGACAAAGGCGACATACTGCATTTCGAAGTGCAGGACTCCGGCATTGGGATCCCGCAGGAGGAGCAGGATAAGATCTTTGCCATGTATTATCAGGTAAAAGACAGCCAGGGTGGAAAACCGGCCACCGGCACCGGTATTGGCCTGGCGGTGTCGCGCCGTCTGGCGAAAAGCATGGGCGGTGACATTACGGTCGCAAGCCTTCCGGGAAGCGGATCGACCTTCACCCTGACGGTTCATGCTCCGGCGGTGGCAGAGGAAGTCGAAGACGCGTTCAGCGAAGACGATATGCCGCTGCCCGCCCTGCATGTGCTGCTGGTGGAAGACATTGAACTCAACGTGATTGTGGCGCGTTCAGTGCTGGAAAAACTCGGTAACAGCGTCGACGTGGCAATGACCGGCAAGGCGGCCCTGGAGATGTTCACACCGGGCGAATATGACCTGGTGCTGCTGGATATTCAACTGCCGGATATGACAGGGCTGGATATCTCCCGCGAGCTGAAGCAACGCTATCACGCCGATGAGCTGCCGCCTTTAGTCGCGCTAACGGCCAACGTGCTGAAAGACAAAAAAGAGTACCAGGATGCAGGTATGGATGACGTACTGAGCAAGCCGCTCTCTGTACCGGCATTAACGGCAATGATCCAGAAATTCTGGGATACCCCTGACGACGAGGAGAGTCACGTGACCGCAAGCGACAGCAGTAAATCAAGCAACGTGCTGGATACCGACATGCTTCAGCAGTACATCGAACTGGTGGGGCCAAAGCTCATCACCGACGGTCTGGCGGTCTTCGAGAAGATGATGCCAGGCTACCTGGCGGTGCTGGAATCCAACCTGACCGCGCGCGATCAGAAGGGCATTGTTGAAGAAGGGCACAAAATTAAAGGTGCCGCGGGCTCCATCGGCCTGCGCCACATTCAGCAACTGGGTCAGCAGATCCAGACCCCCGATCTCCCTGCGTGGTGGGATAACGTGGGTGAATGGGTTGAAGAGATGAAGGCAGAGTGGCAGCAGGATGTGGCGACGCTGAAGGCCTGGGTGGCCAGCCGATAAAAATGACCCCGGTCTAGCCGGGGTGCGCGAATACTGCGCCAACACCAGGGAAAACGTGGCTGCGCCTTAATAGTTTTCATTATGTTGAACAGACGCGGCCTGAGAATTTAGGCTGCACGCTCATTAAGATAGCAAAACTTAAATGACTTGTTACGTAAATCAGTAAAATGTGTGAAGCGCGGCGATTAAATCAAAAATACTGATAAGCTTCATACGCTTGCAATAAGGATACGCGGGATGAAAAAAATAGGCGTGGTACTGAGCGGCTGCGGTGTTTATGACGGCAGTGAAATTCATGAAGCAGTAATCACCCTGCTGGCCATTGCCCGTAGCGGCGCTCAGGCGGTCTGTTTCGCGCCGGATAAAGCCCAGTCGGATGTGATCAACCATCTAGCAGGCGAATCAATGGCGCCTGAGCGCAATGTGCTGATCGAAGCGGCGCGTATTGCACGGGGCGAGATCCAGCCGCTGTCAAAAGCGAGCGAGAGCGAACTGGACGCGCTGATCGTGCCTGGGGGATTTGGCGCGGCGAAAAATCTGAGTAACTTCGCCGTTCAGGGAAGCCAGTGCTCCGTTGATCCTGAGCTGAAAGCGCTGACGCTGGCGATGCACGCCGCCGGTAAGCCGCTCGGTTTTATGTGCATAGCCCCGGCCATGCTGCCAAAGATTTTCGATTTCCAGCTGCGCATCACCATCGGGACCAACATCGACACCGCCGAAGTGCTGGAAGAGATGGGGGCAGAGCATGTGCCTTGCCCGGTGGATGATATTGTCATTGATGAAGAGAACAAAGTGGTCACCACGCCTGCCTACATGCTGGCGCAGAACATCGCTGAGGCCGCGACGGGTATCGAAAAGCTGGTTGCTCGCGTGCTGGTGCTGTGCGAATGAGTTCTCGTCGTTCGCCTGCCGTCTGGCTGAAACGTATTGTTCTGCGGGTGCTTGTGGTGCTTGCCGTCTTCTGGGGCGGCGGTATTGCGTTATTCAGCGTGCTGCCGGTCCCGTTTTCAGCGGTGATGGTCGAGCGTCAGCTGGGGGCCATTCTTAGCGGCAACTTCCACTATCTGGCACATTCCGACTGGGTCAGCATGGATGAGATGACGCCGTGGATGGGGCTGGCGGTGATTGCGGCAGAAGATCAGAAATTCCCCGACCACTGGGGGTTTGATGTGTCGGCGATAGAAAAAGCGCTGGCGCATAATGAGCGCAATGAAAACCGCATTCGCGGGGCATCAACGCTCTCCCAGCAGACGGCGAAGAATCTGTTCTTGTGGGACGGCAGGAGCTGGCTGCGTAAGGGGCTGGAAGCCGGACTGACCGTTGGGATTGAAACGGTCTGGAGCAAAAAGCGTATCCTGACCGTGTATCTGAACATTGCTGAATTTGGCGAAGGGGTCTTTGGTGTAGAGGCCGCCTCACAGCGTTATTTCCACAAGCCAGCCAGCAAGCTCACGATGTCCGAAGCCGCGCTGTTAGCCGCCGTGTTACCTAATCCGATAAAATTCCGCGCCGATGCGCCGTCCGGCTATGTGCGCAGCCGTCAGGCCTGGATTTTACGTCAAATGCGCCAGCTTGGCGGGGAAGGCTTTATGCGAGAGCATAAACTTTACTGACTCTTATGCCTGCGGCACCGCCGCAGGCAAGTTGCAATCAAAGCACCTTCAGCATCCGCACTTCGCAGTCCACGTGCCCGGTGCAGCCGAGCGGGCCGTCGATATGCTCGAAGCCCAAATGTTCATATAACGCGATGGCTTCTTTCAGAAAAGCGGTGGTTTCCAGATAGCAGCGAGTGAACCCCTGATCGCGTGCGTGATCCATCGCCATCAGCGCCAGCTTCTTCGCCATGCCTTTGCCGCGCACCGTGGGCAGAAAATACATTTTTTGCAGCTCGCAGATATCCGTCTCGCTACATTTCAACGGCGCCACGCCGCCACCGCCCACCACTTTTCCGTCCTGCTCGATGACCCAATAGGCGTGCCCCGGCTGGCTGTAGAGTTGAAACAGCTCGTCGAGATTCGGGTCGGCCACGGTGTAGCCTTTGTCGGCGGTGAGGCCGTATTCGGCAGAAACCTGGCGGATGACCAGAGCGACGGCTGAATTATCCTGTTCAGCGATCCGGCGCAGCGTGATGGCGGCGGGGGTCATAACGTTCATAGCATTACTCGTGGCGGAATGTGACAGATAGTGCAGTTAATAGCACCACAGAAAAGTGAGTGCAAGTGAGGCGTTTTCAGGGAGGAAACCCCTTACGCGGTCGCGTAAGGGGTTAGAGGATTACAGCGCGGCGATCACGGCCTGCTGTTCAATCAGCTTCGCTTTGGCTTCGGCATAACCGTCGAGCTTTTCACGCTCTTTAGCGATGACCGCTTCCGGAGCACGTGCCACAAAGCCTTCGTTTGACAGCTTGCTTTCGATGCGGCTGATTTCGCCTTCGATCTTCGTCACTTCCTTCGCCAGACGCGCCAGCTCATCTTCTTTGTTGATGAGGCCAGCCATCGGGATCAGCAGCTCTGCGCCGTCGATGATTTTGGTCACGGAAACCGGACCTTTGTCATCGGCTGGCAGAACGGTGATGCTCTCCAGACGCGCCATGGACTGCAGGAAGCTCTGGTTGTCGGTCACGCGACGCACGGCGTCTGCGCTGCAACCGCGCAGCAGCAGCTCGAGCGGTTTGCCCGGGGCGATGTTCATTTCCGCACGGATGTTACGCACGGCGATGATCGCCTGCTTCAGCCATTCGGTGTCGGCCAGCGCAGCCTCATCAACCTGAGCGGCATCGAACGCCGGGAAAGGCTGAAGCATGATCGTATCAGCGGTATTGCCGCAGATAACCTTCACGCGCTGCCAGATGGTTTCGGTGATGAATGGAATGATCGGATGCGCCAGACGCAGCAGGCCTTCCAGCACGGTGACCAGCGTGTTGCGGGTGCCGCGCAGTTCCGCTTCCGAACCACCGGTCATCACAGGCTTGGTCAGCTCCAGATACCAGTCGCAGAACTGGTTCCAGGTGAACTCATACAGAATGCCCGCGGCAATGTCGAAGCGGAAGTTGTCCAGCGCTTCGCGGTATGCCTTCACGGTTTGGTTGAATTCGGCGAGGATCCAGCGGTCCGCCAGCGACAGCACTTTTTCGCCGCCGTTGAAGCCGCAATCCTGATCTTCGGTGTTCATCAGCACGAAGCGGCTGGCGTTCCACAGCTTGTTGCAGAAGTTGCGGTAGCCTTCCAGGCGCTTCATGTCCCAGTTGATGTCGCGACCGGTAGAGGCGAGTGCTGCCAGGGTGAAGCGCAGGGCGTCGGTGCCGTGCGGCTCGATGCCGTCCGGGAACTGCTTCTCGGTGCGCTTGGCGATTTTCTCTGCCAGCTGCGGCTGCATCATGTTGCCGGTGCGTTTCTCCAGCAGGTCTGCCAGGGAAATACCGTCGACCATGTCCAGCGGGTCAATGACGTTGCCTTTGGATTTGGACATCTTCTGGCCTTCGTCATCGCGAATCAGGCCAGTCATGTAGATGGTCTTGAACGGGATCTGCGGCTTGCCGTCTTCATCTTTGATGAAGTGCATGGTCATCATGATCATGCGGGCAATCCAGAAGAAGATGATGTCGAAGCCGGAAACCATCACGCTGGTTGGGTGGAACTGACGCAGGGCGTCGGTGTTTTCCGGCCAGCCGAGGGTGGAGAATGTCCACAGCGCAGAGGAGAACCAGGTGTCGAGCACGTCTTCGTCCTGACGCAGTGCAACGTCTGCGCTCAGGTTGTTTTCATGGCGGACTTCTTCTTCGGTGCGGCCAACGTAGACGTTGCCTTCGTTGTCATACCACGCCGGGATGCGGTGGCCCCACCACAGCTGGCGGGAGATGCACCAGTCCTGAATGTCGCGCATCCAGGAGAAATACATGTTTTCGTACTGCTTCGGCACGAACTGGATATCGCCGTTTTCTACCGCTTCCACGGCAGGCTTCGCCAGCACGTCGGCACGCACGTACCACTGGTCGGTCAGCATTGGCTCGATAACCACGCCGCCACGGTCGCCGTATGGCACGGTCAGATCGTGAGGTTTGATTTCTTCCAGCAGACCCAGGGCATCAATGGCGGCAACGATGGCTTTACGCGCAGCAAAACGCTCCAGCTTCTGGAATTCAGCCGGGATGTCGCTGGAATAAACGTCGGACTCTTCGCCTTTGGTGTCGAACACCTGCGCGCTTTCGCGGATATCGCCGTCGAAGGTCAGGATGTTGATCATTGGCAGGGCGTGACGCTTACCAACTTCATAGTCGTTAAAGTCGTGCGCCGGAGTGATTTTCACGCAGCCGGTGCCTTTTTCCATGTCGGCGTGTTCGTCACCCACGATTGGAATGCGGCGGTTTACCAGCGGCAGAATGAGGAATTTGCCAATCAGATCTTTATAGCGTGGATCTTCCGGGTTAACCGCCACGCCGGTATCGCCGAGCACGGTTTCCGGACGGGTGGTGGCAACCACCAGGTAATCTTTACCGTCGGCGGTTTTCGCGCCATCTGCCAGCGGGTAGCGGATATGCCACATGGAGCCTTTCGACTCGCGGTTTTCCACTTCGAGGTCAGAAATGGCGGTGCGCAGTTTCGGGTCCCAGTTGACCAGGCGCTTGCCGCGGTAGATTAAATCTTCTTTGTACAGGCGGACAAAGACTTCTTTCACGGCATTGGAAAGGCCTTCGTCCATGGTGAAACGCTCGCGCTCCCAGTCTACGGAGTTGCCGAGACGGCGCATCTGACGGGTAATGGTGCCGCCGGATTCCGCTTTCCACTGCCAGATTTTGTCGATAAAGGCATCGCGACCGTAGTCGTGGCGGGTTTTCCCTTCTTCAGCGGCAATCTTACGCTCCACCACCATCTGGGTTGCGATACCCGCGTGGTCGGTACCGGCCTGCCACAGGGTGTTTTTACCCTGCATGCGCTGGTAGCGGATCATGGTGTCCATGATGGTCTGCTGGAAAGCATGACCCATATGCAAACTGCCGGTGACGTTCGGCGGCGGGATCATGATGCAGAAGGACTCTTTGCTTTCATCGCCGTTCGGCTTGAAATAGCCCTGCTTTTCCCAGTGCTCGTAAAGCGGCTGTTCGATATCTTGGGGGTTGTATGTCTTTTCCATTATTTCCAGGTTGCCGTATTCAGGTTAAAACCAGCCATGCGGTACGCTTTGTAGCGGTCACGCGCCAGTTGTTTTAAGGAATCTTCGTGTGGGACGAAGTCTATCACTTCTGTGAAAGCGGTGGCAAAATCTGCAAAGCTCACGCGCAGGCTGATTAACAGGTCCCGCGGGCTGCTGTTGCGCTTTTGCGGCCAGGCGATTTCCACCGGCGCTCCGCCACGAGGGCCTTCACCCGACAGGTTGTGCGGCACAAAGCTCTCCGGCGGCCGCGACCATAGCGCCTCATCCAGGCGAATGGCCTGCTTCTCATCTTCACAGGCGATAAGAATGCGTTTCCCCGCTCGCCACCGATCCGCCGCCAGGTCACACACCAGCTGCTCCACGGCGCTCAGGCCGTCTTCGGTGTTGTCGTTGTCGAGCAGGTAGAACGTCGCATTCTTCATAATATGGGGCTTCTTTGCGTGGATTTCAAAAAGGGTGCTGGCCCTCTCCCTAACCCTCTCCCAAGGGAGAGGGAACTTGTTCAGCGCGCTATTTTTCCACTAATGCGGAAGCGCGCGGGGAAATTCTTTCTCCCTCTCCCCACGGGAGAGGGCCGGGGAGAGGGGAACTCCATCCCGTTACTCTTCGCCGTTACTCTTCACCAGAAAAACCGGCGCGGTTCAGCAGGAACTGAGACAGCAGGGCAACCGGACGCCCGGTGGCGCCTTTGGCCTTGCCTGAACGCCATGCGGTGCCGGCGATGTCCAGGTGAGCCCAGTTGTACTTGCGGGCAAAGCGCGACAGGAAGCAGCCAGCGGTAATCGCCCCGCCAGGACGGCCGCCGATGTTCGCCATATCCGCAAAGTTGGTTTCCAACTGCTCCTGATACTCATCGCCCAGCGGCAGACGCCACGCGCGGTCGCCAGCCTGCTCGGAAGCACCGATCAGCTCATGCGCCAGCGGGTTGTGGTTCGACATCAGCCCGGTGATGTGGTGGCCCAGGGCAATCACGCATGCACCCGTCAGCGTTGCCACGTCGATAACGGCTTCAGGTTCGAAGCGCTCCACGTAGGTCAGCACGTCACACAGCACAAGACGGCCTTCGGCGTCTGTGTTCAGCACTTCAACGGTCTGGCCGGACATGGTGGTCAGCACGTCGCCCGGGCGATACGCGCGGCCGCCAGGCATGTTTTCACATCCCGCCAGAATGCCGACAACGTTCAGCGGCAGCTGCAGTTCAGCCACCATGCGCATCACGCCGTAGACTGCCGCCGCGCCGCACATGTCGTACTTCATCTCGTCCATACCTTCGGCAGGCTTGATGGAGATACCGCCGGAGTCGAAGGTCAGGCCTTTGCCAACCAGCACGATTGGGCGGGCATCTTCGGACGGATTGCCTTTGTATTCAATGACCGACATCAGGGACTCGTTCTGCGAGCCGTTGCCGACAGCCAGATAGGAGTGCATGCCCAGCTCTTTCATCTGCTGTTCGCCGATGACGCGGGTGATAACGTTTTTGCTGTAAGAATCTGCCAGCTGACGCGCCTGAGAAGCCAGGTACGCCGCGTTACAAATGTTCGGCGGCATGTTGCCGAGATCTTTCGCTGCTTTGATACCGGCGGCAATCGCCAGACCGTGCTGAATCGCGCGTTCGCCGCTGGTTAATTCGCGGCGGGTTGGCACGTTGAACACCATTTTACGCAGCGGGCGACGCGGCTCACTTTTGTTGGTTTTCAGCTGATCGAAGCTGTACAGCGTCTCTTTCGCCGTCTCAACCGCCTGGCGCACTTTCCAGTAGTTGTTGCGGCCTTTGACGTGCAACTCGGTGAGGAAGCACACCGCTTCCATCGAACCGGTGTCATTCAGCGTATTAATCGTTTTCTGGATAACCTGCTTATACTGACGTTCATCGAGCTCGCGCTCTTTGCCGCAGCCAATCAGCAGAATGCGCTCTGAGAGCACGTTCGGCACGTGATGCAGCAGCAGGGTCTGACCTGGCTTACCTTCAAGCTCGCCACGACGCAGCAGGGCGCTAATATAGCCGTCGCTGATTTTATCAAGTTGTTCGGCGATCGGGGAGAGACGGCGTGGTTCAAAGACGCCAACAACGATACAGGCGCTCCGCTGTTTCTCCGGGCTGCCGCTTTTTACACTGAACTCCATGCACTACGCTCCTGAATCTTAAAGACAACGGCGGTGGCTACGGATAGAATTGCAAGCTTTCGTAACTCATTTCCGCTGTTGCGGTGACTTCGTGTTAATCTTAACGATATCGCGATGTTGGCTCGTCAGAACCGGGTCTGAAACGTAAAGCCGCTGAGTCTTCTAATCTTAGCGATGTTTTCGACGACTCAAGAGAATAAATGACGTTTAAGCCATGAAACAAGCAATTTTCCTGCAATAAGATGGGTTTTAACGGGCGTATTTATAGTGATAATCATAAGATATCTGGTGCGGGAGACGCTGAAAAGCCAGCTTGCGATCCTCTTTATCCTGCTGCTGATTTTTTTCTGTCAGAAATTGGTCAGGATCCTTGGCGCAGCGGTAGACGGTGACATCCCAACGAACCTCGTCCTGTCCCTGTTGGGGCTCGGGGTGCCAGAAATGGCGCAACTTATTCTGCCCCTCAGTCTGTTCCTTGGCCTGTTGATGACCCTGGGCAAGCTCTACACCGAGAGTGAAATCACGGTGATGCACGCCTGCGGCCTGAGTAAAGCCGTGCTGATCAAAGCGGCCATGATCCTTGCGCTGTTCACCGCCATTGTGGCTGCGGTTAACGTCATGTGGGCAGGACCATGGTCCTCACGCCATCAGGACGAAGTGCTGGCAGAAGCCAAAGCTAACCCGGGCATGGCGGCGCTGGCGCAAGGCCAGTTCACCCAGGCGACCGATGGCAATTCAGTGCTGTTTATCGAGAAGGTGAGCGGCAGCCAGTTCCACGACGTCTTTATGGCGCAAATCCGTACTAAGGGGAATGCGCGTCCGTCCGTCGTCGTCGCCGACTCCGGGCACCTCTCTCAGCAAAAAGATGGCTCTCAGGTAGTAAACCTGAATCAGGGGACCCGATTCGAGGGTACCGCCATGCTGCGTGACTTCCGCATCACCGATTTTAAAGATTATCAGGCGATTATCGGCCACCAGACGGTGGCGCTGGATCCGAACGATACCGAACAGATGGGCATGAAGGCGTTGTGGATTACCGATTCACCACAGGCTAGCGCCGAGCTGCACTGGCGCCTGACGCTGGTCGCAACCGTGTTTATCATGGCACTGATGGTGGTGCCGCTCAGCGTGGTCAACCCACGTCAGGGGCGCGTGCTGTCTATGCTGCCTGCCATGCTGCTGTATCTGGTGTTCTTCCTGGTGCAGACGTCGCTTAAATCCAATGGCGGCAAGGGAAAAATCGACCCGACTTTGTGGATGTGGGCTATTAACGTGCTCTACTTCGCGCTGGCGGTGGTGTTGAACCTCTGGGATACGGTGCCGATGCGTCGCGTACGTGCGCGAATTAGCGGGAAAGGAGCGGTATAATGCAGCTATTCGGCGTTCTTGACCGCTACATCGGCAGAACCATTTTCACCACCATCATGATGACGCTTTTCATGCTGGTATCGCTTTCTGGCATCATTAAATTTGTCGATCAGCTGAAAAAGGCCGGGCAGGGCAGCTACGACGCGCTCGGCGCGGGCATGTACACCCTGCTCAGCATCCCGAAAGACGTGCAGATCTTCTTCCCGATGGCGGCCCTGCTGGGCGCGCTGCTGGGGCTTGGCATGCTGGCGCAGCGCAGCGAGCTGGTGGTGATGCAGGCCTCTGGCTTCACCCGCATGCAGGTGGCGATGTCGGTGATGAAAACAGCAATTCCGCTGGTACTGCTGACCATGGCCATCGGCGAATGGGTTGCCCCACAGGGTGAGCAGATGGCGCGTAACCTGCGTGCGCAAGCCATGTATGGTGGGTCGTTGCTCACAACTCAGCAAGGTATGTGGGCGAAAGACGGCAACAATTACATCTTCATCGAACGCATTAAAGGCGACGATGAGCTCGGCGGGATCAGCATTTACAGCTTCAATGACAGCCGCCGTTTGCAGTCCGTGCGCTATGCGGCGTCGGCGAAGTTTGATAAAGACGCGAAGGCCTGGAAGCTGTCGCAGGTGGATGAATCCAACCTGACCGACCCGAAACAGGTTACGGGTTCACAGACCGTTAGCGGCACCTGGAAAACCAACCTCACCCCGGACAAGCTGGGCGTCGTGGCGCTGGATCCGGATGCGCTGTCTATTAGCGGCCTGCATAACTACGTGAAATACCTGAAGTCCAGCGGCCAGGACGCGGGGCGTTATCAGTTGAATATGTGGAGCAAAGTGTTCCAGCCGCTTTCCGTGGCGGTGATGATGCTGATGGCGCTGTCGTTCATCTTCGGCCCGCTGCGCAGTGTACCGATGGGCGTGCGCGTGGTGACCGGGATAAGCTTTGGTTTTGTGTTCTACGTGCTCGATCAGATTTTCGGCCCGCTGACGCTGGTGTACGGTATTCCGCCAGTAGTGGGTGCCCTGCTGCCGAGCGGCAGCTTCTTCCTGATAAGCCTCTGGCTAATGACGCGTAAGGCATAGCTCGCAGCGTTGAAATGAGAAAAGGCAGCCGAAAGCTGCCTTTGTTGTTTTGTGGCCTGGATGCCTAGCACCACCGGGCAATCAATCACAGCTCCCTTCTGTAAGCCCTCGCGGCAACCAGCGCGACCAGCGCACAAATGACCAACGTAGCTCCCAGATTCTGGAACATGCCCGATACCGCCAGACCTGCTCCAATCAGAGCGTAATACCCTAACCCGAAGAGCGCACCCGCTGTGCCGCGGCATTCGCCGTAGGCGCTGAGCGCTGAGCTCAGGATTACCGGGATAGCCATCGAGAAGCTGACCATCACCAGTAGCATCGGCAGCAGGAACCACAGCGATGCGCTGCACAGCCAGACTCCAACGCCACCCAGCAGATTCACTCCTCCTGCCAGCAGCAGGATAAGCGTCTGACGGTCGCTGTTTTTGAGCAGCAGACGGTTAATCTGCGCCCCCAGCAGCGAGCCGCCGGCCAGCACCAATCCGGTTAAACCGAAGGCGCTGGCGCTGAGCTTCAGCGTGGCAAAGATAAACGGTGCCAGGCTGTAATAGCTGAACAGGCTCACGTTCCAAAGAGCGACCAGCAGCGTGGCGAGCAGGATTTTTTTATCCTGAATCATTCGGCTGCCCACCGCCAGTAGCGGGGAGTGGCTGTGCATCGTCGGACGAGTTTCCTCAAGCTTCAGTCCCGTCCACAGCAGTAGGCAAAACGCCAGCAGCGCCAGTGCGCTAAACACACCCTGATAGCCCCAAAGCGTTGCCAGAAGCCCGCCGGAGAACACGCCAATCGCCGGGCTTATTGCCAGAGCAATGCCGATTATGTTGAACAGTCGAGTCAGCGCGGCACCGCTCACTTTATCGCGAAGCAGGGTCTGCACGACGACTGAACAGGCCGCTGCACCAAAGGCGGAACAGACGCGAGCCAGCAGCAGCACCGTAAAGTGATGTGTCAGCAGCGCGACCACGGCGCTCAATGCATACACGGCCAGGCCGAGCAGCAGCGCCGGACGACGCCCGAGGGTATCGCACAAGCGGCCCCACACGAGCACGCCGGCGGCAAAGCCAATAAAATAGAGCGAGAGGGTCAGAGAAGCCTGCTCTGCCGTCACGCGGAAATGTTCGCTGATGTCGGTCAGCACCGGGCTGTAAAGGGTTTCCGCAATTTGCGGGAACATCAGCAGCGCTACAGCCAGCGCCAGCAGGGATAACTTCAACATCCTGTACCTCCAGTTAATCAGGAGGCAGCATTGTAGGCGGCGGTGATTTTTCGCATTATAACGATAACGACAATAACTATCGGAAATCGGACATTATGGCGTGGCTTTCTGGAACAACAGAATTTGATCCGGACATCCTTCATCAGCCTGTGATTGGCATCCAGTCTGAGTTGGGCGACCATGATTCCGGGCTGCACTACCACAGAATGGGGCAGATCCTGTTCAGTCGGGAAGGCTGCGTGCGGCTGACCATGAACGACGGCGAGCTGCTGTGCCTGCTGCCGCCCACGCGGGCGGCGTGGATACCGGGCGGTATCAGCCATCGTGCGGAAATGCGCAGTATCGTGGCCTATCGCTCTGTCTGGCTGGATCAGGTGGTTTTCACCTCACTTCCCGATAAACCTGCAATCCTGAGCGTCAATCCGCTGTTAAGGGAATTACTGGAACGTATCGCCGCCAGCGGCTGGCAAACGGACTGGCAGCAGGAGGCAAATGCGCATCTTGTGGGATTGTGCGTGGCGGAGCTGGCGCTGGCAAAGCATGAGCCGATGAGCCTGCATATGCCGCGCGACAGACGTTTGATAATGTTATCAGGGGACACGCTGCCGCCGCCGCTAGCGGAACTGGCGCGCTCCTGCGGGGCGAGTGAAAGAACGCTAAGCAGGATTTTTCAGCGTGAGACGGGAATGGCCTATCAGCCCTGGCGGCAGCAGTGGCGGCTGATGAAAGCCGTCGAGCTGCTGGCGACCGGTGCCAGAGTGACCGACGCTGCTTCGGCGCTGGGCTTTGCCAGCGACAGCGCCTTTATCTATTTTTTCCGAAGCATGACGGGTGAAACGCCGGGTGGTTACATAGACTCCCGGCGCTAGTGCTTAGCGTCGACGCCCGCCGAGCAAACTACCCAACATTCCGCGCACAATCTGATTGGTGATTTGCCGCGTGGCGCTTTTCGCTGCCGTTTGCACCAGACCGTCTTTTTTGCCGCCGCGCGGGCCGGTGGTGCCAAACAGAATGTCTTTCAGACCGCCCAGAATACCGTCGTCGACCTCTGCGCTGGTGCCTTTGGTCGGAGGTGCATCCTGCACATTCGTACTGGCCTGAACGCCATTCTGTAACTTCTCATACGCCGACTCCCTGTCGACAGCGTCTTCATATTTGCCATACAGCGGAGAGTTATTAATCAGCCCATTGCGTTCGTCGTCTGTGACCGGCCCCATACGCGAACTCGGGGCAATCACCATCGCTCGCTCCACCACTGAAGGGCTGCCTTTCTCGTCGAGGAACGACACCAGTGCTTCGCCTGTGCCGAGTTCCTGAATGGCTTTTTCAGTATCAAATGCCGGATTGGCGCGCATGGTCTGCGCAGCAGTTTTCACCGCCTTCTGATCTTTCGGCGTGAACGCTCGCAGGGCATGCTGCACACGGTTGCCAAGCTGGCCCAGCACGTTATCGGGAATATCAGAAGGGTTTTGCGAAACGAAATAGACCCCGACGGCCTTGGAGCGGATAAGGCGGATCACCTGCTCGATTTTATCCAGCAGCACCTGCGGCGCGTCGCTGAACAGCAGATGCGCCTCATCGAAGAAGAACACCAGCTTTGGCTTCTCAAGGTCGCCCGCTTCCGGCAGCTGCTCATACAGCTCCGACAGCATCCACAGCAGGCTCGCCGCATACAGCTTTGGCATCTGATAAAGCTTTTCAGCGCTGAGAATGTTGATGATGCCTTTGCCGCTGCTGTCGGTTTTCATCCAGTCTTTGATGTCGAGCATCGGTTCACCGAAGAAGTGCTCTGCGCCCTGTTGCTCCAGAGTTAGCAGACCGCGCTGGATAGCGCCCACCGATGCCGGACTGATATTGCCGTACTGATTCTGGAACGATTTAGCGTTATCTCCGATGTACTGGGTAATGGCGCGCAGATCTTTAAAATCGAGCAGCAGCAGGCCCTGATCGTCGGCGATGCGGAAGATAATATTCAGCACGCCAGTCTGGACCTCATTGAGATTGAGAAGGCGCGAGAGCAGCAGCGGGCCGAGGTCAGACACGGTAGCGCGCACCGGGTGGCCTTTCTCACCGAAAATATCCCACACGACGACAGGGTTTGCGTGCGGCTGCCAGTCGGTGACGCCGATTTTGCTGAGCCGCTCCATGAGCTTCTCTGAGGCCTGCCCTTCCTTCGCCACGCCCGTCAGATCGCCTTTCACGTCTGCCATAAAGACCGGTACGCCAATCTCTGAGAACGATTCGGCCATCTTTTGCAGGGTGACGGTCTTCCCGGTCCCCGTTGCGCCGGTAATCAGTCCGTGGCGGTTCGCCATGCCGGGCAGTAAATTGAGTTGTAGGTCCTTTGTGCGGGCAATCAGCAGCGGTGAGCTCATGGGTTTTCCTCCGTTTATCCTGCGTCGAGTATAGGCCAAAGTGGCGGAAAATTTGCTCAGGCAATTCCTGACTTTGCGGCGTAATACGCAAGGTGACCTATGCTTTTGCATAGGTATTTCAATTGGGTGGAAGGTAATGTCCAGATTTTTCTTTAATGACCGAAAACAGCTGGTCAACGACGCCGTAGAAGGCATAGTGTTATCCGCGCCGCACGGCAACCTGGTGCGCTTAGACATTGACCCGGCCATCCGCGTGATTGCCCGCGGTGACTGGGATAAAAGCCGGGTGGCGGTGATTTCCGGCGGCGGCTCCGGTCATGAACCTGCACACGCCGGGTTTGTCGGCAAAGGGATGCTCACGGCGGCGGTATGCGGCGACCTGTTTGCCTCGCCGAGCGTCGATGCGGTGCTGAACGCCATTGTGGCAGTAACGGGCGATCGCGGCTGCCTGCTGATCGTCAAAAACTACACCGGCGACCGGCTGAACTTCGGCCTGGCGGCAGAAAAAGCTAAGCGCTATGGCCTGAAGGTAGAGATGGTGATAGTCGCCGATGACATCGCGTTGCCGGACAACAAGCAGCCGCGCGGCATTGCGGGTACCGCGCTGGTGCATAAAATTGCGGGCTACGCCGCCGAACAGGGAAAAACGCTTAACGAGGTGCGCCATATTGCGCAGCAGGCGTGCGACAGCGTGTACAGCCTCGGCGTGGCGATGGAAAGCTGTAATCTACCGGGCAGCGATGACGAAGCCGGGCGCATCAAGCCGGGGCATAT
Organism: Enterobacter sp. CC120223-11; assembly: GCF_900215375.1. Classification (GTDB taxonomy): domain Bacteria; phylum Pseudomonadota; class Gammaproteobacteria; order Enterobacterales; family Enterobacteriaceae; genus Scandinavium. The sequence continues at coordinate 143,564 of NZ_OBEF01000006.1, read as the reverse complement.
CGAGCTTGGGCTTGGCATTCATGGCGAACCGGGCGCGTCGGTGGTCGAAAGCCATAACAGTAAAGCCATCATCGACAAGCTGGTGGCGGCCCTGAAAGCCAAAACGGGCGATGCAAAGGTGGCGGTGCTCATCAATAATCTCGGCGGCGTATCGGCGCTGGAGATGGCGTTGCTGACCAAAGAGCTGGCGCATTCGGCGCTAAAGGATCAGATTGGCTGGCTGATTGGCCCCGCAGCACTGGTCAGCTCGCTGGATATGAAAGGTTTCTCGCTTTCTGTCCTGAAGCTCACGCCCGAATTTGAGCAGGCGTTGCAGGCCGAAGTTGAAACCATCGGCTGGCAAAAACCTGTGGCGTTCGCACCGCTGAAAACACTGAAGCACGGCAAAATTCACGACAGCGTCGACACCACGCCATCCGATAACGAGCAGGTGAAAGCGCTGGTATTGGGCACGACACAGACGTTAATCGAACTGGAAAACCGCCTCAACGCGCTGGATGCGAAAGTGGGCGATGGCGATACCGGCTCGACCTTTGCGGAAGGCGCGCGGGATATCGCGCAGCTCCTGAATGCGGGCAAACTCCCGCTTAACGACAGCGCGCAGCTTATGCAGCTTATTGGCGAGAGGCTGGCAACGGTCATGGGCGGGTCGAGCGGCGTACTGATGTCGATTTTCTTCACCGCTGCGGGCCAGGCCGTGCACGAAGGCAACGCATTGCCCGATGCGCTTCTGAAAGGTCTGCAACAGATGAAGCACTACGGCGGAGCGGGCCTCGGTGACAGAACGCTTATCGATGCGCTGCAACCGGCTCTGGAAGCGCTACGGGATCAGAATCTGAATGCGGCAATCGAAGCCGCGAAAACGGGGGCCGAGAGTACGGCGAGAATGCAAAAAGCGGGAGCCGGGCGGTCGTCTTATGTTAACCAGGAAAACCTGGACGGCGTGGCCGATCCTGGGGCGGTTGCGGTGGCAGAGGTATTTGCGGCGTTGAAAAAGGTCTGAAGGAAAATGCCCTCTTTCGCCATCAGGCGAAGAGGGCTGAATGAAGAGGAAATCAGCGACGAATAGCGATCGCTTCGATTTCAATCTTCACATCTTTCGGCAGGCGAGCCACTTCCACGCAGGAGCGCGCCGGGAAGGTCGCTTTGTGCTCGGTGAAGAACGCTTCATAAGTGGCGTTAACGGTTGCGAAATCGTTCAGATCTTTCACGAACACGGTAGTTTTCACGATATCGCCCACTTTCAGGCCAGCGGATTCAACGATCGCCTGTACGTTTTCCAGCGACTGACGCGCTTGCGCGGCAACGTCGGCCGGTACTTCGCCGGTTTTTGGGTTAACCGGGATCTGACCAGAAGTGATGATCATACTGCCCAGATCGACGCCCTGTACGTAAGGGCCAATAGCGGCTGGTGCATTTTCCGTCGCGAGTACTTTAGACATGTTATCTCCTGAATTTCAGCACATATGGGATGTTCCCGGCCATTATAGGGAGGCCGGGATCCATTACCAACCTCAATTAATTGGCCAGTACCACATAATGAGAAAACTCTTTTTCGCAGTATTTGCATTTGAGAGTGATGTCATCGGCGCGCTTTTTCACTGCAAAACTGGAGTAAACCGGCTCAGCATGACTGATGCAGTTGCTATTCGGGCAGACCAGCACGCCGTCGATGCGCTCGGGCAGGCTTGGGCGTGATTTACCCACCACTTCATACTCGTCAATGCGGTTTACCGTCGCGTGCGGGGCATACAGCGAAAGCTGGTTAACCTGTTCGTCTGTCAGGAAGGTATTTTCGATTTTAATCAGATCCTTGCGACCCATTTCACCCGACGGCAGGTTCAGGCCGATGGTGATGCGCTGATCGGTTTCGGTCAGTTTAAACAGGGTGAGGAGCTTAAAGCCGACCTGCGCCGGAATATGGTCAATCACCGTGCCGCGTTTGATGGCTTCAACCTGAAGTTTGTTATCGTGTGTCATCGTTTTTCTCCTTACAGTGCCAGGTCGCTGTTCAGAACCAGCGCCAGCAGAGCCTGGCGCGCGAAGATGCCGTTGCCCGCCTGCTGGAAATACCAGGCGTGTGGCGTTTTATCGACGTCGGTGGTGATTTCATCAATGCGCGGCAGCGGATGCAGGACCTTCATATTGCTGCGCGCGCCTTCCAGATCCGCAGCACGCAGGACAAACTGCGCCTTCACGTTGGCATATTCGGACGGATCCAGACGCTCCTTCTGCACGCGGGTCATGTACAGAATGTCCACCTCCGCCATCACCTCTTCGATGGTGCCATGCAGGCTCCAGGCAATGCCTTTTTCGTCCAGCATATCCAGGATGTACTGCGGCATGGCCAGCGCCTCCGGGGCGATAAAGTAAAAGCGGTTGCCGTTAAATTTCGCCAGCGCCTGGGTCAGCGAATGGACGGTGCGGCCATATTTCAGGTCGCCGACCATCGCGATGCTGAGGTTTTCCAGACGACCCTGGGTTTCCTGGATGGTGAACAGATCCAGCAGTGTCTGCGTCGGATGCTGGTTCGCCCCATCGCCCGCGTTGAGTACCGGAATACCGCCGGAAAACTCCGTGGCCAGACGCGCCGCGCCTTCCTGCGGGTGGCGCATCACAATGGCGTCGACGTAGGTGCTGATAACGGAAATGGTATCCGCCAGGGTTTCGCCTTTTTTGCCCAGCGACGTATTGGCGCTGTCGGAGAAGCCGACGACGCTTGCGCCCAGGCGGTGCATCGAGGTTTCAAACGACAGACGGGTGCGGGTGGAGGCTTCAAAGAAGCAGCTGGCGATCACCTTATGCTTCAGCAGCTCCGGCTGCGGATGCGCCTTCAGTTTGGCGGCAGTCGCCAGCACCAGTTCAAGGTCTTCGCGGCTGAGATCGTTTATGGAAATGATATGTTTTTGATATAGCGGGTTAGCCATGTTTATCTCCTGACGCCTGGGCAAAAAAAAAGCCCCTTAAAAAGGGGCTTCTTGAATTCGGGGATGCAACGGGAGAAAAACGGCAGGCCAGCGCCTGTTTTCAGACGCGGTAAGACAGAATGTCGTACGCAGTTGACCATGCTTCCTCCCGGCAAAACGGCTGGCATTATACGCAGTTGGCTGTGGCGATCAAGGGGTTCATACACAGAAAGGAAATCGTTTGCCTGCGGAAAGGTGCGCCAGGGCAAATATCCACAAAAAAACGGTGGTATGGCACGGGCATTCGGCGTATAAAATGTGAAAATGAAACGTTGTTTTATATTTGGAGGTTTTAATGATCGCCGGAAATATTCACCATCTGTACGACTGGTTACCCCTGGAACTGCGCCAGGCCATTGAGCATATCAAAGCGCAGGTTACGGACGCCACGCCGCTGGGCAAGCACGATATCGACGGCAACCGCCTGTTTTATCTGATTTCAGAAGACAGCACCGAGCCGTTTGCTGATCGCCGAGCTGAATATCACGCGAAGTATCTGGATATCCAGATCGTCCTGAAAGGGCAGGAAGGAATGACCTTCAGCACTCAGCCTGCGGGCAAGCCGGATACAGACTGGCTGGCGGACAAAGACATCGCGTTTTTGCCGGAAGGCGTGCAGGAAAAAACCGTGGTGCTGAGCGAAGGGGATTTTGTGGTGTTTTACCCTGGCGAAGTGCATAAGCCATTGTGCGCAGTCGGTAAGCCGGCGAAGGTGCGCAAGGCCGTGGTGAAAATGCTGGTGGAGTGAGTAGGTGCTCACTTATTACTGGAAGACAATTAAGAGGGCATCAAACGATGCCCTCTTTCACATCAAAAATCCGCCTTCAGCACCACGCGATAGCGTGCCTTGCCTTCACGCACGTGCTTCAGCGCGTCGTTGATTTTCGACATCGGGAACAGCTCCGTTGTTGGAGCCACTTTCGCGCGCCCGGCAAACTTCATCAGCTTACGCAGCTCTGCCGGGTTACCCGTCGCCGAGCCTGAGATGCTGCGGTCGCCGCCGATAAGCGTGAACGCAGGCACCTGCAACGGCTTCATCACCGCGCCGACGGTGTGGAAGTTGCCGCCGTAGGCCAGCGCTTCGAAGTACGGCTGCCAGTCGAGATCGACCGCTACGGTGTTGATGATGAGGTCGAACTGCCCGGCAAGCTGTTTTAGCGCTTCCGGATCGCGGCTGTTGACCACGCGGTCTGCCCCCATCGCCAGCACTTCTTTCTCTTTCGCTGGGTTGGAGCTGAATGCTGTGACTTCCGCACCCATGGCACGCAGCAGCTTGATGGCAATATGCCCCAGACCGCCGATACCGATCACGCCCACACGGCTGGTGGCGGTGACGTTGTTAATCAGCAGCGGTTTGAACACCGTAATGCCACCGCACAGCAGCGGGCCTGCGGATTCGATGTCGATGCTTTCCGGCAGCGGAATGACCCACTGCCAGTCGGCGCGCAGCTTATCGGCAAAGCCGCCGCGGTTCATGATGGTGGGCAGCGAGCCTTCCAGGCAGTTGATCTGATTGCCGCTGATGCAGGCATCGCAGTGCCCGCAGCTACGTGCCGTCCAGCCCACGCCCACGCGCTGGCCCACTTTCAGGCCTTTGCTTTGCGCTGCAGAACCGAGAGCTGCCACATGACCGATAATCTCGTGCCCTGCAACCAGCGGATAGCTCGACATGCCCCATTCGTTGTCGATCATCGACAGGTCTGAATGGCAAATGCCGCAGTAATCCACCTGAACTTCAACGTCTTCCGGCAGCAGTTCGCCCGCGTCATATTCCCACACTTCCAGGTCTGCCCCCGCCTGCTTCGCGGCGTAACTTTTTATGATGGACATCGCACTTCCCTCACTATGGTGTTGAACAGGAAGTGTAGAGCATGGCACCGGGCGGCGCTTGGCAGAACGGGGCGGGAAATTGTGATTTGTTGGATGGTGCGTGGCGGGTGAGTGGAGTGTTTTCCCTCTCTCTGGGGAGAGGGTCAGGGAGAGGGGGAGAATTCGGGACTATGTTTAACCCCTTGTTACTCTGAGGGGAAGAAAATTCGGAGCTGTCTTTAGCTCACTCGTCCTATGGGGAGAGGGTTGGGGTGAGGGAAAATCAGCGCTTACGCATCAACGCATTCAGCCAGGTCTCACTTCTCTCCGGCCGCTTGTCCTGCGTCTGCCACATTGCAACAACTTCAATATCAGGCAACTGGCTCACCAGCGCCTCAAGCGCTTTCTCATTGAGATCAGTAAAATGCCGCCCGTCTTTTTCGCGCTCTCCGCTCCCGTATTTAAAAGAGACATACCAGGCTCCTCTGTGCTTCAGTGCCGCAGCCAGGCGCTGCATGGCATCGGGCAATTCTGCCACAGCAACATGCAGTAGCGACGCGCAGCACCAGATGCCGTCGTAGCGCTCGCGCTCATCCAGTTCGGCAAACGTGAACTGGCGGGCGGCAATGCCTGCATACTCTGACGCAAGGGCGACCATCTCCGGCGTGGCGTCGAACGCTTCCACGTCATAACCCAGCGCCTTAAAGGCTTTGCTGTCGCGCCCTGAACCGCATCCGGCATCGAGGATTTTCCCTTGCGGCCCAACCCGTTCCAGAAAAGGCGCATAGAGCGACGCCATATCCACCCCGACGGTGGCGTTAAAAAAGTCTTCAGCATTCTGCTGATAAAACGGGATGGTCATCAGAATATATCCGGCCCGGCAGCCTGCGGCTCCCACTGGTGAATGAGCGTCTGCTGCGCAGTGTTCCAGACCTTGTTGAGAAAGTCACTTCTCTGCGCTTCCGTTTTTCCAGTCTGGCGGATCAGCGTTTCACGCAGCGGCAGGTGGCTGTTAATAAAGTATTCATTCCGGGAGTGCAGCCGTTTCAATAGATTCAGCGATGGCACGTGGGCAAATTTGCCCTGCTTGCCACGATTACAGCCCTTGCAGGCCAGCACCAGGTTCCAGACGCCGTTGATGTTTTCCACGCTCTTACGTGCCATCCAGGGAATGAAATGATCGACATCGGCGAGGCCTTCATGCCCCGCGTCAAGGCTGATGGGCGCATAGCAGTAGAAACAGTGCCCTTTCTGATAGCCGTTAAGGCTGTCCCGACAGCTGGCGATAGCCACCCGACGATCGTTGTGAATGCTGAAGAGCTGCTGGTCGTCTTCACCGTATTCCACGGCAATCAGATTGCGTGAAACCCCCATCGCCCAGGCCTGTTCAACCAGGTTCCAGCGGGCATCCGTTTCATGAATAAGGTTGCGGAACTGCGGACGCTCAGTCAGATGATGGAAGTTCTCGGTCAGGCGAATGCCCTTGTGCGTCTTGCGTTCGTCGATGAAAAAGCGCTTCTCAATCTCACCGTTGTTCACGATATGAAATGCATCAATCACATTATTGAAGCCACGCCGTACTGTGATCGCGCGAAGTTCATCCGGCGTGATTTCATTCGCATTAAACTGCGCGCAGGCCGCGAGATACTGGCTATTCTTTGACGTGATTTGCTTTGGCGCATGCTGAAGATGGCGGCAAAGATGCTCGCTGAACGGTACGGCGAGATCTTCAAGCAGAATCAGATCGCTGCTGTCGCGCTTCAGGTCATACAGCGCGCTCGCCAGCGCAAACTTGTAGGATGCGACATTTTTGCCAAAAAGGATGATGCCGCGCCAGTAGTTCTCCAGCACGGGATCGACCTGATAAAACCGCATACGTTGTCCTGATTGGTTCGGATGGTGATTAGCGAAACAAGTAACGGGATCAGATAACAACGCACAAAAAATGTAAACCGCCGCGGTCACGTTGCGGCATTTTGCGAGCACGGTTCCAGAAAGGCAGGGAAGGTGTGAGGGGTGACGATTTTTTCGTCGTTCAGAAGGGCTTACGCCGGGCAAGGCTTGCGCAGGGCTATGCAACGGGTATAATGCCACCCGCTATCAGCGTATCCCTTCCGTGCCGGAGTGGCGAAATCGGTAGACGCAGTTGATTCAAAATCAACCGTAGAAATACGTGCCGGTTCGAGTCCGGCCTTCGGCACCAAGTCACTAAATTACTTACAATACAGCTAGTTAGACAATAGAATCTGTCCATTTTGCCTGTAAGAAATGCTCTGTTATGTCCCTTGAAAAAGCCGCTGTGGTTGATAGTGGTAATTGGGATGTTAACTTATAGCGGCGTGTAGTTCCAGGCGTCAAACACGTACTGACTCAACTTGAAAGCTATGACGTAGCCACCGTCTCTAAACAATCCCAAAAACTTTTAGTGAAGCGCATTTTAGCCCGATGCCCCCGTTCTGTCGCCGTCGCGAGGGATAAACAGGTTTATGGTGGTCACGGTACTTGCAGACCATATGCAAGCTCTGCCAGCGGTTCGGCCTCGCTCCCCTTGGGTACATGGTCATCCTGATAAGCCTCACCAACTGACATAACTGTGATGTAGTTGCCATAGGCTCCGCTTGTTGCTATACCCCCAACGGGGCTTTATGACTTATATTGTTCTAATTCACAAGGCTGGTTCAACGTACGGGTTAACCGGTGAAGAGGACAAAACATGTTAGAGGAAGTCTATAATTTATTTTACTTCTCCTCCGATGGTAAATCTATCAGCCATGTAGGAATCGCTACTCATAATTTATCGGGGAGCGATGATGAGAAACTTTCTTTCTTGAAAAAGAATATTAATTCTGACTTATGCTCGTGTGAATACTTTGACGTCAGTCCACAGTGCCTTGGAACTAATAAAACCTTATCTGTGGGGCGTTACATGGCTTTAGCTAGAAGAGGAATTGCGACGTTAGTTTATGAGCTTGCCCTGCAAGCCAAAAGGGCAACAGATAATCCATTAGTTATATGTACTGCTGTTGTTAATGGACAAATAAAGGTGGATGGAAATATTGACGTCAATAAAGAACTAAGAAGAGATGACTTTCCCTCTAATTCAATACCGGGAGTGAGAGATATGCCTGACTATTTAGATAAATACATAGTTAATGGGCGTTTTTACATTAAAGATTTGTTAGTAGATGATCATGTCAAAGCGATACATCTTCTTTTTAATAATAAACATTATCTTTCAAGTATTAAATTGTTAATGTCATTTATCGACACTGTGGCTTTTTTAGAATTTGGTGATGTAAATAAAGCCTTTCCAGTTTGGCTTGATAAATATTGTGAGCTATCGACGCTAAAAATAACATCAAACGAGCTTTATGAGTTAAGGCATTCACTTCTTCATATGACAAACCTCAACTCCCGTAAAGTAATACAGGGTGTTGAAAGACGTATAAGCTATAGTATTGGCCCAGTCAGTACACCCACAAGAGAGCATGATGGGATAGTATTTTTTAATTATTTAGATTTTATACCGTTATTTGAAAGTGCTATGGATAAATGGTTAGCAACGTATGATGGCGAGAAAATAATAACTTTTATTGAGCGGTATGACCAGGTTGTCCGCGAAAATTATTAGCTTATACTCTTAATTGATTATTTTATAATGTGCGGAATGTCAAGGGGAGGGCAAACTACCAATGAAAAATAATATACTAGCAGATGCCTTGTTGCAGGCTGTAGATAAAATCGGGCCTGAAAACTCTATTTCTAATATTGTTAACTCAAGTAAGCAAGCGAAGGAGTTAAAAAGAAAAGCCTATGCGCAATCGATGACATTAAATGAGTTACTTCGAGTTAAAGATGAATACCTCAAAATAGTAAATAACCCTATTACTTCTAAAGAAAAGAAGCAAGAACTTTTAGAGATGATGAGGTCTTTAAATTATGAAATTAAAATCAAAGGAAAGGTTGCTAGAAAACCCTTTCTGATTAATGAAAACCAGGTCGATGTTACCTTAGCTAAAGTAAATGTCGACACTGCTCAGTTCCGTCAATTTAAAAGAACAAAGCCACCTCATAAATCAGTGCCACCCTCATCAGAAAACAAGTTTTTACCCTATAACCAAGAGTCTATTGAACGAGATAGAATACGCAAGGAATTGATTGCTATCGAAGCCAAAGCTGAACTGGAGAGAATGGCCATTCTTTCTCGTATCACATACACTAAAATAAATCCAGCCGATACAACAAAAAATAAAAATACTTCTTTAGAAAAGCATGAAGTTAAATCTCCTTTTGCATCAGTCAAGGAGGAAGTAACAAAAGAATTTTACTTTAACAAAGAATTGTATAGTGTTTTAATTAGAACAATGCCTGTTTCGCAAGCTTATAAGATAGCTAAAAGTCGTGAGTTAGCATTGCAGTACTATGATAGTAGAATTATTCCCGGAGAGTGTTATTACTTTAATACCCTTACATATCTCCTCGTTATGAGGAAGAAAAACAAAACTGAGGCCCTCTGTGTTGCACGCAATCAGCAGCAATCTGAAGAATTTCTCTATAATTTGATCGCGGTTGGTTATCGTGTTCAGAAGCGACTCGCTAATATAATGGCGTTACCTGAAAAAGAAAAATATGTTAAAAAACCAACCTCTCTTGAGGGGATAGATTTAAAGTTAATTTCAAGTAATGTCGAACGTACTATCCAGTTACGAAGAATTAGTGATCAGCAAAGTTTCCGTAGAAGAGTGGAACTGAATTTCAAAGGTAAATGTGCGGTTACAGGGCAGTCAGCACAAACACTTCTTCAAGCTTGCCATCTGGAGGACTATAGTTTTTCACACAACATGGACACGAGTAATGGCATACTCCTAACCTCCGATTGCCATAGGATGTTTGATAGTGGCGAACTTGGCATAAATCCTCAAACACTTACTGTTCATTTTAATGTCGACTGCATATATTCAAGAATATTTGAGGGAAAAAAAATTGGTTATCATTCAGTGAATCTAGATAAAGAAAAGCTTCTAAGAAAGTGGGAGTTGTTTTTGAATAAAAAAGCATCTTCAATCGAATGTAAATAGGATTCAGAAGCACAATAAAAGTTCACCTTCACTAATCATTACAGCCCTCTAAAAAAACGTATGCCCGGCTTGAAAAATTGCACGCTTATATTTTCCCCTCCCTCGACGGTTAAGGCTTCAACTTCCCCCGTGCGCCTCTCCCAGCCGAAGGCTGGGCGGGCTGTATATCGATTTGCCTTCCTCTGTGGCGTTTATGACCCTATTTCGCGTTCTGATCGTGAGGCTGTGGGTTAGGGTTACTCTTCTCTTTAAACGCTAAATCTCTCCTGAATCTCCATCGCAAGCAATACGTTGGTGTTGGCGTTATATATCCATAATCGCGGGGTAATAAACCCCGCTAAAATAGTAACGTAATGGCTCAAACCGGAATGTTGTAGTAGTGGCAAATGGCGTTAGTCAGTAGGGAGGGGGCAGCAGAGGCAGCAATGTTTAATGTGCCAGCGTATGCTTTACCAATCATATTTACAACCCACTTTCCAAGGCTATCACTGAAATTGTCCGGGGTAGTTGGGGCTGGTGATTCTTGTATAGCTTGATGAAGGTTCTTAATATCCTCATCATTAGCGCCCCAATCCTTGAGCTGCTTTTCAAGCGAGTTGAAGTCTCCAGCATTGACAGTATTATTTTGTGAAATGTCCCCGTTACCAGAGCCTATAACGCCAGCATTGTTAACGTTGCCATGTATGTTGGTCACATTATGAACAGTCATTGGTGCTACCTCTTTTTCTCTTGGTGAAAATTGCAATCCTTCTCCTAAAATGCCTTTTGATTCTAAATCTAAAGACCAGTCGAGGATTTTATTCCTGACGGTAGTTATTACATGTTCTAAAATTCCCGGACTAATAACCCACACGATTTCTGTTTTTTGACCGATGCCTGCATATAACGTATCCGCCATCCAATCCGGTAAAGGAAGAAAGGGGTTTTCTCCTTTGTTATTCATCTTTTTAACGGATGATATAGATTCTGTGATGTGAAACGTTGAAACCATTGCATTCAGTTCTGCGTCATTAAAATTAACGACAAGTGGAACCCAGCTTTGATGTTGGGGGCTGTATGCTTTTAACTGCGATTGACCTTTCCTGTATTCAGGAACTGTGTCAAAACTGGGATAGCCATTTAGTTCGAGCTGAATCCACTCGGTCAAATCGCTTAGGCCGAGCTTCACTGCAATCATCTTGGCTTTCATGAGTACAGATAAAATGTCGGAGCCGGGATCGCACGCTAGAGCTTGAAGTTCAAGAACTGGTGAGGTAGCCATATCAAGACCTTAGTATTGTTTTGATAAGGTATCTTACCCGTATCGAACCATGCAGTCTAAGGTTCGCAAGCTAAACTCACCCATGAGCTAGATGTTTATTCCTTCATGATGGATGAGTTCTACATACTTACCGATCTCTATAGGGGAAGCTGCATTTTTCGAGTAAGTTTTGAAGCTCTCCGTACTTCCGCGCTCATGGCCTACCAGTAGCGCGATTCTAACCTCTGGCACTTGAGCGCGGTCGAGCTGTTGCACAAATGCATGGCGGAGTGAATGAAACTCTTTTCTCTCCGCGGCAGGCTCGCCAAGAGCCTTACGCTTTGCCCGTGTGAATTGCTGCGTATGCCACGTTGAGCGCTTCCCATCCGCCCGGTCTGTAATTGACGCGTGATAGAACAGAAAGCCATTATACGTGGTTTTGAGCAATGATTTCACGGGGGGGATTAGCTTGCTGTGTACAGGGACGATTCGCGCCGCGCTCTTAGTCTTCCCCTCGGTGATCTCAAAGCACAATATACCCTCGATAGTTTTAATGCTGCTTTCACGTAGCGTATATATCTCATTGATCCGCATACCGCTGTATGCACCAATAGCCGTTACCGCCTTCATCTCGTCATCAAGCAAGGCATAGAGCTTTGCCAGCTCTCCCGGTGCGAAGACTTCATAGCTGACCTTGCTGTTTTTTGCTTCGAGCGCATGACCGCGCCAAGGATTATCTTGCGGCGCATCGTGATAGCGATTGCGTGCCAGATCCCATATCTGTGCCAGTACGCTTATATAGTTTTGGATAGTTTGGAGCGCTCGCTCAGTTTTGAGTTTATCTAACGCTTATTGGAAACTGAGATTTTCTCGCTACGTTTCTCGTAGTATCGAAAAGCTATAAAAGCTACGACTATCGTAGCCATGAATGAATCCACTACTTATCAGAAGATCTTTTGCGAGCGGCTCAAGTTTGCGCGTCTGGCAAAGGGCTTATCACAGAAGAAGCTCGGCATCCTTGCAGGGATAGACGAGTTCGTCGCCAGCGCGCGAATCAATCGCTATGAGCAGGGCGTCCATCAGGCCAGTATCGACGTTGTCCATCAACTCGCGAAAGCCCTGGACGTGCCACCTGCCTATTTCTATACCGACGATGAAGATCTGGCGCTGCTGCTGTTTAAGTGGAACCGAATCGGTTCTGATGGCAGAAAGGCTTTAGTGGAGTCGGTTAAATCACTGGATTAGGTATTTGGTTGCTGCGCGGTCGCAGGCGGCTCCAGAGCACATCAAAACAGCTTCCCCACCACCTTAATAAAGAAAAACACATCGCTAAAACTGCTGATCCCTCTGAACAAACTGCCAAACGAGACATTCGCTTTAAAGCGGGCTTTCACGGCAGGTTTATCCTGCACGCGGTTACGATACAGCCCCAAAAAGTGTCGGGCCTCAACCAGCGCGTGCCGGTACAAATACACCCTTATTTTTTTGTTCTGCTCCAGTTCTGCCAGCCGGACGATCTCCGCTATCACCTCAATATAGCTCACAGCCCGCACGTCGTAGTAATCCGGACGGTGCGTGATAGAGGCCGTGTTGCTGACATAGATATAATCCTTAACGTCCACGATGCGGAAACGGCCGTTGCACGCCGCGAGGTGAATCGTCCACAGAATGTCTTTATGGCTTTTGCCGGCCTGGAAACGCAGCGAATGCTGTCGGATGTAAGATGACCTGACCATCTGCAGCCACAGGTAATGCGGCCATTCACGGTGGGTAACGCAGTGTCTGATCCACGCATGTCCCGGCAGCGTTTTCCCATAGGGCTGCTTGCGGTGAATCGCCTTTCGACGATGCTCCGCACCAGAATGCCAGCCGTTAAAAATCGTCACGTCGGCCTGCGCGGCGGTCGCTGCCTGCCATCGCTTTTCAATGAACCCGTCGGCGATATCATCGTCGGCATCGAGGAAAACCACCCATTCACCCCGATGGATGGCTAAAGCCGCATTGCGGGCAGCGTAAACGCCCTGATTGGCCTGCGAGATAAGGGTCAGCCGCTCATCCTGGATTTGGCGAACAACCTCTGCGGTGTTATCGGTGGAACCGTCATCGACAACGATAAGTTCAATGGAGACGCGGGTTTCGCTGAGAAGTTTATTCACCAGACAACCAAGGGTAGCCGCGGCGTTGAAGGCAGGGATAATGACGCTGACGTCGATGTGATTCTTCATATCGGGCTACGATTTCTCTTCGTGATTATCTGTGCGTCGTCCGTTGGGGATAATGCGTTTTTCCCTGATTTCCCGGTCATTCTCAAATAAGCACTCGTCGCAGAATTCTTTATCGAGGGCGAACCACCGCTCAAGGACGCTTCTTTTTTTATTGCATCGTGCACATCTCTTCATCTTTCTGCGCCTTTATGACCTCGAGATTTGGATTATCTGGCAAATGGACGCAGCAAGCCCCGGCTGGATAACCAACCGTAATTAAAGACTTTTTTGCGATCAATAAACGATAAGGATAACCAGCCTGGGCACACGAAAGATAATTGTTTTTATAGATCGTTTTATCGAAATTGATCGGTGGGGCCGATCAAATATGGCGTGATGACGTAACAGGTCGTCGAGGGCTTTGCCCACCAGAAGGAGGGGCGGTGTTTAGTGGAATGGCATGACCTGGAATATACATCTGGAGATGAGGCGGGAATATTGCCCAGAGGGATAAATTCCGCACGTTGTCTTACCACCAACGGGCTTTATGGTTTCTGTTGCCTAAAATCAGAAATATCCTTGAAGATGTTTTTCCTTTATTTGGTTGCGTAGGTGTACGATTCACAACCAATACCTATATAACTAAAGAGGTACTAATGGCTCTACAAGGAAAGTTTATAATTAATGAAGCGTACTATCAGAAAGTTGTATCACCCTTCCACACGATTCTGATTTTGCCATGTTGCGTAATGCACTATTGAGAACCCAAAAAATAGATGTTCCTTGTATGAGGAAACTACAGGCATACGGCACGATTGAGGTGATCGCCAATGGCAAAACATGTCCTTAGCTTAATCATCAAGATAGCGCTATTCGTTGTAGTTATGCTGATGGTTGCCAAAATAGTTCCGTATGATGGATTAGTTAATTCTATTAAGGGGCTTTTCGATTTCCAGAGCGCTAACAAGTTTACCCACTTCATTTTGGGTGAACCTGATTCAGATGTTTGGGAATCGTTAGGCGACTATTTCAGCATCCTGATTAACACATTAATTAGCGTACCTGTCACGAGTGCCATTATCACGACGTACAGTGTCGTGACACACAAAGTCAGTCCAGCAGATATTCCCAGAGAGTGGGGTAATTCTACGTTGCGGCGGTTAGCTAAAATCTTCGGGTTTACCTTCTTGTTTTGGGCGCTGTTTCGCTTGTTGCCTTATCAGGCTTTATTGCCTGATCAGACGTATTCAAATTTCACTATGGCGGCGATTGTGGGCTTTCAGTTGCTCTTAACGATTGTTTGCTACTGGTTTATCACGAAGAAAATCACAACCAAAAGGAGTTTGTAAAATGCCAATTCCGGCTTACATGTGGCTTAAAGACGATGGCGGTGCAGACATTAAAGGCGCTGTAGATGTTCAGGATCGTGAGGGGAGCATAGAGATTGTTGGCTTTAGTCACGGTCTGAACATTCCGGTAGACAGCGCCAACGGTAAGATCACTGGCAAGCGTTCACATTCTCCGATGATGATTGAAAAGGAGTTTGATAGCTCCAGCCCGTATCTATATAAAGCCGTTGCCACTGGTCAAACGTTGAAAAGCGCGGAGATTCGCTGGTATCGCATTAACCACGCAGGACAGGAAGAGTGTTACTTCGTTATGACCATTGAGGGTGTGAAAGTGACGGGCATTAATCCAGGTATGCCAAACGCTAAAATGGCAGGGAACTCGCAGATCAACCACATGGAATCTGTTTCCCTGATGTATGACAAAATCACCTGGCGTTATGTGGATGGTAACGTCCAGTATACGGATGATTGGAACGTAAGATCGTAACTAATATAAACTCATCACTGGCAGCGAAATTGTTCACCCGCCATTCCTGTCACAACCCGGAGAGTAACCATGTTCGTATTTAAAAAAGATACCGTTCAGGAAGTCGTTGGTGAAGGTGTGACCAGAAGAATGCTTGCACACGATGGTTCACTGATGAGCGTGGAAGTTTCATTTGAGGCCGGAGCCGTGGGGCCAATGCACTGCCACCCCCACGAACAGCTGACGTACGTCCTGTCCGGTGTGTTCAGCTTCACGATCGGCGATGAAACACAAACCGTCCGGGCGGGCGACACGCTTTACAAGCGTTCCGGCGTTATGCACGGCTGCGTCTGTGTTGAACCCGGCGTGCTGTTAGATCTTTTCACCCCGATCCGCGAAGATTTTTTACCCTCGCAGCAAGATTAGTATTTCCAGGTTCATTCTGTTCTGGCCGGCCAATTTCCGGCCTGTGCTTTTGCCACCGGTTTGTTGGCGTCTGCGGGCTGAATAACCTTTCCTCTTACTTTGCGGTTTTTGTAATAAATCTGTAGTTAATATGTAATCGCTAACAACAATTCCCCTACGCCTAATTTCCAATTAACTTTTGCTGCGCGTATTTGCGACACATTAATACCAGGACTTAACACCGTGGAATAATTATTTCCAGGGTGAATGAATTATATTGCATTGGCGGAATAATTTAGCCAGAATAGCCGCCCTCACTGGCTAAAGAATAGACAACATGCTGCGTCACCTGCTGAATTTTATGATGTTATTCATGGTATTACATGGGGCCAGCGCCTGGGCGGTTAACTGCCAGCGCGCAGCCACCCCGGTAGAAAACACCATCTGTAATAATGACAACCTGCACTGGCTCGACAGCACAATGACCACAATCTATCGCTCGATGCTGGTAAAGGGTGATTCACAAAAGGTGCATCAGCAGTATGAAACCTGGGAGAAATCACTCGACAGCTGTACCTCAGATGCCTGCATTGAACGCGCTTATTACGAAGGCATCAGCCTGCTGTCGGACGCCGCGCCGGACTTTAAGTGGGAAGGCAACTGGTGGAACATGAGCGCGCCGAACATGAGCGGCGGCACGCTCCAGCTCAGTCGCAGCGCAGAGTGGTCGGTCAATACCGATATTCGCGTTTGGGCGGGCCTTAATCACGATGAATACACCGCCGAAGCCCGTAAGATATACGGCATGGCTTTGGTGGAAAGAATTGGCGATACCAGCAACTGTAAGCTGCTGCTGATCCCGCGCCGCAGCGGTGCGCTCCAAATTTTCAGCAATGCCGACTGGGGCTGTCGCCTGTCGATGCCGGGCGGCGGGTTTATCGATGGACGATATCTGCGTGCAGAAAGCGATCCGCGCCCGAAAGCCACGCTGCTGACGCTGGGCATTCTTCGCGATGAACAGATGGATAAGCGCTTCCGCGAGCTGGTTGGCGATGAGTATCAGTCCTTTGTGGACACCGCCAACGTCTTTATCTATCAGGACGATCTCGACAACATCGGTGCCAGCGTGATCGGCATGTGGGTGCGCGGGGCGGCCAACAGCCAGAATGCGATCGTGATGTACACCGACAAAGCCATCTGGGCGGGGCGCATTGATACGGATAAAAGCGGCAAGCCGCAGCTGCATTACTTCAGCACTGAGGGCAATGACACCCGCAACATGCCCCGCACGCTGATCAGCTGGCGACTACGCTTCTTCGATCGTTAAGGTTGGTGGTTTTAAGCACGCGTTAAATTACCACTGCTGAAACCACAGATAGCCCAGTGATGAGCCGCTTAACGCATTGCAAACTCTCACCGGGCATTCGCTATTTACTTACATTTATCGTGCATGTTGCTGGCCCCCACCGGGCGCCAGACTCCCCACAGACCATCTGCACCCGGGGCCGTTCCCTGTATCCACCAGCCATTGAGCCATTCTTTTCCTTGCCAGGAGACTTTCTCACAGGCGGCTGCATAGGTTTTCGTGCTGCTCCACTCTGGCGCGCCACCCGCTGGCTTAACCTTTTGTAAAACGTCAGTTTCCTGGCTACTGTGCGCCCCGTGCGTATCGGTCACCGTCAGCCTGAAGCGATAGCTGGTTTGATTTTTCACATCCGGCAGACTCACTGAGGCCGTCATGGTGCCTGGATTTTTAAGCGCCACCGTCGGGCCGGCAGTCTGCTGCCATTGATAGCTCAGCTCGTCTTTATCCGGGTCATAGCTCCCTGCTCCGGACAGGGTCACCGTTCCGGCACCGGTAAGCTCGGCAGGTGAAGCACTGGCTTTGGCGACCGGTGGAAGATTCCCCGGCGGGACGGGAATATCCTCTTCGCTCAGCGCTAATTTAAAATCATCAAAATGAACATCAGAAGTGACCCCCACTTTTTTCATCGCCTGAACCTGAAGCTCCAGCAGGGCGGCCTCCGCAGGCAGCGCAAGGGAAAGCTGATTGTTCAGCCAGCGTTTGTACTCTCCCTTCGTCTGAGTTTGAGCCGTTTTCAGTGTTTTTCCTTTTGCATCTTTGGCAATCAGCCTCACGGTTCCCGTATCCCCGTCACCCCAGCCATTGCTCATAAAGCTTAACGCAGCGGTGGTTTTTCCTTTGGAAACCGCGGCGCTATCCAGGGCAATGGTTTGACTCATCTGGTCATGGTCTGCGTGATTGGCGGCACTGTCGCTGCTGCGCGCGGTAAAGAAATAGTTTCCACTAAAGGGGGTAATACCATCCTGGCCCGAAACCACGCGAAACTGTCCGCTCTCAAGGCGCCAGCCGTCCAGGTTCCCGTTTTCTGCACCCGGGTTTTGCAGCGAGGTCGGCCACTCATCAGGCGGAATATCGCCACCTTCCGTAGTAAAGGCCTGCACCCGGATAACAATGTCCTTAATGGCCGTATTCTTTGAGGCCACCGCCAGATGCCATTTTCCTGCTGCCGGTGTCGCCACCCCCAGGAAGGTATTCCAGTGTTCACGGCTGGCATAGTCATAGTCATTCTGTGACGGCCAACCCCCTTCGCTGAGATAGAGGGAAAACTTGCTGGATTCTTCATGATTTGGGCCTGGCACCGCGCTGACAACTAAACGACGCGTGTTTTCAGGCACGTCCAGTTCTATGCGTTGCAGATAGCCATTCGATGAACTGAGCGATACCGCCTGCTGTTTGAGCAGATGAGCATCTTCATGTTCAAAGGGTACGACAGCAGGGCTGTAGGCGGATATTGCTTCCGCATTAGCACGCCATACTCGTGCCATATTGGCCTGACCCTGCTTGCCGATGGCTGAGCCGTAATTATCATGCAGGTCGGGGTTGGAGTAATACCCAATATCATTGCCGCACTGGATAGTTTTCGTTTTGCCGTTATCCCACCCATAGCCATCACCGTTGCCGTCAGGGCAATGAACGCCGCCAACATTGTGCCCTACCTCATGACGTAGGGCGGTGGAGGAGTAGAGGGCATTGACGGTATAGCGACCATTGACATATCCCCAACCAATCGCCGTGTCGCTACTGTTACCCTCAAAAAAACCGGCAATCAAATCTGGGCTGTATTGCTCGATCCCGGCGTGGAACAACGTTTTCAGGTCAGACAGCGTTCCCGTTGTAATAGCATGATCCTGTTCGATAATCTGGGTGCCAACCAGCCTTACCCGCACTTTTTCAACCTTCGAGTTTTTTAGCGCCTGGTTAATGGTGGTCACCTGTGCAATCGCAAAAGCCTCATGATCGACAATCGTTTTTGCTGCCGCCTTTGAGAATCCAGCCAGAATATCAATGACCACATTGCCCTGAGCATCCTTGTCAGCCTGGTAGGTGCTGGCACCTTCACGAGTGAGCTGCTGCTGTGCCAAATCCTTCAGGGTTGGCACCAGGTAATCCGTCTCCTGAAAAGGCGGTTTGCCAAAGGTCACCCGCGTCTGCTCGCCTGCGGCATCCCCGTAAATCAGCTGGTGCAGATCGGGATACAGTGCCAGGAAACGGTTATCGCTTCGCATGACAATGATGAGGTCATCGCGATCGCTTGAGGATCGGGTCAGTGAAGGCATCTGGCCTGTATAAACCACGGCATCCCTGTAATGTTCCGCCTGTTGTAGGTTGGTCGAAAGGCCTCCCGAGCGCACAGAGAGTGTTTGCACATTTCGTGCATTGCCTGCCATTGCTGGCAGCGTGATGAAGCTCCCCGTTTCAACGACGTGTTTACTTTGGCCAGAGACATTGGAGAGGGAAGGTAATGCGTTTGATACATCCTTGTCAGCGGCGTGTGCGACCTGAAAGGACGCGGCAACAGCAAGGGCAAGCAGGGTAATTCTGTTACACCTTTTCATAATCCATTCCTGAGTATAACTAACTGTAAATATTTCCTTTTATTCCTGTCAAAGTAGGGAAGTTAAGACCGAAGAGAAATAAGAACAGGGATGATGAGCGTTCAGAATCTGGATGTATTGAATAGAGGGTTCTGCATAAAACACAGTCAAGGTGCGGGGGAGTATCACGCTGCGCCATTGAGGGGAAAACAGGCGCTCATCGGCTCATAATTTCTGTATCGGTGGGTGTCGCCATTAGCGTGAGACGGTATAACTTTCCGTGTGGCAGGTGCGGAATGCCTTGAGGGCCACAGCCGTCGGCAAACCGCATCGCAGAAAAGACTCTGGATTACCTCAACGCGGGCTTAATGCGGCACAGCCGTCAAAATTTATCCCTCACTTCTTATGGCATTGTGTGGCCAATAAACTCGGGAATATTTTTTTCGCCATCCGTTTATCAACCGTAATTCGTACACTCTCCGTGTCTAATTCAGTACGGATAGTTGCGGTATTGATTTTTATGCCATTGATGTAAGTGTCCAGGCTTTGATTCATATGACTGCGTGAAACCTGCGCCAGGCGAGTCCGGGCCTCTGGTTGTAGCGTTACGTTCAGGGTGACGTAATCCGGATTAAGGCCGTCTTCACCTTCGATCCCTATCGTCAGCTCTTTAAAATCACAGGATGAGTTGAAATGAATTTCAGTGCCTTGCTGGGCGGCCATACTCTGAAACGTCAGTAGCAGCGCACCCACTAGTATAAAGATACGTTTAAATAACAACATGATAAGTTCCTTGCGTGTCAAATTAAGCCTTATTTTCCATCCCGCCGCAGTTCGCCATTCGTCTCACGCTGGCTCATCCTCAACGAGGCTGCCCTGACGGAAAGCCATGGCTGTGAAGGGTATCATCGATATTGGCGTTGGCAAGGTGCTGGATGCCGTCAAAGCGGTGGCGCTTCGCTGACCCGACCTGAGAGTTTATGAGATTAGTTATTTTGTAGGCCGGGTAAGGCGAAGCCACCACCCGGCACTGCCCGGCAAACATCGCGCCGCCAGGCAAAGTCTCTTCCTAAGCCAGAGTCCCCACCACGTTCAAATCCGCGTCGTCCGGCACTTCATTGTACGAAAGCACGTGTAATCCACGGGCAAACAACCGCCCATAGCGGGAGATCACCGGGCGCAGTTGCGGGGCCACCAGCAGCAGCGGCGGCAGGTTTTTCGCCTTCATCTGCTCGTAAATCATCGGCATGGTCTGCTGTAGCTGAGTCAGAATATTGGGGTCCACCGGGAAGCTGTCCAGCGCCACTTTGCCTGCCTGCTGCGACTGGTTCAGCGCGCCCAGCAGCATGTTCTCCAGCCCGTTATCCATCGTATAAACCGACAGCTGCCTCCGGTCACCGTTGATGTTGTGCATGATTGCTCGGCGCAGCGCGTAGCGCACGTCTGAGGTCAGCAGCATGGGATCTTTGGTGACGGTCGCGCTCTCCAGCAGCGTGGAGGCAATGGTCACGATGTCCTTCAGCGATACCTGCTCCAACAGCAGCTGGCGGTAAATCTTCAGCAGCTGACTGAAGTTCAGGGCCGCGCCCAGGTCTTCGGCAAGTTTCGGCGACTGCTGCGCCAAACGTGCGTGCAGGTGTGTGATGTCGTCATAGTTAAACAGCTCCGGCAGGTTCTCGCGCGCCACTTTATTGACGTGCGTCGCCACCACGCTCGCGCAGTCCACCACCTGATAGCCGAGGTTCAGCGCTTTCGCTTTCTGATCCGGGTCAATCCACACGATCGCCATGCCGTAGGCCGGATCGGTATCCAGAATGCCGTCGATCTCGCCGTACAGCTCCGTGCCCGGGATCGCCATCAGCTTGTCGGCCTGCACTTCGCCCAGTGAGGCGCGAATACCGTTGATATGGATGGCGTACTGCGCAGGCTTCAGGCGGAAGTTTTCACGAATGCGAATCTCCGGCAGCAGCACGCCGCAGTGTTCCGATATCACCTGCCGCACCCCGCGCACGCGCTGGGAAAGCGGGCTGCCTTTGGCCTCATCCACCAGGCCTACCAGCTTGTAGCCGAGGTTCAGGCCAATCGGCTCCACCAGCGGAATGTTGTCCCAGGAGATGGTCGGCGTGCTGTCCACCGCCAGCACTTCCTGCAGCGTCTCCATGTCCGTCTCTTCCTGCGGCGGCTGCACCACCTTGCTCTGTCGCCAGGCGGCAAACAGCAGCAGGCCGGTAAAGCTCAGGAAGGCGATGTGCGGCATCCCCGGCACCACGGCAAGAATAAACATCACAAAGGCGGCGGTGTAGAGCACCTTCGGTTTCGACAGCAGCTGGGTTTTAATCTCATCGCTGACGTCGTTGCCTTCGCTGACGCGGGTGACGATGATCGCGGCGGCGGTTGCCAGCAGCAGGGAAGGGATCTGCGCGACCAGGCCATCACCGATGGTCAGCAGAACGTACTGGCGGAACGCATGGCTGGCGTCGAGATCGTATTTGAAAATACCGATACAGATCCCGCCGATGACGTTGATGATAAGCACCATGATCCCGGCAACGGCGTCGCCGCGCACGAACTTCGAGGCCCCGTCCATTGCGCCGTAGAAGTCGGCCTCTTTACCCACTTCCATACGCCGTGTGCGGGCCTGGTTCTGGTTGATAAGCCCGGCGTTGAGGTCGGCGTCAATCGCCATCTGCTTGCCCGGCAGGGCATCAAGCGTAAAGCGGGCGGAAACTTCAGAAATACGCTCGGCACCCTTGGTGACCACCACAAAATTGATGATCATCAGGATGATAAACACCACGAAGCCGACGACGAAATCACCGCCGATCACCACCTGGCCAAACGCTTCGATTACCTTACCGGCAGCCCCTTCGCCCTCGTGACCATGCAGCAACACCACGCGGGTGGAGGCGACGTTCAGCGTCAGGCGCATCAGGGTGGTGATAAGCAGCAGCGTCGGGAAGATGGCAAAGTCCAGCGGACGCTGCATGTTCACCGCCACCAGCAGCACGATCACCGCCAGCACAATGTTGAAGGTGAAAAGAATATCCAGCATCAGCGGCGACAACGGCAGGATAACCATCGCCAGTACGCACAAAAGCAGGATCGGCACGCCGATTTGCCCCTTGCGCAGCACGCCGAGTGCGTTGTGCAATTTACTGTTCGCCATGGGCGTTTAATACCTCTTGCGGAATGTTGATGTGCCTGTTCAGGCGGGGTTTTTGTTCGAGGGCACCTTTGCGCCACGATTTAAGCTGCATCACGTAGGTCAGCACGTGCGCAATGGAGCGAAACAGCGTCGCCGGGATCTGCTGATTGACGCGGGTGGTGTAATACACGGCGCGAGCCAGCGGCGGAAACTCCACCACTTCAACTTTGTGTTTCTGCGCCACTTCCCTGATATACAGCGCCACGTCGTCCACGCCTTTCGCCACGATGTAGGGCGCTTCGGCACGGTTCGGGTCGTATTTCAGGGCCACCGCGTAGTGGGTCGGGTTGGTGATGATCACGTCCGCTTCTGGCACTGTGCGGGTGATTTGCCCCATCGCCATCATCCGCTGGAGCTGGCGAATACGGCCCTTAATCTGCGGGTTGCCGTCGTTGTTCTTGTGCTCTTCCTTCACTTCCTGCTTGGTCATGCGCATTTTTTTGGTGAACATGAATTTGCTGAGCGGTACGTCAAGCAGGGCAAAAATTACGATAACGGCGACGAAATAGCCGACAACGTGACGGAAAATAGCAAAACCCTGGTTAATGGCCTGGCCGAGGTAGAGTCGCTGCAAATGCAGCAGCCCGCCCATCGCGTCGTGCACCATCACCCACAAAACGGCGAGGATGATCCCGCACTTGAGCAGCATCTTGCCGACGTCGACGTAGTGGCTGGAGGAGAACATGCGCTTCACCCCCGCAATCGGGCTCAGCTTTTTAAAGTCGGGCTTGAGCTTCGTCGGGGTAAAAATCCAGCCGCCGGGCACCAGGCTTGCAACGATACAGGCCAGCGGGATCGGGATAAGCGTGGCCGCCACGCGCAAAATCACCCATGCGTTGAGCAGCAAAAAGCGGTTCAGCACGGTCGGGTCGTCGAGCTGGCCTGCCATCACGCCAGCGGCGGTAAAGGCCTCGCCGATAAGCTGACGGTAGTAAGGCAGAAAGCCGCCAATGGTGAAGAACGACGCGACCAGTCCCACCGCCATGGTGAGATCTTTCGAGCGGGGAATATCGCCTTTTTCGCGGGCCTTACGCAGTTTGCCCGCGGTAGGTTTTTCGCTTTTATCGCCGCTGCTCGCCGACATCAGTGCACCCTCACGGCGTCAAACTTCGCCAGGATCTCGTTGGTAAGATTGAGATAGTGGTCGGGAATATTGGTCATCAGCATCGAAATGCAGAGCAGGCCAAACAGCATGCTGATAGGAAAGCCGAGCGAGAACAGGTTCAGCGTCGGCGACACGCGGTTCAGCAGGCCAAAGCCGCCCTGCACAATCAGCATCACGAAGGTCGTTGGCAGGGCGATAAGCGTGGCTGATGCCATAATCCAGCCGAGGCTCTGCGCCACCAGCATCAGCGTCGGCTGGTTCAGCGCCTGGCCGATGGGCCAGTAAGTGAAGCCCTTAAACAGAATGGTCACCAGCAGCAGATGCCCGTCCATGATGAAAAACAGCAGCGCGCAGAAGACGTAGATAATCTGTGCGATAACGGTCGTCGAGCTGCCGTTCACCGGGTCGTTCATCATCGCCATGCCGAGGCCCATGTTCATCGACAGAATATGCCCGGCGGTCTGCAACGCCACGAACACAGTCTGTAGCGCCATGCCAAACAGAAAGCCCCACAGCAGCTGTTCGCCGATCAGCAAAATCGAGCGCATCGAGAGCAGGCCTTCCAGCACCTGCAGGTTTGGCAGCATCGGCGTGATAATCACAGAAAGCGCCAGCGCGGTGGCGATTTTGATGCGGCGGGAGAAGGCGCGGTTGTCCAGCACCGGCGCGAACTGCAAAAAGGCCAGAATGCGAAAGAAGGGCAAAATCAAGGCCATCAGCGGCGTCAGCAGCGCCTGAATATCCAGTCCCATCGTGATTAACCGACCAGCGCCGCCGCCTGGTGGAAGATCTGCACCGTGAAGTCCACCAGCTGGGTCAGCATCCACTTCCCGGCGAAAATCAGCACGCCGAGCGTCACCACCAGACGTGGCAGGAAGCTCAGGGTCTGTTCGTTAATCTGCGTGGTGGCCTGGAAAATACTCACGCACAGGCCAACAATCAGGCTCGGCACGATAGCAACGGCGGAGATCAGCAGCACCAGGTGAATGCCGGTGGCCATGATGTCCCCGGCGGTGTCCATGTTCATCATCGCTAAAGCCCCTGCACGCTGGAGGTGAGCGTGCCGACAATCAGCGTCCAGCCGTCGCACAGCACGAACAGCATCAGCTTGAACGGCAGCGAGACGATAAGCGGGGAGAGCATCATCATCCCCATCGCCATCAGCACGCTGGCGACAATCAGGTCGATAACGAGGAACGGAATGTAGATCATAAAGCCAATCTGGAAGGCGGTTTTCAGCTCGCTCAGCAGATAGGCAGGCGTGACGACCGTCAGGTCCTGCTCGCGCGCGTCACCTTCCACGCCAGCGATGTTCATCATCTGCTCCATCGCTTTATTGTTGGTCTGCGCCAGCATGTATTTTTTCAGCGGCGTTTCGGCCTTTGCCAGCGCCTGCTTGAGGGTGATCTCATCGTTCTGGAACGGCACCACCGCGTCGCTGTAAATCGTCGTCCACACCGGGCGCATCACCAGCAGCGTCAGCGCCAGAGCAATGCCGGTCAGGATTTTGTTCGGGGGGCTCTGCTGCAGGCCCAGCGCCTGGCGCAGGATCGCCAGTACGATGATAAAGCGGGTGAAGCAGGTCATCATCAGCACCATGATCGGCAGCAGGCCGAGCAGGGTCATCAGGATCAGGATTTCAATTTTGACGTTGTAATCCTGCCCGCTGGCGGTGGCAGCGGTACTGAACAGCGTCACGTCGCCGTTGGCCGCCAGCAGTGAGGGCGAGAACGTCAGGCCGAGTAGCGCCAGGATCGGCAGTACGCGCCGGGAGAGCAGGCGTATCATCTTGTGAGCTCGCCCAGGTCTTTGGCGTTGAACTCGATAATGCGCAGGCCGTACTTGTCGTTAAGCACCACCACTTCCGCCTTGCCAAACAGAATGCCGTTCACCTTGATGTCCAGCGGTTCACCGGCCATTTTGTCGAGTTCGACCACGGAATCGCTGTTCACCGACATCAGGTCAGCAAGGGAGATCTCGACGGAGGCCACTTCCAGCGTCAGGGTGACGGGAATGCGGCTAAACAGTGCCATTTTGCGCAGGTCGGTCATGCCAGTGTTGCGGGTATCCGGCTGTAAATCCATACGGATATTGCCTTCCACCGTCTCTTCCTGGGGCATATCGCCGAGGTTTAAATCGTCCAGATCGAAGTTCTGGTCCAGTTCGTATTGCACATCACTCATAGGTCTTCTCGGAAGTTTTATCGTGGGTATCGCACAGGAACAATCTGCCGCGATCTTCAGCGATAGCGGCGTCAAAAATCTGTTCTTTGCCGATAAAAACGGGTAAAGGGTCGTTGATGGTCACCGGGATAATATCGCCGGGCTTGATGTCGGTAAGCTGGGCCACCGTCAGATTCAGGCTCACCAGACGTCCGTTCAGCTTAAGTGGCAGATTGTCGAACAGGCGTTCAATCTGCGTCGGGCTCAGGGAGGTACTTTTGCCTGTACCGTCTTTGCCATTGTCCGGGGCGCGCAACGTCGCCAGCATCTGATCAACATGATGGTGATCGAGCAGGATGGTAAAGGTGCCGAAGTCATACCCTTCAAGGGTGAAGGTCACGCACCATGACCACTGGCTAATCACCGCGGCGTAATCATTTTTGATCTCCAGGTCTTCGCCAAAGGTCTCTTTATTGATGATAAGCCCGGTCAGCTCCTGGCCGAGTTTATTCTTTAAGCGCTCTTCCGTTTTGGTGATCGGCAGTTCGTCATTGGGCTCAACGTGATTGCTGTCTTTGCTCAGGCCGTAATAATCATGAAGAATATTGAGCAGTAAAATTCGGTCGATGACAAATGCCATATTGCCGTAGCGGGTGGAGAAGATCAGCGGGTTTTTATAATGCTGATCGATGGCAAAGGTCATTGATTTCAGTGCAGCATTGACCCGCAGTTTTTTCAGAAAATAAATGCTCAGGCGCGCGTCAAGAATGTCAAAGCTGTTGTTCATTAGCTTTGGCAGTCGATGCCAGGGGCGGCCAAGTTGGCTGGTCTCGAGTTTAACGAGTTCCGGCAACGTGTCGCGCTGATGGATTCTGATTCGCTGTGGAGCAGGATTCATGATTATTCCGGGTTACCAAATAGTGCCAATTACAGAGTCACGTTGACTCACCGCCCAATGAAAATTGGGGGCGAGGAAATTTTTTCTGGATGCATTTGAGTTTTCGGGTTTTTCGTCGCTTTGGTTTAAAGCGCACGGTTACATTATCAGGAGAAGAACTCATCTAACGCTGTCAGGTTGAGGATTAGACATTTTCCCTTCATATATTGCAAGGTTATATGAGTTATTAATTCATTATTTGTCAGCATTTTAGTTGATTAATAACTACTGTAACATATTGTATTTTATGGATTAATGCATTAATACCCATTAAAAACAAGACAATTCTTATGGCTTGCGTATACTTCACTCATGGTTACGGGAAGGTCCTATTTTTTTCTTATTTAATATAAATAGAAAATACAGAGGGCGTGCCTGTTAATCACCTTATATATAGTCCTGTGACCGTATTGTTGCAATTATGTTGCCCGTGAAAGCGCCCTCGCTTTTATTGATGTCCTTTTTGTTGGTATCCCACTATGAGCATTATTATTGATCGTGAAGTCGGTAACGATAACGGATTCGTCGCCGTCGCGCCTGCCAGCGTAAATATTTTGTCATTAGCGCGGCGGGTCGCCAGATATAATGTCGCGGTGTTGATTACCGGTGAAACAGGAACGGGCAAGGAGTGTGTCGCAAAATACATTCATGAGAATGCCTGTGGTAACGATGCCCCTTATGTCGGGGTGAACTGTGCAGCCATTCCGGAAAGTATGCTGGAAGCCATTTTATTCGGCTATGAAAAAGGCGCCTTTACGGGGGCGGTAGCAAGTGTTGCCGGTAAATTTGAGCAGGCAAACGGCGGCACTTTATTACTCGATGAAATCGGGGATATGCCGCTGGCCTTACAGGCCAAATTATTGCGCGTCTTGCAGGAGCAGGAAGTCGAGCGCCTCGGCAGCCATAAACGTATTCCTCTGGATATTCGCTTAATCGCCTCCACCAATAAAGATTTGCAGGTTGAGATTGCCGAAGGGCGTTTTCGCCAGGACTTGTTTTACCGCATCTCCGTAGTGCCGATCCACATCACGCCGCTGCGCGAACGCCGTCAGGACATTCTGCCGCTGACTCAGCGCTTCATCGCCAAATACCGGGCTTTCCACAAGGGTAACGTTCAGCTCAGCGACGACGCTCGCCGCGCGCTGCTCTCCTGGGAGTGGCCGGGTAACGTGCGTGAGCTGGAAAACGTCATTCAGCGCGGGATGATCCTCTGCAACGGCGAGGAGATCAGCGCCGCCGATTTCGGTCTGAGCGAATGCGTCACCGAACCCGCCGGTCAGCCGTCGGGCATCATGCCGGCCTATCGCGAACAGGAAAGCGTCGCAAGCCAGGCCATTCAGGACGTGAAGCTCCACGGGCGCTTGGCGCAGTACCAGTACATCATCGATTTGCTCAAACGCCACAAGGGCAACAAATCAAAAACGGCAGCGTTTCTTGGCATAACGCCGCGAGCGCTGCGCTATCGTCTCGCCTCCATGCGTGATGAAGGCATCGATCTCGAATGTTTTTCCTGACGCCGGGAAAGGAATACTCCATGGATAAAATCAGCGCCACAAGCGCCCAGACGACCCAGCAGGCGCTGCTCGCCAGAATGCAGCAGACTGCCGCTGCGGCCTCGTTCGACGCAGGCCAGGCCATCGCCCCGGCGAACGCGGCCTTTGCCGCACCGTCACCCGTCTCTTTTTCACAGGTGCTCAACAACACCATCGATAACGTGGACGCCATACAGCACAGCGCAGGAGCGCGCCAGAAAGCCATTGATATGGGTCAGAGCGACGACTTGGCCGGTGCAATGATCGAAAGTCAGAAAGCCAGCGTGGCCTTTTCGGCCATGATGCAGGTGCGTAACAAGCTTACCTCTGCGCTGGACGAAGTGATGAACATCCCGCTCTAAGGTCTCCGTCGTGCTAAATAACATCAAACAACGCCTTCCTGTCCTCGCGCTGCCTGCTGGTCTGCGCAAAACACCACTGCTTGCCGCTATCGGTGGCGTGGTGCTGGCGGTGGCGATCGTGCTTTCCCTGTGGAACCACAACCAGGGTTACGTTGCGCTGTACGGTGCCCAGGAGCAGATCCCGGTTGCCCAGGTGGTGGATGTGCTGGGGGCGGAAAATATCCCCTACCGCATCGACCCGAACAATGGCCAGATTCTGGTGACCGACAGCAATCTCTCCCGGGCCCGCATGGCGCTGGCGGCGAAAGGCATCACTGCCGTCACGCCGGACGGCTACGAGCTGATGGACAAAGAAGAGATGCTCGGCAGCAGTCAGTTCATCCAGAACGTGCGCTACAAGCGCAGCCTGGAAGGGGAGCTGGCGAAAAGCATTATGGCGCTGGACCCGGTCGAAAACGCCCGCGTTCATCTGGGATTAAGCGAAACCAGCTCCTTTGTGATGACCAACAAGCCCAACAGCAGCGCCTCGGTCATGGTGCAGCTGCGCTATGGCCGCAAGCTCGATGAGCAGCAGGTGGCCTCCATTGTGCAGCTGGTTGCTGGCAGCGTGCCGGGCATGACCGCTAACAGCGTGCGCGTGGTCGATCAGGCCGGGAATTTACTCTCTGACGAACTGGTCGGGGCGGACGGCAGCTTTGCCGGGAAACGCGCGGGCAGCGAAGTCGTCCAGCGCATTCGCGAAGAAACCCGCAAGAACATCGCAGACCTGCTGATGCCGCTGGTGGGCGCGGGCAACTTCCGCATCAGCGTGGCCCCGAGCGTCGATCTCAGCAGCGTGGAAGAAACGCAGGAGCGCCTCGGCAAAGATCCGCGCGTCAGCGATGAGCAGCTCAGCCAGGAAAACACCACCAACGAAATGGCCTTCGGTATTCCGGGCTCGCTCAGCAACCGTCCGGTCAACCAGCCTCCGGCCCCGGCGAATAACGCCAATGCAGCGGCGGCGCAGACGAATCAGGCCGCCGCCACGACCAGCGACCCGCGTTCGCTGTCGAACCGCAGCAGCGAGCAGCGCAAATATGCCTTCGATCGCGACATCCGCCATATCCGCCATCCGGGCTACAAGCTCGAGAAGATGAGCGTGGCGGTGGCGCTGAACCAGCAGGCCCCGATGCTGGCAAAAATCACCCCGGAACAGCTGGCCTCCATCACCCGACTGGTGGAGAGCGCGGCGGGCATTGAAAAAGATCGCGGCGACGCGCTGACCCTCGACGTGCTGGCCTTTACTGCCCCGCAGACCAACGAAATGCCTGATCTGCTGTGGTGGCAGGACCCGGCGATGCAGTACTGGGGGCAGACCGGCGGCATTGGCCTGCTGGCGCTGTTGACCCTGCTGTTTGGCGTGCGTCCGCTGGTGCAGCGCATTGGCGGCCGTCGTGAGCGAGTCATTGAAAGCGATGGCGAAAGGGCTGAGCCCGTTCTGCTGGATAAAGAGCTGGAAGCGGAACACGCGCTGGAAGCAAGCCTGGCGAAAGCCGCCCTCACCAACGACGACAACTTACCGCCGCTGACTTCCGGTCTGGAAACCAAGGTGGAATATCTCCAGGTGCTCGCGCAGAACGAAACCGAGCGCGTGGCCGAAGTGCTGAAACAATGGATCAACAGTAATGAGCGAAGCAATAGCAAGCCGGAGCAGTAAACCTGCGAGTTCGGGCACCAGCCGCCTTGAGCAGGCGGCTATCCTGCTGCTGAGCGTTGGCGAAGAAGCCGCCGCCAGCGTTATGCAGAAACTGAGCCGTGAAGAGGTGCTCCTGCTGAGCGAAACCATGGCGCGCCTGCATGGTGTGAAGGTGAATCAGGCCCGTCAGGCAATGAACAACTTCTTTTCGGACTACCGGGAGCAGAGCGGCATCAACGGCGCGTCACGCAGCTGGCTGCGTAATATTCTGGAGAAAGCGCTGGGCGGCGAAATTGCCCGCAGCGTGATCAACGGCATCTACGGCGATGAAATCCGCTACCGCATGGCGCGCCTGCAATGGGTGGATATCCCGCAGCTGGCGGCGCTGATCGAGCAGGAGCATTTGCAGCTCCAGGCGGTGTTCCTCGCCTTCCTGCCGCCGGACGTGGCCGCCAATGTGCTGAGCGTGCTGCCGCAGGAGCGCCAGGATGAAATCATCTACCGTGTCGCCCGTCTTGACGACATCAACCGCGATGTCATTGATGAACTCGACCGACTCATTGACCGCGGCGTGGCGGTGCTCTCCGAGCACGGCTCAAAGGTTGTGGGCATCAAACATGCTGCCAACATCGTCAACCGTATTCCGAGCAACCAGCAGCAGCTGCTGGATCAGCTGCGCGACCGCGATGAGCGCGTCGTGGAGGAGCTGAAAGATGAGATGTACGAGTTCTTTATCCTCAGCCGCCAGACGCCGCAGACCCTGCAACGCCTGATGGAAGAAATTCCTATCGAAGAGTGGGCGATTGCGCTCAAGGGCACCGAGCCAGTGCTGCGTCAGGCCATCTTTAACGTCATGCCGAAGCGGCAGGTGACGCTGCTGCAAAGCACTACGGCGCGCCTTGGGCCGCTGCCGGTCAGCCGCATTGAGCAGGTGCGCAAAGAGATCATGCAGACCGTCCGTCAGCTGGCGGAAGAGGGCGAGGTCCAGGTGCAGCTGTTCGCTGAGCAGACGGTGGAATAACCATGTTTAAGAAACGCAGCCTGCCGCTGGATGCGCTGACGCCTCGCCGTCAGGCAGTGGTGAAGCCCCGCCTGCACAAGTTCCCGCCGCTGCGTAAACGCTGGCAGCCCGGCGATGCGCAGCCGCTCGATGAGTCTTTGCATACCCTCGACCCGCTGCAGATGCAGCAGCAGCTGAAAGAGGGGTATCAGGAAGGGCTAAACCGGGGCTTCGCCCAGGGCATGGAAGAGGGTAAAGAGGACGGTTATCAGGAAGGCGCGCGGCTGGGCTTCGACGACGGCATGCGTAAGGGAATGAGCGAAGGTAAACAGCTCGCCCGTCAGCAGTTCCTTGAGGCCGCCGAACCCTTCGACCGCATCACCGATGAATTACGTGCGTATCTCGATGGCTACGAACAGCGCCGCCGTGAAGAGTTGCTTCAGCTGGTGGAGAAAGTCACCCGGCAGGTGATCCGCTGTGAGCTGACGCTCCATCCCACCCAGCTGTTAACCCTGGTGGAAGAGGCGCTGAGCAGCCTCGCGCCGCCGCCGGAAATGATCCGCGTGCAGCTTAACGCCGAAGAGTTCCGCCGCATAAGCGAAGCCGAGCCTGAAAAAGCGCAGCAGTGGGGGCTGATGGCCGATCCGTCACTGGCGCCCGGTGAATGCCGCGTCATCACTGAATCCACTGAAATGGACATTGGCTGCCAGCACCGCCTGGACCAGTGCGTCAGCGTGCTGAAAGAGACGCTGCTGCCGGAAGGACAGCATGAGCTCGCTTGATTTCGAGCAGGCGCTGCGCTCCATCGAGCAGATCGATCTGGCCCGCGTGGCCGGGCGGCTGGTGCGCGTCAACGGCATTCTGCTTGAGTGCGTCGGCTGTCGGCTGGCGGTCGGGCAGATGTGCCAGGTGGAAAGCGCCGACGGCTCGCTGATGGACGCGCAGGTGGTCGGCTTCGATCGCGATATGACCATGCTGATGCCGTTCAAACACCCGTCCGGGCTGATTGCCGGGGCACGCGTCTTTCCTGCCGTAAAAAATGAAAGCGTGATGATTGGCGACCGCTGGCTCGGGCGCGTGGTCAACGGACTCGGTGAGCCGATTGATGACAAAGGCCGCCTCGGCGGTGACACGCCTCTTGCTACACAGCTGCCGCAGGTGCATCCGCTGCGTCGCCAGCCCGTAGAAGCCCCGCTCGACGTTGGCGTACGCGCCATTAACGGCCTGCTGACCATCGGCAAGGGCCAGCGCGTCGGGCTGATGGCGGGCAGCGGCGTCGGCAAAAGCGTGCTGCTCGGCATGATCACCCGCTACACCCAGGCGGAAGTGGTGGTTGTGGGCCTGATTGGCGAGCGCGGCCGCGAAGTTAAAGAATTTATTGATAACTCGCTCGGCGCCGAAGGGCAGGCGAAATCGGTGATTGTCGCCGCGCCTGCGGACGAATCGCCGCTGATGCGCATCAAGGCGACGGAGCTGTGCCACAGCATTGCCAGCTACTACCGCGACAAGGGCAAAGACGTCCTGCTGCTGGTGGATTCTCTCACCCGTTACGCGATGGCGCAGCGTGAGATTGCGCTCTCTTTGGGCGAGCCTCCGGCCACCAAAGGCTATCCGCCGTCGGCCTTCAGCATGATCCCACGCCTCGTGGAAAGCGCGGGCAACAGCGAAAGTCAGGGATCGATGACCGCCATTTATACCGTGCTGGCGGAAGGGGACGATCAGCAGGATCCGATCGTCGACTGCGCCCGTGCGGTGCTCGACGGCCACATTGTGCTCTCCCGCCACCTGGCGGAGGCCGGACACTATCCGGCCATTGATATCGGGCAGTCCATCAGCCGCTGTATGAGCCAGGTGACCGCCCGCGAGCATCAGCTCGCTGCCCGCACGATGAAGCAGCTTTACGCCGAATATCAGAGCATTAAGCCGCTGATCCCACTCGGCGGCTACGTGGCCGGAGCCGATCCGCTGGCCGACAAAGCGGTGCGGCTTGCGCCCGCCATCACGCAGTTTTTACAGCAGGAAGTGCATGACGCGGCGCTGCTCGGCGGCACCGTGGCCGATCTGCAAACCCTGGCACAGGCAGGATAATCGCCATGAGCAAACTGATCTCTACCCTCGAACAGCTGCACCGGATGCGCACCCGCGCGGTTGACGATCTCAGCCTGAAGCTGGCCTCGCAAAAGCAGCTGTGCCAGCGCTTTGAGAACAACATTACAGCCCTGAGCAACCTGGCCAACGGCATGGAGGCGCTGACTGACACCAGCGCCGCGCTGATGTTTAACCAGGCAAGCTACAAGCGCAACATCCAGCGGGTCATCGACTGGCAGAAACAGGAGCAGGCGCTGGCCGACATTGAGGCCCGCTCGATTCAGGGGCATTTGTTGACCGAGGCGAAGCGCGAAAAGAGTCTCGGTATGGTGCTGGACGACAAGCGCGCCGAACGCCAACGCGAGCGCGATCGTCGCGAGCAAAAAATGACCGATGCCGTTTCCGCCCAGTGCTGGCTGCGCCAGCAGATCTTACGCCCGCGATAATCACCATGAGCACACCGAAAAATACCTTTCAGTCACGCCAGCAGGGGCTGATGTCCTCGCTGATGCAGCGCCAGCAGGCGGCACGTTCGTTGCCGACACCGTTTATCAGCGTGGTCTGCCCGACGTGGAACCGCCGCGAATTTTTGCCCTATCTGCTCTACATCTGGCAGTACCAGGACTACCCGGCCGATAAGCGCGAGCTGATTATCCTCGACGACTCAGAGCAGAGTAATGCCGACCTGGTGGCGATGCTGGTGGGCGAGGGCGGCAACGTGCGCTACGTTCACAGCGAAGCACGGCTGGCGCTTGGGAAAAAACGCAACCTGCTCAATGAGATGGCGAAGGGCGAGTACATCCTCTGCTTTGACGACGATGACTACTACCCGGCGGACAAGATTTCTTATCAGGTCAGCCAGATGCAGCAGCACAACGCGCGGTTCTCCGGCTGCGATCAGATCTACATCTGGTACAGCCACCTCGACAAAATTTACCTGACCCATCCGTTTGGCAAGCGCCATGCGCTGAACGGCACCTTCGGGCTGCACCGCAACCTGCTCACGAAGCACCGCTATGAAGACGATGCCACCCTCGGGGAAGAGCAGGGCTTTCTGAAGGGCTTCACCACGCCGGTCCTCCAGGTCGATCCGAAAAAAGCGATCCTCTGTATCTCGCACAGCAGCAACACCTACGACAAAGACTTCATTATGGGCAGCTCGATCCCAACCGATCTGCGGCTCGAAGACTTCGTGACTGACGGCAACCTGCTGGCGCACTACCGTCGCCTGAGCCACGCGCCGCTCAATACCCAGGTGGCCTGGCAGGCGTTCGACAAAATCGCGCTGATTGCCGCTGATGAAGCGACCCTCGCCGAACGCGCTCAGGCGCTGCTGGCGTTTGGCGTGACGGCAAATCAGCTGCTGCCGGTGCTGTCAGTCAGAGGCGAAACGCCCGAACAGACGGAGCTGTTGACCCATAGCGAAGTGTTGGAGGAAGCCAAAGCGCAGGGCTGGGCCAGTGTGCTGCTGCTCGATGCCGACGTGCAGTTCGTGAAAAAAGAGAACACCGTCAACCAGGTGAACCGGCTGCTGAACGGCCTCGGGCAGATTGACTGGCAGGTGCTGCTGCTCGGCGCGCGCCATGAGCAGTTCACGCTCACACAGTCGCTCAAAGGCGTGGCGCGTATCTTCAATGCGGGCTGCGGCTGCGCCTATGCGGTGAACGCAAACTACTACGACCTCCTGACGGACGCCTACCGTCAGGGTCTGGAACGGAACGCTTCCCTTGACCGGGTGTGGGCGGCGCTAATGGGCTTCGGCCATTTGTGGCTGGGCTTCAGCCCGAGCTTTGCCTTCCTGCAACACGCCCGTAACCCGCAGAGCGGAAAACCCCTCGACTGTACCCACTGGTTTTTCCGCAAACCGCCTTTAACCACGGACGCCTGAGCGCCCGGAGAGAGAATGATGGAAATGATTGACCACTACCAACCCGATTACGTCGTCCGCTTCGACGCCGACGCCTGTCAATGCCCGGCCTGCCAGCAGGCTCCGGAAGGCTGGCCGCGCGTTAACGTCGCGCTGAAAAACCAGCAGCGCGAGAGCCTTGCGATGGCTTGTGAATCCGCAGCCAAAGCCATTCTGCTCGACCCGGAAGCCTTCAATCTGAAGGTTTCCCACGCGGAGCCTCAGGGTGAACAGATGTTGTCGCCGTGGGATGAAATGCTTAACCAGCAGTGCATCAACCTGGCCGTGCATCCGTCGATGCCGCTGGAAGTGAGCCTGTATGCTATCGGCGTGCTGCTGAGCAAGGCCCAACAGTATCTGGATAAGGGCGAAAGCGACCCGATGCTGCTGCTCGCGATGGGCGAACAGCTGGCGATGCTGGCGGAAGAGGGCATCCTGGAGCAGCAGTTTGGCGAGCTGCCGCCGATTCCGCAGAACAGCCTCGCGGCGCTGAAGGAGATGGGCCAGCTGCGCCTTGCGCTGAACCTGCCGATGGCCGAGAAAATGGGCGTGATGCTGAAGCTCAGCGAACTGGCGATTATGCCTACATCACGTCTTGAGGAGCGCCTGAAGGAGCTGGAGCTTGCCGACACTCAGGTCCTGCTGTTTACGGAGCAGCTGCAGATCATGCGTAATTTCCTGATCTACAAGCTCTATCACGACGTGTTCCCGGGCGTGGCATGCGCCAACTATGGTGAGGCCTACCTGCAACTGGTGACCACATTCTTCCGCATCCGCATGCTCTGCGCGCTGGGCGCGAATGATGAAGGCGTTCTGCCGACGCAAACCGCGCTGGTGCTGATTAGCGCTCTCAGCGCCTGGGAGCTCCAGCATCCGGTAACGGCGGAGCAGAACACGACGTCCGATTACAGCCTGCTGTGCGGGCTGTCGCTGCTGTGACTGAACTTTGACATGAATGAGTGCCCTTGCATGACCCTCTGTGACGCTTCTGAGTTTCCCGCTGTCAGCGTGCTGGTCCCGCTGACGTCACGTGCAGAATTTTTGCCCTGGGTTATCTGGCAGTACTGCCGCCAGAGCTGGCCCGTGGCGAAACGTGAGCTGATCGTGCTTGATGGCGGCGCAGAGGATCGTGCCGCGATGGTCAGCGCGTTGCTTCAGGGAGAAGCGTCAGCCGTAAGCGTGCGCTACCTTCACAGACCTCAGGCACTGAGCGAGGCGGGGAAGCGTAACCTGCTCGCCGCCGAAGCACAGGGGGATGTGCTGCTGTTTCTCAGCGATAATCTCAGCTTCCCGGCCGACTTCGTGCAGCTCTGGATGACGCAGACGTTTTCCGCCGCTGCAACCTCGGCGGTGATCTCCGGCGTGCCGCAGTGGTACGCAAGCCTGAATCGTCTGGCTTGCCTGCCGGGGCAGATCTCTGCGTCGGCGTTTAGCCTTAAGCACAGCGCCGTCAGCGGGCCGGTCTTCCCGGACTCATGGCAGCCCGGCTCACCGCTGCCGGTGACCAGCGCGTGCCAGTGCCTGCCAGCCCATCCACAGCTGACGAGCATCATCTGGGATCCGCAGCGGCTGGACGCCGATTTGATGGCTCCCGGGAGCCAGTTTATCGACGAGTCACTGGAACAACGGGTGCCGGACGCGATCTCTTTGCAGTGGTATCAAAGCCTTCATCGGGGTGCGAAGCGTCGGGAGGCTGGCTGGTCGTCGGTTGCGAAAGTTGCCGCTGTGGTAGCAGACGACGAAGCTCAGGCTTTTTGTGACGACCTCGGGCTGAGTCTGGAGCGGCTAAGCGTGATCCCCACGCAGATACCTCTGACGGAGCAGTGGCTGCTGGCCCTGCGGCGGGCGACTGAGGAGGGATGGCCTGAATTTCTCTTCCTTCCCCAGGGCACGCGGCCCATCGGACAGGCCAAATACAGCGCCCAGTTGGAGAAGGTTTTTTCGGTGTTTAAGGGGTGTGAGATTCCCCTCTGGCTGCTGTCAGGGCAGATTACCGAAGGCCGGGAGATCAAAGCGCTGCCCGGCGTAGTACAGGTTCAGCAGGCCGGGCAAACTGGCGCGATGCTGGTTCGGGCGAGCTATTATTCGGTTCTCACTGGCGCGCTCCTCGCACGAGAGGATGCCAGCGTGGCGCAGGTCTTCTCCCTCCTGGCGGCTCAGGGGCAATGGCTGGGCTGCACGCCTTCGCTGTTTGATAACGGCGTTGCAGACTGTTTTACGGCTCCGGGTTCGTCAGACAGCGCGGTCGGTTTCTATATGGAGACGGCCTTCCACTATCAGGTTTATAAGCCGATCATCGCCGCCCTGCGCAGGCAGGGTGTCGTCTGCGAACTGGTTATCAGCGATGAAATTTCAGCCGAGCTGGTAAAAGAGATGCTGACGCTGCTGCAGCAGCTGAGCGACCCGGCGCTGCGCTGGCGACCGCTTTCGCAGGTGAGAAAGCAAAACGTCCGCTATGCCTGCCTGCTCAGCCCCTACTTCACGCCGCTGATTCAGGGCCTCAGCGAGATAAATATCCGCACGCTGTATGGCCTCGCGAAAGAACAGTGGAATCACGCCTGGTGGAACGCCTATTACCACCGTATTCTCTGCTACAGCCACTATACGCAGCGTGCGCTGGACGTTAATGGCAGCGCTATTGCGGTGGGGAATCCCCGCTTTGATGCCTGGCATACCGGTGACTTTTCATCGCAGGCGGTCGATAAGCTGAAGCTCGATCCGGCAAAGAAAACGCTGCTCTACGCCCCGACCTTTGGCGAGCTGAGCTCGCTGGGGCACTGGGCGAAAATCATCGGGCGTCTGGAGCAGGATTTCAACGTGGTGACCAAGCTGCACCACGGCACGCTCTGCCGACCGGAGGAAAAAGATTCTCTGGCGCTGGCCCGCCGCCATCTGCGCCATCGTATGACTTCCCACGACTCGACCCTGGCGTTGCTGCATGCCGCTGATTACGTGCTAACCGACAACAGCGGCTTTATTTTCGATGCTATTCATGCGGGCAAAAAAACAGTTCTGCTGAGTTGGGAAAACATGGAAGCGCTGCTGGAAGGGGAGAGAACCTTCTCCAGCGCCAGCAGCCCGGATCAAAAAATCAGGACGCTGCTGCCGGTGGTGGAAGACATCGTCGGGCTTCGTCAGTGGTTATCCGAAGAGAAAGAGGCCGAGTGGCAAACGAAAATGAGCGAGCTGGAGCGCGTTCGTCATCACTACTGCGATGCCTGGCAGGATGGTCAGGCTGCGGAGCGCGCCGCCCGCGTTATCATCGATGCTATCGAAAACCCGCAGCCCGCCGAGGAGAATGCTTTTCTGCACAGCCTGCGGAGC
Source organism: Enterobacter sp. CC120223-11 (assembly GCF_900215375.1). Classification (GTDB taxonomy): domain Bacteria; phylum Pseudomonadota; class Gammaproteobacteria; order Enterobacterales; family Enterobacteriaceae; genus Scandinavium. Next base: position 104,851 of record NZ_OBEF01000006.1, on the reverse strand, counting down.
GCGCTGTTCCGCAGAGCCTGATGTGACTCGCTGATGTGGCCCTGAAAAGGGCTACATCGCCTTAACGACTTCGATGATTGTGGTGGTTGAAACGGAAGGCGTTCTTGGCAGGTAAATCACCTCACAAAGCGAAGAGAACTCATCAAACTTCCCTTTCCAGTCGTCACCCATCACCAGGATATCGGCCTGGAAGTGGCGGATATATTCCGCTTTTCTTTCCAGTGACTCTTCCAGAAAAACCGCATCAACGCACTTCAGGCTGTCGATTATCTTGAGTCTTTCACTTTCCCGGTAAACCGGCAGGCGGGCTTTTTTCCGTTGGTTGAGTTCATCAGAAGAGACGCCAACGATGAGCCTGTTACCCAGTTTACGAGCGCGTTCCAGAACGTTGAGATGACCAATGTGGAAGACATCAAAGGTGCCGAAGGTTATCACGGTGAGGGGGTGTTGACGGTTTTGCATTACTGGCTCCACTGGCTGCCGTTACGAATATGCCCCCAGGCGGGCGCTATCCCGTCTTCAAACTGATAAATCAGCGCCAGAATTAAGTTCAGGTTATAGGCCGTGACCCGGGTATGCTCGGTCACGTACGGGGAGAAGGTTTCAATCAGATTAAAGCCGCTGTACTTCTCCAGCAGATGAAGGTTCGGCTCCACTTCAGTTTTAAACTGCTTATCCTGCGGCGAGGTGAAAAGATAGATATTGCGCTCCAGGCAGCGGTCCTGGTCCAGCGCGTAGGGCAGGTAATTATCTAAAAAATACTGATTCTCTTCGTTCACATTCCCCATCATCGCCTTGCCGACATCCTGCCAGTACCCCGTGGCGACATAGCGGCCAATGCTGAACTGCGGCACGGCGGTGATGATGTTTTTAATCTTGTGCTTAATGCCGAAGTATAAAGACGCGGTGCCGCCTTTGGATGCGCCTAATATTGAGACATGGGTGGGTTTAACGCTATTCCTGACGGCCTCGATAAGCGTACTGACACCTTCTTCAAACTCAAAAGACATATCGCGGCAGAGATAATAGGCGGGCAGGCCGTCAACATCGTCTTTGATCCAGAGGATCGCCGAGCGGCAGTGGGCCAGCATTGAGAAGTCGTAAATGGTCGGGTCGGGAAGGTTGAAACCGGACATGACTATCAGCAAATGCCGGCAATCGTATTTGGGGGCCTGCATCTGATACTGAATGGCAAGATGCGGGCGAAACTGAAAAACGCGCTGCTCCATCGTGCTTTACGCCTGCTGATATAGCCAGTTTTCAGGCTCGCCGATGTTCAGCAGATTGACCAGAATGTCCTGCTGCATGTGCATTAACGCGCCGTTGGCGTCGTTGCTGGCCTGGCAGGTAGCGGCCTGCTGCTGGAGATCGCGCCAAAGGGCGCCGACCTTCGGCTTGTTTTCGCCGGGCAGGCGGGCAATCAGCGACTGCATGCCAAAGCTGCTGGCCTGAATGCCGAGCCCGTCGAGCAGCCGATAGCGCTGCTGGCTGTTGTGGGTGAGCTGCTGATATAGCGCCATAATTTTCGTGTTTACTTCATCGAGCGCGGCTGCGCTACGGGCGATGATGTGCAGGCGTTGCTCGCCGAGCAGAATGTTCAGCGCCTGATAGCGCTGGCGGTCTTCCGCCAGGCCCTGAATGACGGCTTTGACCTGTTGAGCCGGGTTACTCATGAATTACCTCTGAAAATACTTCTGCATCGCATCGGTCAGCGAATCGAGATGAATGGCGATTTTGCCGCTGCTGATGGCGTCTTTCATTTCGGCCACGCGGGCCATGTCGACGTCCGGCAGGGCAGCAAGCTGTGATTGCGCATTGCCCAGGACCGGATCGATGGCGGCACTGCGTGTGACGGTTTGCCCTTCCTGCGCCACGGTGCGGGTCTGCTCCGTGCTGCTGGCTTTATTGATGGCGGCGTTCAGGTTGTATTGTGTAGCACTCACTTTCATCACTTTCTCTCTTATTCGTTCTGGATGCGCGGGAAGACGTCCCTGCGGAAAAAGGGCTTCCGTTCTCCCATATCCCTGTAAAGCGACCGCGAGGGCAGAAGACTTAAACCGGTTTGTGGATTTTTATTGACCGGAGGCATACACCATCCGCACCACGCCGCTGTCGGCCACGATGGCGCTGACGACACGCTCGCTGCTCTCATTTTTCACCTTGATCATTTCGCCTTTGCGCCCCTTTTTCATCGCCTCACCAACGGTCTGGGCCTGCACGCCGCCCTGCTCGGCAATCATCATCACCCGCTGGCCGCGTTCCACCAGGACAGGCGAATCAAGCTGATTCAGGGCTATTGGCTGGAGTTCGCGCACGCGGCGCTTCACGGTCAGTCCCATCACGTCGTCAGGCTGGGTGACGTAATTGCCGCGAGCGTTGCTGATGTTGAGCTTTTTGATGGCGATGTCGTCGGGGGCGATCACATGTCCGCGCTCGAGCCCCTGTTTTGCGACCACGACGGGCAGGTAGATGTCCGGTTTGACGGTGACCGCCATATCCCAGCCCTGGCCTTCGTCGCAGCGCACGTCGAGGCGCATGCGGGAGAGCTCCACTTTGTCGCCGCCCGGAAAGGAGACGGAAAGGCTTTTGCCGCAGGCGGGCAGCTGTGCCGCTTCGGCCGGAATAAACAGGTTCATTTTTGCCTGATAGTCAGGCCAGCTGCGGCGTTTGGCTTCGTTGCGGATGATGTCTGAGGCGTGCAGTTGCACGGCAACGTAGATCTGCTTGCGGGCATTTTGCGCCTGCGCAGAGGCGGAGAAAGCGCCGAGCGTCAGCAAGAGGAAAACGAGGTCGGAAAGGCGGAAGTAACCCTTCATTCCGGTGGTTGGATATTGGATAAAAGTTCTATAAATCATGATGTTAAAAACCTGGCACGATAATTGCTATGAGTGAGCGTTGGCATAGCATATTGACCGCCAGTTTCTGGCATCAGAGGAAGCAGATTGTGAGTATCACTTTTGACAAGGCTTTAGGAGTACATCCGCAGGCTGTAGCACTTCGACTTTCCCGAGCAGAGATGCTTTCAGCCAACCTGGCTAACGTCGATACCCCCAATTTCCAGGCTAAAGATATTGATTTTGCCGCTGAGATGCAACGCTCACAGTCGAGTTTTTCAACCTCATCAGCGCCGCAAATGATGTATCGCGTGCCGTATCAGCCCTCTTCAGACGGCAACACCGTTGCCCTGAACGTAGAGCAGGCTGAATTTTCCAAAAACACGCAGGACTACCAGATGAGCCTCGCGTTTTTGAACATGAAGTTCACTGGCCTCAAGCAGGCCATTGAAGGTAAGTAACCCCATTCAGGTAGCAACAGAATATGGCTTTTACCGATATTTACCGCGTTTCCGGGTCGGCGATGACGGCACAAACCGTCAGGCTTAACACCATCGCCAGCAACATGGCGAATGCAGAAACCGCTGCGGCCAGCGAAGACGGCGTCTACAAAGCACGTCGTCCGGTGTTTGCTGCAGTGTATGGCAACGACGAGCTGATGAACAACCGCGCCCTGACCGGCGCCCGCGTGCAGGTGATGGACGTGGTGGAGAGCGGCAATGCAGTGCAGCGCTATGAGCCGCATAACCCGATGGCGAACACTGATGGTTATGTCTATTACCCGGACGTCAACGTGGTGGAAGAGATGGCCGACATGATGTCCGCGTCGCGCAGCTTCGAAACCAACGTGGATGTTCTTAACAGTGTGAAAAGCATGCAGCAAAGCCTGCTGCGACTTGGAGAAGTGTAAGCATGAACGTCGATGGAACCACAGGCAGCAGCCAGCAAGACCCGTCATCCAGCAACAACATCGCCAGCAACGGCTCTGCCGCCGGGATGAACAACCTGTTTATGCAGCTGCTGGTGGCGCAGATCCAGAACCAGGATCCGCTCAACCCGACCGACGGCACTGAGTACGTAAGCCAGCTGGCGCAGCTGACTCAGGTGCAGTCAATGGAAACCATGTCACAGCTGATGGCCAACAACTCCGTGCTGATGGACAACCTGCAAACTCTGACCACCGGCAACCTGGTTGGCCAGCACGTGATGGTGCAGACCGACAGCATCAACAGCGACGGTGAAACCTCAATCGAAGGGCGTCTGACCCTCGAGCATCCGGCCAGCAAGGTAACGGTGATCGTCAAGGATTCCAGCGGAACCGAGCACAAAATTGAGCTGGCGAACCAGGAAGCTGGCCAGGTGGACTTCACCATTGATCCGAAAGAGATGGGCCTGCCAGAAGGGAAGTACACCCTCAGCGTGGTGACGGACACCGGTGAAGAGGCCGTGCCTGTGGAAATTGGTGGCACCGTGTCTAATGTGCGCATTCCGCTGGACGGCAGCCCAACGCAGCTCAACATCGTCGGCATCGGCGAAGTGGCTTACAACAAAATTACTCAGTTTGGTGACTCGGCGCAGACGCGCAGCTGAGCCATACACGGAATTGTTAACAGGACTTTTTTATGAGCTTTAGTATCGCAACCTCCGGCCTCAACGCCATCACCGAACAGCTGAACGCTATTTCGAACAACATCGCCAACTCCGGCACAGTAGGCTTCAAGTCTGGCCGCGCGGAGTTTGCTTCTCTGTATGCGGGCACTCAGGCGCTGGGCGTGGGCATGACCGGTGTGACCGAAAGTATCACGAAAGGCGGCAGCATTACCGCTACCGGTAACGCTCTCGATCTCGCCATCAACGGCAATGGCTTCTTTGTGGTTCGCGACGGCGATGGCACCACTTCTTACACCCGCGCGGGCTACTTCGGCACCGATCCGGGCGGTAACCTGATCAACAACCTCGGCATGTATCTTCAGGGTTACCCGGTGGATGCGAGCGGCAAGCTGCAGGTGGGCACCGTGGGCAACCTGACCATCACCAGCGGCTCCATCCCGGCGAAGGCGACCGACTCCCTCGACTTCACCGCCAACCTCAACGCCAACGCGGAGGTCCCGGCCACCACGCCGTTCGACCCGAAAGACAGCACCAGCTTCAATGACACCTATACCACTCAGGTGTATGACTCACTCGGTCGCGAGCACACGGTGAACCAGTACTTCGTCAAAACCGGCGAGAACAGCTGGGAAGTTCACTACTACATGGATGACACCGAAATTCCGGGCAGCAGCCAGGCGATGGAGTTCACCGAGCAGGGCGTACTGAAAAGCCCGACCGGCATCACGACGCTGACCGCTTCCGTGCCGGGCGCCGAAGATCTCTCCATCGACCTGAGCTACACCGGCACCACTCAGTACGGCTCCGATTTCTCCGTGAGCAAAAACAAAGGCAGCGGCTATGCCTCCGGCGAACGTACCGGCCAGGCCATTGATGAAGACGGCAGCGTCTACGCCACCTTCTCCAACGGTGAACGCCTGCTGCAGGGCCAGCTGATCCTCGCCAACTTCGCCAACCCGAACGGTCTGGCCTCCAAAGACGGCACCACCTGGGCACAGACCGCCAACTCCGGGGCGCCGCTGACCGGGGCTCCGGGCTCGGGCCTGCTCGGCAGCATCAAAGCCGGGGCGCTGGAGCAGTCCAACGTGGATATGACCTCTGAGCTGGTCGGGCTGATGAGTGCGCAGCGTAACTATCAGGCCAACACCAAGGTCATCAGCACCAACGACAACATGATGAACGCACTCTTCCAGGCGGTGTAATGGATCGTTTGATTTTTACTGCCGTCAGCGGCGCATCGCGCAGCCTGTCGCAGCAGCAGATCCACTCGAACAACCTGGCGAACGTTAACACCCAGGGCTTTCGCAGCGATCTGGACAACGCTATTTCACAGCAGGTAGGTGGCGAAGGCTACGACTCGCGCTACCTGGTGGAAGCGGTGCCGGGCGGCGTTGATATGACGCCGGGTGCGGTGCGCGAAACCGGGCGCAGTCTGGACGTCGCCATCAAGGGCAACGGCCTGATTGCGCTCGCCAGCGGTAACCGTGAGGTCTACACCCGCAACGGGCAGATTGACGTCAGCCCGGAAGGCGACCTGTCCATTGGCGGGCTGCCCGTCGAAGGGGACAACGGGCCAATCGTGCTGCCGCCGTTTTCGTCCGTCAGCATCGGCGATGACGGTATCGTCACCATCGTGCCTGAAGACGGCAACATCGCCGCGCCGGTGGACGTGGATCGCATCAAGCTGGTGAACATCCCGGCCGCGCAGCTCAGTAAAAACGTCGACGGCTTGTTAGTGACTAACGCGGCGGTTAATCCACGTGATGAGGACGTCACTCTGTCTGCGGGGCACCTCGAAATGGCGAACGTGTCGGCGATCGATGAAATGGTTTCCAGCATCGCCCTTAACCGCCAGTTTGAAGCGCAAATCAAAATGATGAAGGCGGCGGAAGACCTGGCAAATGCCGGCAACCGCCTGATTCGCGGCACCTGACTTAGAGAGAGCAGAGCATGAATCCAGCATTATGGATCAGTAAAACCGGTCTGGCGGCGCAGGACGCCAAAATGACCGCGATCTCCAACAACCTGGCCAACGTCAATACCACCGGCTTCAAGCGCGATCGGGCGATGTTTGCCGATCTGTTCTATCAGAACCAGCGCACGCCGGGCGGCCAGCTCGATCAGAACAACGTCGCGCCAACCGGTATTCAGTACGGCACCGGGGTGAAGATTGTCGGCACGCAGAAAGAGTTCTCCGTCGGCAACATTCAGAACACCGGGCAGAACCTTGACGTCGCTATCACCGGCCAGGGCTTCTTCCAGGTGGAGACCCCGGACGGCGACATCGCCTACACCCGCGCGGGCAACTTCCAGAAAAACCCGGACGGCGTGCTGACCAACGCTCAGGGCCTGCCGCTGGTGCCGCAAATTGAGCTGCCCGCCAACACCAAGGATTTGCAGATTGCCAAAGACGGCACCATCACCGCGACGGTGGCGGGCGAAGCCGATCCGGTGGAGCTCGGTCAGCTGACGCTGGTGAACTTCGTCAATCCGGCCGGACTGGAAGCGATGGGCGGCAACCTCTATCGCGAAACCGCCGCCAGCGGCGAAGCGGTGGAAGGGGTGCCGGGAGAAGAAGCATTCGGTCAGCTTGAGCAGGGGTCGCTCGAAGGATCAAACGTCCAGGTGGTGGAAGAGATGGTGGACATGATCACCGTCCAGCGTGCGTACGAAATGAACGCCAAAATGGTTTCCGCCGCCGACGACATGTTGAAGTTTGTCACGCAGTCGATGTAGCGACGAGTGAAATAAAGTGAAAGAGAGATGAAAAAGCAGGTAGTTATCAGCTTACTGGCGCTGTGTCTGGCGGGGTGTGAAAGCCCGGCCTTGCTGGTGAAAAAGGACGATGCGGCCTATGCGCCACCGAACGATATCGTGATGCCGCCCACTCAGGTGAGCGGCGGCGGGTTATACAACCCCGGCTACAACTGGTCGTTGATTCAGGACCGTCGGGCGTATCGCGTCGGCGATATCCTGACCGTGAAGCTCGACGAGTCCACCCAGGCCAGCAAGCAGGCGCGAACCAACTTCGGCAAGAAGAACAATGTCTCCATCGGTATCCCGGAAGCCTTCGGCACGTCAGTCGATCAGCTCTCCGGCTCGATAGACGGCAACCGTAACTTCAACGGCAACGCCACCTCACAGCAGCAAAACAGCCTGCGTGGCTCCATCACCGTCGCAGTATTCAAAGTGCTGCCTAACGGCGTGCTGGCTATCCGCGGCGAGAAGTGGCTCACCCTGAATCAGGGTGATGAGTACATGCGGGTGACGGGGCTGGTGCGTGCCGAAGACGTTGAGCGTGATAACTCCATCTCTTCGCAGCGCATCGCCAACGCCCGTATCTCCTACGCGGGACGCGGCGCGCTGAGCGATGCCAACTCGGCAGGCTGGCTGACCCGCTTCTTTAACCACCCGCTGTTCCCAATTTAATGGAGGCCATGATGCGTAAATTATTCCTCCTGATGCTGCTGGTGTGCAGCTTTGGTGCCGGGGCGCAGCGCCTCGGCGACGTGGTGGATATTCAGGGCGTGCGCGGCAACCAACTGGTTGGCTACAGCCTGGTGGTGGGCCTCGACGGCACCGGCGATAAAAACCAGGTCAAATTCACCAGCCAGTCGGTGACCAACATGCTGCGCCAGTTCGGCGTGCAGCTGCCGACCAAAATCGACCCGAAGGTGAAGAACGTGGCGGCGGTCGCCATCAGCGCGACCTTACCGCCGGGCTACGCACGCGGGCAGTCCATTGACGTTACGGTTTCTTCCATCGGCGATGCCAAAAGCCTGCGCGGCGGTACTTTGCTGATGACCCAGCTGCGCGGGGCCGATGGCGAAGTCTACGCCCTGGCGCAGGGCAACGTTGTGGTGGGCGGCGTGAGAGCTGAAGGCAACAGCGGCTCCAGCGTCACCATCAATACCCCGACGGTTGGCCGGGTGCCGAACGGCGGCTCGGTGGAGCGCGAGGTGGTCACCGACTTCCAGCAGGAGCCGGTCGTGATGCTGAACCTCAAGCGCCCAAGCTTTAAAACCGCCAACAGCGTGGCGGTGGCGCTGAACAATGCTTTCGGCATCGGCACGGCGACGGCCCAGAGCGCGACCAACGTGGCAGTGCGTGCGCCGATGAGCGCAGGCGAGCGCGTGGCGTTTATGTCGACGCTGGAAGACGTGCAGATCAATGCGGGTAAACAGCCGCCTCGCGTGGTGTTCAACGCCCGAACCGGCACCGTGGTGATCGGCGACGGCGTGGTGGTGCGTGCGGCTGCGGTGTCCCACGGCAACCTGACCGTGACCATCAGCGAATCGTCGAACGTCAGCCAGCCAGGTGCGTTCAGCCAGGGCCGCACTGTGGTCACGCCGAACAGCAACGTCGACGTCAATCGCGGCGGCGGGCAGATGGTCACCATTCCGGCGGGCACCAGCCTGCGCAGCATCGTGAATACCATCAACAGCCTTGGCGCTGCACCCGACGACACCATGGCGATTTTGCAGGCCCTGCACGAAGCGGGTGCGCTGGATGCAGAACTGGTGGTGATTTAAGGAGTGACCATGATTGATGCCATTAACCGCCAGACCCAGGTGCTGCCCGGCGACGTGACCGGGCAGGTGAAGCCGCAGAATCTTGAACAGGCCTCCGAGCAGTTTGAGGCGCTGTTCCTGCGTTCGATGCTCAAAGAGATGCGTAAGGCGTCGGACGTTATCGGGGAAGACAACCCGTTTAACAGCAAGCAGCAGCGCATGATGCGTGATTTTTATGATGACAAACTCGCCGGCCAGCTGGCCTCCCAGCGCAGCACCGGCATCGCGCAGATGATCGTCAGCCAGCTTTCGCCGCAGGCCGCAGCCCCGCTTAAGGAAGACCGCGGAATGGTCGCTTTACAACAGCATCCTCAGGACCTGAATACTCCAGTGGTGCCAGTGCTGCGCCACGGGAAGGAGAAATAAACGATGAGTATGATCAATATCGCCTGGAGCGGCGTGCAGGCCGCGCAGCTCGGCATGAACGTGACCTCGATGAACGTCGCCAACTGGCTGACGCCAGGCTATAGCCGCCAGGGCATAATCCAGAGCGCCATCGGGCCAATGGGGCAGGCGGGCCTGAACAGCGGCAACGGCGTGCAGGTGGATTCGATTCGCCGCATTTCCGATCAGTATCTGACCAGCCAGGTCTGGCAGACCAACACCAAAGCCAACTACTTCGCGACGGGCAACCAGTATGTCAGCGCCCTGGAGAAGGTGATTGGAACCGATTCAACCAGCCTTGGCAGCGGTCTGGATGATTTTGTGGGCGCGCTGAGCGCCCTGACTAAGGATCCGAGTAACCGTGCTCAGCGTCAGCAGCTGCTGAGCCAGGCAGGATCGCTTGCCCAGCGCTTCAACAGCATGAATGACTTCATCAACAGCCAGAAGACGTCGGTCGGCACCCAGCGCAACGCCATTGTCGATCAGGTAAATACCCTGAGTGCGGGTATCGCCGACTACAACAAACAGATCACCGAGATGGAGGCCACTGGCGGTAATACCAGCGTGCTTCGCGATCAGCGTGACGAGCTGGTGAAGCAGATGAGCGGCATGGTGGACGTGAAGGTTTCGGAAGACAGCGCGGGCAACTTCACGGTGGCAATGACCAACGGTCAGCCGCTGGTGAGTGGCAAAACGGCCGGGCAGCTGAGCACCGCCCAGGACGCCAATGGCAACGCGACCCTGACGCTGAAGTTTTCCAATAGCGAATATTCGATTAACCCGTCGACGGGCGGCCAGCTTGGCGCGCTGTACGACTATGAAACCACCACTCTGAAGCAGATGAAGGATGCGGTGCAGGGCATGGCCGAATCCGTCGCCACGCTGTTCAACGACCAGCTGGGTCAGGGCTACGATCTGAACGGTAATCCGGGCAGGCCGCTGTTTGTCTTCGATCCGACCAACCCGGCAGGCATGCTGACCGTGTCCGATCTCACACCCGAAGAGATTGCGCTCTCAGACGATCCGACTGAGGTGGGCAACGGTGGCAATCTGAAGGCCCTTATCGAGCTGAAAGATAAGCCCATCGACATTCCGGGCCTCGGCAACATGAGCCTCAACGACGGCGCAGCGTCGATTGTTTCCACCATCGGTATCGCCAGCCGCAAAAGCCAGACCGAAACCGACGCGGCAACTGCCGTGTACGAGCAGGCGCAAAACCAGCGCGATAACCTGAGTGCCGTCAACCAGGACGAAGAGGCGATCAACCTGCAAACCTACATGCAGGCCTATCAGTCGAACATGAAAGTGATTGCCACCGGCAACCAGATCTTCAGCGATCTGCTGAACATGATCTAAGCCCACGGAGAAACGAATCAATGCGTATCAGCAGCCTTTATAATTCCAACGCGATGATCTCCCAACTGGGTATCAACGGCACGCGCGTCAGTAAACTAATGGAACAGCTTTCCACCTTAAAGCGAGTGAACGTACCGTCGGACGATCCGGTGGCCGCCAGCCGCATGGTGCAGCTCAACCGCGAGCAGTCAGCGATTAAGCAATATCAGAGCAACATCTCCAGCCTGAGCGGATCGCTGGCCATTCAGGAAAGCCAGGTGACGGCGCTTAACGATCAGCTTGATGCGCTGAGCAGCAAGCTTCTGTCAGCCAACAACAGCACCCACAGCCAGCAGGATATGTCGGGCTACGGGGCGGAAATTTCTTCGATGATCGACTCGATGGTGGAGATCATGAATGCGAAGAACGAGAGCGGTGGCTACCTCTTCTCCGGCACCAAAACCGACACCCGTCCTGTGACGCTGGATGAGAACGGCAACTACGTCTTCAACGGCAACAATAAGACCCGTGAAACCGACGTGGCGAACGGCGTCAGCATCAGCGAAACCACGCAGATTTCTGGATCGTTCTCCGGCTCCGGCAACGATCTGGAGACGCTGAATAAGCTGAAGGCGCTGAGCGAGAAAATGCAGGATCCGAACGCGAACTTCGCTGATTATCAGGATGAAATCAGTGATGCGATCGCACAGGTCCAGAAGAGTAGCGACAGCGTGGCGTCACTTTATACCGATCTGGGCGGACGTCAGAATCGCCTTGAACTGCTGAAAAATGCCCATGAGGGCGTCAGCATGGCCAACGATCAGGTGGTGCGCGATCTCTCCGATACCGACTGGGCAACAGCCAGCAGCAACCTGCAGATGTATACCCAGTCCATCCAGATAACCAACAAGGCTTACAGTATGGTTAGCCAGCTCAACCTGTTCAGCCTGTTGTAATCATTATGCAAGTCGGTTTAAAAACTACCACGGCTCACACTCCCGCTACGTTCGCGCGTGGTGGGGTGGATGCCTCACAAACCATTCAGCGTCCGGCTGCGGTTTCCACGCCGTCGGCGCGTAATGCTTTTCCGGAAGCCGCGCTGCTTTCCCGCCGTCCGCTGCGTTATAACGTGCAGCTTAACCAGCAGCTTACCGCCGTACAGCAGGCCGATGACTATCTGGCACAGACCGAAAACCGTCTGCTGCAGCTGCGCCAGGCGTTCAGCCAGGGCGACACCAGCCGCCAGTCCGCTGCGTTAAAAACGCACCTCGAACGCCGCCAGCAGCTCTCCGGCGGTACTGTGGATCGGCACCTGACCTCTTCGGTACAGCAGAGTAACAGCGTCAACTTCACCCTGCCGGGCAGCGAAAAGCTGCTGCTTAATCCGGGGGGCGAAACGCTGGTCTTTGCTCTCGGGGGCAGAGAGCGTCAGCTTGCCGCTATTGCGCTGCCCGATGAAGCCACGCCGAAACAGACGGTAACGCAGTTGAATATCGGCCTGGGACGGCTCGGCATTCACGCCCGCCAGGCCGCAAACGGGCAGCTCACTTTCCAGGTGGCTGAATCAAACTGGGATCGCGTCAGCCAGCAGTTCAGCGTGCGTGGCGAAGGGCGACACTTCCCGGCGGATGCTTTTACCCTGTTAGCGCCTCAGGCCGAAATCGCCAGCAGCGATGAGATGCTGCAAATCACGCAGCGCCGCGAGTGGGACAGCCTGCCGAAAATGCAGAACACGCTGAACCATATCACGGCGCAGCGGAGCCAGCTTCGCCAGCAGCAGGCCAGCGTATCGTCGAGGATTGATGATATGGCGACGGTTTACAGCCCGAAACAGGCGCAGGAGACCTCGAAGGCGCTGGCGCAGAGTCTGGCGAACAGTGGAAAACAGTTTTCAACGTTATCGACTGCGCTGGGCGCGCAGGCGAATGTGCGTGCGGGGACGGTGAAAAATTTACTGGGGTAGGGGGCAGGGAATAACCTGATTCCCCTTTGCAATCCCCTGGCCTCAAAGGAAGGAGGTCCAGGGGGAGCCGAATAATGTAAAGGGCGGCGAGAGCCTACTTCTTCAATGGATAACAAAAAATCGACCCGCTCTGCCCGACAACCAGCGGTTTAGAGTCGATTTCAATCGGCGCCATCCAGAAACGGGTATGCATCAGCAAATCGACCAGGCCGTCAATCATCAGTCCCTTCTGCGGCGTGCTGTAGTAAATCGGCGTCAGGTAGAAATAGAGCTTGCCGTTCTGGGCCAGCGTCTGGGTGAATTTCCCTTTAAACACAAAGCGGTTATCTTCCGGGCTGGTGATGGTCGACAGCACCGTGCCGTTGGTCGTCTTCATGCTGGAGTCGTAGATCTCTTTGCGCTGCGACATCAGGTCATAAAAGCCCAGCTGAAAATTGCCTTCCACGTCGGTTTTGACATGCAGCGTCGGGGGATTGAAGGTGCTCCACGCACCCCAGCCTGCGGCCAGGACCAGCAAAATTAGAACAGCAATCAACCGATTAGCTGTCTTTGCATGTAGCCATTTCACTGAGCTTCCTCCGGGTTTCACGTAAAATCAGGTTGTTGAGATTCTGCGCATCAATACGCCAGTGATACAGCGTCATCACCAGCTGCTTTTCATCACAGTGGCTGCGCAGCGAAAAGGTGTAGTTCAGCGTCTGGTTATCACTAAAAAAGTAGATATCCATGGTCACGCCCTGAGACTTAATCATCTGGTTCAGGGTGTAGAGCGTGCCCTTGAGCTTGCCGTAGAGCTGATCCTCTTCCCAGGTGGGATTCACTTCGTTGTCGATAGCATAGAGCTTGATATGACTGTAGACGTTGGCCTGAATCTCTTCGGCCGTCAGCGTGTTGCCCGGGTGATGCATTGTCAGCCTTGAGGCGAGGATCATGCTGAGAAATGAGGAGAGCATCAGCAGCAGCGCAAGCGTTACCCAGCGCTGCGCCCGGCTCATCACCCGAACAGAATCTGACGGCGTGGGCTCAGGGGCCACGTCTTTAATCTGAGGCTCAATGCCTTCGGGTTCGTCCTGCGCCTCAGGTGTCAGGCCTTCTGTCGGTTCGTGAGCCAGGCTTGCGTCATCGGCTTCAGGGTCGCTAACTTCAGCTTCCTCTTTCTCGACGAAGCAGCAGTATTCCGCTTCCAGCAGGTACCCTTTGCGGGGAATCGTTCTGATTATTTTCTGGGTTTTACCGTCATCTTCTAAGGCGGTTCGTAATGCATGAATAGCATTCGGCAAACTGTTATTGCCAATAACCCGACGCTCCCACACCAGATTGGTGAGTTCCTCGCGGGTCAAAATACGCCCGGCTTCCTGCATTAAAATATGCAGAAGTTTTAGCTGATATTCACCCAGGCGCTTACGCTCTCCACTGACTAAATGGAGAATTGATCCTGAAGGGATATCAATTAGCCAGTTATTAACGGAACCATAGCGCTTATTCATTGATTGGCCATCACCATCCAGTAAAGACAAAACAACACTGCCAGAATAGATTTCCCATTCAGCACGTGTTACCTGTTGGTTAATTCCATTTATAATTCTTTTAAGAATTGTCGCAGCCTGCGGTGGGAAAACCGGGTCCTTGCAGGGGGCTCTTGCCTTTTCTATCAGCAATACAGGGAGACATTAATCTTCCTGATGAGACCGTTACGCAGGAATTAACTTTTCCCGTGGCTCTTTTTACGCGATAAAAGTGCGGCGCGCAACACCATGCTGAACAAAAGTCCTGCTGTGGTATTAACATTGCTGGTGGTTTCCTGGTCAAACGTTAAGCACGATAAGTAAATTATCTTTATGTTAAGGATAATGATGTGGATGTAATTAGCTTGTACCAGTCTTTATCCATTCTCCAGGAGTGGTTATAGATTTTGTGATAATGAAAATAAAGTTGATGCGGGGTTTAAGTTCTGTTTTTTACAGTCGCTTATTGTTTTTATTTATTGGCCGTATCAAATTTATAAGGTGCATGAGAGTTCATCTTATTTTCGATTAGAACAACTAATCTGAATGCCGTCGGTAATCGTAAGGGAAATTATTTTGAAGATTTTTTTAATCGGCATTTAATTTCAGTCGAACGCGTGTCGTTTTAGTCTGGTACACGACACGAAACCTGACAGACAGGTTGCAAAGGAGATTAACAAGATGGCACTTTCTATTTTCACCAGCGGTTCTTCCATGGCGTCCATTAACGCGCTGAACAAATCCAACAGCATGTTATCCACTGCAATGGAGCGTCTGGGCACCGGCAAACGTATCAACTCCGCAGCCGATGATGCAGCGGGCCTGCAGATTGCAAGCCGCCTGCAGGGTCAGAGCAACGGTATGGCTGTTGCGCAGCGCAACATCTCTGACGCGACTGCAATGCTGCAGACCGCGGAAGGCGCTTTCGACGAAGTGAGCAACATCATGTACCGCATGAAAGACCTCGCCACGCAGGCAGCGAACGACACTAACACCGCAAAAGACCGTGACGCGATCGGTTCTGAGCTGGGCGAGCTGCAGAAAGAGCTGGACAACATCATGGGCAACACCTCTTACGGCGGTGAAAAACTGTTCAACACCTCTGGCGGTAAGCTGACCAAAGAGATGAACTTCCAGATTGGCTCCAGCGCTGATGAGAAGATGAGCGTTGATCTCTCTGGCGCGTTGGCGACCACCGCTTCCGGTATCAGCACCATCGCGACCACGCTGTCTGGCCTGACCGGTTCTGGCTTCACCGCTTCTGCTGCACAGGGTCTGATGAAGGATCTGGAAGCGGGCCTGGAAAGCATCGGCTCCATGCGTTCAAGCCTGGGTGCCAACATTAACCGTCTGGGTCACACCGCGGCTAACCTGGCGAACATGAAGGACAACACCGAGCTGGCGCTGGGCAACATCCGTGATGCTGACTTCGCAAGCGAAGCGTCCAGCATGACCCGCAACCAGATGCTGGCCCAAACCAGCATGTCCATGCTGAAACAGTCCAACAGCATGTCCGGTATGGTGATGTCCCTGCTGGGCTAATCTCAGCCGGTTGCTCTCGAGCATGTAGCCCGCAAGACAAACACCGCTGTATGGCGGTGTTTTTTTTTGCCCTTAAAAACTTCCTCTTGCCGGAAGTACGGGGAATCGCTCTTTCCCTTCTCGCTATAACTAACTGAATATAAACAACTAAAAAGTTGGCATGATCGTTGCTATAACCAATGCATATGACGTATAGCACGCATGCCAGGAGAAACTAACGATGTCTGACTTTTCCAGTATTGATCCCACGCAGATGGCCACCCAGTTGGCCCAGTATGACATTCTGGCTATGCAGAATGCGCTGAAAAGCCAATCGTCCACTCTGGCTGCGCAGCGTACGGGGCTGTCGTCACTGCGCACCGCGCTGACCACCTTCCGTACGGCTATCACCGGAATGAACTCCTCCAGCAGCACGGTGTTGAAAAATATCGCCTCCATGAACCAGGAAGGGATTGCCAACATCACCGCCAGCGCGTCGGCGCGTAAAGGCACCTACAGCCTGAACGTGACCCAGCTGGCAACGGCGGAACAGACCGGCTATTCCGATCTGACGGATCAAAGCATCAAGGATGCCAAAGGGACCCTGTCCATCACCGTCGACGGAAAGTCCATTGATATCAACATGGACGACCTGGAGAGCCTGTCGGATTTTGCTGATGCGGTGAACAAATCAGCGTTTCCGGAGGGCAGCGACGGCGAAAAAACGGGCGTCACCGCTTCGCTGGTGCGCACAGACGGCAAAGTGACGTTAATGCTGAGCAGCGATCAGACCGGGGCAAAGAACAGCATTCAGCTGGATACCTCCGGCCTGACCAGCGACCAGACGATTTTTGATAACACCGATAACATTTCCGACGCCCAGGATGCGAAATTCACCCTCGGTAATTCACAGAATGAGCTCACCAGCAGCTCCAACACCCTGAGTGACCTGGTGGACGGCGTCAGCATTCAGCTGACCGGCACCACCGAGGCGAACAAGCCGCTGATCATCACCGTGGATACCGATACTTCCGGCACTCAGGAGCAGGTTCAGGCGTTTATCGATGCCTATAACACCCTGAAAGATACCCTGAAGAGCCTGACCGCCAGCGGCAGCGACGGTAAAGATCGCGGGGCGTTCGCCGGGGATGCCAGCATGTCCTCACTCAGCAGTGAGCTGAGCAACATGCTGCGCAACACCTTCGGCGATCAGGATATGACCAAATTCGGCATCACCGCCGACAAAGACGGCAAGCTGACCCTCGACAGCGACAAGCTCAACGAGCAGCTGAAAAACGATCCGCAGTCAGTGACGGATTTCTTCAATGGCGACAAAGGCCTGCTGAAGACGATGGATAAGTCCCTCGATAAGTACCTCAGCAGCACTTCGGGCCTGCTGAAAGGACGTGAGGATACCCTCGATCGTCAGCAGAAGGATATTGACGACAAAACGGCCAAGATCCAGACCCGCTATGACAACTCGTATAACCGCTATCTCAAGCAGTTTACGCAGCTGCAGCAGGTCATGACGCAGATGAACAACACCATGAGCATGTTTGGCTTAGTTTAAGGAACCCCACCGGTTATGTACGGCAATGAACAGGAAGGCTTCGGCCAGTATCAACAGTCCGATCTGGCGATTCAGGCCGCCGCGGCGAACCCGCATCAGCTGGTGCTGATGCTGTTCAACGGGCTGATGGATGAGCTGGTGCGGGCCAAAAGCCACCTCGCCGCTCACCGTTATGAGCGCAAGGCCGCAAGCATCAATAAGTGCATCGACATTCTGAATGCGCTGACCAGCGCGCTGGACTTCGACAAGGGCGGCGAACTGGCAGTGAGCCTCGCCAATCTTTATGACTACTGCGTCTATCGCCTGTACGACGCCAGCCACAAGCTCTCCGTGGAGCAGATTGAAGAGGTCGAGGCGATCCTCGGCAATCTGCAACAGGGCTGGGAAAAAATGGGTCAGACGGCATGAGTCAGGTGAAGACCCTGCGGGCACTGGGAGAGGCGCTGAAACAGGCGGCAGCGGAAGGACGCTGGGCGGAAGTGCAGCGCGTGGACGTCCGCCTGGCGAAGTTTCTGGCCTCATTGAGCGCTGTGACGCCGGACGAGCCTCTGCGCCAGGCGTTGAGCGCCGTTCGCGACCTTCATCAGCAGGTGAGGGAGTGCGCGCAGGTTGAAAGCGATGTGCTGGCGCAGAAGATGGCGCTGTCCCGTCGTAATCGCGAGGGTGCAAGCGCCTATGCGGGCTTTATGGACGCGGAGGATTTCGGCTAATGGATTTACTGAATCTTTCTGCCGGGCTGAATACCGCCTCAGGTACGCCACAGTCAGCGGAGGCCATCGGCGCGCAGCCGCAGGGTAACGGCGAAGCAGCTTCTGGCAACGCGGGGTTTAGTGATGCGCTCCTCAACGTGATCTCCACGCTGCTGGCCCAGCAGGGGCAGACGCTGCCGCGCCCGAACGTCAGCGCTGAGGTGACGGCGATAAAAGAGAAGGATGACGAAAAGGACGACGCGCAGGCGACAACGCTGCCGCTGAAAGAGAGCGCGCCGCAGCAGCTACTGGAAGCGTTGCTGATGTCCAGCCAGATGCCTGTGAGGGCTCAGCCGGAGCCGCTGGCGGTGTCGATGAATACGGCCCCAACGCTGTCGCTCACGCCGAACATGCCTGCCATGAACGGCCTCGCGCCGACGCTGACCACTGTGCCAGCGCTTCCGGTTCACGCTGCTACGGGCGGAGAAACGGCCGTGCCGTTGCCGAAAGAGATGCAGCCGGTCACGCCGCAGCTGTTTAACACCCTGACGACCGCGGGTGTCGTCGCGCCCGCAATGCCTGCCGTTTCTGCGGCGCCGTCCGTGGGCGCATCGCCCGCAGCAACTGGCGTGATGCAGCATGCGCCCGTGCATGTCGATACCGAAGACAACCGCTGGTCGCAGCAGCTGCAAAGCGCGCTGGGCGATCGCCTGCAGATCCAGGTGAAAAATCAGATCCAGCACGCAACCATCCGCCTCGATCCGCCGGATATGGGCAAGATCGACATCTCGCTACAGGTCGACAACGGCAGGATGCAGGTGCAAATCAATGCCAGCCACGCTGAGGTTTATCGGGCGCTGCAGCAGACCAGTAACGATCTGCGCCAGAGCCTGACCGAGCAAAACTTTATTCAGGTTAACGTCCAGGTTTCCTCGCAGTCGGGCCAGCAGCAGGGCAGAGGCCAGGGCTTCGCCGGGGAACAGGAAGCCGCCATCCTGGCGGGTAATGACCAGTCTTTCGCAGAGCATGATGCGCTGCGCCATGACCACGACCCGGTCTTACTGACCGTTTAAGAGAAAGGACACGATGAACGCAAAAACAATGCTTTTTGGGGTGATGATCGCCCTGATCACGGCGGTCTGTGCCGCCGCGATGACCGTCGCCGGAATGCACTTCCTGCGCGCTGATACCGCCAGCGGGGAAAGCCCGTTGTCCGGTTTATTCAGCTCAACTGAGCCCCGCACAGTGGAGTTTGTTGAGATCAAAAACGTGGTGATCACCCTCAAAGGAAACGACAGCAACGAGCGCTATCTGCTGCTGGAGGTCAACCTTGCGACCTCAGATCCGCAGAAAACGCAGAGCGCAAAGGACATGATCCCGGCCATTCGTGGGGCAACAGTCAGCCTGCTGTCGGACATGGATTACCACGACGTGCGTGAGATGAGCATTGGCACGCTGCACAGCAAGCTCAAAGCGGCCTACGTCGAAAAATTTGCCAGCCTGAACATTCCCGTCCCGTTTGATGACGTGATCATCAGCAAGATGGTTTTCCAGTAATTCGTGCGTTGTGATTGAAATGATTGATTTTATCGCCAGTGAGGCGCTGACCCCGGCAGACGAGGCCCGTTATTTGCAGGCTTATCTGCCGCTGGTGAACAAAGTTGTCCGCCAGCTGGCTTACCAGGCCAGCAGCGTGATGGACAAAGAGGACATGGAGCAGATTGCCTTGATGGGGCTTTTGACGTCCCTGCGCCGCTACGGCCACCCCGACGAGCAGTTTGGTGCTTTTGCCGTTCAGCGCGTGCGGGGCGCGGTGCTGGATGAGCTGCGCCAGCTCGACTGGCGCCCGCGCCGCCTGCGGCAGAAAACACACAAGCTGAACGATGCCATTCGCGAGCTCTCCCGCAAGCTCGGGCACCCGCCGACCTTTGAGGATCTGAAGCTGCACCTTTCCATTACGGCGGAGGAGTACCAGGAGTATTTGCTGCTGGACTGTGCCAGAAGCCTTGAGAGTCTGGATGACCTTCTGGGCAACGACATCTATACCGGCGCGCTCGACAGCCGTCCTCTGGAAGACGAGATGATCGTCAGCCGGACGCTACGCAGCGCGCTGGTAAGCCTTGACGAGCGTGAACAGTTCATTCTGACGCTCTATTACCAGCACGAGATGAGCCTGAAAGAGATTGCGTTGGTCCTCGATTTAACCGAGGCCCGCGTCTGTCAGCTCAACAAAAAAATCGCGCAGAAAATTCAGTCTTTTTTCGATAAGTGAAAGTGTCATGCAGAAATTCTTCGGTATTTTTATCATCCTCGCCTGCGTTGTCGGCGGCTTTATTATGTCGGGAGGGCGTCTTGCCTCCTTCTGGCAGCCGGGTGAGATAGTCATCATCCTTGGGGCAGGCATTGGTGCCATGGTGCTGGCGAACCCTCGCCCGGTCCTTGCGGAAATGGGGCGTCAGTTTCGCGGCATCCTGCGCAAGGACGAGCACACCAGCGAATACCAGCGTCAGCTGCTGATGCTGCTGTATGAACTGCTCGAGCTGGTGCAGGACGGCGGCCTGAAGGTGCTGGATGAACATATCGAACTGCCTGAAAACAGCCCGCTATTCCAGAAGTACCCGCTGCTGCTGGGCGACAAGCCGCTGATCACTTTTATCTCCGATAACTTCCGCCTGATGGCGATGGGCAAGATCAACGAGCACGAGCTCGAAGGCATTCTTGAGCAGGAGCTGGTGGCGATGGAAGAGAATCTGCTACAGCCTTCACGCTCCTTGCAGCGTACCGCAGAGGCGATGCCGGGCTTCGGTATCTGTGCGGCGGTGCTGGGGATCATCATCACCATGCAGTCCATTGACGGCTCCATCGCCGTCATCGGCGTGAAGGTCGCGGCGGCGCTGGTCGGCACCTTCCTCGGCGTATTCTTCTGTTATTGCTTTATGGATCCAGTAGCGAACGCCATGGAGCAGCGCACGAAAAAGAAAATTGCGGTGCTGGAGTGCGTGCGTACCGTGCTGGTAAACCACGTGGCGGGCAAACCGACGCTGCTGGCGGTGGACGCCGGGCGCAAAATGCTGCCGATGGACACCAAACCGACGTTTGCCACCCTTGATGGCTGGGTGAACCAGATGACGGGTGAGATGTAATGCGCAGCCGCAATAAAGAGCACACCACGATAATCAAACGCTCCGCGCGTAAGGGCCACGAGGCCTTTCACGGCGGGGCGTGGAAAGTGGCGTTTGCTGACTTTACCCTCGCGATGATGGCGCTGTTTATGGTGCTGTGGATCATGGGGGCGGTGACCGAAGAGGAGCGCAAGGAGATAGTCTCGACGCTCAACGGCGAATCCATTTTTGAAGGTCACTCGATTACCCCCGTGACCCGCAAAGAGGCGGGCGGCAAAATGGCGGTGCTGACCACCGGTGATGCGCTGTCGAAGAAAAAGGTGACGGGCCAGGGCCCGACCGATCCGCTGAAGGACATGACGCAGCAGGTGAAGCACTCCCAGAGTCTGGAAGACGTCAACAAGCGTTCGCAGCGGGAGATAGAGGACCTGGCGCGGATCATCATGAAGATCACCTCCGCCTACGACGCCCAGTCCAACCTGAAGCTGGAAATTGTGCCGCAGGGGCTGCGGATCCTGATCACCGACGATCAGAAGCGTGAAATGTTCCAGCGCAGTAGCGCGATCCTGACGCCGTTCTTTAAGCGTCTGCTGGGTGAGTTTGCCCCGGCGCTGAGCACCATTGATAACAAAATCATTATCACCGGTCATACCGATGGGACCCACTTCCGCGACCAGGAACTGTACAACAATTGGAACCTTTCTGGCGAGCGTGCAATGCAGGCCCGCACGGTGCTGACCCGCAATGGCCTCGATCCGAATCAAATTTTGCAGGTCAGCGGAATGGCCGATCAGATGCTGCTCGATCCGCAAAACCCGCTGAGCTCGGCCAATCGCCGCATTGAAATTATGGTGCTGACGCACTCCGCCAGCGAATCCCTTTACCAGTTCTTCGGTCAGCACGGCGAAAAAGTCCTTAAGCCGCTGGTCGACAACCTCTCGAAGGTTGAAACGCACAATATTCCGTAGTGATGTCCATGTTGAATTCAGTCCGTTTTGTGCCTGTACGCCTCGCCTCACGAGCTCAGGCACCTTTTTTTCTTCTTATTACGCTGGCGCTGCTGTTCCCGGGCGTCACCGAGGCCCGCCCGCAGGAGGTGAAATCCTCCCTGACGCGGGAAAAGAGTCTTGAGGCGGCGAAGCGAAAGAAAAATCGCGACCGGCTGATGGCGAAAGTGCGCCTGCGCATCGCCACCGTACCGCTGACCCCGGAGCAAAAGCGCAGCGCAGCAGAACGCAAACGCCTCGACCGTGTAAAAAATCGCGAAATGCTGGCGATGCATTCCCGTTGGCAGCCGGGCCGCTTCGGAGGCTCGGACGCGCTGTGGATGCCGACGCCGGAGGAGCTGGGGCAGGAAAAGCTGTCGCCGAAAGCGGAGGCCTCGCTGCGCATCGTTATCGCTCGCCTGAAGCAGCAGCTCGGCAAGCCTTACGTCTGGGGCGGCCAGTCGCCGGGCGAAGGCTTCGACTGTAGCGGCCTGGTGTTTTACGCCTGGAACCACGTTCTCAACCGCAAACTGCCGCGTACCGCCAACGCCATGTATCAGGATAAGCACCTCAAAACCGTGCGCCAGGAAAAACTGCGGCGCGGCGACCTGGTGTTCTTTGATATCAGCGAGCGGCCGGGGGCCGACCACGTCGGCGTCTATCTCGGCGACGGCCAGTTTATTGAAGCGCCGCGCACGGGCCTGAATATCCGCATCAGCCAGCTGACCGATAACTTCTGGCAAGACCATTATCTCGGCGCCCGTCGCATCCTGACCGACGACGCGGTGCTGTAACCCATACCTTAGATTGAGTAATTCCCATGACCGTAACCCGTATGAAATTCGCCATTGATGATGGCTCCACCAACGTCAAAATTAGCTGGATCGAGAACGGCACCCTGAAAACCGTGGTGTCGCCGAACTCGTTTCGCAAAGACTGGAAAAGCGCGGCGCTGCTGCGTGGCACGGCGGTGTACAACTACACCATCGGCACCACCAAATACACTTACGACGCCACTTCAGACAAAGCGCTCTCCACCACCCATATCGACTATCAGTATGACGATCTGAACCTGCTGGCGGTACACCATGCGCTGTTGCAGACCGGTCTTACGCCGTGCGACGTCGAAATCGTGGTCACGCTGCCGATTACCCAGTTCTACAAGCCGGACGACTGCCAGCGCAACGATGAGCGCATTGAAGCCAAGCGCCGCAACCTGATGCGTGAGATCTCCCTGAACAAAGGCGAATTGTTCCGCATCGTCGACGTGCAGGTGATGCCGGAGAGCCTGCCTGCGGCGCTGTCGCATCTGCTCAACTCCAGCGTGAATGAGTTCACTAAATCACTGGTCATTGACTGCGGTGGCACCACGCTGGATATGGGCGTCATCGTCGGCGAATTCGACGATGTTTCGGCCATTTACGGCAACAACGAAATCGGCGTGGCGATGGTGACCGACGCCACCCGCAAACTGCTGGCCGCTGCCGACAGCGACTCCAGCTACCTGGTGGCGAATGAGCTGATTAAGCGCCGTCACGACATGGATTTTGTAAAAAGCGTGATTAACGATGAGTCGCGGATCGATGAGATCCTTGAGCGCATCGAAACCAAAATTCAGGAGCTGGGCGATCAGGTGGCGTATGAAGCGAAGAAATTCGCCAAGAACCCGAACCGCGTGTACGTGGTCGGCGGCGGTGCGCACCTGATTGAGTCTGCACTGCGGCAGGCTTACTCGACGCTGGGCGACCGCGTGGTCACCATCGACAACCCGCAGAGTGCGCTCTCCCGTGAGATTTGCCTCTATCACGCGGAGTCCGGCGTGGAGCAGGTTGCTCCCCCGCAGATGATTGAGGTGGGTGAGGATGCGTAGCGGGCAGACGCGACGGGTTAACCTGTCGCTCCACCTCTCGCCGGAGGCCTCCCGCGCCGATCAGCGGGCGATGATGCAGCTGAAAACCTGGCACGATGCAGTGCAGCAGGCGGGCAGCGGCGTGACCGAAGCCAACATGGAGATCCGCCGTTTTCACCGCAACGTCTACCTGGCGGGTCTGCAATTGCACCTGCTGAAGCCTCAGCTGTGCAGCCGCATCGCCGAATCGCTTGGGCGTGAAGCGCTCAGCCTCGAAAGCCTCTGCGCCGAGCTCCAGCACGATGCCTTGCTGCCGGGCGATGCGCCAAAAAACACACCTGCTGCTGCAATGGACTTCAGCCAGCAGCAGCTCGAACAACTGCGCACGCTGTTTACCGAGGCGTTGCCTCCACAGAATGCGCAGACGT
This sequence comes from Enterobacter sp. CC120223-11, assembly GCF_900215375.1. Lineage (GTDB taxonomy): Bacteria > Pseudomonadota > Gammaproteobacteria > Enterobacterales > Enterobacteriaceae > Scandinavium. Next base: position 80,483 of record NZ_OBEF01000006.1, on the reverse strand, counting down.
CTGCCGCCGCACCTGAGACGGAGAGCCTGCGTCGTGAAGTGGCGGAACTGAAAACGCTGCTGGAACAACAGCACTTGCTGCTTCAGCAGCTGCGGGTGAGCGGCCGAAGCGCCAGTGCGCAGGAATCTCCGCGCAGTGCTCAGACGGAAGAAGTCAGTCTCAGCGCCGTTGATGCGCCGACGCAGAAAATGAATAAGGTGCGCCAGAAAGGGATTTTTTGAGATGAAGTTTGCCCCGCTTCACGGCGGGGCAGCGTCTTATTTTAGCGGTTATCCAGTTGGGCACGCACGTTGTTCAGCCCGGTGGTGTTGATGCGGTACGGCTGGCCGTTAACGGATTTAATCAGCTTCTTGGTTCTCAGCTTGCGGAAAACGGCGAGCGTACAGTCGCTGAGGAGCAACCCTTCGCGGGAATAGCACTCAACGTGGGTAATGCGGCCGGATGTGTCGCGTGTGTGCATAATGCGGCCGCCCTTAGCGAGGACGTGCAGGGTGCGTTGTTCTGGTTTGGAAATATTCATACTGGAAATGCCTGTAATCAACATGTGCAAAAACGAACACGTCATCCTTAGATGCGTGCGTAAGGTTTAAGCGCAGCGATAATCAGTCTGGCCGGGGAGGTCAGAACACTGATTATCTTTAGATTACATTCTCCAGCATCAAGCCTCAGAGTTGGGATAAGTGGAAATAACGGCGGAATCATAACACAGATAAATGTTAAGACCCGCGTTATTCCCCTGAAATGTGAAGGGGTTAACCCTTCGCCCGACGCGACGGCAGCGAGCCATAGTGCACCGTCAGCTGGTTGCTGAGCACCGTCAGTACTGGGCGCAGCGGCCCGCGTACCGCCACCCTGTACTCAAAATGGAACGGTCCTCCCGCCGGAAAACCCGCGGGCAAGGGGATTTCCCCGGCCATTCCCGGCAGGGGCAGGCAGCGTCCGCCGCCGCAAATCTTTGCCTGAAAGCCTACGGGCGTGTGGCGGTCGGTACTGATTTTCCACGCCACGCGTTGAGCCACCGCGCCGGCAGGCAGGGAAGAAGAGACTTTAATGGCCCGGCTGGTCAACGTCTGTTGGCCGAGACTCAGGGTGCCGCCAAAGCTCTGGCTGGTCCATGAGCCCTCTGCCGCCATCGCAGCGGACGAGCTGAGCAGAATGGCCAGCAATCCATGGCGGATCACGCTTTGCCTCCAATCATCCACGTCATGCGGACGTTGCGCTGAGTGTTGATCTCCTGGCTTGAAAGCACCGCCATCTGCGGGAACAGGCGGCGCAGATAGCGCGACAGCATCAGGCGCAGCGCCGGGTTCACCAGCAGCACCGGCGGCGCGCCAAGCCCTTCCTGGTGCAGCAGCGCCTGCTCGGTCTGCTTCATCAGGTTCTCGGCAATGCCCGGTTCGATGGCGCTCCCGCTCTGGGTGGCCTGCACCAGCAGTTGCTCAAGGGAGAGATCGAGCCCGATCACCTGCACATCTTCTTCACCCGGGAACCACTGCTGGGTGATGGCGCGGGAAAGTCGTGCCCGCACGCGCGCGGTCAGCTCGTCGGCATCGCTCTGGCTGGTGGCAAACTCGGCAAGCGTATCAATAATGGTGCGCATATCGCGGATAGGCACCCGCTCAGAGAGCAGGTTCTGCAACACTTTATGCAACGTCGTCAGGCTAATTACCGCCGGAATTAAATCTTCCACCAGCTTTGGCGACTGCTTCGTCAGCTGATCCAGCAGCTGCTGTGCTTCCTGGCGACCAAACAGTTCATCGGTATGGGTGGCGATCAGGTGGTTAAGATGGGTCGCGACAACCGAACTTGGATCCACCACGGTATAGCCCAGCGTCTGCGCGAGCTCGCGATGGACTTCATCAATCCACAGCGCGGGCAGGCCAAACGTTGGCTCGGCGCAAGGCGTGCCAGGGACTTCTCCTTCGGCACAGCCTGGATTTATCGCCATCCAGCGATCCGGCTGGATCTCACCATTGCCGATCTCTACCCCTTTCAGCAGGATCCGGTAACGGGTCGGCAGCAGATCGAGGTTATCGCGGATATGCACCGCCGGAGGCAGGAAGCCCATCTGCTGGGCGAATTTTTTACGAATGCCTCGCACGCGGGTCAGCAGCTGGCCCTGCTGTTCGTGATCGACCATCGGGATCAGCCGATAGCCCACCTCCAGCCCCAGCACGTCTTCCATCATGACGTCAGACCATGTGGCTTCGTTGACCTGCGCGGCTTCCGCTTCCGCCATTGCCGGGTCTTCTGCGCCTGCGCGAGACGGGCCTGCCGTTTTCTTCTCCGCCTCTTTTCCGCGCAGCCACCAGGCAATCGCCAGCAGCGTGACGGTGAACAGCAGGAAGACAAAGTTAGGCATGCCGGGGATCAGCCCCAGAAGGCCAATCACGCCTGCCGACAGAACAATTACGCGCGGAGAAGTAAAGAGCTGGCCGACCATCTGCTCGCCAACGTCCTGGTCGTTGACCACGCGGGTCACTACCACGCCTGCGGCGGTGGAGATAACCAGCCCTGGGATCTGCGCCACCAGGCCGTCACCGATCGTCAGCAGGGTATAGGTTTCACCCGCCATGCCCGCCGACATATCATGCTGCATCACGCCGATGACCAGGCCACCAATGATGTTGATCGCCATGATCATCAGCCCGGCGATAGCATCGCCGCGCACGAACTTACTGGCACCGTCCATCGAGCCGTAGAAGTCCGCTTCCTGGGTGACCTCTTTACGACGGCGTTTGGCTTCCTCCTCGCCGATAAGCCCGGCGTTGAGATCGGCGTCGATCGCCATCTGCTTGCCCGGCATGCCGTCGAGGGTGAAGCGTGCGCCCACTTCGGCGATACGGCCTGCACCCTTGGTAATCACCATAAAGTTGATGATGATGAGGATCACGAAGACGATGATCCCGATGGCGAAGTTGCCGCCCACCAGGAAATGGCCAAACGCTTCGACCACCTGACCTGCCGCCGCCGAACCGGTATGCCCGTGCATCAGGATCACACGGGTAGAAGCCACGTTGAGCGCCAGGCGCAGCAGGGTGGAAAACAGCAGCACCGTCGGAAACGCCGAGAACTCGAGGGTGTTCTGGGTGAACATCGCCACCAGCAGAATCATGATCGACAGCACGATGTTAAACGTGAACAGCAGATCCAGGACGAAGGTCGGCAGCGGCAGGATCATCATCGCAAGGATGGTCATGATCAGCACCGGCCCGGCCAGCACCTGCCACTGAGTTTCCTTCATGTTGGGTAAACGTAATTTGGTGGCGATATTGGCCATCACTCTCTACTCTCTTGTGCAAAATCCATCCCGTCCGGCACCGGAAGATCTTTCGGCTGCTGCGGACGTAAACCAAACCCTTTGCGCCAGCGGCGCAGGCCATAGACCCAGGCCAGAACTTCGGCGACGGCGCTGTAAAGCTCCGTGGGAACCGGGGCACCAGGTTCGCAATGTTTATACAGCGCACGCGCCAGCGGCGGGGCTTCAAGCATCGGCACGCGGTGTTCTTCGGCGAGCTCGCGAATGCGCAGGGCAATCAACCCGGTGCCTTTGGCAACCACCATTGGTGCGCCCATGCTGCCTTCCTGATACTTCAGCGCCACCGAGAAGTGGGTCGGGTTGTTCACCACCACGTCTGCGGTCGGGACATCGGACATCATTCGGCTCTGCGTCATCTGGCGCTGCAGTTGGCGGATGCGTCCCTTAAGCTGAGGGTCGCCTTCCTGATTCTTAAATTCGTCTTTCACTTCCTGACGGCTCATGCGCATCTTTTTCAGGTTGCTCCAGATCTGATAGATAACGTCAAACGCCACCATCGGGATCAGGGCCATAATGATGGTCAGCATGCAGCCGAGCAGCAGCCCGCTGATGTCGCTGAGCGCCATGCCCAGCGGTTCGAACACCAGCGCGATAAACTTCGCTTTGTTAAGCAGCAAAAAAAGCGAGCCGCCGATTCCGGCGAGCAGCACTTTAAGAATCGACTTCACCATCTCCGACACCATCTGTGCGGAGAACATCCGCTTGATGCCGCTGATGGGGTTGAGCTTCTTGCCGCTGAACTTGATTGCCTTACCGCTGATGTTCAGGCCGCCAATCAGCGACGGCGCGGTCAGCGCGGTGATAAACAACCCGGCGACAAACGGCATAATCGCCATAAACGCGATACCCAGCAGCGAGGCAGCCTGATGCAGCATGTGATGCGGGTCGCGCACCAGCAGCCGGTCGAAGGAGAGGCCGTTATGCAACAGGTGCTGCAGCTCTCCGGCAAGGTAACCGCCGCCTGCCACCATTAACCCCCAACCGACCAGCAGCATCGCAAGCGTGGTCAGTTCACGCGATCGGGGAACCTGTCCCTCTTCGCGCGCTTTCTGTTTTCGGTGGGGTGTGGGGTCTTCTGTTTTGTCGCTGTCGCTTGTTTCAGACATAGCCTGTGCGCCGCTTCATCAGAAGCCGAGCGACTCCAGCAGGTCATCTACCTGATCCTGAGAAGCGACAATGCCTTCGACTGACGCATTGATTTGGGGTCCGTTCTTCAGCTGCGCTTCGCTCTCCTGCGAATTGCTGTCGCGGTCGCACATGTTTTCCACCAGCACGCTGATAAGCTCTTTTTCCACAGTCTCAATCACCAGCATCAGGCTTTGCAGCACCTGGCCGGTTAAATCCTGGAAATCCTGCGCCATCATGATGTCGGTGAGCTGGCGGTTGGTCTGCTGGGTCATGTCCGGCACTTCACGCAGGAAATGACGGGTCGCGGTCACCAGCTCCCGGGCGTCTTCCAGCGGCTGCGGCGCCTCAAACCAGGCATCCCAGCGTTGGCTAAGATCGGTCGCGCTTTCACTCATGCTGTCCTGCAACGGGCGGGCAACCTCGACGCTGGTCAGCGCGCGATCGGCCGCCTGCGAGGTTTTGCCGACCACGTAGTTGAGGCGGTCGCGGGTGTTCGGGAACGCATCGGCCACTTCCATAATGGCCTGTTCCAGGCCCAGGTTGGCCATACTGTCACGCAGCAGGCGGGTCAGTTGGCCGATGCGCAGAAACAGATCTCGGGTATTTTCGGTCGTTTGCATTGGGGCGTCAGAAGGCATCTCTAACCCCCCAGCTTTTCAAATATCTTGCCGAGCTTCTCTTCGAGCGTCGCTGCGGTGAAGGGCTTAACGATATAGCCGTTGGCCCCGGCCTGCGCGGCGGCAATGATGTTTTCACGCTTGGCTTCAGCGGTGACCATCAGTACCGGCAGCTTCGCCATCCCCGGGTCGAGGCGGATGGTTTTCAGCAGCTCAAGGCCGTCGAGATTCGGCATGTTCCAGTCACTGACCACGAAATCAAACTCGCTGGTTCGCAGCTTGTTGAGCGCGTCCTGACCATCTTCTGCTTCTTCAATGTGCTTATAGCCTAAGTCCTGCAGCAGGTTACGTACGATACGGCGCATGGTGGCGAAGTCGTCCACCACCAGAAAGCGTAAATTTTTATCCGACATGAGGGTTCTCCTGGGGGCTTGGTCGGTTACTTGTGTTTTTTGCGGCTGAAGCTTTCCAGCAGCCGTGCGCCGATATCATCGAGGTCGGCAACCTCACAGGCCGCGTCAAGCGCGATAGCTTCCCGCGGCATACCAAACACCACGCAGGTGGCTTCACTTTGCGCCAGCGTATACGCCCCGGCCTGACGAAGGTTCAGCAGGCCGCGGGCGCCATCGCTGCCCATGCCTGTCAGCAGGGCTGCGCTGGCGTGTCGACCGGCCTGCTGTGCCACGGCATCAAACAGCACATCCACCGAAGGGCGATGGCGATTGACCGCAGGCGCATCGCTTAGCCGCACGACGTAGCCTTTTCCCCGACGCACAATCTCAAGATGGCGATCGCCAGGGGCGATTAGCGCGCTTCCCGGCGAGATGGGCTCTTCATCTTCGGCTTCGCGCACGGTTATCTGGCACAGTGAATCCATCCGCTGGGCAAAGGAGCGGGTAAAGCCGGACGGCATGTGCTGAGCAATGACAATCCCCGGACAATCGACCGGCAGCGGCATCAGTACCCGGCGCAGGGCTTCGGTGCCGCCCGTTGACGCGCCTATGGCAATCAGACTTTCCTGCGCGGCACGGCTCCCCGACAGAAGCGGGCGTATTGCCTGTCCGCCGTGCTGGGTACCGGGTTTCGCTTTCGCAGCGATGCGAAGTTTTTCCACTACCAGCTGCGCCCAGCGATCCAGATCCCCTGCGACCTGATGATCGGGCTTGGGTAAAAAATCCACCGCCCCTTGTTCCAGCGCCGCCAGCGTGGCCTTCGATCCGCGGGTCGTCAGCGAAGAGATCATCACCACCGGCATTGGGCGCAGGCGCATCAGCCGGGAGAGAAACTCCAGTCCGTCCATCCGAGGCATATCGACATCAAGCGTCAGCACGTCCGGATTTAGCTTTTTGATCATCTCCCTGGCGATGATCGGATCCGGGGCGGTTCCGACCATCTCCATATCGGGCTGCTGGCTGACTATCGTGCTGAGCAGGTTGCGCATCAGCGCGGAGTCATCGACCGCCAGCACCCGGATACGCCTCACTTGCTGGCCTCCGTGAGCTCATACACCGACTGTCCACGCAGGCGCAGCGGAATATGCGGATGGGTAAAGTGCTCTGAATGGCCAACAAACAGCAGGCCACCGGGCTTCAGCATCCGCGCAAAGCGTGCCAGCAGCTTTTGCTGGGTCGGCGCATCGAAGTAAATCATGACGTTGCGACAAAATATGGCGTCGAACGGCGCAGGCACCGCCCAGCTGGCGTCCAGCAGATTGAGCTGCTGGTAATGGATACCCGCCAGCAGTTCACGCTTTACCTTTACCTGCTCGCTGTTGTCGCCCGTGCCGCGTAAAAAGTAGTGGCGCTTCTGAGCCAGGGTCAGCGCCTGCAGGTCGCTCAGGCGATATACTCCGGTTTCCGCTTTGGTCAGCACTTCGGTATCAATGTCCGAAGCCCAGACCCGCGGCCCGCCAATCGCTGCGCCCAGGCACTCGTCGAGGGTCATTGCAATCGAACAGGGCTCTTCGCCGGTCGAAGCCGCAGTACACCAGACGCGGTAGCCGTTTGACCGCTGACGTGCATGTTCCGCAAGCACCGGAAAGTGGTATGACTCGCGGAAAAAGGAGGTCAGGTTGGTCGTCAACGCATTAATAAAATTTTGCCATTCAGGATGCTCTGCATGAGACTCCAGCATCCCGGCGTAGTCGCTGAAACGGCTTAACCCCAGCACCCGCAGGCGCCGGGAAAGGCGGTTGTAAATCATCTCCCGCTTCTGGGCATTCACCACGATGCCCGCTCGGTGATAAATAAGCTTGCCAATACGCTGTAATTCACCGTCGGTTAACGTGGGTGAATTCCGTAATAAGCGCGCAGAACCGCAGTTAATTTCGCTCATAGATTAACAATGGGCCTTATACAGGGGTATTCATGATTTCCTGATAAGCGCTGAGCATTTTATTGCGCGCCTGGACACCAAAGTTAAATGAAATAGAGGATTTCTGCATCGACAGCATTACGTCATTCAAACCAATATCACTGCTGCCCGACATCCATTGCTGGGTGGTATTTTTTGCGTCAAGCTGTGTTTTATTTATTTCGCTAATGCTGTTAAATAAAACGTCAGAAAACGCAGGCGCTTTCTCCGCCCCGATAAGCCGGGAGTTCGGCTGTGACGTGACCTGCTGCGCCTGGGCCTGAATCTGGTCGAGGACCCCACGCATTAAAGTTGCTGACATTATTCACTTCCTGATAAATAAAGAAAACGCGAGAATTTCGCACATCTTTTAAACGCCGACAGCTTACCACGCGGATAAATAGCGCAGAAAATCCAATAAGCCGTCATAACTTTGAGCTTATTCAGGATTAAAAAAAACGCTCTCCGGACGATAATACCCTCCTGAAAATTCCACCAAAATTTCAATTCGTCGATTGCCGTTCGCTGCAATATATGAGCCGACACGCATGCGCCTCGCATGCAATTTCTTACAGGATTACGGCATGAGTGCCACATTAAATGGTTTAACGAACAATCCGACAGAGCGATTAAAATCCGCCCTGTCATCGCTGCGAGAAAGCCCGAAGCTGCTGTTGGTTATCTGCGGCGCCGCGGCGCTGTCCGTAGTGATTGCGCTGATGTTCTGGGCAAAGGAGCCGGGCTACCGGGTTCTGTTCAGCAATATCAGCGATGAAGACGGCGGAGCGATTGTCGCTCAGTTGACGCAACTCAATGTGCCTTACCGCATCGACGCGCCCGGCGGCGCGATCATGGTACCGGAAGGCCAGGTGCATGAGGCGCGCATGAAGCTGGCCCAGCAGGGCTTGCCGAAGGGGGGCTCCGTAGGCTTTGAGCTGCTGGATAAAGAAAAATTCGGCATCAGTCAGTTCAGTGAGCAGGTGAACTACCAGCGAGCGCTGGAAGGGGAGCTTTCCCGCACCATCGAGAACCTGGGCCCCGTGCAGACGGCCCGTGTTCACCTTGCCGTGCCTAAGCCTTCGATGTTCGTGCGCGAACAAAAGCTGCCAACCGCCTCGGTCACCGTCAACCTTGTTCAGGGCCGTAGCCTGAATGAAGGTCAGGTGCTGGCTATCACTCACCTGATCTCCAGCGCCGTCACCGGGCTGCCTGCGGACAATGTCACCATTGTCGATCAGCGCGGTAACCTGCTGACCCAGAGCGGCTTACAGGGCTTGCAGACTTCCCAGCTGAAATACACCAGCGATATCGAAAGCGACTATCAGCAGCGTATTCAGCGCATTCTTGCGCCGTTAGTGGGCGACAGCAATGTGCGGGCGCAGGTCACCGCGCAGGTCGATTTTACGCAGCAGGAGCAAACCCAGGAGCAGTACCAGCCGAATGCCGATCCGCAAAAAATGGCGATCCGTAGCCGCCAGTCCAGCCTGAGCGAGCAGGGCAACGGCCGTGGCGCAAGCGGCGTACCGGGAGCGCTGAGCAATCAGCCGCCTGCGCCTGCCACCGCGCCGCTCACTCAGCCGCTGAACTCGAACGGGGCAGCGGCGGACAAACGTCCGACCAGCAACGTCAGCGGACGCGAAACTGCGCAGCCTTATAACAACCGCAATGACGACACCACCAACTTTGAGCTCGACAGAACGCTGACTCATACCAAATCCACGATGGGGCGTATCGAACGCCTGTCGGTGGCGGTGGTGATTAACCATCTGCCGCAGGGCAAAGAGGCGAAGGTCGGGCCGATTAGCGAAGCCGAGCTGACGCGCATTAACGCGCTGGTGAAAGAAGCGATTGGCTACAGCGCGAACCGCGGCGACAGCGTCAACATCATGAATTCGCCGTTTAACGGGGTGGTGGAAGAGCCTGTCCCGCCGTTCTGGAAACAGGAGAGCTTCTATGCCCTGCTGATGTCCATTGCCCGCTATCTGGTTATCGCGATTATCGCCTGGGTTATGTGGCGCAAGCTGGTGCAGCCTGCCTGGGTGCGCCATCAGGAAACGGCTATCCGTCGGATGGAGATGGAAAAAGAAGTCCGCGAAGAAGCGATGGCTGAGAAGAAACGTGCCTCCGAGAAGGAAGCAAGTGAACGCGCCCAGCAGCGTGTGGATACCGAACTTAACAGTCAGCAGCTGCGTGAGCTGGCAGAGCAAGAGCCGCGCGTTATCGCGCTGGTGATTCGCCAGTGGATGAATAAGGATCACAAATCATGAACGCCGCAGAAAAAAGCGCCATCGTCATGCTGACGCTGGGGGATGAACTGGCGGCCGAGGTGTTCAAGCATCTTAACGCCCATGAGGTGAAGCAAATCAGTAGTTCAATGGTCAATATGGCGGGCTTCACCCATGACCAGATGGCGGCAGTGCTGCAGGAATTTAAAAACGATTCCAACGAATACGCGGCGCTGAGCCTCAATACCAACGACTATCTGCGCAGCGTGCTGGTGAAGGCGCTCGGCGAAGAGCGTGCTTCCTCGCTGCTCGAAGATCTGCTGGATACCCACCAGGGCACCAACGGTATCGAGACGCTCAACTTTATGGAGCCGCAGTCGGTGTTTGATCTGATCCGCGAAGAGCACCCGCAGATCATCGCCACCATTCTGGTTCACCTGAAGCGTAGCCAGGCGGCGGACGTGCTGGGCAAATTCGAGGATCGCGAGCGCAACGACATCATGCTGCGTATCGCCACCTTTGGCGGCGTACAGCCAGCAGCGCTGCAGGAGCTGACGGAAGTGCTCAACAACCTGCTGCACGGCCAGAACCTCAAGCGCAGCAAGATGGGCGGCGTGCGTCCGGCGGCGGAGATCCTCAACCTGATGAAATCTCAGCAGGAAGAGTCCGCCATCGAAGCCGTCCGCGATTTCGACGGCGAGCTGGCGCAGAAGATCATCGACGAAATGTTCCTGTTCGAAAACCTGGTGGACGTGGAAGACCGCTCCATCCAGCGCCTGCTGCAGGAAGTCGAGAGCGAGACGCTGATCATCGCCCTCAAAGGGGCCAACGAAGAGCTGCGTCACAAGTTCTTCCGCAATATGTCTCGTCGTCAGGCGGATCTGATGACCGAAGATCTCGCCTCTCGTGGGCCGGTGCGCCTCTCTCAGGTGGAAGCCGAGCAGAAAACCATTCTCAACGTGGTTCGCCGTCTGGCCGAGTCTGGCGAGATCCTGATTGGAGGCAGCGAAGATGCCTACGTTTAACGACGCTGATGCCGTCCAGTGGCGCAGCTGGCAGCCTGAAAATCTGCTGAATGAGACGCCGGAGGTGGCACTGCCGACGCTCGACTCCGCGCAGTCTGAAGCGCAACTAAAGGCAGAGCTCGCGCGATTACGCCAGCAGGCGGAACGCGAAGGGCACAGCCAGGGGCTGGCGCGCGGTCAGGAAGAGGGGCGACAGCAGGGCTACGAAGCAGGACTGCGTGAAGGTCGTGAGGCCGGGTTCGCCCAGGGGCTGGCGCAGGCGGGCAGCGAACAGCAGGCGATGCTCAAGCAGGCCGAAGGCTGGCTCGGACAGTTCAGCCTGGCGCTGGAGAATCTCGACAGCCTGATCCCCGGTCGGCTGGTGCAGCTTGCCCTGACTGCGGTACAGCAGCTTTACGGCTCGCTGAACGTTGCGGATAACCACGCCCTGGTGACGCAAATCCGTAAGCTGATGAAGAAAGATGCGCTGCTGCACGGCACCATCGAACTGCACGTCAATCCGCAGGATTTCCCGCGCATTGAACAGGCACTTGGCGACACGCTGAAAACCTCCGGCTGGGTGTTACATCGTGACGCGGAGCTGGCGGCGGGCGGCTGTCGCATCGTGACCCCGGACGTTGAGTTTGACGCCAGCATGGAAACCCGCTGGCAGGCGCTGTGCCAGCTGGCCCGCGAGGAGCTGTCACAATGAGCCAGCGTCTTAAGGCCTGGCTGTCGGCTATCGACAGGGTGGAAGACAAGCTGGATGAGATGCCTGCTTTCCGCCAGTACGGCAAACTGACCCGTGCCACTGGCCTGGTGATGGAAGCCGTGGGGCTGAAGCTGCCGATTGGCGCGCTGTGCATCGTGGAGCGCAAAACGGCTCATGGCGTGGTGGCTATCGAAACCGAAGTCGTCGGCTTTCAGGCCGACACGCTGTATCTGATGCCGCTGGAACACGTCGATGGCATTTTACCCGGCGCGCGCGTTTACGCCCTGGACGCCGACGACACGCTGGGCAAACAGCTTCCCGTCGGCCCGCACCTGCTCGGGCGCGTGCTGGATGCGCAAGGTCGCCCGCTGGACGGTCGTCCGGCACCTGGCAGACCCGTCGCCGGGCTGTTCACCGCTTCATTTAATCCGCTGCACCGCGATCCGATTAAAAACGTCCTCGACGTTGGCGTGCGGGCCATTAACGGCCTGCTGACCGTGGGGCGCGGCCAGCGCATGGGCCTGTTTGCGGGCTCGGGCGTTGGCAAAAGCGTGCTGCTTGGCATGATGGCGCGCTACACCACGGCGGACGTGATTGTGGTGGGGCTTATCGGCGAGCGTGGACGCGAAGTTAAAGACTTTATTGAAAATATCCTCGGCCAGGAGGGACGGGAGCGCGCGGTGGTGATTGCCGCGCCAGCAGACGTCTCCCCGGTGCTGCGAATGCAGGGCGCCGTCTATGCCACGCGCATTGCGGAAGATTTTCGCGATCGCGGCCTGAACGTGCTGCTGATTATGGACTCCCTGACCCGCTATGCGATGGCGCAGCGTGAAGTCGCGCTGGCGATTGGCGAGCCGCCAGCCACCAAAGGTTATCCGCCTTCTGTATTTGCACGGCTGCCCGCGCTGGTGGAGCGTGCCGGGAACGGATTACCGGGCGGCGGGTCGATCACCGCGTTTTACACGGTACTGACCGAAGGCGACGATCAGCAGGATCCGATCGCCGATTCGGCGCGTGCGATCCTCGACGGCCACATTGTGCTTTCCCGCCGCCTGGCGGAAGCGGGCCACTATCCGGCTATCGACATTGAAGCCTCGATCAGCCGTGCGATGACCGAACTGATCCCACACGAGCAGTACCGCAAGGTGCAGCGCTTCAAGCAGATGCTTTCCGCATATCAGCGCAACCGTGACCTGGTGAGCGTGGGGGCGTATGTGAAGGGCAGCGATCCGCTACTGGATCAGGCCATCGAACACTACCCGGCGCTGGAAGCGTTCCTGCATCAGGCGATCCACGAGCGCAGCGGCTATGAAGAGGCCATCTCCGGGCTTTCCGGGCTGTTCCCCACGATGAGCAACGGCTAAGGAGCGCCGCGTGAAGGTGAAGAACCCAATGACCCTGCTGCGGGATATGGCGGAAGAGAAGCTGACGGAAACCACGCGTCAGCTCGGTAGCGTCCAGCAGTCCCTGCAAAGCGCCGTGACTCAGCATGAACAGCTGCAGCATTACGAGCATGAATATCAGCAGTCGCTGCGTGAAGGCATGCTCAGCAAAGGCATGTCGGTGGCGGACCTGGTCAATCATCAGTCGTTTATTTTGTCGCTCAATCAGGTGGTGAAGCAGCACGAAAACCACGTTGAGGTTTGCGAGCAGGCCGTGGACAGGGCCAAAGCCGGATGGATTGCCGACAAGCAGCGGCTGAATGCCTTCGAAACGCTGATTGTGCGTCGTGAAACGGCGCAGGCGCAGATTGAGAGCCGTCATGAACAGAAGCTGATGGATGAGTTTGCCCAGCGTGCGGGACAACGAAGAGAGAGAGTATGACTATTGATATCACGAAGCTGCTGTTGGGCGGCGCAAAAATGTTGCCCGACGGCGAGTCGCTGCCCGAAGAGGACGGAACGTTCAGCCTGGAGCTGGAAGAGAAACTGGCGGAGATGGGACTGCTTATCCCCGGCCTTGCGGCAGAATTACTGCCTGAAAACAGTGCGGCCTTGCCTGCGTCTGACGAAGCCCTGGCGGCGATTGTCGGAGAAGATGCCGCTTCGGCAGCCCTGTCTGAGAAGAAAGGGGGGCTGGCTGTTCTCCCCGCGCTGACAACGGAAGAGGGCGCGGTTTCCCCCCAATGGCAGCTCCAGCAGCTGATCACCGGGAAAGGGCAGCCAGCGGGCATGAGTGATTTGACTCCTGGCGCGCTGACGCAGACCCAGGGGATTCGCCACCAGGAAGGAAGCGGCGAGATTTTAGTGAAGCCATTGAAAGGGGAAGCGGCACCGAAGACGCTGAGGACAAACGCCGAAGGCGTTGCATCCGCTATGCAGGGCATGCCTGCCGAAGCCATGCAGCCTGATGCCGGTCCTGGCGCAGAGGCAACGCTGCCGGTGAATCTCAGCCCGGTGCTGCCGTCGTCCTCGCGTTCGCCTGCATCGATCGGCTCACAGCCTGCTGTCACGATCCCCCACTCCCTTGACACGCCGGAATGGAAGCAGGCCATAAGCCAGCAGGTGGTGATGATGAGCCGTAATGGCGTGCAGAACGCGGAAATCCGCCTGCATCCGGAGGAGCTCGGTTCGCTGCACATCACCCTGCGTCTGCAGCAGGAGCAGGCGAAAATTCATATCGTCAGCGACCACGCGCTGGTGCGCCAGGTACTGGAGCAGGCGATCCCTCAGCTGCGCACGGCGATGGCGGATTCAGGCATTCAGCTCGGGCAGGCCAACGTCAGCGCCGATAATCCCTTTGCGGATCGGCAGATGAACGGCGAGCACGGCTCCGGCGGACAACATGCCGCTTCACAGAGCGAAGATAACAGCGCGGAAGAAGAAAATGTTCCGGTGGTGTTAACCCCGGTAAAAAATGCTGCCTATGGAATTAACACTTTTGCCTGAAGTGCTGAATAAGCCGCAGGAATGAAATTTCATCCCCTGATTATTTCGCTCATTAAGTGGACTACAATACGCGCCATATTTCAACGAGAGCGCACAGCGTCGCTCTCTTTTATTGACAGAGTTTTAGACCAATGAGCAACAAAAATAAAAAAGCCGCCTCTGGCGGAGGGGCGCGCTCGCTTCTGACCGTCCTGATGTTCTTTATTGCCCTCGCCGCGTGCGGCTTTGCCGGATATATGTTCTGGGAAATGAAAACCGCGCAGCCTGTTGTGGGGGCGGCAGCTCAGAACGCTCCTCCTGCTGTTGCAGCAGCGCCAGCACCGCTCGCTGAGCCACTGTATGTGCTGATGAACACCTTCACCGTCAGCCTTAAGCCGACCGGTAACGAGTCGGACCGCGTGCTTTATGTCGGCCTCTCCGTTCGCCTTGCGGATAATGCGTCAAAATTAACGCTGGAGAAATATTTGCCGGAATACCGAAGCCGTCTTTTTATGCTGCTGACACAGCAAACCTTTGAAAATTTATCGACCGATGACGGCAAGAGCCAGCTGATTGACAACATTCAAGCTGAGCTGAGTAAACCGCTGGCGCATCAACAGTCTATCCGCCCGACGGATATTTTAATTAACGAATTTATTCTGCGGTAATTATTTATGGCTGACAGCTTTTTATCTCAGGACGAAATCGATCGTCTGCTTAATGCCGACAGCGAGAGCAGCGACGAGGGCGCACGCGTTGACTCGGGGATCAAGCCTTACGATCCTCATACCCAGCGTCGGGTGATCCGCGAGCGTCTGCACTCGCTTGAAATCATCAACGAACGCTTTGCCCGCCAGTTTCGCATGGGGCTGTTTAACCTGCTGCGCCGCAGTCCGGATATCACCGCTGGCAACATTAAAATTCAGCCGTACCATGAGTTCGCCCGTAACCTTCCGGTGCCGACTAACCTGAATCTGCTGCATCTGAATCCGCTGCGCGGCACGTCGCTGATGGCGTTTTCGCCAGGGTTGGTGTTTATGGCAGTAGAAAACCTGTTCGGCGGCGATGGTCGCTTCCCGACCAAAGCGGACGGTCGCGAATTTACCCCGACCGAGCAGCGCGTCATTCACCGCATGCTGGGTATGGCGCGGGAAGCGTACGAGTTCGCCTGGAGCACCATTTACAAAATCAAAACGGAATACATCCGCTCTGAAATACAGGTGAAGTTTACCAATATCACCTCGTCGCCCAACGATGTGGTGGTCACCACCCCGTTTTCGGTGGAGATCGGTTCGCACCGCGGGGAATTCAATATCTGTATCCCGTTCAGCACCATTGAGCCGCTGCGCGAGCTGCTGAGCAACCCGCCGATGGACAACTCTCGTCATGAGGATTCGCACTGGCGCGGCATGCTGGCAAGCCAGATGCGCGAAACCGAGCTGGAGCTGGTGGCGCGTTTTGCCGACGTGAGCACGCGGTTGTCCAACGTGATGAGCATGAAGAAGGGGGATGTTATCGCCCTCGACAAGCAGGAGTTTATTGACGCCAGCGTCGGCGGCGTGCCGGTCTTTAAGGCGAAATACGGTTCTGTTAACAATCAATACGCGCTGAAGGTTGAACAGATGATTCAACCGGCGCTGTCCTCTTTTGCAAAGGAGTAATTTCCCCATGAGCGATATGAATACCTCGTCGGGCGCTGAAGATCAGTCCATCGATAACCTCTGGGGCGATGCACTAAGCGAACAACACGCGGCGGGTGCCGCCGATCAGATGGCGATGTCTCCCCTGTCTGACGAAATGAGCCTGATCCTCGACATTCCGGTCAAAATGACCGTCGAGCTGGGGCGCACCAAAATGACCATCAAAGAGCTGCTGCGCCTGAGCCAGGGGTCCGTCGTCTCGCTGGACGGTCTGGCCGGTGAACCGCTGGATATCCTGATCAACGGGTATCTGATTGCCCAGGGTGAAGTGGTGGTGGTGTCCGACAAGTTTGGCATCCGCATCACCGATATCATTACGCCGTCTGAGCGTATGCACCGCCTGAGCCGCTAATGAACGCCGCTGCTTCTCTGAACGCCCCGCTGTCGCAGGAGTCCGTGCTGATGACGGTGGGTGGTACGCTGGCTCTGGTCGTGCTGCTGATGGTGGCGCTGGCCTGGGTTGCCCGGCGCAGCGGCTTTGCCCGCCGTCTGACGAACCCGGACGGTGCCATGAACGTGGTGGCCAGCAGATCGCTGGGCGGGCGCGAACGCCTGCTGCTGGTCGACGTGGGGGAACAGCGGCTGGTGCTTGGCGTGACCGCTACGCAGGTAACCTGTCTTGCCACTCAGGCAAGACCCGAAACGCCAATGCCTGAACCTCAGCCGGCGCCCGCCGCGTTTGGGGCGATGCTGGACACCTTACTTAAGAAACACCGCCAGAGCCGCTAATCATGATTTCCCGAAATACACTCAGAGCCCTGCTGCTGGGCGTCGGCCTGCTGCTGCCTGCCGTTGGCGCGTTTGCGGCCAACAGCGATATCATTCTTGGTCGCCCGATGGGGGAAGAAGGGTGGTCACTGCCGGTACAGACCTTAGTTCTGCTGAGTGGCTTTACCTTTATTCCCGCAGCGCTGCTGATGATGACCGGCTTTACCCGCATCATCATCGTGCTGGGCCTGCTGCGAAACGCGCTGGGCACGCCGACCGCACCGCCGAATCAGGTGGTGGTCGGGCTGGCGCTGTTTTTGACCTTCTACGTGATGTCTCCGGTGTTTAATCAGATTTACGACAAGGCCTGGCTGCCGCTGCAAAACAACGCCATCACCATGGAAACGGCGCTGACAGAGGGCGTGAAGCCGCTCAAGAGCTTTATGCTGGATCAGACCCGGGAGAGCGACCTGGCGATGTTTGCCAAAATCGCCAAATCCGATGCGATTGACGGGCCGGAAGCGGTCCCGCTGAGCATCCTGGTGCCGGCGTTCGTCACCAGCGAGCTGAAAACCGCCTTCCAGATTGGCTTCACCATCTTTATTCCGTTCCTGATTATCGACCTGGTGGTTGCCAGCATTCTGATGGCGCTCGGGATGATGATGGTGCCGCCTACGACGATTGCGCTGCCTTTCAAACTAATGCTGTTCGTGCTGGTGGACGGCTGGCAGCTGCTGATGGGCTCGCTTGCCCAAAGTTTCTACAGTTGAGGAACCGACGATGACTCCCGAAAGCGTGATGGTGCTGGGTATGCAGGCCATCAAAATCGGCCTGATGGTCTCCGGTCCGCTGCTGCTGGTGGCGCTGTTTACCGGTCTTATCGTCAGTATTTTTCAGGCGGCGACCCAGATTAACGAAATGACCATGAGCTTTATCCCCAAAGTGCTGATGATTGTTGGCGTGGCGGTGGCGCTGGGGCCATGGATGATGAACATGTTCATTGAATACACCCGCGCGCTGTTTCTCTCTCTGCCTTACACCATCGGCTAATGGCATTTGGACTTCCCCTCGATCAGCTTTACGGGCTGATCAGCCACTACTTTTTCATCCTGGCCCGCGTGGCAGCGCTGCTGCATGTGGCACCCATTTTTGGCGAGAAAGCAGTGAGCCGCCGCCTGCGTGCCGGACTGGCGCTGATGATTGCTCTGCTGATGGGCGACAGCACCCCCGACGCGCAGATTGGGCTCTACTCCTGGACCGGCCTTTGGGTAGTCGCCAAGCAGGTTGTTATCGGGGCGGCGATGGGGCTGACGCTGCAGTTTATCTTCGCGGCGGTGCGCCTTGCCGGTGAGATTATCGGCATGCAGATGGGCCTCTCGTTTGCGACCTTTTTCGATCCCGGCAGCGGTAACAGCCCGGTTATCTCCCGCTTTCTGAACCTGCTGGTCACGCTGCTGTTTCTCACCTTCAACGGCCATCTCTGGCTGCTGTCGGTACTGGCCGATACCTTTCAGGCGCTGCCGGTCAACGCCGCGCCGCTGCACGCCGGGGGCTTTCTTGCGGTATTCAGCCATGCCGGGCTTATCTTCAGCCAGGGCCTGATGCTCGGATTGCCGATTATCGCGCTGCTGCTGTGCATTAACTTCACGCTCGGGCTGCTGAATCGCCTGACGCCGCAGCTCTCTATCTTCGTGGTGGGCTTTCCGCTGACCCTCAGCGTGGGTATGGTGGCGCTGTTTCTGATCGCACAAACGCTGGCCCCGTTCTTTGAACGCCTGATGGCGACGGGATTTGATGCGATTTCTGCGCTGGTGATGGCCTTCCTGTAACGGACAATCCGCTCCGTTTGTTGCCTGTCTCGCTATTAGCTACTAAATCTTAATGATAAAGAATAAGACATGCAGGTGGCGACATGGCGAAAACTCCCTCTTCCACAAGCTGGATCTTGACCCCCGTTGCGGCTGGCCTCACGTTGGCCTTGCTGAGCCTTCAGCCTGTCAGAGCCGCTTGCGATGATGTAAGCCCCGCCAGCGGCCAGACGGTCACCTGCACGAATACTCTCCCCAATCCACAAACGACTGCGGTGGTTAGCGCCAACGGCGTAACGGGCGTGACGGTCAACAATAATTCGGGCAGCCGGATCGATGTTGCCAGCGGCCCCTCGGTTTCGCTGGGCGATGGCAGCACGGTGACTAACGCCGGGATACTTGCCGATGGCATTCTGTTTCGCAATGGTTCCAGCGTGCTCAACAACAGCGGCATTATCGCCAACGCTTCCGGCACCGCCGTGCAGTTCAACGGCAGCGGCAATAATGCGTTCACCAATAGCGGCACGGTGAGCGGGGCGGTGAACTTTGGTTCCGGCAACGATACTTTCACCATGAACAACGGCCAGATCAACGGCAATATCGATCAGGGCAGCGGGGCGGATCGGACGGTCATTAACAGCGGGGTCGTCAGCGGCACGATTTCGCAAGGGGCGGGCATTGATGATTTCGTGATGACCGGCGGGCGCATCGACGGCCTGGCGCAGGGCGATAACCGCGACACCTTTACCATGACCGGCGGCACCATCACCGGCGCGTTTATCGACGGCGACGTGGCGAGCATGAGCGGCGGCAGCATCGGCCGCGTGGACATGAAGCTTGATAACAATATTTTTGATATGTCCGGTGGGCGGATTGTTGCGAACCTGGTTACCGGGTTTGGCAATGACACCATCACCCTGACCGATGGGACTATTGGCGGTAATATCAGCGTCAGCGGCGGAACGGATATCGTGACAATCCGTGGCGGCACGGTAAACGGTCAAATTCTGATGAGCACCGGCAACGATACCTTCCTGTGGGAAGACGGCGGCGTGCTGCGGGGCGCGGTGCAGATGGCTGCGGACAACGACACCGCCACGCTGCGCAATCTCGATGTCAGTCAGATAGCCACCGTGCCGTCACTGGATGGTGGCACGGGCGTTGACACGCTGACGTTTGATAACGCGCAGGCGGATAATCCTTCGCGGTTCAGCAACTGGGAAACGGTGAATCTGCAGAACGGCTCGACGCTGACGCTGGATACCGCGTTGACGTTGGGCGACAGCGACAGCGAAACGGGGACGCTGACTGTTGATGAGAGCAGCACGCTTTATGGCGGTGAACTTGGTGCTTCAGAAATCACGGCCTATTCCGCCGGACAGGCGGTGACCGTCAACAATAGCGGCACCATCGACCTTACCAACGGCGGCGACAGCCTCAGCGACAGCCTGACCATTCACGGCAATTACGTGGGCAATGACGCGATCCTGAAACTGCAAACCGAACTCGGCGACGACAGTTCACCGACGGATCGCCTGATTATTTCTGGCGGCGAAGCCAGCGGCAGCACGCAAATCCAGCTGACTAACATCAACGGCCAAGGGGCGAATACGACCGGGAATGGTATTGAGCTGGTTTCGGCGATCAACAACGCCACCACGACCTCTTCGGCCTTCTCTCTGCGCGGCGGTTCTGTTTCTGCGGGGGCCTATGAATACGTCCTGTTCCGCGGAGGGGTGACCCAGGGGAGTGAAGACAACTGGTATCTGCGCAACGAGCTGATCGCGCCTCCGGCACCCCCTTCTGAACCGGGTTCGCCGGGTGATCCAGGCACGCCCGGCGAGCCTGGCACGCCGGGTGAACCAGGTCAGCCGGGCACGCCAGGGGAACCGGGGCAGCCGGGCACGCCAGGGGAAACCATTCCCGTGCCGCAGCCCGCGCCGGGCAGCCCGACGCTGCCTGAGGTTTCGCCCGGTGATTCTCCTGTCCCTATTTATCGCCCGGAAACGCCGCTCTACAGCGCTGTCGTGCCCGTGGTGCTGAATATGGGACTGCAAACGGTGAGCACCTTCCACGAGCGTCAGGGCTCGCAGATAGCCCTGACGGAGAACGGCGATTTCCCTGGCACCTGGGGTAGAGTCTGGGGGCTGCATCATGAGCAGAGCTGGTCAGGTGACGCTCATCCCGCGTTTGACGGCAGCCTGAGCGGCGTGCAGGTCGGGCAGGATCTGTGGTCGCATAAGTATGACGACGGCCAGCGTGACCACGCCGGACTGTTTTACAGCTACAGCTACGCCGATGGCGATGTGAACGGGCTGATCCTCGGCTTCGACGGCAGCCGCGCCGGGAAGCTGAAAATGAACGGCAATAGCGTCGGCGGCTACTGGACGCACATGCTGGCCAATAACGCGTATCTGGATGCGGTGGCGATGTACACCTGGCTTGACGGGTCACTGAACTCCATCCGCAACGTCGGGGGCGACAGTAAAGGCAGAATGTTCACCGGTTCGCTGGAGGCCGGTTATCCGTTTGCCCTCAGCGAACGCTGGTCGCTGGAGCCGCAGGCGCAGTTTATCGGTCAGCACGTGTCGATGGACGATATCGACGATGGGATTGCACAAATCCGCTGGGATGACGGCGAGCGCTACACCGGGCGGTTAGGTACGCGTCTGGTGGGTAATTACGACGGTTTCGAACCGTATCTGAAAGTGAACCTGTGGCACGATTTCCAGAACGCGGGCGGGGTGAACATTGGCAGCGATAAAGTCGGTGCGCAGTATGAAAGCACGTCGCTGGAGGTCGGAGCCGGGATGACGGCTAAACTTGCCCATAACGCCTGGCTCAATATCGCCGTGAGTCACACCAACGATATGGACAGTCAGCACCGTGAGGACTATTCCGGTACGCTCGGGGTGCGAGTTAACTGGTGATAGCCCTCACGGCGACGATCAGTTGATACAGGCGACGCGTGGCACGGTTTCTGTTCCTGTCGCCAGCACCTTGCCATCCAGCAGATAGAGGAACGTATTGCTGGTATCACCGTGGCCTATCTGTGGGAACACAAAATCCTTAACGTCCCGGTCAGAACTTTGATCCCCGATGCGACGATGCTGCCCGGTGACCACCATATGCAGCAGGTTGCCGCTAAAGCTACCGTCAAAAGTCACTTCACGCTGTACGGGAATCGGCGGCTCAGGCTCCTTCGTCCCGCCGAAGTGCTCGATGCTACCGATAAACGTCACGCGACCTTCATTAAGTCCCGCCCGATACGTCCGGTAAACACCCCGCGTGAGTACCGCATGGTTGTCATCCTGAATGGCATAAAAGGATATGGGCGCGACGCACTGGGACTTCAGTGGCGTGCTGTATATCGAACGCAGTGCATACGCCCCAAAAGCTGCCACAAATCCACCGATAAACAACAGCGTCAGCGGCGACTTAATAAAAGCGAAAATAGAACGATTCACAGTCATTGTTTGAGCCCTGAAACGGTTGTTGGCAGGCGATTAGCCCCAGATGTTTATTGATGCGCGATGAACCAATGGTGACGTAAAGCACTTTGGCCGGTTTTTCCGTGGGGCGTTTGTCGAGGACGTGTTTTTTATATGTCTCAAGCGTGGCTTCAATCATTGCCTGCTGATTCTGATTCTCTTTTTGCACTCTGACCTCTGCGCCTGCCGGGATCCCCGGTCCGTGCCAGGGCACGAATTCAACGTCTTCTGGCTGAACGATATACAGCGTGTGAACGGTCATGGCGACAGCCAGCCCGGCGATGGCTCCGGCGATGGCGGCAATGACCCGTGGGGCCCATTTGCGGCGACGCTCTTGTACCGGTGCCACGATGACGGGCGCTTCTGGCTCACGGGAAGTGGGTGGCTCAGTTGGCTTGGGCACACTGACCTGTTCGGGCTGAGTAGCCGCGGGGACAGGTGCTGCGGTAGAGAGTGGCGTGTCGTTGGATTCACTCTCTCTGACAATCAGCCGGTAACCGCTGCGGGTCACGGCCAACAGCGTGACGCTGTCCTGAAGGTCGAGGGTATTGAGCGCCCGGCGCAGCTTATTGATCATCACCCGCACGCTATTTTCGGTGACTTCGACGCCGGCGCTGCGCCAGCCGATGTCCATCAGCTGTTCCTGAGAGAGGACTTCTCCTCTCGCCCTGATTAACGCCTCCAGGCACAGACAGGCGGAGGCGGGTAGGGTCACGCTCTCGCCGTCCTGTCGTCGGGTCAGCGTCCGGGTTTGCATATCCAGCGTGGCCGACGATCCAATCGCAATGTTGTTAAGCATAGTTTTCTGATTCTTCTGATTAAAAATTTTTATAATGAGTTGTTGTTGATTTTATTAATCGTGATAACCGTTCCTTATTAACGGTGTGGATAAGAGCCAGCTTTTTATGTCTTACATCGTTTTTTTTCAACCATCGCAAAAGGGGTGTCACAGTACTATTAAGGTTATTAAATTCACCGGGAAAGGTTTTCCCGCATCGCGCTTCTGACATTCTCTTGATTAATAAAGTTAACACCCGCACCCGGGGTTGTACACCTGATGGCACGTTTGCAGCCAGCTACGTCAAAGGTAGAGGGTTGTTTTGTAATAACTATAGACAACGGCTATTGTGCCGGGGATTTAGCGAAAGTTGGTATTCACTTACATTCTCTGGCTGACCTGACGAGCAATTTTCGAACGAAGGTCTGCGGAGTTACGACCTGTTGGGTTATTCGCGGGCCTTTCACGATATTAATATTAATTAATAAATTAACCATTTATTAAATATGGTTATTATCTCGCGGAATGCGCGTCATGAGGTTGCACCGAGGGGTGGAAAAACTATACTTAAGGCAAACTTCTGCCGATTAATTACGTTTTCTGAAGTATGCCCCGCGGTTATTTCCGACGCAGAGCTACGCTTTTAACGCTACGGACGTTGCACCCTAAGGACAGATCATGCTCCCTTTTAAACGCCTGATTCAAACCAACACGGCTATTACCACCTTTCCACTGATGCTGGCGCGCGTTGCGCTGGGGCTGTTTTTCTTCGCCTCCGGATTTAACAAGCTGTTTGTACCCGAAAACCAGATGCTGATGCTGGAAACGCTGACCGATGCCGGGATCCCCTTCCCGGCGATAATGGCGGTGTTCGTGTCGGCCTGCGAATGCATGCTGGGCCTGACAATGGCGCTGGGGCTGCTGACCCGCCTGAGCGCGCTGGTGCTGTTTATTATCAGTACCGTGGCGCTGCTGACGGTAGGCATTCACACCATTCCTGGCGGGCAGAATCTGCTCACCAGGTACAGCTGGCTGCTCTACCTGCCGGAGCCGCTGTATATGCTTATCTGCCTGATGCTCATGATCGAGGGCGGGGTTCGTTTTAGCCTGGACGGCTGGCTGATAAAGCGTGGTCTCAATGCGCGGAAAATCGTTTTTGTCCACTGAGGTATCGTGTCGCAAAAGTGCGCGCTTATTGGCGGTTCAAGCCGCGCATTTCCCGTCAGTTTCTCCTTCCCGACATAATAAAATACCCCTGTAGAGGCAGCACCGTGCTGCCGTGTATTCACAGGTATTTGTTCAATGATCCTCACAGTTATCCTTGTCTTTGTTTTTATCGGGCTGTTGATCGCCATCCAGTATGGCGTGATGCCGCGCGTGATCAAATCGGAGGGCGTGCGGCTTCGCTCTCAGGTGGATGCGCTGGCCGTCCAGCTGCGTGAACAGCTTGACCGCGTTGAGGCGCAGCAGCGTTCAATGACCGAAAGCGTGGTGACGCTGAAAAGTTACGCACTGGAGAGAGTCGCTCCGGGTCAGGGGGAATTTCCGGAAGAGACCAGCCTCCCTCGTCATTTTTTCAATGCGCTGGTCAAGGAGATGGGTGAACGCCTCGGCGGCCGCGTGTGGCTGGTCGATGGGACCGGCGGCGTGGTGGGTGAGGCATCCGGCATTGCCACACCCGGCGAGCTTGAACTGCCGATGGCGGTACCGCTGCGCGGGCTGCTGGCCCAGGCCGGTGAGGGATTGCGCCAGACGCGGTTTCGCTCCGCGAGCGGGGAGCATACGCTGATTGTGCAGCCCATTCCTGAAAGTAGCTGGCTGGTGGCTATCGACATGCCATCACGCCGTCTGGCCGAAAGCTCCGGCGGGATCCTGCACAAGCCGTGGCCGGTGGCGACGCTGCTGCTGGTTTCGACCCTGACGCTATTGCGCAGTCTCAATCAGCATTTGACCCGCATGAATGAAGAGTTGCCCACGCTGCTGAAAAGTGAAGTGGAGAGCCTGCGCGAGCAGGGCGCGCAGCTGCCGTCGTTGGTCAAAGAAATGGGCGAGCATATTGCCGTGATTGCTCGGGCTGCCACAGACGTTGCGCAGAAAAATGAACGGCTGCTCTGCGCCCCGGAACAGAACGCTAATCGCATCGCAATGCTTGCTGAAAGCGTAATTAACGTGGCGCAGGCTATGCAGGTGTTGCAACAGGCGGCCCAGCAAACAGCCGACAGTGCGGGCGCACTGGTGCAGCTTGCGAGCCGCGCCTACAGCTATTCGCTGCACGATGAAGAGGGCGTTTTTGCCGTGAGTTCACGTGAGATGGCTCAACGCTGCGCCCGCTCTTCACGGGAGCTGCGCGCCCTGATAAGCGATCCTGTCATGCAGGTGCAGAGCCAATCCCCGTCGGTCGCGCAGAACGATAGCGTGTTGATTGAAGAAGTGTATACGGTGGCGAATGCGCTGTTGCAAAAGGCGGGAGTCTCCGCCTAAGCAGAGTTAATTGCTACGACACGCATCGTCAGGTTCATTGGTGAACCGGGCGGTGCGTTTTTTTATGCCTGTCTGAACATCCCCTTCTGTAGCGGTTATCAACAACAAGTTTTGGCTTTGCTTTATCGCCTTTGAATGCAGGGCTCCCGGAGCAGGCAGGACCTTTTTATCAGGTCTTTTCTTTCGCCTTTCCGGTATGTCATCAACGCCGCCTTCTTTGAAGGCGGCGTTTTTACATCTCCAGCCTGACAACAGCTGCCCGGTGGCGCTGCGCTTACCGGGCCTACATGAGATTACCGCCTGGCTGTCGACCATCATGTTACGGATACAAAAAAGCCCTCCAGAGGAGGGCAAAGAACCGCGCCTGACACGCGGTCTGATAGTGAGGTGGTAAAACGTATTGTTATAAATAACTGCGGGATTAACGCAGCAGGGACAGCACGTTCTGTGGAACCTGGTTGGCCTGACCCAGTACGGACACACCTGCCTGCTGCAGAATGTTAGCACGGCTCATGGCAGACACTTCCACGGAGAAGTCGGCGTCCTGGATACGGGAGCGCGCTTCGGTGGTGTTGATGATGTTGGTGTTCAGGTTGGCGATGATGGAACTCAGGCGGTTCTGTGCTGCACCGAAGTCAGCACGGAAGTCGGTGATGGTGCCCATGGCCTCATCGAGTTTGCCCAGCAGGCCATCGATAATCGCACCGCCGCCGCCAGCTGCTGCTTTTGCGAACGCGTAACCATCGCGAGCATCAGGATCGGCAATTGAAGCTGGGGTGATATCACCTGTGTTATCCACCTGGAATGATTTCACGGTGCCATTGTTGTCTACGGCATAGTAGGTGTTGGCATCACCACCAGTGAAGACCTGGATTCCGGAGGTTGCGGCGTCCTGGGTAAAGATGGCCTGGGAAATCGCATCCAGTTTGTCGGCAAGTTTAGCAGTGGTAGCAGCGCCGGTATTGTCATTCAGAAGATCGTCAGCTTTGACTTCAGCAGGAGCGAAGGTACTCGGGCCATTAACCAGAATATCCGCATCCAGGGCTGAAAGCTGAGTGCCTTTAACTGGGGTAAAGGTCAGTTCGGCAGCGGTATCATCAATAGCGCCGGGGTCGATTTCAAACACTTTATCTTTTTCGGTACCATCAGTCAGCTTCGCATAGATTTTGGTGTCTGCGCCGGTACCCGTTGTGTAGACTTCCAGCTTCGACTTATCAGTTTGGGAGCTATCAATCGCTTTAGCAATTTTAGTAAGCTCAGCATCAGTCGCTTTCCAGGACTTGGCGCTGGCGTGATCGATGTCGAGTGTACCAGTACCATCCAGCGCAAGGGCAGTCCCTTTCTCAACGGTCGGATCTTCAATCGCCGCAGTGATCTTGGCAAATTCATCGTCAAACTTGTCCAGGCCCAGCTCTGTCAGGCTCAGCTCTTTGAGGCTGATCTCAATGGTATCTCCCTCTTTATCGCCAATCTGCAGGGTGATTTTGTCATTGGTGCCGTTGAAGACTTCCACGCCGTTGAATTGGGTGTTTTTGGCGACGCGCTCAATTTCGTCCAGACGGGTTTTGATCTCTTTCGAGATGGACTTACGGTCATCTTCAGAGTTGGTGCCGTTTTTTGCCTGAACGGTCAGCTCGCGGATGCGCTGCATGTTTTCGGTGACTTCTTCCAGTGCGCCTTCGCTGGTCTGCGCCAGAGAGATACCGTCGTTAGCGTTACGCGCCGCCTGGGTCATGCCGCGCACGGAGGCGGTGAAGCGGTTGGTGATGGCCAGACCCGCAGCGTCATCTTTGGCGCTGTTAATTCGCAGGCCGGAAGAGAGGCGCTGGATAGCGGTACCCAGCTGAGTCTGGGATTTGTTCAGGTTATTTTGAGCCATCAGACTCAGTGCGTTGGTATTAATGACCTGGGCCATGTCAATGTCCTTTTAATGTGTGAAAACAAACGTGAGATATATGCGTTAGTTGTTGCGCATACTTCTTTCATCGGTGCTATGTGAAAAGACTAAAAGATTTTTTGTGTTTTTTTTAACTCGCAGAATTGCGCACATTTGTTTGCGTAATTCTTTTTATTGATCCTGGCAATAGCCTGATAAACGCTAATGCCTGCTTTATTCAGTGTTTTTGATTGTTGTCCCTCGGATAAAAAATTAAACTTTCTCCTTAATATCCCGATGAAAAGAGAGAATCAGGAAAATTTAATAACGGAGTATGTAATGGCAATATCAGGATTTATGAATATTGGCTCGGGACTGCCTCTTGAAGAACTGCTGGCCAAAGAGCGTCAGGGCCTGACGCAGCGTTTAAACCCTTATTTACAGAAGCAAAACAGTTATAAAGGGCAAATATCGGCGTGGGGATCGCTTTCCAGTTCATTAAGTTCGCTGAAAACTAACCTGGAAAAATTGCAGGATGAAGGTTTTAACGGCGTTAGCGTCGGCACCAATAAAGCGTTTCAAGCCACGGCGGGTTCAGGGGCAATCCCAAACAGTTATCAGATAGCCGTTGAAAAATTGGCATCGGCGCATCAGATACAGTCTAAGGAGCAGGATTCCCGGACGAATCTGTTAGGCAGCTCTGCCGACAGCCGAACCCTGACTATTGATGTCGGTGACAGCGGCAAACCGCTGACGGTTGAGTTGAAAAAAGACGAAACGTCCCTCGATCAGATTGCTAAAAAAATTAACGCCCAGAACGGCGACGTGATTGCTGAGGTTGTGTCGCTCGGCGAAGACAAGTTCAAGCTGATGCTGACGTCAAAAAAAACCGGCGAAGCGGGGGAGATGGCGGTGACAACGACCGATCCCACTCTCGACAGCGCGCTGGGTTTGCATGATAAAACCGCTCCCCAGAATGCCATCGTCCATTTGAATGGCGATCGCGTTGAGCGCAGTTCGAACACCATTAGCGATCTGATCACCGGTGTGACGCTTGAGCTGCGTGAGATATCCGAAAAGGATCCGGACGATCCGGCCAAATTTAAACCCGAAACCCTGGCCGTGACGGCGGACACATCTAAAGTGAAGTCGCTGATTGAAGAGTTTGTCAAAAACTACAACAGCTACCTCAGCACGGCGACGAAAGCGACAAAATATACGGCACCGGATCGCAACTCGCTGGGTGAGGGAGAAGTTCCAACGGCAGCTGCGGACAATGGCGCGCTATTAAGCGACGGTACGCTGCGCCGTCTTACCAGTCAGCTGAAATCGACTGTGACCGGCGACTACACATCGACTAACGATGTATTCCAGACCCTTGGGAAGCTTGGAATTACCGTTAAGTTTGAAGAGGTGAAAGAGGGAGAGCAAAGAACTGGCGCGCTAGGTACGCTCTCTATCGATAATAAAAAGCTCGATGAAGCGTTGAAAAGCAATCCAAAGGAAGTGGAGGCGCTGTTCCTTGGCAGGGATGGTCAGGAAGGGCTGAAAGGCCGGATGGAAGGGCTCTTCGATACCTACCTTGGTGATAAAGATGCTTTACCGAAGAAAGAGGGGGCAATTGAAACTGCGCTTGCCTCTCTGCGCGAGAAAGACTCTCGTAACGCTAAACAGATATCGGCTGTTGAGCGGCGGATTGAAGAGACATTGAAGGTCAGGGAAAAAGAGTATCAGCGTCTTGATGCAGCGATGAATCAGATGAACAGCATGAGCCAGCAGCTGCAGTCGGCGCTGGCCGGATTG
This sequence comes from Enterobacter sp. CC120223-11, assembly GCF_900215375.1. Classification (GTDB taxonomy): domain Bacteria; phylum Pseudomonadota; class Gammaproteobacteria; order Enterobacterales; family Enterobacteriaceae; genus Scandinavium. Next base: position 51,614 of record NZ_OBEF01000006.1, on the reverse strand, counting down.
GTCTAACACATTCCGGGCAGCCGCGCTGCCCGGCAGGACAGAAAAGATGTACACCAGAACGGGCAGTAATGCCTACACCGCCGGTAGCCTTGAGAGTCAGGTTGCCGGGGCCACGCCGCATCAGCTGATTGTGATGCTGTTTGACGGCGCGATTAACGCCATGCGCCGGGCGGAAATCTATTTCCAGCAGGGTAATATTGCGCGCCGTGGCGAGATGATCTCGCGCGCGATTAACATTATCGACAATGGCCTGCGTACCGGGCTTAATCATGAAATTGGCGGCAAGATTACCGAAGATCTGGAACGTTTGTACGAATACGTGTCGCGCAAGCTGCTGGAAGCGAATCTTAATAAGTCTGGCGCCGATCTGCCGCATTTGATCTCGCTGATGGTCGATCTCAGCGAGACATGGAAAGCCATCGATCCACAAAATAAGCAGGTGAGTCATGGATAATCAGCTTATCGCTGTCATGGATAGCCTGTTATTAAGTAGCAACAATCTGCTGAAGCTGGCGGATGAGGAAGCGTGGGAAAATTTCAACGACGGAATAGAGAACTATCTGTTAGCCATGCAAAGTCTTATCGACATGAATATTTCCGGGCTTGAGGGAAGTATTCGCCTGCAGGTGGCGAAGAAGATCGAAACGTTGATGCTGAACGATGGGATTATCATGCAGCGCATCCGCGCGCGCCAGGCCGAGCTGAGCAAAGAGATGGCCGGTATGCGTAAGTCCAACGTCTCCGCGCAGGCTTACCGGACGGTGTGACGGTTTTCTCTATGTGATTTTCGGTTTCGCCAGTTCCCCCTCACCCCAACCCTCTCCCTCAGGGAGAGGGGGCTAAAAAAAAAACGCTTTTGCACCTGACCTTCCGGGAAAAGGCTGGAAGATGTTCACTCTGTGATTTTCGGTTTCGCCAGTTCCCCCTCACCCCAACCCTCTCCCTCAAGGGAGAGGGGGCTATAAAACCACGCTTCTGCACCTGACCTTCCGGGTAAAGGCTGGAAGGTGTTCGCTCTGTGATTTTCGGTTTCGCCAGTTCCCCCTCACCCCAACCCTCTCCCTCAGGGAGAGGGGGCTAAAAAACCACGCTTTTCACCTGACCTTCCGGGAAAAGGCTGGAAGGTGTCCGCTCTGTGATTTTCGGTTTCGCCAGTTCCCCTTCACCCCAGCCCAGTTAAAAATCCCCTCACTTCTGTTTTCACTCTCTTCAGAATCCATCCGGCCGAAGGCAAAAAAAAAGCCCACCGTAAAGGTGGGCAAAAGAACATGAGGCAACTGACTCTATTTAGATACTGATGTTGTACTTGCGCCCGGACGGCGCGGTACTCGATTCCCCTGCTGGCCCGTACAGGGCACCATGATGGCCGACCTGGTTGACGACCTTCTGGATCTGCTGGTTGCGCTGCATATGCTGATTGAGCAGCGTCTCCACCTTCAGATTGAGCTCCCGGGTGCTGCGCACCTTTTCGCTCACCTGCTGCCAGCAGGCAAAAAGCTTGCTCTGCTGTGTGTAGGGCGCGGCGGCCTTTTCAGCCTGCTCTTCCTGGCGGCGCATCTCGTCGTAATACTGGATGGTCGACAGCAGCTGGCTTTTGTTGTCCGTCAGCACCTGGAGCGACACCGGATTGATCTGCGGGCGGCTCAGCTGATTGACTTCCTCAATCATGATGGCCTCCAGTTCGTCCAGCGACGTTTTCATTTGCGCCAGTATCGGGTACAGCTTATCCATAAGGGGAAAATGTCCTGCAGTTAGTGGAACTGAAACATATCCTGCACCAGCGCACCGGCGATTTTTTCCGGATCGAGGGGCAGCTCGCCGGCTTCGAGCGCGGCGCGGATCTCAGCCACGCGGGCGAAGTCCACATCGCGGCTGTCATCGCTCTGAATGCGTTTTGTGAGGGCACTCAGGGTCACCTCAGTTTTATTCTGTGGCTCGTTCACGGCAGGGTTGGTGTTCTCCTGCGGGGCCGTGCGGGTACGCATCTCCTGGTTAGAGGCCAGGGCGGTTACCGGTGTGGTCGGTTTGGTGCTGTCAATACTCATCTGTATCCTCGCCAGTTATCAGGTCACGCAACTGCGTATACTGTTCTCATCGGAGCTTTGCGAAATAACTAAAATTATTGTTGGAAAAAAATCTCCACCTGGCCGTCATGGGCGACTTTTCCGCTGAGGGTTTGCCCGTTGGCGGTCTGAACTTTCAGCATGTCGTTCACCGCGGCGTTATTCAGCGCTTTGCCCTGGCCGCGAATACGGAAGCCATTGCCCACCGTAATCAAATCCACCTGTTGTCCGGCGTGTAGCCGCCACTGCTGGCGCAGCTGGTTTTGCAGCAGCGGCTTACCCGCGCTGATGGCACGCGTCAGGCGCTGGCCGATAATCTCATCAGGGTTAAAGATCACCCCGGCAGGCAGGTTATCCAGGCTACCGCTTTGCGGTTCGATATCGCTGCGCTGCACAATAGCGCCGCCCGGCAGGCTCTGGCTGGCGACCCACCAGGTGCCCGTGGCGTGAATCAGCACCGGTAGAAAATGTTTGCGGTTACCGCAGCGGGCGATGACCGTGCGCTTACCCGTCAGCCTGCTGTCGTTGCCCGCGACGGTGAGCGTCGGGTTGTCGCACACGGCTGAAACCTGTTTCGGCGTGGCCAGCAGTTCGGGGGTGCGGACCACATCGCTACCCCGGAAAGTGGGCTGGTCAAACAGCGCATCCAGTTTTACCTGCAGCCGCTGCTCTGCCGACGGGGCAGCAGGCACGCTGGCAAACAGCGGGGCAGAACAGGTAAGCAGAATTGCCGTTGTTCTGAAAAAAAAAGTGATCATCTTGTTGCCTGGTTAATTAAAGCGTAAAGTCGTTCTTCGTTTGGTGTGATTAAATTATATACGCAGCGCCCTGAGTTTTATTCCGCAAAATGCCGACACTTTTGTCATTAATTAAAGTTATTAACCTCCATTCTGTTTTATATATTTTCTGATCCTCCTAAATAGGCTTATTTTTGTCAGGTCTTTGCAGTGTGATATTTCACCAGCGCTGACTACACTATCGCAGTTTAAATAAGCGTGGCAGGAGCCCATTTTTATGATTAATAAACTTGATGATGCGTTTAGCTTTCAGCAGCAGGCGCTGAGCCTGCTCACGCGACGTCAGGACGTGCTGGCGTCAAATATTGCCAATGCGGATACGCCAGGCTATCTGGCGCGTGATATTGATTTCTCTCAGCAGTTAAAAAACGCTACGGATAATTCATCAATGGCGAAACAATCCGTTTCTCTATCATTAACCTCAAATAAACATATTGAGGGTAAAGCAAGGCCGCTTGATGACGGTCAATTACTTTATCGGGTACCCGATCAGCCGAGCGCCGACGGTAATACCGTAGACATGGACCGCGAGAGGGTGAATTTCGCCGATAACTCGATGAAGTATCAGTCCGGGCTGACCTTCCTCGGTGCGGATATTAAGAAAATGATGACGGTGTTAAGCCAGGGGTAATTATCGATGTCGCTATTCAGTGTATTTGATATTTCAGGTTCAGCGATGGCGGCACAGTCGCGCCGTCTGAACGTCAGCGCCAGCAATATGGCCAACGCCGACAGCGTGGCGGGGCCGGACGGTCAGCCGTACCGCGCACGTCAGGTGGTGTTTGAGATGGATGCGTCCGCCGGAAACGATATTGGCGGTGTAAGCGTCAGCGATGTGGTGGAGAGCTCCGCGCCGGACCGCATGGTCTATGAGCCCGGCAACCCGCTGGCGGACGAGCAGGGCTATGTGCGCATGCCTAACGTCAACGTGGTGAACGAGATGGTGAACACCATTTCTGCCTCACGCAGCTATCAGGCCAATGTGGAAGTGATGAACTCCGCCAAGACCCTGATGCTGAAAACCTTAACCCTCGGCCAGTAAGGAAGCCTGATGGCAGTTTCATCCATTAATAACACCAGCGGATCCGGATCCGAACAAAACGGCACGGGCAACAGCGCCGCCGACCTCTCGAAGAGTTTTATGACCCTGCTGGTGGCGCAGATGCAAAACCAGGATCCCACCAACCCGATGGATAACAACCAGCTCACCTCCCAGCTGGCGCAGTTCAATATGGCGTCAGGGGTGGAAAAGCTGAACACCTCTATGGGGGCGATGTATGGCCTGGTGGGGCAGCTTGGCAGCATGAGTGCGGCCTCCTGGGTCGGGCGTGGCGTGCTGATTGCCGGGGACCCGAAGGCTTCCTTCGGCAGCGGCGGCATTGGCATTACGCAGGAAGGCGTGGAGCCGACGGAGTCAGACAAGTTCAGCTTCGCGCTCAATGGTGATGCGGACACCGTTACCGTCACCCTGACCGATAGCGAAGGCAACGCTTACACCGCGGAGCTGAAAAACGTCAAATCTGGCGTGCAGGAGTACAGCCTGGACGACCTCGAGAACTTCAAACCTGAACCTGGTCCGCCGAAAGACAGGGAATACACCCTGACCTTCGAAGCCAAAAATGCCGAAGGTGAAAGTCCGACGGCGACGGGCCTCATCCAGGAGCAGGTCCAGGGCGTCACGATGATGCCCGGCGGCGCGATGCTGCATCTGAAGGATCACGATCCGATTGAAATGGGCGACGTCGTCGTCATCCAAAAATAATTCATTACCTCTTACTGGAATATCAATATGGGTTTCTCTCAAGGCCTTAGTGGCCTCAATGCTGCCGCCAAAGCGCTGGATGTGGTCGGCAACAACATCGCCAACTCCCAGACCTATGGCTTTAAAGCCGGATCGATTGCGTTTGCGGACGTCTTCGCCGGGGTCGACGGACTGGGTGTACAGGTGGCCGGCGTCAGCCAGAATTTTGGTCAGGGTAGCCTGGACACGACGGGCGGCATTCTCGATATGGGCATTAACAACGGTCGTGGCTTTTTCCGCATGGTGAACAGCGACGGTGGCGTGTTCTACGGTCGTAACGGCCAGTTCGACACAGATGAAGAAGGTTTCATCGTCAACAAAACCAATGGACTTTTCCTGACGGGTTATCAGGCGACGGGGACTCCACCGACGATTGAGCCTGGTGCGGGCGTCGGCCCGATTCGTATTCCGCAGAATGGCATGACGCCGCAGGCGTCGAGCAAAGGTTCGCTTATCGGCAACCTGAAAGCGGACGACGATAAAGTAGCCGAAACGCCGTTTAATCCGGAAAACGAAAAGTCCTTTAACTATCAGAGCCAGGTCGAAGCCTACGACAGCCTCGGTAATAAGCATTCCGTGAAAATCTACTATGCGAAGGATGCGAACGGTGACTGGAAGGCATATGCCAATGACTCCACGGCGCCGAAGCTGGGTGGTACACCGCCTGAGCCTGTATTTTCTGAGCTTGGTCTGACTTTCGACTCCAGCGGCAATATGACCGGCACCACCAACCTGGTGATTGAAGGGGTTTCCTTTAACGGGGCAGAGCCACTCAAGTTCGACCTCGATATGTCCGGTATGACCAAACACTCAACGGACTTCAAGGTTCAGCTGGAATCCAGCGATGGCTATGCGCCGGGCACTTTCCAGGGGTATTCCGTCAGCGACGGCGGTGAAATTACCGTTAAGTACAGCAACGGCCAGACTCAGGTTCTGGCACAGGTGGTGATGGCGGACTTCGCCAACGAAGGCGGGCTCGCCTCGAAGGGCGGCAACGTCTGGGAAGAGACGGCGCAGTCGGGCCAGCCGTTCCTTGGCACCTCCGGTTCCGGCAGCTTTGGCTCGATTAAGGGCGGCATGCTGGAGTCCTCCAACGTTGAGTTGGGGCAGGAGATGGTCAACATGATTGTTTATCAGCGCAACTACCAGTCCAACTCCCAAACCATCAAAACCCAGTCTGAGCTCCTCCAGACGCTGGTTAACCTGCGTTAAGGATAGCTGACGATGGATCGTGCCATTTATACCGCCATGAGTGCCGCCAACGCGGCACTCAACCGACAGGCGGTCACCTCAAATAATCTTGCGAACACTTCGACGGCGGGCTTTCGCGCGCAGCTGGCAGCCCACCGTGCGGTGCCCATTGAAGGGGAAACCCTGCGCACCCGTGCACTGGTGGCTGAATCCTCTCCGTTTCACGACGCCAGCATGGGCCCGGTAACGCATACCGGACGCAGTCTTGACGTGGCGCTGCCGCAGAACGGCTGGCTGGCGGCGCAGATGGCCGACGGCAGCGAGGGCTATACCCGCAACGGCATGATTCAGGTCGACAGCGAAGGGGCGCTCAGCGTCAACGGCCGCCCGCTGATGGGCGACGGTGCCCCGCTGACGGTGCCACCGCAGTCGGAAATCACCATTGCCTCCGACGGCACTATTTCTGCATTAGGCGCGGGCGATGACCCGACGGCCGTCGTACCGGTTGGGCGTCTTAAGCTTGTCAATGCAGAGATGACGAGCCTGTTGCACGGTGATGACGGCTTTTTCCGTCCCGGTGTGGGCGGTCCGTTGGCTCAGGATGAGTCGTTACGCCTGAGCCCTGAAGCGCTTGAAGGCAGCAACGTCAGCCCGGTGAAGGCGATGACCGAGATGATTGCCACCTCGCGCGGATTCGACATGAACATGAAGGTGATTCGCACCGCCGACGAGAACGCCCAAAAGGCGAATCAGCTATTAAGCGTGAGCTAATGCTCAGCAAGGAGTTTTACCTATGATCCGTTCTTTATGGATTGCAAAAACCGGGCTGGAAGCACAGCAGCTCAATATGGACGTCATCTCCAACAACCTGGCGAACGTCAATACCAACGGCTTCAAACGCCAGCGTGCGGTGTTCCAGGATCTGCTCTATCAGACCATGCGCCAGCCGGGGGCTCAGGCTTCCGAACAGACAACGTTGCCGAGCGGCTTGCAGCTTGGCACCGGCGTACGCTCGGTCTCTACCCAGCGGGTGCACACCCAGGGCGGCGTTAACGAAACCGGTAGCGACACCGACGTGATGATTCAGGGCAAGGGCTTCTTCCAGATCCAGCTTCCTGACGGTGGCACAGCTTATACGCGCGACGGCCATTTTACCAAAAATGAGAATGGTCAGTTGGTGAATGCTGAGGGGCATCCGGTTCAGCCTGGGATTACCGTTCCGCAGGATGCGAAAAAAGTGGAGATCAGTGCCGACGGTATCGTTAGCGCTACGCTGCCGAACCAGGCACAGCCTCAGCAAATTGGACAGCTGACACTCGCCACCTTCGTGAATGAGTCGGGGCTTGAGAGCATTGGTGGCAACCTGTATCGCGAGACACAGTCCTCAGGTGCACCAAACGAGCTCAATCCGGGCATGGAAGATGCCGGAACGCTGGTCAGCGGACGTGTAGAAACCTCCAACGTCAACGTGGCGGAAGAGCTGGTGAGTATGATTCAGGTGCAGCGCGCCTATGAGATCAACAGTAAAGCCGTTTCTGCTTCTGACCAGATGCTGCAGCGCCTTTCCCAGCTGTAATTTCCTCTCTGGCCTGTCGGTGTCTCTCCGCCGGGCCAGCCAGCTTATCGACACTGAAATGAAAACATTAATGACCTCTACGTCGGCAGTCATGCCGCGAATCGTGCTGTTAGCGAGCGTGTGGCTGCTCGGCGGCTGCGCGCACATCCTGCAAAAGCCGCTGGTGGAGGGACCCACAACGGCGGCACCTCTGCCGGTCAATCCTGTTGCCACCGGCGGCTCGCTGTTTATGGCCGGGCAGGGCATGAACTACGGCTACCAGCCGATGTTTGAAGACCGTCGGCCGCGTAACGTCGGCGATACGCTCACCATCCTGCTGCAGGAAAACGTCAGCGCCAGCAAAAGCTCTTCCGCCAGCGCGAACCGCAACGGTTCGGCGGGAATGGGGCTCATTGCCGTACCGACCAAACTGAATAGCTGGCTCGGCGACGGCAAAGCCGATTTTGACGCCGAAGGCAAAAACGATTTCGCCGGGAAGGGCGGCGCGGCGGCGCGCAACACCTTCACTGGCACCATTACCGTCACCGTCAACCAGCTGCTGCCCAACGGTAACCTGAGCGTGGTGGGAGAGAAGCAGATTGCCATCAACCAGGGCACCGAATTTATTCGCTTTTCCGGCGTGGTAAACCCGCGAACCATCAGCGGGGCGAACACCGTGCCTTCTACCCAGGTGGCCGATGCGCGTATTGAGTACGTGGGCAATGGCTACATCAACGAAGCGCAGAACATGGGCTGGCTCCAGCGTCTGTTCCTCAACCTTTCTCCTTTCTGATACCCAAGATGAAAAAACACTCTATCCTGTTTTTCCTCAGCATTTTGCTTTACGGCATGATGCTGAGCGTGCCGAAACTGGCTAACGCGGAACGGATCCGTGACCTGACTTCAGTGCAGGGCGTGCGGGCCAACTCGCTGATGGGCTACGGTCTGGTGGTGGGGCTGGACGGAACCGGTGACCAGACAATGCAGGCGCCGTTTACCGGCCAGAGCCTGAGCAACATGCTGTCGCAGCTGGGGATCACCGTCCCGCCCGGCACCAATATGCAGCTCAAAAATATCGCCGCAGTGATGGTGACCGCGGAGCTGCCGCCGTTCGCTCGCTCAGGCGACAAGATTGATATCGTCGTCTCTTCCCTGGGTAACGCCAAAAGCCTGCGCGGCGGCACGCTGCTGATGACGCCGTTGAAAGCGGCGGACAACCAGATCTACGCCATGGCGCAGGGCAACGTGCTGATTTCAGGCGCAGGCGCGCAGGCGGGCGGCAGCCGCGTGCAGGTGAATCAGCTCAACGGTGGGCGAATTAGCGACGGGGCAACCGTCGAGCGGGAAGTGCCGAACGATTTCGCGAATCAGAGCGTAGTGCGCCTGCAGCTGAACGAGTCGGACTTCTCGCTGGCCCAGCAAATCAGCGATGCAATCAACAGCCGCTACAGCGGCGGCGCGGCGATCCCGGAGGATGCGCGCACTGTACGCCTGTTCGCCCCGGCCGATGGCCCCTCCCGCGTGCGCTTTCTCGCCAATATTCAGGACATTCCGCTGCGTGTGAACGTGCAGGACGCCAAAGTGATTGTGAACTCGCGTACCGGCTCGGTGGTGATGAACCGCCACGTTTCGCTGGATGCCTGCGCGGTGGCACACGGTTCCCTGACGGTGGAAGTCTCTCAGAATGCGATGGTCAGCCAGCCCGATACGCCATTCGGCGGAGGGGAAACCGTGGTGGTGCCGCAAACCGATATTTCGGTACGCGATCGCGGCGGTTCGCTGCAAAACGTGCGCAGCAGTACCGATCTCAACAACGTGGTGCGTGCGCTCAATAACCTTGGTGCAACCCCCAACGAGCTGATGTCGATTCTCCAGGCGATGAAGAACGCAGGTTGTCTGCGGGCGAAGCTGGAGGTGGATTGATGAACGAACTGGATAAATTTGACCGCCCGGCGTTTGACGCCCGGGCGCTCGATAGCCTGAAGCGCGAAGCGGGGCGGCAGACACCCGGCGCACTGCGGGCGGCGGCGCAGCAGATGGAAGGGATCTTCGTGCAGATGATGATGAAGAGCATGCGCGATGCCTCGTTCAAAAACGATCTGCTGAGCAGCCAGTCTTCAGAGATGTTCACCGCGATGCACGATCAGCAGGTGGCACAAAATATTGCCGGGAGTGGTCAGCTCGGCTTTGCCGATCTTATCGTCCGCCAGCTGGGCGGTGACAGCGAAAAACAAGAAGTCGCCATGCCAGGGCGCGATCTGGCTCCTGCGGTGGGCCATTTTGCCGGCAACGAACGCCCGGCGACCGGGCCGCTGCGCCTGCCTGCCCCGGTTGATTTCGCGAAGCCTTCGGAAGGGGCGCATCCGTTTATCGCTCGCTTACTTCAACCCGCACAGCAGGCTGCCCGTCAGAGCGGCCTGCATCCGCACCTGATCATGGCGCAGGCCGCGCTGGAATCCGGCTGGGGCAAGCGGGAAATCCTTACCGACGAAGGAAAACCGAGCCATAACCTGTTTGGCATTAAGGCCACCGGCGACTGGCAGGGGAAAACCACCGAAATCACCACCACCGAATATTTCAACGGCGTGAAGCGCAAAGTGAAAGCGGCATTCCGCGTGTATGACTCGCTGGAGCATGCCCTGACCGACTACGCCAGGCTGCTGACCCGCAACCCACGCTACAGACAGGTGGCGAGCGCTGACTCCGCGGAACAGGGGGCTAAAGCGCTTCAGGCAGGCGGTTATGCCACCGATCCGGCCTATGCCCGCAAGCTCATCACCATCATTCAGAAGGTCAAAGGCGATATCCGTCAGGGCGCAGACGCCTATAAGCACGACCTCTCCAAACTTTTTTAGCAAAGTCGTTTTAGAAAATTTTTGAATCACCGATGAAATTAACAGGTGAATGACTTTTCAGGACCGGGCGCAGCGCCCGGTCTTCAACAACGGAAGCTGTTGGACTCTTATGAATAACTTATACAACATGGCCAAAACCGGTCTCTCGACGGCGGGGTATGCGCTAAGCGTTGTTGGCAACAACCTGGTTAACGGTATGTCAGCAGGCTACAGTCGCCGTGATGTGATCATCGGCGAGTCTGGTGGCCTTTCTACCGCTCGCGGCTTTTTTGGCTATGGCGCCAATATGGTTGGCGTGGAGCGTGCCTATGATGCGTTTGCCAACAACCAACTGCGCGGCTCTATCTCCCAGTACAACGGTTTTACCGGACGTTATGAGCAGCTGGCCGATATCGACAACATGCTCGGCGATGAGGCGGACAACGTTTCGGTCTCGCTCGGCAATCTGTTTAAGGCGTTCTCAAACCTGCATGAAAACCCGGATGAGGGCTCTAACCGCTCGGCCGTTTTAAGTGCACTGGGATCGTTGACCCAGCGCTTCAAGGACAGCGGCAAACGCCTGAGCGGCCTGGAAGCCAGCACTAACACCCAGATTGAGCAAAGCACCAACGCCATCAACAACGCGACTAAGCAGCTGGCTGAAATCAATACTCAGCTGGAGCGCCTTCAGGGCCAGACGGGCACCGCGCCGGCGGATCTGCTCGACAAGCGCGACCAGCTGATGGAAGAGCTGAGTCAGCACATCGGCATTGACGTGCAGGAGAATCAGGTCACCGGGCGGGTGGACATTACCCTTGCCGATGGGCGTCCTCTGGTATCCGGCAATACCGCTTACAAGCTGAAAACCTCGCCTTCCGCCGCCGATCCAAAGAAAACGATCGTTTCCTATGTAGGCAGCGACGGTAAAGCTTCCCCGCTGAACGAAGAGAGCATCACCAAAGGGCGTCTGGGCGGGCTGTTTAAGTTCCGTAACGAAGACCTGGTGATGGCGCGTAACGATCTGAATCAGATTGCTTTCCAGATGGCGAGCCGGATGAATGAGCAGCATAAGGAAGGCTTCGATCAGAACGGGGATCCTGGGAAGGACCTGTTCAAACTGCCGGCTATCAAGGGGATTGCCAATAGCGGCAACACCGGTACGGGGGCGTTGGATAATGTGAGCGTCTCTGATTTCAGTAAGGTCACAGCAGAGAACTACACCATCACGTTCGAGGGTGGGGCCTGGAAGGTCACCGGTGAGGGCGGTCGTACCGTTACCGTGGATACCACCGATCCGACAAAGCTTAAGTTTGATGGCCTCGAACTGGATATTCCGACAGGAGCCATTGCTGGCGACAGCTTTACCCTCAATCCGGTGGCCGGTATGGCGGAAGGTCTTGAGAAGAATATTACAGATTCGACGGAGCTTGCGGCGTCTGATGACCCGGCTGGTGGCGTATCCAATAGTCTCAACATTAAGAAGTTACTGGATATTCAGGATGAAAAGCTTATCGGCAAAAGCACCCTTAGCGATGCTTATTCCACGCTGGTGGGCAACATCGGTTCCAGGGCCAGCGAGGTCAAAACCGGAATCGGTTCTGCGGAAATCGACCTCAACACCAAGTACGACACCAAGCAGCAGATTGCGGGTGTGGATATGAACGAAGAGTCCATCAAGCTGACGATGTTCCAGCAATATTATATGGCGAACACGCAGATAGTGCAGACGGCCAATGCGATGTTTGACGCGCTGCTGTCGCTGAGATAAAGGAGATAATCATGCGAATCAGTACCCTTTACATGTTTAAAAAGAGCGCCGAAAACATGTCGAAGCGCGTGAGCGAAAACAACGACATCATGACGCGTCTTGCTTCCGGGAAAACCCTGCTACGTGCTTCTGACGATCCGAATGCCGCAACCGATGCAGTGAAATACACGGAAGCGCTGGCGAAGCTTGAGATGTACAGCAACACTCGTTCCGCGGCTCGCAACACCTTACAGCACGAAGACCACATCCTGAGCTCCGTGAGTTCGCTGATGACCGGCGGCCTGACGGAGAAGATCATCGCCGCCAAAAGTGAGACCTACTCTAAGGATGACCTTGCGGCGCTCGGAAAAGAGCTGCAGGGGATCCGCGCGAACATGCTTGATCTGGCGAACAGCCGTGATGGCAACGGCCGCTACATTTTCTCAGGCTTCAAAACCGATAAACCCGCGTTTGATGAAAACGGTATTTATCAGGGCGATAACAATGCCCGTACCGTCACTGTTGCTGACGGCACAGTGATGAAGGTAAGCCATCCAGGTAACGAGGTCTTTGCCGATGATCTCTTCACGAAGCTGGAGGCTGCGATAACTGAACTGAGCCGCGACACTATCGACAGGGATGACCTGAATGCTGCACTCAGCGCCGCCAGTGAAGCCGTCACCGTAGGTATCGGCAGGCTGGGCAAGGCTCAGACGGAACTTGGGACCAATTTGCAGCAGCTGGACGCCTTCGATTTGACGGCGGATAACTTGATTATCGATATGAAAGTCAAAATTCAGACCGCCACCGGTTCGGACTACAGCGCCATGACCTCAATGATTATGGACACCAAAATGTCTGAGTTTTCGCTGAATGCCTCGATGCTGGTTTTCCAGTCGATGCAGAAGATGAATCTCTTCAATAAATAGCCCAACGTCTTTTTTTTCCTTAATGAATGCTATGCAGCCAGCGATAGCTGGCTGCGGGATCCTGTGACCCTATGTTTAGTAAACTGAAAATTTATAGCGCCATTAGCCTGGTTATTGGCTCGTTTGCGCTCCTGCTGTTAGGAACGACGAGCTATTCGGTGATCAACGCCATTGGCAATAACGGCAACTTTAAACGTGTTCTTGTGGCGTCAGACAATAACGACCAGATGCGAGATGCGGTTTATAACATCAGCGGAGTAATGGCCAACATTAACGGACTGATGGTGCAGGCGGCCAAAGGTGAAGCGGTGTCGATGACGCTGGTGGACCACACCCAGCAGGTGCTGCGTTCTTCTCAAAAAAGCATGGCGGAGTTCCTGGCCACTCCGTTTAACTCCCCTGAAGAAGAAAATGCCGCAAGGGAGGTGAATAAGGTGTTTGAGTCCGTCTATAAAGCGGCGGAAAACAAGATCAATTACGTTCAGCGTCCGCTGGAGTACACCGGATCGCTTGAGAGCGATATGGAACTGCGTACTCAGCTCCGTCATAAAGTGGAGCAGTATGCTGACACCTCGTCAAAAAATAGTGAAGCCTGGATTGCCGAGTCAGAAAAGGACTACCAGTACATGCTGATGTTGGGCAGCGTGGTGATTGTGTTAGTGCTGCTGATGCTGGTGGCGGTACGCTACTGGCTGCGTCATACCCTGGTTCGTCGCCTGGATACCACCGTCGACGTGCTGAAAAAAATTGCTGCGGGTGATTTAAGCAAGGCGATTCATCCGGGTAATGAAAATGAAATTGGCAATATGCTGAAAGAGCTGGAGCAGATGCGTACCTCACTGACCGGCACCATCAGCGGGATCCGCGACAGCGTGCTGCGCATTCATACTAATGCCCAGGAGATTGCTCACGGCAATAACGATCTCTCTTCCCGGACCGAAGAGCAGGCTGCTGCTTTGCAGGAAACGGCGGCCAGCATGGAGCAGATTAAAACCACCGTGCGGCAGAATGCCGATAACGCCCACGCCGCGCGGGAGCTGGCGGACAGTGCCAGCAATAATGCAGAGCACGGCGGGGAAGCGATGCAGAGCCTGGAGCAGATCATGGGGCAGATAGCCGACAGCTCACGCCAGATTGCGGACATCAACGGGGTTATCGACAGCATTGCCAACCAGACTAACATTCTGGCGCTGAACGCCGCGGTCGAAGCAGCGCGAGCCGGAGAGCAGGGCCGGGGCTTTGCGGTCGTAGCAGAAGAAGTGCGTAACCTCGCGAAGCGCAGCGCCGATGCGGCGAAAGAGATTAATCAGCTGATCACCACCTGCGTCAATAACATGGATGTGGGTTCCCGCCAGGTCACCCAGGCAAGCTCGGTGATGAAGGATATTGTCACTTCCGTCTCCCGGGTGCGCGAGATTATGGGCGAAATCACCTCTGCGTCCGATGAACAGAGCGCGGGTATCAACCAGATTTCCCAGGCGGTGAATGAGATGGATCTGGTGACCCAGCAGAACGCAGCCATGGTGGAAGAAGCCGCTCTGGCGGCAGGCGAGCTTGAAGCTCAGTCGGATTCGCTGGAAAAACTGGTGGCACAGTTTGTGTTGAGCCATGAGCAGCCGCAAATTCTGGGGTCAACGCCGCCGAAAGTTGAAACGCAGGCACGTAAAGAAAACGCGTTAAATAATGATACCGCGCAGTGGGAGACGTTTTAATTAACGGAATTAGCGGCAACGTTTGACGTTATTTATCAGCCGTCCACGACGCATTTACGAACAGGCAGATTGGGCAATTTTATAAAAGCTTATTGCACTTTTTGAATGGCGGTTTTCACCGGATAATTCTCCCTGAGAATACCAGGTGGAAAGAGAACGTGGACGGCATATATACAGCTGAAGGGCTGGAAGACAAAACGGCATTGTGGGCCCGATATCATTATCTTGTCCGCCAGGAAGCATTGCGCTTGCAAAAAAGATTACCGGCAAGCGTGGAGCTGGACGATTTAATTCAGGCCGGGGCAATGGGTTTTTTAGGGGCAATTGAAACCTTTGACCCAAAGAAAGGCGTGACCCTCAGTATCTGGATTACTCAGCGCGTACGCTGGTCTTTATTAGATGAATTACGTGAACGTGATTGGGTGCCTCGCCGGGTAAGAACGCACGCCCGGGAAATGGCTGTAGTCATTCAGAAGCTGGAGCAGGAAAAAGGTGCGGAAGCCACCGAGGAAGATATTGCCGAACGGATGGGGGTTTCTCTTGGCGAGCTTCATCAAATTCTGTCGGACAGTAACAGCAGTCAGATGTATTCCATGGATGAGCTACAGGAGGCCTATTCTGATGGCTGGGAAAGTAATGGTGAAGAGAATGCTTCATTAAATCCGTTGAACGAGACCATCCAGCAGAATTTGATAAAGATGATCTCCGGGCATATTGGGATGATTCCTGAACGAGAGCAGCGCATTCTCCAGCTCTATTATCAGCAGGATTTGAACATGAAAGAGATTGGTCTGGTATTGGGTATCACCGAAACACGAGTCAGCCAGCTGCATAGTCTGGCAATAAAACGATTACGAAGTCGAATTGATTTTGAAGTAACTGATTAACACAATACTAACAACGCATCCTTTAACAATGTTTAATGTGGTTAACAACGCTGAATTAAGAACGTTTAATAGTTGAGCAATTTGTTCGTAATCAATTGGTTATGTTGTTTTCGCCTCCGTGGGACGTTTCCTATGGATTGTGCAGAATTTTCTTAGTGAATATCATTTTCTCAGTTTCACGATGCGGCCTTCCTTTGGCATTGACAGTCACGGTAGCTTGTTCGGTGTTCCACGGATAAGGAACGAAGAATATCAATGCCAAAAGATCCTCTGCATCAGTCCGGTAATAACGACTTAGCCTACTAACGGCTGATGAATATTGAGGTGTTTCACTGTGTCAAATTTCGATGAATATTTACAACATATCCATGATATCAATCTGTCGTACCTGCTGTTGGCTCAACAGCTCATTCGTCAGGACAAGTTTGCTGCGGGCTTCCGCCTGGGATTACCCGAAGGCACCATTGACAATATAAAAGAATTATCGCTGCCGCAGTTAATGAAGCTGGCCGCAACCAATCAGCTTATTTGTCGCTTGCGCGTTGACGACGAAGTGGTGATTGAAAATTTGACCAAAGATTCACGTATTGAAGCTTTGCAGCAGATCCACACCGGGATTATTTTATCGACAAATTTACTCAACTCGCTGAGCGAAGAAGTCGTAGAAGTTGAGCGAGGTGCCTGGAATGTGTGAGGAGAAAAGCCTGCTGCAGGAAATTGAAGAAGTGAATATTGCCATGGGCTTAATTTCCCTTGGCGCGAGAATGCAGGTGCTGGAATCAGAAACGTCGCTCAGTCGTCGCCGTTTATTGCGCCTGTATAAAGAGCTCCGCGGCTGTCCGCCGCCAAAAGGCATGCTGCCTTTTTCCGAGGACTGGTTTATGTCCTGGGAGCAGAATATTCACTCGTCGATGTTTTACAACATCTATCTCTATTTACAGAAAACCGAGCAGGGACGTTCCATCGAAATGCTGATGAAAACGTACCGCTTATATCTCGAACAGTGCTGTCTGCGAACCGATGAAAAACCGGTGCTGGGACTGACCCGCGCCTGGACATTATTACGCTTTATTGACTGCGGCATTATTTCCCGCAAGGCCTGCAACGTGTGTAAAGGCGGTTTTGTGGTCACGACGGAATTCATCAAGAACCCGTTTACCTGCAGCCTTTGCAGCCCACCGTCGCGCGCCTTTAAGAAATCTCAGGTGCGGACCAGCGGATTCCGCAACCCGTTTGCGGCACCTGTTGCAGCGGCGGCGTTGGCCTGATCGAAAGCGTGTTGCGGTGAACAAGATAGTGTAAACGGTGCCGCGAAAGCGGCATCGGTATTATATAAAAGGAGAGTTTGTGTTAGTTATCATTGGCTATCTTGTTGTTATAGCAACTGTTTTTGGCGGCTTTGTGTTGGCAGGCGGGCAGCTCGCTGCGCTGTTTCAGCCAATTGAACTGTTGATCATCGGTGGGGCCGGGGTAGGCGCCTTTATTGTCGGCAACAACGCCAAGTCGCTGAAGGCAACCGGGAGGGCGTTGGTCAAGCTCTTCGCCGGCAAGCGTTACAACAAGGCCGTGTATATGGATCTGATGGCGCTGCTGTTTTTACTGCTCTCGAAAAGCCGCGTTCAGGGCCTGATGTCGCTGGAAAAAGACATTGAAGCCCCGCTGGAAAGCGACATTTTCAGCGCATACCCGCGTTTGATGAACGATCCGATGTTGAGCAACTTCGTGCTCGACTACTTCCGCCTGATGATTGGCGGCAGCATGAATTCCCACGAGATTGAAGCGCTGATGGATGAAGAGATTGAGACCTGTGAAGAGGAGCTGGAAGTGCCTGCTCACAGCCTCAATACCGTTGGCGATGCCTTTCCTGCCTTTGGGATTGTGGCAGCGGTAATGGGCGTGGTGAACGCGCTGGCCGCAGCTGACCGCCCGGCGGCGGAGCTCGGGATGCTTATTGCTCACGCCATGGTTGGCACCTTCCTCGGCATCCTGATTGCCTACGGGTTTGTACTGCCGCTGGCGACCCTGCTGCGCCAGAAGAGTACCGATCAGGTCAAAATTCTGCAGTGCATCAAAGTCACCCTGCTTTCCAGCCTGAACGGCTATGCGCCGCAGGTCGCGGTAGAGTTTGGTCGTAAAACCATCTTTACCAGCGAGCGCCCTTCGTTTGAGGAGCTGGAAGATCACGTCCGTGAAGTGAAATCCTCCGCCAGCATGAAAACCCGAAACGCGGATGCAGCATGAAAAACGGATCGCCAGTGATCATTGCGCGCAAGCGCAAAAAGAAAAAACACGCGCACCATGGTGGCACCTGGAAGATCGCCTACGCCGACTTTATGACGGCGATGATGGCCTTCTTTCTGGTGATGTGGCTGCTGTCGCAGTCCACGGATATGGAGCGTGAGCTGATTGCCGACTATTTCCGCATGCCGCTGAAACCCGCGATGGCCAACGGCAATAAGACCAGCCTGAGCGACAGCGTGATCCCCGGTGGCGGGGAAGATCTGATCATGCAGAAAGGCGAAGTGAAGCGCGGTCAGGCCGACAGCAGCAATCGCCAGCGTCTGATACAGAGCCTGAAGCAGGCAAAAGAGAAACTACAGACGATGATTGAGACCGATCCTCGTCTCAACAACTTTAAATCTAACCTGCTCCTGACTCTCACCAACGATGGCCTGCTTATCCAGATTACCGATACCCAGGATCGGCCGATGTTTAAAGTCGGCAGCGAACTGCCGGAATCTTATATGAACGGGATCCTCCAGGCGCTGGTGCCGCTGCTTCAGGAGCTGCCTAACAAGCTGAGCCTGACGGGCCACACGGATTCGCTACCTTTTGCGGGCGGAGAAGGGGGCTACAGTAACTGGGAGCTGTCAAGCGGGCGTGCAAATGCCGCTCGACGAGTGCTGGTGCGTGCGGGTTTGGACGACGAACGTTTCCTGCGCGTGATTGGCACCGGCAGCCGAATGACGCTGGCCGATACCCCTGCGGACAGCCCGCGCAACCGTCGGATCAGTATCCTCGTGCTCAGCAATGCCAAAGAGCAGGAAATTCTGGAAGAGAACACGCTCTCTCAGCAGGGGCAGACTTCCGCAGTGTCTGTCTCGGGGTATACCGATGGATCTCAATGATTTCTCTCAAATCTTCTTTATCGAAGCGGCAGAACTGTTGCAGGAGATGGAGCAGCAGCTGCTGCAGCTCGATCTCACCGTACCGGACAGCGAACAGCTGAACGCCATTTTCCGCGCGGCTCACTCTCTGAAGGGCGGCGCGGGCACGTTCGGCTTCAGCGCGTTACAGGAAACCACTCATCTGCTTGAAAACCTGCTGGATGACGCACGCGGCGGTGAGCTGAAGCTGGATCGGGCGATGATTAACCTTTTTCTGGAAAGCAAAGATATTATGCAAGCGCAACTGGAAGCCTATCAGGCTTCGCAGGATCCTGACGAGGCGAGCTTCCGCTATATCTGTGAAGCTCTGCGAGATATTGCCCTGCAAACGAAATCCGCCGGGGCGACAGCGCCTCTGCCAGAGGTCGTCGTACAGCCAGCCACTGAGGTGGCGAGCGAGGCTGAACTCACGCTGCGGGTCATGCTCAGTGACGTCGATGCCGGTGAACAGAAGATGCTGCTGGACGAGCTGGTTCACATGGGCACTGTCGTCCACGAGCAGGCTACGGACAGCAGCCTGACGGTGGATCTTCTGACGACGGCCATGATGGATGACATCGTGGCCGTGCTCTGTTTTGTGCTCGATGCCTCGCAGATTGTGATTGCCCCCGTTGAATCTGCTCCTGCACCTGCTGCCACTCCGGCAAAAACCTTACCGGGTATGGAAGTCAAACCTGCGGCAGAAGCTAAACCTGCTGCACCGGTAAAAGCGGCCGCTCAGGAGTCCGGCAGCATCCGCGTTGCGGTCAGCAAGGTCGATCAAATTATTAATCAGGTGGGCGAGCTCATCATCACCCAGGCGATGCTTTCCCAGCTGACGCAGACGCTGGAGCCCGCAGACCATGACCTGCTGCTCAACTGCGTGGCCCAGATGGAGCGCAACACACGCGAGCTTCAGGAGTCGGTGATGTCCATCCGCATGATGCCAATGGATTACGTGTTCAGTCGCTTCCCGCGACTGGTTCACGATCTGGGCAGCAGGCTGAATAAAGAGATCGAATTGACGCTGAACGGCGGGTCGGCGGAGCTCGACAAGAGCCTGATTGAGCAAATTATCGATCCCCTGACTCATCTGGTGCGTAACAGCCTCGATCACGGGATTGAAGCGAAAGACGCCCGCGTGGCGAAGGGGAAATCGCCGGTCGGCAATTTGACGCTCTCCGCTGAACATCACGGCGGCAACATCGTCATCGAAGTGAGCGACGATGGCGCAGGGCTTAACCGGGAGAAGATCCTCGCCAAAGCTCGCTCGCAGGGCATGAGCGTCAGCGATACGCTCAGCGATGACGAAGTCTGGATGCTGATCTTTGCCGCCGGATTCTCGACGGCGGAAAGCGTGACGGATGTTTCCGGGCGCGGGGTCGGCATGGACGTTGTCCGACGCAACATTCTGGCAATGGGCGGGCATGTAGATGTGCTTTCTAAGCCTGATGAAGGCACGACCGTGCGCATTATTCTGCCGCTGACGCTGGCTATCCTTGACGGCATGCTGGTGAAGACTGGAGAGGAGATTTACGTCCTGCCGCTGAGTGCGGTGATGGAATCACTGCGACCGAAAGAAGAAATGCTCTGCCGTTTCGTTGGTGAACAGCGTCTGCTGCAGGTGCGTGGCGAGTATTTGCCGCTGATTAACCTTCGTGAGCGTTTCTCCATTGCCGCAGAGAGCACCGCAGAAGAAGGCATTGTGGTGATTGTGCAAAGCGCAGGCTGCCGCTATGCGCTGTGGGTCGACCAGCTGATCGGCCAGCAGCAGGTGGTGGTAAAGAATCTTGAGCAAAATTACCGAAAAGTACCGGGCGTTTCCGCCGCCACAATCCTCGGGGACGGCAGCGTGGCGCTGATCCTCGACGTGGTGGAGATGATGACGCTCACTCATCGACATAGCAACAGCGACCGGTTGATGTCCGGCGTGGAAGGAAAAAGAGCATGATGCCAGCCCTGAACAAATCCCCGGCTTCCGATACCCTTGCCCAGGAGTATCTGGTTTTCCGCCTTGGCGCGGAGGAGTACGGCATTGAAATCCTGAAAGTCCAGGAGATTCGCGGCTGCGATCGCGTGACTAGGATCCCTAACTCGCCTGATTTTATCTCCGGCGTCACTAACCTGCGTGGGGTGATCGTCCCGATCGTCGATCTGCGCGTGCGCTTCCAGCTACCGGTTACGGAAGATGACGACAGCACGGTAGTGATCGTCCTGAACCTTAACGACCGCGTGGTGGGCATTGTGGTTGACGGTGTAGCGGACGTGCTGTCGATGGATGCCGGGCAGATCAAACCGACGCCTGACGTTGCGTCGGTGTTATCCAGCCACTATCTGCTGGGCCTTGGCGTGCTGGATAGCCGGATGATCGTGCTGGTGAATATCGAAAGATTGCTGAGCCAGGAAGAGCTGGCGCTGATGGATGAAATGGCAGAAGCCCTCGCCGGGTAAGGAATTTCGCGTCAGTTTGTCTCCGGCAGGCCCGTTGCGGGTCTGCTATTCTGACCCTCTGAATCGTGCTGAGGGATAAACACTATGCTGACTGGATTGAATCATCTGACGCTCGCGGTAGCGGATATCGCCCGAAGTCTCGCTTTTTATCAACAGCTTCCCGGCATGCGGCTACGAGCACGCTGGGATAAAGGTGCCTACCTCAGCTGTGGTGAATTGTGGTTATGCCTGTCGCTGGACGATGAGGTGACGGAAAAGCGGGACTACACCCATTATGCTTTTTCTCTCACCGCTGAGGACTTCCCGAAAGTCGTGAAGCAGCTGGAAACGCTGGGCGCGGTGGTGTGGAAAGAGAACAAGAGCGAAGGGGAGTCGTTTTATTTTCTCGACCCGGACGGGCACAGGCTGGAACTGCACGTCGGCGGCCTTGCACAGCGCCTGACAGCGTGCCGTGAAAAGCCGTATGCCGGAATGGTATTTTTTGACTAACGGAGCCGCTCACTCCATCGCTTTATAAATGGCGGCGCCGAGCTTCTCCATCACGCAGCGGTGCGTTTCAGTTGTCGGCAGCGCGCAGTTGATGCGCAGGCAGTTTCGGTACTTGCCTGAGGCGGAGAACAGCGAACCCGGCGCGACCTGTATCTTCAGTTCACAAAGCTGCTTCGCGACGCAGACCATATCGACGATCTCCGGCAGCTCGACCCACAGCATGTAGCCGCCTTGTGGGCGCGTGACGCAAATATCGCAGGGGAAATATTGGCGGATCCAGCAGGTATAAGTTTCCATGTTGCTGTGATAAATCTGCCGCATCCTTCGAACGTGGCGATGATAGTGCCCTTCACGAATAAACGCCGCGACGGCCAGCTGAGTGACCGGGACGTTGGTCGCGCTGGTGGCGTATTTCATATGCAGGACTCTGTCGTAATAGCGGCCCGGCACAATCCAGCCGACGCGCAACCCGGGTGCGACCGTTTTGGTGAAGGAACTACAGAGTAATACGCGGCCATCAATGTCCCAGGACTGGATCGTGCGAGGGCGTGGATAGTCGTTCGCCAGCTCGCCGTAAATATCATCCTCAAAAATCGCAATGTCGTAACGCTGCGCGAGGGCCAGAACTTGCCGTTTGCGGGCATCGGGCATGATAAAGCCGAGCGGGTTATTGCAGTTGGGCACGAGGATCACGCCCTTGATCGGCCACTGCTCAAGGGCCAGCTCCAGCGCTTCGATGCTGATCCCGGTTTGCGGATCGGTTGGGATCTCAATCGTTTTGATCCCAAACCCGCGCAGCAGCTGCATGGTGCCGTAATAGCAGGGCGATTCCACCGCGACGATATCCCCCGGCACGCATACCGCCAGCAGCGCGATCGACAGCGCCGCGTGGCAGCCGTTGGTGATGACGATATCTTCAGAAGTGACCACCGTCTGGGCGTCGAGCATCAGGCGCGCTATCTGTTCACGCAGCTCGCGGCGGCCCGGCAATGTGTCATAGCTAAAAATATCGGTGCTGCTGTGCTGCACGGCGCGGGTCATTTCGCGCCACAGCGGCTTCAGGCTTGGCTGAGTGACGTCCGGCGAGCCGCCGCCGAAGGCGGTAATGGATTTATCGCCGCGGGCGCTCATTAAATCCAGCACCTGATCCCACTGGGTGATATCCACCGGACGCTGAACCGGGCGCGTCATGGCGGGCACCGGAGGCTGAGCTTTGCGCGGGGCGATAAAGTAGCCGGAACGGGGCTGTGGGGTGATAAGCTGCTGTGTCTCCAGCGTCTGATAGGCCTGCTGCACGGTGCTGATGCTGACGCCGTGCTCCTGGCTCAGTGCGCGCACCGAAGGCAGCTTTTCCCCCTGCCGATAGAGACCTTGCTCAATTCTTTCGGCGAGCAGATTCGCCAGATGTTGGTAGCGAGTCACTTCTGTATCCCCCTTTTTCACCATACAGATGCCTGAACCCATACAGATGGACGCAGTAATCACCATGCAGATTCCGTTTTAGCGAATCTGTATGTTAAATAAAAGTAGAATTTGAATCTGTATTGTAAAGCCTGCACCCGGCGATGATAGGTCATCGACAGCGTGAGGAGGTGCAGGATGGAATTTTATGAAAACCGGGCGAAAGCCCCTTTCCATATTTTTGTATTGGTTGGGCGTTGGATGCGGCAAACCTGGCGTGCATGGCGGACGCGGCAGGTGCTCGACAGACTCAGCGATGAGCAACTTAAAGATGTCGGGTTACGACGTGATGACTATTGCTAACCTTTTATACCCAGTGGTGATTGCCCGGTGGCAGCTGTGCCTTACCAGGCCTACGTAAGCAAAGGTCTTGCTGGCCTCGTGGCGGCGGCGCCTTACCTGCCCATTCGGCGTGGGTTTGTAGGCCCGGTAAGCGCAGCGCCACCGGGCATTTCCTTTTCACATTCCATGCTCTTTCATCTTTACGTTTCTTGATACTTATCAGGGTAAGTATTAATCTGATCTTCGGTTACTGAGGGGATCGTAATGACTGAAGATGAATTGTTTGCCCGCCGCCCAATGGGGATGCGTATGGCGATGGTGGTGCGCCAGTGGCGCGCGATTATCGACCACGCGATTACCGACACCGGCCTGACGCAGTCCAGCTGGACTACGCTGATGCAGCTTAAAGAACTCGGCGACAACGTGTCCGTGAGTGAACTGGCGGAGGTGCAGGGCATCGAACTGCCGCCGCTGATGCGCACTCTGGTACAGCTTGAAGAGCAGGGGTACCTGCTGCGTGCGGTGTCGCCGTACGACAAGCGCTGCCGCCTGCTGACGCTGACCCCGAAAGGCCGTGAAGTCCTTGAGCGGCTGACGAACGTCATTGAAACCTGCCAGCAACGCGTCACCGAAACGATTCCCGCCGAAGTCATGGAAACCTTCAGTAACACGCTGAACCAACTCGCCTGCAACATGCGGACCATCCGCGACGAAATCAATAAGACCTGAAAAATGATGAGCCCCGAACAAAAATTTGCCCGCTGGGTAAGGGTGAGTATTGCCTCTTTCCTGCTGATGTTTGTCTACTTTATCGTCGCCGATATCTGGATCCCACTGACGCCGGACTCCACGGTGATGCGCGTTGTCACGCCCATTTCTGCGCGCGTTTCCGGATACGTTTCGCACGTCTACGTCCATAACAACAGCCAGGTGAAAAAAGGCGATTTGCTCTACGAGCTGGATGCCACGCCGTTTATCAACAAACTGGAAGCGGCGCAGATAGCGCTTGAACAAGCGAAGCTCAGCAACCAGCAGCTGGATGCGCAGATAAGCGCTCAGCTTGCCAACCTCAAGACCGCGCAAATCACCGCCCGCAATAATCAGGCGACCTTTGGCCGCTACCAGCGGCTGGCAACAATGCAGAACGTGTCGCAGCAGGATCTGGACAACGTACGCACTGCCTGGCAGAACAGTGAGCAGTCGGTGAGTTCGCTCAATGCGAGCATAGACAATCTGCGGATTCAGCGTGGCGAGCACAACGACGCTCGCAACGTGACGCTGCAAAAATACCGCAATGCCCTGGAGGAAGCGCAGCTGGAGCTTGGCTGGACGAAGATCCGCGCCGAAGCAGATGGCACGGTGAGCAACCTGCAATTAAGCCCCGGGCTGTACACCAGTGCAGGCACGGCGCTGCTGGCTCTGGTGAACGACAACACCGACATCGTGGCAGACTTCCGCGAAAAAAGCCTGCGTCACACGAAGGTGGGCACCGATGCCGCCGTGGTGTTTGATGCGCTGCCGGGCAAGGTTTTCCGCGCCAGCGTGACCAGCAGCGATGCCGGGATCCTCGCCGGGCAGCTGGCGGTCAACGGCCAGCTTTCGCAGCCGGAAGAATCCAATCGTTGGGTGCGTGACGCGCAGCGGATGCGTATTCACGTCATGCTGAAAGAGCCGCTCGATAAAGCGCTGCCGACGGGCGCCCGAGCCACCGTTCAGCTCTATAACAGCGAAGGCCCTCTGGCGCGATTCTTCTCCGGGCTGCAAATTCGCCTCGTCAGCTGGCTGCATTATGTCTATTAACACCCTGGCGCGGGTTTTTACGCCGCACGATAACATCGTCTACAGCGCCAATGACTTTCGTCAGACGCTGCGAATCGTCTTTGCCGGGATGCTGGCGCTCAGTATTTCGACCTTCTACAACGTGCAGTACGGCGTGTTCTTTGTGGTCTACCCGGTCATGCTGCTGTCGCTGGTGCCGGTGTTTAACCGTCATGTTGCAAAGCAGTTTGTGTTCAGCGCAGTGCTGAACTGCATCGAAATGGTGCTGATTATCGGCTATCTGTCGCAGTGGCCGGTTATCATGACGCTGGTGGTGTTTGCCCTCTACGTGATGCGTTTTCGCTTTATGAGCCAGGGGCCGCTGTTCCTGTTCGGTTCGATGGGCGTAGTGTGCCAGAGCGTGATGCTCAATTTTATGAGCTACCCAACCAGCAATTGGCACACGCTGATGTTCTCGAATATCGAGGCGAGCGTGATGGCCGTGGCGCTAAGTGCGCTGATGCATTTTCTGTTGCCTGACGTGGAGCCTCGTTTGCCGCCGCCGCGTATCGAGAAAAATACTGCCCGCGTGCGGCATGAATCTTTGCTTTCCGGCACCGTAGCAACGGCCATCTTTGTGATCTTTCAGGTCTGCGATCTGAGCGATTCACTGTCGGCGCTGATGGCGGGGATCCTGATCCTTTTCCCGATGCATTACCGCGGCGCGGTGCTCAGTTCTCTCTGGCGCGTGGTGGGGGTCGTTCTGGCCTGTCTGTATATTCTTGTGGTGCAGATGATCCTCTACGATCACAGCAGCCATATGCTGTTGATGATGCCGTTAATTGGCCTGGGGCTGGCATTCAGTGCGCGTTTGCACGTGATGGAAAAAGTGGGGGCGGGCGTCGGGTTTGCGAGCATCACGACCATCGGCATCATGTTCGGGCAGAACCTGCACCCGGAACAGGATCTGGTGTTCAGCGATCTCTATCGCGTCGTTTCCGTGACGGTCGCGCTGCTGGCCACGCTGACGATGGTGTTCCTGATGCACAAGATCCTTAATTGCTTCGAGGCGACGCGGTTTGTGGTCAACAACCCGAATGCGTGAATCATCCAGATGACAGGTACAAAAAAGCCGCTTCAACGAGCGGCTTTTTTGTCATGCTAACAGGTTAGCGGCCTGTACATCCCGGTTTAAGTCTGGATGTGCATGTGTTCTGGCAATCAAACTCCACGCAAAAGAGTTTAACGCTTTGAACGTTCGTTGCAACTGACTTTCATCTTCAAATGTGAAGCTCCTTCCTGAAATAGACCTTCTTTTTGCAGGGTTGCAGTGCACAATAGCAATGTGGAATGAGAACCAGAACAGCCGGTGAGTACGTGTGCTTTTTACCCGCCATGCGTTCCCTGAATGCGCATGGCGGGTGAGAGCATACTTGCCCATGGCCTTTCAGCGGGGTAGCTCCCGCCGGGTATGAAAGCCTGTCAACCGCGCCTGTTCTGGCAATCAAACTCCACAACTTGATTGCGCCCACGGTGAAGGCCCGGATGAGCTGTGGTAGGGCATGGCTCCGCAAGGAGGCAGGATAATGAAATTATCACCCCGTGATGTGCTCATTATCGTCGTTGTAACCGCATTTCTTCTGTTTGGACGCGTGAGTTTTGAGGCAAAAAATCTCAGGATTGATCGCTTCGAGGCTCAGCATCTTGAGCTGCAGCTGAAAGGCGTGTTACTACGGGCTCAGCAGTAAAGTAACCGACGGGGTGCTTCACCCCGTCACCTTGTTAGTTCAATGAACTAACGGCATAACAACCGCAGGCAGCTGTGAAAGCAGCCATAAAATCAGGCCGATGGTGCCGCCGACCAGCGTTCCGTTGATGCGGATAAACTGCAGGTCCTTGCCGATGTTCAGCTCAATTTGCCGCGACATATCGCGTGCATCCCAGCTTTTGACCGTATCGCTGATATGGCGGGTCAGGAAGGTGGCGAAATCGGGCGCTACGCGACGGGCGGCCTGCTCGAGATGGCCGTTTAGAGAGGCCCTCAGGGCGTTATCCGCAACCAGCGTTTCGCCGAACCACAGTCCGGCTTCCGAAATTCGCTGTTGTACGCGCGAATTATCGGCGGCCATATCGTCTTTCAGCCACTGGCGCAGATCGCCCCACATTTCACTGAGATAGCGGTTAAAGGCTTCATCATTTTTGAGATAGCGCTTGATGTTGTCCGCTTTCTCCGCCATTTCCGGATCGGTTTTGAGATTTTCAACCAGCTTGTTTACTGCGCGGTCAAAGGCATGGCGCACCTGATGCGCGCTGTCCTGGCTGACGTCATCGAGCAGCGTGTTCACCGCCTCCGTAACCATCTCCGCGCTGTGCTCACCGAGCCACTCGGTTGGCAGCACTTTGGCCTTCAGCGGGTGCTCTTTTTCCAGCCAGTGAATGATTTGCCGGGCAATGAATTCGCGGCTGCTCTCGCGCTGAAGCAGGGCAATCAGCTGCGCAATCAGCGCATCCAGCAGCTTCTGATGGCGATTATTTCGGGTCATGCTTTCCAGCATCAGGGCGCTGGTGCCGGTTAAATCCACTTTATCGATCGCTTTGTGCACGGCGCGTTTGAGTAAGTTCTGAATGCGCGAATCGTCGGTTAGCTCCAGGATGCCGCTCATCACCTGAATTAAGTGCTGCCCCACCCGCCGGGCGTTTTCGGGCTCGCTGAACCAGTTGCCTATCATCAGCGCGGGTTCGTGTTTGTGGATCAGGTTGACCAGCGACTGGGTATCGAGAAATTTTTCCTGCACAAAGTGGCCGAGATTGTCGCCGATTCGGTCCTTATTGCGCGGAATAATCGCCGTATGGCGTGAAATGAACGGCAGTGGCACGCGGCGAAAAAGCGCCACTACCGCGAACCAGTCTGCCAGGGCACCCACCATCGCCGCTTCCGAAATCGCCTTCAGGGCGCTGACCCACGGCGCTGGCGGCAGAAATAGCGTGGTGATAAAAATGGCGGCCGCAATCAGCAGCAGCGAGAGCGCCAGCAGCTTGGCGCGTTTGAGTTCAGCTAATTTTTCCATACCCTAAGCATAGAGCGGGACGGCAGAAGAGTGCAAAGCCTCTGCGTCAGATAGCCACGCGGCGGCTGATCTCCACGACCTGATCGCCCGGCAAATGGTAATAGTGCGTCGCGTGCGTGCAGTTGCGCGCCATAAATGCAAAGCAGCGGCGCTGCCATTTGGCGATGCCTTCACCATCTTCGCGCCCGACAATGGTTTCGTGGCCGAGATAGTAAGTGGCATCGGTAAGCTCAAAAGGGCAGTTTCGTTTAGTGATTTCCTGCTGCAACGCCGGAATATTCGGGCGCTCCATAAAGCCGTAATAGGCCACCGCCCGCCAGTAGTTGGGCGCGGCGCGGCGAATCACCAGCCGGTTTACGTTGGCGATATGCGGCACGTTCAGAATGGTGACTGTCAGCGCCAGGATATTCTCCTGAAGCGCCCGATTGCGCATCACGTGCCAGCGCATCACTGGTGGAATACCGCCCTGCGAGCGGGTTAAAAACACCGCCGAGCCAGGGCCGCGAGGGATTTTGTTCGCTTCCAGCTTGTCGAAAAAGGTCTCAACGTCCATGCCGATGTCGTTGAGCGATCGCAGGGTAGCGGCATGCCCGCGATGCCAGATTATCATCACCGTACAAATCACCGCCGCCAGCAGCAATGGGATGTAGCCGCCTTCCAGCACTTTGATGAGGTTGGCTATGAGGAAACAGGCATCGATCGTCAGGAACAGCAGCGCGACCAGCCCGCTGGCGGTGCGGTTCCAGTGCCAGATGCGGCGCATCGCCACGTACAGCAGGCCGGAGGTCATCAGCATGGTCAGCGACACGGCGATGCCATATGCGGCGGCGAGGTTGTCGGAGGATTTGAAAAACACGGCGAGAAATACCGTGGCTATCATCAGCAGCCAGTTGACGATGCCGATGTAAATCTGCCCGTAGTTGTCCTCCGCCGTTTGCCTCACCAGCAGGCGAGGCAACCAGCCCAGTTGGATGGTCTGGCGGGTCATGGAAAATGCGCCGGTAATAATCGCCTGGCTGGCAATAATGGTGGCGAGGGTGGCCAGGATGACCAGCGGAATTTGCAGCGCAGGCGGGCAGAGGCGAAAGAAAATATTGTGGGTGATATCCGCCCCGGAAAGCAGCAGCGCCGACTGCCCGGCGTAGTTCAGCAGCAGGCTCGGGAACACCAGGCCGAACCACGCCATCCAGACCGGTTTCTTACCGAAATGCCCCATGTCGGCGTACAGCGCCTCGGCTCCGGTTACGCATAAAAACACGCCGCCGAGCACCAGGAAGCTCACCAACCCGTTCGACAGTAAAAAATGCACGCCGTAATAAGGGTTTATCGCCATCAGCACCGCCGGATGCTGAGCGATGCCCCAGATGCCAAGCCCGGCAATCACCACAAACCATAGCGTCATGATGGGGCCAAAAACGATGCCAATTTTGGCAGTACCAAACGGCTGAATGGCAAACAATGCCACCAAAATGGCCACTGTGCCCGGCAGGATCAGATGCTGCCCTTCAGGAAAGACGATTTTCAGCCCTTCCAGCGCCGAGAGCACCGAAATAGCCGGGGTAATCGCCCCGTCACCGTAGATCAGTGCCGCACCCAGCAGCCCCGCAAAAATGATAAGCCCACGCCCTTTACCGTTGTGCTGCAACAGCGACATCAGCGCCATGATCCCGCCTTCGCCGCGGTTGTCGAAGCGCATCGCAACAATGGCGTATTTGATGGAGGTGACGAGGATCAGCGTCCAGATAATCAGCGACAGCAGGCCGAGAATGGTGGCGGGCGTCGGGCTGTGGCCGGAAAGCAGGATGACCGTTTTCAGGGTATACAGCGGGCTGGTGCCGATATCGCCGAACACCACGCCGAGCGCGCTGCCTGCGAGCCATAAAGAGTTGGTAGGCTTAGGCGTCGAGGACTGTTCCGCCGTGAGTGCCGTCTGGTCCATGCTAACGTCCTGTCGGTTAAAGGGGTCTGGTTAGACTATAGCCCCGAATGTTCGCCAGCAGTGCCGGGGGCGGTTATCTTCAGTACCTAGGGATGGCAAATATCGCGCCAGGCAGGCGTAAAACGCTTGCAGGTTAGAATCCCCAAACCGTCACACCCCCGTCATCTCCCTGTCATTCAACCTTCTTACGTTGTTCACACTCAAAAAAAGGTGCTAACGACATGAAACTCAAACTGATTCCTCTGGCTTTGTTGTCCGCATTTTCTCTGAACGCCCTGGCCGCTGAACCGACTGCCGAACGCTACGTGGTGAGCTTCCCGGAAGGCTCGCACGTGAAATACAGCGGAGCATTTGCTTCTGCATTCCCGAACGGGCTGCCAGTCGGCATTGGCTCTGGCCTGCTGTTTACCGGCAAGCAGGGCGATGCGCTGACGTTTGCGACGGTGACGGATCGCGGCCCGAATGCGGATTCGCCGAAAGTCGGTAAGCAGGAGGGCAAAATTTTTGTCGCGCCGGAGTTTGCGCCGATGCTGATGAATATCCGCGTAGAAAATGGCAAGGCGCAGGCGACAAACGCGCGTCCGTTACATGACGACAAAGGCAATATCAACGGGCTGCCGTTGCAGAGTGGGGTGATTGGCTCGACGAATGAAGTGGCGTTCAGCGATCAGCTGAAAACCCTGATCGGCGACAATCGCGGGCTGGATACCGAAGGCATCACGCCCGACGGCAAGGGCGGCTACTGGCTGTGCGATGAGTACGGCCCGTTCCTGATCAACATTGACAGCAACGGTAAAATCATTGCCGTTCACGGCCCGCAGGCGGCGGAAGGCGAGAAATCGGTCGCGGGCGGGTTGCCGAATATAATCAAATGGCGTCAGCCAAACCGCGGTTTTGAAGGCGTGACCCGTATGCCGGACGGTCGCATTATCGCGGCAGTGCAGAGCACGCTGGATATCGACGGCAAGAGCAAGAAAAAGGCGCTGTTCACGCGTCTGGTGAGCTTCGACCCGGCGACCGGCAAAACGGCGATGTACGGCTACCCAATTGACGACGTGTACGACAAGAACAGCGACGCCAAAATCGGCGATATCGTGGCGCTGGATAACGACCACATCCTGCTGATTGAGCAGGGTGGTGATAAAAACGACGTGATGCGTAATAACGTCTACAAGGTTGATCTGAGCAAGGCCAGCGACCTGGCAGCGTTCGATAAGCCGGGAGAGTATCCGGAGTTTGATGATGCCGATAAGCTGGCGAAGCGCGGCGTCGTACTGGCGACCAAAACCTTAGCCGTCGATCTGCGTAAGCTCGGCTGGCAGCAGGAAAAAGCCGAAGGCCTGGCGCTCATCGACAGCAAAACGATCGCCCTGGCGAACGATAACGACTTCGGCGTGAAGACCGTCCTGAAAGATCCAGTTGAAGGCAAAAAGATGAAGGATTATCGGGTTAACGATCAGGGCAAGCTGACCGTTGATGACAAAGTGGTGGCGACGACCATCGGCATTAAGCCACTGGAAAAACCGGAGTCGGACAGCGAACTTTGGGTGGTGACGCTGCCTGAGCCGTTGATGTAAGGGCTGTGCGGCCTGATTCCCTCTCCCTTTGGGAGAGGGAATAAACTACGCCCTCTGTCAGCGCTTCAACGCCGCAAAAGCTGCCCGAATCTCCTCTTCCGGCAGTTGCACGCCGATAAACACCATCGTGCTGTGCGGTGGTTCTTCGCCCCACGGGCGGTCCCAGTCGGCGCTGTAAAGGCGCTGGACGCCCTGGAACAGCAGGCGGTTCGGCTCGCCGTCAATCCACAGCATGCCTTTGTAACGCAACAGTTTGTCGGCAAACGACAGCAGCAGGTTTTCCATCACACGTGAAACGTCGCTGATATCCACCGGGTAATCCAGCTCCACCACAATGGACGACACGTCGTTTTGCTTATCGGCCATAAAGTGAAAACGTGGTTTTGTAGTGACGTTTTCTTCCAGCATAAAGCCGTTGGTGTTGAACAGCTGCGCGAGGTCGATATCGCCGTGAGTCACGGTGTAGATCGGCGCGCGGGCGTTGATACGCGTCAGGCGTTCACGCAGTTTTTCGCTCTCGCCTGCCACGTCTGTTTTCGTCAGCAGAATACGATCCGCATAGCCGATCTGCGACTGCGCCAGCGTGAACTGGTTCATCTGTTTGTCGGCGTGTACGGCATCAACTAAGGCGATCACGCCGTCGAGCAGATAGCGTTCGCAAAGGATCTCATGGGAGAAGAAGGTCTGAATAATCGGGCCAGGATCGGCCATGCCGGTGCATTCGATGATCAACCGGTCAAATTCGATATCGCCACGATCGCGGGCGTCGAGCAGATCCAGCAGCGCGTCTTCCAGTTCGTTAGATTTGCTACAGCAGATGCAGCCGTTGGTGAGGGTTTTGATCTGCGTGGCGCGATCGCCGACCAGCTGGGTGTCGATCGAGACTTCGCCGAATTCGTTTTCAATGACGGCGATTTTGAAGCCGTGCTGTTCGTTGAGGATATGGCGCAGCAGGGTGGTTTTGCCTGCGCCGAGAAAACCGGTGAGCAGGGTGACGGCAATCGGGGTCATCTTTTCTCCTAACAGCAGCGCACGCCGCCTTCTCCACTTCCGCCGTAGCGCGCTTCCTGGCGCTCGCGGAAAAATTCGTTGTAGGTCATGTACGGCTTATCCGGATGGTTGGTTTTCATATGCTCAACGTAGTTGTCATAGTCCGGGATGCCAATCAGCATTTTCGCCGCCTGACCGAGGTATTTTTTGGCCTGCCCTAAGTTACCAAACATTGTACCGTCCAGAAATAATGAAGCCCGACGTTGTGATACAGGTCGGGCGATGACCCTCTCCCTAGCCCTCTCCCAAAGGGAGAGGGACGGGGAGAGGGGATTGACGATTAATGATGTGAAGAAGTCTTCACGCCACCTTCAGGTACCGGCACATACGGCGTCTCTTTGTCGGTACGGCCTTCGGCGTTACGCACTTTCATCCAGGTTTTAATGCCGTAGAAGATGATGCTGTACACCACCACCAGGAACAGGATGCTCAGACCCGCGTTGGTGTAGTTGTTCACCACGATATGGTTCATGTTGGCAATCTGCTGCGCGGTCAGGTCTGCGCTGCCGTTGGCAATCTTCTCTTTGTACTGGTTCGCCATAAAGAAGAAGCCTTCCAGCTGCGGATTGGTGCTGAACAGCTTGAGGCCCAGCGCCCAGGTGGTGCAGAGCAGCAGCCACAGGGCAGGAACGACGGTCACCCAGATGTATTTGGTGCGCTTCATTTTAATCAGTACAACGGTGCCGAGCACCAGCGCCACGGCGGCCAGCATCTGGTTAGAGATACCGAACAGTGGCCACAGGCTCTTCACGCCGCCGAGCGGATCAACCACGCCCTGATACAGCAGGTAACCCCACAGACCTACGCAGCCCGCGGTGCCCAGAATGCCCGCCACCAGAGAGTCGGTTTTTTTCAGGAACGGTACAAAGTTACCGAGCAGATCCTGGAGCATAAAGCGGCCCGCACGGGTACCTGCATCCAGCGCGGTGAGAATAAACAGCGCTTCGAACAGAATACCGAAGTGGTACCAGAAGCCCATGTCCGCCCACGGCAGCACTTTATGGAACACGTGCGCGATACCTACCGCAAGCGTTGGTGCGCCACCGGCGCGGTTCAGCACGGACGGTTCGCCGATGTCTTTGGCGGTCTGCATGATTTGCTCAGGCGAAATCACGAAGCCCCAGGAGCTGACGGTTGCCGCCGCGTGAATGCTTGCGTCTTTCAGCTGCGCCATGATCAGCGCGGCATTCTCACCGCCCATCTCATGCAGGTTTGGCATGGTGATGCCGAGGCCCGCAGGCGGGGTGTTCATCGCGAAGTAGAGGCCTGGCTCGATAATGGACGCGGCCACCAGCGCCATGATCGCCACGAAGGACTCCATCAGCATCGCGCCGTAACCAATCAGGCGGGCGTCTTTCTCATTCGCCAGCAGCTTCGGCGTGGTGCCGGAGGAGATCAGCGCATGGAAACCAGAGACCGCACCACAGGCGATGGTGATAAACAGGAACGGGAACATCGCGCCCTTCCACAGCGGGCCGGTGCCGTCGATGTACTGCGTAACCGCAGGCATTTTCAGCTCAGGGTTGAGGATAACGATCCCCAGCGCCAGGCCGACGATCACGCCGATTTTCAGGAAGGTTGCGAGGTAGTCACGCGGGGCCAGAATCAGCCACACCGGCAGCAGCGCGGAAACAAACGCGTAGCCAATCAGCGCGAAGGTGATGGTGGTGTCTTTAAAGGTCAGCGCCGGGCCCCAGTACGGGTCGTGGGCAATCACGCCGCCAAAGTAAATGGAGGCCACCAACAGCACGATGCCAATCACCGACACTTCACCCACGCGGCCCGGGCGGATAAAGCGCATGTAGATGCCCATGAACAGCGCAATCGGCACGGTGGAGCAGACGGTGAACACGCCCCACGGGCTTTCGGCCAGGGCTTTCACCACGATCAGCGCCAGTACCGCGAGGATGATGATCATAATCAGGAAGCAGCCGAACAGGGCGATGGAGCCCGGCACGCGGCCCATTTCCTCTTTCACCATTTCGCCAAGCGACGAACCGTTACGGCGCGAGGAGATAAACAGCACCATAAAGTCCTGCACCGCACCAGCGAGTACCACGCCCGCCAGCAGCCACAGGGTGCCTGGCAGGTAACCCATTTGTGCGGCAAGCACAGGGCCAACCAACGGGCCAGCGCCTGCGATAGCGGCGAAGTGGTGGCCGAACAGCACGTAGCGGTTGGTTGGCACGTAGTTCAGGCCATCGTTGTTGATCACCGCTGGCGTGGCGCGGGTTTCATCGAGCTTCATCACCTTCTGGGCGATGTAGAGACTGTAGTAGCGGTAAGCCACCAGATAGACCGAGACGGAGGCGACCACGATCCAAAGGGCGCTGACGTGTTCACCGCGGCGCAGGGCGACCACCGACAGGCAGAATGCCCCGATGATCCCGATAATGGCCCACGGCACATGCTTGAGAAGTTTCTTCATATCCATAGTTAAAAACCTGGCGTTTATAAGAATGAGTAAAGTATTGGAACGGCTGGAGGTATTGATGCTGGGGGCTATGTTGCCAGAGCTATGCGCGCGTCGCGGGCGGAAAATCAGTGAGCGGTTGTATCGGGGGTTAAGCGGTCATCTGCGTGGGTAAGCGGTTTGGGTAACCGACTGAATAATAAATAAATGTGACGGATATCACACTGAGGAGTACGGAGTGAGTCTGCATTAAGCAGAGGATTCTAAGTGCCACTTCGCCTTATGCAACAGGATTTTCTTTAAAGTTTTTTCTTTCCAGGCCGATCAACCAAAGACCTTCGCTCAGGAAAGAGAAAAAATGCTAAACCGTATTAAAATTGTCACCAGCCTCGTGCTGGTTTTGGTCCTTTTTGGCCTTTTACAACTGACATCCGGCGGCCTGTTCTTTAACGCGCTGAAGCACGACAAAGAGAACTTCACCGTCCTGCAAACCATCCGCCAGCAGCAGTCCACCCTCAACGGCAGCTGGGTTTCGCTGCTTCAGACCCGCAACACTTTAAACCGCGCCGGGATCCGCTACATGATGGATCAGAACAATATCGGCAGCGGTGCCACGGTGAAGGATCTGATGCAGATCGCCACCACCTCCCTGAACGATGCGGAAAAGCGCTGGGCCGAGTATGAAGCCCTGCCACGCGATCCGCGCCAGAGCGAGGCCGCAGCGCTTGAGATCAAACGCAACTACGACATCTATCATGGCGCGCTGGCGGAGCTGATTCAGCTGCTCGGCGCAGGCAAAATCAACGACTTCTTCGATCAGCCAACCCAGGGCTATCAGGACGGGTTTGAGAAAGCCTACGTCAGCTACTTCCAGCAAAACGATCATCTGTATGAGATTGCCGTGGAAGACAATAGCAGCTCCTATAACCAGGCTATCTGGGTGCTGATCTCTGTGCTGATTGCGGTGCTGGTGGTGATCGTCGGCGTCTGGGTGGGGATCCACAAAACGCTGATCCAGCCGCTGACGCGGGTGATCGACAGCATTCGTCATATTGCCGGGGGCGATCTGCTGAAACCGATCGACGTTGATGGCAGCAATGAGATAGGGCAGCTGGCAGACTCTCTGCGTCATATGCAGGGTGAACTGGTCCGCACCGTGGGCGAAGTACGCAACGGCGCGGATGCTATCTACAGCGGCGCCAGCGAAATCGCGATGGGCAACAACGACCTTTCCTCACGCACCGAACAGCAGGCCGCTTCCCTGGAAGAGACGGCGGCGAGTATGGAAGAGCTGACGGCGACGGTGAAACAGAACGCCGAAAACGCTCGTCAGGCGAGCCATTTGGCGCTGAGCGCCTCTGAAACCGCGCAGAAGGGCGGTAAAGTGGTGGATAACGTGGTGCAGACCATGCGCGACATCGCGGGTAGTTCGCAGAAGATTGCCGATATTATCAGCGTGATCGACGGCATTGCCTTCCAGACTAACATCCTGGCGCTGAACGCCGCGGTGGAAGCGGCGCGTGCCGGTGAGCAGGGCCGTGGTTTTGCAGTGGTGGCAGGAGAAGTTCGCAACCTTGCCCAGCGTAGCGCCCAGGCCGCCCGTGAGATCAAAAGCCTGATTGAAGACTCGGTGAGCCGTGTTGAACTGGGCTCCACGCTGGTTGAAAGCGCCGGTGAAACCATGGAAGAGATCGTGAATGCGGTCACCCGCGTGACCGATATCATGGGCGAAATCGCCTCCGCGTCTGACGAGCAGAGCCGTGGCATCGACCAGGTGGGCCTGGCGGTGGCGGAAATGGATCGCGTGACGCAGCAGAACGCCTCGCTGGTGGAAGAATCCGCTTCAGCGGCGGCGGCGCTGGAAGAGCAGGCGAGCCGTCTGACTCAGGCGGTGGCGGTGTTCCGCATTCAGCAGTCTCAGCTGGCGGCAAAGCGTGAAGCCGCTGCGGGGAAGACCAACACTCCGGCACCGACGCTACGTAAAGCAGTGGCCACCGAAAGCGGTGATAACTGGGAAACGTTCTGACAGAGAAATGCCCGTTGGCGCTGGCGCTTACCGGGCCTACAGGTTTTGTAGGCCCGCGCAAACGAAGTGCCGCCTGGCAAAGACGTTATAAAATCTTGCGCATGGCGCAGCGAGTTTCTCGCTGCAGCCCATGCGCTGCTTCATTTTCCAGCTTCTGCCGTAAACCTGGTGTGAGCTGAGTTTCCTCAATGTTCTCAAATCCCAGACGGGCATAAAAAGGCGCATTCCACGGCACCCTTTTGAAGGTGGTCAGCGTCAGTGCCGGGTAACCTTCATCACGCGCTCGCTCTGCCAGAAAATGGATGAGCTGGCGGCCAATACCCTGATTTTGCGCATGCTGAGCGACAGAGAGCTCTGCGATATAGAGTGCGTTATCCAGCCGTTCCGCCAGTAAAAAGCCAACGGGAACCGTACCCTCCAGCGCAATGACACTCTTTCCTGTGCTCAGGAACTGACGGTGTTCTTCCTCACTGATAACGTCACCCTCAGCCAGCCAGGCCTGCTCGGGAAGAACGAGAAAAGCCTGCGCCGCAGCGCGTTCAATCGCAGGCAGCAAAGGCACGTCGGCAGTTTGTGTGGGGCGAATAATGATCGGTTTCATGTGTTCTGCCAAAAGAAAGGGGAGCCTGTGCTCCCCTGGGATTACCCTTCCGATTTCACCACTCTGATTTCCACCATCCCA
Source organism: Enterobacter sp. CC120223-11 (assembly GCF_900215375.1). Lineage (GTDB taxonomy): Bacteria > Pseudomonadota > Gammaproteobacteria > Enterobacterales > Enterobacteriaceae > Scandinavium. Next base: position 13,756 of record NZ_OBEF01000006.1, on the reverse strand, counting down.
ATCCCCAACTGGCGCGGCGAGTGGCCGAGAATGTTGCCCTCGTTGGTGGTTTGCGGATCCGGCGGTGCAATGGTCAGCAGGTTGCTGCCCGTTGGGTTGTTGAAATGCAGCGTGGTGGTGGTGACGTCATTACCGAGCGTCAGCGTCTGCTCGCTGTCACCAACGCGAACCGGGATAGGCTTGTTGGCGTTCGGACCAAAAGCTTTGGCCGTAATCACAAGATCGAACTTCGGCGGCAGCGGCTCTTTGTATTCAATCTTCACCTCGTTGCCAAGCTGCGCGTTCGACCAGCGGCCCCAATTTTCCGGGCGTGAAATACCGCTGAACGTTTTAACCTCTTCCGGCGCGCCCGCCACGTTAAAGACAAAGCTGTCCGCTTTGTAGCGAATTTCGTTATCGACAATTTTCAGCGTGTCCACGTTGCCTTTGTAACGCTCCATATCGATTACCGTGTCCTTGAACGCGGCCTTGCCTTTCCACTGGGCTTTATCGACGTGCTGCACGGTTTGCTCGCCGCCAAGCTGGCCCTGGGAAACGCACCAGTCGGTAGAGAGCGCGAACGCCGGTGCCCACAGCTGGCCCATCTTGTAGCAGCGGTCAATCCACATGAAGTTGTCGCGCGGGGCGAAGTCGGCCAGCTGATAGCGCAGCGGGGCGGAGTATTCGCTTTCCGGCAGTGGCTCCACGCGGTTGTCGGACACCCGCAGCAGCAGCGGCAGGCGGAAGTGCGAGCCGGAGAAGGCAATCATCCCTTTCTGCTCGTCGATGGTGTAATCCTTGATGGCTTTCGGGAAGTTCCACAGGCGAATAATGTCCGGCTTCCAGGCCAGCACTTTCTCCTTCATGTTGAGGAACACTTCCGCCAGCGACTGGCCGGAGAGGCTGCTGCGGCCCAGGCCAATGTAGTTATCGCCGCCGAGAATATCGAGCACGGTCGCGCCGTTATCCATGGTGCTGCGCTTCACGGCCATCACTTCCTGCTGTGGCTTATCGCCGCGGATGACGAAGAACAGGTTGTTGCGATCCTGCTTGTTGAGGTAATCCCAGGCGGTGTTTTTCATCGCCAGGTGATCGGACGAGACCACGATCACTGTGTTTTTAAAGTATGGCGAGGCTTTGATCTTCTCAATCAGCGCCGCGATGTGCTCCTGAGAACAGCTGACCGCGCTGAATGACTGATTGGTTTTGCCGCCAATCTCATACTTTTTCCGATCGCAGGTGCGGGAAATAAAGCCGTCCGGGTGATGGGTGTCGACGGTCAGGGTAAACAGCGAGAAGCGCTGGCCTGATTCCGACAGCTGCTGGTACTTTTTCCACACTTCATCGAGCACGGTGTCGTCGTAGAAGCCCCAGTCATTGCGGTAGCTCGGGTCGGCGACCGTGGTTTTCAGCTCTTCGGCACCATAGAGATGATCGAACCCGTGAGATTGCAGGAAGACGTCCTTCCCGGCGAAGCGCAGGTTGGCGCCCTGCACAAAGTAGTTCTGATAGCCGGAGTTTTTCAGGATATCGCCGAGGCAGATATTCTGCGGGAAGAAGCTTGATACCGAGGCGGAGGCGTTGCCTTCAAACGGCGCAAACAGCGGAATGCCGCACTGCGAGGCAACCATGCCCGCGATGGTGTAGTCGGTGCCCGGCAGCTGCATTGTATGGCTGAAATCGATGCTGTCGTTTTTCTGCCTGCTTAGTTCAGGCGCCAGGTCCGGGAAGGCATCGTTGTCGAAATAGGTGCGCTCCAGGCTTTCACCGTAGATATAAACCAGGTTCAGTTTAGGATTCGGAATGGTTTTCGACGGCTCTTTGTAATAAGCCGCAAAATCCGGATCGCCGTCGCGGGACTGGGATTTCACCAGCTCGGTAATCTGGCGAAACGCCGGGCTAGCATCCACGGAGGCCAGCGCAAGCCCGAGGGCCAGCACGCTGTAGCCGAGGTGATAAGGGTGTTGACGGCGGCGGCGCAGTACCCAGCCGAGCCCGCCGAATACCAGCACCAGCGCTAACACCAGGCCAACGCCGGGCAGGATGTATTTGCCGATGCCCGCGCCGGTCAGGCTGTTGGTGAGCGTATAGAGCACGGCGTCGTTGATGCCGTCACCGGTGAAGTAATCACTTGCGTAGAGGGTCAGGTTCAGGACCACAAAAAGGCCAAGCACCGTCAGGGTGGAGGCAAACCACCAGGTATTTCGCCCCGCTTTCCATGCGTAAATTACGACAGAAGCGAGAAACAGAGCAATAGAGACAAGCTCAGACACAGCACATCCTCAGTCAGCCTGGTCATCCGATGACCAGATACTTAAATTTCGACCGTACACTGTAATTGCAGTGCAATATTGCTGCAATTGTAGCGTCATTAAAGTGTGCTGTGTTTCAGATTTGTATCAGAAGTGGATGATTTTTGACCCGCTCACGGCCAGGGTGCGCGGGTGTTTGTCGGCTGTCAGGAGAGGAAATTAACGCCTTGCTTGAGCACCAAATCGCAAGCCTTGGTTTTGACTTGTTTTCCTAAAGAGGTGTCGCCTAATGCACTCAGGTTCAGCTGCTGGCCATTCTGGGCGTTGAGCAGGCCCTGGATGCCGTCCATGTAGTTGGTGTCTGCTTTTTGCTCCGTCGCGGTGTTCAGGCCGAGCTTATCGAGAACCTGATTCTTCACGTTGTCGGCGTTGGTCACCGAGGTGAGCTTCTGTTTGGCGCAGTAGCTGAGAATACCCGCGGCGTTGTTCATGTTGTCGGCGCTCAGCCCTTTGCTGCCGCCGTTAAGCAGGCTGGTCAGCGAAGACATAGACATGCTGCCTGACGTGGAAGACGAGGAGCCTGAACCGCTCAACTCGCTGGCGGCGCTGGAAAGCGTGTCGCTCAGGGAGATGGCAAAGGTGCTGGCGGAGAGCAGAGCGCTGGAGAGCGCGGCAGTGCAAAGCAGACGTTTGGCAAGTTTCATAAGATTGACCTGGTTGAACGGAAACCCGGCCAGTATACCCCCGCCCGGGCTCAGATGATTCTTAATACTCTTTGCCGGTGACGCGGCTGCGGTAGCTGTCCCAGTTGAAAATCACCCACAGGCTGTTGCCAAGGCGCATTCTGTCCATCACGCGTTCGCCCAGCAGCTTGTTCATGTCATCCATGTTGCTGTTGGTGAGCATGCCGGTCGGGCGTTTGGAAGACGAACGCCTGTCGACAATCTGGTTGATGATCACTTTTTCGTAGCGGGATTCGGTCTGCACGCCAATCTCATCGATCACCAGCAGATCGACGTTACTCAGATCGTTCAGCAGCTGCTCTTCGGTGGTTTCCCGGTTATTGAAGGTGTCCTTCATGGCGGACATGATGTCGGCGACGGTGATGATCAGCACCGATTTGCCACGCAGCAGCAGCTCGTTACAGATGGCGGCAGCAAGGTGATTCTTCCCGGTGCCGGGCTTGCCGGAGAAGATGAAGCTGGCGATATTGCCATCGAATTCATCGACATACTGACGGGCCTTCGACAGGGCATTCATCTGCCCGTCGCTCTCGACGCGATAGTTATCAAAAGAGCAGTTCTGATGCAGCGGGCGAATGCCGGAGCGGTTGAAAGTGCGCTGCATCTTCATCGCCCGGTTTTCACGCTCCAGCGCCTCAGAGCGCAACTTCCCTTGCTCTTTTTGCCAGGCCAGCAGCTCTTCGCCCGTTTTGAATGCCGGTTCGATGTGTTTCGGCATCATTTTTTGCAGGCGCTGCATTAAATCGCCAACATTTTTCATCGTTAACCTCGAAAGCCCGGAGGAATTTGGTTGTCTGGCTCAGAGAGCGTGTTGAGATTGCGCCTTGGCTGTCCGCCGTTGCCCGCCCGACCAATTTGCAGGCTGCGCGCCAGCTTCTGCTGCCACTGTACGTGGTGGAACACTTTGCCTTCTGCCTGCCAGTAGGCGGTAAAGGAAGCGAGCTCCTCCGGCGTGACGGGCTGCGTGAGGGCGATGCCCCACAGCGCGGCCATGCGCTGGAAATCGGCATCCGGCTGCCAGTCGGCATACATGGCGAATTTGCCCATCGGCACCGCCACCGGCGCATTGACGGGCTCATCAAAAAACTGACCGTCGAGGGTGACGTCGCTGCCCGGACGAGACAGGCGAGCTTCCAGCGCCAGCAGCTGCTCCAGGCGTGCGGGCGAGATGGCATAAAACGCCGGGGCGTTATTGGCAAACACCGCGACGGCACCGCTTTCGGCATTGTTTAACACGCCGTCAGGATCGTGCAGAAAGGCATCAATCCCGATAACGCTGGAGGTCAGAATTCTGGAAGACATGGTTATTACTCAAACAGGACAACGACAGGCACACTATGGGCTGATAGTAGCACAGACCCGTGCCTGCGAGGAGAGTCCAGGGTCGCCTGCTTACACGCGAGGGCGTTTTCGATACAGCCACAGCCCCGGAATAGACAACCCCACAGAGAGCGCGCCGACAATCGACGTGGCTTTGAGGAAGTTCTCCAGCAGCATGACCATCAGCTCAGTGCTGTAGCCAAAGTGGCTGATTTTTACGGCGGAGATCATCGCTGTATAGGCTGAAATGCCGGGGAACATAGGTATCACCGCTGCGACGGTAAAAATTTTGGGATGCGCCAGATACCAGCGCGACCACTGAATACCGATGCAGCCGACCAGCATTGAGGCAATAAACGTCGCCCACTCAATGTTCATGCCCGTTTGCATAAAGATCATTCTGGAACCGTGGCCAATAGCGCCCAGCAGCGCACACCAGGCAAGCGCTCTGTGCGGCACGTTAAAGACCATCGCAAACCCCACGGCGGGAATGGCGGACAGCAGCATGTCCTGCATCAGCGCCAGCACAAAATCGACTATACCCATCCGCGCAGCCCCCACAGCGTCATTGCCATCACCACGCCGATACAGGTGGCGAGCGTCAGCAGGCTGGCGATGGCCCAGCGGGCAAGCCCGGTATTGATGTGCCCTTTAAACATGTCGGCGACGGCGTTGATCAGCGGAAAACCTGGCACCAGCAGCAGCACGCTGGCGGCCATCGCCACCGTGGAAGTTTGCTGGAAAAGCGGCAGGCGCAGCATCAGCCCGGAAACGGTCGTCGCCACAAAAGCGGTGATGCAGAAGTTGATTTGTGGATGCATGGAGCGGTGGGTCAGCACCTGGCGAATGTACATGGCGAGCGTGCTGGCGCAGAAAGTGATAAATGCCCCGTCCCAGCCGCCCTTATTGAGCTTGCAGAAGCAGGCGCAGGAGAGGCCGACCATGGTCACCACCAGCCAGCGCGGGTAGCGCAGCGGTTTGATTTGCGAGAAGCGTTTTTCAACGTCCCGGGCGTCGAGCAGCTTATGCTCCACCATGATGACGATGTGCTGCACCTCAGTCACCACGTGCATGTTGATACCACGGTCGTTGTTTTTACGGGTCGACGTGAGGCATTCGCCGTTTACAAGCGTGGTCAACACGATGGCGTTGGAGGAGATGGCGCTTTCCACGCTGTCCATACCCAGCGCCAGCCCCAGGCGCGTGGAGAGCTCTTCTACCAGTGCGCTTTCTGCGCCGTGCTGTAACAGCAGCAGCGCGCACTGAATGCATAACCTTGTGACTTTTCTTTGCTCGGTGCGATCGGCTTCCATAACTGCGGGTCTTGTTCACTCAACGTCAGGCCTGATCTCTGGTTTTACCTGAAGCCCACGTGGGCTATGGCCCGGCGAGATCAAACAATCTGCAAACCTCCGGCCGTCTGTGAGCGTTTTTTGAACTGCGCCACACTTTTGCAAGTTTGTTGAAAAGTGCAGGTTTTGCGCGATTTATGCCCTTCTTTTTCCCTGCTGGCTTATCAAAAATGCAATAAGACACTTTATTGATACAAAAAATAAACAAATAATTAACCACGCGGAGCGATGCCATGAAAACACAGGTTGCGATTATTGGGGCGGGGCCATCGGGCCTGCTGTTGGGCCAGCTGCTGCATAACGCCGGGATCGCGACGGTCATTCTTGAGCGCCAGACGCCAGACTACGTGCTGGGCCGCATCAGGGCGGGCATTCTGGAGAGCGGAACCGTCGATCTACTGCGCCAGGCGGGCGTTTCGCGGCGCATGGATGCTGAGGGCCTGGTTCATCATGGCGTGGAATTTCTGTTTGACGGCGTGCGCATCCCGGTGCCGCTGAGTGAGCTGACCGAAGGCAAAAGCGTGATGGTTTATGGCCAGACGGAAGTGACGCGGGATTTGATGGAGGCCCGCGCCAGCAGCGGGGCACCGATCATTTATGGCGTCAGCGACGTTCAGCTGCACGACATGAAAACGGATAAGCCCACCGTGACGTTTGTTAAAGACGGCGAAAGCTGTCGGCTGGAGTGTGATTTCATTGCCGGGTGCGACGGGTTTCATGGCGTCTCGCGGCAAAGCATTCCGAAATCGGTGCTTCGTGAATATGAGAGCGTCTGGCCGTTTGGCTGGCTGGGGTTGTTATCCGACACGCCGCCTGTGAATCCTGAGTTGATTTATGCGCATCACGAACGCGGGTTTGTGCTTTGTAGTCAGCGCTCACTAACCCGAAGCCGCTACTATCTGCAGGTGCCGCTGAGTGAGAGCGTGGACGCGTGGACGGATGAGCGCTTCTGGCAGGAGTTGAAATGCCGCCTGCCTGCGGAGCTGGCAAGTAAGTTAGTGACTGGTCACTCACTTGAGAAAAGCATTGCGCCGCTGCGCAGCTACGTGGTCGAGCCAATGCAGTACGGCAGGCTTTTTCTGGTGGGTGATGCCGCGCATATCGTGCCGCCAACGGGGGCAAAAGGGCTCAACCTTGCCGCGTCTGACGTGAACTACTTATGGCGCATTCTTTGCCAGTTCTACCATCACGGCCGAGAGGATTTACTCGCCAGCTATTCCGCGTTTGCGCTGAATCGGGTGTGGAAAGGCGAACGCTTCAGCTGGTTTATGACGCATCTGCTGCATGATTTTCACGACAAGAGTCCGTTTGATCGAAAAATGCAGGAGGCCGATCGCCGCTACTATCTGGGGTCGCGGGCTGGCCTGACGACAATTGCTGAGAACTACGTCGGCCTGCCGTATGAGGCCGTCCGCTGACCGACATTTAACAGGAGAAACCATGATGCAGCCCAGCCCGGTCCCGGTCTTCAAACTTTACGGCGAGCAGCGCGGCTGGCCGACGCCGGAGCTGCTGCATTGTGAATCCATCCATCAGCGCAGCAGCCTCTACGAGTGGCATATCCGCGTACATCAGCATGCGGAGTTAGTACAGCTGCTCTATCTGCACAAAGGGCAGGCGGAGATTGAGATTGAAGGCGAGCGGCAGGTGATCAAGGAGGCGAGTATTCAGGTCGTGCCTTCCCTGTGCGTTCACGGATTTCGTTTTTCTCCAGGTACTCAGGGTTACGTGCTGTCATTGGCCCTGCCGCTGCTGAGCCAGTTTGAAAGCCAGTTTGGCCGTCAGCTTGTCGTGCTCAGCAAGCCTTGCTGCATCAGCGTCAGGCATTCCCGGCCGCATATCCGTACGCTGTTTGCCACATTGCTTGAGGAGTATCAGCAGGACAACGATGCCCGTGAGTTAATGCTTCATGCCATGCTTGGCGCATTACTGGTGTGGCTGAATCGCCAGCGTCAGGACGCCTCTCTGACGGAAGATCGCGCAGAGCGCAGGCGGAAGGTGATGCAGCACTTTGCCCGGCACATTGAGGGGCATTACCGTGAACATCTTTCCGTGTCTGAATATGCGCGCGAGGTCGGTATTTCCGTGACGCAGTTAAATTATTTATGTCGCGAATTTCACAACTGCAATGCGTTGGGCGTGTTACATCACCGATTAATGCTTGAAGCAAGACGTAGTTTGCAATATACCAGCATGTCGATAACACAACTCTCTGATTATTTAGGCTTTAGCGACGCCACTTACTTTTCGCGGTTTTTCCGTCGCTATGCCGAAGTATCGCCAAAAACATTCAGAGAAAAAATGAATAAAGGAAATATATAACAATGATCTTTATTTAATGATGACCCGTCGGTGGCAATGAATATCAGGTTGTTGAAATATATATTTTTGCTGTGCTAATCTGTTTCTGGTTTTCCCGTTATTTATCTGCTTTATTCGGTTTTATATTTTTAAGTGCTTTTTGAATAAAATTCAAAATATGTTCTTCAAGGTGTTTAATCATTCCAGAAAATATTCCGGGAATGTTTAAATCAATCTTTATAAGTCCGCTATATTGCCAAAAAAGATCGACGAAACGGTATCTGCGGCAGCGTTCAGAGGGAAGTCGCTGAGTCACCTTGCGCCATGGAGAGAGGCTGATATATGAAGAGCTACGCCAATAACAGGCGTGTTGCCGTGGTTGAGAGTTGTGTCATGACGACGCTGGGTTTACAGCACCTGCTTTCTCTCTCCGGGGAGGCGGCCTGTACGCTTAAATGTTTCACGAACGACAAGGCATGGTTTTCGAAATGCGAGCATCCCCAATACGATATTGTCATCTATTCTATTGCAGGGAGCCGTTATTCACGCCAACAAAGCGCTTATTTTCTGTCCCGTCTGGCAGGGACACTGCCTGATGCAAAAAGGGTGCTGCTGGCGGATGACGAGAGGCAAGCCCGTTTCATCCGGCATCTTTTGCCTGTGGCGCTGCACGCCGTCATCTGTAAATCCACGCCAATTGAACAGCTTAGCGAACAGATTCATGCTTTGATGAATTGGGAGCGCCAGCCGATTCTGGCACAACCTGGGAGCGGGTATGGCCTGAGTCCCACCGAGCGCAAGATCCTTCAGTATATTGGCAGGGGATTTTCCACGCCTGAAATCGCGGCCAAAATGGCGCGCAATATCAAAACCATTCGCGCGCACAAATTTAATCTTATGAAAAAGTTGGATGTGAAAAGTGACGCCTGGCTGATTGATGCGGCAGATATATTGGGCTATCTGCCGTTACCGGCGGCGGAGTGAGGCTAAAGGCAAACGTCAATCCAGGTGGCGTCAGTCAGTTCGGCAAGCCTGCTGGGGGAGAGGCGAACCGCGCTGTGAATAGCGCCCGCAGCGGGGAGGACTTCATCAAAGCCCCGTAGCGAGACGTCGCAGTATACTGTGAGTGGGTTTTCAAGACCGAAAGGGCAGACGCCGCCGACCGGATGACCCGTCCAGGTGACGACTTCATCGCAGCTCAGCATCCGCGCTTTTGCGCCAAACACTGACTTCAGCTTTTTATTGTCCAGACGGGCGTCACCTCTGGCGACCACCAGAATGACTTCCTCTTTGACCTTTAATGAGAGCGTTTTGGCAATTTGCCCAGGGGCAACGTTATGGGCGGCTGCGGCCAGTGCCACGGTCGCAGTACTCTGATTTAGCTCTATAATCTCAATATCGGGGGCACGGTCAGCGAAAAATTCCCGCACGCTTTGCAGACTCATTGTTCTCTCCTGACATAAACCAAATCAATCTGGCACAGGCGAATTACGCTGTAAATAAGAGTATGCGTAATCCCTTCATTTCATAGATTTCACGATCCTCCTCACATTCACTGCAACCGGTTACAGTAACCGGTTGCAGGATCGACTGAAGCCGATTCATACTGCAAGCGTAACTTCCTCTGTATCACCAAAAAAAATAAGAGCCGTGTATGAAATGTAATGTTATCTGCTGTAAATCGGGCCAACCCCCCGGCGTGGTAGTGAACTCACAGTTCAGGATTGCACATCACGGCACACTAACCGTCGCTGTGCTTACGTCTATAGCCCGTCAGGAGAGCTGTTATGTCTGCTAACCATGCTGCGTTTAATCTGATATTCCGCTTTGTAGAAAACTACGTCAGTCCTGTTGCCGGGCGAATCTCGTCCCAGCGCCACGTGATGGCAATCCGCGATGGCTTTATCTCCGCGATGCCATTTATGATTGTCGGCTCCTTCCTGCTGGTCTTTGCCTATCCGCCGTTCTCGCCGGATACCACTTGGGGCTTCGCCCGCGCGTGGCTGGACATGGCGAAACAGTTTGAAGGCCGCATACTGACGCCGTTCGACATGACCATGGGCATTATGTCCATCTATATCTGTGCCGCCATTGCCTATAACCTCGGCAAGCATTACGAAAAGAGCGCTCAGCTCGATCCGTTTATGGCTTCTATGCTGTCGATCATGGCGTTCCTGCTGGTTGCGGCGCCGAAGACTGATGGCACGCTGCCGGTTCACAGCCTCGGCGGAACCGGTATTTTCACCGCCATTCTGGTTGCCGTGTACTGCGTCGAAATGATGCGCTTCCTGAAAGTGCGCAATATCGGTATTCGCCTGCCGGATCAGGTGCCACCGATGATCAAAAACTCCTTCGACCTGCTGATCCCGGTGCTGGTCGTGGTGCTGACGCTCTATCCGCTGAGCCTGTTTATTCAGAGCCAGTTCGACATGCTTATCCCTCAGGCAATCATGTCCATCTTTAAACCGCTGGTGTCCGCCGCAGACTCCCTGCCGGCCATTCTGCTGGCAGTGCTGATTGGTCACCTGCTGTGGTTCGCAGGCATCCACGGGGCGGCTATCGTCTCCGGTATGCTGCAGATGTTCTGGCTGACCAACCTTGGTCTGAACCAGACCGCGCTGGCGCAGGGTGCTCCGCTGCCGCACATCTTTATGGAAGCGTTTTGGACCTTCTTTATCGTTATCGGCGGTTCCGGTGCGACGATGGGCCTGGTGTTCTGTTACCTGCGCAGTAAGTCCGCGCACCTGCGCTCCATCGGCCGTCTGGGCGTGGTACCGAGCATCTTCAACATCAACGAACCTGTTATTTTCGGTACGCCGATCGTAATGAACCCGGTCTTCTTCATTCCGTTCCTGCTGGCACCGATGGTCAATGCCACCCTGGCCTGGGCGGCAATGAAGCTTGATCTGATTGGCCGCGTTATTTCCGTTGTGCCGTGGACGGCGCCTGCGCCTGTGGGTGCAGCCTGGGCGCTGGGCTGGGATTTCCGCGCGGTGATTCTGGTGGTGGTGCTGGCCTGCGTCTCTGCCGTCATTTACTTCCCGTTCTTCAAAGTCTATGAGAAGCAGCTGTTGGCGCAGGAGCAGGAAGAAGCGCAGCGTGCAGCCGAAGAGGCTGAACAGGCAGCGTAATTTGCTCTGAAACGAAAAAGCCCCGGTAGCGTGAAGTTACCGGGGCTTTTTGCTTATGGCAGACGGTTATTTCAGCGTGCAGTCACCGCACTGCTGTACGTCGGGCAGGCGATAGCGCTGGCAGCAGGTGCGGCGTACCAGCAGGCCGTCACGGAGCACAACGGTGCGCCACAGAGGGTTGTCACGCCCGTCAGAGAACTGTCTGGCAAAGAAAAGGTGCTGACGCAAATCGTTGACTTGCTCGTCCCCCAACAGCGGCTTCATCTCACCGAGATACCAGTTAATGAGGTAGCCCGTGTTGCTCCAGATAAGTTTGCCGTTGATCTCACCCGTGGCTTCCAGCGCATCGATGACAGGCATCAGCAGCTGCGTGACCAGGGTTTCCATTCTTAGCAAGGAAGAGTGCTGCGTCAGGGTGTGATCCTGAAGGACGTCGACCCAGAAACTGGCGGCGCGGCCCGTTTCATGAAACTCCACATGGAAATGTTCAGGTGACAAACTCAGCGCGCGCGTTTCAGTGAGCAGCGCCAGCATCAGCGGCGGCACCTGTAAACCGATATACCACTGTGCCCAAAGGGAGAGCAGCGGCTTATTCTCACGAGGCTGTTCAGGCTTATTACGATAGATATGATTGGAATAGCGTGCCAGCAGAGACGTCAGTTCGCTGCTGCGGGACCACTCTGCCAGCGTCATGGCGTGATGTGGGCGAGGCTCGTCCAGATGAATGAAATCCAGCAGGTGCGGGCGATGCTCCGCAAGGCTGTTGCGCAGCGATTCCGCCAGTACAGGCTGGCCACTGAAGAGCGGGGCTCGCCAGATAAGATCTTCAGTAATCGGTGCGGAACGATAAGCCATGGATGTGAACGGGATACAAATCTAAATGATAATGATTGCCAATCCTAGCCACAGGCGGAAGCAATCGCAACACATTTCATGCTTTTTACCGCTCAAAACCTGGCGTTACGCATCCTCTAACGCGGCGCTGGTCAGAATGTTATTGCGCCCCAGATGCTTAGCTTCATAGAGCGCCTTGTCGGCGAGTGACAGTGCGGTTTCAATATCTTCGTCGACCAGCGGGGCAAGCCCGATGCTAACGGTGACATTAGTCGCTACGCTGTGGTTAAACATATGAGGAATTTTCAGGTCGTAAACCCGCTGACGAATGCGCTCAGCGGTTTGTATTGCGCCTTCGGCAGTTGCCGAGGTCAGCAGCACCATAAATTCTTCACCGCCGAAGCGGGTCACAATATCTCTCGAACGAACGGCATTTCGAATGGCCGCTGAGACCTGAATCAGCGCCTGATCGCCCATCATATGGCCATAATGGTCGTTGTAGGCCTTGAAGTGATCGATATCGAGCAGCAGCACATAATGATCGCTGGTATCTAGCGTCATCAATGTCTCCAGCCGATTTTGCAAACCACGGCGGTTATAGAGGCCCGTGAGGGGATCGAGCATGCTGAGATCGGTCAGCGTCTGGCGTTCCTCGAGCAGCTTATACATCAACCCCTGGGCGAAGTTATCGTTACGTTTCTGAATGACGCTCTGGATGGCGATGCCGATCACCGGCAGGGCGAAACAGTAAACCATTCGCAGCCACTGGTCACCGTCACCGAGCACCAGGCAGGTGATAAGCACCGGCAACGAATGAAAAGTAAAGGCAATGATATTATTAGAAAAAGCAATTGCGCCCACGAAGAGTACGCTTAATAAAGCGATAACCAGATAGTTAAATTGCGGCTGGTGCATTAATGGCGATTTAATCGCAACGTGCCAGGCCCACAAGCAACCAAACAGAACGGAGATGACGGGGAGATTGATTTTTTTCTCCGTCCAGGCCCAATGGCCCAGCAGTAATCCGCTGCTGGTCAGGGTTATCAATGCCAGCGGTAAGGTTATTGCGGCGACGTGATACACCGGGCTCAGCATGGAAAACAGTGAAGAAGTTAAATTAAGAAATAAAAACAGCCGCAAAGAGAATTGATATTTTTTTATGCGGAGGGCACGCCAGGATTGTGATGTCATGTCAGGAAATCGTTATTTATTATGTGCTCAGAGAAAAAACAATCATCAGGAATGGCATATTTCACGCGGGAACGAATCGCGAGAATATATCAGGATCATTCATCTATTCGGATTTTTCGCACAATTTATCACCTTCCGGCAACACTGTCATCAGCGTGAAAGTAAAGAGAGGCTGCGTTTTCTGACACAAACTTGCAAATGATAAAAATTATCATATGATATTGGTTATCATTATCAAATTGAGAGCGTAAACCATGTTGCAACGAACGTTAGGCAGTGGGTGGGGCGTAATGATTCCGGGCGTTGTTTTGGCCGGGTTAGGTTTTGCGGGTCTGTCGGCTGATACCTGGCGAGGCCTGATTGCTTCAGGTCTGCTGCTTTCCTGCATCATGATCTGGCATCGTCAGTTGAGGCACTTTGTTTTACTGCCGTCGGCGTTTGCTTTGATCGGTGGAATGATGCTGGTGATGATGAATTTGAAGCTGATGGGATAGCAGGAATACAGGGAGAGGAGATAAGAATGCTGGTGCGAGGGGGGGGACTCGAACCCCCACATCCTAAGGACACTAACACCTGAAGCTAGCGCGTCTACCAATTCCGCCACCTTCGCACAGAAATCTTATCGTGATATTGCCCTCTTTGGTGCGAGGGGG
>NZ_OBEF01000007.1 GCF_900215375.1 Enterobacter sp. CC120223-11 | reverse complement strand
CCCCACTTTGGTCCGAAGACGTTATGCGGTATTAGCTACCGTTTCCAGTAGTTATCCCCCTCCATCAGGCAGTTTCCCAGACATTACTCACCCGTCCGCCGCTCGTCACCCGAGAGCAAGCTCTCTGTGCTACCGCTCGACTTGCATGTGTTAGGCCTGCCGCCAGCGTTCAATCTGAGCCATGATCAAACTCTTCAATTTAAGTTTGATGCTCGTGAATTAAACTTCGTAATGAATTACGTATGTTCACTCAGAGACTTGGTATTCATTTTTCGTCTTGCGACGTTAAGAATCCATGTCACTTTGAGTGCCCACACAGATTGTCTGATAAATTGTTAAAGAGCAGTTGCGACGCGCTTTAGCGCTCTGTCGCGAGGTGGCGTATATTACGCTTTCCTCTTTCAGAGTCAACCCCATTTTCAGAAGTTTTTCTCTTTCAACCTGGCGGCTTGTTTGCCGTTGTTCCGTGTCGATGGAGGCGCATTATAGGGAGCTGCCGAGGAATGACAAGCGGAAAAATGCATTTTTATTTCAACCGCTCATCTTTTCGCCTCAAAGGCTACTTTTTCTGCTTTTTGATGGCTGCAGGCAGCGCTGCCAGGCTATCTATCACCCAATCTGCTGCTTTTTCGGCTTCTTCCGTCACCGGCTTGCCGGTACGCACTAACACTTTATTCGCAACGCCCGCCGCAGCAGCTGCCTGCATATCTTCGATTTTGTCGCCAACCATAAAGGAGGCGTCCATATCGATATGCAGGAAATCACGAGCAGAGATAAACATCCCCGGATGCGGCTTACGGCAATCGCATACCTGACGATACTCTTCTACCGTCCCCTGCGGATGATGCGGACAATAATAGATGCCGTCCAGATCGACACCGCGATCGGCCAGCGACCAGTCCATCCACTCAGTCAGGGTTTCAAATTGTGCTTCCGTGAACTTGCCACGGGCGATGCCAGACTGGTTGGTCACCAGAATCAGCGCATAGCCCATCTCTTTCAGCTCGCGCATGGCATCAATGACGCCATCAATAAATTCAAATTCGTCAATTTCATGGACGTAACCGTGATCGACATTAATAGTGCCATCGCGGTCTAAGAAAATAGCGGGTACGGTTTTTGCCACCGGTTTGCTCCTGAATAAGGCTTGTCGCGCTAGTATCTCATGTTTCCTGCGCCAATAAAGTGCTCATTATCACCGCTCCGGATTGATTTAGACGTCTGGATGCCTTACCATCCATTTCATTGACGGTCGCTGCGCTATGCAGCAGCAGAAAATGCCACGGCAAATCACTACACGATAATAAATAGCTAATGATTAAACTTTCGAATATCACCAAAGTGTTCCAGCAGGGTCACAAAACCATTCAGGCTTTGAATAATGTCAGCCTGCATGTCCCTGCCGGACAAATTTACGGCGTCATCGGCGCGTCGGGTGCAGGTAAAAGCACCCTGATCCGCTGCGTCAACCTGCTTGAGCGCCCAACCCAGGGAAGCGTTCTGGTGGATGGACAGGACTTAACGGCCCTTTCTGAATCGCAGCTGACCAAAGCGCGCCGCCAGATTGGCATGATTTTCCAGCATTTTAATCTGCTGGCCTCTCGCACGGTATTCGGCAACGTGGCTCTGCCACTGGAGCTGGACAATACGCCGAAGGAAGAGATCAAACGCCGCGTGACCGAACTGCTCGACCTCGTTGGTCTGGCCGACAAGCACGACAGCTACCCGGCCAACCTCTCCGGCGGACAAAAACAGCGTGTCGCAATCGCGCGCGCCCTGGCGAGCAACCCAAAAGTGTTGTTGTGTGATGAAGCCACCAGCGCACTGGATCCTGCCACCACTCGCTCCATCCTTGAGCTGCTGAAGGACATCAACCGTCGCCTTGGCCTGACAATCCTCCTTATTACACATGAGATGGATGTCGTGAAGCGCATCTGCGACTGCGTGGCTGTCATCAGCAACGGTGAGCTGATTGAGCAGGACACGGTCAGCGAAGTGTTCTCACACCCGAAAACGCCACTGGCGCAGCAGTTTATTCAGTCCACGCTGCATCTGGATATTCCGGAAGATTATCTGGCTCGCCTGAAGCCTGAACCTCAGGCGGACAGCGTCCCGATGCTGCGCATGGAGTTTACCGGCCAGTCCGTCGATGCGCCTTTGCTGTCCGAAACCGCTCGCCGCTTCAATGTGAATAACAACATTATCAGTGCGCAGATGGATTACGCCGGCGGCGTGAAGTTCGGCATCATGCTGACCGAAATGCACGGCACACAAGAAGATACGCAGGCCGCCATCAGCTGGCTGCAGGAACACCATGTAAAAGTAGAGGTACTGGGTTATGTCTGAGCCAATGATGTGGTTGCTGGCGCGTGGCGTCTGGGAAACGTTGGCGATGACCTTTGTTTCCGGTTTCTTTGGCTTTGTGCTGGGTCTGCCGGTAGGCGTGCTACTGTACGTCACCCGTCCGGGTCAGATTGCTGAGAACGCAAAACTCTACCGTACGCTGTCAGCACTGGTGAATATCTTCCGCTCCATTCCTTTCATTATTCTGCTGGTCTGGATGATCCCCTTCACTCGCGTGATCGTCGGAACATCCATTGGCCTTCAGGCGGCCATCGTTCCACTGACCGTGGGTGCCGCGCCGTTTATCGCCCGTATGGTTGAAAACGCCCTGCTGGAAATCCCGACCGGGCTGATTGAAGCCTCGCGTGCCATGGGCGCAACAGCTATGCAGATTGTTCGCAAAGTTCTGCTGCCTGAAGCGCTGCCGGGCCTGGTGAATGCGGCAACAATTACGCTGATTACCCTCGTGGGTTACTCCGCGATGGGCGGTGCTGTGGGCGCTGGCGGCCTGGGCCAGATTGGCTATCAGTATGGCTACATCGGTTATAACGCTACGGTTATGAACACCGTTCTGGTATTACTGGTGGTTCTGGTTTATTTAATTCAATTCTCAGGCGATCGCATCGTCCGGGCTGTCACTCACAAGTAACGTTACACACAACATACAACTCTAAGAGTTTAAGGAAATAGAATGGCGTTCAAGTTTAAAACCTTTGCGGCAGTGGGTGCCCTGATTGGTTCTCTGGCACTGGTGGGTTGCGGTCAGGATGAGAAAGACCCGAACCACATTAAAGTGGGCGTGATTGTCGGTGCAGAACAGCAGGTTGCAGAAGTTGCGCAGAAAGTAGCAAAAGAGAAGTATGGCCTGGATGTTGAACTGGTGACCTTCAACGATTACGTGCTGCCTAACGAAGCGCTGAGCAAAGGCGATATCGACGCCAACGCCTTCCAGCATAAGCCATATCTGGATCAGCAGATCAAAGACCGCGGCTATAAACTGGTTCCGGTCGGCAACACCTTCGTTTACCCAATTGCTGGCTACTCCAAAAAAATCAAATCCCTGGATGAGCTGCAGCCAGGTTCTCAGGTTGCCGTGCCTAACGACCCAACCAACCTCGGCCGTTCCCTGCTGCTGCTGCAGAGTCAGGGCCTGATCAAACTGAAAGACGGCGTGGGCCTGCTGCCAACCGTTCTGGACGTGACCGAGAACCCGAAAAACCTGAAAATTGTTGAGCTGGAAGCCCCTCAGCTGCCGCGTTCCCTGGACGATGCACAGATTGCCCTGGCCGTTATTAACACCACCTACGCCAGCCAGATTGGCCTGACGCCAGCGAAAGACGGCATCTTTGTTGAAGGTAAAGACTCTCCTTACGTGAACCTGATCGTGAGCCGTGAAGACAACAAAGATGCGGAAAACGTGAAGAAATTCGTTGAAGCCTATCAGTCTGACGAAGTGTACGAAGCCGCGAATAAGATCTTCAACGGTGGCGCCGTTAAAGGCTGGTAATCTTTTCACAAAGTAATATCATTCAGGACGGGCTTTATGCCCGTCTTGTCATTTTAGCCGTCGCCTGATTCAATACGTTCGGCTTTTATTCATTAAGGAAATCCTATGCGTGCTTTACCGATCTGTTTCTTAGCGCTCGTCCTGAGCGGCTGTTCCATGATGAGCAGATCTCCTGTCGAACCTGTACAAAGCAGCGCAACGCCGGCCAAAACGGAGCCAGCGAAACCAAAAGCCGCGCGCCCTGCGCCGGTAAAAATTTACAACAGCGCGGAAGAGCTGGTTGGCAAACCGTTCCGCGATCTGGGTGAAGTGAGCGGCGAATCCTGTCAGGCCTCCAATCAGGATTCCCCACCGAATATTCCAACAGCCCGTAAGCGTCTGCAAATCAACGCCGCCAAAATGAAGGCCAACGCCGTTCTGCTGCACAGCTGTGAAGTCACCAGCGGCACGCCAGGCTGCTACCGCCAGGCCGTCTGCCTCGGCACCGCCCTCAATGTTTCGGCGAAATGAGTGAATTTTCCTTCGAGCAGATAGGCGTTATCCGCTCACCTTATAAAGAGAAGTTTGCCGTTCCGCGCCAGCCCGGTCTGGTGCAACACGGGCACGGTGAACTTCACTTACTCCCGCCTTACAACCAACCCGATGCCGTTCGTGGCCTGGAAGCGTTCAGCCACCTTTGGGTACTGTTTGTGTTCCATCAAACGATGGAAGGCGGCTGGCGACCAACCGTTCGTCCTCCACGCCTGGGCGGTAATGCCAGAATGGGGGTTTTCGCCACGCGTTCCACCTTCCGTCCGAACCCGATAGGCATGTCACTCGTTGAGTTAAAAGATATTCGCTGTCACAAAGATCAGGTTATTTTGCAGCTCGGCAGCCTCGATCTGGTCGACGGCACGCCGGTGGTCGATATCAAACCTTATCTCCCCTTCGCAGAAGCGTTGCCGGATGCGCAGGCGAGCTATGCGCAACAGGCTCCCGTCGCCAGCGTGGACGTCACCTTTACGGTTGAAGTGGAATATCAATTTCCAGTCCTGGAAAAGCGCTACCCTCATCTTCGCGCCTTCATTGCCGATGTACTGGCCCAGGATCCTCGCCCCGCTTACCGCAAAGGTGAAGAAAACGGCAAGACCTACGCCGTCTGGTTACACGATTTTAACGTTCGCTGGCGCGTGACCGCTGCCGGGTTTGAAGTCTTTGCTTTAGAAGCACGCTAATTTTCGCCTCCTCTCTTTTGACAATTCTGCCAGGCTGATAAACTAAACCACTTTTTTTGTATCAGGCGGGCAACCTCGCCTGCGCCAATCGTTCAAATGGAACCGTAATAACATGCGTACTAGTCAATACCTGCTCTCCACGCTGAAGGAGACACCTGCCGACGCCGAGGTTATCAGCCATCAGCTGATGCTTCGCGCCGGGATGATTCGCAAGCTCGCTTCCGGGTTGTACACCTGGCTGCCGACCGGCGTGCGCGTCCTGAAAAAAGTCGAAAACATCGTGCGTGAAGAGATGAACAACGCCGGTGCCATCGAGGTGTTGATGCCGGTGGTTCAGCCTGCTGACCTGTGGGAAGAGAGCGGTCGTTGGGAACAGTACGGTCCGGAACTGCTGCGCGTTGCCGATCGTGGCGATCGTCCTTTTGTTCTCGGCCCGACGCATGAAGAAGTGATCACCGACCTGATGCGTAATGAGCTGAGCTCTTACAAACAGCTGCCGCTGAATCTCTTCCAGATCCAGACTAAATTCCGTGACGAAGTACGCCCACGTTTCGGTGTTATGCGCTCCCGCGAATTCATCATGAAAGACGCCTACTCGTTCCATACGTCTCAGGAATCCCTGCAGGAAACCTACGACGCGATGTACGCGGCCTACAGCAAAATCTTCAGCCGTATGGGTCTGGACTTCCGTGCGGTGCAGGCGGATACCGGTTCTATCGGCGGCAGCGCCTCTCACGAATTCCAAGTACTGGCTTCCAGCGGCGAAGATGACGTTATCTTCTCTGACGCCTCTGACTTTGCTGCGAACATCGAATTTGCTGAAGCGCTGGCACCGAAAGAGCCTCGCGCTGCCGCGACTCAGGAAATGAGCCTGGTCGATACGCCAAACGCGAAAACTATCGCCGAGCTGGTTGAGCAGTTCGGCCTGCCGGTTGAAAAAACCGTCAAGACTCTGTTGGTTAAGGCGACTGAAGGCAGCAGCTACCCGCTGGTTGCGCTGCTGGTACGCGGCGATCACGAACTGAACGAAGTGAAAGCGGAAAAACTGCCGCAGGTTGCAAGCCCGCTGACTTTCGCTACCGAAGCAGAAATCCGTGCCGTCGTAAATGCAGGCCCAGGCTCGCTCGGGCCGGTTAACATGATCATTCCAGTGGTTATCGATCGCACCGTTGCCGCAATGAGCGATTTCGCCGCTGGCGCGAACGTGGACGGCAAACACTACTTCGGCATCAACTGGGATCGCGACGCAGCGACGCCGGAAGTTGCTGATATCCGTAACGTTGTCGCGGGCGATCCAAGCCCGGATGGCAAAGGTACGCTGATGATCAAGCGTGGTATCGAAGTGGGTCATATCTTCCAGCTCGGTACCAAATATTCCGAAGCGATGAAGGCCGCCGTTCAGGGTGAAGATGGTCGTAACCAGACGCTGACCATGGGCTGCTACGGTATCGGCGTGACGCGTGTAGTTGCGGCGGCTATTGAGCAGAACCACGATGAGCGCGGTATCCTCTGGCCGGACAACATTGCGCCGTTCCAGGTGGCGATCCTGCCGATGAACATGCATAAGTCTTACCGTGTGCAGGAGCTGGCAGAAAAACTCTACGCAGAACTGCGTGCTCAGGGTATCGAAGTGCTGATGGATGACCGTAAAGAGCGTCCGGGCGTGATGTTCGCCGACATGGAGCTGATTGGTATTCCACACACCATCGTTATCGGCGACCGCAACCTCGACAGCGACGACATCGAGTACAAATACCGTCGCAACGGCGAGAAGCAGATGATTAAGACCGGGGAAATCCTCAATTACCTGGTGCAGGCCGTCAAAGGCTAAAACAAAAAAGCCGCTGAAATCAGCGGCTTTTTTTTTCCTTTCTGGCACAATTAATTATTACATTCTTTGCCTGGGATAAACTTCGCGTCTTTATCCGTCTTCAGCGTTCTCACCGGCTCACCCGTGTCCGGGTTCGGCTCCAGCGTGAAGTGCCCTTCTACTGTCAGCAGCACAGGCTTTGTGGCGTTCCCGCGCGCGGCGGCGTAATCACGTTCAAGCTGAGCGTTATTCGCCACGGCAACGCGTTTGCCCGTTGCACAGTCGGTGAAGGTGGCCGTATCAGCCATGTAGAAGTACATGCCGCGCATCGCGATAGGTGTCGTTGGCAGGCTGGTTTTTACTGGCTCCAGCGTGTAATTCAGCGTGGAGACAATCGGGTTTCCTTCCCTGTCCAGCATCTCCAGCTTATCGCCCTTAGTACGGTAATAGGACTTTTCGCCCTGACTGTCGGTCAGTACCAACTTCTCGGCGGTGCGCGCCCATGTGCCGTAGGAACCGAATGACGAAGGTTCACGAGCCACGCCCTGATAGCGCTCATTCATAACCCAGGAGCCGTCTTTTTCCAGAAACAGCGTCGTTTCAATCCCTTCGCAGTCCGCACACGGCAGAACACCGCGCCAGCTCTGCTGCATTGGCTGCAGCGCGGCTTCCTGACTGCCTTTCAGGGTTTGCTCATCTGAACGATTGTTACAGCCAGGCAATGCACACAGCATGCCCATCGCTGCGAGGGCGACCAGTACCTTCTTCACATTAATTTCCTTATGCTGTTCATTGTTGTGGGTCAGTCGCCGGAGTGGCGGACTTTGCCACGCATCGCTTTGACCGATGATTTCTGCGATTTTGACGCAAGGCGACGCTCTTTCGATGCTCGCGTCGGGCGCGTTGCCCGGCGGTGCTTTTGTTCTACCGTTAATGTCTGAATGACCGACACCAGGCGCGCCAGCGCCGCTTCCCGGTTCATTTCCTGACTGCGATATTCCTGTGCCTTAATAATTATAACGCCATCGGCCGTGATCAAATGATGGCTGGCGGCCAACAGGCGCTCTTTATAATACTCTGGCAGGCTTGAGGCCCGGATGTCAAAACGCAGGTGTATCGCCGTTGAGGCTTTATTCACGTGCTGACCGCCGTTGCCCTGCGCGCGAATGGCGGTGATTTCAACCTCTTCGTCAGCCAGAGAAAGCTGACGGGAGATAACAATCATTGCAGCTGTTGCCAGCAGGTTGGAATAATTTCAAGATTATTCCGATCGTCGGAGAGCCACAGCGTGCCTTCCTGCAACGTGGCCTGAAGCGTCATGTTGCGTGCGGCGAAGGTGGTGAGCTGCGCTAACTGTGCATCGTCAAAATACCAGACGGTGAGATTTTTATACCCGGCAAGCGCCGCCTGATTCTGCTGCCACCAAATTTCCGCTGCGCGGCTGTTGTAGGTGAAAAGGGCAACCTGCTTCGCGCGCGAACAGGCCTTTTTGATTCTGCGCTCTTCAGGTAACCCCATCTCGATCCACAGATCCACGCCCAGGTGATCGTTCAGCAGCCACACTTCCGGTTCGTCATCCGCGCTGAGGCCACGGGTAAACTGCAGGCGATCGTCGGCATACATCATCCATGCCAGCAGACGCAGCATCATGCGCTCTTCGGTTTCTGACGGGTGGCGAGCCAGCGTCAGGCTGGCATCGAGGAACTGGTTACGGTCGAGATCGGCAACGTTCACCACCGCTTTATAAATTGTCGCTTTCAGCGCCATGATTTTACTCCTGAAAATTGGCGGCCATTGTACCCAAATCTGCCGTAAAAGGCTGTCGCCAATTCCGTTCTGAACCGCTCATCCTGCTGATAATGCTTAAATGAGTATGGTATAGTCACCTTGCTAAACAGAGTTTATCTTCGTAGGCTTAAACTTGCATCCCACAGTTAAGTCAGAACGCTGACAGGAGGGCATGTGGAAAAGTATTGTGAGTTAATACGCAAGCGGTATGCGGAAATAGCCAGCGGGGACTTAGGATATATTCCGGATGCGCTGGGTTGTGTGCTAAAAATATTGAATGAAGTGGCGGCGGACGACGCGATTTCAGAGTCGGTCAGGGAAAAAGCGGCCTATGCGGCGGCAAACTTACTGGTGAGCGATTATGTCAATGAATGAGTCTTATCAACCGATCAACTGTGACGACTATGACAACCTCGAACTCGCCTGTCAGCACCATCTCGTTCTGGCGCTGGAGCTGAAAGATGGCGAAGTGCTGAAGGCGAAAGCCAGCGACTTAGTCTCACGCAAAAACGTCGAATATCTTATCGTGGAAGCCTCGGGCGAAAGCCGTGAGCTGCGACTCGACAAGATAGCAAGCTTCAGCCACCCGGAGATCGGTACCGTGGTGGTCAGCGAGGAGTAATCCACAACGGGCAGTGTCACTGCCCGTTTTTCTGTTTGATCATCGCTAAACCTGCGCTTCCTTCCCTGAATTGCCCTTCAATCGTCACAAAGTATCCCACCGCTGCAATTAACGTTTCGCCATAAAAAAGCAGCGGTGTGGTATCACGCAGCCAGGGCGCCACGCCCATTTCCTGCCAGATTTTTTTGAGCTTACGCCCGCCATGACGCCCGACAATATGCAGCGTGCCTGAGGCAGCATAGCGAATGCTCACGGGCTCATCCGCCTCTGGCGCACGAAACGCTTCCCCGGCAACTAAGTGAAGCACTCCGGACCCCGGCAACATCAGCGGCTGGTTCGTATCTGGCCAGGCCTGCTGCGAATAAAGTTCACGATCGTACGCAGAAACCAGCCATAGCTGCTGCTGATAGCGGCGAACGTCAATCCGCCCCAGGCGCAGCAGCGGGGTGGCATCTTCACGTGCGAGGGCCACTTCCTGCCACAGGCGTTCCAGCATTCCACGCGACGGCATCGTCACCTGATGCTGCGCCAGCCAGCGACGCAGAATAGCAGCCCGCCGGATGTCGCTCACCGCCCGCAAGGGGTCAATCGCAATTTGCCCATGCTCCCCCGTTAATGTCGCCAGCTCCTCGGCAAGCAATTCATCCAGAAGCTGCTCCTGTTCACCGCACAACGACGCACTGCGCGCGACGGCCTGAGAAAAGTGTGGCCAGCGTTCGGTGAGCAAAGGGACAACCCGCAGACGCAGGAAGTTACGGTCATAAGCATCGTCCTGATTGCTTTCGTCTTCGATCCAGCTCAGCTGATGGGATATCGCCCAATACTCGAGCGATATCCGCGATTCGTTAAGCAGTGGCCGAAGCAGGCGTGTACCGGCAAAAGCACTGTCGGTTGCCATTGCGGACAACCCCGCCGGGCCGCTGCCTCGCTTGAGCGCCAGCAGCAAAGTTTCGCACTGATCGTCAAGATGTTGCGCGGTAACCAGCACTTCTTCAGGCTGGAGTGCCTCGCGAAAAGCGTTATACCGCGCTTCTCGGGCATGAGCTTCCGTCCCCTTCCCTTCATCAGCCAGCGTAATGTGGACGACACTAAGCGGCACCTGCCAGTTCAGGCAAACCTGCTGACAGTGTGCCACCCACGCATCTGCGTTAGCGCTGATGCCGTGATGGATGTGAATAGCGCGCAGCTGCAAATCCGGCGTAGTTTCCCGCAGAGCCACCAGCTGATGTAAAAGCACAGTCGAATCGAGGCCGCCGCTGAAGGCGACCAGCATGTTTCGGTGCGAAGATATCGCGTTAATGACGGAAGTCAGGTTCATGATCTATTGCTGATATAGCTCCAGCGGCAGGCCGTCCGGGTCATTGAAGAAGGTAAACCGACGGTCGGTGAAGGGATCGACACGAATCGCTTCGCACTTCACCCCGTGATTTTCGAGATGGGCGACCGCCGAATCAATATCATCCACGCTGAAGGCAAGATGGCGCAGGCCGCAGGCTTCCGGACGCGATGGGCGCGCTGGCGGGAAAGGGAAAGAAAACAGCTCGATGGTGTACTGACCGTTAAGTGCCAGATCGCCCTTCCAGGAATCGCGCTCTTCGCGATAGAACTCGCCCTGAAGCGTGAAGCCGAGAATGTCACAATAAAACGCCTTACTGTTGGCGTAGTTGCTGGCAATGATAGCGATGTGGTGAACCTGTTTTAAACCGAGCATGTTTTCTCCTTTGAGGTATCGCAGCACGTTACCTGCGCCAGCCCGCCTGACGCAAGCCATCAGGCCTCTTTTAAGACTCGTACCCGATACACGCCATCCTCGTCGCGCTTCGCGCCGTGAATGTCAGTTTCAAAACCGGGGTAATGACGGCCAATCGAACAGAGCATCAGCAGGAAATCGAGCACGGCGCGGCTCTCCTCGGTGATCATTTCCCCCGGCATCAGCAGCGGCACGCCCGGCGGATACGGCAGGATCATATTGGCCGATACCCTGCCCACCAGCTGTTCGATTTCGATCGTCTCCACTTCGCCTTTGATCTGCCGCTGCCAGGCCTGATGCGGCGTCATTTTCATTTCAGGCAAGACGTCGAACGCGCGCAGCATCAGATGGGACAGCTGGTGCTGGCGAATCAGCTTATGGATCCCCTGCGCCAGATCCTGAATGCGCATGTTGCGATAGAAGTCAGGATCTTCGGCATACAGATCCGGCAGCATGTTTTTCACGCGAAGATTCAGATCGAAGGATCGTTTGAACTCCGTCAGACCACGCAGCAGCCCCATCGCGCGGGTTTTGTCGATGCCGATGCTGAACAGGAATAGCAGATTATACGGCCCGGTTTTCTCAACAACGACGCCGCGTTCATCAAGGAATTTCGCCACCAGCGCCGCCGGGATCCCTTCGTCGCTCATAGTGCCCTGCTCATCCATCCCCGGCGTCAGAATCGTGACCTTCACAGGATCGAGGAACATATGATCGGCGTCGGCATCAGTAAAACCATGCCAATCTTCGCCCGGCGATACTGGCCAGCACACGGCTTCATCCACATGCTCAGGCTGCCAGATATCGAAGAACCAGCCGTCAGACTCCTCGCGCAGACGCTGCACCTCTTTGCGGAAGTGCAGCGAGCGCTCCACAGAGCGGTTAATCAGCCGCCTGCCGGAATTTCCGCGCAGCATCGCCGCCGCCGTTTCAATCGAGGCGACAATCGGGTAGCTCGGCGAAGTGGACGTGTGCATCATAAAGGCTTCGTTGAAGGTGTCTTCGTCATAGTCGCCTTTGATGTGAATAAGCGACGCCTGCGACAGCGCCGCCAGCATTTTATGCGTCGACTGCGTTTCGTAGATAACCTTCCCCGGCACGCGCTCGCCGCTCATGCCGCTTTTCCCCTGATAAATCGGGTGGAAGTGGGTATAGGGCACCCAGGCAGAGTCAAAGTGAATCGACGGCACGTCCAGCGTGTCTTTAATCCAGGTGGTGTTATAGAGCAGGCCATCGTAGGTCGAGTTGGTGATCACCGCATGCACCGGCCATTTCGCCCCTGCGGTTGCAGCCACTTTTTGCGAAATGATGTCGCGGGTGAATTCACGCTTCGGAATGCCACCCAGGATGCCCAGCGCATTGCGCGTTGGCTTCAGCCACAATGGAACGACATCACTCATCATCAGCAGATGCGCCAGAGACTTATGGCAGTTACGGTCGATAAGCAGCGTGCTTCCCGCCGGGGCCGCGTACATACCCACAATTTTGTTCGACGTTGAAGTGCCGTTGGTCACCATGTAGCTCTGCTCTGCGCCAAAGGTGCGGGCGATGTACTCCTCGGCCTCCAGATGCGGGCCGGTATGATCGAGCAAAGAACCCAGTTCCGTGACTGAAATCGACACGTCCGACTTTAACGTATTGCCGCCAAAGAAATCGTAGAACAGGCAGCCGACCGGGCTTTTCTGATAGGCCGTCCCCGCCATATGGCCCGGCGTGCAGAAGGTGTATTTACCCTCTTTCACGTAGTTAAACAGCGCGCGGGTAAACGGCGGGGTGATGTTATCGAGATATTCTTTGGTGTACTGCCCTATGCGCGTGGCGATGTCTTCCTCCGCGCCCAGCGCGTACTCAAAGAACCACAACGCCATGCGCATATCGTTGATGCTGACGTCGAGCGTCGAATGGGTGTTGATAAAGGCGTACAGCGGCAGGTATTCGTTGAGCTGATTGATATCGCCGCACAGATCCTCGCCGTACTCATCCCAGTCGAAGATAACGCCGCAAATCCGCGGATTTTGCTCAACAAACTTAATGAGATCGGCGCTGTTCTGCGGCCAGATGATTTTAAATCCCTGTTGGGTCAGCGCCGCTTCAAGATCTTTAATCGGCTGATCTTTGTGGTAGACACCGTGCGGGCCCATGATGGCGATAATATTCACGCATTCCTCC
The DNA here is from genome assembly GCF_900215375.1 of Enterobacter sp. CC120223-11. Taxonomy (GTDB): domain Bacteria; phylum Pseudomonadota; class Gammaproteobacteria; order Enterobacterales; family Enterobacteriaceae; genus Scandinavium. The sequence goes on along the minus strand of NZ_OBEF01000007.1, from coordinate 229,347 downwards.
TGGAAAAAACCTCCGTTAATCATAGCGCAAGTGAATAGCGGATATAAAAAAAGCCACATAATCTGTGGCTTTTTCGGAGCACTCTTTTTACGCGCTTTTAAGCGTAGCCGTAGCTCATCAGACGCTGATAGCGACGGTTCAGCAGATCTTCGGTGCTCAGCACGTCGAGATCGGCCAAATCGGCCAGAATCTGCGCTTTCAGGCTTGCGGCAATCACTTCTGGCTTACGGTGCGCACCGCCCAGAGGTTCCGGGATCACGGTGTCGATAAGCTTCAGCTCTTTCAGACGCGGAGCGATAATGCCCATCGCTTCTGCGGCCAGCGGCGCTTTGTCGGCGCTTTTCCACAGAATGGAGGCACAGCCTTCCGGAGAGATAACGGAATAGGTGCTGTACTGCAGCATATTCACTTTATCGCCCACGCCAATCGCCAGCGCGCCGCCGGAACCGCCTTCGCCGATGACGGTGCAGATAACCGGCACTTTCAGGCGAGACATTTCACGCAGGTTGCGAGCGATAGCTTCAGACTGGCCGCGCTCTTCCGCGCCCACGCCAGGGTATGCGCCCGGCGTGTCGATGAAGGTCACGATTGGCATGTTGAAGCGCTCTGCCATTTCCATCAGGCGCAGCGCTTTGCGATAGCCTTCCGGTGCTGGCATGCCGAAGTTACGGCGAATTTTCTCTTTGGTTTCACGGCCTTTCTGATGGCCGATGACCATCACCGGACGTCCGTCCAGACGCGCGATGCCGCCCACGATGGCTTTGTCGTCGGCATAGGCGCGGTCGCCTGCCAGTTCGTCAAATTCATCAAACGCCAGACGCAGATAATCCAGGGTGTATGGGCGCTGCGGATGGCGAGCCAGCTGAGCAACCTGCCATGCACCGAGATCGGCGAAGATTTTGCGCGTCAGCTCTACGCTTTTTTCGCGCAGACGATGCACTTCTTCGTCGATGTTAATATCCAGTTTTTCATCCTGACGGCCAACGGACGTCAGAGAATCGATTTTCGCTTCCAGCTCTGCAATCGGCTGTTCGAAATCAAGGAAATTCAGACTCATAGTATTCCTGTATTAGTCAAACTCCAGTTCCACCTGCTCCGACCCAATGAGGCCACGCAGATCGTTGAGTAAACGATCGCTCGGAGAAACACGCCAGGTCGCGCCAAAGCGCAATCGTGCGCGTGCATCCGCCCTCTGATAGTAGAGATGTACTGGAATGGTCCCCGACCGATGGGGTTCCAGAGACTGACGGAGACGGTTTAAAAGCTGGTCATCAATTTGCCTGTCCGTCAGCGAGATAGCAAGCCCGCGAGCATATTTTTCCCGGGCTTCGTCAATATCCATGACTTCGCGGGCCATCATTTTAAGGCCTCCGCTGAAGTCATCAAAGCTGACCTGTCCGCTGACGATGAGTATGCGGTCTTTTTCCAGCAAATGCTGGTATTTATCCAGCGCTTCGGTGAATAACATCACCTCCAGGCGCCCGGAACGGTCATCCAGCGTACAGATGCCGATGCGATTCCCGCGCTTGGTGACCATGGTCCGCGCGGCAATAACGAGACCCGCCGCCATGGTCACTTTACCACGATCGGTCGGATGCATGTCTTTAAGCCTTACGCCACCGGCGTAGCGCTCAATCTCTTTCAAATATTGGGTAATCGGGTGACCGGTGAGGTACAAGCCCAGCGTTTCACGCTCGCCTTCCAGCACCACCGGTTCAGGCCACGGCATACAGCTGGCATACGATTGTTCGACCTGTTCTGGCTCCTCGGCCAGTACGCCGAACATATCTGCCTGCCCGATGGCTTCGGCTTTCGCATGCTGATCGGCCGCTTTCAGCGCATCCGGCAGCGAGTTTGCCAGCGCCGCACGATGCGGGCCCAGCCTGTCGAACGCGCCGGACATTATCAACTTTTCCAGCACGCGCTTGTTCAATTTTTTGGTGTCTACGCGAGCACAAAGATCGAAGAGCTCACGGAAGTAACCGCCTTCGTTTCGCGCTTCGAGAATGGCTTCGATCGGGCCTTCACCCACGCCTTTAATCGCACCGATGCCGTAAACAATCTCACCGTCGTCGTTGACGTGGAAGTGATACAGCCCGGAGTTAATGTCCGGCGGCAGAATCTTCAGGCCCATGCGCCAGCACTCGTCCACCAGGCCTACCACTTTCTCAGTGTTGTCCATGTCGGCGGTCATTACCGCGGCCATAAACTCTGCCGGATAGTGCGCCTTCAGCCATAGCGTCTGGTACGACACCAGCGCATACGCCGCGGAGTGAGATTTGTTGAAGCCGTAGCCGGCGAATTTTTCTACCAGGTCGAAGATCTTCATCGACAGTTCGCCGTCGACGCCGTTGTTCTTCGCGCCATCTTCGAAGGTGCCGCGCTGCTTGGCCATCTCTTCAGGCTTTTTCTTACCCATCGCACGACGCAGCATATCCGCGCCGCCGAGGGTATAACCCGACAGAACCTGGGCAATCTGCATGACCTGTTCCTGGTACAGAATGATACCGTAGGTTGGCTCCAGAACAGGTTTCAGGCTTTCATGCTGCCACTGCACGTCCGGGTAGGAAATCTCTTCACGACCGTGCTTACGGTCGATGAAGTTATCCACCATGCCCGACTGCAGCGGCCCCGGACGGAACAGCGCCACCAGGGCGATCATGTCCTCGAAGCAGTCCGGCTGCAGGCGCTTAATCAGGTCTTTCATGCCGCGGGATTCAAGCTGGAACACGGCGGTCGTTTCCGAGCGCTGAAGCATGTCGAAGCTTTTCTTATCTTCCAGCGGAATGGCGGCAATATCAATTGGCTCCAGACCCTGCTTCGCCCGGCGCGGGTTGATCATCTTCAGCGCCCAGTCGATGATCGTCAGCGTGCGCAGGCCAAGGAAGTCAAACTTCACCAGCCCCGCATATTCCACGTCGTTTTTATCAAACTGGGTAACGGGATGATGCCCGGATTCGTCGCAGTACAGCGGCGCAAAATCGGTAATTTTGGTCGGCGCGATAACCACGCCACCGGCGTGCTTACCGGCGTTACGCGTGACGCCTTCGAGCTTACGCGCCATGTCGATCAGCGCTTTAACCTCTTCATCCGCCTCGTAAATTTCCGGCAGCTGCGGTTCGGCTTCGAAGGCTTTGGCCAGCGTCATGCCCGGGTCGGGCGGCACAAGCTTAGAAATACGGTCGACGAAGCCATAAGGGTGACCGAGCACGCGCCCTACGTCACGGATAACCGCTTTCGCCGCCATCGTACCGAAGGTGATGATCTGCGATACCGCATCGCGCCCATACATATCGGCGACGTGTTCAATCACCTGGTCGCGTTTCTCCATGCAGAAGTCGACGTCGAAGTCGGGCATCGAGACACGTTCCGGGTTAAGGAAACGTTCGAACAGTAGGTCAAATTCCAGCGGATCGAGGTCGGTAATTTTCAGCGCGTATGCGACCAGCGAGCCCGCACCGGAGCCACGGCCTGGGCCTACCGGCACGCCGTTGTCCTTCGACCACTGGATAAATTCCATTACGATAAGGAAGTAGCCCGGGAACCCCATCTGGTTGATAACCTGAAGTTCAATGTCCAGACGTTCGTCGTATTCCGGGCGTTTCTCTGCGCGCTCAGCCGGATCCGGGAATAAGAACTCCAGGCGCTCTTCCAGCCCTTCCTTCGATTTCACAACGAGGAAATCTTCAGTGGTCATCTCACCGGTCGGGAACTGCGGCAGGAAGTATTCGCCGAGGCGAACGGTCACGTTGCAGCGCTTGGCGATTTCAACGGTATTCGCCAGCGCTTCCGGAATATCAGAGAACAGCTCGCACATTTCATCTTCGGTGCGCATGTACTGCTGCGAAGAGTAATTGCGTGGGCGCTTTGGATCGTCGAGGGTAAAGCCGTCGTGGATGGCGACGCGGATTTCGTGGGCGTCGAAGTCACCTGCGTCAATAAAACGCACGTCGTTGGTCGCGACAACCGGCAGTCCGCGCTCTTCGGCGAGCTTCACCGCAGCGTGAAGATAACTCTCTTCATCGGCACGGCCTGTGCGGATTAACTCAAGGAAATAGCGATCCGGGAAGTGCTCTTCGTAAAAGGCCGCACACTGCTCAACCAGCGCAGGGTTTCCGCGCAGCAGCGCTTTTCCGACATCGCCCATCCGCGCGCCGGAGAGTAAAATCAGCCCTTCTTTCTGCTCCACCAGCCAGTCGCGATCGATGTACGGCCCCTGAGCGCCGTAACCGCGCTGGTACGCACGTGAAATCAGCAGCGTCAGGTTCTGATAGCCTTCGTTGTTGGCGGCGAGTACCGTCACCTGCGTCAGCTCATCGGCAAACAGATCGCTCTTAACGTGGAAATCGGCGCCGATAATCGGCTTCAGGCCAGCACCGTGCCCCGCGCCATAGAACTTCACCAGACCGCAAAGGTTGGTGAAATCGGTGATCGCCAGCGATGGCATGCCGAGCGCGGCCGCCTTTTTCACCAGCGGCCCGGTTTTCGCCAGCCCGTCAATCATGGAGTAGTCGCTATGCACCCGCAGGTGTACGAAACGTGGTTCAGCCATCTTCAGTTTCCGCTTAGCTTATTCAGGCAATGCCCAGTGCGCGTTTGACCGGCCCGAAGCTGCGCCGGTGATGTTCGGTGGCGCCATGCAGAGCCAGCTTTTCCAGATGAAAAGCCGTTGGATACCCTTTGTGCTGAGCAAAGCCATATTCGGGGAATGTCTGGTCCAGCGCCGCCATCTCCGCGTCGCGGGAGACTTTCGCCAGAATGGAGGCCGCACTAATTTCTGCCACGCGGCTGTCGCCTTTGACTACAGCCATTGAAGGCACCGGTAACGCAGGGCAGCGGTTGCCATCAATCAGGACATATTCCGGAGGAATGTGCAGGCCCGCAACGGCGCGCTGCATGGCCAGCATTGTGGCATGCAGAATATTGAGTTCGTCGATTTCATGCGGCTCGGCGCGGCCAAGGCTCCAGCTCAGCGCCTTCTCTTTAATTTCATCGAACAGCGCCAGGCGGCGTTTTTCGCTTAATTTTTTAGAGTCGTTCAGGCCGACGATTGGCTTGGCAGGATCGAGGATCACCGCAGCGGTGACAACCGCGCCCACTAAAGGACCGCGGCCCACTTCATCAACGCCCGCCACCAGAGTGGTGTGTGGATACACAAATACGTCGGTCATTGCGCCAGCTCCAGCACCGCATCGGCTGCCTGCTCATCGGCATTGCAGCGGATCTGCTGGTGCAGTTCGCGGAAGGTGTCATGCATGGCGTGGCTGGTTTTACCATCCGCCAGCAGAGGGAGCAGCGCTTCGGCCAGGCTTTCCGGCTGACACTCATCCTGCAAAAGTTCTTTCACCAGTTCCCGGCCCGCCAGCAGATTAGGCAGAGAAACATAGTCGGTTTTCACCAGACGTTTCGCCAGCCAGAAGGTGAACGGTTTCATGCGATAACCCACGACCATTGGGCATTTTGCCAGCATGCATTCGAGCGCCGCCGTGCCGGAAGCCAGCAGTGCGGCATCGCTGGCAATCATCGCCTCGCGCCCCATGCCGTTCAGCATATGGACGTTGAGCTCGGGAGCCACCTCAGCTTTGATTCGCTCGAACTGTTCGCGGCGTTTGGCATTGACCAAAGGCACGACAACTTCGAGGTCCGGATAGTGATTACGCAGCAGCTGGGCCGTTTTCAGGAAATCCGCGCTGAGCATTTCAACCTCAGCCCCACGGCTTCCCGGCAGCAGCGCCAGGCAATGCACGTTGTGAGCAATGCCGAGCGTGTCTCGCGCGGCATTTTTATCGGGATCCAGCGGCATGGCATCTGCCATTGTGTGGCCGATAAAGCGGCAAGGCACGTTGAAACGGTCGTAAAACGCTTTTTCGAAAGGCAGAAACGCGAGCACCAGGTCGGTGGCTCTGCCGATTTTGAAAACGCGTTTTTGTCGCCAGGCCCAGACGGACGGGCTGACGTAGTGAATGGTTTTGATCCCCTGCTTCTTCAGGTTCCCTTCGAGGGTAATGTTGAAATCCGGGGCATCAATGCCGACAAACACATCGGGCTTGAGTTCGGTAAAGCGGCGGGTCAGGTCGGCACGAATATGCAACAGACGGCGCAGACGACCGAGGACTTCAACAATCCCCATCACCGCCAACTCTTCCATTTCGTACCAGGCTTCGCAGCCTTCAGCCTGCATCAATGGCCCCGCCACGCCGACGAATCGGGCGTTTGGAACGCGTGCTTTCAGGGCCCGAATCAGGCCAGCACCAAGAATATCGCCGGAGGTTTCTCCGGCGACCAGGGCAATCGTTAGCGGGCGGTTCTCGACCATTAACGAATCAGACCACGAGTAGAGCGTTCGAAGAAATCAGAGAAGGCTTTCACTTCAGGATGCTGCTCTGCAAGCTCAGCGATTTCCGGTTTAACTTCTTCCAGCGTTTTACCGCTGCGGTAAAGCAGTTTGTACGCATTGCGGATGGCAATGATCGCCTCTCTGCTGAAACCACGGCGCTTCAGCCCTTCGATGTTAACACCGTAAGGCGTGGCGTGGTTGCCCTGCGCGATAACGTAAGGCGGGACGTCCTGTGCTACGCCGGAGCAGCCGCCAACCATCACGTGTGCACCAATGATGCAGAACTGATGGATAGCCGTCATGCCGCCGACAATCACAAAATCGTCCAGAGACACGTGACCAGCGAGCGTGGCGTTGTTCGCGAGGATGCAGCGGTTGCCGACTGTGCAATCGTGCGCGACGTGCGCGTTGATCATCAGCAGGTTGTCGCTGCCTACCTTCGTCAATCCGCCGCCCTGTGTTGTGCCGCGGTGAATGGTGACGCTTTCGCGGATGCGGTTGCGATCGCCAATCTCCACGCGAGTCGGTTCGCCAGCGTATTTCAGATCCTGGTTAACTTCCCCGATGGAAGCGAACTGATAAATTTCATTGTCGCGGCCAATGGTCGTGTGACCGTTAACCACCACATGAGACTTCAGTACGGTCCCTTCGCCAATCGTGACGTTCGGGCCCACAATACAAAACGGACCAATGTGTGCGTTGGCACCGATAACGGCACCCTCTTCCACAATGGCGGTAGGATGGATAAAGGCAGTTTTATCAATCACGTATCAGGCCTCCCGGCTACGCGCACACATCATCGTTGCTTCGCAAACCACTTTACCGTCAACCAACGCCACGCCCTTAAAGCGGGTCAGGCCACGGCGAGTTTTCTCGAAAGTCACTTCCATGATCATCTGATCTCCAGGCACAACCGGGCGCTTGAAGCGCGCTTCATCGATACCTGCGAAGTAATAGAGTTCACCCGGCTCGAGTTTACCGACGCTCTTGAATGCCAGAATACCGGTGGCCTGAGCCATGGCTTCCAGAATCAGTACGCCTGGGAAAATCGGCTTACCCGGGAAATGCCCCTGGAAAAACGGCTCATTTACGGAGACATTTTTAACTGCGCGCAGAAAACGACCTTCTTCAAAATCCAGCACGCGGTCGACCAGTAAGAACGGGTAGCGGTGTGGCAGAAGTTCCAGAATCTCTTCAATGTGCAGAGTATGAGTGTCAGTAGTCAAAATACTCTTCCTGTCTAAAAATACTTAAAGTGCAATAATAACACGGCCTGCCGGATTATAAAAAATCAGACAGGCCGGGAAGGTTGGCGCTTAAGATGAAACGTTAGTCTTGCTGACTGTTTTTACGCTCGAGTGCTTTGAGGCGCTTGCTCATGTCATCAATGTTCATCACCAGCGCTGCGGTTTTACGCCACGCCTTGTTAGGCTGCAGCGGAATGCCGGAGGAGTAGACGCCAGGCTCGGTGATCGGGCGCATTACCATGCCCATGCCGGTCACCGTCACTTTGTCGCAGATCTCCATATGGCCGTTGATGACGCTTGCGCCACCAATCATGCAGTAGCGGCCAATTTTGAGGCTGCCGGCCATGATAACCCCGCCCGCAACGGCAGTATTGTCACCGATGACCACGTTGTGCGCAATCTGGCACTGGTTATCAATGATCACGCCGTTGCCGATCACGGTGTCATCCAGCGCACCGCGGTCGATCGTCGTACATGCCCCGATCTCCACACGATCGCCAATGATAACGCGACCTAACTGGGGGATCTTCACCCAATTGCCGCGATCGTTCGCGTAGCCGAAACCATCCGATCCGATAACGGTGCTGGACTGGATCAGGCACTGCTCACCGATCTCAATTTCGTGATAGACCGAAACGTTCGCCCAGAGGCGTGTTCCGTTACCAATTTGGGTGTTTTTACCCACGAAACAACCTGCGCCAATGCGCACGTTATCACCCAGCACAACGCCGGATTCGATAACCGCATTCGCCCCGATTGAGACGTTTTGTCCAAGCTTCGCCGTGGCATCAACGACCGCGCTGGGCGCGATGTCCTGTGCCGGCTGCGGCGTGGAATCAAGAATTTGAGCCATACGGGCGTAGGTCAGGTAGGGATTTTTCACTACCAGCGCCGCGCTTTTGGCGAAAGGTAAATCGTCCGCGGTCATAACGACGGCGGAGGCCTGGCATGCGGCCAGGTGTTCACGGTACTTAGGATTTACCATGAACGTAATTTGGCCTGCATTAGCGGATTGCATGGACGCAACAGCGGTGATGACGATATCGCCATCACCGTGTAATTCTGCATCCAACTGCTGCGCTAAGTCAGCCAGTCGAATTGAAGGCATTACTTATTTAACCTGTTTCAGCACATCAGCGGTGATGTCTTTCACGTCACTGCTGTTGTAAGCAACGGTATTGGCATCAACAACCAGATCGATTTTCTGGTCTGCCGCTACGCTCTTCACTGCAGCCTGGATACGGGTAACCAGTTTGCCGCGCTCTTCGTTAGAACGACGCGCACGATCCTGCTCAAACTGCTGAGCTTTCTGGGAGAAAGCCTGGCGCTGAGACATGATGTCTTTTTCCATTTTGCTGCGATCGCTGGCTTTCATGGTAGAGCCGTCACGCTGCAGACGCTGCATTTTGCTCTGCAGGTCAGATTCCTGACGCTGCAGATCGCTTGCACGACCTTTGAACTCGTTTTCAAGCGTAGCAGATACGCCCGTTTTCTGAGCAACCTGCTGGAACAGACTACCCATGTTAACAATTGCAATTGTGTCTGCTGCTTGTGCAGACGCGGCCATTGCCAGACCCAGACCTGCAGCTACTAACCACTTTTTCACAATAAAACTCCTTACCATCCCATGAGTGCCCGAAGGCACCGTTCTTTGCGAAGTCACATACAACCACGCGAGTGATCGTCAGATGTCATCGCTACACTGCACTAGCATTCCTTTGCACAGAACAATTACCAGGTTTTACCAATGTTAAACTGGAACTGTTCCGCTTTGTCTCCATCGTACTTTTTAAACGGCTGGGCGTAGGAGAAGACCAACGGCCCCAATGGTGACATCCATTGTAATGCGATACCGGCAGACATACGAATGTTGCCCGGGTCGCCGTAATCCGGCACCCCTGCGGCCTGCATCTGCGCGGTGTTTTCCCAGTTTGTATCCCAGACGGTACCGGTATCCCAGAAGAGAGAGGTACGGACTGAGTTAGCATATTTATCGCTGATAAACGGCGTTGGTACAATCAGCTCGGCGCTGGCGACAGCCATGGCGTTACCGCCGACAGCATCATCAGATTTACACAGCGTGTCGTTACTACAGTTATCCTGGTTTGGTCCGTAGTAGACCGCTTTAGGACCGATGTTGTTCGACTGGAAGCCACGCACAGTGCTGGAACCACCGGCATAGAAGTTCTCATAGAACGGCAGCTCTTTACCGCCTAAACCGTCGCCGTAGCCCCAACGTGTACGACCCAGCAGCACCCACTTGTGATCGTCATCGATCGGGAAGTAGGAAGCCGTGTCCAGCGTCACTTTGTAGAACTCGTTATCGGAGCCTGGAATGGTCACTTTACCGTTCAGATTGACGCGAGAGCCGTCCGTCGGGAAGAAACCGCGGTCAAGATGGTTATACGTCCAACCGTAGTTGAATGTGAAATCATCCGCTGAGAATCCGGCATCATCGTTGGTGGTACTGGTGCCCTGACCAATCGAGTCAAGGTAGCGGTTCATCGCCACCTGCGGCTGCATGTTAGACAGGTCGTTATGCACGTAACCTAAGCCTGCACGCAACGTGTTGTACTCGTTGATTGGGAAGCCCAACGTTCCGTCCACACCATAGCTTTTGTTGGTGTAGGAGGAGAGGTCCGCATCATCTGCTTTGAAGTCATTGTAGAAGATACGCCCGCCGAGGCTGACACCATCCACCGTAAAGTACGGGTTGGTCACAGAAAACTCAGAGTAGGTCTGATAATCGTTCTTGGTGCCGTTGATGCCGACGGAGTAGCCAGTACCCAGCCAGTTATCCTGCTGGACGCCAACCTGGAAGCTGATACCACTTTCGGTACCGTAGCCCACGCCGAAGTTGAAGCTACCGGTGTTACGCTCTTTCACCTTGTAGACAACGTCAACCTGATCCGGGCTACCCGGTACGCGCTGCGTGTCCACATCTACGGTTTCGAAGTAACCCAGACGGTTCAGACGATCTTTACCGGAATCGACCAAATCACTGCCAAGCCACGCGCCTTCCATCTGGCGCATTTCGCGACGCAGAACGGCATCTTTGGAGGTGTCGTTACCTTCAAAGCGAATTTTACGCACGTAGTAACGGTTGCCCGCATCCACGCTGACGTGCAGCTTAACGGTTTTATCCGCATCGTTGATTTCAGGCTGAGACTGAACGTGCGGGTAGGCGTAGCCGTAGCGACCGAGAAGTTTCTTGATGTTATCTTCCATTTTGGTCACTTTGGCGCCGTTGTAAAGCTCACCTGGCTCCACTTTGGTCAGGCTTTCGATCTCCGCAGAGTGGCCTGCCAGGTTCCCGTTCACCTCAACGCCCTGCAGCTTATACTGATCGCCTTCGGTAATGTTGATAGTGATGTAGATACCTTTCTTGTCCGGCGTCAGGCTGACCTGCGTGGAGTCGATGTTGAAGCGTGCATAGCCGCGATCCAGATAGTAGCTGCGCAGGGTTTCAAGGTCGCCCGCCAGTTTCTGCTTCTGATATTTACGATCGCCGACCACGTTCCACCACGGCACTTCGTCACGCAGCTGGAAGGTGGAGATCAGCTCATCGGTGCTGAACGCATGGTTACCGACGATGTTGATCTGTTGAATTTTGGCCGAAACGCCTTCCTGGAAGACCAGCTTGAGGTCTACGCGGTTACGCGGCAGCGGCGTGACAACGGCTTTAACGCTCGCGCTGTACTTACCGACGCTGTAGTAGAAATCTTCCAGGCCTTTTTCGATGTCCCCGAGCGTTGTACGGTCGAGGGACTCGCCGACGCGAACGCCAGAGGCTTCGAGGTTTTGCTTCAGCATGTCATCTTTCACCGACTTGTTGCCGGAGAAGGTGATGCTGGCAATCGTTGGGCGCTCTTTGACCTGCACCAGCAACGTATCACCATCACGCAGAACGCGCACATCCTCGAAGTTGCCGGTGGCAAACAGCGCACGGATGGTGTTACTGATATCTTCATCAGTCACCGTGTCGCCGGGACGAACGGGCATGCTGAGGAGGGCCGCACCAACAGCGACTCGCTGCAAGCCTTCGAAATGAATATCCTTCACTACGAATCCGTCAGCACCGTATACGGTCGCGCTGCCGAAAAGCAGCGACGCTATGAGCAACTTTTTCATCGCCATCGTTATTATGCGTTCTTCCTAACACTCTCGCTTATAAGCGAGAGAAATCATTGAAAAGTGCAAGCCCCATTAACAGCACCAGCAGTATTGAGCCAATGCGATAACTAAAGTCTTGAACTCGCTCGGATACCGGCCCGCCCTTCAGCTTTTCAATCGCCAAAAAGAGCAGATGACCCCCGTCTAAAACGGGTAGCGGGAACAGGTTGATAATGCCCAGATTCACACTGATGAGCGCAAGAAACATCAGATAGTAAATCAACCCAAACTCCGCTGACATCCCAGCCCCCTGAGCAATCGAGATTGGCCCACTGAGGTTGTTCAGTTTTACGTCACCGGTTATCAATTTCCCCAGCATTTGAACCGTCAGCTTCATCAACTGCCAGGTTTTATCCGTGGCCTGGATGATGGCGGCAAACGGCCCGTACTGGCGCACTGTTTTGTACTCATTGGGCAGCGGGATAATTTTTGGTACAACCCCTGCAAACCCTTCAGCTTTCCCTTTACCGGGCTTTGTGTCTGGCGTCAGCGTAACGGACAAGGTACTGCCCTGTCGATCAATCTCGAGCGCCAGCGGCTTCCCGGGATTGTCGCGCACCAGAGTGACAAATGTCATCCACTGAGTCAGTGGCTGACCATCGACTTTAACGATCCTGTCCCCCGCTTGCAAACCTGCTTTTCGCGCAGCGGAGTCGTTTTGCACTTCTGCCAGCACCGGTTCTATCTGCGCACCCTTAGGTCGAATCCCCAGTGACGTAACGGGATCTTCCTTATCGGGCTCAAAAGCCCAGTGGCGCAGATTGAGAATTTTATCCTGACGCTGCTCTGTTCCGAAAGGGGCAACGGTGAGCGTTGTTTGCTCGTCGCCAATTTTGGTGACCAGAGCCAGGCGAACTGCATCCCAATCAGGCGTTTCGATACCATCTACGGCTTTAAGTTCCGTTCCAGGTGCAATTTGTGCTTCTGCGGCAATCGAATTGGGTGTTATTTCATCAATGACCGGACGCACGCCAGGGACACCGATGATAAACACCAGCCAGTAGGCAAAGATGGCAAACAGAAAATTCGCAACCGGACCGGCTGCAATGATGGCGGCCCGCTGACCGACAGTTTTGTTATTGAACGCGTAGTGACGCATTTCCGGCGCAACCGGGTCAACGCGCTCATCCAGCATTTTGACGTAGCCGCCCAGTGGGATAAGGGCGATAACATATTCGGTTCCCTGACGATCAACGCGACGCCAGAGCGCTTTGCCAAAACCAATGGAAAAACGCTCCACGCGGACGCCGCAGCGACGAGCAACCCAGAAATGACCAAATTCATGCACGGTGATCAACACACCCAGTGCAACAATGAATGCCGCCAGATTCCAGAGAATGCTCAGCATAAACCCTTCCGTCAAATCGTCCTGAAGACTAAAAGTAGCAGACAAGCGAAGACCGGAACCGCCGCGGTCAGACTGTCAATGCGATCGAGAATGCCGCCATGTCCTGGAATTAAATTCCCGCTGTCTTTGATACCGGCTTCACGTTTGAACATACTCTCGGTCAAATCACCCAGCACAGAAGCCAGCGCAGCAACCAATGAGCACGTTAACAGCGTGGCGGGTGCAACGTCCAGATTCACACACAGGCCATAAATCCAGGAGATAACGGCTGCAGTGAACAGACCACCGATAAAGCCCTGCCAGGTTTTGCCTGGAGAGACCTTCGGAGCCAGTTTGTGCTTACCAAACAGTTTGCCAAACATATAGGCACCGGAATCAGCGCCCCACACCAGAATCATGACGTAGAGCAGCCAGAGCGCGCCACTGTAGTGGTTCTCATCATAATGCCAGGCGCGCAGCGCCAGCATTCCCCAAAAGAAGGGGATGATGGTCAGCAGACCGAACAGCAAACGCAGCGCTTTAGAGTTGCGCCAAATCGTCGCTGACCCCGGGTAAAAGAGCACCAGCAGCAGCGCCGCAATCCACCACCCCATCGACGCCCAAAGCGCCCCTTCAACCAAAGGTTGATGAACGTTGTGATGATATTCCGGCAGCCAAAAGAGCATCGCGGCAAGGATTAACCCGCAAAGCACCGCCAGCCACACTCGCTGAGAGCGAGTTTTAAAACCGCTTAATTGACCCCATTCCCACGCCGCCAGCATGCACACCACCAGGGTGACAATGGCAAAAGCGACGGGCGGCAGTAAAAACAGCGCCGCGATAACAACGGGTATTAAAACGAAAGCAGAGATCAGGCGATACTTCAGCAAGAGCTACCCCCATCAGGCTTTGTCGCCACCAGGCTCGGTGCCGCCGAAACGACGCTCGCGATTGGCAAAAGCATTCAGCGCACCTTCAAAGTCTTGTTCATCGAAATCGGGCCAGAGAACATCTGTAAAGTAAAGTTCTGCATAGGCAATTTGCCAAATCAAAAAGTTACTAATGCGATGCTCTCCCCCAGTCCTAATTACCAAATCTACGGGAGCCAGTTCGTGCATGCTGATTTGCTGACCCAGCAAATCTTCGGTTATCTCTTCCGGACGCAGTTGTCCTTCCTGAACCTGTGCAGCCAGATGCTGAACTCCCTGAATGATATCCCAGCGACCACCGTAATTCGCGGCGATATTGAGCGTCAGCCCGGTGTTGTTTCCGGTCAGCGCTTCGGCCTTACGAATGCGCTCCTGTAAGCGGGCGTTGAAGCGGCGGGTATCACCAATGATGCGCAAGCGAACGTTATGTTTGTGCAGGCTTTTGACTTCGCTGTCCAGCGCCCAAACAAACAACTCCATGAGTGCGCTGACTTCTTGTTCCGGACGGTTCCAGTTTTCACTGCTGAACGCGTAAAGGGTGAGCGCCTCAATGCCGTTATTAGCGGCATATGAAACGGCCCGGCGGACCGATTTCGCCCCGGCTTTATGGCCGAAAGCGCGGATCTTCCCTTGTCGCTTCGCCCAGCGCCCGTTGCCGTCCATAATGATGGCCACATGATGACAGCCGTGGGCAGGCAGGTTCTCGCTGATTGGTTTGTTAGCAGACAACATAACGCGTTATTAGTCCATGCAAAGGAATTAGCGGCACCGGAATACAGACGCTTAGCGCAAAAAAGCCGTGCAAATCCACGGCTCACTCGATAACACTTTGTCGTTACAGCGTTATCGGGTGGCGCAGACTATAACACTGAAGCCCAGCGCTAACAAATGAAGCCGTATCCGTTGAACGGATAATCATCAGCTTGCGAGGCGTATCACCTGCTGGCTTGCAAGGCTTCTGGCGTGGGCATCCACACTCATCACCTCCTCAACGCTGGCAGGTTCCTGCAGATCCAGCGCTGAAAGCACGGCCAGATTGACGGCAGCAATATCCGTAAAGCGGATCTTCGATGTCAGAAACGCTTCAACGCTGACCTCATTGGCAGCATTGAGCGCCGTGGTTGCCGCCTGCCCGTGATCGAACGCGTCCATAGCCAGCTTCAGGCACGGATAGCGCTGGTAATCCGGCGCGGCAAATGACAGTTCACTCAGGGCATAGAAATCCAGAGGCTTCACGCCGGAGGACACACGATTCGGCCAGGCCATAGTGTGAGCAATCGGCGTACGCATGTCCGGCTCGCCGAGCTGCGCCATTACGCTGCCATCGCGGTAACGCACCATCGAGTGAATGACTGACTGAGGATGGATAATGACTTCCATCTGGCTTGCTGAAGCGTTGAACAGCCATCGCGCTTCAATGTATTCCAGACCTTTGTTCATCATGGTGGCCGAGTCGACGGAAATCTTACGTCCCATTGACCAGTTCGGATGCCGGCAGGCCTGATCTGGCGTCATAGCGCGCAGGTCAGCCAACGGCGTTTCACGGAACGGGCCACCAGACCCGGTCAGCAGAATCGATGAAACACCGTTCTGCTCCAGGGAAGCGTAACCCAGCTGGTTTTGAATTGTTTCCGGTAAACTCTGAAAAATAGCGTTGTGCTCGCTGTCCACCGGCAGCAGGCGCGCCCCACTCTCTTTCACTGCATCCATAAACAGGCGGCCGCAGGTGACAAGCGACTCTTTGTTGGCCAGCAGAATGGTTTTTCCGGCGCGAATCGCCGCAAGGGTTGGCATCAGCCCGGCCGCCCCAACAATAGCCGCCATTACCTGGTCGACATCGTCCAGCGCAGCCACTTCGCAGGCAGCCTGTTGTCCACTCAGCACTTCAGTCTGACTTCCGTGCTGGCGCAGGGCCACAATCAGCGCCGCAGCGCTTTGCGCATCATCCATCACCGCGTACTGAGGAGAGAATTCCAGGCACTGTTCGACCATTCGGTCAACGTTTTTGCCCGCCACCAGCGCGGTCACGCTGAAAAGGTCACGATTGTTACGCACCACGTCTAGCGTGCTGCAGCCAATGGAGCCCGTGGAGCCCAGAACGGTTAAATGCTTCATGAAAAACCCGAAGAGAGAGGAACTAAAAAGCAAAACGCCGCCAGCAAAACCCGAAGGTTTCCTGTACGGCGTTCATCAGATAACGTCAGAAATCAGAACTGCATCAGTTCCGCTTCTTTCTCTGCCAGCGCCGCGTCCACTTTCTTGATCGCAGCGTCGGTCATTTTCTGTACGTCGTCCTGAGAACGACGATCGTCATCCTCACTGATCTCTTTTTCTTTCAGAAGAGCTTTCACTTTATCGTTCGCATCACGGCGTACGTTACGCACGGAAACGCGCGCCTGCTCAGCTTCACCGCGAACGATCTTGGTCAGATCTTTACGACGTTCTTCCGTCAGCGGAGGCAGTGGAACGCGAATGTCTGAACCCGCAGAGCTTGGGTTAAGACCGAGATCGGACGCCATGATCGCTTTTTCTACGGCCGGGCCCAGAGAGCGGTCAAACACGTTGATTTTCAGCGTACGGGAGTCTTCTACGGTCACGCTTGCCAGCTGGCGCAGCGGAGTCGCCGCACCGTAGTATTCTACTACGATGCCATCCAGCAGGCTTGGTGAAGCACGGCCAGTACGGATCTTGCTGATCTGGTTTTTGAATGATTCTACGCATTTTTCCATGCGTACTTCGGCATCTTTTCTGATATCGCTAATCACGTTACGAATCCTTGAAATCTTGTCTCAGGCTGACCATACAGCACGCCCACGGGTTGCGAGTGTGCTAAGTATAGCCTGTATAAAACTTGCCGCCGCAATGGGCCGCCCGGTAAGCGTCGCAAAAATAAAGCGGAATCTTACCCTGATTTGTGGCTGACGGAAATTATTCCGTAATTAAAGTGCCTTCTTTCTCACCCATTACCACGCGACGCAGTGCCCCTGCTTTGTTCATGTTGAAGACACGAATCGGCAACTTGTGGTCACGAGCCAGCGTGAACGCTGCAAGATCCATCACTTTCAGCTCTTTATCCAGCACTTCAGTATAGGTGAGCTGTTCGTACATGGTGGCAGTGGGATCTTTTGCCGGATCGGCGGTAAACACGCCGTCAACTTTAGTGGCTTTCAGCACCACGTCAGCTTCAATTTCGATCCCGCGCAGGCAGGCCGCTGAATCAGTGGTGAAGAACGGGTTACCGGTACCGGCGGAGAGGATCACCACGCGGTTGTTACGCAGCAGGCTGATAGCTTCGGCCCAGCTGTAATTGTCACAAACGCCATTCAGCGGAATGGCGGACATCAGGCGGGCGTTCACATAGGCGCGGTGGAGTGCATCACGCATAGCCAGGCCATTCATAACCGTTGCCAGCATGCCCATGTGGTCGCCCACAACGCGGTTCATACCCGCTTTTGCCAGACCCGCACCACGGAAGAGGTTACCGCCACCAATTACCACACCGACCTGGATCCCCAGTTCAACCAGTTCCTTAATTTCCTGCGCCATACGGTCGAGAATGCTGGCATCGATACCGAAGCCTTCAGTTCCCTGCAGTGCTTCGCCGCTGAGCTTAAGCAGAATGCGTTTGTAGACGGGTTTTGCATTGGTAGCCATATTTCTTTCCTGGGACTGTCAACGTTTGAGAAGGGTAAAATCTGGCGACAAGAGTATGTCGCTCATCAGTGCAAGCCTATAGGAACCTGACTGATTTTCACTTGATGGGGCTCAAAAAGAAGCCGCCCTCAGGCGGCTCCTTTAAGAAAATTAAGACTGCTTGGACATCGCAGCAACTTCTGCTGCAAAGTCAGTCTCAACTTTCTCAATACCTTCGCCCACTTCGAAGCGGATGAAGTTAGTCACGGTCGCGTTGTGCTCTTTCAGGAACTGACCCACGGTTTTGCTTGGATCCATAACGAAAGGCTGGCCGGTCAGAGAAACTTCGCCGGTGAATTTCTTCATGCGGCCTTCAACCATTTTCTCTGCGATTTCTTTTGGCTTACCGGACTGCATGGCGATGTCCAGCTGAACCTGGTACTCTTTTTCTACTACTTCAGCAGAAACGTCTTCCGGGTTCACGAACTCAGGCTTGCTTGCAGCAACGTGCATTGCAACGTGCTTAACCAGCTCTTCGTCAGCGCCTTTAGCGGCAACCAGAACACCGATGCGAGCACCGTGCAGGTAGCTACCCAGAACTTCGCCTTCCAGCGCAGCAACGCGACGGATGTTGATGTTCTCACCGATTTTAGCAACCAGAGCAACGCGCTCTTCTTCGAACTGCGCTTTCAGCACTTCAACGTCAGTGATTTTGCCAGCAACAGCTGCGTCCAGAACTTTGTTTGCGAAAGCCTGGAAACCGCCGTCTTTAGCCACGAAGTCAGTCTGGCAGTTAACTTCCAGAATGATGCCGTAGTTGCCGTTGATCTTAGTGATGATCACGCCGTCAGCAGCCACGTTGCCTGCTTTCTTAGCTGCTTTGATCGCGCCAGATTTACGCATGTTTTCGATTGCCAGCTCGATGTCGCCGTTCGCTTCAGTCAGCGCTTTTTTGCAATCCATCATGCCTGCGCCAGTACGCTCGCGCAGCTCTTTTACCAGGGAGGCGGTAATTTCAGCCATTCTAAAATCCTCGGGAAATGGTGACCGCCCGGCGTTAAGCCAAACGGTCTAAAAGTGAAAAAGGGGCCGCTAAGAGGGCCCCTATCCATACTCGGTACTAATAAGGGCTAAACCTTATTATTCAGCTTCTACGAAGCTTTCTTCCGCCTGAGAAGCCAGATCCTGAGAACGGCCTTCACGAACGGTCTGAGCAACGGCATTCAGGTACAGGTTAACTGCACGGATTGCATCGTCGTTACCAGGGATAACGAAGTCAACGCCGTCTGGATCAGAGTTGGTATCAACGATAGCAAATACTGGGATACCCAGGTTGTTTGCTTCTTTGATAGCGATGTGCTCGTGGTCAGCATCGATAACAAACAGTGCGTCCGGCAGGCCGCCCATGTCTTTGATACCGCCGAGGCTGTTTTCCAGCTTGCCCAGTTCACGAGTACGCATCAGCGCTTCTTTCTTGGTCAGCTTGTCGAAGGTGCCGTCCTGAGACTGAGTTTCCAGGTCTTTCAGACGTTTGATAGACTGACGAACGGTTTTCCAGTTAGTCAGCATACCGCCCAACCAGCGATGGTTCACGAAGAACTGGTCGCAGTTGTTAGCAGCTTCTTTTACCGCTTCGCTTGCAGCACGCTTAGTACCAACGAAAAGGATTTTGCCTTTGCGAGAAGAGATCTTGTTCAGTTCAGCCAGAGCTTCGTTGAACATTGGTACAGTTTTCTCAAGGTTGATGATGTGAACTTTGTTACGCGCGCCGAAGATGAAAGGCTTCATTTTCGGGTTCCAGTAACGGGTCTGGTGACCGAAGTGAACACCAGCCTTGAGCATGTCGCGCATGGAAACAGTTGCCATGTTTAAAACCTCTATATAAATGTTGGGGTTATGCCTCCACGTATCCCATACGACCGACCCCGAAGGGCACCCCGGCGTATGTGCCGATACGTGTGTGTTATTACACAAAGTGAGATTAGTCGCTGCCAGACCGCTTTTGTGCATATCAAACGGAATGGAAGTTCGGCGCGCTTTATACCATAAATCACGAGTGGAAACCAATAAATGTTGGCGCAGTGTGCTGTTAATGATTCTCAGTTTGGCACGAGGTACGGCGGGCTGATACCATTGACGGCACTTACACTAGTATTGCCGATAAATCGGCCCTGATGGACAGAATTCATGGCTATCTCTATTAAGACCCCCGAAGAAATCGAAAAAATGCGCGTCGCTGGCCGCCTGGCTGCCGAAGTGCTGGAAATGATCGAAGCGCACATTAAACCGGGCGTCAGCACCGGCGAACTGGACCGCATTTGTAACGACTACATCGTCAACGAGCAGCACGCCGTCTCCGCCTGCCTCGGCTATCACGGTTTCCCGAAATCCGTCTGCATCTCTATTAATGAAGTGGTGTGTCACGGCATCCCGGACGACGAGAAGCTGCTGAAGGATGGCGACATCGTCAACATCGACGTCACCGTCATTAAAGATGAATACCACGGCGACACCTCGAAGATGTTTATCGTCGGCAAACCGACCATCCTCGGCGAACGCCTCTGCCGCGTCACCCAGGAAAGCCTCTACCTGGCGCTGAAAATGGTGAAACCGGGTATCCGTCTGCGCACGCTGGGCGCGGCGATCCAGAAATTTGCCGAAGCGGAAGGCTTCTCCGTGGTGCGTGAATATTGTGGTCACGGTATTGGCCGCGTGTTCCATGAAGAGCCGCAGGTTCTGCACTATGATGCAGATGACGGCGGCGTGGTGCTGCAAAAGGGCATGACCTTCACGATTGAACCGATGGTGAACTCTGGCGATTACCGCATCCGTACCATGAAGGACGGCTGGACGGTGAAAACCAAAGACCGGAGCTTGTCTGCGCAGTACGAGCATACTATTGTGGTGACAGACAACGGCTGCGAAATACTGACGTTACGCAAGGATGACACCATCCCGGCGATAATCTCGCACAACGAATGATGAAAAGCCGGCGCGAGCCGGTTTTTTTTTGGAGTAATTGTTTTTTCTTATGGGTGGCGCAATGAGTAATTTCTTCCCTGAAACCGCCTTATCCGTTCTGCCTGACCCGCCGGAAGATCCGGCCAGCTGGGCCGAATCCGAGCTGAACTGCGCCAGCATCAAGGCGCATCTTGACGCATTCCAGCACTGGCTGGGTGAAGCCTTCGACAACGGCACGTCCGCCGAACAGCTGATCGCCGCCCGGACAGAATTTATCGATCAGATGCTCCAGCGCCTGTGGCTGCATTACGGTTTTGGTGAGGCCGACGATGCGGCGCTGGTTGCCGTCGGCGGCTATGGCCGTGGAGAGCTGCATCCGCTCTCCGATATCGACCTGCTGATCCTCAGCCGCAAAAAGCTGCCCGACGACCTGGCGCAGAAAATTGGCGAGCTGCTGACGCTGCTGTGGGATCTGAAACTCGAAGTCGGCCACAGCGTGCGCACCCTCGAAGAGTGCCTGCTGGAAGGCCTCTCCGACCTCACCGTCGCCACCAACCTGATTGAGTCCCGCCTGCTTATCGGTGACGTTGCCCTCTTTCTGGAACTGCAAAAGCACATTTTCAGCGAAGGCTTCTGGCCGTCTGAAAAATTCTTCGCCGCTAAGGTGGAAGAACAGAACGAGCGCCACAAGCGCTACCACGGCACCAGTTACAACCTGGAGCCTGATATCAAAAGCAGCCCCGGCGGCCTGCGCGACATCCACACGCTGCAATGGGTGGCGCGCCGCCACTTCGGCGCCACATCGCTGGATGAAATGGTCGGCTTCGGCTTTCTCACAGAAGCAGAGCGTAATGAGCTGAATGAGTGCCTGCACCTGCTGTGGCGCATTCGTTTTGCTCTGCATCTGGAAATTAACCGCTACGACAACCGCCTGCTGTTCGACCGCCAGCTGAACGTCGCTCAACGCCTGAATTACAGCGGCGAAGGCAACGAGCCGGTTGAGCAGATGATGAAGGACTTCTACCGCGTCACACGACGGGTCAGCGAACTCAATCAGATGCTGCTCCAGCTGTTTGATGAGGCGATTCTGGCCCTCACCGCTGACGAAAAGCCGCGTCCGATTGACGACGATTTTCAGCTGCGCGGCACGCTTATCGACCTGCGCGACGACGACCTGTTTATGCGCGAGCCGCAGGCCATCCTGCGCATGTTCCACATTATGGTGCGTAACAGCAGCATAACCGGTATTTATTCGACCACGCTGCGCCATTTGCGCCACGCCCGTCGTCATCTCAGCCAGCCGCTTTGCTACATCCCGGAAGCGCGTGAGCTGTTTTTAAGCATGCTTCGGCATCAGGGCGCAGTCAGCCGTGGTTTGCTGCCAATGCACCGTCACAGCGTGCTTTGGGCCTATATGCCGCAGTGGTCGCACATCGTCGGCCAGATGCAGTTCGACCTGTTCCACGCCTATACCGTGGATGAGCACACCATTCGCGTGCTGCTCAAACTGGAAAGCTTCGCCAAAGAAGAAACCCGCTCCCGCCATCCGCTGTGCGTGGAACTGTGGCCGCGCCTGAATCATCCCGAACTGATCCTGATCGCCGCCCTCTTCCACGACATCGCCAAAGGCCGCGGCGGCGATCACTCCATTCTCGGTGCGCAGGACGTGCTGAAATTCGCCGAGCTGCATGGGCTGAATTCGCGCGAAACCCAGCTGGTCGCCTGGCTGGTGCGCCATCACCTGCTGATGTCCGTCACCGCGCAGCGCCGCGACATTCAGGACCCGGAAGTGATCAAGCAGTTTGCCGAAGAAGTGCAGACGGAAAACCGCCTGCGCTATTTAGTCTGCCTGACCGTCGCCGATATCTGCGCCACCAACGAAACGTTGTGGAACAGCTGGAAGCAGAGCCTGCTGCGCGAACTCTATTTCGCCACGGAGAAACAGCTGCGTCGGGGCATGCAAAGCACGCCGGACATGCGCGAGCGCGTGCGTCACCATCAGCTTCAGGCGCTGGCCCTGCTGCGCATGGACAATATCGACGAAGAGGCGCTGCATCAGATCTGGTCTCGCTGTCGCGCAAACTACTTCGTGCGCCACACGCCAATCCAGCTGGCGTGGCACGCGCGGCACCTGCTCAAACACGATTTGCTGAAACCGATGATCCTGCTGAGTCCGCAGGCCACGCGCGGCGGCACTGAGATTTTCATTTGGAGTCCAGACAGGCCGTATCTGTTTGCCGCCGTCTGCGCGGAGCTCGATCGCCGCAATCTCAGCGTTCACGACGCCCAGATCTTCACCACCCGCGACGGGATGGCGATGGACACCTTTATCGTGCTGGAGCCGGACGGCAGCCCGCTTTCCGCCGATCGGCACGAGGCGATTAGTCAGGGTCTGGAGCAGGCCATCACCATGCGCAGCTGGCAGCCGCCCGCACCTCGCCGCCAGCCTGCGAAGCTGCGTCATTTTACCGTTGATACCGAGGTCAATTTCCTGCCCACTCACACCGACAGAAAGTCATTCCTCGAGCTGATTGCTCTCGATCAGCCAGGGCTTCTGGCGCGCGTCGGCCAGGTGTTCGCCGACCTCGGTATTTCGCTCCACGGGGCGAGAATTACGACAATTGGTGAACGAGTAGAAGATTTATTTATAATCGCGACGGCAGACCGGCGTGCCCTTAATAATGAGCTGCAGTTGGACGTGCAACAGCGGTTGACAGAGGCCCTCAATCCAAACGATAAAGGGTAGTGTTTTTTTTAATGGAAAGAGTTTAACAATGCAGCAGTTACAGAACGTTATTGAGACCGCTTTTGAGCGCCGCGCCGACATCACGCCGGCGAATGTAGATACCGTGACCCGTGAAGCGGTTAACCAGGTGATTTCCCTGCTGGATTCCGGCGCACTGCGCGTAGCGGAGAAGATTGACGGTCAGTGGGTAACGCATCAGTGGCTGAAGAAAGCGGTTCTGCTCTCTTTCCGTATTAACGACAACCAGGTCATCGACGGCGCAGAAAGCCGCTACTTCGACAAAGTCCCGATGAAATTCGCCGACTACGACGAAGCGCGTTTCCAGAAAGAAGGTTTCCGCGTGGTACCACCGGCGGCGGTGCGCCAGGGCGCATTCATTGCACGTAACACCGTGCTGATGCCATCTTATGTGAACATCGGTGCCTACGTTGACGAGGGCTCAATGGTGGACACCTGGGCGACCGTCGGCTCCTGCGCGCAGATTGGTAAAAACGTTCACCTGTCCGGCGGCGTCGGCATCGGTGGCGTACTTGAGCCACTGCAGGCCAACCCAACCATCATCGAAGACAACTGCTTCATCGGCGCACGCTCCGAAGTGGTTGAAGGCGTTATCGTTGAGGAAGGCTCCGTCATCTCCATGGGCGTTTACATCGGCCAGAGCACCAAAATCTACGACCGTGAAACCGGCGAAGTGTTCTACGGTCGCGTACCGGCGGGCTCCGTTGTCGTTTCCGGCAACCTGCCGTCGAAAGATGGCAAATACAGCCTCTACTGCGCGGTTATCGTGAAGAAAGTGGACGCGAAAACCCGCGGTAAAGTGGGCATTAACGAACTGCTTCGCACCATCGACTAAGCGGGTCGTTCAAAAAGCGGGGGCAACCCCGCTTTTTTTATATCTGCCGCTGGCGAAAATAGATTTTTTCGTTAATTATTCAAAGGTTATGTTTAATTCAAGGATACCGCTATGTACGACAATCTGAAAAGTTTGGGCATTACCAATCCTGATGAAATCGATCGTTACAGCCTCCGGCAGGAAGCCAACAACGATATCCTGAAAATCTACTTTCATAAGGATAAGGGCGAGTTTTTCGCGAAAAGCGTGAAGTTCAAATATCCACGTCAGCGTAAAACCGTGGTCGCCGATGGCGTGGGCCAGGGCTACAAAGAAGTGCAGGAAATCAGCCCCAACCTGCGCTATGTG
Source organism: Enterobacter sp. CC120223-11 (assembly GCF_900215375.1). Taxonomy (GTDB): domain Bacteria; phylum Pseudomonadota; class Gammaproteobacteria; order Enterobacterales; family Enterobacteriaceae; genus Scandinavium. The sequence continues at coordinate 204,793 of NZ_OBEF01000007.1, read as the reverse complement.
ATTGATGAGCTGGATCAGCTGTGCAAACGCGATCGCACTGAAGTGGATCTGAAGCGCAAGATCCTCGACGATCTGCGCCATCTCGAGAGCGTGGTGGCGAACAAGATCAGCGAAATTGAATCCGATCTTGAGAAGCTGACTCGCGGGAAATAAGTGCGGTAATGAAGGGATTGTGCGGTCTGATGCCCTCACCCCGGCCCTCTCCCACAGGGAGAGGGTGCAAACACTAAAAACGGCAACCGAGTGTTGCCGTTTTGCATTAAGCTATCTCTGTTCATCCAGCTGCAAAGCCACATACAGCAACAGCCTGTCGTCAAAATTCCCTAAGTCCAGCCCGGTCAGTTCAGAAATGCGGTTCAGCCGATATTCCAGCGTGTTGCGGTGAATAAATAAGGCTTTGGAAGTGGCCAGCGGCTGCACGTTATGGCGAAACCAGGCCGCAAGGGTGCGCCTAAGCAACCCGTTGTTATCCATCGTTTTCAGTTTTGCCAGCGGGCGCGCAAGTTCGTTGGCCTGCCAGCCACCGCGCAGGCTGTCGAGCAGCACCGGCAGCATCAAATCCTGATAGAAATAGCTGCGGCTCTCTGGCATGCGCTGTTTGCCAACCATGAGCGTGGTGCGGGCCGTGCGATAGGAACGGGCAATGCTGCCCTCCCCGGTAAAATAGTTGCCCAGGGCTACGCGAAATCGCAGCTGACCGTTCTCTTTCATCCGCGCAATCAGCTGCTCAACGCGCTTGCGATGATCTTCCGCATCCCAGCGCCCAAAGGGGTTCAGCGCAGGCTTCAGCACCACCATTTCCGTCAGTGACACAATCGCCACCAGGTTGTTGCGCTCAGGAACAGTCAGCGCGGTTTGCAGCTGCTGCAATTCCGCCATCGCGCTGTCCACACCCAGCTGCCCGCTGTCGACTTCAACAACAGCAACCACACGCGGCTGATTGAGATCGATCCCCAAACGTTGCGCCCACTCGGTCAGCGCGGGCGTCTGTTCTTCCGCCTGGATCAGGTTCATCACCAGCTCTTCGCGCAGACGCGTATCCTGCGCCAGCAGATGCATCAGCCGCGACTGCTCAAGCATCATTTCGGCGGTCATGCACACCAGTTCACCGTATTTTCGCAGCTGTTCGGGCTCCCCCGTCAGGCCAATCACGCCGACGATTTCACCCTCCAGCCGCAGCGGCAGGTTAATCCCCTGGCGAACACCGTGCAGATGGCGCGCTACGGCGTCGTCGATATCCACAACGCGCCCCTGGGACAGCACCAGCAGTGCACCTTCGTGCAATTCACCAACACGCTCGCGATCGCCACTGCCGATAATGCGCCCGCGCGCATCCATGACGTTGATATTGGTATCGATAATGCGCATTGTGCGCGCCACGATATCCTGCGCCATTTTGGTATCAAGATGCCAGCCAGCCATAACCCCTCCCGTCTGCAGGAGAACAGAATAAGGGAGCGAATCAGCCCGCGCATTGTGCAATTGCACAAACTGCCGCGGGGAAGTATGAATATGTGGGAAGGTTCACAGAAACAGCGGAGGGCCAAAGAAAAGCGCCCTCCTCACTGCGGAGAAGGGCGTTTGAAGCTTACTGCATCAGCAGATAAATGGTGCTGTCACCACGCTGAATGTTCAGCGCCAGTACGGACGGTTTGCTGTCGAAAAGCTTACGCAGGTCAGCAATGTTTTTCACCGGCTGCTGGTTAGCACCGATAATCACATCACCTTTCTTCAGACCGATTTGCGCGGCCTGAGAGCCCGCTTTCACGTTGCTCACCACCACGCCTTTGTCATCACCTTTGTTGCTCATCTCTGCGCCATCAATACCGCTGAAGATGCTGTTGGAATCGACCTGAGTCTGGCTGCTCTGCTGCAGTTCGAGATTCACGGTTACCGGCTTGCCGTCACGAACCAGGCCAAGCTCGATTTTGCTGCCCACTGGCATCGTACCGACCTGAGCACGCAGCGCCGAGAAGCTGCTGATTGGTTTGCCGTTCAGGGAAGTGATCACGTCCCCGGCTTTAATACCCGCTTTTGCCGCAGAAGAATTCGGCAGTACCTGGCTTACGAATGCGCCACGCTGCGCGTCCACTTTCATCGCTTTCGCCAGATCGGAGCTCAGTTCGGTGCCCATAATGCCCAGCTCGCCGCGCTTAACCTGGCCGTATTTCACCATCTGGCCGGTCAGGCTCTGAACCATGTTGCTTGGGATAGCAAAGCCGATACCGATGTTGCCGCCATCCGGGGCCAGAATCGCGGTGTTAATACCAATCAATTCACCGTTGAGATTCACCAGCGCACCACCGGAGTTACCACGGTTGATAGCCGCATCCGTCTGGATGAAGTTTTCGTAGTTTTCGACGTTCAGGCCGCTACGACCCAGCGCAGACACGATACCCGAAGTCACGGTTTCACCCAGGCCAAACGGGTTGCCGATAGCCACGGTGTAGTCACCTACGCGCAGCGCGTCGGAGTCGGCGATTTTAATGGCGGTCAGGTTTTTCGGATCCTGAATCTGGATCAGCGCAATATCGGAGCGCGGATCTTTGCCGACCACTTTCGCATCAAACTTACGCCCATCGCTCAGTGAAACCTTAATGGTGCTGGCGTTATCCACCACGTGGTTGTTGGTGACCACGTAGCCTTTCGCGGCATCAATAATGACGCCGGAGCCCAGCGCCATGAATTTTTCCTGCTGGCCGCCGCCGTTACCGCCAGGTCCGGCCTGGCCGCCTTGACAGAATGGCGAATTCTGGAACGGAGAACCGTCCTGGCAGAACGGAGAATTGTCACCAAAGAACTGCTGGAAGTTACGTCCCATCCGCGGGGTGTTCACCGTGGTGCTGCCTTCCACATTGATGCTCACAACGGAAGGCATCACTTTTTCAAGCATCGGTGCCAGGCTTGGCATCTGCTGGGCGTTTGCTGCTGAGGAAGCGGTTTCCGCAGCTGATGCAGACAGCGGGGAAAGGGCCAGACCTAAACTCAGAGCCAGTGCACTCATTGCTAATGTGGTTTTTTTCATGTTTCGTCGTCTCGAATGTCAGATAATGCAAAAATTGCCGTGTATGTGACTGTCAGAGTCAATTTATTACGCTAAGTTCCGGATTTAAGTCTCTGTGAAAAGTAAAAATTTATTGTCCGTCTTTACAAAACTTCGCGCCTTATTCCACAGCCATTAGCCTTCGATATTCATCCCACGCATAGAGATCGGTCATACCGCTGATATAGTCCTGAATCAGGCGACAGCGATAATAGTACTCCATGAGCGGATACTCTGTGGCATCACGCGGGACTTTATTCACCGCTTCAACATAAGCCAGCCGGTGTCGCGTAGAGAGTTTCTGGAACAGCCGACTTTCAATGGGCAAATGGCGCAGGCGCTCTTTTTCCACCAGCTCGTTAAAATCCGCCAGAGATAATTTCAGCAGCGGCTGGTAGATCTCCAGCAAACCGGTAATGACGCGGTATCCCTGCAGTTCGAGCTGTTCAACGTCCGGGTGGCTGAACACCTGTTTAATGGCGACATTTTTATATAATTCAAGTAGCTGACTGAAGTCGCTGTCGTCTTCCAGCAGCGCGTGATTGAAGTCACCGGCAAATATCTGCGGAAGATTATCAATAAACCGCTGCGCGGCGAACGGCACCAGTTTATTCAGCGTATTCACCCGCAAATACATAAAGAACTGATCTTCCGTGCTGCGGCTCAGGGTATTAGAACGCGATTTTTCCCAGGCGTTTTCGACAACCTGAGAGAACAGGGAACCTTTTTCGTGGCTGCCCCATGCGTCATACAAATGCTGATAAAGTTGTTCCACGCTGAAGATGCGTTTTTCCACGGCATCTTCAAGATCGGCCACGCAATAAGAAATATCGTCGGCCGCTTCCATAATCCACGTCAATGGAAAGCGGCTGTAAGGAGCCAAATCGAGTTCTTTACGTAACCTTGAAATATAGGCTTCTTCGGAGAAGTAGTAGCCGGGCTTCTTCATTAAATAGCTGTGGCTTTCGGGGGGATTTCCGCGCCACCAGGCCGGACGGGTGTACTTAAGAATACAGCCCACCTGTGCCCAGGTCAGGTTCATTCGCATCAGGGTATGCACCAGACGAATGCCCTGCGCGTTGCCCTCAAACTGGCACAGGTCCTGACGCACGCGGCGGCGTAATTCATTCAGCGTATCTTCGCCATCACGCAGGCGCAGCGTACCGACCAGACAGCGATCGTCGCTCAGCGGCTGAGTGGCCGCATCGCCGGGCCACAGGAGTTTACGGAACCAGTCGTTAATCGCCGCTTCGCCAAAATGCCCGAACGGTGGATTGCCGATGTCGTGCATCAGGCAAGCCATCTCGACGATGCTTTCAAACGGCCCGGTGAGTTCATCCAGCCCATAGGTTTCCAGCAGCTTGCGTGCTTTCAGGCGGCTCAACACTTCTTTGGCGATATAGCGCCCGACCTGCTGTACTTCGAGAGAATGCGTCAGGCGCGTGCGAACCGCGGCGTTGCGCTCCAGCGGGAAGACCTGGGTTTTCTGCTGCAATCGTCGGATTGCCGGAGAATTGATAATTCGCCCGCGATCGCTTTCGAAAATGCGCAGAATTTCATGTTCCGTCGCGGCACTCTGCGGCGAGCGGTAACGCCGGTGCCAGTTTATCTTTGTGCGAAAATCAATTGTGGCCATAGCCTCTCCCGGTCCGGAAATGCGAGCTCCGTGATAAACTATGCCTTTAAACCCAAAACATCGCGAGTAAATCTATGAAAATCGGCATTATTGGTGCAATGGAAGAAGAAGTGACGCTGCTGCGTGACAAGATCCAGAACCGTCAGACCCTCACCATTGGCGGCAGCGAAATCTACACCGGCCAGCTGAACGGCGCTGACGTTGCGCTGCTGAAATCAGGGATCGGCAAAGTGGCCGCCGCGATGGGTGCTGCCCTGCTGATCGAGCTGTGCAAACCAGACGCTATCATCAACACCGGTTCCGCGGGCGGCCTGGCGCCAACGCTGAAAGTGGGCGATATCGTCGTGTCTGATGAAACCCGCTACCACGATGCCGACGTCACCGCGTTCGGCTACGAGTACGGCCAGCTTCCAGGCTGCCCGGCAGGGTTTGCCGCCGACACGAAACTGATTGAAGCGGCGGAAAGCTGCATTAAACAGCTCAACCTGAATGCCGTACGTGGCCTTATCGTCAGCGGCGATGCGTTCATCAACGGCTCCGTGGGCCTCGCGAAAATCCGCCACAACTTCCCGCAAGCCGTCGCCGTCGAAATGGAAGCCACCGCTATCGCGCACGTTTGCCACAACTTCGGAATGCCGTTTGTGGTCGTTCGCGCCATCTCTGACGTGGCCGATCAGCAGTCGCACCTGAGCTTCGACGAGTTCCTCGCCGTCGCCGCCAAACAGTCCAGCCTGATGGTGGAAACCCTGGTTCAGAACCTGGCGAATGCGTAAGCGCCTGACTTCGGGGCTTGTCGCCCTGCTGTTCACCCTTCCGGCGTGGCTGATGGCCGCGCCGAGGGTTATCACCCTCTCCCCCGCCAATACCGAACTGGCTTTTGCTGCGGGTATTACCCCGATCGGCGTCAGCAGCTTTTCTGATTATCCTCCAGAGGCGAAAGGCATAGAAGAGATTGCCAGCTGGCAGGGAATGAACCTGGAACGCATCGTGGCGCTGAAGCCTGACGTGGTTCTGGCCTGGCGCGGAGGCAATGCCGAACGGCAGGTGAATCAGCTGAGCGCGCTGGGAATCAAGATTATCTGGGTTGAAACCGGCAGCGTGGAGCAAATTGCCAATACGTTACAGCAGCTGGCGGCATGGAGCCCAAAACCACAGCAGGCAAAAGAGACAGCAAAATCACTTCGCGACGAATTTGCCGCGCTGAAACGTGCACACGCCCAGGACAGAAAGAAAACCGTCTTCCTGCAATTCGGTACGAACCCTCTGTTTACCAGCAATCAGGACTCGATTCAGAACGAAGTGATTGAAGCCTGTGGTGGCAAAAATATCTTCGCCAACAGCCGCGTGCCCTGGCCGCAGGTGAGCCGTGAACAGGTGCTCGCCCGTCAGCCACAGATAATAGTGACCGCAGGCAATGAGGCAGAAAGAGACAAAATTGCGCAATACTGGCGCGGTCAGCTCACTATTCCGGTGATTCCTGTGAACAGCAACTGGTTTGAACGTGCTTCCCCGCGTATTATCCTCGCCGCGAAACAACTCTGCACCGCCCTGGCGCAGGTCAATTAACGGGAAACGGATCGATGCTTGTCTATTGGCTGGATATTGTCGGGACTGCCGTCTTTGCCATTTCCGGCGTGCTGCTGGCCGGTAAATTACGGATGGATCCTTTTGGCGTGCTGGTGCTTGGCGTGGTTACCGCCGTCGGTGGCGGAACCATTCGTGATATGGCGCTCGCGCACGGCCCGGTCTTTTGGGTCAAAGATCCCACCGACCTGGTGGTGGCGATGGTGACAAGCATGCTGACCATTCTGCTGGTGCGACAGCCACGCCGTCTGCCAAAGTGGATTTTGCCGGTGCTGGATGCTGTCGGCCTGGCGGTGTTCGTCGGCATTGGGGTTAATAAAGCCTTTATAGCCGGAACCGGCCCGCTGGTCGCCATCTGTATGGGCGTGATAACCGGCGTTGGCGGCGGCATCATTCGTGACGTGCTGGCGCGTGAAGTGCCCATGATCCTGCGAACTGAAATCTACGCCACGGCCTGTATCGTCGGAGGGATTGTGCATGCGACGGCGCATTACACCTTCAACATGTCGCTGGAAAATTCCGCGATGTTCGGCATGTTAGTCACGCTGGGGATTCGTCTGGCGGCCATTCGCTGGCACTTAAAACTGCCGACGTTTGCGCTGGATGAGAACGCCAGATAGCAAAAAGCCGCTAAATTTAGCGGCTTTTTTGTTTCGGCAGCATGATCAGACGCTGAACGAAGATCCACACCCGCAGGTGCTTTTCGCATTCGGGTTGGTCACGATAAAGCGTGAACCTTCCAGCCCTTCGGTGTAATCCACCGAACCGCCCACCAGATACTGCAGGCTCATCGGGTCAACCACCAGGCCTACGCCCTGTTTCTCGATGGTCATGTCACCGTCGTTGATCTGATCGTCAAAGGTGAAGCCGTACTGGAAACCGCTACAGCCACCGCCGGTGATATAAACGCGCAGTTTCAGGTTCGGATTGTCTTCATCCGCAATCAGGTTTTTCACTTTGCTGGCGGCTGCGTCGGTAAATTGCAGAGGCAGCGCTACGTCATCGCTCATGTCTTACTCCAGTTAATTCGCCTGGCCTGAAATCTCGCCGGGTCTTTTCACTCATTATCCAATACCTGACTAAATCGTTCAAGTATTGTCCCCGACGGGCTGCTTCTCTTTTGCCGCCTGCTCCGCTTCCTGTTTCGCCAGCGTCCGCGTCAGAATCGACGAATAGAGCGGCTTGCCGCCCAGGAACTGGGCCAATAGTGTTGCGCCAAGACAGGTAATAATCATTGGCAAAATGAGCTGATAATTGTCGGTCATTTCCAGTACAAGCACGATTCCGGTCAGCGGCGCACGCACCGAAGCCGCAAACAACGCGCCCATGCCAGCAATGGCGAAGGTTCCAGGTTCAAGATGATAGGCCGGGAACCACGCGGTCACAGCCATGCCGAAAGCGGTCCCCAACAGCGTACCGAGCGCCAGCATCGGGGCAAAAATGCCGCCCGGTGCGCCAGAGCCAAAGCACAGTAATGTGGTCACGACGCGGGCAATAAAGATAAACATCAGCAGGCCGACGGTGTAATTCCCAGCCGCCGCGATCGGAATAAGGTTAAAGCCGCCACCTGCCGCTTCAGGCTCAATCAGCCCCAGCACGCCGCAGAGGCCACCAAGCAGGCCGCCGATCAGCACCCATTTTTTGATGTTCCCGCCGTGGATACGCTGGAACATATCCTGGGTACGCAGCACCAGGCTGTTAAACAGCGGACCAAAGCAGCCAAAAATCATCCCCAGAACGAGGTACAGCCAGAGCGTATTAACCGGCGCGTTGGCGAGCTTGCCCACCTCAATCACCGCCGTTTCCCCGTTGAAGACGCGGAACACCACGCTGGACATGATGACGCCGATAAACACCGCTTTAATGGAAATCAGGTTGTAGCGGAACTGCGGACGCATCTCTTCGATGATGAACAGAATGCCCGCCAGCGGCGCGTTAAAGGCCGCAGCCAGACCCGCCGCCGCACCGGTTGCCAGTAAAGAGTGGCGCGCTTCGGCGGTACGCAGCCGGAAGATATCGAGCACCATTCGCCCAATGTTGCCACCCAGCTGTACCGTCGGCCCTTCACGTCCCAGCACCATACCTGCGCCAAGCGTGCCCATGCCGCCGATAAATTTCACTGGGATAACACGCCACCAGCGTACAGGACGTAGCTCTTCCAGCGCCCCTTCGATTTCAGGAATGCCCGAGCCGCCCGCTTCCGGCGCAAAACGGCGCACCAGGTAATAGCCAACCATCGCCAGCAGCGCGGAGAGAATAAAGGCCAGCGGCCAGACCAAAAACCAGTGATTTGCCACCTGAGCCAGTGAGCCGATACGCACGTTCTGCACCCAGTTGACGGCTTTCTCAAACGCGACACCGACCAGCCCCGCCAGCGTGCCGACTACGGCCGCCATCAGCAGAATTGCCAGGGGTGTTTTATCCCTGCGAACTAAACGACGAACCGCATCCCCGCGGCGCAAACGAACGATTTGCTGTGATTCAAAAGAGGGAGTTTCTGCTTTCATGCCATTAATCATTTATTGGTAATACAAATTGCAGAGCGCATTGTAACCAGCTCAGAGCGGTACGTCGCGTTAAAAGTCCTTCATAATGACATTGTTTCAATTGGGCAAAACTTTCATAACCTTCCTGGAATACCTTAGAATAGTCGGCTAATACGCTTTCTACGAACCAGGACCCTCGCAATGAGCAAATCTGAGAATCTCTACAGCGCGGCGCGCGAACTGATCCCCGGCGGCGTCAACTCGCCGGTACGCGCCTTTACCGGCGTTGGCGGCACCCCACTGTTTGTTGAGCGCGCTGATGGTGCGTATCTGTACGATGTGGACGGCAAAGCCTACATCGATTACGTCGGTTCCTGGGGCCCGATGGTGCTGGGTCATAACCACCCGGCCATCCGCGACGCGGTGGTTGAAGCCGCCACGCGCGGCCTGAGCTTCGGCGCGCCCACCGAGATGGAAGTCAAAATGGCGGAGCTGGTCACCGAACTGGTGCCGACCATGGACATGGTACGTATGGTGAACTCCGGCACCGAAGCCACCATGAGCGCCATCCGTCTGGCGCGCGGCTTCACCGGCCGCGGCAAAATCATCAAGTTTGAAGGCTGCTACCACGGCCACGCCGACTGCCTGCTGGTGAAAGCGGGCTCCGGCGCGCTGACCCTCGGCCAGCCGAACTCCCCGGGCGTACCTGCGGATTTCGCAAAGCATACGCTGACCTGCACCTATAACGATCTGGATTCCGTTCGTGCCGCGTTTGAGCAGTATCCGCAAGAGATTGCCTGCATCATCGTGGAACCCGTCGCGGGCAACATGAACTGCATCCCGCCACAGCCGGAATTCCTGCCGGGGCTGCGCGCGCTATGCGATGAGTTTGGCGCGCTGTTTATCATTGATGAAGTCATGACCGGTTTCCGTGTTGCGCTCGCGGGCGCACAGGATTACTACGACGTGGTGCCCGATCTCACCTGTCTGGGCAAAATCATCGGCGGCGGCATGCCGGTGGGTGCGTTTGGCGGACGTCGCGACGTGATGGAAGCCCTGGCCCCGACGGGCCCTGTATACCAGGCGGGTACGCTCTCCGGTAACCCAATCGCCATGGCCGCAGGTTTTGCCTGTCTGACGGAAGTCGCCCAACCGGGCGTGCACGAAACCCTCACCAGCCTGACGAACCAGCTGGCGGACGGTCTGCTGCGTGCCGCGCACGAAACCGGCATTCCTCTGGTGGTAAACAACGTGGGCGGCATGTTCGGGATCTTCTTCACCGAAGCGAAAACCGTGACCTGCTATGCCGACGTGGTGAAGTGCGACGTGGAACGTTTCAAGAAGTTCTTCCATCTGATGCTGGAAGAAGGCGTGTACCTTGCGCCATCGGCGTTTGAGGCGGGCTTTATGTCCGTGGCGCACAGCAAAGAAGATATCAATAAAACAATTGATGCGGCTCGTCGGGTATTTGAAAAGCTGTAATGATCGATGCGGCCTGATGCCCTCTCCCACGGGAAGAGGGTGTAAATACTAAAAACGGCAACCAAGGTTGCCGTTTTGCATTTTTACCGACTCTGCTTCCTCAGCAAATAGATAAAGTACGGCGCGCCGATAAACGTCGACAGCAGCCCCGCCGGGATCTGGTACGGGAACAGCAGCATACGGCCACACCAGTCCGCAATGACTAACATAATGCCCCCAACTAGCGCCGACAGGATCATGTGCGGCATCGTACGGCGGAAGCCCATCATTCGCGCAATGTGCGGCGCCATCAGGCCGATAAAGCTCAGCGGACCGATGGTCATCGTGGCGGTTGCCGTCAGGCTCGCAGCCAGCAACAGAAGCAGCACGCGGCTCGGCGTTAACGCTATCCCGACCGCTCGCGCCGTATCGCCACCGAGCGGCAGAATCGTCAGCCAGCGGCGGCAGAGCGGTGTCAGAGCCAACAGGACGATCATCACCAGCCCGGTACGCCAGACCTGCTCGTAAGAGGCGTTATACGTCGAACCTGAAATCCAGGTAAGGATTTGCGCCATGCGCGGATCGCCGCTCGCCTGAAGCATCATCAGCAGCATAGTGAACGCGGTGCTGAGCGCCATCCCCGCAAGCAGCATCCGGTGTGGCGAAAAACCGCCCCGCCCGGCCGCAATCAGAATGATCATCAGCGTTACCGCCGCGCCCAGGCTCCCCGCAGGCAGCAGCCAGCCAAAAGCGTTGCCCGGCACGAAGAACAGCATCAGCACCACGCCGAACGCCGCACCGGAAGAAATCCCCAGCACTTCAGGGCTGGCCATCGGGTTGCCGGTCAGGCGCTGGATAATGCACCCTGCCACCGCCAGCATCATCCCGGCGATCAGCGCGGCAAGAATGCGCGGCGCGCGCCACTCCATCAGCGCGTTAAGCAGTTCGCCATTTGCCCAGTGCCAGCCGTGCGCATCGCGCCCCAGCGTCAGGGCAACGTACATCCCCAACAGCAGCACAGCCAGACCGATTAACGACCAGGTCAGCACGCGCTGACGCTCAACGTACACTCTGTCGCCCGCATCCATCGCTGGCGCGCTGATACTGCGCAGACGCGGCAGCAGCCACAGCAGCAGCGGCGCGCCAATCAGCGCCGTTACCGACCCCGTAGACACTTCCATCCACACGGTAGAAAGCCAAAGGATAATTTGGTCGGACAGCCAGAGGATCAGCGCCCCGATCAGCGGCGCGAGCATAAGGCGTGCCAGCAAGCGCCGTGCACCGAGCATCTTGGCCAGCAGCGGCGCGAACAGGCCGATAAAGCCGATAATACCCACGGCATTAACCAGCAGCGCACTGATGACAATCGCCAGCGTCAGGGCACCAAGGCGTGCAAGCGACAGCGCCAGGCCAAGATTGCGGGCTACGCCGTCGTCCAGCCCCATTAACGTTAGCGGACGCAGCAGAAGCAGCGTCAGCATCACGCCGCCGAGCAGCTGTGGCCAGAGCTGATGCACCACGCTCCAGTCGGTTTGCGTCAGGGTGCCGGTGCTCCACAGGAACATGCTTTGCAACTGATCGTGATGGAAAATCACCAGCAGCTGATTCACCGCGCCGCAGTACATGCTGACGACCAGCCCGGCGAGGATCAACGTCACCGGTGAGAGACGCTTGCCCCAGGAGACGCCGAATACCAGCGCTCCAACGATGCAGGCCCCCGCCAGGGCAGCAAACTGCGTGGAAAACGCACCTGGCAACGCAAACAGCGTAGTGATGGTGATCCCGAGCTGTGCGCCGGTTGCCACGCCGAGCGTGGTCGGTTCCGCTAACGGGTTGCGCAATACCTGCTGGAACAGCACGCCAACCAGCCCGAGCCCTGCGCCTACCAGCAGTGAAATCACCACGCGCGGGAGCAAACTGTAATGGAACAGCATCTGGCGGATGCTGTCGACGTCCGGCTGCCAGAGCGCTTCACGCCACTGCGCGCGAGGCAGCGCAACGTTAAAGTTGTGCCAGCTCAGCCAGGCCGAAATCACAAACAGCACCAGAAGGAGCAACGCCGGGAAACGCGCGATGCGCGGGCTCATGCTTTGCCTCCCAGGGCGTTATCCAGAATGCGAACAAAATTCATCACCGAGAGCGTCGCGCCGTAGAACCACACGGCGGGCACGCGCTGGAATCGCTGCTGGCGAACAAACGGCATCGCCTGCCACAGCGGCGTCGCCATCAGCTTTTGCATGTCAGCTTCATTGCCGTGATCGAAGCAGATAACGTCGGCGTCTTTGAACTCGCCGAGCCTGTCGATACCGACCACCTGGCTGCCCCAGAAGTTGGTTTCGCCCTGCCAGGCGTTCACGATGCCGTAATCATCAAGGATCTGCTGGAATAGGCAGTTGGGCCCGAAAGCCAGTACGTGGCGGGCATCGAGCAGCGTAATCATCAGTAGCGGGCGGCTGCCGCGGGCGGCAAAGCGTGGTTTACGCTGGGCCACAAATTCGTCGAAATGCGTGAGGTGAGCGTGAGCCTGATTTTCCATGCCCAGCAGCTGCCCCATTTCGACGAGCGACTGGCGAGCGTTAGTGAGCGGGTGCTTACCATCGCTGAAATTAAAGCCGCGCCCCGGGGCGATACGCGCCAGCTTTTCCGGTGACGGGCCATAACCTGCCGACCACACCATGTACGACGGTTTCATTTCGGTCAGCAGTTCGAGATTGGGTTCAGTGCGCAGGCCAACGTCAATCACCGAGGCTGGTAGCCCAGGTTCGTTCACCCACAGGTTGTAATTGGGAATGTCGGCGACGCCATAAGGCGTGACGCCCAGCGCCAGCAGCAGTTCGACCGGCAGCCATTCGAGGGCTACGATCCGCTGCGGATCCACTGCGGCAGCGTGCGCGCTTTTCATCTGCCAGAGCAGAGGCGACAGGGCCATCGCCGTCAGCAAACGACGACGGCTAATCAGATGTGAGTTAGTCATCAGTAAACAAAACTTACCGGGGCGGCGCCTGCGGGATGCGGCAGGATGCCCATTGGAATGCCGTAAATCTGTTCGAGCGTTTCACCACGCATCAGCGTCTCTGGCGTGCCCTGAGCGATCATTTCGCCGCCGCGCAGCGCCACAAGATAGTCGCAGTAGCGTGCCGCCATGTTGATGTCGTGCAGCACGGCAATCACCGTTAAGCCGCGCTGCTGGCTGAGGCGATGCACCAGCGCCAGCACATCAACTTGATGAGCGATATCCAACGCGGATGTAGGTTCATCAAGCAGTAAGCAACGGCTGTCCTGCGCCACCAGCATTGCAATCCATGCACGTTGGCGTTCACCGCCGGAGAGGCTGTCCACCAGACGATGGGCCAGCGGCTTCAGGCCGACTAACGCTATGGCCTCTTCCACTTTCTCACGATCCGCCACGCCGAAGCGCCCCAGCGCCCCGTGCCACGGATAGCGACCAATCGCCACCAGCTCGCGCACCGTCATGCCTTCCGCCTGCGGTAACTGCTGCGGCAGATAAGCCACTTTGCGGGCAAAGGCTTTGCTGTTCCAGCTCTCCAGCGGCTGCCCGTCGAGCATAATCTCGCCCTCAGATGGCGGCTGGTGACGGCCCAACATTTTCAGCAGCGTGGATTTTCCGGAACCGTTATGGCCGATAAGGCCAGTCACTTTTCCCGGAGGGAAGGTCAGCGAAAGCGGGTGCAGCAGCGTACGGCCTGGCACACGGAAGGTGACCGCGTTCAGGGCGAACGTGGTGTCGGTCTGAGATGTGGTGTCCTGCATAACGGCCAACTTGTTAAAAGGGCACGGCGAACCGTGCCCAAAGACGAGATTAGAAACGGAAGGTGGCGGTGGCCACAACCTGACGCTCCGCGCCCCAGAAGCAACCGTAAGTATTGAAGCAGCTTGCCACGTATTCACGGTCGAACAGGTTGTTTACATGAAGCGCCACGTTGGAACCTGCCATGTTGAAGCGAGCCAGGTCATAACGTACCAGTGCATCTACCACCGTGTAACTGCCCACCTTGAAGGAGTTCGCCGGGTCGCCGTAGCTGGAACCGGTTAAGCGACCGCCGGTGCCTAAGGTCAGGCCTGAAAGCACGCCATCATAGAAGGTATAGTCGCCCCACAGAGAAGCCATGTGTTTTGGCACCTGCGCCGGTGTGTTGCCCTTGTAGTTGGTGTCGGTGGTGTACTGTGCATCCGTGTAGGTATAGGAGCCTACAACGTTAACGCTGGCAGACAACGCCGCTTTGGCTTCAATTTCAACGCCGCGGGAACGGATTTCGCCGCCCTGAACGGAGAAGAATGAACCCGCCGGGTCGGCCATCAGGTTATTGGTCTTCGTCAGCTGATAAACCGCACCGGTGATAACGATAGGACGATCGTTTGGAACATACTTCACGCCCGCTTCGTACTGCTTGCCTTTCGACGGTGCGAACAGTTTACCCTGTGCATCGGTTTGTGAGGCTGGCTCGAAGGATTCGCTGTAGCTGAAATATGGCGTCACACCGTTATCAAACAGGTAGTTAACACCGCCACGCCAGGTGAACTGCTTATCGTCACGCTCTGAAGTTGTACCCGCCACGCGGTTAAAGGAACTCTGATCGGCCCAGTCATAACGGCCACCCAGGGTCACTAACACCTTATCCCACTGCGCCTGGTCCTGAACGTACAGGCCCGTTTGCTTCTGACGGTTCAGTACCTGATAAGCGCCTGAGTTAGACGGATCTTTCGAGTTGAAATCGAAGTCAGTATAGACCGGGTTGTACAGATCCAGCAGTGGAACGGAGCCGTCGTAACCAAACCAGGAGTTGATGTCGTTACGCATACGCATAAAGTCAACGCCCGTCAGCAAGGTATGGTCGACGTCACCGGTCGCAAATTTGCTCTGCAGCTGCGTATCAACGTTAAAGTTTTGCAGCTTTTCATTATCGACAACGTATTTACGCGCCAGGTAATGGCCTTTGTCTTCCGGCGCTAACGCTGAGCAAAGCGCATTGAAGCTGTTTGCAGGATCGGAACAGACGCCATAGCCGTACACGCTGTTTTGAGAGGTTTTGTTCTCAGCAAAACGCAGGTTCTGACGTACGGTGAAAGTGTCGTTAAACTCGTGGTCGAAGCTGTAGCCAACCATCTTCTCGTTACGAGAATAGGTATTGTTGTTCGCCCCTTCGTTGAAATCGGTAGGCAGACGACTGCCGTTTGGCAGCGGTTGAACAGTCCCCTCTTTTGGCAACCAGCCGTAGTAGCCTGTATCAGGCTCATTCTGGAAATAAGAGAGGAAGGTGAAATTGGTCTTATCATCCGGACGCCAGGAGAACGATGGCGCGATGGTGTAACGCTGCTCTTCTGCACGCTCTTGTTGCGCATTGTTGGAACGCGCAAGGCCCGTTAAGCGATAGGAATATACGCCGTTATCGTCGATGGCATCGCTGAAATCGAAGCCCGTCTGCAGCAGGTTATCGGTTCCTACTTTGAACTGAATTTCCTTCAGCGGCTCCGTCGTCGGGCGCTTACTGACCATGTTCAGCAAACCGCCAGGGCTGCTTTTTCCGTACAGAACGGATACCGGGCCACGCATAATTTCAGCGCGCTCCAGCATGTAAGGATCAACGACCGCATCGTTGTAGAAGTTGCCCTGCAGCTTCATCCCATCCAGATAGTTGTTCTGGCTTTGCCCATCAGCGGCAAAACCGCGGATAACAAGGTAGTCATAGGTGTTGGAAGCACCACGCGTCCCTACGGCAACACCCGGGGTATAGCTCAGCGCTTCTTTAACTGAGCGAGGCTGGTGCAGCGCCATCTCTTCGGCAGTGACGACGGAGATAGACTGAGGAACTTTTTGAATAGGGGTATCGGTTTTGGTACCGGTCGCAGACTGGCGTGCAGCAATTGTCGCCGCAGGCCCCCACGCGCTTTCCGTTGGGGCAGGAGCGGCCGTTACGGTGATGGTTTCTTCTTTTGGTTGTGTTGCCGCATGTGCAAAAGCAGACATGCCGCCGACCGCTGTGGCTACTACCACGGCAAGCTTACGCAACGAGGTATTGACTGGCTGAGCAGTGTTGAGACGCGCCATTGTTGTTCTCTGATGATATTGAGTGAATGATAACGTAAACGAGAATTATTATTATGCCCGCAGAATAATAGGCGAAACGCGGAAGGCATAGCAAGCGGAATACGCCCCTACCAGAATTGAGGGTTTAAAAAATAACCTGAGGGTTGGTAAGGAGTTATGAGAAAGTTAACGCGAGGTTTGAAAAACCCTCTCCCTGACGGGAGAGGGTTAAGGCTTAGTTACCGCCGAACATGTCTTTGATCCAGCCCGCTACACCGTCGCTCTTCTCCTGCTGCGCGGGTTGCTGTTGCTGCTGCGGCTGCTGCTGAGGCTGCTGGGTACCGCCGCTGAACGGGTTATTATCCTGCTGCTGCTCCTGCATCGCCTGGCTCTGCTGGCAGAGCTGATCTGGGTTGGTGGTCCAGACAGGAAGCTGACGCATCCCGCCACCGCCGCAGATAAAGTTGCCGTTGTCATCGACGCCCATATTGACGATATCTTCCGGCGCCGTCAGATCCAGTGGGATCGGCGACTCGTTAGACAGATAGCGCTGGTAGATGGACATCGCGCCGCTGGCACCGTAGAGCTTCGTCGGCTGGTTGTTATCGCGACCCACCCAGGTGATCACCACTTCACGACCGTCGATTCCGGCAAACCAGGTATCGACGTTGTTATTGGTGGTCCCGGTTTTCCCTGCCAGGTGCAGGTTCGGGTATTTCGCGCCCAGCTGACGACCAGTCCCGCGCTGCACAACCTGCTGCATGGTCCACAGGGTCATGTAAGCAGCCTGGGCAGGAACGGCGCGTTCCGCCTGCGGATAGCTCTGATAGAGCACGGTGCCGTCTTCAGCGATCACCGAACGCAGCGCAGAAAGCGTCGCGCGGTTACCGCCGCTGGCGATGGTCTGGAACGCCTGCGCGACTTCGATTGGCGTCAGGTTCAGCGCCCCCAGCAGCATCGCCGGTACGGCATTGAGCTGATCTTTCGGCGCGCCAAGCTTCTGCCAGGTGTCGATCACGGCTGGCAGACCGTTCGCCATCCCGAGATTTACCGTCGGTACGTTCATGGAACGCGTCAGTGCGTCCACAAGCATCACCTGCCCGCTGAAGCGCTTATCATCGTTCTGCGGCGACCAGGTCTGGCCGTTAGAAAGATGAATAGTCACTGGCGCATCGGCAATCCAGGTGTTCAGTCGATAGGTGTTCGGCTGGCTCAGCGCGGTCAGATAGGTGGCCGGTTTCGCCAGGGAACCAATCGAACGGCGCGCCTGCATCGCACGGTTGTAGCCTGCAAACTGCGGCTCTGCCCCGCCGACCATCGCACGTACTTCGCCGGTCATTCGGTCGACAATCACCATCGCCGTTTCGAGGTCGGCAAGCTTACGCTGCTTCTTCAGCACCGGAATGCCTTCGGTGGCCGCTTTTTCAGCCGCGTCCTGGGCGACGGAGTCGAAGGTGGTAAAGATTTTCACGCCGGAAAGATCTTTCACCTTGTCGCCGAGCTTCGCCTGCAGCTCCTGACGCACCATCTGCATAAAGGCAGGCTGCGGCGAAATCACGCCGCCGCGCGGCTGCACGCCCAGTGGACGGGCGCTCAGCATGTCGTACAGTTCCTGATCGATAACCTTCTGCTGCTGCAGCAGGCGCAGGACCAGGTTACGACGCTCCAGCGCCAGTTTCGGGTTACGCCACGGGTTGTAGATCGACGCCCCTTTCACCATGCCCACCAGCAGCGCCTGCTGGTCAAGGCTCAGCTCTTCCACCGGACGGCCAAAGTAGTAAAGGCTCGCCAGCGGGAAGCCGCGGATTTCATTGTCGCCGCTCTGACCGAGGTACACCTCGTTCATGTACAGCTCAAGAATGCGATCTTTGCTGTAGCGCGCGTCCATGATCAGCGCCATGTACGCTTCGTTCGCTTTACGCCAGTAGGAGCGTTCGCTCGAGAGGAACAGGTTTTTGACCAGCTGCTGCGTCAGGGTACTTGCGCCCTGCACCGTGCGCCCTGCCGTCAGGTTCGCCAGAACCGCACGCCCCATCGAGTAGAAGCTGATGCCGTCATGCTCGTAGAAGTGACGGTCTTCGGTGGCGATCAGCGTGTCGATCAGCAAATCCGGGAAACCGCTGCGCGGCACAAACAGACGCTGCTCGCCGTTTGGCGACGACATCATGGTGATAAGACGCGGATCGAGACGGAAGAAACCGAACTGGCGGTTGTTATCCATGTTGGTGATCGAATCCAGACGATCGCCGTCGAAGGTCAGACGCGCACGCACCTGCCCTTCTTTACTGTCCGGGAAATCGAACGGGCGGCGGATCATCTCGATGCTGTTCGCCTGCACGGTGAACTCACCCGGACGCGTCATCGCCGTCACCTGACGATACTGCGTCGCGGTCAGCAGGCGCACCATCTCACCTTTGCTGATCGACATATCCGGCTCGAGGCTGACCATACGGCCATAAACTGCCGCCGGCAGTTGCCACACTTTACCGTCGATTCGGCTGCGAATTTTTTGGTCCAGGTAGACGCCATAAATCGCCATCAGCACCGCAAAGACGATGCCAAGCTTCACCAGCAGCCAGAACCTGCCGTGCTTACGCCGTGGTTTTTTACCTTTGCCTTTCCCGTTGCGCGGCATGGGCTCATCTTCCTCATCATCGTAATCGTCGTCGTCGTACTCATCGTCCCGAAGACGACGACGGCTAATCTTTTGCTTTGCCGGCCGCGCAGGCTTGCCTTTGCGTCCAATCGGCTCGCGGTCATTCCCCGCCATACATTTTCTCCGCTAAATTCAGGCGTAAGCGCCTGATTCTCTTTTCTTTCACCCAAAGGTGAAAGAAGAAATCTCTCAAAATAAACTGCAAACGCTTTTCAACGAAAAGCGTTTTAGTGTTTGCACCCTCTCGAGGTAAACAGCAAGGCGTGCCTTTCGTGTTTGCTCCCTCTCCCTGTGGGAGAGGGTTGGGGAGAGGGCATCAGACCGCACAATTTTCCCCCTCTCCCAAAATCACGAATACTTCTTCGTGCGCCGCGTCGGCGCCGTATTCGCCGGATCGTCCGGCCAGACGTGCTTCGGGTAGCGCCCTTTCATCTCTTTTTGCACTTCGCGATACGCCCCGGCCCAGAATGCGCTCAAATCGCGCGTAATCTGCAACGGTCGCTGCGCCGGGGAAAGCAGCTCCAGCACCAGCGCCACGCGGCCCTGAGCAATCGTCGGCGTGGCAGCTTCGCCAAACATCTCCTGCATCCGCACAGAGAGTACAGGCGGGTTATCGGCATCATAGCGCAGCGCTATCCGACTTCCGGTCGGCACAGTGTAATGCGTGGGTAACTCAGTATCCAGACGTTGTCGCAGTGACCAGGGCAGAAGCCCCTGTAATGCCTCACGAATATTCAGCGCCTTCAGGGCTTTGAGCGAATGCACGCCCGTCATGTGCGGCAGCAGCCATGACTCCAGCCCAGCCAGCAGCACCTCATCGTCCATTGCCGGCCACTCATCATCCGGCAGCCAGCGCGCGGCGCACTGAATACGCAAGCGTAGCTGCTCCGCCTCCGGCGTCCAGTTCAGTATGCTCAATCCTTTGTCACGAATGCCGTTGAGCATCGCCTGATGCAGCTCCTCCTCGGAGGGCTTCGCCAGCGGCTGGACTTTCACCGTCAGCTCGCCGATGCGGCTGCGACGCCAGGCCTTCAGCGTGCCCTGTTGTTCATCCCATTCAATGATGTCGGACTGCGTGAGCAGCGCCGGACAAGCCGCCACCAGGGCGTCAACATCCAGAGGCTGGGCCTGCAATATCCGCGCATCCGGCGACTGGCTGCCCTGCAACAGCAGCGGCGCAATCAGCCATTCATGGCGGCCCAGCGCATCGTCTACGTCGAGCATTGCGCCCATGCCGTTTGCCAGCTGATAGCGGCCTTCCTGACCGCGGCGACGGGCGATTCGGTCGGCAAAACCCTGCGCCAATAGCAGGGGTATTAGCCCGGCATCCGGCGAACCAGGGGCTGTATTCAGCCGCTGAACCAGCGCCCTAGCACGCTGCTGCCAGTTCGGCTGATTTCGCGCAAAGGCTGAGCTGAGATCGGCATTACCGCCTCGCGGTGGTTCTTCCAGAATCGCCGCCAGTTTTGCCGCCGTCGCCATTTCATCCGGGGTTTTCGCCGCAATCAGCATCGCCGCCAGGCGCGGGTCGTTGCCGATGGACGCCATCTTCTGCCCCTGCGGCGTCAGCTGCTTGCCGTCATAAGCGCCGAGCTGTGACAGCAACCTGCGCGCAGCCGCCAGATTGGTTTCAGGCGGCTGATCCAGCCAGCTAAGCTGCGCCGGATCCTGACAGCCCCACTGCAACAGTTCGAGCATCAGCCCACACAGGTCGCTTTGCAGAATCTCAGGCTCACCCTGAAGCGCCGCACGTTCGGCCTGCTCTTTGCCAAGCAGATGCAGGCCGATCCCCGGTTCCAGACGCCCCGCTCGCCCGGCACGCTGCGTCATTGATGCCTGGCTCACTCGCTGTGTGACCAGACGGGTCAGCCCGCTACGAGGGTCGAAACGCGCCACGCGCTCCTGAGCGCAGTCCACCACCAGCCGGATGCCTTCGATGGTCAGGCTGGTTTCGGCGATATTGGTTGCCAGCACCACTTTTCGCGTGCCTTTTTCCGCCGGGAGAATCGCTTTGCGCTGATCGGCGAGCGACAGTGCTCCATAAAGCGGGCAAAGCACGACATCCGTTCCCACTCGCCCGGCGAGCTGCTCCGCCACGCGCTGAATCTCTCCGACGCCCGGCAGAAACAGCAGCAACGAACCAGACTCCTGGCGCAGCAGTTCTGCCGTCGCCACAGCCACGGCTTCATCAAAACGCTGGTGTGTGGGCAATGCCTGATAGCGCCGCTCCACCGGGAACGCACGACCTTCCGAGGCAATGACCGGTGCGTCCGGCAACAGCGTTTGCAGGCGGGCGTTGTCGAGCGTGGCTGACATGATCAGCAGTTTGAGATCGTCCCGCAGACCGCCCTGGACGTCGAGCAGCAGTGCCAGCGCCAAATCGGCCTGTAAGCTGCGCTCGTGGAATTCATCGAGGATCACCAGCCCCACGCCGCTGAGTTCAGGATCGCGCTGGATCATGCGCGTCAAAATCCCTTCGGTCACCACTTCCAGCCGCGTGTTCTTACCCACGCAGGTTTCCGCCCGCATCCTGTAACCGACCGTCTCGCCTGGCTTTTCATTCAGCAATTCGGCCAGACGCTGGGCAACGTTACGTGCCGCCAGTCTGCGCGGCTCCAGCAGGATGATTTTGCCTTCAATAACACCCGCCTGAAGCAGCTGAAGCGGCAGCCAGGTGGATTTACCGGCCCCGGTGGGCGCATTGAGCAGCACCTGTGGCGCGCGGGTGAGTGCTTCGAGCAGTTCGGGAAGGATGGCGGCGACGGGCAGTGACGACACAACGGACTCCGGTGGGTGACTTTAGAGGGCCCGGCATTGTAGCATTGCGCCAAATCATTACCGAGTCCCTCGCATGTCTGAACCCAAAAGACTGTTTTTCGCCCTCGAACTTCCCGACGACGTGCAGCAGCAGATTATCCACTGGCGAGCCGCAAATTTTCCCGCCGACAGCGGACGCCCGATCGCGGCGGCGAACCTGCATCTGACGCTGGCGTTTCTCGGTGAGGTGAGCACTGAAAAGCAGCGGGCGCTGGCGGCGATGGCCGGACGCATTCGCCAGCCGGGTTTTGCCCTGGAGTTAAACGACGCGGGGCAATGGCTGCGTTCGCAGGTGGTGTGGCTCGGCACGCGCCAGCCTCCTCGTGGATTACTCCAGCTGGCGAATATGCTGCGCGCTCAGGCCGCACGCAGCGGCTGTTACCAGAGCCCACTGCCGTTTCACCCTCACATCACGTTGATGCGCAACACAGCCCATGCGGTCCCCATTCCCGCGCCGGGTTTTAGCTGGAAAGTACCCGTCACAGAGTTCGGTCTCTACAGCTCCGAATTTTCCCGCGGTCGCACCCGCTACACCCGGCTTGAACGCTGGACGCTGAACGATAAATAAGGACGCCTATGCAGTTTTCGCCCCCGCTCAAACCCGCCCGTTTGCTCCAGCGCTATAAGCGCTTTCTGGCCGACGTGGTCACGCCTGAAGGCGAAGAACTTACTTTGCACTGCCCGAACACCGGGGCAATGACCAGCTGCGCGACGCCTGGCGATACCGTCTGGTATTCCACGTCGGACAGCAAAACGCGGAAATATGCCCATACCTGGGAAGTGACGGAAACGCAAAATGGAGCGTTTATTTGCGTGAACACGCAGCGGGCCAATCAGCTGGTGAAGGAAGCACTCCTGTTGGAAAACATTCCTGAACTTACCAATTACAGTGTATTGAAAAGTGAAGTGAAATACGGTGAAGAGCGCAGCCGGATTGATTTTCTGCTACAGGCAGAGAACCGCCGCAACTGCTATATTGAAGTGAAATCGGTTACGTTGGCGGAAGAAGAGTACGGTTATTTTCCCGATGCGGTGACAGAACGTGGCCAGAAGCATTTGCGAGAGTTGATGGGGGTGGCGGCCTCAGGCGATCGTGCCGTGGTGTTATTTGCGGTCCTTCACTCTGCCATTACCCGTTTTTCACCCGCGCGCCATATCGATGCTAAATACGCGCAATTGTTGAATGAGGCACAAAACAAGGGGGTCGAAATTCTGGCTTATAAAGCGGAACTTTCTGCCGATAATATGACTCTGATAGAGCCGTTACCCGTGGTGCTATCCCCGGAGATAACGACTGAACAATAAGTGTGCTGGTCGCGTGCGCAAATACGCTTTTCCTCACAGGGTTGTCAAGTGTAACGTTTAGACAATTGCTATCCTGAAAAGCATCTGCTATTTATAGCGGCCTGATTTTTCCCCCACATGGGGATCGATAGTGCGTGTTAAGGAGAAGCAACATGCAAGAAGGGCAAATCCGTAAAACATCGTCCCTGAGTATTCTCGCCATCGCTGGGGTGGAGCCATACCAAGAGAAGCCGGGTGAAGAGTATATGAACGAAGCCCAGCTGTCTCACTTCAAGCGTATTCTTGAAGCGTGGCGTAACCAACTCAGGGATGAAGTTGATCGTACCGTGACACACATGCAGGATGAAGCTGCCAACTTCCCGGACCCGGTAGACCGTGCGGCCCAGGAAGAAGAGTTCAGCCTCGAACTGCGTAACCGTGACCGTGAGCGTAAGCTGATTAAAAAGATCGAGAAAACGCTGAAGAAGGTCGAAGACGAAGATTTTGGCTACTGCGAATCCTGCGGAGTGGAAATCGGAATTCGTCGTCTGGAAGCGCGTCCAACTGCCGATCTTTGCATCGACTGCAAAACGCTGGCGGAAATCCGCGAAAAGCAAATGGCGGGCTAAGTCCCCCGATTGCATCATCACCATGGCGGGAGCACTTCCCGCCTTGTTCTTTTCTGAACCTGAGACATGGCAATTTCTGATTATATCGGGCGTTTTGCGCCTTCCCCTTCTGGTGAACTCCATTTCGGCTCTCTGATTGCCGCCCTCGGCAGCTATTTGCAAGCCCGCGCCCTGGAGGGAAAGTGGTTAGTTCGCATCGAAGATATCGATCCCCCCCGTGAAGTTCCCGGTGCCGCACAGACGATTCTGCGTCAGCTGGAACATTATGGTCTGCACTGGGATGGCGAGGTGCTGTGGCAATCTCAGCGCCACGAGGCCTACCGCGAAAGGCTCGCCTGGCTGCGCGAACAGGGCCTGAGCTATTACTGCACCTGCACCCGCGCACGTATTC
Organism: Enterobacter sp. CC120223-11; assembly: GCF_900215375.1. Lineage (GTDB taxonomy): Bacteria > Pseudomonadota > Gammaproteobacteria > Enterobacterales > Enterobacteriaceae > Scandinavium. Next base: position 180,760 of record NZ_OBEF01000007.1, on the reverse strand, counting down.
AGAGCGTCGGCGGTATTTACGACGGCCACTGTCGTGAATTACACCTCGGCCCGCAGAATGCCGCACTGCGTTTGCATCAGACGCATCCTGTCCTGAATTTTCACGATGGCCTGCGCGGCAATATTGTCACTAACGAATCGCTCGCCCGCGAAGATTTTATTATTCATCGCCGGGATGGGTTATTCGCCTACAATCTGGCTGTCGTGGTCGACGACCATTATCAGGGCGTGACCGAAATAGTGCGCGGCGCAGATTTAATTGAACCAACGGTGCGGCAAATTTCTCTGTATCGCCATTTCGGCTGGGCGGAGCCTGACTATATTCATCTGCCGCTGGCGCTGAATCAGGAGGGCGCGAAATTATCCAAGCAGAATCACGCGCCCGCGTTATCCACCGGCGACCCGCGTCCGGAAATTATTCGGGCATTACAGTTTCTTAATCAGTCTATTGTTAATGAGTGGCAGGACTGCTCGCTTGAGAGCCTGCTGGCGAATGCGGTGGCAAACTGGAGCCTCCCGGCGGTAAAAGATTCTCAAACGCTCCCCGGTGAGCTATGATTAGCCGCAATTTTTTGTCCGCACGTCTTCCGACTGACACGATAACCGAGGTGTAACATTTTTACCCGAGTCGCTAATTTTTGCCGTAAGGTGCTAACCCGTGATGAAACCGGGGCTGAAACCGTCGACGTAAAACCTGAAATGACGGTCATTCCGCGTGAGCAGCACGCTATTTCCCGCAAAGATATCAGTGAAAATGCCCTCAAGGTGCTCTATCGCCTGAATAAAGCAGGCTATGAGGCTTATCTCGTCGGCGGTGGCGTACGCGACCTGCTGCTGGACAAAAAACCAAAAGATTTTGACGTGACCACCAGCGCCACGCCTGAACAGGTGCGTAAGCTGTTCCGCAACTGCCGTCTGGTCGGTCGCCGTTTCCGTCTGGCCCACGTGATGTTCGGCCCGGAAATTATTGAAGTCGCCACCTTCCGCGGCCATCACGATGGATCCCCGGACGATCGCGCCACCTCACAGCGCGGCCAGAACGGCATGCTGCTCCGCGACAACATCTTCGGCAACATCGAAGAAGATGCCCAGCGCCGCGACTTCACCATCAACAGCCTCTACTACAGCGTGGCGGATTTCACCGTTCGCGATTACGTCGGTGGCATGCGTGATTTGCAGGAAGGCATCATTCGCCTGATTGGCAACCCGGAAACCCGCTACCGTGAAGATCCGGTGCGTATGCTGCGCGCGGTGCGTTTCGCCGCCAAGCTGAACATGCGTATCAGCCCGGACACCGCCGAGCCCATTCCACGCCTGGCAACGCTTATCAACGACGTGCCGCCCGCGCGCCTGTTTGAAGAATCCCTGAAGCTGCTGCAGGCCGGTTACGGCTTTGAAACTTACAAGCTGCTGCGTGAATACAGCCTGTTCCAGCCGCTGTTCCCGACCATCACCCGCTACTTCACCGAAAACGGTGACAGCCCGATGGAGCGCATCATCAGCCAGGTGCTGAAAAATACCGATAACCGCATTCACAACGACATGCGCGTGAACCCGGCGTTCCTGTTTGCCGCCATGTTCTGGTATCCGCTGCTGGAAACCGCGCAGCGCATCGCGCAGGAAAGCGGCCTGGCCTATTACGACGCCTTTGCGCTGGCAATGAACGACGTGCTCGACGAAGGCTGCCGTTCGCTCGCCATTCCAAAACGCATTACCACGCTGGTGCGCGATATCTGGCAGCTTCAGCTGCGCATGTCTCGTCGTCAGGGTAAACGCGCCTGGAAGCTGATGGAGCATCCGAAATTCCGCGCTGCCTACGATCTGCTGGCGCTGCGTGCCGAAGCGGAAAGCAACCATGAGCTGCAACGTCTCACTCAGTGGTGGGGCGAATTCCAGGTGGCCGCGCCGCCAGCACAGAAAGATATGCTCAACGGCCTGGATGAAGAACCGGCCGCACGTCGTCGTCACCGCCGTCCACGCAAGCGCGCCCCGCGTCAGGGTGGCAACGCGTGACACGCGTTTATATCGCCGTCGGCAGCAATCTGGCTTCACCGCTCGATCAGGTGAATGCGGCGATCGCTGCGCTCGGCGAAATTCCACACACGGCAATAGCTGCCGTGTCGTCGTTTTACCGCACGCCTCCGCTCGGTCCGCAGGATCAGCCTGACTATCTCAATGCCGCCGTAGCGCTCGACACGGAACTGGAACCAGAAACCCTTCTGGACAATACCCAGCGCATCGAGCTCCAGCAGGGCCGCGTGCGGAAAGAAGAGCGCTGGGGGCCGCGCACGCTGGACCTCGATATCATGTTGTTCGGCGATCGCATCATCCATTCTGACCGCCTGACGGTGCCGCACTACGACATGCACAACCGTGGCTTTATGCTTTGGCCGCTGGCCGAAATCGCTGCGGATCTCATTTTCCCTGACGGCAAAACTCTGGCCTCTCTCCTGCAAACGCTTAACAGCGCAAAACCTGCTCACTGGTAAACGGCAAAACGATTGCCCGTGTGAATGTGACTGATACAATGCCGCAAGATTCGGCTTTCGTTATCAGGAAACGCTATGAAACCCACCACCATCTCCCTGCTGCAGAAATGCAAACAGGAAAAGAAACGCTTTGCCACCATCACCGCCTATGATTTCAGCTTTGCGAAACTGTTCGCCGATGCCGGGATCGACGTCATGCTGGTCGGCGACTCGCTGGGCATGACCGTGCAGGGTCATGACTCCACGCTGCCTGTAACCGTTGAAGATATCGCCTACCACACCCGCGCCGTGCGCCGTGGTGCGCCGAACTGCCTGCTGCTGGCGGACCTGCCGTTTATGGCTTACGCCACGCCGGAGCAGGCGTTTGAGAATTCCGCCGTGGTAATGCGTGCAGGCGCCAATATGGTGAAGCTTGAAGGCGGAGCCTGGCTTGCGCCAACGGTGAAAATGCTGGCTGAGCGCGCCGTGCCGGTGTGCGGGCATCTCGGTCTGACGCCGCAGTCGGTGAACGTGTTCGGCGGCTACAAGGTTCAGGGCCGTGGCGATGCCTCGCAAACCCTGTTTGACGATGCCCTGGCGCTGGAAGCCGCAGGCATTCAGCTGCTGGTGCTGGAGTGCGTGCCCGTTGCGCTGGCAAAACGCATTACCGAAGCGCTGACCATTCCGGTTATCGGCATCGGCGCGGGCAACGTGACCGACGGGCAGATCCTCGTGATGCACGATGCGTTTGGCATTACCGGCGGCCATATCCCTAAATTTGCCAAAAATTTCCTGACGGATGCGGGCGACATGCGCGCCGCCGTGCGGCAGTATATTGCCGAGGTCGAGTCCGGTGTCTATCCGGGTGAAGAACACAGTTTCCACTAAGGAGTTTGTTGTGCTGATTATCGAAACCCTGCCGCTGCTGCGTCAGCATATCCGTCGTCTGCGTCAGGAAGGCAAGCGCATCGCGCTGGTGCCGACCATGGGCAACCTGCACGATGGCCATATGAAACTCGTCGATGAAGCCAAAGACCGCGCCGACGTGGTGGTGGCCAGCATCTTCGTCAACCCTATGCAGTTCGACAGAGCCGACGACCTCGCACGCTACCCGCGCACGCTGCAGGAAGACTGCGAAAAGCTGAACAAGCGCAAAGTGGATTTCGTGTTCGCGCCTGCGCCAGCGGATATTTACCCGAAAGGCACTGACGCCCAGACCTTCGTCGACGTGCCGGGCATTTCCACTATGCTGGAAGGCGCCAGCCGCCCGGGCCATTTCCGTGGCGTCTCCACCATCGTCAGCAAGCTGTTCAACCTGGTACAGCCGGACGTGGCCTGCTTCGGCGAGAAGGACTACCAGCAGCTGGCTCTGATCCGCAAAATGGTCGCCGACATGGGCTACGACATTGACATCGTTGGCGTGCCAACCGTGCGCGCCAAAGACGGCCTCGCGCTAAGTTCCCGCAACGGCTACCTCACCAGCGATCAGCGCAAAATCGCGCCGGGTCTGAGCAAAGTGATGAACGGCATGGCGGAAAAAATCACAGCCGGTGACCGCGATATCGAAGAGATGATTGCCCTGGCGGAGCAGGAGCTGAACGACAAAGGCTTCCGCGCCGATGACATTCAGATCCGTGATGCCGACACCCTGCTTGAGCTGTCAGAAACCAGCCAGCGGGCGGTTATCCTGATGGCCGCATGGCTCGGTCAGGCGCGGCTTATCGACAACAAAACCGTTGAATTAAGCTGATAGACAAGGGTTAAAAAACGGGCAATACTGCCGTGAATTACGCCCGGCGGCACTTTCGCCTGCCGGGCCTACGTAGGTCGGGTAAGCGAAGCGCCACCCGACACAGCACCGTGAAGGTAAAGGTAAAGTTATGATTCGCACTATGCTGCAGGGCAAGCTCCACCGCGTTAAAGTCACTCATGCGGACCTGCATTATGAAGGCTCTTGCGCCATCGATCAGGATTTCCTGGATGCTTCGGGGATTCTGGAAAACGAAGCCATTGATATCTGGAACGTTAACAACGGTAAGCGTTTCTCCACTTACGCAATCGCGGCGGAACGTGGCTCGAAAATCATCTCCGTTAACGGCGCGGCGGCACACAACGCCGAAGTTGGCGACATTGTGATTATCGCAAGCTTCGTCACCATGTCCGACGCCGAAGCACGCAGCTGGCGTCCAAACGTTGCCTACTTCGAAGGCGACAACGAAATGAAGCGCACCGCAAAAGCCATTCCGGTTCAGGTCGCTTAAGCTTTACCCCTGCGGCTGATTGCTGATCAGCCGCGACATCGTCTCTAACGAATCCGTTCTTAAGATATACAAGCGCTTCAGTAAGAACGGATTATCGCCCGGTTTCACCTTCCCCTTCACCGTCGTCACCGCCAGATGAAAACCTGCGTCGTTCGCCGCCTGCACTGCCGTCGCGTTATAGCCGCCGAACGGGTATGAGAGGTACAGCACGTGCGGGTTGAATTGGGTTAACGCGCGACGGGAACGCTCGAAATCAAACAAAATGTTGTGATAGCTGCGGCTCAGCAGAATTGGCCGCCGGTATCCATCCACCCGGTGCAGGAAATGGGTGTGCGACTGAATATCAAACACGTCCTGAATTTGACGCAGCTCTGAGATGCTCATGAACTGTAGCGATTTCGGATCCCACTTTTGCGGATGGCGCTTGATGCGCGACGAGATGATAAAAGCCGTCGCCTTGAAGCCGTACTCCTTCAGAACCGGGTAGGCATAGCGATCGACCGACTTCAGGCCATCGTCAAAGGTGATCACCACCGAGCGCGCCGGAAGATTCATTTTATTGCGGATATAGCCTTCCAGCTGATACATCGTCAGGGTGGTGTAGCCCTGATCGCGCAGCCAGGTCATCTGGTTGCTGAACGCGCGCACGGAGGTTGTGGTGGAGGTATGGCGGAAACGGGTGTTCTCTTCATCGCGCAGAATGTGGTGGTAAGTCAGGATCGGAATGCCGTTGTCGAGCTGCGCATCGAGGCTGCTGACCCACGCCAGACGGTTGCCGATACGGATCTGAAACCAGGTCTGATTAAGGCGGTCTTTAAGCTTCGCCATCACCGGGTAGCGCAGGTTATCCGCCAGTACGCCAAAAGGTGCACTGCCTGCATTCGGGGCGTTATAGACCGGCGTGTCGCGCCAGGTGATGAGATTCTGATTGCTGAGCGGCTTGTTCAGGTCGCCGAGGCTGTCCTCCACCCGCTGGTTCCCCTGTACGGGTTCCAGGTGCCCTTTGTCGATAAACCCGGTGCCAAAGCCGAAGCTAAACTCGTAATAATCGGCCGCCGTAGGCACAACCGCGAGAATTTGCCCGGCGTGCACGTTGCCGACGGTGACGACATTATTCCCGACCTGCGCCCAAATGGTGGCATCTTCGGTGGTTTGCATGTAGCGGGCGGGTTGACCTTGCTGGCTCAGCAGGCTGGCAGAAGCCCCGCCAGAAAGGAGGATCAGAAGGGAGAATATAACGCGTATCAGCATGCGCTCTAACCGGTGCGATAAGTCAGCCGTTAGTGTAACAAATACCTCATCAATACCAACGCTTAATTCGCATACAGGTCATGCAGGAGAACAAAAGGTGGATTTTTTTGCTGCTGGTGCCAGAGGCTGCTGGCTTCAGGTCGCCCTTTCGCCACGATAGCATCGCGAAAGGCTTCGCTGCTGAGAATATCGCGAAACGGAAGCATAGATTCAATCAGTGGATAGCTGATACCGGAAATGACTTCACAGTGCGAATGCTTGTGACTCAGCAACGCGCCGACACGATAAGGCGCGTCTCCGGCGCTGTCGGTGAGAAAAATGACGCCGTCGCCGGTGTCGGTTTGATGCAGCGCATCACACATCATACGGCTGAGCATATTGGTGCTGAGCCCACGCCAGAAGGTCACCGCCCGGCAGTGCGGCAGCGCCCCATACTTTTTCTCCAGCCGATCCAGCAGCACCTGCGCCCGATCGTCATGGCAGGCAATCACCCAACCCAACATAGCTCATCTCCTTCGCAGGCAAGTAGTTTAGCGAAGTGAAGATTGCGCTGAGGTGCGATCGATCAAGGTTTGGGGCAGCCGGGCAACTGTGCGCTGCCCGGCGGGTCAGACAATCAGCTACGCAGGCCGCGCCCGCGCTGAATCAGGTACCAGCACAGCGCGTAAAACGCAATGATGAACACCACCAGCACTCCAACGGTGGTGAACAACGGCACGTCAGTAATACCCAGGAAGCCGAAACGGAAGCCGCTAATCATGTAGACAATCGGGTTCAGGTGCGACAGCGCCTGCCAGAAAGGCGGCAGCAGCGTCAGCGAGTAGAACACCCCGCCGAGGTAGGTCAGCGGCGTCAGCACGAAGGTCGGGATCAGGCTGATGTCATCAAACGTCTTGGCGAATACCGCATTCAGCAGGCCCGCCAGCGAGAACAGGATTGCCGTCAGCAGCAGCGTCAGCCCGACGAACAACCAGGAGTGCACCTGGAACGGTACGAAGAACAGCGAAATTGCCGTCACCAGAACCCCCACGCACAGCCCACGCGCTACGCCACCGCCAACGTAACCAGCAATAACGACATGCGTCGGCACCGGCGCCACCAGCAGCTCTTCAATATTGCGCTGGAACTTGGCGCTGAAGAACGATGAAGCCACGTTGGCATAGGCGTTGGTGATCACCGCCATCATAATCAGGCCCGGCACGATGAACTGCATGTAAGTGAAGCCATGCATGTCGCCAATGCGGGAACCGATCAGGTTGCCGAAAATAATGAAATAGAGGGTCATGGTGATGACCGGCGGCACCAGCGTTTGGATCCAGATCCGCATAAAGCGGTTAATTTCTTTGGCCCAGATACTTTTCAGCGCCACCCAATACAGCTGCATCATGCCTGCTCTCCTGTCTTACCCTGCACCAGCGTGACGAACAGCTCTTCCAGACGGTTGGCCTTGTTACGCATACTCAATACCTGCACGCCCTGCTCGCTCAGCTGCGCAAAGACGCTGTTGATGCCCTGCTCGCGCAGCACTTCCACTTCCAGCGTCGACGTATCAACCAGGCGGTACTGATAGCCTTCGAGCTTCGGCAGCGGGCTTTTCGCCGCCAGGTCCAGAATGAAGGTTTCCGACTTCAGCTTCGACAGCAGATTTTTCATCGAGGTGTTTTCCACCAGTTCACCGTGCTGAATAATGCCGATGTTACGGCACAGCATCTCGGCTTCTTCCAGATAGTGGGTGGTCAGAATGATGGTGGTGCCTTTATCGTTGAGATCCTTCAGGAACCCCCACATGGAGCGGCGCAGTTCGATATCCACGCCCGCGGTCGGCTCATCGAGGATCAAGAGCTTTGGCTCATGCATCAGCGCACGGGCAATCATCAGACGGCGCTTCATCCCGCCGGATAACATGCGCGCACGTTCGTTACGCTTTTCCCACAGATCGAGCTGTTTAAGGTACTTTTCGCTGCGAGTGACCGCTTCTTTACGCTCAACGCCGTAGTAACCCGCCTGATTGACCACAATCTGCTGGACGGTTTCAAACGGGTTGAAGTTGAACTCCTGCGGCACCAGTCCGAGCTGGCGCTTGGCGTTGACGACGTCCTTTTCGAGACTGTAGCCAAAGACGTTTACCTGCCCGGAGGTTTTGTTCACCAGTGAGCTGATGATCCCGATGGTGGTGGATTTCCCCGCGCCGTTCGGCCCGAGCAGAGCGTAAAAGTCTCCCGCCTCGACCGTCAGGTCGATACCGCGCAGCGCCTGCACGCCGCCCGGATAGGTTTTTTTAAGCTGTTTCAGTTCAAGTGCAATGGTCATTCATATTCTCTTTTTAAGATTTTGCCATCGATGTTTGGTTTTCAATAAAGCCCGGTTGACCTATATTAGCGCAACGCACTTATTGGGTTACAGGTCATCAACCTCCATGAACGACATAGATACACTCATCAGCAACAATGCACTATGGTCAAAAATGCTGGTGGAAGAGGATCCCGGTTTTTTTGAGAAGCTGTCGCAGGCTCAGAAGCCCCGCTTTCTCTGGATCGGCTGCTCCGACAGTCGCGTACCGGCGGAACGCCTGACCGGGCTGGAGCCGGGTGAGCTTTTTGTTCACCGTAACGTAGCAAACCTGGTTGTTCACACGGACTTAAATTGCCTGTCAGTCGTTCAGTATGCGGTAGATGTGCTGGAAGTCGAACACATCATCATTTGCGGCCACTACGGCTGCGGTGGCGTGCAGGCGGCTGTTGAGAACCCGGAGCTGGGCCTTATCAACAACTGGCTGCTGCACATCCGCGATATCTGGTTCAAGCACAGCTCACTGCTCGGCGAAATGCCGCAGGACCGCCGTATGGACACCCTCTGCGAACTGAACGTAATGGAGCAGGTTTATAACCTGGGCCATTCCACCATCATGCAGTCAGCGTGGAAACGCGGGCAGAAAGTGACTATCCACGGCTGGGCATACGGCATTCATGACGGCCTGCTGCGCGATCTTGACGTGACGGCCACCAACCGCGAAAGCCTGGAACAGGGCTACCGTAAAGGCATCTCCAACCTGCACACGCGTCATATCAATCACAAATAACATCTGTAAAAAAGCCGGGTGGCGGAAATAAATGCAAAACGGCAACTTCGGTTGCCGTTTTTAGTGTTTGCTCCCTCTCCCCGTGGGAGAGGGTCGGGGTGAGGGCATCAGGCCGCACCGAGGTAAATTACTCGTCCAGCAGCACCACTTTGCCGACGTACGGCAGATGGCGATAGCGCTGTGCGTAGTCAATGCCGTAGCCGACCACGAACTCATCAGGAATTGAGAAACCAACAAACTCAACGGGCACCTGAACTTCACGGCGCTCTGGTTTGTCGAGCAGGGTACAAATCGCCAGTGATTTTGGCTCACGCAGACTCAGGATTTCGCGCACTTTGGAGAGCGTGTTGCCGGAGTCGATAATGTCTTCGACGATCAGCACGTCTTTGCCGCGAATGTCTTCGTCCAGGTCTTTGAGGATTTTCACATCACGGGTGGTCGACATACCGCTGCCGTAGCTTGAGGCCGTCATAAAATCGACTTCGTGGGAGACGTGAACTTCACGGCACAGGTCCGCCATGAACATGAATGAACCACGCAGCAGGCCCACCAGCACCATTTCGCTGCCGCTGTCCTGATAATGTTCGGTAATCTGGCGGCCCAGTTCAGCGATACGCGCTTTGATCTCCGCTTCGGGGATCATCACTTCAACAGTATGTTTCATTATACTAACCATCTGATTTCAGAGATAAATCTCTCAACCACGCGCACCTCAGCACACGCCGTTGATCGGCAAGCCATGCAGTATACCAGCAAAATGATTTATCTGGGGTATGAGAAAAGAAAGCTCATTTTGTGATTCCGATCACACTTGTTAAATCCTATAATTAATTGCTACTAAAAAATTAAATAGTTAGAGGTGTGCTTTCTATGGCGGAAACAAAAACACAACAGCCCGGGCTTCTGGTGAAGCTGACGGCGCTGTTCGCAGCCTTCTGCGGGCTGTATCTTCTTATTGGTGGGGTCTGGCTCGTCTCACTGGGCGGTTCATGGTATTACCCGATTGCCGGGCTGGTGATGCTGGCCGTCACCGCAATGCTGTGGCGCAGTAAGCGCGCGGCACTGTGGCTGTATGCGCTGGTGCTGCTGGTAACCATGGTCTGGGGCGTCTGGGAAGTTGGCTTTGACTTCTGGGCGCTGACGCCGCGCAGCGATATCCTGGTCTTCTTCGGCATCTGGCTGATCCTGCCATTCGTCTGGCGTCGCCTGATTGTGCCTTCCGCGGGGGCGGTTGCCGCGCTGGTGGTGGTGCTGTTAGTGACCGCAGGCATTCTGACCTGGGCAGGCTTCCACGACCCGCAGGAAATCAACGGCACGCTGAGCACGGAAGTGACGCCAGCGGCACCAATTTCTCAGGTCGCCGATCAGGACTGGCCGGCGTATGGCCGTAATCAGGAAGGTCAGCGCTGGTCGCCGCTCAAGCAGATCAACGCCGATAACGTGCATCAGCTGAAAGAGGCCTGGGTCTTCCAGACCGGCGATCTCAAGCAGCCGAACGATCCGGGTGAAATCACCAATGAAGTAACGCCGATTAAAGTCGGCAACATGCTCTATCTCTGCTCCGCGCACCAGCGTCTGTTCGCGCTCGATGCCGCAACCGGGAAAGAGAAATGGCACTTCGATCCACAGCTCAATACCAACACCTTCTTCCAGCACGTGACCTGTCGCGGCGTGTCTTACCATGAAGCCAAGGCGGACAGCTCTCCGGCTGACGTGGTGGCTGACTGCCCGCGCCGTATCCTGCTGCCGGTGAACGACGGTCGCCTGTTCGCGCTGAATGCCGACACCGGCAAGCTGTGCGAAACCTTTGGCAACAAGGGCGTGCTGAACCTGCAAACCAATCAGCCAGTGACCACGCCGGGAATGTACGAACCGACGTCACCGCCGATTGTGACCGACAAAACCATTGTCATTGCGGGCTCCGTAACGGACAACTTCTCCACGCGTGAAGCGTCCGGCGTGATCCGTGGTTTCGACGTGAACACCGGTAAGCTGCTGTGGGCCTTCGATCCGGGTGCAAAAGATCCAAACGCCATCCCGAACGACGAACACAAATTCAGCCTGAACTCGCCGAACTCCTGGGCGCCTGCCGCCTACGATGCGAAGCTGGATCTGGTTTATCTGCCGATGGGCGTCACCACGCCGGACATCTGGGGTGGCAACCGCACACCAGAGCAGGAACGCTATGCCAGCTCGATTGTGGCGCTGAATGCGACGACCGGGAAACTGGCCTGGAGCTACCAGAGCGTTCACCACGATCTGTGGGACATGGACCAGCCTGCCCAGCCAACGCTGGCGGACATCACCGTTGACGGTAAAACCGTGCCGGTAGTCTACGCCCCGGCCAAAACCGGGAACATCTTCGTGCTGGATCGCCGTAATGGCCAACTCGTGGTGCCAGCGCCTGAAAAACCTGTGCCACAAGGGCCAGCCAAAGGCGATCGTCTGAGCCCGACTCAGCCGTTCTCTGAACTGAGCTTCCGTCCGAAGAAAGACCTGACCGGCGCGGACATGTGGGGTGCCACCATGTTCGATCAGCTGGTGTGCCGCGTGATGTTCCATCAGCTGCGCTATGAAGGCATCTTCACGCCGCCGTCTGAGCAAGGCACGCTGGTGTTCCCGGGTAACCTGGGGATGTTCGAATGGGGTGGCATTTCTGTCGATCCGAATCGTCAGGTTGCGATTGCTAACCCGATTGCTCTGCCGTTCGTTTCGCGCCTGATGCCGCGTGGCCCGGGCAACCCGATTGAACCACCGAAGGATGCGAAAGGCTCCGGGACTGAAACCGGTATTCAGCCACAGTACGGCGTGCCATATGGCGTGACGCTGAATCCGTTCCTGTCACCGTTTGGCCTGCCGTGTAAGCAGCCGGGCTGGGGTTATATCTCTGCGCTGGATCTGAAAACCAACCAGATCGCCTGGAAAAAACGTATCGGTACCCCGCAGGACAGCCTGCCGTTCCCGATGCCGTTTAAGCTGCCGTTCAATCTGGGGATGCCAATGCTGGGTGGCCCGATCTCCACCGCCGGTAACGTGCTGTTTGTAGCGGCAACCGCGGATAACTATCTGCGCGCTTACAACATGACCAACGGCGACAAGCTGTGGGAAGGTCGTCTGCCAGCAGGTGGCCAGGCAACACCGATGACTTATGAGGTGAATGGCAAGCAGTACGTGGTCATTTCCGCAGGCGGTCACGGCTCGTTTGGCACGAAGATGGGCGACTATATTGTGGCTTACGCTTTGCCGGACGACGCTAAGTAACTGAAATGCCCGGTGGCGCGCTGGCGCTTACCGGGCCTACAAAACGATCCGTAGGCCGGGTAAAGCGAAAGCTGCCACCCGGCTTTTTTTACACCGTAAACCCGAGCATCATTCCGGTATCTTCATGCTCGAGCAGATGGCAGTGCGCCATATACATATGCTCTTTCGACGCCTCATGATCGAACTTCACCAGCACTTCACTCACCGCCCCTTCCACTCTCACCGTATCCTTCCAGCCTGAGCGATGCGCCGCTGGAGGTTTGCCATTCTCCGACAGAATGCGGAACTGCGTGCCGTGAATATGGAACGGATGGAGCATCATGTCGCCCTCGCCTGAAATCGTCCAGCGCTCAAACTGCCCGCGTTGGGCGGCAAACATCGGCTGATTCATATCGAAGGCTTTGCCGTTGATCATATTGGCGTTATGGAAATCAAAGCCTTTGCCACCGTGATTCATGTGGCCCATGCTGCCGTGATCCATATTGCCCATCTTCATGTCGCCGTGGCCCATCATCTGACCGTGGTCCATGCCGCCCATCGCCTGTTTGCCGTACTTTTTCATCAACGCCTGCATGCCCATCATATCGAGCATCGGGTCCATTGAGAGCTGGAACTTGCGCTGCGTCAGTCCGTCCAGCGACGGCAGAGCAGGCAGGCTTGCCAGTGAATCAGGCAGTTCGGCGGAGCCCAGGATCGCCAGCGGCTGAATACGCATCACCGGGTGAGCCTTATCGAACGGTGCGATTGCCATCCCCATCTGATTGACCGGCAGCATGACGAGGTCGAACGCTTTGCCATCGCTGGTATCCACCAGCACCTCGAAGCGCTCACCCATCAGCATCGGCAGCTCAGTCACCTTAACAGGCTCGGCGAGCAAACCGCCGTCGCTGGCAATGACGTACAGCGGGCGATTATCGCTGGCCGCCAGATTCAGCGAGCGGGCGTTACACCCGTTCAGCAAACGCAGACGCAGCCAGCCTTTGGGTGCCGCGTGCTGCGGGTAAATTGCGCCGTTGGTCAGCAGCGTGTCGCCAAACCAGCCCACCGCAGCGCTCATAATATCCAGCTGATAGTCGATTTCCCCATCAGCGTTAAAACGCTTGTCCTGAACGATCACTGGCACATCGTCGATGCCCCACTGCTTGGGTAACAGAAGGCTGTGAATCTGCGGATCTTCAATTAATACCAGCCCCGCCAGCCCCATCGCTACCTGATGCCCGGTTTTGCCGTGCTGATGCGGATGGAACCAGCAGGTTGCGGCCTGCTGCGTGGGGGTAAAGGTAACGGTGCGCGTCGCGCCCGGTTTGATAATGCCCTGCGGGCCGCCGTCAACGTCGCCCGGGATCTCCAGTCCGTGCCAGTGAACGGTTGTCTCTTCAGAAAGCTGATTGTGGATATCAACGGTGACCGCTTTTCCCTGCTGCAGCTGCAAAGCCGGGCCAAGCAGATTGCCGTTATAGCCCCAGGTTAGTGCATTTTGCGAGCCAAACTGCGTTTTGCCACTTTGCACCGTCAATGCGATGCGGCTGCGGGCATCTGCGGTAAGTAAATTAGGAATGGGTAAAGCCGGGCGTTCGGCCGCCAGCACGCTTCGACTCCATAGCGGTAAGGCGCTGGCAACCCCCACGGCGGTGGCTAATTTGATAAATTCACGACGTTGCATCTGCACTCCCTTTTCGACGACTGGTGATTAATTGAGCTTAAACCTTTCCCTTACCGGAAGGTCAAGGAGAATCCCTTGAATAAAGCCCTGCGGACCTTTCAGAAGTGTGCTAACGTTGAATTTCGTGGATGCATTGGTAACTAAAATGAAGACGTTATTCAGAACTGTGGTACTTGGATCGCTGCTTGCTCTCTCCTCTAACAGCTACGCACTGAACGAATCCGAGGCCGAAGATATGGCCGATCTGACGGCGGTATTTGTCTTTCTGAAAAACGACTGTGGTTACCAGAATTTGCCGAACCAGCAGATTCGTCGCGCTCTGGTCTTTTTTGCCCAGCAAAATCAGTGGGATCTCAGCAACTACGACACCTTTAATATGAAAGCGCTCGGCGAAGACAGCTATCGCGATCTGAGCGGCATTCGTATCCCCACCTCTAAAAAGTGCAAAGCCCTGGCTCGTGACTCTCTGAGCCTGCTCGCCTACGTCAAGTAAGACCTCCTGCTGAAATATTGACCGTGCATCATCGGTCAATGTTAGCTATTATGTTGCGCCTGTTTTGACGGGGTGTTAACGAAGGAGGGTGCAATCCATGACCGATAACAAAGTGTGGCATGAAACGCTGCACGACCAGTTTGGTCAGTACTTTGCCGTTGAAAATGTGCTGTATCACGAAAAGACGGATCACCAGGATCTCATCATCTTTGAAAACGCCGCCTTTGGCCGCGTGATGGCGCTCGACGGCGTGGTGCAGACCACCGAGCGTGACGAATTCATTTATCACGAGATGATGACTCACGTCCCCCTGCTGGCCCATGGTCACGCAAAACACGTGCTGATTATTGGCGGCGGTGATGGTGCAATGCTGCGTGAAGTCAGCCGCCATAAAAACATTGAAACCATCACCATGGTGGAAATCGATGCGGGCGTGGTTTCCTTCTGCCGCCAGTATCTGCCGAACCACAATGCGGGCAGCTATGACGACCCGCGCTTCAGCCTGGTTATCGACGACGGCGTCAATTTTGTTAACCAGACGACGCAAACGTTTGACGTGATCATCTCTGACTGCACCGATCCGATTGGCCCAGGTGAAAGCCTGTTCACCTCGGCGTTTTACGAAGGCTGCAAGCGCTGCCTGACTCCGGGCGGCATTTTCGTGGCGCAGAACGGCGTGTGCTTACTTCAGCAGGACGAAGCGCTCGACAGCCACCGCAAGCTCAGCCACTACTTTGCCGACGTGAGCTTCTATCAGGCAGCAATCCCGACCTACTACGGCGGCATCATGACCTTTGCCTGGGCGACGGACAACGAAGCGCTGCGCCATCTCTCAACGGAGATTATCCAGGCCCGCTTCCACCACGCCGGATTGACCTGCCGCTACTACAACCCGGCCATTCACACCGCGGCCTTTGCACTCCCGCAATACCTGCAAAACGCCCTGGCCGCGACCCGGGAGGTGAACCCAATTGAAAAAGCTTAAACTGCATGGCTTTAACAACCTGACCAAAAGCCTGAGTTTTTGTATTTACGATATCTGCTATGTGAAAACGGCAGAAGAGCGCGATGGCTATATCGCCTATATCGACGAACTCTATAACGCCAACCGCCTGACGGAGATCCTGTCAGAAACCTGCTCCATCATCGGCGCGAACATCCTGAACATCGCGCGTCAGGATTATGAGCCACAGGGCGCCAGCGTCACCATTCTGGTGAGTGAAGAGCCGGTTGACCCAAAACTTATCGACCCCACCGAGCATCCTGGCCCGCTGCCGGAAGCGGTGGTGGCGCACCTCGATAAAAGCCATATCTGCGTGCATACCTATCCGGAAAGCCACCCGGAAGGTGGGCTCTGCACCTTCCGCGCCGATATCGAAGTCTCGACATGCGGCGTGATTTCACCGCTAAACGCACTGAACTATCTTATTCACCAACTGGAGTCCGATATTGTGACCGTCGACTATCGTGTACGCGGCTTTACCCGCGACGTGAACGGCATGAAACACTTTATCGATCATGAAATTAACTCCATCCAGAACTTTATGTCTGAGGATATGAAGGCGCTGTACGACATGGTGGACGTGAACGTCTATCAGGAAAACATCTTCCATACCAAGATGTTGCTGAAAGAGTTCGACCTGAAGCACTACATGTTCCACACCAGACCGGAAGATTTGAGCGAAGCGGAACGCAAAGCCATCACCGACCTGCTGTGGAAAGAGATGCGTGAGATTTACTACGGCCGCAATATTCCGGCCGTATAGGTTGTTGGGAGCAGGGAAGCTCCCGTGAGTTACTTCTGCTGCATAAAGGCGCGATACGCCGTGACCACCTGAAGAAAGTCCTCCACGCCACACATGGATAAGCTCTCTTCGTCGTAGTAGCTCATACCCTCTTCCATCTCATCGCCTGAAAATTCCAGCTGGTTGGCACGAACCATCACTTCTTCACCGTCCATCCAGACCGTGTATTCGTGACCCGCACTCTGCCATGAGTTTTCGGTTCCCTTTACCGTCTGTGCCGCCGCTTCGACTTCATCGAGCAGCGCAAGGTTCTCTTTTACTTCTTCGTTAAACCAATGCCCAACCGCTTCGTGGCCCATCGACATACGCACTTTCACCACCCCGGTGATGTCGCGCAGAAATTCGTAATCCATGGTGTTGTCCTCTGCAAAGCCATTGCTGTAATTATCGCAGGTGGAGAGGAGAAAAAAAGCGGGACGGGTGTCAGGAGTGGAAAATAAAAACCCCACGCAGAAAACGTAGGGTTTTGGAGGCCTGATAAGCGCCAGCGCCATCAGGCAATTCGGGGAACAGTACGGTCTGGTGCCCTCTCCCCCAGCCCCTCTCCCACGGGGAGAGGGGAGCTGAACATTCCCTCTCCATTTGGGAGAGGGTGCAAACACTAAAAACGGCAACCGAAGTTGCCGTTTTGCTGTTTATACAGCCGTCTGGAAAATCACGCCGTCGGCTTTCTCGGTGTACTGAGTCAGCTGGTCGAAGTTCAGATAGCGGTAGGTGTCTGCAGCGGTCTTATCAACCTGCGCCACAAACGTCTGGTACTCTTCCGGCGTTGGCAGCTTACCAATCAGCGCCGCAACGGCTGCCAGCTCCGCAGAGGCCAGGTAGACGTTTGCCCCGGTACCGAGACGGTTCGGGAAGTTACGGGTTGAGGTGGACACCACCGTCGCACCGTCTGCCACGCGCGCCTGGTTACCCATACACAGGGAGCAGCCCGGGATCTCGATACGCGCGCCGCTCTTACCAAAGACGCTGTAGTAGCCTTCTTCAGTCAGCTGTGCTGCATCCATACGGGTAGGCGGTGCCACCCACAGGCGCGTTGGCAGCTGGCCTTTGTGCGTATCCAGCAGTTTACCTGCGGCACGGAAGTGACCGATGTTGGTCATGCAGGAGCCGATAAACACTTCGTCGATCTTGTCGCCCTGCACGTCTGACAGCAGACGCGCGTCGTCCGGATCGTTTGGCGCACAGAGAATTGGCTCTTTGATATCCGCCAGATCGATGTCGATCACCGCCGCGTACTCCGCGTCAGCGTCAGCTTCGAGCAGTTGCGGGTCCGCCAGCCATTTTTCCATGCCCTGGATACGGCGCTCCAGCGTACGGCGATCGCCGTAGCCTTCGGCAATCATCCACTTCAGCAGCACGATGTTGGAGTTCAGATACTCTTCGATCGGCGCCTGGTTCAGCTTGATGGTACAGCCCGCGGCGGAACGCTCGGCGGACGCATCGGTCAGCTCAAACGCCTGCTCGACTTTCAGATCCGGCAGACCTTCAATTTCCAGAATGCGGCCAGAGAAGATGTTCTTCTTACCTTTCTTCTCAACGGTCAGCAGGCCCTGCTTGATGGCATACAGCGGAATGGCGTGAACCAGGTCGCGCAGGGTGATGCCCGGCTGCATTTTCCCTTTGAAGCGCACCAGCACGGATTCCGGCATGTCGAGCGGCATGACGCCGGTCGCGGCGGCAAACGCCACCAGGCCAGAGCCCGCCGGGAAGGAGATACCGATCGGGAAACGGGTGTGGGAGTCACCGCCGGTACCGACGGTGTCCGGCAGCAGCATGCGGTTCAGCCAGGAGTGGATCACGCCATCGCCCGGACGCAGGGACACACCGCCACGGTTCATGATGAAGTCCGGCAGCGTATGGTGCGTGGTGACGTCAACAGGCTTCGGATAGGCCGCAGTGTGGCAGAAGGACTGCATCACCAGGTCAGAAGAGAAGCCCAGGCACGCCAGGTCTTTCAGCTCATCACGGGTCATCGGGCCGGTGGTGTCCTGAGAACCGACGGAGGTCATCTTCGGCTCACAGTAAGCGCCCGGACGAATGCCGGTCACGCCGCAGGCGCGGCCAACCATTTTCTGCGCCAGAGAGTAGCCACGGTTGCTTTCAGCTACGTCTTTCGCCTGACGGAACACTTCGCTGTGTGGCAGGCCCATCGCTTCACGCGCTTTGGTGGTCAGACCGCGGCCGATAATCAGCGGAATACGGCCACCGGCGCGCACTTCGTCGATCAGCACGTCGGTTTTCAGCTCGAAGCTTGCCAGAAGTTCGTTGGTTTCGTGGTTGCGTACTTCACCCTTGAACGGGTAAACGTCGATCACGTCGCCCATGTTCAGGTCGTTTACGTCCACTTCAATCGGCAGCGCGCCCGCATCTTCCATGGTGTTGAAGAAGATAGGTGCAATTTTGCCGCCGAGGCACAGGCCGCCGCCGCGCTTGTTCGGCACGTGCGGGATATCATCGCCCATGAACCACAGCACGGAGTTAGTCGCGGATTTACGCGAAGAACCCGTACCGACAACGTCGCCGACGTAAGCCAGAGGGAAGCCTTTTTTCTGCAGTGCTTCGATCTGTTTGATCGGGCCAACAACGCCTGGCTGATCCGGATCAATGCCTTCGCGGGCGTTTTTCAGCATCGCCAGAGCGTGCAGTGGAATATCAGGGCGGGACCATGCATCCGGTGCCGGAGAGAGGTCATCGGTGTTGGTTTCACCGGTCACTTTGAAAACGGTGACGGTCATTTTTTCCGCCAGCGCCGGACGGCTCAGGAACCACTCGGCATCGGCCCAGGATTGCATCACCTGCTTCGCGTGGGCATTGCCCGCTTTGGCTTTCTCTTCCACGTCGTAGAAGTTGTCGAACATCAGCAGGGTGTGAGACAGCGCTTTGGCGGCAATCGGTGCCAGCTTTTCGTTGTCCAGCGCGTCGATCAGCGGATGAATGTTGTAGCCGCCCTGCATGGTGCCCAGCAGTTCGATGGCTTTTTCAGGGGTTACAAGTGGGGAGGTTGCTTCGCCTTTGGCGACAGCAGCAAGGAATCCGGCTTTCACGTAGGCGGCTTCGTCTACGCCCGGTGGTACACGATTGATTAACAGGTCTAACAGGAATTCTTCTTCGCCCGCAGGCGGCGCTTTCAGCAGCTCAACCAGTCCGGCCATTTGGGTTGCATCTAAAGGTTTTGCAACAATCCCCTCGGCGGCACGCTCAGCTACGTGCTTACGGTATTCTTCTAGCACGACGGTATCTCCTCGCTCTCATTGTCATATGCGGCCGGCGTTCTCTTCACGCTCCTGTGAGACAGCAGTTTGTAGGGTACATGCCCGATACCGCGTCGGGCAGCATAGCAGGATTTCAGGGGGGTGTTAATCTGTTTACAAAAAAGCAACATTAAAATTTTGCTGAATCGTTAAGGTCAGCATAAAGCCGCCTGAAACATTATTTTTGGACATAATAATCTTATCCGGATACACATCTGGCCTGCCGATCCCAACTAAAGTCAAAAACGAAAAATAAGTCTCCCTATACTCCCGTCAATGCTGCCATTTTCGGCAATACTCTGTGCAACAGGCTCAAATCTTTGCGCCAGGAGAAAATCATGACGTTGCCTTTTAAGCCCCATATTCTCGCGCTGCTGTGCAGTGCCGGGTTGCTAGCCGCTGCGGGTACGCTGTATGTGAAAAGCCACGCGGCAGAGACGTCGCCAGCACCTGCCCCCGTCGCTCAACCGGCCACGCCTGCACCCGCAGCCGCTCCTGCCAGCACACAGCCAGTTGCCGCCACTTATACTGCCGCGCAAATCGATCAGTGGGTCGCCCCGGTTGCGCTCTACCCGGACAACCTGCTCTCGCAGGTGTTGATGGCATCAACCTATCCGAGCAACGTTTTGCAGGCTGTGCAGTGGTCGCAGGATAACCCGACCATGCAGGGCGACGCCGCCGTGCAGGCCGTGGCAAACCAGCCGTGGGATCCGAGCGTGAAATCGCTGGTCGCCTTCCCGGCGCTGCTTTCCCTGATGGGTGAAAACCCGCAGTGGGTGCAGGATCTCGGCAACGCGTTCCTCGCCCAGCCGCAGGACGTGATGGATTCCGTGCAAAAATTGCGTGCCGTCGCACAGCAAACCGGCACGCTGAAATCCTCGCCGCAGCAAAAGGTGACCACCACCAAAGTCACGCCACCACCGGCAAGCGCAACATCAACCACCACGGCGAAGAGCAGCACCACTACCGTCGTTGAACCTGCGCCGACCACGCAAGTCATCAAGATTGAGTCCACCGATCCGAACGTGGTGTACGTGCCTACCTACAACCCAAATACCGTTTATGGCACCTGGCCGAACACGTCCTATCCGCCGGTTTATCTGCCCCCGACGCCGGGCCAGCAGTTCACCAACAGCTTTGTAAACGGCTTTGGCTACAGCCTGGGCGTGGCGACCACCTGGGCGCTGTTCAGCAGCATCGACTGGGATCATGATGATTACCACCATCACGATGACGACTGGGATCACGGCGGCTATCACGGAGGCGGAAACAACAATATCAATATTAATGTTAACCGCTATAACCACTTCCCTAACCAGCATCTGGATGGCAACGGCACGAACTGGCAGCATAATCCGACATACAGGAATAACGTGCCGTATCCGAACAACAACGTCGCGCAGAAGTTCCATCAGACCAACGTGGCCGGCGGCCTGAGTGCGACACAACGAACGGCACCCGCCAACCTGACCAGCCAGCGCCAGGCAGCCCTGGATCAGTTCCAGCACAGCACGCACAACGGGGCCGCGAAAGGCCTTACAGCGGGCGGTGTAGCCGCAGCGGGTAACCGCAATGTGCAGCGTGAAGCCGCGTCACAGCAGCTCAATAACATCACTCAGCGCAGCAACTACCGGGGTTACGATACGCCGGAAAAACGCACGGCGGCAAAAGAGAAACTGCAGAATCCAACGGCGCAACAGCAGCAGCGTCGGGAGACGGCAAAATCCCATGTGCAGAACCCGACGGCCCAGCAGCAACAGCATCGTGAACAGGTGAAAGAGCATCATGCCTCCGTCACGCCCGCGCAGCATCAGCAGCGCCAGCAGCAGGCGCAGAACCTCCGCTCTAACGCCTTCAGCGGGAACGACAGTCGTTCACCGTCCTGGGAGGCCCAGCGCCAGCGGGGAATGCAAAGCCGTAACACCGCGCACCTGAACAACAGTCAGCGTTCAGCCGTCCAGCAGCATGCGTCGCAACACCGCGAACTGCGTCATCGCTAAGGAGCCGTGATGAAAAAACTACTGATTTCAGGCTGGCTCGCGCTGTTTGCCCTGCCCGCCTTTGCGCAGCAGCATTTTGACAATCCTGACAAAGCCGCCAGCGCGCTGGCCGACGCAGTCGCAACACAGAATGAAACGGCGCTGAACGACCTTCTGGGCGAAAACTGGCGTCAGTATCTGCCCCAGCGGGAAGCCGATCCGCAAGCCGTGGCCCGTTTTCTGCGGGACTGGAAAGTGAGCCACAAAACCGTGGTGAGCGGTGATATGGCCCATCTGAACGTGGGGCGAGAAGAGTGGCAGCTGCCGCTCCCGATGCTGAAAACCGCTGAAGGCTGGCATTTTGATATGGCGCGAGCCGAGGAAGAAATCCAGACCCGCGAGATTGGCCGTAATGAGCTTTCTGCCATTCAGGCGATGCACGCCTACGTCGATGCGCAAGAGGATTACCACCAGCGATTCCAGGTTTATGCGAAAAAACTGCTGAGCAGCGAAGGGCAAAAAGATGGCCTCTACTGGCCAACGCAGGCGGGTGATGAGCCGAGCCCGCTAGGCCCGGCCTACAGCCCCGTCGAGCCGGATGCCGGCTATCACGGCTATCGTTTTCGCATCATCCCGGATTCCGACCCGCAGGGCTTCGCGCTGATTGCCTGGCCTGTGAAGTACGGCGAAACGGGGATCATGAGCTTTATGATCGATCACAACGACAAGGTCTGGCAGATGGATGCAGGCCTGCACTCTGCGGACAAAGCAAAAGAAGTTAAAGCTTTTGCGCCGGAAAAACCCTGGCAGGAAATCAGTCAGTAACGGCAAAGGGGTTTACTGCGGGTAAACCCCTTCGTTTTCCCCTCCCCCCTTTCCTGCTGGCGAGCGTCCTCTTACTCTGTGATACTGACGCGCAATCGGCAGCGAAAGAGTGAGTTCAGGATGACAACAAATCGCGCGTTTCTTCTGCGTGGCCTGGTGGCCTGGCTGGCCCTCAGCCTGCTGTGCTGCGCCCTGCTCTACGCCGAACAGATTCGCCGCCAGTACTGGCAGTTTGATCGCGCCTTTGGGCTGCTTTACAGCACCATCAATACCGCACTGACTCAGAATGAATCGGTCATTCCCGTGCTCAGCGGCGGTGAAAATCTCGCACTGCTGCAGCAAAAGTTCCCACAAATTGAGGCCCTGGAGACAACCATCGCTCGCCCGCTCGATGCGCCGCGCGTGGAAAAGCTCTCACCGACAAGCTACTGGCTGTACAACCCTTACCGCCAGATTCGTGTGCGGATTAACCTTGCCTCCTTCCTTCAGTCTGCCCCGCACTTTTCAGCCGTGCGGCTCAGCATGAGCACGCCATCCGCCCTCGGGCCGGAGCACTGGCAGTGGACTCGGCAATTTCAGCAGCACTTTCAGCCCTTCACCCTTCAGGCCAGCGCCACGCCGCAGTGGTTCGCCGTCGCATGGCTGCCCCATCTGCTTATCGTCCTCTGTTGGGGAGCGATCGTCAGCCTGCTGATACTCCTGCTGTGGGGACGCAGAGAGCAGCGAACAGACCGCCAGCGTGCCGATTATTATCAGCACGCGCGGCTGAACACGCTGGGTGAAATGGCGGCGGGCGTGGTGCATGAAATCAATCAACCTCTGACCGCCACGCAAATGTGGCTGCAGGGTGGCATGCGCCAGCTCGACAACGGGAGACCTGAAGAAGCCCGACACGCGATACACTCGGCCCTGACGCAGACCCAGCGCATAAGTGAACTGCTTACCCGCTTTCGGGCGCATCTGAGCCAGGAAGACGTGACCCTCACTGCGGTGAATCTGGCCCACAGCTGGCAGCGCGTTGGCAATTTACTGGAGCGCGAGCCGGGCTCTGAGCGCATCCGCATTACCCATTCGCTTCAGGCCCTTCACGTCCGGGCCGACCGCCTGTGGCTGGAACAGGTACTACACAATTTACTCAACAACGCGATTCAGGCTCAGTCATCACGGGGTGAAGGCTGGGTACATATTACCAGCGAGGCCTCGGGCGAAAGGGTTTGCGTCACGCTCACTGACGGCGGGCCGGGCTTTAGCGCAGAGGCGTTGAAGCTCGCGCTGATGCCACTTTACACGGAGCGCAAAGGCGGGCTCGGTCTGGGGCTGACGCTCAGTGAATCGCTGATGACCCGCATGGGCGGCAGCGTGATGCTGACGAACACACCGGAAGGCGGCGCGCAAATCCGCCTGTGGTTTATCAAAGAGGCATAACCGGCATGGACAAAATTATCTACATCATCGACGACGACGCATCCATTCGCGAATCGCTGACTTTTCTCTTCTCCACGCTGAACTGGCCGGTAAAAGACTTTGCGTCCATCGACGCCTTTATGGCCGCGAACGCCCCGGAAGACCAGCTGACCGGCTGCCTGCTGCTGGATATGAGAATGCCGGGCAGCAGCGGGCTCAGCTGGCTTGAAAACAACAGCGCATCGCACTCGTTGCTGCCGGTGGTGATGATGACGGGACACGGCTCCATCGATGCCTGCCGTCGGGCGTTTCACCATGGTGTGTTTGAGTTTTTCACCAAGCCACTGGACGCCGATCGGCTTATCGAAACCGTTCACGCTGCCTTTGCCGAAAGCGAACTGCGTCACCAACGCTGGCAGGAAAACGTTCACGCTAAGCAGCTTTTCGCCCAACTGACCGCAAGGGAAACAGACGTGCTGCGGGAACTGATGACTGGCGCCAGCAACAAGGAGGTCGCAACACGCCTGGATCTCTCCACCCGCACTGTAGAGGCGCATCGCGCGGCGATTTTCAGCAAGCTTGGCGTCAGCAGCCTGGTGCAGGCCACCCGCGATTACGACAAACTGCACTAAGTAGAATTACCAGGACGGCTGCGTAATCGTGCGAATTACGCTTCCTGTCTGGCCTTGTTAGCATCACGGCTATCAACCAGGAGGAAGCACAGCATGAAAAAACTCATTCTCTCTGCGGCACTGATCGCCGCTTTCACCACCTCTGCTGCGCAGGCAGCTCCAATCAGCCAGAAAAATATCTCTCTGGAGCAGGCGAACGCCCTGGCGCAGCAAGCGATCAAAGCCTGCACCACAAAAAACTACCAGGTGAGCGTCACCGTCGTTGACCGCGCAGGCGTCGTTAAGGCCGTGCAGCGTACCGATAACGCCGGGCCACACACCGTTAAAGCCAGCGAAATGAAAGCCTTCACCGCACTCAGCATGAAAAATGCCAGCGGTAAAGTGATGGAAGCCGCGCAAGGCAATGCGGGCGCGCAGAACCTGAAGGATATTCCGGGCCTGCTGTTGCTGGCGGGCGGTTTGCCGGTGAAGGATGGCAATGAAGTGATCGGCGCAATTGGCATCGGCGGCGCGCCGGGCGGTAATCTGGATGAGGCCTGCGCCCAGGCTGCGCTGGATAACGTGAAGCTTTAAGCCTGTTGCCCGGCGGCACTGCATTTGCCGGGCCTACATAAGAGACAAAATTCGTAGGCCGGGTAAGCGTTAGCGCCACCCGGCATTTTTATATCAATTGGTCGGCGACGGTGCGCCTACTGAGGGATGCGCAGGCGTCAGCACATCTTCATCCGCCTTGATACTGCCTGAGTTTGCTGCCCAGACGCCTTCCTGGGTTTGGGTAATGTGCTGATGCTGCCCGTTCAGGTTTTGCCCCACTGCGGCGATGTGGGTTGTTTCGGTCCCGCCGCTGTTATCCGCCCATGGGATCACCGGGTCGTCAGCCAGTGCGAAACCTGAAATCAATGTCGTGGCGAGAACTGCTGTAGTCAGAAGGGTTTTCATGGTGCACCTCACTTATCGTTTTGACGCTATTAGTTTAGTAGGAAACTATTATCAAAATGATGAGCGGATGTTCGCAGATGTTTACGCAGAAATGTTTATAAATAAATAAGTTACCGCTTCGCCTTGCCCGCCGGGGCTCTCACGGACATAAAAAAAGCGGCCCGCAGGCCGCTTCTTTACATCTCGAAAACTTATTTCTTCTTCGCTTTCGGGTTTGGCAGGTCGGTGATGCTACCTTCAAACACTTCTGCCGCCAGGCCCACGGACTCGTGCAGAGTCGGGTGCGCGTGGATGGTCAGCGCGATGTCTTCTGCATCACAGCCCATTTCGATGGCCAGGCCGATTTCACCCAGCAGCTCGCCGCCGTTGGTGCCGACAATCGCGCCACCAATAACACGGTGGGTTTCTTTGTCGAAGATGAGCTTGGTCATACCGTCTGCGCAGTCGGAAGCGATAGCACGGCCAGAAGCAGCCCACGGGAAGGTGGCGGTTTCGTAGCTGATGCCTTTCTCTTTCGCTTCTTTCTCAGTCAGACCAACCCAGGCAACTTCTGGCTCGGTGTAAGCGATGGATGGGATCACTTTCGGATCGAAGTAGTGCTTCATGCCGGCGATAACTTCGGCGGCAACGTGACCTTCGTGAACACCTTTGTGCGCCAGCATCGGCTGACCGACGATATCGCCGATAGCAAAGATGTGCGGTACGTTGGTACGCAGCTGCTTGTCAACGCGGATGAAGCCACGGTCGTCCACTTCCACGCCAGCTTTGCCCGCGTCGAGGTTTTTACCGTTCGGCACACGACCGATTGCCACCAGCACCGCGTCATAACGCTGCGCTTCAGCAGGGGCTTTTTTGCCTTCCATGGAAACGTAGATACCGTCTTCTTTCGCTTCAACGGCGGTCACTTTGGTTTCCAGCATCAGGTTGAATTTCTTGCTGATGCGCTTGGTGAAGACTTTCACCACGTCTTTGTCGGCAGCCGGGATAACCTGGTCGAACATTTCAACCACGTCAATGTCTGAACCCAGCGCGTGATACACGGTACCCATTTCCAGGCCGATGATCCCGCCGCCCATGACCAGCAGGCGTTTTGGAACGGTTTTCAGCTCCAACGCATCGGTGGAGTCCCACACGCGCGGATCTTCATGAGGAATGAACGGCAGTTCGATCGGACGGGAACCCGCCGCGATGATCGCGTTGTCGAAGTTGATCACGGTTTTGCCGTTCTCGCCTTCCACTTCCAGGGTGTTAGCCCCGGTGAATTTACCCAGACCGTTAACCACTTTGACCTTACGGCCTTTTGCCATACCGGCCAGACCGCCAGTCAGCTGAGTGATCACTTTTTCTTTCCAGGTACGAATCTTGTCGATATCGGTTTTCGGCTCGCCGAAGACGATACCGTGTTCAGCCAGCGCTTTGGCTTCTTCGATAACTTTGGCTACGTGCAGCAGCGCTTTAGAAGGGATACAGCCGACGTTCAGACAAACACCGCCGAGGGTGCTGTAACGTTCTACGATGACGGTTTCCAGACCTAAATCCGCGGCGCGGAAGGCTGCGGAATACCCTGCCGGGCCTGCACCAAGCACCACGACCTGAGTTTTGATTTCAGTACTCATCATGACCTCTGTAATTTATTTCCGGCGGTCCCTGGTCTTATCGCCCATCATCCACCGGGACGTTCTATCCGCCCGTATTTTACAAAATTGTTAACAATTTTGAAACAACAAACGGCTCACGATTTGATGTTGATCTTATAACCTCATAAAGCACAGTGAGATTACCAGAAAAAAGCCGGCCGACTGGCCGGCTTTTCGCTTACATCACCAGACGGCGAATGTCGCTCAACATGTTGTTGATGATGGTGATGAAACGCGCACCATCAGCGCCGTCGATCACGCGGTGGTCGAAGGAGAGAGACATCGGCATCATCAGACGCGGAGTGAACTCTTTCCCGTTCCACACAGGCTCCATCGCGGACTTGGAGACACCGAGGATAGCCACTTCCGGCGCGTTAACGATTGGCGCGAAGTGAGTCGTCCCGATACCGCCGAGGCTTGAGATGGTGAAGCAGCCGCCCTGCATTTCGCCAGCGGTCAGCTTGCCGTCACGTGCTTTCTTAGAGATAGCCATCAGCTCGCGAGACAGCTCGGTGATGCTCTTCTTGTTCACGTCTTTGAAGACCGGAACCACCAGGCCGTTTGGCGTATCAACCGCCACGCCGATGTTGATGTATTTCTTCAGCGTCAGCTTTTGACCGTCTTCGGACAGGGAGCTGTTGAAGCGTGGCATCTGCTCCAGCGCTGCGGCAACAGCCTTCATGATGAAGACCACTGGAGTGAATTTCACGTCCAGTTTGCGCTTAGCGGCTTCGTCGTTCTGAGCTTTACGGAACGCTTCCAGATCGGTGATATCGGTTTTGTCGAAGTGGGTAACGTGCGGGATCATCACCCAGTTACGGCTCAGGTTCGCGCCAGAGATTTTCTGGATGCGGCCCATTTCCACTTCTTCGATTTCGCCGAACTTGCTGAAGTCCACTTTCGGCCATGGCAGCATGCCTGGCAGACCACCGCCGGTAGCGGCTGGTGCAGATTCAGCGCGTTTCACCGCGTCTTTCACGTAAGTCTGAACGTCTTCGCGCAGGATACGACCTTTACGGCCCGTGCCCTTCACTTTCGCCAGGTTTACGCCAAATTCGCGCGCCAGGCGGCGAATCAGCGGAGTCGCGTGAACGTATGCGTCGTTTTCAGCAAACTCGGATTTGCCTTCTGCTTTCGCAGCTGGCGCTGCGGCAGGCGCAGACTGGGCCGGTGCCGGAGCAGCAGCAGCTGGTGCAGCAGCCGGAGCCGCGGCAGGCGCAGCGCCTTCCACTTCGAAGACCATGATCAGGGAGCCGGTTTTTACTTTGTCGCCGGTGCTGATTTTGATCTCTTTCACGGTGCCCGCGAACGGTGCCGGAACTTCCATGGAAGCCTTGTCACCTTCTACGGTGATCAGTGACTGTTCAGCGGCAACTTTGTCGCCCACTTTCACCATCACTTCAGTGACTTCAACTTCGTCACCGCCGATATCCGGAACGTTCACTTCTTTAGAACCGGTAGCCGCTGGTGCAGCCGCTGCCGGAGCAGCAGCCTGTGCAGGAGCCGCACCCGCCACTTCGAAGACCATAATCAGGGAGCCGGTAGACACTTTGTCGCCGGTGTTGATTTTGATCTCTTTCACTACGCCCGCAAACGGCGCTGGCACTTCCATAGAAGCTTTGTCGCCTTCTACGGTGATCAGGGACTGTTCAGCGGCAACGGTGTCGCCCACTTTCACCATGATCTCAGTGACTTCAACTTCGTCGCCGCCGATGTCTGGCACGTTAACTTCTTTGGCTGCCGCGGCAGCAGCAGGGGCTGCGGCCGGAGCGGCTTCTTTTTTCTCTTCCTGCGCAGGTGCAGCAGCTGCTGCACCTTCGGCGGAATCGAAAATCATGATCAGTTTGCCGGTCTCGGTTTTGTCGCCGACGGAGACTTTAATCTCTTTCACGACGCCAGCCTGTGGAGACGGGACTTCCATAGAGGCTTTGTCGCCTTCTACGGTGATCAGCGACTGTTCTGCTTCAACTTTGTCGCCTACTTTGACCAGGATCTCGGTGATTTCAACTTCATCAGCCCCGATGTCCGGTACCTTGATTTCGATAGCCATTATTCTTTTACCTCTTACGCCAGACGCGGGTTAACTTTTTCTGCATCGATGTTGAACTTGGTGATCGCATCCGCCACCACTTTCTTGTCGATTTCACCACGTTTAGCCAGTTCGCCCAGGGCTGCAACCACGACATAAGAAGCATCTACTTCGAAGTGGTGACGCAGGTTTTCACGGCTGTCGGAACGACCGAAGCCATCGGTACCCAGTACGCGGTAATTGTCCGCCGGTACATAAGTACGAACCTGTTCAGCAAACAGTTTCATATAGTCAGTGGAGGCCACGGCTGGTGCATCGTTCATCACCTGAGCGATGTACGGCACGCGTGGGGTTTCCATTGGGTGCAGCATGTTCCAGCGCTCACAGTCCTGACCGTCACGGGCCAGTTCGGTGAAGGAGGTGACGGAGTACACGTCAGAGCCCACGCCGTAGTCTTTCGCCAGGATCTGAGCCGCTTCACGTACGTGACGCAGGATAGAACCGGAGCCCAGCAGCTGAACTTTACCTTTGCTACCTTCAACGGTTTCGAGTTTGTAGATACCTTTACGGATACCTTCCTCAGCACCTTCCGGCATCGCCGGCATGTGGTAGTTTTCGTTCAGAGTGGTGATGTAGTAGAACACGTTCTCTTGTGCTTCACCGTACATACGCACCAGGCCGTCGTGCATGATCACAGCGACTTCGTAAGCGTAAGACGGGTCATAAGAGATACAGTTCGGGATAGTCAGAGACTGAATGTGGCTGTGACCATCTTCGTGCTGCAGACCTTCACCGTTCAGGGTGGTACGACCGGAAGTACCGCCAACCAGGAAGCCGCGAGCCTGCTGGTCGCCAGCCTGCCAGCACAGATCGCCGATACGCTGGAAGCCGAACATCGAGTAGTAGATGTAGAACGGAATCATCGGCAGGTTGTTGGTGCTGTAAGAAGTCGCAGCCGCCAGCCAGGATGCGCCCGCACCCAGTTCGTTGATGCCTTCCTGCAGGATCTGACCTTTCTCGTCTTCTTTGTAGTATGCAACCTGCTCACGGTCCTGCGGGGTGTACTGCTGACCGTTGGAGCTGTAGATACCAATCTGACGGAACAGACCTTCCATACCGAAAGTACGCGCTTCGTCGGCCAGAATCGGCACCAGGCGCTCTTTGATGGACGGGTTCTTCAGCATCACGTTCAGGGCACGAACGAAGGCGATGGTGGTAGAAATTTCTTTGTTCTGCTCTTCGAGCAGCTGCTGGAAGTCAGCCAGGGCTGGCATTTCCAGTTTCTCGCTGAAGTTCACCTGACGGGATGGCAGGTAGCCGCCCAGTTTCTGACGCTGTGCGTGCAGATAGGTGTGCTCTTCAGAGCCTTCAGGGAAAGTCACGTACGGCAGTTTTTCGATGTCTGCATCGGATACCGGCACGTTGAAACGGTCACGGACGTAGCGTACGCCGTCCATGTTCATTTTCTTCACCTGGTGAGCGATGTTTTTGCCTTCGGCAGTTTCACCCATGCCATAACCTTTAACGGTATGAGCAAGGATAACGGTCGCTTTACCTTTGGTGTCCTGCGCGTTTTTCAGTGCAGCGTAGACTTTCTTCGGATCGTGACCACCGCGGTTCAGGGCCCAGATCTGATCGTCAGACCAGTCGGCAACCAGGGCAGCAGTCTCCGGGTATTTACCGAAGAAGTGCTCACGCACGTAAGCGCCGTTTTTGGATTTGAAGGTCTGGTAGTCACCGTCAACGGTTTCGTTCATCAGCTGAATCAGCTTACCGCTGGTGTCTTTACGCAGCAGCTCATCCCAACGACCGCCCCACATCACTTTCACTACGTTCCAGCCAGCGCCCGCGAAGATGCCTTCCAGTTCGTTAACGATTTTGCCGTTACCGGTGACCGGGCCATCCAGACGCTGCAGGTTGCAGTTGATGATGAAGCAGAGGTTGTCCAGCTTGTCGCGGGTGGCGATGGTGATCGCACCTTTGGATTCTGGTTCGTCCATCTCGCCGTCGCCGAGGAAGGCGTAAACGGTCTGCTGAGAGGTATCTTTCAGGCCACGGTGTTCCAGATATTTCAGGAACTTCGCCTGGTAGATGGCACCGATTGGGCCCAGACCCATGGAAACGGTCGGGAACTGCCAGAATTCTGGCATCAGTTTCGGGTGCGGATATGAAGAGAGGCCTTTGCCGTGAACTTCCTGACGGAAGTTGTTCATCTGCTCTTCGGTCAGGCGACCTTCAAGGAAGGCACGCGCGTAAACGCCTGGAGAGATGTGGCCCTGGAAGTAAACCAGGTCGCCGCCGTCCTGTTCGGTACGGGCGCGGAAGAAGTGGTTGAAGCACACTTCATAAACGGTCGCAGAAGACTGGAAGGAGGACATGTGGCCACCCAGCTCCAGGTCTTTCTTCGACGCGCGCAGAACGGTCATGATTGCGTTCCAGCGGATAGCTGAACGAATGCGACGTTCCAGATCCAGATTCCCCGGGTATTCCGGCTCATCTTCAACGGCAATCGTGTTCACATAATTGTTTGCCCCGGCACCAGCTGCCACGCTCACGCCGCCTTTACGGGCTTCGGAAAGCAGTTGGTCAATCAGATACTGAGCACGCTCAACACCTTCTTCACGGATGACCGATTCGATCGCCTGTAGCCAGTCGCGAGTTTCGATCGGATCCACGTCATTTTGTAAACGGTCTGACATGGGGGATTCCTTATCTGTCTAATCGTTGATTTGTCTGGAACCTGTCCCATTGAGTTCTTATTGAAGAGCTCAATAAGACAGGTTCTGCGTTTAGTTGCCGCGCTCGAAAAACTGGCGCTGAAAAAAATCGGTGTTGCTAGTCCTTTCGTTGCTGTAGGCGGCGAAGCGAGCGGTCTCGGCGACTTTGCTCACGGCTGCGGTCCAGCAAGATTTCCTCAATGAAGGCCAGGTGACGGTGCGACGCTTCGCGCGCCTGCTCCGGCTCTCTGGCCATTATCGCCTCGAATACTCGAGTGCGATGGCTGCTGACCAGCGGGAGCATTTCCCGACGGGCGTACAGCAATTCAAAGTTCTGTCGTACATTCTGCGCCAGCATCGGTTCCATGCAGCGCAGAAGATGCAGTAAGACCACATTATGGGCGGCTTCGGTGACGGCAATTTGATACTGGACGACGGCGCTGGATTCAGCATCGAGGTCGCCAGACTGCTGGGCAACTTCAATGGCGCGGTGCAGCTCACGGATGCGAGTGCGATCTTCATCGTTACCGCGCAGTGCGGCGTAATACGCGGCAATGCCTTCCAGAGCGTGACGGGTTTCCAGCAGATCAAACTGGGATTCAGGGTGGTCGGAGAGCAACTCTACCAGCGGATCGCTGAAGCTCTGCCAGAGGTTACTTTGCACAAAGGTCCCGCCGCCCTGGCGACGAAGCAGTAAGCCCTTCGCTTCGAGACGTTGGATCGCCTCGCGCAGTGAGGGGCGGGAAACGTCGAACTGTTTAGCCAGCTCGCGTTCAGGTGGAAGTTTTTCACCGGGGCGCAGCGTCCCCTCAAGAATCAAAAACTCCAGCTGCTGCTCAATCACATCGGATAATTTTGGTTGGCGGATTTTGCTGTAGGCCATGGTTCCCTGTCTTAAGCCATTTACCCAGAGTCAATTGGTCTTACCAATTCATCGTTCTTGACGCTAAAGTAACAAAGTATTCACCTTCTGTCCATACAGGTTTTGATTGAAATCAGTAAACCCGGCACATTTTAACAACCTTACAGAAATCACGTTTCAGAAATGTAACTTTGCACAAATGTCATCTTTACCACCAAAGAGGCAGTTTTAACGTAATCGAAACGAAAGTTGTGCAGTCTGAACCGATTCAGGAGGCGGAAAAGTGCATGAACAGTCAGCAATTTTCGCTAAAAGTGAAATACAGCGCTGCACATCAGAAGGCATCAGGCATTTACATTTGGTTTCTTTTTATGCAACTCGTCAGCAGCCCTGCACAAAGCAGGTGCATTCGGCGGCACTTACCACTATTCTTCCAGCTGCGGAAGACTCACACGCAACTTTCAGCCATCCGCTCTGTAAAAAATATTGTACAGGATATGGAAGTTCATAATGACACGCGCTTAACCAAAGCGTAGAAAAAACAATCACTCACGAGGTTTCATAATGGAAGGTCAACAGCAAGGCGAACAGCTGAAGCGCGGCCTTAAAAACCGCCACATCCAGCTTATTGCGCTGGGTGGAGCTATCGGTACAGGCCTGTTTCTGGGCAGCGCCTCCGTCATTCAATCCGCAGGGCCGGGTATTATCCTCGGTTACGCGATCGCAGGTTTTGTGGCCTTCCTTATCATGCGCCAGCTGGGCGAAATGGTGGTGGAAGAGCCGGTAGCAGGTTCCTTCAGCCACTTTGCCTATAAATACTGGGGCAATTTTGCCGGTTTCGCCTCCGGCTGGAACTACTGGGTGCTGTACGTCCTGGTAGCAATGGCTGAGCTGACCGCAGTCGGCAAATACATTCAATTCTGGTACCCGGAAATCCCGACCTGGGCTTCCGCCGCCGTCTTCTTCGTGGTTATCAACGCCATCAACCTGACCAACGTTAAAGTGTTTGGTGAGATGGAGTTCTGGTTTGCCATTATTAAAGTGGTCGCGGTTGTCGCGATGATCCTGTTCGGCGGCTGGCTGCTGTTTAGCGGTCATGGCGGCCCGCAGGCAACCGTTCGCAACCTCTGGGAACAGGGCGGCTTCCTGCCGCACGGCATTCAGGGGCTGGTGATGATGATGGCGATCATTATGTTCTCCTTCGGCGGCCTGGAGCTGGTCGGCATCACCGCTGCGGAAGCAGATGACCCGCAGAAAAGCATCCCGAAAGCCACCAATCAGGTTATCTACCGCATCCTGATTTTCTATGTGGGCTCGCTGGCCGTGCTGCTTTCTCTGCTGCCGTGGACCCGCGTCACCGCGGACACCAGCCCGTTCGTGCTGATTTTCCACGAGCTGGGTGACACCTTTGTTGCCAACGCGCTGAACATCGTGGTGCTGACCGCGGCGCTCTCCGTGTACAACAGCTGCGTGTACTGCAACAGCCGTATGCTGTTCGGCCTGGCGCAGCAGGGCAACGCCCCGAAAGCGCTGACCAAAGTCGATAAGCGCGGCGTGCCGGTTAACACCATTCTGGTGTCTGCGCTGTTCACCGCCCTGTGCGTGCTGATCAACTACCTGGCGCCGGAGTCCGCTTTCGGCCTGCTGATGGCGCTGGTTGTTTCTGCGCTGGTCATCAACTGGGCGATGATTAGCCTCGCGCACATGAAGTTCCGCAAAGCGAAACAGCAGCAGGGCGTCAAAACTCGCTTCCCTGCCCTGTTCTATCCGCTCGGAAACTGGATTTGCCTGTTCACCGTGGCAGCCGTGCTGGTCATCATGCTGATGACGCCGGGCATGGCGATTTCCGTCTATCTGATCCCTGCATGGATCGTTATTCTCGGAATTGGCTACGCGGTTAAACAGAAAGGGGCGAAAGCCGTCCGCGCGTAATCCCTTCACGTCTCTGTACCCAAATCCTGGGTACAGAGCGTTTCTCCCCCGCCAAAAGTGATGTACCATCCGTGGGTTGCCGCTATCAAAAGGACTCCCGCGACCGATGAAAAAGCCCCTGACGATCAAAGACATTGCTGAACTGGCCAACGTCTCCATCGCAACAGTTTCTCGGGTGCTGAACAACAACAGCTGGGTGTCGGATAAAACCCGTGAGAAGGTGCAGAAGGTGATCGACGAGCATCACTTCAGCCCCAACCTGATGGCTCGCAGCATGATTTCCCGCAAAAGCATGACCCTCGCGGTCGTCGTGTCCGACATCACCAGCCCCTACTTCGCCACCCTGGTCGAACAGATCGAAAAAGCCTGCCAGCAGGCCGGGTACAAAATCGTGCTGTTCGATACCCAGTCGGCAAACAAGCGCAGCGAATCGAGCCTGGTGATAGCCGAAGATCAGATTTTCAGCACCATCATCGACAGCCAGCTCGACGGGGTGATCATTCTCGGCGGCAACATCGACTATCTGAATATCCCCGAAGGCTATCTGGAGGGTTTACAGAAGCTTATCGCCACGCTGCCGGTAATAGTGGTGGGCCGCAAGCTTGCCCATTACGGCTACACCTGCCTGCAACGCGATCAGGTCAACTGCGTGAAAATGATAACCGGATACCTGCTGGAGAAAGGCCACCGCGATATCGCGTTTATTGGCGGTTCACCGGGCGTGTATATGACAGGCCAGCGCGTGAATGCTTTCAGGGAAACCCTGCAACAGGCAGGAATCGCAGCCGAGAACGCGCAAGTTATTGAAACGAACTTCTATGCCCAGCACGGTTATGAGGCAATTAAAAAACTGCTCGCATCCGGCCGCGCATTGCCGCAGGCGCTGCTGGCGATTAACGATCGCGTGGCAATGGGCGCCATCCGCGCGTTGAAAGATAACGGCATCAGCGTGCCGGAAAATATCGCCGTCGCCAGCTGCGAATGCTTCCCCGGCAGTGAATATTATGTACCGCGCCTGACCACCGTCGATCATCAGAATAACGTTTTAGGTCAACATGTTATTCAGCAGATGATGACTTTATTGCAGGATATGCTGCCGGAATCGCCGGCGATCCCTCCCCTGTTTGTTGCGGGCGAATCGGCCTGATCCTTTCTCTTTTCGTCGGGTGACACTCACGCCATCCGGCCTGTCTCCGATGACGAAATAACCCGATCCTTATCACAAATCCTTATACGTAAAATTGACCATCAGATTTCCCTCATCATATTTTACTGAAAACGTTTTCAGGTTTTCAGCGAAGAGGGTAATATGAAACCGACCATGATGACTTACATCCACGAAGAGCATGCAACGCTTGCAGCGATTCTGGAGAACTACCCGGCATCCATCCCGGCTATCGACGACGAAAGCGAATGGTTACTGCTGGCCACTGGCTCCAGCGTGAATGCCGCCGTAAGCGCGAAGTACTACATCGAAAGCCTCTCTGACGTGCGCATCACCATTGCCGAGCCGTTCCACTATCAGCACTTTGAGAAACACAACCCGGCTATCCGCACGGTGATTGCCGTTTCCCAGAGCGGCGAAAGCACCTCCACCCTGCACGCCCTGGCGCAGCTGAAAAAGCAGTTTCCGGTGAAAACCATCGGCCTGACCAGCAAGCCGCAAAGTGAACTGGCAAAAACAGCTGATACCTTCGTGCAGCTGGATATTGGCGAAGAGCGCGTGGGCTACGTCACCAAAGGCTACGTCGCCACCATTCTGACGCTGATGCTGATGGGCCTGCGCCATGCGCATGCCGTCGGTGCGATCGACGATGCACGCGAACAGACGGAGCTGACTATTCTGCGCGAAGCGGTGCAGACTATTCCGTCCATTATCGACACCACCGAATCCTTCTTCACTCGCTGGGAAGCCGATCTGGTAGCTTCCCCACGCTTCACCAGCATCGGCTACGGCCCGGCGGTTGGCGTGTGTATGGAGATGGCAACCAAGTTTACCGAAACCGTGCGCGTGCCTTCCCAGGGCATTGAAATGGAAGTCTTTATGCACGGTCCGTATTTCGAAATTAACCCGCAGCACCGCCTGTTTTTCCTCGATGTACCGAGCGTGGCGCAGGAGCGTCTGGGCCTGCTGCGTGAGTACGAGCAGCGTCATACACAGTACGTTTACACCGTCACGCCAGGCCAGAGCGAAGACCCACACACGCTGGCGCTGAACACAGACGCGCCGGAAAACGTGCTGCCGCTGCTGATGATCATTCCGTTCCAGATCCTCGCCCACCACATCGCCGAAGGGAAAGGCAACAACCTGCCGCAGCGCATCTTCACGGACTTTGGCGTGGCGGTAAAAAGCAAAACGAAACCGGGCGATTACGCCTGACAGCCGCTCGTACCCTACACACAAAAAGGTGCTTCAACATGGCGACTTCATTCTTACCCGTTGCTGAACAGATCCTCGCCGCCGTTGGCGGTAAGGAAAATGTGGTTCACGCCACCCATTGCGCCACCCGGCTCCGCCTGAATCTGAAAGACGACGGCGCGATTAATGAGGAGCAGCTTTATAAGCTGCCGGAAGTGGTCAAGCTGGTGAATAACGGCAGCCAGTTCCAGATAGTGATTGGCCCGAAGGTAGAGAAGGTCTTCGCGGCGCTGAGTACGCTGCTGCCAAACGATAGCGCACCAGCCGAACAGCCTGCGCAAAAAAGCTCATTGTTCAACCGCCTGCTGGCAACGCTTTCCGCCATATTCACGCCCTACATCGGTGTGCTGGCGGGCGTAGGCGTGGTGAAAGGCCTGGTCGTGCTGTTGCAGACGATGGAGCTTATCTCGACGAAGTCCTGGCTCTTTATCGTGCTTAATGCGCTCTCCAGCGGCGTGTTCGTGATGCTACCGCTGTTTATTGCCGTCACCGCGGCGGACAAATTCAAAACCAGCCGCTTCACCGCCCTGGCGCTGACCGCGGCGATGATCTTCCCACTGACCGACGCCGCCACGCCGAACAGCATTGAGATTTTCCACCTCACCTTCCCACTGAAAATCTACGGTGGCGCGGTGATCCCGGCGATCTTTGCCGTCTGGTTCCTGAGCTACGTCGAGCGCTGGTTTAAGAAGGTGATCCCGGAAGTGGCGGCGCTGGTATTCGTGCCTTGCCTGTCGCTGCTGGTGTGCGGGTTCGTGGTCTTCACCGTGATTGGCCCGATTGCAGACTACGTAGGGATCGGCATCGCCAACGGCTACACCTGGCTTTACAACCTGAGCCCGGTGCTCTCCGGCGCGCTGCTGGCGGGGATTGGTCAGCTGTTTGTGGTGTTCGGCGTGCACTGGGGCATCATCCCAATTGCGCTCATCAACATGCAGGTGAACGGCTACGACACGGTAATGGCGATGTTCATGTCCGCCGTCATGGGGCAGTTTGGCGCGGCGTTTGGGGCTATCTTTATCGCCCGTAACCTGAAGGACAAGCAGCTGGCGATTTCTGCATCCATCTCGGCCTTCTTTGGCATCACTGAACCGGCGCTGTACGGCGTGAATCTGAAGTACCGGATGCTGTTTATCTTCGGCTGTATCGGCGCGGCAATGGGCGGGGCGATCACAGGCTTCCTGCGGGTGAAAACCTACAGCTTCCTGCCGGTGCTGAACGTCTTTGAACTCGGCTTATTCAGCGGCCCGGACTCGAAAGCCATCTATGAAGTGATTGCGATTGTCGTGGCCTTTAGCGTCCCGGCTATCCTGACCATTCTCTACGGCAAGAGCCGCGTGCTGGTGCCCGCGACCGACTTACGCTGATTATCCACATGCTGTAGCGGCTGAAAACCGCTACAGCAGCATGTTACCTGCTTCACACTTTCCTTCCTGTAGCTGAATAATCCATATCAGCGCCGCATTCCTGCAACGCTTTTTTTCCAAAGCCTGCGAATAATTCTCTGCATATCAAATGCGGGGACCTCTCGATGGAAAACAACAGATTATCGGTCAAAGAAAAAATCGGCTACGGCATGGGCGACGCAGGGTGCAACATCATCTTCGGCGCCATCATGCTGTTTGTTAACTACTTCTATACGGATATTTTTGGGCTGGCCCCGGCGCTGGTTGGCGTTTTACTGCTATCCATTCGCGTCATCGACGCCGTCACCGACCCGATTATGGGCGCGCTGGCGGACCGCACGCGCAGCAAGTACGGCCGTTTCCGCCCGTGGCTGCTGTGGATTGCCTTTCCGTATGCGCTGTTCAGCGTGCTGATGTTTACCACGCCGGAGTGGAGCTATAGCAGCAAGGTTATCTATGCCTTCGTCACCTATTTCCTGCTCTCCATTACCTACACGGCAATCAATATTCCCTACTGCTCGCTCGGGAGCGTGATCACCAACGATCCAAAAGAGCGCGTGGCCTGCCAGTCTTATCGTTTCGTGATGGTCGGCATCGCCACGCTGCTGCTTTCGCTGACGCTGCTGCCGATGGCCGACTGGTTCGGCGGCGACAACAAAGCCAAAGGCTACCAGATGGCAATGACCGTGCTGGCGTTTATCGGCATGTGCATGTTCCTGTTCAGCTTCGCCACCGTGCGCGAACGCGTGCGTCCGGCGGTACAAACCAACGATGAAATCAAACGTGATCTGAAGGACGTGTGGAAAAATGACCAGTGGGTGCGCATTCTGCTGCTGACTCTCTGCAACGTCTGCCCGGGCTTTATCCGCATGGCGGCAACGATGTATTACGTCACCTGGGTGATGCAGCAGAGCACCCATTTCGCCACGCTGTTTATCAGCCTCGGCGTGGTAGGCATGATGATTGGCAGCATGCTGGCGAAGGTCCTCACCGACCGCTGGTGCAAGCTGCAGGTGTTCTTCTGGACCAACATCGCGCTGGCGATTTTCTCCTGCGCTTTCTACTTCTTCGACCCGCACGCCACGATGATGATTCTGGTGCTCTACTTCCTGCTCAATATCCTGCATCAGATCCCTTCCCCGCTGCACTGGTCGCTGATGGCGGACGTCGACGACTACGGCGAGTGGAAAACCGGCAAGCGCATCACCGGGATCAGCTTCTCCGGCAACCTCTTCTTCCTGAAGGTCGGGCTGGCGGTGGCGGGCGCGATGGTCGGCTTCCTGCTCTCCTGGTACGGTTATGACTCAGGTGCAAAAGCGCAGAGCGCCGACGCCCTCAACGGCATAGTGCTGCTGTTCAGCGTGATCCCTGGCGTCGGCTACCTGATCACCGCCGGTGTGGTCTGTCTGCTGAAGGTCGATCGGGAAATGATGAAGCAGATCCAAAGCGATCTGGAAAAACGCCGCCAGAACTACCGTGAACTGAGCGACTATCAGGCACAGGCAGAACTGATAAGGAAACCACAATGAGCCACTGGCCGAACCCTTTTATTGAGCAACGCGCCGACCCGTTTATTCTGCGCCACGAAGGACTTTACTACTTTATCGCTTCCGTACCGGAATATGACAGGCTGGAGATCCGCCGCGCTGCAACGCTGGAAGGCCTGCGAGATGCCGTCCCGGTTACCGTCTGGCGCAAGCCGGAAAGCGGGCCGATGAGCCAGCTGATTTGGGCACCTGAATTACATTGTATTGACGGGACCTGGGTCATTTACTTTGCCGCCACCCACACCCATGATTTAGATGCGCTCGGTATGTTCCAGCACCGGATGTTTGCCCTGGCCTGTAACGATGCCGATCCGCTGACCGGGCGTTGGGAAGAAAAAGGGCAGGTAAACACGCCGTTTGATACCTTCGCGCTGGATGCCACTGCGTTCCGGCACCAGGGAAAACAGTGGTATCTGTGGGCGCAAAAAGCGCCGGATATTGCCGGAAACTCCAATCTGTATTTGGCTGAACTGGAAAACCCCTGGACGCTCAAAGGCCCGCCGGTGATGCTCAGTAAACCCGAATTCGACTGGGAATGTCGGGGCTTTCTGGTCAACGAAGGACCGGCGGTGGTGGTTCACGGCAATCGTCTGTTTGTCAGCTACTCCGCCAGCGCCACCGATGAAAACTACTGCATGGGATTATTGTGGATCGATGTTGATGCCGATCCGATGCAGGCCAGCAGCTGGCACAAGTCTCCGAAACCCGTGTTCACCACCAGCTACGAAAACCGCCAGTTTGGGCCTGGCCACAACAGCTTTACTCAAACGCCGGAGGGACAAGATGTGTTGGTCTATCACGCACGCAATTACACGGAAATTGAGGGCGACCCGCTGTACGACCCGAATCGCCACACTCGCCTGAAGCTGATTCACTGGAAAGAAAACGGGATGCCTGATTTTGGCATCCCGCCTGCGGATACAATTTGAAGGGCTGCCCGGCGGTGCTACGCTTGCACGGGCCTACAAAGTATATCGTAGGCCCGGTAAGGCGAAGCTGCCACCGGGCAATCAGGCATCACACCAAAGTCCCGTAAATCGTCAGCAGCGCCATGATCACCACGGTGACGTAAGAGGCTTTCTTCGCCATCGATACGGCCGCTTTTGGCGTTGCCACTTTGTCGACGTGCGGCTCGCGGGCCAGAGAGAACTGCGCCAGCTGCGTCAGCACCTGATACTGCGACGTATGGCGATCGCCCAGCGAAGCAAACCACGCCGGAAGCGCTTTCTCGCCGTGACCAATCAGCGCGTACACCACGCCGACCAGACGAACCGGCAGCCAGTCCAGTACATGCAGGATTGCATCCACGCCCGACTGCTGGCGATCGCGTGGCGTCTGGTAACGAGCCAGCCAGCTTTGCCAGGCGCGCAGGAAGGCATAGCCCATCAGCGTGACCGGCCCCAGCGGCCCGCCCACCACGAACCAGAACAGCGGCGCGAGATAGAAACGGTAGTTGATCCACAGCAGCGCGTTTTGCAGCTCGCGCAGATACTCACGCTCATCGCAGCCCGGCGGCACGCCGTGAATCAGCGTCAGCTCGCCCGCCATCGCATCCCGGGCGTGGGCATCATCGCGCGAGGCGGCTTTCAGGTAAGCGTGGTAGTGCATCCGCACCTTCCCGGCCCCAATGCAAAGCACGCCGAGCAGGATCCACACCACCAGCACAGGCACGTTAAACAAGACGCCATGCAAACCGCGCAGCAGCAACCAGACAATCGCCATGGCGACAGCGGTCATCAGCAGCGTCACCACAAAGGAATAGTTTTTGATTCGGCGGAACAGCACTTCCAGTCGGTGATCGAGCTGCCAGTGCTCGCCGAGCTTGAAAAGACGTTCAGCGATCAGCACCAGCAAAGTGGTAAACAGCGTCATTTCATCTCCTTATTTGACGTAGCGCTCACCAGAGCACGGAAGCGCGCCCAGTCAAACGCCGGGCCGGGATCGGTTTTGCGTCCGGGCGCAATGTCGCTGTGGCCCGTCATGTTGTCGACAATCTTTGGATAAACCGCAATCAGCGTGTGGGCGATGGCCGCAAGCTGCTGATATTGTTCTTCCGTGTAGGCCAGAGTGTCCGTGCCCTCCAGCTCGATACCTATCGAAAAATCGTTACATTTTTCGCGCCCCTGATAGTTTGAGACGCCCGCATGCCAGGCTCGTTTATCGAAGGGAACGTACTGCACAATTTCGCCGTCACGGCGAATCAGGCAGTGGGCAGAAACCCGCAGATGGGCGATTTCGGCAAAGAACGGATGCGCATCCGGATCGATTGTGCCAGTGAATAATGCGTCAATCCACGGGCCGCCAAATTCGCCGGGTGGCAGGCTGATGTTATGTACCACCAGCAGCGTCGGAGTTTCATCATCCGGGCGACAATCGAAATGGGGCGAAGGGACGCGGCGGGCATCGTCCAGCCAGCCACCGTGTAACTGCATGCGGGCTCTCCTTATTCTGTGGTGCTGAAATCCGGTTCAGAGTAGCATGTTTATAACTTATGATTCCTTACCA
Organism: Enterobacter sp. CC120223-11; assembly: GCF_900215375.1. GTDB lineage: Bacteria > Pseudomonadota > Gammaproteobacteria > Enterobacterales > Enterobacteriaceae > Scandinavium. The sequence continues at coordinate 138,393 of NZ_OBEF01000007.1, read as the reverse complement.
TTTGGAGTTTTATCATGCCGCCTCGCCGCTACAATCCTGAGCATCGTCGTGACGCGCTGCTGGAACGAATTAACCTGGATATCCCTGCTGCCGTCGCCCACGCGCTACGCGAAGATCTCGGCGGCGAAGTGAATGCCGCCAACGACATCACCGCCCAACTGTTACCGGAAGACACGCGCTCTCACGCGGTGGTGATCACCCGTGAAGATGGCGTATTTTGCGGCAAGCGCTGGGTAGAGGAAGTGTTCATCCAGCTGGCTGGGGATGATGTCACCCTGAGCTGGCATGTCGAAGATGGCGACGTGCTGACGGCCAACCAGCCGCTGTTTGAACTGGATGGCCCTTCCCGCGTGCTGTTAACCGGCGAACGCACCGCGCTGAACTTTGTACAGACGCTGTCCGGTGTCGCGAGCGTCGTTCGCCGCTATGTCGATCTGCTTGAAGGCACCAAAACCCAACTGCTTGATACCCGTAAAACCCTGCCCGGCCTTCGCACTGCGTTGAAGTACGCCGTGCTCTGCGGCGGCGGCGCGAATCACCGCCTGGGCCTGTCCGACGCGTTTCTGATCAAAGAGAATCACATCATTGCCTCCGGCTCCGTACGCCAGGCCGTTGAGAAAGCCTTCTGGCTGCACCCGGACGTGCCGGTAGAAGTGGAAGTCGAAAGCCTTGAAGAGTTGCAGGACGCGCTGAAAGCCGGGGCGGATATCATCATGCTCGATAACTTCGAAACCGATCGGATGCGCGAAGCAGTGAAGCTGACCAACGGCAAGGCGCGGCTGGAAGTCTCCGGCAACGTCACCTTCGACACCATTCGGGAGTTTGCGGAAACGGGCGTGGATTACATCTCCGTTGGTGCATTGACCAAGCACGTGCAGGCGCTCGATCTCTCCATGCGCTTTAAATAATTGCTGATGATGCGAAGAGGATTACGCGATCCTCTTCGCAGCGTTTCGTAACGCCGCTGCAAGCCATGAAATAATTCAGAAGCCTTCTTCCCGATTTCTTTTTTCCCCTTCGCAATTCATCCGTCCTGCCGCCTACAGTGCTCCCGTCAAAACCAGGAGACACTTATGAATAAACAACAAGGCTTCACCCTGATTGAACTGATGATCGTCATCGGCATCATCGCCATTCTGAGCGCCATCGGCATTCCTGCCTATCAGAACTACCTGCGCAAAGCCGCGCTGACCGACATGCTGCAAACTTTTATGCCTTACCGAACCGCCGTGGAACTGTGCGCCCTCGACCATGGCGGGGTGGCTTCGTGTGATGGCGGTACCAATGGGATCCCTTCCCCGACAACCAGCCGTTATGTTTCGAGCATGCAAATAGCTCAGGGCACCGTGACCTTAACGGGTCAGGAAAGCCTCAATGGGTTGGGCGTCACGCTGAAACCGCTGTGGAGCAACACTCAGGGCATGACGGGCTGGGAGCGCTCCTGCGTTATTGCCAGCGACAGTGCGCTGAAGCAGGCCTGTGAAGACGTATTCCGCTTTAATACCCCTGATACTACCGACACGTCTGATGCCCCTGAAGCCTCCTGAGACTGGAGACCACAGCAATGAATCACGACCAGCTCGTCACACTTTGTCTGCGGCACCAGGCGGTGCTGCTCAGCAACAGCGAGAGCGTACTGAGTATTGCTGTTGTCGGCTCGCCGCCTGCTGAACTGATGGATGCCCTGCGCTTCGCCACCCATAAACGGATAGATATTGAATGCTGGGACAGGCCACGTATGGAGAAACATCTGCAAACGGCTCAGGAATCGCACTTACCCGTAGCACGCGATGACACCGGCGATGTCATCGAACTGCTGAATCAGACCTTCCGGCAGGCGCTACAGCAGCGCGCTTCGGACATTCATATTGAGCCTGGCGAAGAGGCACTTCGCATTCGCTTGCGCGTGGATGGCGTGCTCCATGCTCTGCCCGCCCTGTCACCGACGCTCGCAAGCCCGCTCATCGCACGCCTCAAGGTATTGGGCAACCTTGATATCGCCGAACGAAGGCTGCCGCAGGACGGGCAATTTACCGTGGACATCGCCGGGCGCAGCATCTCCTTTCGCATCGCCACGCTTCCCTGCCGCGGTGGAGAGAAAGTGGTGCTGAGGCTGCTTCATCAGGTCGATCAGGCGCTGGATGTAACGGCCTTAGGCATGAATCCACCACAGCTTCAGGCCTTTCGTCTGGCGCTGGAGCAGCCTCAGGGTTTACTGCTCGTCACGGGCCCGACCGGGAGCGGAAAAACAGTAACGCTATACAGCGCGTTGCAGATGCGTAACCGGCCGGAGATCAACCTGTGCAGCGTGGAGGACCCGGTTGAAATTCCGCTCGACGGCATTAATCAGACGCAAATAAATACCCGCGCTGGGCTCACGTTTCAGAACGTCCTGCGGGCGCTACTTCGTCAGGATCCCGACGTGGTCATGGTGGGGGAAATTCGCGATACCGAGACGGCTGAAATCGCCATCAAAGCGGCGCAGACCGGGCACCTGGTGCTTTCAACCTTACACACAAACTCCACCACAGAGACGCTCGTTCGCCTGCAACAAATGGGCGTTGCCCGCTGGATGATCTCCTCTGCCCTGCTGCTGGTCGTTGCGCAGCGCCTGGTTCGTCGGCTTTGCCCGGACTGCCATATTCAGGAAGGAGAGTATAACGCCCTGCCGGTATCGTTATGGCCGCGAAAGCTCCCCCGCTGGCGAGCAGCAGGCTGTGAGCGCTGCTACCACGGTTTTCACGGGCGGATCGCACTCTTTGAAGTGCTGGCGGTTACGCCGTCGTTAAAGCAGGCGATTGTGAGCGGTGCAACGCCGGATGAGGTGGAACGGCTGGCGCGCCAGTCCGGCATGGTGATGCTCTTTGAGCACGGCTGCGAGGCCGTTGAGAGAGGGCAAACGACTGTAGAAGAGCTGTTACGGGTATTGGGGGCGCCGCCTGATGCCTGACTCTCTTTGGCACTGGCGAGGCGTGACGGAGCAGGGAGAGGCCAGAGAAGGTAGCGTCCGGGCTGAGAGCAAAATCGCCGCCATGGCGCTTATCGGGCAGGAAGGCGTGTATCCGCTAGCGATAAAGCGAAAAAAGCACAGCAAATCACAGTGGCGAAAGCAGTACAACAGCGAGCTAATAAAACAGTTGTCCACGCTGCTCAAGGCTGGATTGACGCTCACCGACAGCCTGATGCTGCTGGCAGAACAGCACCCCAGCCCACAGTGGCAGGCCCTGATGCAGGATCTTGCCCGGCAGCTGGCGCAGGGGCAGTCCCTTTCCACCGCCATGCAGCAGTGGCCGGAAGCCTTTCCGCCCTTGTATCCTGCGATGATTCAGGCGGGTGAAATGACCGGCAAGCTGGATTACTGCTGCGCGCATCTGGCCCGTCAACAGGAGGAGCAACACAGGCTCAGCCAGAAGGTAAAAAAAGCGCTGCGTTATCCGCTGATCATTCTGTCGCTTGCCGTGCTGGTCGTTATCGGGATGTGCGGCTTCGTGCTGCCGGAGTTTGCCGCCATCTATCGCACTTTCAACACGCCGCTGCCTTTGCTCACCCGGCTGGTGATGTCACTTGCTGATATCGTCCAGCAGGGTTGGCCACTTATTTTTGGCGGTGTTGCCCTGCCCTTTATCCTGCGGCCGCTGTTACAACGAAGTCCCGGCTGGCAAAAGCTCCGCCCACAAGTGTTGCTGAAATTGCCGGTGGTTTCTGGGCTGATACGCGGGCAAATGCTGAGCCAGATATATACCGTACTGGCCTTAACTCAGAATGCGGGGATCCCCTTTTTGCAGGGGCTGGAATGCGTCGAAAAAACGCTGAGCTGCCCGTGGTGGCGCAGGGTCATTGAGCAGATGAGTGTTTCGGTCGCGTCGGGAAGCACCATCTGGCAGGCGATGGAGAAGCAAAGCGTTTTCACGCCGTTGTGCAAACAGCTGGTCAGAACCGGGGAAGCGTCGGGCGCGCTTGATGCCATGCTGGATAATCTGTCGCACTACCACAGCGGGCAAACGCATCAACAGGCAGATAATCTGGCGACGCTGCTAGAACCGATAATGTTGCTGGTGACGGGCGTCATTATTGGCACGCTGGTGGTGGCAATGTATTTGCCTGTGTTTCAGTTGGGGGATGCCATTAGCGGCGGATAAACGCTGGCGCAGGGGCTACGCCAGCGTCTGACAACATTACAGGCTGTTGAACACGCGGTTCTCTTGTTCCTGAACGCGGATAAAGGTGGTGCGCTTGGTCAGCTCTTTCAGGCGCGCTGCGCCGACATACGTACAGGCAGAACGCAGGCCTCCGAGGATATCACGCGCGGTATCTTCTACCGGCCCACGCAGTTTCAGCTTCACGGTTTTACCTTCAGCTGCACGGTATTTTGCAACGCCGCCAACGTGGCGATTCATCGCTGATTCGGAGCTCATGCCGTAGAACAGCATGAATTTCTCACCGTTCTCTTCCACCACGGTGCCACCGCTCTCTTCGTGACCGGCCAGCATCCCGCCGAGCATCACGAAGTCCGCGCCGCCGCCGAAGGCTTTCGCTACGTCACCCGGCATGGTGCAGCCGCCATCGCTGACGATCTGACCGCCAAGGCCGTGCGCGGCATCGGCACATTCAATTACGGCAGAAAGCTGCGGATAACCCACACCCGTTTTAACGCGAGTGGTGCATACGGAACCCGGACCGATCCCGACTTTAACAATATCTGCACCAGCCAGAATCAGCTCTTCGCACATTTCGCCAGTGACCACATTACCGGCACAGATAGTTTTAGTCGGCCAGGCTGCGCGCGCTTTCGACAGGAACTGAACGAAGTGCTCGGAGTAGCCGTTCGCCACGTCAATGCAGACGAAATTCAGCGCCGAATGCAGATTCAGAATCTGTTTAGTTTTATCGAAATCCGCATCAGAAGTGCCGGTAGAAACCATGACATGCTTCAGAACATCGTCAGAGACGCTCGCCGTGAAGGCTTTCCACTCTTCAACAGAATAGTGTTTGTGAACGGCGGTCAGAATACCAAACGACGCCAGTGCTTTTGCCATTGCAAAAGTCCCAACGGTATCCATGTTTGCCGCAATAACAGGTACGCCAGACCATTTCTGACCAGAATGCTTAAAGGTGTATTCGCGTTCGAGTTCAACTTCGGAACGGCTTTTGAGGGTAGAGCGTTTAGGGCGGATAAGAACGTCTTTAAAACCTAACTTCAGATCTTCTTCGATACGCATGTAGGGATTCCTGGGGTTAGAGGCAAAAAAGGACTAAGCACAACTCCAGTGACGCTATCATACGCAGTAATCATCCCTTCGCAAGACTGCGATTTTCACTTTTTTTACGCTACAATCGTTCAAATTTACCTGGTGAACGGCGGCATTCACGTTTGTTAGGGTAGTGGTCAGAAATGCATATTTTAACCAATTGATTTGCATTGGTTATTCTTCACGGGACAGGGTTTATGGGCTATATAGTGGCGTTAACAGGCGGCATCGGCAGCGGGAAAAGTACCGTCGCGAATGCCTTTGCAGACCTGGGAACACACGTGATTGATGCCGATATTATCGCCCGTCAGGTTGTCGAACCGGAAAGCCCGGCGCTACAGGCAATCGTCACTCGCTATGGCGCAGAGATGCTGCTGGCGGATGGCAGCCTGAATCGCCGCCTGCTTCGTGAACGTATTTTTGCTCATGCCGCCGAGAAAGCCTGGCTGAATGCCCTTCTCCACCCTCTGATTCAGCAGGAAACCCAACGCCAGATGCAGCAGGCAACCTCCCCATATGTTCTGTGGGTTGTGCCGCTACTGGTGGAAAACAAGCTCTGGCAAAAAGCCAACCGGGTGCTGGTGGTCGATGTTTCCGTCGAAACTCAGCTGAAACGCACTATTCAGCGCGATCATGTGTCTGAAGACCATGCGAAACAAATTCTTGCCGCCCAGGCCACACGCGAACAGCGTCTTGCCGTGGCGGATGACGTCATTGATAACAACGGCGCACCAGATGCCATCGCATTGGATGTAGCCCGCCTGCACGCCCGCTATCTGAAGCTGGCGCATCAGGCCGATTTACAGGAAAAACCGTAATGCACACCCACGTCCTCTTTGAACATCCCCTGAATGAGAAAATGCGCACATGGCTGCGAATTGAGTTTCTGATTCAGCAGCTCAACAGCAATCTGCCGGTGCAGGATCACGCCAGCGCCCTGCATTTTTTCAGAAACATTGCGGATTTACTGGACGTGTTCGAACGCGGTGAAGTGCGCACAGAACTGCTGAAAGAGCTGGAGCGCCAGCAGCGTAAACTGAAGCAGTGGGACGAAGTGCCGGGCGTCGATCAAACCCGCATCGAAGCGCTGCGCCAGCAGCTGAAGCAGAGCAGCGGCATACTGATGACGGCCCCGCGCGTCGGGCAGGTATTGCGTGAAGATAAGCTGGTTGGCCTGGTTCGCCAGCGTCTGAGCATTCCCGGCGGCTGTTGCAGCTTCGATTTACCCACGCTGCATATCTGGCTTCATGCCCCGCAGAGCAAACGCGACGCACAGGTGACTTACTGGCTTCAGAGCCTGGAGCCGATGAACCAGGCGCTGAACCTGATCCTCGATCTTATCCGTAACTCCGCGCCGTACCGTAAACAGACCAGCCTGAACGGCTTCTTCCAGGACAACGGTGATGATGCCGATCTGCTGCGTTTACAGCTGGCGCTGGACGCTCAGCTTTACCCGCAGATTTCCGGACATAAAAGCCGCTTCGCCATTCGATTCATGCCGCTGGACAGCGAGAACGGCCAGGTGCCGGAACGTCTGGACTTTGAACTGGCCTGCTGCTGAGGAACGGAGCACACATGACCGATATCACCACCGTCAACTGCCCGACCTGCGGCAAAAGCATCGTCTGGGGCGAACAGAGTCCGTTCCGCCCCTTCTGCAGCAAGCGCTGTCAGCTGATCGATCTTGGCGAATGGGCTGCTGAAGAGAAGCGGATCCCAAGCTCCGGCGATCTTTCCGAAAGCGACGACTGGAGCGAAGAACAGCCTTAAGCTTCGGCGATCAGTTTCGCAATCACAGGCTCGTTGGCAGGAGGGAACTCTTCTGCCAACAAATCCTTCTGCGCCACCCAGCGCCCCGGCTGCCCTTCTTTGCCCCACGGCTCGCCCTGCCAGCTGTCTACCAGCCAGAACCACAGCGTGATGTGCCTGTCCGGGAACTGATATTCCAGTTTGTCGAACAGATAAGCGGATTCTGGCAAAATGCCCACTTCCTCAAACAGCTCACGCGCCAGCGCCATCTCCGGGCTTTCGCCCTCTTCGATTTTGCCCCCCGGGAATTCCCACATGTTGGCCATGTGTGAATCCGCAGCGCGCTGGGTAATAAAGATTTCACCGGCGGCGTTACGTAAAATACCAGTCGAGATTTGCAGGGTTTTCATTGTATTAGCTCCATAAAAAAGGCGCTGTTACCAGCGCCTCAGCTTTTATTTATCGCAGTGATCAGGCAATGCGGCCATGACACTGCTTGTATTTTTTACCGGAACCGCATGGGCAAGGATCGTTGCGACCAACTTTGCGATCGCCGGTCTGTGCGGCCAGGGACTCTGCTGCGGCGGTGTCGTCGTCAGCATGGCTGAGCTGCTGCATCTGCGCCAGACGTTCAGCTTCTTCGCGGCGCTGCTCTTCCATCGCTTCCACTTCTTCCGGCATGCGGACCTGAACCTTGCACAGGGTGCTGATCACTTCATATTTCAGCGATTCCAGCATCGCGGCGAACATGGAGAAGGATTCACGCTTGTACTCCTGCTTAGGATCCTTCTGCGCATAGCCACGCAGATGGATGCCCTGGCGCAGGTAGTCCATCGCTGCCAGGTGCTCTTTCCACAGGGAGTCGAGGGTCTGCAGCATCACGCCTTTTTCGAAGTGGCGCATCATCTCGGTGCCAACCACTTCTTCCTTACGCTGATACACTTCGATACCGCTTTGCAGGATACGTTCGCGCAGGGTTTCTTCGTGCAGCTCTGGCTCTTTGTCCAGCCACTCTTTGATTGGCAGGTCGAGGTCGAAGTCATTTTTCAGGCGTTCCTGAAGGCCTTCGATGTCCCACATTTCTTCCAGAGACTGAGGCGGAATGTGCGCATCAATGGTCGCTTTGAACACGTCTTCACGGATGCTGGCGATGGTTTCGCTCACGTCAGACACGTCCAGCAGTTCGTTACGCTGGGTGTAGATCGCACGACGCTGGTCGTTGGCGACGTCATCATACTCCAGCAGCTGCTTACGAATATCGAAGTTGCGGCTTTCCACTTTACGCTGCGCGTTGGCGATAGCTTTGGTTACCCAAGGGTGTTCAATGGCTTCACCAGGCTTCATACCCAGTTTACGCATCATGCCGGACACGCGATCCGAGGCAAAAATACGCATCAGCGCATCTTCCATCGACAGGTAGAAGCGGGAAGAACCGGCGTCACCCTGACGGCCTGAACGGCCACGCAGCTGGTTATCGATACGACGTGATTCGTGACGTTCGGTACCGACGATGTGCAGGCCGCCCGCCGCCAGAACTGCGTCGTGGCGAACCTGCCAGTCTGCTTTGATCTGTGCGATTTGTTCTTCCGTCGGCGCTTCAAGCTGCGCGACTTCCGCCTGCCAGCTACCGCCGAGCATGATGTCCGTACCACGACCTGCCATGTTAGTGGCGATGGTAACGGTGGACGGATAACCCGCCTGAGCAACGATATCGGCTTCGCTGGCGTGGAATTTGGCGTTCAGCACGTTGTGCTTGATGCCTGCTTTGGTCAGCTCCTGAGAAACCACTTCCGATTTTTCGATAGAGATGGTACCCACCAGCACCGGCTGGCCGTTAACAGTACGCTCTTTAATATCTTCGATAATCGCCTGAATTTTCTCGGCTTCGGTCATGTAGACCAGGTCCGGCATGTCCTTACGGATCATCGGACGGTTGGTTGGCACCACCACGGTATCAAGTTTGTAGATGGAGCTGAACTCGAATGCTTCGGTGTCTGCCGTACCGGTCATACCCGCCAGTTTTTCGTACAGGCGGAAGTAGTTCTGGAAGGTGATAGAGGCCAGCGTCTGGTTTTCGTTCTGGATGTCCACGCCTTCTTTGGCTTCAACCGCCTGGTGCAGACCATCGGACCAGCGACGGCCCTGCATGGTACGACCGGTGTGTTCATCGACGATGATGACTTCGCCATCTTTCACGATGTAGTCAACGTCGCGAGCGAACAGCACGTGCGCACGCAGCGCCGCGGTGACGTGGTGCATCAGCATAATATTGGCAGGAGAATAGAGCGACTCGCCCTCATCCATGATGCCTTCTTTCACCAGTAGCTCTTCAACCAGCACCAGACCACGTTCGGTGATGTTCACCTGGCGCGCTTTCTCATCAACGGAGAAGTGGCCTTCGCCCTGGAAGGTGTCAGAGTCTTCTTTTTCCTGACGGATCAGGTTTGGAATGATTTTGTTAACCTGCTTGTACATCTCAGAGCTGTCTTCAGCCGGGCCGGAGATGATAAGCGGGGTACGGGCTTCATCGATAAGGATGGAGTCCACCTCATCGACCAACGCGTAGTGCAGTTTACGCTGAACGCGTTCTTCAGGGCTGAACGCCATGTTATCGCGCAGGTAGTCGAAGCCGTATTCGTTGTTGGTGCCGTAGGTGATGTCGGCTGCATAGGCTTCACGCTTCGCCGGAGCAGGCATACCGGACATGTTCACCGCGACGCTCATGCCGAGGAATTCGAACAGAGGACGGTTGTTTTCAGCATCACGCTGGGCCAGATAGTCGTTGACGGTTACAACGTGAACGCCTTTGCCAGACAGGGCGTTGACGTAGGCCGGCAGCGTTGCCGTCAGGGTTTTACCTTCACCGGTACGCATTTCTGCGATGCAGCGATCGTTAAGCACCATCCCGCCGAGCAGCTGTACGTCGAAGTGACGCATGCCGAACACGCGCTTGCTCGCCTCACGTACAACGGCAAAAGCTTCCGGGATCAGGCTTTCAACAGTGGCACCTTTTTCCAGACGGGCACGGAACTCTTCGGTTTTCGCTTTCAGCTCATCGTCAGAGAGCTTTTCCAGGTCAGGTTCCATGGCATTGATTTGTGCAACGGTTTTACGCATGCGGCGCAGCGTACGGTCGTTACGGCTACCGAAAACTTTGGTCAAAATATTAAGCATGATTACAGTCTCAATCGCCCCGCTTTGCGGAGTTTTAGTTATTAGTTGAAGGTGAGTTCTTTTCAGCTAAGGCGTTGAGGTCCGGCGCGGATGCCCTGCACCTGGCTTAACCAGCTACGGACAGAGAAGATGTTATCGGAAGGAGGCTCCGATTGAACGGATGCAGAATGGACAGCAGCAGGCGGCTGGCCTTCGCGCATTAGCAGCGCGCTGAGCGTATCCAGTAAGGCAAGGTGATGAACTTCAAGCGGTGCGGAGGCTTCCGCTACCGGCAGCGCCTGCGGTGCCATCGCGAACGAAAGATGCCGGATAACCGTGCGAATTGCGTGCTGATGCCAGTAATCGACGGTAAACGCTGGCCGACGATTGGCCTCCAGCATCAGATGCGTGAAGTTAACCTTCGTCGTGGCCGTGTGGCTGCTGGCAGTTTTGGTTGGCGGTGCGGATTCTGCTGTACTGGCAATCGCAGGCAAGCCGAATCCCGCCGCAACCATCCCCAACAGGAGATGCGGCCAGAAGTATCGTCTGCCAAACTGTCGCCAGCGCGTCAGTATTCCGTTCACTTACCTTTTCACCTTCGTTACCAGGCAACCCACTAAAAATTTTAAGCGTTCAGATAGTACCACTAATGACGCTTGCCAGCAGCAGGAATGACGGAAAACCACGTGGGAAAGTGCTCACAAAATCAGCTGTCGGACGTATTTGAAGCAGAAATTAACAACAGGAGAAGGGAGGGAGAGGTATCAGAGATACAAAAAGAAAAACGACTGGGACCCAGGACGGAGAGAGTACCTGAGTTAACCAGTCGATTTTACTGAATGGTCAGGCTTACGCCAGAACCATTGAAGGTGCTTTGAACGCCAGCGGCAGTTCTGCTTCGTCTTCGAAGGTCACAAATTCCCAGGCTTCCTGTTTTGCCAGGACGGCCTGCAACAATTTGTTGTTCAGTGCGTGACCCGATTTGAACGCCGTGAATGCACCGATAATGTTGTGACCACACATAAAGAGGTCACCGATAGCATCCAACATTTTGTGGCGAACAAATTCATCTTCAAAGCGAAGACCGTCTTCGTTCAGTACGCGATAATCGTCAACAACGATGGCACAATCGAAGCTGCCGCCCAGGCACAGGCCACGGGACTGCAGATATTCGATATCACGCATGAAGCCAAAAGTACGCGCGCGGCTAATCTGGCGCATGAACGCGTCCGCAGAGAAGTTCATAGCATAACGCTGGTTGCTGCCGTCAATCGCCGGATGGTTAAAGTCGATGGTGAAATCCAACGAGAAACCATTGTACGGCTTGAATTCAGCCCATTTGTCGCCGTCTTCTACGCGAACTGTCTCTTTGATGCGCACAAATTTCTTGGCACAGTTCAGTTCATCAATGCCTGCGTCGAGCAGCAGATAAACGAACGGAGCAGCGCTACCGTCCATAATCGGGATTTCTGGTGCATCGACTTCAATCATGATGTTGTCGATACCCAGACCCGCCAGGGCGGCATTCAGGTGCTCAACCGTTGAAATCCGCACGTCATGCTCGTTGACAAGGCAAGTACAGAGCATGGTATCACGCACAGATTTGGCATCTGCCGGAAAATCAACCGGTGGATTCAAGTCGGTGCGACGATAGATGACCCCGGTATTTGCCGGCGCAGGGCGCAGCGTCAGTGTGACTTTTTTGCCGGTGTGTAAACCGACGCCAGTCGCCTGAACGATACGTTTAAGAGTCCTTTGTTTGATCATCGTTTAATCTCGCCAAATTACTTATCCAACCGAAGTGTACTATACATTCGGCAGGCCAGTTTAGCACAAAGAGCGCAGATTCCCAAATTCCAGCTAATTCTTAATCAGCTTGCTTGCGCAGGAATGCAGGGATATCCAGATAATCCGGCTCTTTGGTGGTCTGCGGCGTATTGTCGTTAACCACTTTTGCTACCGGCTTCTGCTCTTGCGTCAACGGCGCCATGCCGTGCTGCTGATAACGGTCCATCACTGGCTGCTGCTGTTGCTTGTTGGTGACCAGGGTAATTTCTGGACGTTTGTCCATACCGATACCGGTGGCCACAACGGTCACGCGCAGTTCGTCGTTCATGTCCGGGTCGAGAGAAGTACCGATAACCACGGTCGCGTTATCCGAAGCAAACGCACGGATAGTGTTACCGACGGTTTCGAACTCATCCAGACGCAGGTCGAAACCAGCGGTGATGTTGACCAGCACGCCGCGAGCACCCGACAGGTCGATATCTTCCAGCAGTGGAGAAGAGATAGCCATTTCAGCCGCTTCTTCCGCACGGTCTTCACCGCTTGCCAGACCGGAGCCCATCATCGCGTAGCCCATTTCGGACATCACGGTGCGCACGTCAGCGAAGTCGACGTTCATCAGACCCGGACGCGTAATCAGTTCGGCGATACCCTGAACCGCGCCTTTCAGCACGTCATTGGCTGCGCCAAACGCATCCAGCAGGGAAATGCCGCGACCCAACACTTTCAGCAGCTTGTCGTTAGGAATGGTGATCAGCGAGTCCACATGTTTGGACAGCTCAGCGATACCCTGCTCCGCGAACGCCATGCGCTTCTTGCCTTCAAAGTTGAAAGGCTTGGTCACCACGGCAACGGTCAGAATACCTAAATCTTTAGCTACTTCAGCCACAACAGGTGCTGCACCGGTACCGGTACCGCCGCCCATGCCGGCTGCGATGAAGACCATGTCAGCACCATCAAGGGCAGCACGCAGCGCTTCACGGTCTTCGTCTGCCGCGTTGCGACCGACTTCCGGGTTAGCACCCGCGCCCAGACCTTTGGTAATCCCGTTACCAATCTGGATGGTCTGACCGACAGCAGTTTTACGTAACGCCTGGGCGTCCGTGTTCACCGCGAAGAATTCAACGCCCTCAATGCGCTCGCGCACCATGTGTTCAACGGCGTTGCCACCGCCACCACCGACGCCGATGACTTTAATCACCGCGTCGTTGGTCAGTTCCATAGGTTCAAACATAGTTTCTCTCTCCGTTGTGCCTGTCGCCTGAGAGCGCAATTTTCGGCGCTCTCATAAAAAATTAAAACTCTTTTCGCAGCCAGGTGTTGATTCGTTTGATCCACGAACTCACTGCGACACGTTTTTCCACTTCTGCTTCACCACTCAGGTGTGACTCTTTTCCGTAGTGCAGCAGGCCCACAGCCGTTGAATAGTAAGGCTCCTGGGCATAATCCGTCAGGCCGGTGATGTTCAGCGGCGCACCAATGCGCACCTGCGTATGGAACACGCGCTGTGCGCAGGCCGCCAGGCCTTCAATTTGCGCCGCACCGCCGGTCAGAACAATGCCTGCCGCCAGATGGTGTTTGACACCCTGCTGGCGCAGCTGTTCCTGCAACTGCAAAATCTCTTCGTTCACCAGGTTCAGCAGCTCGGTATAACGCGGCTCGATGACCTCGGCCAGCGTCTGGCGCTGCAGGCTGCGCGGTGGACGACCACCCACGCTTGGCACTTCCACGCTTTCGTCTTTGCCGACGATAGAGCCGAGCGCACAGCCGTGGCGAACTTTAATCGCCTCGGCATCGCTTGGTGGCGTACCGAAGGCGTAAGCGATGTCGCTGGTGACCACGTTCCCGGCATACGGGATAACTTTGGTATGACGCAGCGCACCGCCGGTATACACGGCGATGTCCATAGTACCACCGCCGACATCGACCACACAGACGCCCAGCTCACGTTCGTCTTCCGTCAGCACGGAATAACTCGATGCCAGCCCGGCAAAAATGAGTTGGTCAACTTTCAGGCCACAGCGTTCCACGGCTTTGACGATATTTTTCGCCATGTCGTTGTGGCAGGTAATCAGATGCACTTTCGCCTGCATGCGCACGCCAGACAAGCCGACAGGGTTTTTGATCCCTTCCTGATAGTCAATGGCGTACTCCTGCGGAATAACGTGCAGGACACGATGCTCATCACGAACGCGTACGGACTTTGCCGTGTGCACCACGTTCTCAACGTCTTCCTGGGTCACTTCTTCTTCGGAAATCGGCACCATGCCGATTTCATTCTGACAGCTAATATGTTTGCCTGAAAGCGCCAGATACACGGATGAGATCTGGCAATCAGCCATCAGTTCAGCCTGGTCAATGGCGCGCTGAACGCATTTCACCACGGATTCCAGGTCGTTAACGCCGCCTTTGTCCATACCCCGGGATGGGCAGCTGCCCACGCCGATAATATTCACCATTCCGTCGGGCAGAACTTCCCCTACCAAAGCGGCTACCTTCGCGGTACCAATTTCCAGTCCTACTACCAGTTTTCTGTCCGTCGCTTTGATCATTGTTGCTCTGCCTGTGCCTGATTCGGTTGTTGATGTGTATCCTCTACGGGAGCGGGCTGCCAGCCTACTGCCGCGCCTGAGTCATAACGCAAATCAACGTAGCTAATCCGTTTGCCATCGGTCTGCGCCTGCTGCTGAAGAACAGGATAGAGTTCTAAAAAGCGCTCAAGCCGTTTCATCGTATCGCCACGCCCCAGGTCCAGCTTGATGTCGTTACTCAACGTCAGCTGCCAGGAGCGGCGTGCGGTCATCGCCGCCACTTTCAACGTAAACTTCCCTTTTGCCAGCATCTGTCCCATATCGCGATAGCCCTGCAGCACTTCATTCTCACTGCCTTCCGGGCCATACAACATGGGCAGATTCTGCTTGCTGGTGCGATCTGCCGGGACGCTGAACGCGTTTCCGTCACTATCGACCATATGCTGATCATTCCAGCGTGCAATCGGCACATATTCAACCAGATGAATCTTCAATTCGTCCGGCCACTGCTTGCGAACGCTTGCCTGCTTGATCCAGGGCAGGCGTTCGATCTGACTCTGAATAATATTCACGTCCTGCGTCATGAACGTGCCCGGCGAACCGAGCGCCAGAATCGCCTGGCGAATATCGTCATTTTTCGTGTAGTGCCGTTCACCGGTCACCACCAGCTTGGATAAAGGCAGACGCTGCGCATCTTCCATCCAGCCCAGTACCATCCAGCCGCTCATCAACACGGTGCATAATACCGCGAGCAGGAACACAATACCTGCAAGACGCGTTCCATTATTCCTGCGTGAAGAAGCAATATCGTCCTCTTCTTCACGGTTCCGTGTGTTCAGTGCTGCCTGCGACATATCAACCCGCCAGGTCCAGAATACGTACTACCAACTGCGAGAAGCTCATGCCCGCCTGACGCGCCGCCATGGGCACCAGGCTGTGGCTGGTCATCCCTGGAGAGGTGTTCGCCTCCAGCAGATAGAGTTGACCATCGCTGTCCTGCATCACGTCAATGCGTCCCCAGCCTGAGCAACCTAAAACAGTCCAGGCTTTAAGCACCAGGGCGCGCATTTCTTGTTCACGGTTCAGATCTTCACAACCAGGGCAGAAATACTGCGTCTCGTCAGAGAGATACTTCGCCTCATAATCATAGAAGACTCCGGCCGGTTGGATGCGAACTGACGGTAAAATTTCTTCACCGAGCACCGCGACGGTAAATTCCGGGCCGCTTAACCATTTTTCGACGAGAACTTCTTCATCATGCTGAAAAGCCAGCGTTAAGGCATCATGCAATGCACCACTTTCGGTCACTTTTGACATGCCAACGCTGGAACCTTCACGGCTTGGCTTGACGATCAGCGGTAAACCCAGTGCCGCAATGCGCTGTTGCTCATCCTGGCTCATGCCTTTTGCGAACTGTGCGCGGGTCAAAGCCACCCACGGCGCAACGGGCAATCCTGCGCCCTGCCACAGCAGTTTGCTGCGCAGTTTGTCCATCGACAGCGCCGATGCCATTACGCCACTGCCGGTGTAAGGCAGGCCAATAAGCTCAAGAAGCCCCTGAAGCGTGCCATCTTCCCCACCGCGACCGTGCAGGGCAATAAACGCTTTCCTAAAGCCTTCGTTTTTCAGCTGCGTAATATCGACGTCGCGCGGGTCAACGCCGTGTGCGTCAATACCCGCTTCGCGCAAACCTGCCAGCACTGCCGCGCCTGAATTGAGGGACACTTCACGTTCAGCAGAGGTGCCGCCGAGGAGGACAGCGATTCTATCAGCCATGACGCTCTTCCTCCTGAGTTTGCGGCTTGAGTTTGATTTCAGCTAAGTTCCGCGCGATTTTGCCGATATTTCCCGCACCCTGAATCAGGATCAGGTCGTTACCGGTCAGCACCGGGGCCAGCATTTCAGCCACTTTCGCCGGGTCAGACACCAGAATCGGGTCAACCTTGCCACGCCCACGAATGGTGCGGCACAGCGTGCGGCTGTCGGCACCTGGAATCGGCGCTTCACCTGCGGCATAGACTTCCAGCATCAGCAGGGAATCCACTTCCGTCAGCACGTTGGCGAAATCGTCGTACAGATCGCGCGTACGGGTATAGCGATGCGGCTGGAACACCATCACCAAGTTTTTGTCCGGCCAGCCCGCGCGGGCAGCCTTGATGGTGACATCCACTTCCGTCGGGTGGTGACCGTAATCGTCCACCAGAATGGCGGTGCCGGACTTGCCGTTCACCTCTTCCAGCGGGAACTCACCGAGGAAATCAAAGCGGCGACCGGTGCCCTGGAAGCTTTCCAGTGCGCGCAGAATGGCCTCGTCTTCGATGCCTTCTTCTGTTGCTACCGCAACCGCCGCCGCCGCGTTCAGGGCGTTGTGGCGGCCCGGCGCGTTCAGCGTGACCTTCAACGGCGCGCTGTCCTGACGAATCAACGTAAAGTGACCCTGGGCGCCAATCTGTTTGTACTCTTCTACGCGCACATCAGCATCATCGCTGAAGCCGTAAGTTGTAGTCTGACGGCCCACGCGCGGCAGCAGCTCGCGAATTACCGGGTCGTCCACGCACATGACTGCACGTCCATAAAACGGCAAATTGTGCAGGAAATTAATGAACGTCTGCTTTAAATTTTCGAAGTCGCCCTGGTAGGTATCCATATGGTCGGCTTCGATGTTGGTGACGATCGCCACCATCGGCTGCAAATGCAGGAACGACGCGTCGCTTTCGTCTGCTTCGGCAATCAGGTAACGGCTGTGGCCAAGACGAGCGTGAACGCCTGCCGCTTTCACCAGACCGCCGTTCACAAAGGTCGGATCCAGCCCTGCTTCCGCATAAATGCTTGCCACCATTGCGGTGGTGGTCGTTTTGCCGTGGGTCCCGGCAATCGCGATGCCGTGGCGGAAACGCATTAACTCGGCCAGCATCTCTGCGCGACGAATAACCGGAATACGCGCTTCATGCGCGGCAACGATTTCAGGGTTATCCGCAGAAA
This sequence comes from Enterobacter sp. CC120223-11, assembly GCF_900215375.1. GTDB lineage: Bacteria > Pseudomonadota > Gammaproteobacteria > Enterobacterales > Enterobacteriaceae > Scandinavium. The sequence goes on along the minus strand of NZ_OBEF01000007.1, from coordinate 120,944 downwards.
TCGCAGTGGACACAACCACCACGCTCGCATCACGCACGTTTTCCGGGCGATGATTGAAATAAATCGTGGCACCCAGCGCCGTCAGCTGCTGAGTCACCGGGTTCGGCGCTAAATCCGAACCGCTGATCTGATACCCTTCATTGGCCAACACTTCGGCAATACCGCCCATGCCAGCACCGCCGATGCCAACAAAGTGGATGTGCCGGACGCGACGCATCTCGGGCACAATGGAACGCAGTTTTGCCAGTTGTTGTGTATTCATTCTCTAAACGCCATCGACTACTTAAAAATTCGTGCAGCGCAAAAAGGCGCTGCGATGATTAGGCCTTCGCGGCCAGGCTCACTTCTTTCGCGACCCGCTCGGTCGCATCCGGAATGGCGGCGGCTCGTGCCCGCTCTGCCATATCCAGCAATGCCTTTCTGTCCCAGCCTGCCAGCGTGCTGGCCACGGCTTCGGCCGTAAACTGCGGCTGCTCAAAAATGGTGGCGGCGCCCGCTTTTTCCAGCGGCAGCGCATTCCAGTACTGCTGGCGGTCTTTGTGCTGGAACGGCACAAAAATCGCAGGCAGCCCGGCGGCGGCAATTTCGCTGACCGTCAGCGCGCCCGAACGACAAACTACCACGTCGGCCCAACCGTAGGCGGCGGCCATGTCGTCAATAAACTCCGTCACTTTATGCTGCGGCTGACCGGCATCGGCATACGCCTGCTCAACGGTCTGCTGCGCGCCTTTCCCGCTCTGGTGCCAGATAGTGACAGCAGAGCCCAGTTTCGCGGCAACCTGCGGCATGGTCTGATTCAGCACGCGCGCGCCCTGTGATCCGCCGACCACCAGCACGCGAATTTCACCTTCGCGCCCGGTAAGACGCTGCTCGGGAAGCGGCAGCGCCAGCACGTCTGTGCGAACCGGGTTGCCGACGACTTCAGCCTTTGGAAACGCACCAGGGAACGCCTGCATCACGGTGGTGGCAATTTTCGCCAGCCATTTGTTGGTCAGGCCCGCAATACCATTCTGCTCATGCAGCACTACAGGAATACCCAGCGACCAGGCCGCTAAACCGCCAGGCCCAGAGACATAACCGCCCATCCCCAGCACGACATCAGGTTGAAAACGCTGCATAATTGCGCGTGCCTGACGCCAGGCCGTGAAGATACGTATCGGCGCAAAAAGCATTGCCTTGAGGCCTTTTCCACGCAGACCTGAAATCTGAATGAAATCGATGTCGATGCCGTGTTTGGGAACCAGGTCTGCTTCCATACGATCGGCGGTACCGAGCCAGCGAACCTGCCAGCCCTGATCCATCAGATGGTGCGCCACGGCCAGCCCCGGGAACACGTGTCCGCCGGTCCCGCCCGCCATCACCATCAACCGCTTCGCCTGAGCACTCATCGAACACCTCGTGTAAACGCCTGCGCTTTTTCCAGACGCGTTTCATAATCAATTCGCAACAGCAGCATAATGGCCGTCGACATAATCAGCAGGCTGGAACCACCGTAGCTGATAAGCGGCAGCGTCAGACCTTTGGTTGGCAGCATTCCCGCCGCCGCGCCCACGTTTACCAATGCCTGGAAGCTAAACCACACGCCGATAGAGCACGCCAGAAAACCTGAGAAGCGCTGGTCAATCTCCAGCGCCTTGCGGCCAATGGACATGGCGCGGAAAGCGACGAAGAATACCATTAAAAGCGCCAGTACCACACCGACGTAGCCGAGTTCTTCACCAATGATGGCGAAGATGAAGTCGGTATGCGCTTCCGGTAAATACTCCAGTTTCTGTACCGAGTTGCCGAGGCCCTGCCCCCACATCTCTCCGCGTCCGAACGCCATCAAAGATTGCGTCAGCTGATAGCCGCTGCCGAACGGATCTTCCCACGGGTTCCAGAAAGAGGTTACGCGACGAATACGATACGGTTCGGCCAGGATCAGCAGCACGACCGCCGAAATCCCCATGCCGATAATCGCGATGAACTGCCAGAGCTTCGCCCCGGCAAGGAACAGCATCGCAAGCGTCGTGACAAACAGCACGACCACGGTCCCGAGGTCTGGCTGTGCCAGCAGCAGGATCGCCAGCACGAAAATCACACCCATCGGTTTCAGGAAGCCGCGCAGGTTGTTACGGACCTCATCGCCTTTACGCACCAGGTAGTTGGCGATGTAGCAGAACAGCGACAGCTTAGTAAATTCCGCAGGCTGAATACGCAGCGGGCCAAAGGCAATCCAGCGCGATGCCCCGTTCACCGAGCTGCCCACCACCAGTACGATAAGCAGCATGCCGATCGACAAGATCAGCATCGCGGTACTGTGGCGCTGCCAGAAGGACATTGGCCAGCGCAGCGTGACCAGACCCAGACAGAACGCCAGCACGATGTACAACCCGTCGCGTTTCGCGAACAGGAACGGATCGTTCGCCAGGCGCTGCCCGACCGGCATCGAGGCCGAAGTCACCATGATAAAACCGATGGCCGCAAGGCCCAGCGTCAGCCACAGCAGGGTACGATCGTACATCACCAGGCTGTCGGTATCTTTCTCGCGGGAGCCCATCACCCAGCCCTTCAATGCGGCGAACAGCCAGACCAGGATCCCCGATCCCGGCAGGTGCGGCATTCTCAGGCGAGGGAGAGATAAACGCATCAGCCTAACTCCTTCGCCAGGCGGGTAAACACATCCCCGCGCTGCTCAAAATTCTTGAACTGATCGAGGCTGGCGCAGGCCGGAGAGAGCAGCACCATATCGCCGGACTTCAGCTGTGGCGCAAGCTGACGCATCGCCTGCTCCATGGTTTCAGTGCGAGTCGCCACTTCCGGGCGCAGCTCTGCCAGCGCATCGCCGTCACGACCGAAGCACCACAGGCGCACGTTGTCGCCTTTCAGCCAGGTTTTCAGCGACGTGAAATCGGCCGACTTGCCATCACCGCCGAGCAGCAGGTGCAGCGTGCCGTCCACGTGAAGGCCGTTCAGCGCCGCTTCGGTGCTGCCGACGTTGGTCGCTTTCGAATCGTTAATCCAGCGCACGCCGTTATGCTCCAGCGCCAGCTGGAAGCGATGCGCAAGGCCGGCGAAGGTGGTCAGCGCTTTCAGGCTGCTTGCGCGCGGCAAACCGGCGGCATCCGCCAGCGCCAGTGCGGCCAGCGCGTTGCTGTAGTTGTGCTGTCCGGAGAGTTTCATTTCACGGACGTTCAGGACCTTCTCACCCTTCACGCGCAGCCAGGTTTCGCCCTGCTGGCGGTTCAGGTGATAGTCGCCCATATTGACGCCGAAGCTCACGCAGCGCTCATCAGCCCCGCGAACCGGCATGGTCAGCGCATCGTCGGCGTTCACCACGCAGGTTTTAGCATTCTCATAGACGCGCAGTTTGGCGGCGCGATACTGCTGCAAACCAAACGGATACCGGTCCATATGATCTTCAGTGACGTTGAGGATCGTCGCGGCAACCGCCTGAAGGCTGTTGGTCGTTTCCAGCTGGAAGCTGGAAAGTTCGAGCACGTACAGTTCGCGGGTGACGTCCAGCAGCATTAACGCGGGCAGACCAATGTTGCCACCAACGCCGACGTTCACGCCTGCCGCTTTCGCCATTTCACCCACCAGCGTGGTCACGGTGCTTTTGCCGTTGGAACCAGTGATGGCGACGATCGGCGCCTGCGCCTCACGGCAGAACAGTTCAATATCGCCGACGATTTCCACGCCCGCATCCGCAGCTGCGCTCAGGGAAGGATGTGCAAGGGCAATACCAGGGCTGGCAACGATCAGGTCCGCCGCCAGCAGCCAGTCGTCATTCAGACCACCGACATAACGCTCCACCTCTTCCGGCAGCTTATCGAGCCCCGGTGGCGTGGCGCGAGTGTCCATCACGCGCGGCGTTACGCCGCGGGCGAGGAAGAAATCGACGCAGGACAGCCCGGTCATTCCCAGACCGATGATGACAACGTTTTTATCCTGGTATTCAGCCATCATTAACGTACCTTCAGCGTGGCCAGGCCAATCAGCACCAGCATCAGTGAGATAATCCAGAAGCGCACAATCACGCGCGGTTCCGGCCAGCCTTTCAGTTCATAGTGGTGATGGATAGGCGCCATGCGGAAGATGCGCTGACCGCGCAGCTTGAAGGAGCCTACCTGCAAAATCACCGACAGCGTTTCGACAACAAAGACGCCACCCATAATCACCAGCAGGAATTCCTGACGCAGCAGCACGGCGATAATGCCCAGCGCGCCGCCGAGGGCCAGAGAACCCACATCGCCCATGAAAACCTGGGCCGGATAGGTGTTAAACCACAGGAAGCCTAACCCTGCGCCGACAATCGCCGTACAGACGATCACCAACTCACCCGCGTGACGCAGGTAAGGAATGTGCAGATAGTTGGCGAAGTTCATGTTGCCAGTTGCCCACGCCACCAGCGCGAAGCCTGCCGCTACGAAGACGGTTGGCATAATTGCCAGGCCATCCAGGCCGTCCGTCAGGTTCACCGCGTTACCGGTCCCAACGATGACGAAGTACGCCAGCAGAATGTAGAAAATACCGAGCTGTGGCATGATGTCTTTGAAGAACGGCACCACCAATTCGGTCGCCGGAGTGTCTTTCCCTGCCATATACAGCGCAAACGCCACGCCAAGCGCTATCACCGACATCCAGAAGTACTTCCAGCGGGCAATCAGGCCTTTGGTGTCTTTGCGAACCACTTTGCGATAGTCGTCAACGAAACCGATGATGCCGTAACCGATAAGCACCGTCAGCACGCACCAGACGTACGGGTTGGAGGGATAAGCCCACAGCAGAACCGAGACAACAATCGCGGTCAGGATCATGATCCCACCCATCGTTGGCGTTCCGCGCTTGCTGAAGTGGGACTCCGGGCCGTCGTTACGCACGACCTGGCCGAAGGACAATTTTTGCAGACGGGCAATCATGCGCGGGCCCATCCACAAGGAGATGAACAGCGCGGTCAGCAGGCTGACGATGGCGCGAAACGTCAGGTAGGAAAAGACGTTAAAGCCAGAATAATATTTGACCAAATGCTCGGCCAGCCAAACTAACATGTTCCGTTCTCCTGTAGAGCGCAAACCACCTCTTCCATGGCAGCGCTACGTGAACCTTTCACTAAAAGGGTGATGACCTGATGTTCTTCGACCAGGGCCTTGAGACGCGCAATGACAGCAGGCTTGTCGGTGAAGTGTTCGCCCACGCCGCTCGCATCACTGATGGTTTTGCTCAGCTTTCCAACGCTCAACACGCGGTCGATACCTGCGGCTTTCGCCGCTTCGCCCACCTGGCGGTGGCACTCTTCGCTTTCATCGCCAAGTTCGGCCATGTCGCCGACCACAAATACGCGGTAGCCCGGCATTTCGGACAGCACCTGTGCCGCCGCGGTCATGGAACCGACGTTCGCATTGTAGGAGTCATCCAGCAGCAGCTGGTTTTCCGCCAGCTGAATGGGGAACAGACGCCCCGGCACGGCTTTCAGCGTGGCCAGGCCCGCTTTTACCGCAGCCAGATCGGCCCCAACCGCCATGGTCAGCGCCGCTGCCGCCAGGGCATTGGCGATATTGTGGCGGCCCGGCAGCGGCAGCAGCACGTCTACGTTGCCCGTTGGCGTTTGCAGCGTGAACTCGGTGCCGTGGCTGGTGATATGAATGTTGTTGGCCGTGAAATCACTGTTCGCGGCATTCGGCGAGAAGCGCCACACTTTACGATCGCCGATCACGCTCTGCCAGTTCAGCCAGTCGTTGTTGTCGGCGTTCATGATAGCGATGCCGTTCAGCGGCAGGCCGGTGTAGATTTCACCTTTGGCTTTCGCGACGCCTGCCAGCGACCCAAACCCTTCCAGATGCGCGGCAGCGAGGTTGTTGACCAGCGCCGCTTCCGGACGCGTCAGGCTGACGGTCCAGGCGATTTCGCCCTGATGGTTTGCGCCCAGTTCAATGACGGCAAACTCGTGTTCTTTCGTCAGGCGCAGCAGCGTCATCGGCACGCCGATGTCGTTGTTCAGGTTGCCCGCGGTGTACAGCGTGTTGCCACACTGGCCGAGAATGGACGCCGCCATCTCCTTCACCGAGGTTTTGCCGGAGGAGCCGGTCAGCGCCACCACGCGCGTAGGCACCTGCTGACGGACCCATGCCGCCAGTTCGCCAAACGCCAGGCGGGTATCTTTCACGATAACCTGCGGCAGTGCGATGTCGAGTTTGCGGCTGACCAGCAGCGCACCTGCGCCCGCGCCTTTCGCCTGTTCAGCAAAATCGTGGGCGTCGAAACGCTCACCTTTCAGCGCCACAAAAAGGCAGCCCGAGGTGATTTTGCGGGTATCAGTGGTGACGGCGTCAATGGTGACGTCTTCGCCCACGCATTCGCCGCTCAGGATCTCCGCCATTTTGCTCAGGGTAATGTTAATCATGCGATAACCCCCAGCAGACGAGCCGCGGTGACGCGGTCGGAATAGTCGAGACGACGGTTGCCAACGATTTGATAGTCTTCATGGCCTTTACCGGCCAGCAGCACCACGTCATTTTCTTTTGCCTGCATGATGGCTGCCGTGACAGCTTCCGCACGGCCTTCCATCACTCTGGCGTGACCCGCATCAAGCATGCCCGCCAGAATGTCGTTAATGATGGCGCGAGGCTCTTCAGTACGCGGGTTGTCATCCGTCACCACGGCGATATCGGCGAACTCCTCGGCAATGGCACCCATCAGTGGACGTTTGCCTTTGTCACGGTCACCGCCGCAGCCAAACACGCACCACAGCTTACCGGCACAGTGCAGGCGCGCCGCTTCCAGAGCCTTTTCCAGCGCATCTGGCGTGTGGGCATAATCAACCACCACAGTCGGCTTGCCTGGCGCGGTAAACACTTCCATACGGCCACAAACGGGCTGTAAACGCTCTGCGGTTTTCAGCAAATCCACCAACGGATAACCGAGCGCCAGCAGCGTGGCCAGCGCCAGCAGCAGGTTGCTGACGTTAAACGCGCCCATCAGGCGGCTTTCGATTTCACCCTGACCCCAGCTGGAGTCAAACTGAATGGTCGCGCCGCTGTCGTGATAGTTCACGGCGGTGGCTTTCAGCCAGCGGCCATGACAGTTCGGATTGATATGATCTTCCATTGCGACGGCGACGGCGTCCGGCAGCTTTGTCAGCCAGCGGCGGCCCACTTCGTCATCGGCGTTGATGATCGCCTGACCACAATGGTGCGTGGAGTAGAGCATCCATTTCGCGGCTTCGTAGTGTTCCATATCGCCGTGATAATCGAGGTGATCGCGGCTGAGGTTGGTGAACACGGATGCGACAAAGTTCAGCGCCGCCACGCGATGCTGCACCAGACCATGGGACGAAACTTCCATCGCCGCAAAGCTTGCGCCCTGCCCTGCCAGGCCGTTCAGCACATGCTGAACATCCACCGCAGAACCGGTGGTGTTTTCGGTTGGCACAACTTTGCCCAGCAGGCCATTGCCGACCGTCCCCATCACCGCGCTGGTTTCGCCCAGCAGCTGCGCCCACTGCGCCAGCAGTTGCGTGGTGGTGGTTTTGCCGTTGGTACCGGTTACGCCGACCAGACGTAGCTGTTCGGAAGGCTGGTTGTAGAAACGCCCCGCCAGCGCGGATAAGCGTTCGTTCAGTTGGCTGAGATAGATAACCGGCACGCCGTGCATTTCACGGATTTCGCCATCGGCGGCCTCATCTTTTGCTTCAGCAATAATGGCAGCAACACCTTGCGCTATCGCCTGCGGGATATAACGACGCCCGTCCGCCTGATGACCTGAAACAGCCACGAAGAGATCGCCCGACGCCGCTACACGGCTGTCGAGAGTCATCTCCCGCAGCGCCCGCTCCGGTGCGCCTGGCACCCACGGAGCAAGAAGGTCGCGCAAATTACGATCTGCCACCTGTTCCCTCGCCTTGATTAGTCACAAATTCACTTTTTTCGCCCGTCGACAGCGCATCCGGCTCGATGTTCATGGTGCGCAGCACGCCGCCCATGATGGCACCGAAGACCGGGGCTGAAACGGCACCGCCGTAGTATTTACCTGCCTGCGGATCGTTAATCACCACCACCAGCGCAAAACGCGGCTGGCTGGCTGGTGCGACGCCCGCGGTGTAAGCAATATATTTATTGATGTATTTGCCATCCGGACCCACTTTCTTTGCCGTACCGGTTTTGATGGCGATGCGATAGCCTTTAATCGCCGCCTTCACGCCGCCGCCGCCGGGCAGCGCCACGCTTTCCATCATGTGCACCACGGTACGTACAATCGGTTCCGGGAAGATGCGTTCACCCGGCACCGGAGGATCCACTTTAGTGATCGACAGCGGGCGATAGACCCCGTAGCTGCCAATCGTGGCGTAGACTCGCGCTAACTGTAACGGCGTTACCATTAGCCCGTAGCCGAAAGAGAAGGTGGCCCTCTCTATGTCAGACCACCGTTGTTTTTGAGGATATAAGCCACTGCGTTCTCCGACCAACCCCAAATTGGTCGCCTTTCCCAGCCCAAAACGAGAGTAAGTATCTACTAACGCTGAGGACGGCATCGCTAACGCCAGCTTGGAGACACCGACGTTACTCGACTTCTGTAGTACCCCGGTCAGGGTTAATTCGCTGTAGCGCGCCACGTCTTTGATTTCGTGGCCGTTAATTCGATAAGGGATGGTGTTCAGCACCGTACTTTCGCTGACGATACCGCGCTGCAGGGCGGTCATCACCACCATCGGTTTCACCGTCGAGCCCGGTTCGAAGACGTCCGTGATTGCGCGGTTACGCATTGCGTCTTTCGCCGTGCCGGTAAAGTTGTTCGGGTTGTAGGACGGGCTGTTCGCCATGGCCAGCACTTCGCCGGTGCTGACGTCCACCAGCACCGCACTGCCCGACTCCGCCTTGTTAAAGGCCACGGCGTTGTTCAGTTCGCGATAAACCAGCGCCTGCAGACGCTCATCAATGCTCAGCGCCAGGTTGTGCGCCGCCTGGCTGTCCGTGGAGGAGATATCTTCGATCACGCGACCGTAGCGGTCTTTACGCACGATACGTTCGCCTGGCTGGCCCGTCAGCCATTTGTCGAAGCTCTTTTCAACGCCTTCGATGCCCTGGCTGTCGACGTTGGTGAAGCCAATGAGGTGAGCGGTTACTTCCCCTGACGGGTAGTAGCGACGAGACTCTTCGCGCAGATAAATGCCCGGCAGTTTGAGCTTTTTGATGTAGTCGGCCAGATCGGGGTTCACCTGACGCGCCAGATAGATAAAGCGCATTCTCGGGTTGGTGTTAATGCGCGAGGCCAGCTGATCGAGCGGCATATTCAGCGCATCGGCCAGCGCCTTCCAGCGATTATCAATACTTACACCGCCCGCTTCGTGCAGCTCTTTCGGGTCGGCCCAGATGGCTTTCACCGGCACGCTCACCGCCAGCGGACGACCTGAGCGGTCGGTGATCATGCCGCGGGAGGTGGACACTTCCTGCACGCGCAGAGAACGCATGTCGCCCTGACGCACCAGCATGTCAGGATTGATGATTTGCAACCATGCCACGCGACCCAGCAGGAATGTGAGAGCCAGCAGAATGCAACCGCAAAGCAACGCAAAACGCCAACTGATAAAGTTGGCCTGACCTTCCTGACGTTTTGGTTTAAGCGTCTTTGCCGCTGCTTTCATTGCGTTACGATCATCCTTTTTTCTGTACCGTTTATTTTTGAACGACGATGTTTTCCTGCGAAGGATCGACATGCTGCATTTGCAGCTTCTCCGTCGCGATCCGCTCAACCCGGCTATGATCGCCGAGCGCATTTTCTTCAAGAATCAGGTTACGCCACTCGATATCCAGTGCATCGCGTTCCAGCACCAGCTGCTCGCGCTGAGCAGTTAACAGGCGCGTATGGTGCGCTGTGGTAACAACCGTAACGGCGGATAAAATGATGCAAATGAACAGACAGAGTGGCAGCTTCCCAAACCGCAAAAGGTCGTCGCCGATCACGCCAGGCAAGGCATGGCGCTCGTTGCTTCCTAACGACCCTTTCACTTTGCTTAAGGCTTCTGTCACTCTGCCGATCATGCGTTCGTCCTCTCTGCAATACGCAGCACTGAACTACGGGCACGTGGATTCTCTGCCACTTCATCTTCGCCCGGCATCAACTTGCCTAGTGCCCGCAGCTGACGGCCACCCAGTTTCCTGAGTTGCTCTTCGGTCATCGGTAACCCGGCCGGAACCTGCGGACCGCGGCTTTGCTCACGCATAAAGCGCTTCACAATGCGGTCTTCCAGCGAGTGGAAACTGATGATGGAGAGCCGCCCACCCGGGGCAAGCACGTCGAGCGAGCTTTTTAGCGCCTGCTCTATCTCCTCAAGTTCACTGTTCACCCAGATGCGCACCGCCTGGAAAGTACGGGTCGCAGGATGTTTGAATTTGTCCTTCACCGGCATCGCGGCGGCAATGACCTGCGCCAACTCTTTGGTGCGGGTCATGGGTTCAACGCGATTACGCTCCACGATGGCACGGGCAATGCGCTTGCCAAAACGTTCTTCGCCGAAGGTTTTGATCACCCAGGCAATGTCCGCTTCTTCCGCGTTCAGCAGCCATTCGGCTGCCGACTGACCGCGCGTTGGGTCCATGCGCATATCCAGCGGCCCGTCTCGCATAAAGGAGAAGCCGCGTTCTGCATCGTCCAGCTGAGGTGAAGAGACACCAAGATCGAGCAGAATACCGTCGATCTTGCCAATCAGATTGCGCTCGGCGACATAGTCACCCAGCGCGGAAAAAGGTCCATGCACAATGGAAAAACGAGGATCGTCAATGGCGTTCGCCACAGCGATGGCTTCTGGATCTCTGTCGATAGCCAGCAACTGCCCTTGCGCACCCAGCTGCGAAAGAATCAGGCGTGAGTGACCACCACGACCAAAAGTGCCGTCAATATAGATACCGTCGGGACGAATGTTCAGACCGTTTACAGCCTCGTCCAGCAGTACCGTTGTATGTTTAAAATTTTCCATCATTTTATAAGGACAAGTCCTGCAACCGCTCCGACAATTCTCCGGAGGCGGACTGCTCAGCGTCGATATCTTCCTTGACCCGTTGATACCAGATCGTTTCATCCCACAGTTCAAATTTATTGAACTGTCCGACCAGCATCACTTCTTTGGTCAGTCCGGCGTGTTGCCGTAAAACCGGCGCAATCAGCAAACGACCGGCGTTGTCCATTTGACATTCGCTGGCATGTCCCAGCAGCAGACGCTGTACGCGGCGTTCTGCGGGGTTCATGCTCGACAGTCGCGACAATTTTTGCTCGATGATTTCCCATTCGGGCAGAGGGTAAAGCAGCAGGCATGGGTGATGGATGTCAATGGTGCACACCAATTGACCAGCAGCGTTCTCAAGCAGCAAATCCCGGTAGCGGGTTGGAACGGCTAAACGCCCTTTGCTGTCGAGATTGACTAACGTAGCTCCACGGAACATGCCAGCCTCACCCCCTTTTCTCCACTTTCACCCACAAATTCCCACATAAAGGAGTTTACGGAGCGGAGGAAAAGCTTGTCAAGCCAGCACTGATGCTCAATGAGTCCTAAAACTCTATTGAGAGCACCAATATTCGCCCTGTTTAAATTCTGTCCAGCGAACGAGGCAAAATAACGTCATGAATAGTGGCAAGAAAAAAACCAACACCTTCGTAACGTTTTTGAACAACCCAATTTCACAAAAGTGAAAATATAAAGTGTCAGTTTGCGACGTGCGCGGCATTTTAGGACATTCTTTAGCGCGTTAATAGCCCTTGCAGGAACTGTTTCTGCCAGCCCGCGGCCCGGAAAGCGTGAGGAATTGTGAGATCGTGAATGAAGTGGCTGTTAATTCTGCAAAAGGCTGCCTGAATGTAACAAAACAATACAAAAATAGCCGTTCTTTACTTTTCATTAACCTAAATTAATATCGCTGAGCGCTTTTAAATGGGTAATTAATAGTTAACTTAAGAATTTTAAGGAATTGTCCGAATAAGATTTTTCGGTATATCCCATAAGAAAAGCGGAGAGGCCATTGAGAATATTGCCTCTCCAGCAGACGATTAGCGGCGGCTCAGGCTACCGCGGCGATAGAGGTTACGGCGGATCCGGCTGAGGCCTGGTTTTGGCTTACGCGGCTCGTCCAGGCTTGCCAGGACGATTTCAAGCACGCGCTCTGCCACATCGCGATGGCGCTGCGCCACCGCCAGCACCGGGCACTGGAGGAAGTCGAGCAGCTCATGATCGCCGAAGGTGGCAATCGCCAGTTCTGACGGCAATTTCCCTTCGCGACGCAGCGTGACGTCCATGACCCCTTGCAGAAGAGCAAAAGAGGTGGTGAACAGCGCCTGCGGCATCGGATGGGTTTCCAGCCATTTTTCGAACAGCTGCGCCGCTGCTTCTCGCTCGTAGCTGTTTGCATAAAGGAAATTCACCTCGCGCGGATCGTCTTTCCAGGCAGTACGGAAGCCCTGCTCGCGCAAGAAGCTGACCGAAAGCTCAGGCAATGCTCCCAGGTAGAGCACCGTTTCCGCAGGGAATTTACGCAGCTCTGCAGCCAGCGCTTCCGCATCGTCCTGATCGGCACCGACGACGCTGGTGAAATGTTCCCGATCCAGGGCACGATCGAGCGCCACGATCGGGAAAGGATCGTTGGCCCAGCGCTGGTAGAAAGGATGTTCCGGCGGTAACGACGTGGAGACGATAATCGCATCAACCTGGCGCTGGAGCAGATGCTCAATACAGCGCATTTCGTTATCAGGCTGGTCTTCTGAGCAGGCAATCAGCAGCTGATAGCCACGCTGGCGTGCCTGGCGCTCGAGATAGTTGGCAATGCGGGTGTAACTGGTATTTTCAAGATCGGGAATGACGAGGCCAATGGATCGCGTGCGGCCTGCGCGTAAACCTGCAGCGACGGCGTTGGGATGATAGTTATGCTCGCGCACAACGGCCATGACCTTTTCGACAGTTTTATCGCTGACGCGATACTGTTTTGCTTTTCCATTGATCACATAGCTCGCCGTGGTGCGTGACACGCCGGCAAGCCGGGCGATTTCATCCAGTTTCACAATTGCCCCTTGCTTAAAATGTACAATCCATAACCATTGTTAAATCATGGAATAAATTCCATAACATCTAAGCGCAGATTGCGCAGAGCGGCAACCGCTTTTATCCGCACTGACCGACGATTTTGCAAAAAAAAGCCCGACGTCTGAAGTCGGGCTGTGATTTTCGGATGAAGGCCAGGCTTAACGCATTATCTTGTCGCCGCGCGACAGCCCGACCACGCCAGAACGCGCCACTTCAACAATTCTTGCCACGTCACGCAGCGAGGCCAGGAAAGCATCGAGCTTGTCGCTGGTGCCTGCCAGTTGAACGGTGTAAATAGAAGGCGTGACGTCGATTATCTGCCCGCGGAAAATTTCGGTGTTGCGCTTCACTTCTTCGCGCCCGTATCCACTTGCCTGAACCTTCACCAGCATGATTTCACGCTCAACGTGTGCGCCCTGCCCCAGCTCGCTGACGCGCAGCACGTCTACTAACTTGTGCAGCTGTTTTTCGATCTGCTCGATCACCTTCTCATCGCCCACGGTCTGGATCGTCATGCGTGAAAGCGTGGGATCGTCGGTCGGTGCCACGGTGAGGCTTTCAATGTTGTATCCGCGCTGAGAGAACAGCCCGATCACACGCGACAGCGCGCCCGATTCATTCTCCAGTAAAACCGATAATATCCGGCGCATAATCAGGTTCTCTCCGTTTTGCTCAGCCACATTTCATCCATACCGCCCCCGCGAATATGCATCGGATAGACGTGCTCGCTGCCGTCGACGATAACATCCACAAACACCAGACGATTGTTTCGCACCTGCTCCAGCGCTTCGCCAAGTTTTGCTTCAAGCTCTGCGGGATCGCTCACGCGAATCCCCACGTGACCATATGCTTCAGCCAGACGCACAAAATCAGGCAGTGAGGACATATAGGATTGTGAGTGGCGGCCGGAATAAATCATGTCCTGCCACTGTTTCACCATCCCCAGATAGCCGTTATTCAGGTTCAACACCAGCACTGGCAGCTCGTACTGCAATGCCGTGGACAGCTCCTGAATGTTCATCTGAATGCTGCCATCACCGGTCACGCACACGACCGTTTCTTCCGGCAAGGCCATTTTAACGCCCAGCGCGGCAGGCAGGCCGAAGCCCATCGTGCCGAGGCCGCCGGAGTTGATCCAGCGGCGTGGCTTATCGAACGGATAGTAGAGCGCGGCAAACATCTGATGCTGGCCGACGTCCGAGGTTACGTAGGCTTCGCCCTTCGTCAGCTTCCAGATAGTTTCAATCACCGCCTGTGGCTTGATGTGTTCACTCTGGGTGTCATATTTCAGGCACTGACGCGCACGCCATTGTTCGATTTGCTGCCACCAGTCGCGAATATCATCGAGCGGCTGCGAAGTGGTTTCCTGGTCGAGCAGCTCCAGCATCTGTTCCAGCACATGACGCGCATCACCGACAATGGGCACATCTGCCGAGACGGTTTTAGAGATTGATGTTGGATCGATATCAATGTGCAGCACCGTCGCATTCGGACAGTATTTGGCGAGATTGTTGGTTGTGCGATCGTCAAAACGCACCCCGACGGCAAAAATCACATCGGAGTTATGCATCGTCATATTGGCTTCATAAGTGCCGTGCATACCCAGCATACCCAGCGCCTGGCGGTGGCTGGCCGGAAATGCGCCCAGCCCCATTAACGACGACGCGACCGGCAGGTTCAGCTTTTCAATCAGCGTTTTAAGCACGTCTTCGCAGGCAGAGTTAATCGCACCACCGCCCACGTAGACCACCGGTTTCTTTGCAGCAATAAGCGTTTGCAGGGCGCGTTTGATTTGACCTTTGTGCCCCGTCGTTGTCGGGTTATAAGAACGCATGCTGACTGATTCCGGCCAGCTGTAGGGCAGCTTATTGGCAGGATTCAGAATGTCTTTCGGCAAATCCACAACCACCGGACCCGGGCGACCGCTGGCGGCGAGCCAGAACGCTTTTTTCAGCACGCCTGGAATGTCTTCCGTCTGCTTCACCAGGAAGCTGTGCTTCACCACCGGGCGGGAAACCCCCACCATGTCACACTCCTGGAATGCGTCGTAGCCAATCAGCGATGTCGCCACCTGGCCTGAGAGGACAACCAGCGGGATAGAATCCATATACGCCGTAGCAATACCGGTGATCGCGTTTGTCGCACCCGGGCCGGAAGTCACCAAAACGACCCCCACTTCACCGGTGGCGCGCGCCAGACCGTCGGCCATATGGACGGCAGCCTGCTCGTGGCGAACCAGGACGTGATCGATTCCGCCCACGGTATGCAGCGCATCATAAATATCGAGAACGGCACCACCAGGATAGCCAAACACCTGTTTTACACCCTGATCGATAAGCGATCGAACGACCATCTCAGCGCCAGACAACATCTCCATGGTTTGCCTCCAGGCTTAGTTAATGACGGCGGAACTCATTTCCGCAGCGTCATACAACAGGGTTAAACCATCCTGTTGATTTCGGAATGACAGCATTTCCTTAACATAACCGCTCGCCATCGGGCAGGCAATCGGCAGCTGGACGACGCTGAAAATGCAGGACAGCAGAAAAAGGAGGTGTCAGGAAAGTTAATAGTGGATTACTTCAGAAATAAGAAAAGAGAATGAAAGAAATTCGAGAGAACAGAGACATCACAGGCAATCATGCATTTTTAGTCCCTGATGCATCGCCCCGCGGATCCAGAATTAGAGCAAAATATCGAAATGACTGAGATAACCAGAATAAACCAGATGCAAATGCACCTGGCTTAGGCTCTGGGGTTTAACGACGACAAACAGAAACCAGTAGCTCTTCCATCCACTGGTGTCCTTTATCGCGCCCCGCCGCTTCATGCCATGACAGGAAACAGGTCCTGCTGTTTAATTTCATCGGCAGGGGCAGCATTTTAACATTCAATTTTTCGGTAAATTCAGCTGCCAGCCGGCGTGGGGCAATAGCCACCAGCTCCGTTTGTGACACAACATTCAGCACGCTGATTAATGCCATTCCCTGATAGGCAATACAGGCCTGCTTTTCTGGCGTATCGTACCAGGGCTGGCTGAAAGAAGCATAACGATCCAGGGAAACCACCGCATGCTCTTCCTGATAAATATCGCTTTCTTTCAAGGGGCCCACCACTCGCGGATGGTTTTCGCTGACAACTAACACCATCTCATCGCGAAATAATGGCACACAGGAAAATTCAGGCCGACGAAACTCTTCATACCCAATAACAAACTCGAGTTCCTGGTAACGCAACTGATGCTCGGTATTTTGATTTAAGCTGGACTTAAATATTAAATGGATATTGGGCGCAACTTTATTCACATGATTAAGAATTAATGAGATCAGAGAATTATCCAAAGGGCTGCAAACACACAGGTTGAACACCCGCTCGCTGCTGACCGGTTCGAACCCCGAGCCCGGCAGTTCATTTTGCACAAGCTGCAGAGCCTGGCGAATAGAGCCAAACAGCTGTGACGCTCTGGCAGTAGGCTGAATACCCCGACCATAGCGCACGAACAACTCGTCATTGAACATCACTTTCAGGCGCGAAACTGCATTACTGACGGCGGGTTGTGACATGCCCAGAATATGTGCCGCGCGCGTAATATTCTGCTCCTGCATAACCGCATCAAACACGGTCAGTAAATTCAGATCAACTGAACGGAGTTGGGGGCGAACCGGCTCCTGACCTGAACCTGTTGGAGGGGCTTCTTTTTCGACGATCATAGTAGACTCCACTGTCACACGTAACTCCCTTTATCCGGCCACAGCTCTTAATACTGAAAACACGATTAACATGCATATTCCGTGAAGAACATATGCAAAGAAAATGAGACTGTTAAAAACTCGACGAGTCAGTCATGGATGAACAGCATGTTGCCCAAGGCTCACTTCATGGTCGAATCATAAACGATACTTTATAGACAAATTTTAATCATAAACCAGGAAAATAAACAACAGCACGTTGCATCAAGAATACTTTTAAAAATCTGATTTTTATTTTTAAAAAAGCCTAATCGCATAACAAAACAGCATCAATTATCTGTGAAAATTCTTAAATATGGAAAACATGCTAATTTAACCACCGCTATATCATCGCGTTAGCGCAGCGCCTGCAAAGTAAAAATGCATTACCAGATAAGAGTAATCATGAAAAGATGATTCATTTCATTAAGTCAATGAAGATGAGCTAAAACAATCTGCGAGAAAAAAAAGGTTAACCAGCACAATTAGCTAAGGAATATTCTTATTATGACAACCGCGCACGTGGCTTTTTCCTCAGAAAAGGTTGACATCGATCTGCGTATCCAGTACCACTAAAAGCATCACGAATTCATCTGGGGCATGACAAATGATCCGTACCACTCGTTTCACCGGTCTACTACTACTAAACGCATTCACTGTGCGCGGTAGACTGGTGGGCGACGTTTTACGTTAAGTCATCCTCTGGTAAGACTAAAAACCCGCGCCTTAGCGCGGGTTTTTTTATGCTCGTAGCAAGGCGACCTAAGACTGACAAGGACCAAAACCATGAGCCAACAAGTCGTTATCTTCGATACCACCTTACGTGACGGTGAACAGGCATTACAGGCAAGTCTGAGCGTGAAAGAGAAACTGCAGATCGCACTGGCCCTCGAACGTATGGGTGTCGACGTGATGGAAGTCGGTTTCCCTGTCTCCTCACCGGGCGATTTTGAATCCGTTCAGACCATTGCTCGCACCATTAAAAACAGCCGCGTCTGCGCCCTGGCACGCTGTGTCGAAAAAGATATCGATGTGGCCGCCGAGTCCCTGAAAGTGGCTGAAGCGTTCCGTATTCATACCTTTATTGCGACTTCTCCGATGCACATCGCCACCAAGCTGCGCAGCACGCTGGATGAAGTCATTGAGCGCTCAATCTATATGATTAAACGCGCCCGCAATTACACCGATGACGTTGAATTCTCCTGTGAAGATGCAGGCCGCACGCCGATTGAAGATTTGTCCCGCGTCGTCGAAGCCGCCATCAACGCTGGCGCGCGCACCATCAACATCCCGGACACCGTTGGCTATACCATGCCGTTCGAGTTCGCCAATATCATTTCGGGCCTGTACGAGCGTGTGCCGAACATCGACAAAGCGATTATCTCCGTTCACACCCATGATGATTTAGGCCTGGCCGTTGGCAACGCCATCGCCGCCGTCCACGCAGGCGCACGTCAGGTTGAAGGCGCGATGAACGGCATCGGCGAGCGCGCAGGTAACTGCTCGCTGGAAGAAGTGATCATGGCGATCAAGGTCCGCAAAGACATTATGAACGTGCAGACCCGCATCAATCACAACGAAATCTGGCGCACCAGCCAGACCGTCAGCCAGATTTGCAACATGCCGATCCCGGCGAATAAAGCGATTGTCGGCACCGGCGCGTTCGCACACTCCTCCGGTATTCACCAGGATGGCGTGCTGAAAAATCGTGAAAACTACGAAATCATGACCCCGGAATCCATCGGCCTGAACCAGGTCCAGCTGAACCTGACCTCCCGCTCTGGCCGTGCTGCTGTGAAGCACCGCATGGACGAAATGGGTTACAAAGAGACGGATTACAGCCTGGACAATCTGTACGACGCCTTCCTGAAGCTGGCCGATAAAAAAGGTCAGGTGTTCGATTACGATCTGGAAGCGCTGGCCTTCATCAATAAGCAGCAGGAAGAGCCAGAGCATTTCCGCCTGGACTACTTCAGCGTGCAGTCCGGCTCCAACGATATCGCCACCGCTTCTGTCAAACTGGCCTGCGGTGAAGAAGTCAAAGCCGAAGCGGCAAACGGCAACGGCCCTGTTGATGCCGTTTACCAGGCCATCAACCGCATCACTAACTTCAACATCGAACTGGTGAAATACGGCCTGACCGCCAAAGGCCACGGTAAAGACGCACTGGGCCAGGTGGATATCGTGGCGAACTATAACGGCCGTCGCTTCCACGGCGTGGGTCTGGCGACAGACATCGTTGAATCGTCCGCCAAAGCGATGGTGCACGTGCTGAACAGCATCTGGCGTGCCAATGAAGTAGAAAAAGAGTTGCAGCGCAAAGCGCAGAATAACGAGAACAAAAAGGAAACCGTGTAATGTCGAAGAATTACCATATTGCTGTGTTGCCGGGTGACGGTATTGGCCCGGAAGTGATGACACAAGCCCTGAAAGTCCTGGAAGCTGTGCGTAACCGTTTCGCTATGCGTATCACCACCAGCCACTACGACGTGGGCGGCATCGCCATTGATAAACACGGCCAACCGCTGCCGCAGGCGACGGTAGAAGGCTGTGAGCAGGCCGATGCCATTCTGTTTGGCTCCGTTGGCGGCCCGAAATGGGAAAACCTGCCGCCAGCCGAGCAGCCGGAGCGCGGGGCGCTGCTGCCATTGCGTAAGCATTTCAAACTGTTCTCTAACCTGCGCCCGGCGAAGCTGTATCAGGGGCTGGAAGAGTTCTGCCCGCTGCGTGCCGATATCGCCGCTAACGGCTTCGATATTCTGTGCGTGCGTGAACTGACCGGCGGCATCTACTTCGGTCAGCCAAAAGGCCGTGAAGGCAGCGGCCAGCACGAAAAAGCCTTTGATACCGAGGTGTATCACCGTTTTGAAATCGAGCGTATTGCACGCATCGCGTTTGAATCGGCTCGTAAGCGCCGTCACAAAGTGACCTCCATCGACAAAGCGAACGTGCTGCAGTCATCCATTTTGTGGCGTGAAATCGTCAATGAAATCGCCAAAGAGTACCCGGACGTCGAGCTGGCGCACATGTACATCGACAACGCCACCATGCAGCTGATTAAGGATCCGTCCCAGTTTGACGTGCTGCTCTGCTCTAACCTGTTCGGCGACATTCTCTCTGACGAATGCGCGATGATCACTGGCTCCATGGGCATGCTGCCGTCTGCAAGCCTGAACGAAGTGGGCTTTGGCCTGTACGAGCCAGCGGGCGGCTCAGCGCCGGATATCGCAGGTAAAAACATCGCCAACCCGATTGCGCAGATCCTGTCGCTGGCGTTGCTGCTGCGCTACAGCCTGGATGCAAACGACGCGGCAACTGCTATCGAAAATGCGATCAACCGCGCATTAGAGCAAGGCGTTCGTACCGGTGATTTGGCTCGCGGCAACGCAGCGGTCAGCACTGATGAAATGGGCGACATCATCGCCCGCTATGTCGCAGAAGGGGTGTAATCATGGCGAAGACGTTATATGAAAAATTGTTTGATGCGCACATCGTGCATGAAGCGCCAGAGGAAACCCCACTGCTGTACATCGACCGCCACCTGGTCCATGAAGTGACTTCCCCGCAGGCATTTGACGGCCTGCGTGCGCATCACCGCCCGGTGCGCCAACCGGGTAAAACTTTCGCCACGATGGATCACAACGTGTCGACGGAAACCAAAGACATTAACGCGTCCGGCGAAATGGCCCGCATTCAGATGCAGGAACTGATTAAAAACTGCAATGAATTCGGCGTGGAGCTGTACGACCTGAACCACCCGTATCAGGGCATTGTGCACGTGATGGGGCCTGAACAAGGCATCACCCTGCCTGGCATGACCATCGTTTGCGGCGATTCTCATACCGCCACCCACGGCGCATTTGGCGCGCTGGCTTTCGGTATCGGCACCTCCGAAGTGGAGCACGTGCTGGCGACGCAGACCCTGAAGCAGGGCCGCGCGAAGACCATGAAGATTGAAGTCAAAGGCAAAGCGGCACCGGGCATTACGGCGAAAGATATCGTGCTGGCCATTATCGGTAAAACCGGCAGCGCGGGCGGCACCGGGCACGTGGTTGAATTCTGCGGCGACGCCATTCAGGCGCTGACGATGGAAGGCCGCATGACCCTGTGTAACATGGCGATTGAAATGGGCGCCAAAGCGGGCCTGGTCGCGCCAGACGAAACCACTTTCAACTACGTCAAAGGCCGCCTGCACGCACCGAAAGGCGAGGACTTTGAAGCCGCAGTGGCTTACTGGAAAACCCTGAACACCGACGCCGATGCGAAATTTGATACCGTCGTCACTCTGCAGGCCGAAGAGATTGCCCCGCAGGTGACCTGGGGCACCAACCCGGGCCAGGTGATTTCCGTCAATGACAGCATCCCGGACCCGGCCTCATTCGCCGATCCGGTAGAGCGCGCAAGTGCTGAAAAAGCGCTGGCGTACATGGGCCTGAAGCCTGGCGTCCCGCTGACGGAAGTGGCTATCGATAAAGTGTTTATTGGCTCCTGCACCAACTCACGTATTGAAGATTTACGCGCCGCAGCAGAAATTGCCAAAGGCCGTAAAGTGGCACCAGGCGTGCAGGCGCTGGTCGTGCCAGGGTCCGGCCCGGTCAAAGCGCAGGCGGAAGCGGAAGGTCTGGATAAGATTTTCATCGAAGCGGGCTTTGAATGGCGTTTACCGGGCTGCTCTATGTGCCTGGCAATGAACAACGATCGCCTGAATCCGGGCGAGCGCTGCGCCTCCACCAGCAACCGTAACTTTGAAGGCCGTCAGGGCCGCGGGGGCCGTACGCACCTGGTGAGCCCGGCGATGGCCGCTGCGGCAGCCGTGACCGGCCATTTTGCCGATATTCGTGGAATGAAATAAGGAGACCATCATGGCAGAGAAATTTACCCAACACACCGGCCTGGTTGTCCCTCTGGATGCGGCTAACGTCGACACCGATGCCATCATTCCGAAGCAGTTTTTGCAGAAGGTGACCCGCACAGGTTTTGGCGCGCACCTGTTCAACGACTGGCGCTTCCTTGATGATAAAGGTGAGCAACCTAACCCTGAATTTGTGCTCAACTTCCCGGAATACAAAGGCGCGTCCATTCTGCTGGCACGTGAAAACTTTGGCTGCGGCTCTTCTCGTGAGCACGCGCCCTGGGCACTGACCGATTACGGCTTCAAAGTGGTGATTGCGCCGAGCTTCGCCGACATTTTTTACGGCAACAGCTTTAACAACCAGCTGCTGCCGGTGACGCTGAGCGATGAGCAGGTCGACGAGCTGTTTAAGCAGGTGCAGGCAAATCCAGGAATGAAGTTTGAAGTGGACCTGGAAGCGCTGGAGGTGAAAGCGGGCGATAAAGTTTACCGCTTTACCCTCGACGCCTTCCGCCGTCACTGCATGCTGAACGGCCTCGACAGTATCGGCCTCACGCTGCAGCATGAAGACGCGATTTCAGCTTACGAAAGTAATCAACCTGCATTTATGGGTTAATCCTTCTACCCGGCGGAGGCGACGCCACGCCGGGCATCTCATCAATTAAACGTCCTTCACTTTACAGGTCAGTCCAAACGCCGCCAGCGAAATCGCCGCAATCACCCAGTAAACATAATGGTGTCCGAAACTCTGCGATACCGCACCCTGAATCACCCCCGCCAGAATCACGCCAGTCGAAATACTGTTCGTAAACAGCGTCGTTGCCGCTCCTGCGCGCCCTGGCATCAGATCCTGGAACCACAGCATGCCGATCCCGGCGACAATCCCGATAAACACCGCGTTGAACAACTGAAGGATCAGCAGCGCCTCGCGGCTGTGAAACAGAATGAGCCCAATGTAAAACAGCACACCCGCAGCCACGGCGGTGATCATCATCCGACGCTTGCCGAAATGTTTGACGTAGTAGCCCGCGAGGATCATCGCCGGGATCTCAAGCCCCGCCGCCGTGCCCATCAAAATGCCCGCGAGGCTGTCCGGTAGCCCTAAATCGCTGCTGATCCACAACGGCATGTCGATGATATACATGGTGTTGCAGGTCCACATCAGCGTGGAAGCGATAAACAGCATGCGCACGTTTTTATCACCCCAGCCGCTGACTTCGGTCAGCGCCACCGTGGCAGGCTGTTCCACACGCGCCACCGACGGTAGCGCAAAAGCAATCAGCGCCAGGCCGAGCACAAAAATCCCGGCGGCAATGGAAAACATCACGGTGAAGCCGTAATTCAGCGCCAGCATAAAGGCCAGCGGCGGGCCAATCACCCACGCCAGCGATAGCTGCGCACGCATGACCGAGCTGAACATCACCACTTCGCGGGCGGAGCTGTCGGCATATTCACGCGCCAGGGCAAAAAGCTGCGGCATCGCGGTGTTGGCAAGTGAAGCCAGCAGCACACCGCAGGTTATCAGCGTCAGATAGTGACGATTAAAGGCGAACAGCAGCGCGTTGCCCACAGCCATCAGGCAGCAGAACATAATGAGCTTACGCCGGTCGCCCTTGCGGTCCGAACGTTTCGCCAGGCCGAGGCTTACGGCGATCCCGGCGATGGCGTTAACGGTGTAAAACAGGCCGACCCAGAACGGCTGCGCACCAACTTCACGGCTGAGAAAAAGGCTCAGCGTCGGCGCCTGCAAAGCCCCGGCCACGCCAATCATGAACGCCACCAGCATAAAAGCCGCGTACACCCCGTTCAGGCGTCGTCCCATCGTCATCAGCCAGAGCATGATCCTTCCTTATGCACAAAAGAGAAACGAAAAAAGCCAGCAGAAGCTTTCTGCTGGCGGGTGATTTTACACCAATACTCAGTCACACATGATTTGGCAAGTTAATGAGATCCAGAAGCCGGGTTCGTAACATCCCACTGCATCAATTCTTCCAGCATTTTCAGGCGCAATCCTGCGACCAGGCGGGCCAGCCATGACGCTCCCTGCGTCGCCAAAAAGTACTGTTGGTAAAACTGACGGACAGATGGCTTCGACATATTCACCTCCTCACTTCATCGGAGTTGATTATTGGCTTAATATGAGGATTAATAAATTGCTGAGTTTTTACCGGGAGTTCCTCTTTTATGTCCTCTGGTCGCCTGCAACAACAGTTCATCCGCCTGTGGCAATGCTGTGACGGAAAATCCCAGGACACCACGCTCAACGAGCTGGCGGAACTGCTTAGCTGCTCACGCCGCCACATGCGCACGCTGCTAAATACCATGGAGTCACGTGGCTGGCTGACCTGGCAGGCAGAGGCTGGGCGAGGTAAGCGCTCGCACCTCACCTTCCTCTACACGGGCCTCGCGCTCCAGCAGCAGCGGGCTGAGGACTTGCTCGAACAGGACAGAATCGATCAGCTTGTGCAGTTGGTTGGCGACAAGGCCACGGTGCGCCAGATGCTGGTGTCGCATTTAGGGCGCAGCTTTCGCCAGGGGCGGCATATTCTGCGGGTGCTCTACTACCGGCCAATGCGTAACCTGCTGCCCGGCACGCCGCTGCGCCGCTCGGAAACCCATATTGCCCGGCAGATATTTAGCGCCCTGACGCGCATAAATGAGGAAAACGGGGAACTGGAAGCGGATATCGCCCACCACTGGCA
The DNA here is from genome assembly GCF_900215375.1 of Enterobacter sp. CC120223-11. Lineage (GTDB taxonomy): Bacteria > Pseudomonadota > Gammaproteobacteria > Enterobacterales > Enterobacteriaceae > Scandinavium. Next base: position 96,620 of record NZ_OBEF01000007.1, on the reverse strand, counting down.
GCAAATTTCCCCTTTACACTGGCGCTTCTACCTCCGCCCCGGCATCCATTTCCACCATGGTCGGGAGCTGGAAATGGAGGATGTTATCCACACCTTGCAGCGCATCAACACCCTGCCGCTTTATGCGCACATCAGCCAGATTGTTTCCCCGACGACCTGGACGCTGGATATTCACCTGGCGCGCCCGGATCGCTGGCTGCCCTGGCTGCTTGGCCACATCCCGGCGATGATCCTGCCGTGGGAGTGGGAAACCATGCACAATTTTTCCAGCCTGCCGGTGGGCACCGGGCCTTACGCCGTCGCGCGCAACAACCAGAATCAGCTCAAGATCCATGCCTTCGACGATTTCTTTGGTTTTCGGGCACTTATCGATGAGGTGAACGTCTGGGTGTTACCGGAAGTGGGTGATGAGGTCACCTGCGGCCTGACGCTGGAAGGCTCCACCGAAGGTGAAAAAGCGGTGGAAAGCCGCCTTGAAGAGGGCTGTTATTACCTGCTGTTCGACGCCCGCAGCCAGAAAGGCTTATCGGACGACGTCCGCCGTTGGGTCAGCGAGATCCTCTCCCCGGCCAATCTGCTCTATCACGCCGACGAGCAGTATCAGGGCTACTGGTTCCCGGCGTATGGCCTGCTACCGCGCTGGCACCACGCCCGCCCCGGCAAAGGGGACAAGCCCGCCGGGCTGGAAACGCTCACCCTCACCTATTATCGGGAACATCTGGAACATAAAAACATAGCGCTGATCATGAGCCGCCTGCTGGCTGAGCATCGGGTGAAACTGGAAATTCAGGAACTCGACTACGATGAATGGCACCGCGGTGAAGCGCAAAGCGATATGTGGCTCAACAGCGCCAATTTCACGCTACCGCTGGACTTCTCGCTGTTCGCACACCTGTTTGAAGTCCCGCTGATTCAGCACTGCATCCCGCTGGACTGGCAGCAGGCCGCCGCCGACTGGCAGGCGGGTGAAATCAACCTCGCCAACTGGTCGCAGCAGCTGATCGCCCAGCGCGCCATCGTGCCGCTGATCCACCACTGGCTGCGCATCCAGGGACAGCGCAGCATGCGCGGTCTACGCATGAATACCCTCGGCTGGTTTGACTTTAAGTCAGCCTGGTTTGCGCCGCCCGATCCGTAGGACTTCCTGAAAAGTCACAAACTCATTACAATGGCGCGTTCTCAACGGGGTGCTGCGTAACGCGGCTGAGATAATACCCGTCGAACCTGATCCGGATAACGCCGGCGAAGGGATTTGAGGCTCACTCAAAATCCTTTGCCACCCCTAATTTTTGAGGTGCAAAGTGCTGAAAAAACTCCTGCCGTTACTGGCGCTGGTTAGCGTGCCTGTTTTCGCCAAACCTGTTCTCACCGTTTATACCTACGACTCTTTCTCTGCCGACTGGGGCCCTGGCCCGGCGGTGAAAAAAGCCTTTGAAGCAGACTGCAACTGCGAGCTGAAATACGTGGCGCTGGAAGACGGCGTATCGCTGCTCAACCGTCTGCGTATGGAAGGCAAAAACAGCAAAGCCGACGTAGTGCTTGGGCTCGATAACAACCTGCTGGAAGCGGCGACCCAGACCAAACTGTTCGCCAAAAGCAACGTTCAGGCCGATAACCTGACGGTCCCTGGCGGCTGGAAGAACGACACCTTTGTGCCGTTCGACTACGGTTACTTCGCCTTTGTGTATGACAAAAACAAACTGAAGAACCCGCCGAAAAGCCTGAAGGATCTGGTGGAGAGCCCAACCAAATGGCGCGTGATCTATGAAGATCCGCGCACCAGCACCCCGGGCCTTGGCCTGCTGCTGTGGATGCAGAAAGTGTACGGCGATAAGGCACCGGAAGCCTGGCAGAAACTGGCGGCGAAAACCGTCACCGTCACCAAAGGCTGGTCTGAGGCCTACGGCCTGTTCCTGAAAGGGGAAAGCGACCTGGTGCTGAGCTACACCACTTCTCCGGCCTACCACATCATCGAAGAGAAAAAGGATAACTACGCCGCCGCCGATTTCGCCGAAGGGCATTATTTGCAGGTGGAAGTGGCCGCACGAACCGCCGCGAGCAAACAACCCGCGCTTGCCGAACAGTTCCTGAAATTTATGGTCAGCCCTGCGTTCCAGAAAGCGATCCCGACGGGCAACTGGATGTACCCGGTGACGCAGGTTGAATTACCAGAAGCATTCAACAGTCTGGTGAAACCGCAAACCACGCTGGAATACACCCCGCGCGAAGTCGCCACCGAACGTCAGGGCTGGATTGCCGCATGGCAACGCGCCGTCAGTCAGTAATCCCCGGCTGGCTGCTGCCGGGCGTCACGGTTGCCACGCTGATGGTGGCCGTGGCGCTGGCCGCCTTTCTGGCTTTATGGCTTAACGCCCCGGCGGGAAGCTGGGGCGAATTCCTGCACGACAGCTATCTGTGGCACGTGGTGAGATTCTCCTTCTGGCAGGCATTTCTTTCCGCCCTGCTGTCGGTTATTCCTGCCATCTTCCTTGCCCGTTCGCTCTATCGCCGCCGCTTTCCCGGGCGACAAATCCTGCTGCGGCTGTGCGCGATGACGCTCATTCTGCCGGTGCTCGTGGCGGTGTTCGGCATCCTCAGCGTTTACGGACGCCAGGGCTGGCTGGCGCAGCTGTTTGCGCTGCTTGGCTGGCACTGGTCATTCTCGCCCTACGGTTTAAAAGGCATTCTGCTGGCCCATGTCTTCTTCAATATGCCGATGGCTACGCGTCTGCTGCTTCAGGCGCTGGAGCAAATCCCTGGTGAACAACGCCAGTTAGCGGCGCAGTTAGGGATGCGCGGCTTCGCCTTTTTCCGCTTCGTTGAATGGCCGTGGATGCGGCGGCAAATTCCCGCCATCGCCGCGCTGATTTTCATGCTCTGCTTCGCGAGCTTCGCCACCGTGCTGTCGCTGGGCGGCGGGCCGCAGGCGACCACCATCGAACTGGCCATCTATCAGGCGCTGAACTTTGATTACGATCCGGGCCGCGCGGCGATGTTGGCGATCGTCCAGATGGTCTGCTGCCTCGGGCTAATGCTTACCAGCCAGCGGCTGAGCCAGTCACTCGCGCCGGGCAATACACAACATACGGGCTGGCGCGATCCGGACGATCGTCTGCACAGCCAAATTATCGACACGATGCTTATCGCTTGTGCGCTGCTGTTGCTGCTGCCACCGCTCCTGGCAGTGATCGTCGATGGTCTGAATCGCAATCTGCCACAGGTGCTGACGCAGCCCGAACTGTGGCAGGCCATCTGGACTTCGCTGCGCATCGCCGTTGCCGCCGGTTTCCTCTCCGTCGCCCTGACGCTGATGCTGTTGTGGAGCAGCCGCGAACTGCGCGCCAGAAACCGGCATCTCGCCGGGCAGGCGCTGGAGCTGAGCGGCATGTTGATCCTCGCCATGCCGGGCATCGTGCTGGCGACCGGCTTCTTTTTACTGCTCAACAGCAGCGTCGGGCTGCCCGCTTCCGCCGACGGCATTGTGATATTCACCAACGCGCTGATGGCCATTCCCTATGCGCTCAAGGTGCTGGAAAGCCCAATGCGCGATGCCACGTCGCGCTATAGCCTGCTTTGCCAGTCGCTGGGGATGCAGGGCTTCACACGTTTCCGCGTGGTGGAGCTGCGGGCGCTGAAGCGTCCGCTGGCCCAGGCGCTGGCATTTGCCTGCGTTTTATCGATTGGTGATTTTGGCGTGGTGGCGCTGTTCGGCAATGAAGATTTCCGCACACTGCCGTTCTATCTTTATCAGCAGATTGGGGCCTATCGCAGCCAGGACGGGGCGGTCACCGCTTTTATTCTGCTGCTGCTCTGCTTCCTGTTATTCACCCTGATTGAAAAACTTCCGGGCCGCGATGCTAAAACTGAATGATGTCACCTGGCTGTACGAGCATCTGCCGATGCGTTTCACCCTGTCCGTTAAGCAGGGCGAGCAGATTGCCGTGCTCGGCCCAAGCGGCGCGGGTAAGAGCACCTTGCTGAACCTGATTGCCGGTTTTTTGACACCCGAAAGCGGCACCATTTCTATTGAAAATCAGCCGCATACCCGGACGCCCCCTGCCAGACGTCCGGTGTCGATGCTGTTTCAGGAGAACAACCTGTTCAGCCATTTGACGGTGCGTCAGAACATTGGTCTCGGGATGCATCCGGGACTGAAGTTGAACGATGCTCAACGGCACAAGTTAAGCGTGATCGCCAGCCAGATGGGCATCGAGTCGCTGCTGGAACGTCTGCCGGGTGAACTATCGGGAGGCCAGCGCCAGCGTGCGGCACTGGCACGCTGTCTGGTGCGGGAGCAGCCGGTGCTGCTGCTCGATGAACCGTTCTCCGCCCTCGACCCGGCGCTGCGTCAGGAGATGCTGGAGTTGGTCAGGGACGTCTGTCGTCGTCAGCACTTAACGTTGCTGATGGTATCCCACAGCGTGGAAGATGCGGCCCGCATTGCGCCACGTTCGCTGGTCATTGCCGACGGGCGTATCGTCTGGGATGGCGCCACCGATGAACTGCTGAGCGGTGAAGCGACCGCGTCGCATTTGTTGGGGATCGGTTAAGGTTTCCTCCCTCTCCCTTTGGGAGAGGGCCGGGGAGAGGGAAATTACCGACTCACAACCTTACCTAAAATATCCAGATAGACCGGCATCAGCGGGTGTTTAAACAGAACATACAGTGACACCACCGTCCCGAGAGTGAGCACAGGCGTCAGCCAGATAAGACACGCGCGCGGCAGATAGCGCGTCAGCCTGTCGGTTCCTGATTTGCCGCTGCGCCACAGTCGCCAGCCGAGCCACGCCGTCAGCCACACCAGCCCCACCGCCAGCAACAACAGCCATTTGAAGCTGCCGCTTTGCGCATCGGCAGGAATGTCGATCGCCGCCCCGGCAAGGATCCCCGGCAGGAAATAGACCGGCGGCCAGAGCAGGCAGCCAATAAGATTCGGCACAATGAATTTGGAAACGGGCAGGTCCAGCATCCCGGCGACCATCGGCACCAGAGGCCGCGTCGGGCCAACAAAGCGGCCAATCAGCACGGTAATCATGCTGTGCTGGTGCAGCGCATGTTCGGTTTTATCGAGCAGCGCTTTGTTTTTCTTCATAAACGACCAGCGGTGCAGCGGCTTTTTGAAGCGCCAGCCAATCCAGAAGGAGATCCAGTCGCCCAGCAGGCAGCCGATGATGCCTGCCAGCCACGCCTGCCAGAAGTTCACTTCCCCGCTGCCGATGAGCGCCCCAAGCGCGGACATCATAATGGTGCCCGGCAGGATCAGACCCACCAGCGCCAGCGATTCCAGAAACGCCACCAGCGCGACGGCAATCAGTGAATACATCACCGACTGGGTAATGAAATGTTCCAGTAACGCTTGCATAGAGTATCCGGTCAGATAATGAGTCAGGGATTCTCAGAGGGTCCCGATCGGGAGTCAAGAAAACAGATAACGAACCTGTAACAAAATGATACACCATTGGCGCCGTTTTTTGCGCCACGCCCTCTTCCGTGGGTATACTTAAAACGCCAGCAGCAGAAGCAGCTTTCCCGGTTGAAACAACTGGCGGAGCGGCGAGTCGCCGTTCTGTACTGACTACCTGCAACGCTGACCCTAAGGTGCTCCGGAGTACGGCTGTACACGTTGTGTACCCGCTTCGCGAATGTACACCTTCGCACCTTAAGGAATCATTTTGTGGTGCTCTGCTGCTGGCACAGATAAGGAGCATCGCCAATCATGAACGCTGCACAGCTAAGCCTGATATCACTGGAACTGACCGGTCACCCGCACTGGAGCCCCGCTAAACAGCTGCGTTGCCTGTACGCGCTGAGCAACCACAGCGACCGTCATTACCGTGAATTACAGCTGCCGAAACGCAGCGGCGGGATCCGCACGATTCATGTGCCCGCTCCTCTGCTGAAAAGCGTTCAGCGCAACATCCTTCGCCATGTGTTAAGTCTGCTGCCGTTGTCCGATTACGCCACCGCCTGGCGGCCTGGCTATACCCTGCTGAACAACGTGTTGCCGCACGTCAGACAGAAGCAGGTGCTCAAGATGGACATAGACAATTTCTTCCAGCGGATTATTTTTCCTCAGGTTTGGCAACAGGCGTTTGCCAAAACCCGCCTGCCGCAAGCCACCATCACGCTGCTCAGCCATTTATGTTGTTATCGCGACAGGCTGCCGCAGGGGGCCCCCACTTCACCGACCATCGCCAATCTGGTGCTGCGTGATTTTGATAATTACATAGGACGCTGGTGCGCTGAGCAGGAGATTGCCTATACCCGCTACGGCGACGACATGACATTCTCCGGGGATTTTGACGCTCGCAGAGTCAGGAATAAGGTGAAGGGTTTCCTTGCGGAACTGGGGTTCGAACTTAACCACGATAAGACCCGGCTGATGAGCCAGGGACAGCGACAGATTGTCACAGGTATAGTGGTCAATGGCCCCTATCCGCAGGCGCCAGCCACGCTGCGTCGGGAGCTACGTCAAACGCTCTACTATTACGAAAAATTTGGCTGGTCCCCTGCGCACAGCGAGATGACAGAACGGCACTGGCTGCAGACCATGCAGGGAAAAATTGAATTCATTCTGCAAATTCGCCCTAACGACAGCGAATTCCTGCATGCGCGACACAACGTGCGCCGCTGGCTTAAACGCTGCGCCTGAGCCCTATTCACATCCGGCCCGGAACTCGCTGGGGCTCGCGCCTGTGCATTTTTTGAATACCCGGGAGAAGTAGAGCTGATCTTCGAAGCCTACGTTCCGGCCGACGCTGGCAATCGGCATTCTCGTGGTGCTCAGCAGGAGCTTCGCCTGGCTGATTCGCTGATCTTCACGCCAGCTCAGCACGCTGACGCCGAGCTGCTGGCGGAACAGGTGCGAAAGCCGCGACGGCGACAGGCAGACGTGCTGGGCCACGCTTGCGATATCAAACTGGCTGTCGGCGAGATGGTCACTAATATACTGACAAGCGTCGCGCACCCGGTTATCCATCGGCGGATGCAGCGATGCGTTGATGACCTCCATGCGCCGCAGCAGTAACTGCTCCAGCAGGTTGATTGCTAACAGTTCGGAATAGCGCCCCACGCCCTGCCCGGCGTCGATAATCTGTCCGAACAGCTCGGCGAACAGCGCCTGATGCGCTTCGTCCGGGCGATAAAAACCGGTTTGGGCGAACAGCGTCGGCCAGCTCAGCCACTCATGCCAGTAGGCGCGAGGGCGGAAATAAACCCACTGGTGATACCATTCGCTGGCCTCGGGATGGCGACCATAGTGATGAATTTCACCTGGCGGAAACAGCACAATATCCCCGGGGCGACAAACAAACTGGTGCCCATGATTGTTGATCACTCCTTCCCCACGCACCGTCAGGTTGAGGATATAGCCCTTCATACCGAGCGGGCGATCGACAAAAAAATCGAGATACCCTTCGGCCTCGATAGGCGTCAGTCCCGCCACCAGGTGGGCATTAAAAGAGTAGCCAGGTAACAGCGGATCGTTCTGGAGTTCAGGCATAAAAAACGCTCGCTCAGCAGGTCTGTCAGGAAAGCATTTGTCCATATTGCCAGCGAAGCGAAAAAGCAGAAAATGGCCTGTGAGAATATTTGCACGGCGTCACACTTTGTTATGCCACAGCATTATTATCCATAAGATTAGCGCTTCACGCCTGACGCTTTTTTTCGCCAAAAACTACTGTTGCTCCATACCCGATACTCTTATGGAGCAACACGATGGCAATAACAATTGGCCTCGACTTTGGCAGTGACTCAGTGCGAGCGCTGGCGGTGGACTGTGCCAGCGGAAAGGAAATCGCCACCCGCGTGGAGTGGTATCCGCGCTGGCAGGAAGGTCGCTACTGCGACGCGCCGAACAACCAGTTTCGCCATCACCCGCGGGATTACATGGAATCCATGGAGTCTGCGCTAAAAGATGTGCTGAACGATCTGGGCGAACGCCGCGCAGAAGTCGTCGGCATCGGCGTCGACAGCACCGGTTCCACTCCGGCACCCATTGATTCTGACGGCAACGTGCTGGCGCTGCGCCCGGAGTTCGCCGATAACCCCAACGCCATGTTCGTGCTGTGGAAAGATCACACCGCGGTTGAAGAAGCCGAAGCCATCACTCGCCTGTGCCACCAGCCCGGCAAAACCGACTACTCCCGCTACATCGGCGGCATTTACTCCAGCGAATGGTTCTGGGCCAAGATCCTGCATGTCACCCGCGCAGACAGCCGGGTAGCGCAGGCTGCAGCCTCGTGGATTGAATTATGTGACTGGGTTCCCGCCCTGCTCTCTGGCACCACACGTCCGCAGGATATTCGCCGCGGGCGCTGCAGCGCAGGACATAAATCCCTGTGGCATGAGAGCTGGGGCGGCCTGCCACCCGCCAGCTTCTTCGACGAACTCGATCCGCTGCTCAATAAACATCTGCCGAATCCGCTCTTCACCGACACGTACACCGCTGATATTCCCGTTGGCACGCTGAGCGCCGAATGGGCGCAGCGCCTGGGTCTGGCGGAAAACGTGGTGATTTCAGGCGGCGCGTTCGACTGCCATATGGGCGCGGTTGGCGCAGGCGCACAGCCAAATGCGCTGGTGAAAGTCATCGGCACCTCCACCTGCGACATTCTGATTGCGGACAAAAACAGCGTCGGTGAGCACACCGTGCAGGGCATTTGCGGCCAGGTGGACGGTAGCGTCACGCCAGGCTTCATCGGCATGGAGGCGGGCCAGTCCGCCTTTGGCGATATTTACGCCTGGTTCGGCCGCATCCTCGGCTGGCCGCTGGAACAGCTGGCGGCGCAGCATCCTGAACTGAAAGAACAGATCAAAGCCAGCCAGAAGCAGCTTCTTCCGGCGCTGACCGCCGCCTGGGCGCGGAACCCCTCGCTGGAACACCTGCCGGTGGTGCTCGACTGGTTTAACGGCCGCCGTACGCCGAATGCGAACCAACGCCTGAAGGGCGTGATTACCGACCTGAACCTGGCTACCGATGCGCCCGCGCTCTTCGGGGGACTGGTGGCGGCCACCGCGTTCGGGGCGCGCGCCATTATGGAGTGCTTCACCTCGCAGGGCATTCCGGTGAACAACGTGATGGCCCTTGGCGGCATCGCCCGTAAAAACGTGGACATCATGCAAGCCTGCTGCGACGTGCTCAACCGTCCATTGCAGATTGTGGAGTCGGATCAGTGCTGCGCCCTGGGTGCAGCCATTTTCGCCGCCGTGGCCGCGGGCGTTCATGCCGATATTCCTGCGGCTCAGCAAAAGATGGCCAGCCGAGTCGAACACACCCTCGAGCCGCGACCTTTGCAGGCCCAACGTTTTGAACAGCTTTATCAGCGCTACCAGCAATGGGCAAAAAGCGCCGAACAGCATTACCTCCCTTCCGCCACTCGCACGGAAAAACCGGCGGCAGTACTGACGCATTAAGGAAATGACGATGACGATTTTCAACAATTATGAAGTGTGGTTTGTGATTGGCAGCCAGCATCTGTACGGCCCGGAAACCCTGCGTCAGGTGACGCAGCACGCTGAACACGTGGTCAATGCGCTGAACGCCGAGGCCAAACTGCCGTGCAAACTGGTGCTGAAACCGCTCGGCACACGTCCTGACGAAATTACCGCTATTTGCCGCGACGCTAACTACGACGACAAATGTGCCGGGCTGGTCGTCTGGCTGCACACCTTCTCGCCTGCGAAGATGTGGATTAACGGCCTGACGATTCTCAATAAGCCGCTGCTCCAGTTCCACACCCAGTTCAACGCCTCCCTGCCGTGGGACAGCATCGACATGGACTTTATGAACCTGAACCAGACGGCACACGGCGGCCGCGAGTTCGGCTTCATCGGCGCACGTATGCGCCAGCAGCACAGCGTGGTGACGGGCCACTGGGAGGACAAACGTGCCCACGAACGCATCGGCTCGTGGATGCGTCAGGCGGTGTCAAAACAGGATACTCGTCATCTGAAAGTGGTGCGCTTCGGCGACAACATGCGCGAAGTAGCAGTGACCGACGGCGATAAGGTTGCGGCGCAAATCAAATTCGGCTTCTCCGTAAATACCTGGGCCGTGGGCGACCTGGTGCAGGTGGTCAATGAGGTCAGCGACGGCGACGTCAGCGCACTGGTCGATGAGTATGAAAGCAGCTACCGCCTGACAGACGCCGCGCAGGTTCACGGCGACAAACGTCAGAACGTACTTGATGCAGCCCGCATTGAACTTGGCATGAAGCGCTTCCTCGAACAGGGCGGCTTCCACGCCTTTACCACCACCTTTGAAGATTTGCATGGCCTGAAGCAGCTACCGGGCCTGGCGGTGCAGCGCCTGATGCAGCAAGGTTACGGCTTTGCGGGCGAAGGCGACTGGAAAACGGCGGCGCTGCTGCGAATCATGAAGGTGATGTCCACCGGACTTGCGGGCGGCACCTCCTTTATGGAGGACTACACCTATCACTTCGACAACGGCAACGATCTGGTGCTCGGCTCGCACATGCTGGAGATCTGCCCGACCATCTCCACGGCTGAGAAACCGATCCTCGACGTGCAGTACCTCGGCATCGGCGGTAAAGCCGACCCGGCCCGCCTGATCTTCGACACCAAAACGGGCCCGGCGCTGGTGGCAAGCCTGGTCGATCTCGGAGATCGTTTCCGCCTGCTGGTCAACACCATTGAAACGGTGAAAACGCCTCACAACCTGCCGAAGCTGCCAGTTGCCAATGCGCTGTGGAAGGCTCACCCGAGCCTGGAAGTGGCTTCGGAAGCCTGGATTGTCGCAGGCGGCGCGCACCACACCGTCTTCAGCCATGCGCTGACCCTCGATGACATGCGCCAGTTCGCCGAACTGCACGATATTGAACTGACCGTCATCGACAACGACACGCGCCTGCCGGCCTTCAAGGACGCGCTGCGCTGGAACGAAGTGTATTACGGGTCAAAACGCTAAGCATTGCCCGGCGACACTCCGCTTGCCGGGCCTACGGTTTTGTAGGCCGGATAAGCGAAGCGCCATCCGGCAGGGAGACACGAATGTTAGAAGATCTCAAACGTCAGGTGCTGGAGGCCAACCTCCAGTTGCCAAAGCACAACCTGGTGACGCTGACCTGGGGCAACGTCAGCGCGGTTGACCGCGTAACGGGCCTGTTTGTCATCAAACCGTCCGGCGTGGATTATGACGTGATGACGGCAGAAGACATGGTGGTCGTCAGCCTCGCCACAGGTGAAGTGGTGGAAGGCAGTAAAAAGCCCTCCTCCGATACGCCCACGCATCGTCTGCTGTATCAGGCGTTTCCGACCATTGGCGGCATAGTCCACACCCACTCGCGCCACGCGACTATCTGGGCGCAGGCCGGGCAGTCGATTCCGGCCACGGGCACCACTCACGCGGACTATTTCTACGGCAACATTCCCTGCACCCGCAAAATGACGGATGCCGAGATCAACGGCCAGTACGAATGGGAGACCGGCAACGTTATCGTCGAAGCCTTTGAAAAACAGGGCATTGATGCGGCTCAGATGCCCGGCGTGCTGGTGCATTCCCACGGGCCTTTCGCATGGGGGAAAAGCGCCGAAGATGCCGTGCACAACGCCATTGTGCTGGAGGAGGTCGCCTATATGGGCATCTTCTGTCGCCAGCTCGCCCCGCAGCTGCCGGACATGCAGCCCACGTTGCTCGATAAGCATTACCTGCGCAAGCACGGTGCAAAGGCCTATTACGGGCAATGACAACTGTATAAAACCACAGCAATTCAGAGCAAACCAGGCTATACTCAGGCCTGGTTTTCTTTTTAGGTAGAGCTGGTGGCACAGGCGCGAGAAGGTTTTTTGTTAACCCGTCACTGGCGGGACACCCCGCAGGGCACGGAAGTCACCTTCTGGCTGGCAACCGATGAGGGCCCGTTGCAGGTGACGCTCCCGCCTCAGGAGTCGGTGGCGTTTATTCCGGAGTCGCAGCGCCCGCAAACCGAGCGCCTGCTGCGGGGGGAAAAAGACGCACGTCTCGCCCCGCTAGCCCTGAAGGATTTTCACCGTCAGCCGGTATTCGGCCTTTATTGCCGCTCGCACCGCCAGCTCATGCGCCTTGAAAAACTGCTGAAAGCCGACGGCATTACCGTCTATGAAGCGGATATCCGCCCGCCGGAGCGCTATCTGATGGAGCGTTTCATCACCGCGCCCGTTTGGGTCGAAGGCGAAGCGCAGGGCAATGGACTGACAAACGCCCGCCTCAAACCGAGCCCTCACTACCGCCCACCGCTGAAGTGGGTGTCGCTGGATATCGAAACCACCCGCCACGGCGAGCTGTACTGCATCGGTCTTGAAGGCTGTGGGCAGCGCGTTGTCTATATGCTCGGGCCTGAAAACGGCGATGCTTCACAGGTCGATTTTCAGCTGGAGTATGTTTCAAGCCGCCCACAGCTGCTGGAAAAGCTCAATACGTGGTTTGCCGAACACGACCCCGATATCATCATCGGCTGGAACCTGGTGCAGTTTGACCTGAAAGTGCTGCAAAAGCATGCCGAACGGTATCGAATTCCACTGATGCTCGGGCGCGGCAACGTCGAAATTGAATGGCGCGAGCATGGCTTCAAAAACGGCGTGTTTTTCGCCCAGGCCAACGGGCGGCTGATTATCGACGGCATCGAAGCGCTGAAGTCCGCCTTCTGGAACTTCTCCTCCTTTTCGCTGGAAAACGTGTCGCAGGAGCTGCTCGGCGAGGGCAAGGCTATCGATAATCCGTGGGACAGGATGGACGAAATTGACCGTCGTTTCGCCGAAGATAAGCCCGCCTTAGCGAAATACAACCTGAAAGACTGCGAGCTGGTGACGCGCATTTTCCACAAAACGGAAATTATGCCGTTTTTACTGGAACGCTCGACGGTAAACGGCCTGCCCGCCGACCGTCACGGCGGTTCGGTCGCGGCCTTCGGCCACCTCTATTTCCCGCGAATGCATCGCCTCGGCTACGTCGCGCCCAATCTTGGCGAAGTGCCACCGCAGGCGAGCCCCGGCGGCTACGTGATGGATTCGCAACCCGGTTTGTACGACTCGGTTCTGGTGCTGGATTACAAGAGCCTGTATCCGTCGATCATCCGAACTTTCCTGATCGATCCTGTCGGCCTTGTCGAAGGCATGGCACAGCCGGATGCAGAACACAGCACCGAAGGGTTTTTAGGGGCCTGGTTCTCGCGGGAAAAGCACTGCCTGCCGGATATCGTCGGGCAGATCTGGCACGGGCGGGATGAAGCCAAGTTGCATCATAATAAACCGCTGTCGCAGGCGCTGAAGATCATCATGAATGCCTTCTACGGCGTGCTCGGCACCAGCGCCTGCCGCTTTTTCGATCCTCGCCTTGCCTCGTCGATCACCATGCGCGGACACGCGATCATGCGCCAGACCAAAGCGCTGGTGGAGTCGCAGGGCTATAACGTCATTTACGGCGATACCGATTCCACCTTCGTGTGGCTGAAACGCGCCCACAGCGAAGAAGAAGCGGCGAAAATTGGCCGCCAACTGGTTGCGTTCGTCAACGAATGGTGGACAGAAGAACTGCAAAAACAGGGCCTGACCAGCGCCATGGAGCTGGAGTTTGAAACCCATTTCTGCCGCTTCCTGATGCCGACCATTCGCGGCACCGAAACGGGCAGCAAAAAGCGCTACGCCGGAATGATCCAGACTGGCAACGAGCAGCGCATGGTGTTCAAAGGGCTGGAGACTGTGCGCACAGACTGGACGCCACTGGCGCAGCAGTTCCAGCAGGAATTGTACCTGCGCATCTTCCGCAACGAGCCGTATCAGGATTTTATTCGTGAAACGGTTGAGAAGCTGATGGCGGGCGAACTGGACGACAAACTGGTCTATCGTAAGCAGCTCAGGCGGCCGCTGGCGGAGTATCAGCGCAATGTGCCGCCGCACGTTCGCGCCGCACGGCTGGCCGATGAGCAGAATGCAAAACTGGGGCGTCCATTGCAGTATCAGTCACGCGGCAGCATCAAATATGTCTGGACCACCGGCGGCCCGGAACCGCTGGCCTATCGGCAGTCGCCGCTGGATTATGAGCACTATCTGTCCAAACAGCTCGAACCGGTTGCCGATGGAATTTTACCCTTCGTCCACGACGATTTTGCTACACTACTGACAGGACAACTGGGGCTATTTTGACAGGTGACTAACACCCTGGCTTCCAGTACCATAGCGCCCTTTCCATTCCTGGACCCCAATTTTTCCTCTCCGTGGTTTTTTCCGCGGAGGACGATTATTGCCTGCAATTGAAGAATAGAGCTCAGAATATATGCCTTTTACACTTGGTCAACGCTGGATCAGCGATACAGAAAGCGAACTGGGATTAGGGACAGTCGTAGCGCTGGACGCGCGCATGGTCACTCTTCTCTACCCGGCAACGGGTGAAAACCGACTGTACGCCCGCAACGATTCCCCAATCACTCGCGTAATGTTCAATCCGGGTGACACCATCACCAGCCACGAAGGCTGGCAGCTGCGCGTTGACGAAGTAAATGAAGAGAAGGGTCTGCTGGCCTACACCGGCCTGCGTCTGGACACCGAAGAAGAAGGCGTGGTGCTGCGTGAGATCTTCCTCGACAGCAAGCTGATTTTCAGCAAGCCGCAGGACCGCCTGTTCGCCGGTCAGATTGACCGCATGGACCGCTTTGCCCTGCGTTATCGCGCACGCAAATACCAGAGCGAAGAGTACCGCATGCCGTGGAGTGGCCTGCGCGGCCAGCGCACCAGCCTGATCCCACATCAGCTGCATATTGCCCACGACGTTGGCCGTCGCCATGCGCCACGTGTGCTGCTGGCGGATGAGGTCGGCCTCGGTAAAACCATCGAAGCCGGGATGATTCTGCATCAGCAGCTGCTCTCCGGCGCCGCCGAGCGCGTGCTAGTTATCGTGCCGGAAACCCTGCAACACCAGTGGCTGGTCGAAATGCTGCGCCGCTTCAACCTGCGCTTCGCGCTGTTTGACGATGAGCGCTACGCTGAAGCTCAGCACGACGCCGACAACCCGTTCGAAACCGAACAGCTGGTGATTTGCTCGCTGGACTTCGTGCGCCGCAGCAAGCAGCGCCTGGAGCATCTGTGCGACGCCGAGTGGGACATTATGGTGGTCGACGAAGCGCACCATCTGGTGTGGAGCGAAAACGCGCCAAGCCGCGAATATCAGGCGATTGAGCAGCTGGCCGAGCGCGTCCCTGGCGTGCTGCTGCTGACCGCTACGCCGGAGCAGCTGGGCCTCGAGAGTCACTTTGCGCGCCTGCGCCTGCTCGACCCGAACCGCTTCCATGATTTCGAACAATTCGTTGAAGAACAACAGAATTATCGCCCGGTAGCCGATGCAGTGTCGCTGCTGCTGAGCGGCGAAAAGCTTAACAACGAGCAGATGAACGCCCTGAGCGAACTTATCGGCGAGCAGGACATCGAGCCATTGCTGCAGGCCGCTAACAGCGGCAGCGACGATGCCGAAAGCGCACGTCAGGAGCTGATCGCGATGCTGATGGACCGCCACGGCACCAGCCGCGTGCTGTTCCGCAACACTCGCCACGGCGTAAAGGGCTTCCCAAAACGCGAACTGCACACCATTAAGCTGCCGCTGCCGACCCAGTATCAGACCGCAATCAAAGTCTCCGGCATTATGGGCGCGCGTAAAACTTCTGAGGAACGTGCCCGCGACATGCTCTATCCTGAGCAAATTTATCAGGAATTTGAAGGCGATACCGGCACCTGGTGGAACTTCGACCCGCGCGTTGAGTGGCTGATGGGCTACCTGACTGCTCATCGTTCCCAGAAGGTGCTGGTTATCTGCGCCAAAGCGGCCACAGCGCTGCAGCTGGAGCAGGTTCTGCGCGAGCGTGAAGGCATCCGTGCCGCCGTGTTCCATGAAGGCATGTCTATCGTGGAGCGTGACCGCGCTGCCGCCTGGTTTGCCGAAGAAGATACCGGCGCACAGGTTCTGCTGTGTTCCGAAATCGGCTCCGAAGGGCGTAACTTCCAGTTCGCCAGCAACCTGGTGATGTTCGACCTGCCGTTCAACCCGGATCTGCTCGAGCAGCGTATCGGCCGTCTCGACCGTATCGGCCAGGCGCACGACATTCAGGTTCACGTGCCGTATCTGGAAAAAACCGCTCAGTCCGTGCTGGTGCGCTGGTTCCACGAAGGTCTGGACGCTTTCGAGCACACCTGCCCGACGGGCCGCACTATCTATGACAGCGTCCACGGCCAGCTGATTGAGTACCTGGCCGCGCCGGAAAATACCGACGGCTTCGACGATCTGATCAAAGCCTGCCGCGAACAACACGACGCGCTGAAAGCCCAGCTGGAACAGGGCCGCGACCGCCTGCTGGAGATCAACTCCAACGGCGGCGAAAAAGCGCAGGCGCTTGCCGAAAGCATTGAAGAGCAGGACGACGACACCGGGCTTATCAGCTTCTCGATGAACCTGTTCGACATCATCGGCATCAATCAGGACGATCGCGGCGAAAACCTGATCGTGCTGACGCCAGGCGACCACATGCTGGTACCGGACTTCCCGGGCCTGCCGGAAGATGGTTGCACTGTGACCTTCGAGCGCGACGTGGCGCTGTCGCGTGAAGATGCGCAGTTCCTGACCTGGGAGCATCCGCTGATTCGTAACGGCCTGGATCTGATCCTCTCCGGCGACACCGGCAGCAGCACGATTTCGCTGTTGAAAAACAAAGCGTTGCCGGTTGGCACGCTGCTGCTGGAGCTGATTTACGTGGTGGAAGCTCAGGCGCCAAAACAGCTGCAGCTCAACCGCTTCCTGCCGCCAACGCCGGTGCGTATGCTGGTCGATAAGAACGGCAACAACCTCGCGGCGCAGGTGGAGTTTGAAACCTTTAACCGCCAGCTGAGCGCGGTGAATCGTCATACCGGCAGCAAGCTGGTGAACGCGGTCCAGCAGGACGTCCACGCCATTCTGCAACAGGGCGAAGCGCAGGTCGAAAAAGCGGCGAAAGCGCTGATTGACGCGGCGCGCCAGGAAGCGGATGAAAAGCTGAGTGCGGAGCTGTCGCGCCTTGAAGCCCTGAAGGCGGTCAACCCGAACATTCGCGATGACGAACTGGAAGCCATTGAAAGCAACCGCCAGCAGGTGATGGAAGCCCTGGCGCAGGCTGGCTGGCGTCTCGATGCGCTGCGACTGATCGTCGTAACGCATCAATAAGGAAAAGGCTATGGTTCTGGAGTCCTACAATCCGCCGCAGGATCCCTGGCTGGTGGTGCTGTATCAGGATGAGCACATCATGGTGGTCAACAAGCCGAGTGGCCTGTTGTCCGTGCCGGGTCGCCTGGAGGAGCACAAAGACAGCGTCATGACGCGCGTTCAGCGTGATTTTCCGCAGGCCGAATCTGTGCATCGTCTCGATATGGCGACCAGTGGTGTGATTGTGGTGGCGCTGACCAAAGCCGCGGAGCGGGAGTTGAAGCGCCAGTTCCGCGAGCGTGAGCCGAAAAAGCAGTATCTGGCGCGCGTCTGGGGACATCCGGAAAAAGCGGAAGGGTTAGTCGATCTGCCGCTGATTTGCGACTGGCCGAACCGTCCGAAACAAAAAGTCTGTTTCGAAACGGGTAAATCTGCGCAGACGGAATATGAGGTTCTGGAGTATGCCGATGACAACACTGCGCGGATCCAACTGAAGCCGATCACCGGGCGCTCCCATCAGCTACGCGTGCACATGCAGGCGCTGGGGCACCCGATTCTTGGGGATCGCTTCTACGCCACGCCGGAAGCCTTAGCGATGGCACCGCGCCTGCTGCTGCATGCAGAAATGCTGACCATTACTCACCCGCAGTTCGGCAACAGCATGACATTTAAGGCACCGGCGGATTTCTGACTTCGTGTGGCCTGCCGCCCTCTCCTTATGGGAGAGGGCAATCACCTTCTATTTAAAACCTTTCTGATCTTTCACTAACTCGTACGCACGCTGGATTTCCTGCGCTTTCTGCTTCGCCATTTCCATCATTTCTGGCGGTAAGCCTTTGGCAACCAGCTTATCCGGATGGTGTTCGCTCATCAGCTTGCGGTAAGCGCGTTTGATAGTTGTCGCATCATCCGTAGGTTTAACACCCAGCACATTACAGGCGTCTTCCAGGGTCGGGCCCCGTTGTGCCTGCTGCCAGCCGCCGCCCGACTGCGACTGCTGCTGATAGCCGCCGCCAAACTGTGCGCCGCCCTGCATCATTCTCAGGAACTGTTCGAACTGGGCGCGAGAGATACCCAATTCATCTGCAATGACAAACAGTACTTCACGCTCGTTGGGATGCAGAGAACCGTCAGCAAACGCCGCCTGAATCTGAATTTCCAGAAACATCCGAATCAAATCGAAGCGGCCAAAACAGACGCCGCGGAACTGGCGCATCTTCTCGCGCAGCGGGTAGTTATCGGCTTTGCCCACGCGGAAAGCCTGCTGTGCCGCGGTGCGTGAAGCCCCATGCAGGTTCATCCTGTCCATTAACACGCTGGCGACCTGAATGTCCGCCTCGGTCACGCGCCCTTTGGATTTAGTCAGATGCCCCATCACCTCAAAGGTGGTGGCGAAAAAGAGCGACTGGCGCTCCTGCTGGTTGGCAAAAAAGTTGAGCCTGCGGCTACGCGCCTTGTCAAACATGTGGCCAATCAGCAGGCCCAATACCGCGCCCCAGAATCCGCCGCCCATCATGAGCGCCACGCCAACACCAATCACTTTACCCCAATACTGCATAGACTCCCCGGATAGTCATTATCATCTTGCCGCAGGTAATGGCTTGCGCCTTGATAAAAGGCGATTTTCGCAGCACCAACCTTATGGTGAGTGCAGGACATAACCTATAATTTGCTTTATCATACTCGCCATTCAACACAGTGCCTAACGCCACTGGCTCGAAGCGGCAGGATTAACACTGGCGCGTTAACGATGAGTACGTTAGTCTCTGACCGTTTGCAAGCCGCGAAGCAACAGATGACGGAACAATAAATACAACGTATGAATAAACGTATTCCCACCCTTCTGGCTACCCTGATCGCCAGCGCCCTGTACAGTCAACAGAGCGCGGCCGCCGACCTCGCATCACAGTGTATGCTGGGGGTACCAAGCTATAACCGTCCGCTGGTTCAGGGGGATACTAATAGCCTGCCTGTCACCATCAATGCCGATCATGCCAAAGGGAATTACCCTGATGATGCCGTATTTACCGGCAATGTCGATATTAATCAGGCAAACAGTCGATTACAGGCGGATGAAGTACAGCTGCACCAGAAGCAGGTGCCAGGCCAGGCCGATCCGGTTCGCACCGTCGATGCCGTGGGCAATGTGCACTATGACGACAACCAGGTAATCCTCAAAGGTCCTAAAGCCTGGTCGAACCTGAATACCAAAGACACCAACGTCTGGAAAGGCGACTACCAGATGGTCGATCGCCAGGGTCGCGGGACCGCCGACGTGATGAAACAGCGCGGCGAAAATCGCTATACCATTCTGGATAACGGCACCTTCACCTCTTGTCTGCCAGGGTCGAATACCTGGAGCGTGGTGGGCAGTGAAGTCATTCACGACCGCGAAGAGCAGGTTGCTGAAATCTGGAATGCCCGCTTTAAAATTGGCCCAGTGCCAGTGTTCTACAGCCCTTATCTTCAGCTGCCGGTCGGCGACAAGCGCCGTTCAGGTTTCCTGATCCCGAATGCCAAGTACAGCAGCAATAACGGCTTTGAGTTCTATCTGCCGTACTACTGGAACATTGCGCCAAACTTTGATGCCACGATCACGCCACACTATATGGATAAGCGTGGCGGCATCATGTGGGAAAACGAATTCCGCTATCTGACCCAGGCAGGTTCGGGCCTGTTTGAGTTTGATTATCTGAATAAAGACAACGTCTACGAAGACGACTATCCCAAAGAAGATAACAGCCGTCGCTGGCTATTCTACTGGAAACACTCGGGCGTAATGGACCAGGTCTGGCGTTTCAATACCGACTACACCAAAGTCAGCGATCCGCATTACTTCAATGACTTCGACTCCAAATACGGTTCCAGTACCGATGGCTATGCGACGCAGAAATTCAGCGTGGGTTACGCCGTTGAGAACTTTAACGCCACGGTTTCGAGCAAGCAGTTCCAGGTTTTCGACACGCAGAACAGCAACTCCTATGCGGCGCAACCGCAGCTGGACGTTAACTTCTATCAGAATGATGTCGGCCCGTTTGACACCCGTATTTATGGCCAGGCGGTGCATTTTAAAAACACCAACAACAACATGCCTGAAGCGACGCGTGTTCATTTCGAACCCACCATCGATCTGCCGCTGTCAAACGGCTGGGGAAGCATCGATACTGAAGCAAAACTTCTTGCCACGCACTATCAGCAGGATGATGTTGACCAGTACAACACGACACATGGCACCCATCTGAAAGAGAACGTCAACCGCGTGCTGCCGCAGTTTAAGGTTGACGGCAAAATGGTCTTCGAGCGTGATATGGACTGGTCACAGGGCTATATCCAGACGCTCGAACCACGCGTGCAGTATCTTTATGTGCCTTACAAAGATCAAAGCGACATTATGGAGTATGACTCCACGCTACTGCAGTCGGACTACAGCGGCCTGTTCCGTGACCGCTCATACAGTGGCCTGGACCGTATAGCATCAGCCAATCAGGTCACCACTGGGGTCACTACCCGCGTTTATGATGAAAATGCCGTTGAACGTTTTAACGCATCCGTGGGTCAAATCTACTACTTCACGCCGTCCCGTACCGGTGATGAAAGCGATGACTGGTCTTCAAGCGATCAAAAAGGGTCCCTGGTATGGGCAGGTGATACCTACTGGCGCATGACCGACCAGTGGGGCCTGCGCGGCGGTATTCAGTACGATACGCGTCTGGATAACGTCGCCACCGGTAACGGTACGATTGAATACCGCCGTGATGAAAACCGTCTGGTTCAGTTTAGCTACCGCTATGCAAGCCCGGAGTACATTAAAGCGACATTACCGTCGAATTACTCCACTGCGGCTCAGTACAAAGATGGGATTTCTCAGGTGGGGGCGATGGCAAGCTGGCCAATCGTCGACAGATGGTCAGTGGTGGGTGCGTATTACTATGACACCAACGTTAGCAAGCCGGCGGATCAAATGTTGGCCGTGCAGTATAACTCCTGCTGCTACGCCATCCGCGTCGGCTATGAGCGTAAGCTCAACGGCTGGGATAGCCAGAACGTGCAAGGGAAATACGACAACGTCATTGGCTTCAATATTGAACTGCGCGGCCTGAGTTCGAACTATGGTCTGGGGACTCAGCAGATGCTGCGTACGCCAATCATGCCGTACCAAAACTCTTTGTAACGCCACAATTTAGAAACGTAATCCGCCTTTGCGGTTAATTGAAATGGAAAGAGTATGAAGAACTGGAAAACGCTGCTTCTCGGTATCGCCATGGTCGCGAATACCAGTTTCGCTGCCCCGCAGGTTGTCGATAAAGTAGCAGCCGTCGTAAATAACGGCGTTGTACTGGAAAGCGACGTCGACAATATGATGCAATCCGTTAAAGGCGGCGCCGGCCAGGCAGGGCAACAACTCCCGGACGACGCCACGCTTCGCCACCAGATTCTGGAACGTCTGATCATGGATCAGATTGTCCTGCAGATGGGCCAGAAAATGGGCGTCAAGGTTTCTGACGAACAGGTCGATCAGGCGATTGCCAACATCGCGAAGCAGAACAACATGACCACGGATCAGATGCGCAGCCGTCTGGCCTACGATGGCATGAACTACAACACCTATCGCGCCCAGATCCGTAAAGAGATGCTTATCTCTGAAGTGCGCAACAACGAAGTGCGCCGCCGCGTGACCGTTCTGCCACAGGAAGTGGATGCGCTCGCTTCCCAGATTGGCAACCAGAACGATGCCAGCACTGAACTTAACCTGAGCCACATCCTGATTCCTCTGCCGGAAAACCCAACTTCCGACCAGGTAAACGAAGCTGAATCTCAGGCGCGTTCTATTGTCGATCAGGCCAAAGGTGGCGCTGACTTCGGTAAGCTTGCTATCACCTATTCTGCAGACCAGCAGGCGCTGAAAGGCGGCCAGATGGGCTGGGGCCGCATTCAGGAACTGCCGTCCATCTTCGCACAGGCGCTGAGCACCGCGAAGAAAGGCGATGTGATCGGTCCAATCCGTTCCGGTGTCGGCTTCCACATCATCAAGGTCAATGACCTGCGCGGCCAGAGCCAAAGCATCTCCGTGACAGAAGTCCATTCTCGCCACATTCTGCTGAAGCCGTCGCCAATCATGACCGACGACCAGGCGCGTGCGAAGCTTGAGCAGGTAGCAGCAGACATCAAGAGCGGCAAAACCACCTTTGATAAAGCAGCGAAAGAGCTCTCCCAGGATCCAGGCTCTGCTAACCAGGGCGGTGATTTAGGCTGGGGTACGCCGGACATGTACGATCCTGCCTTCCGTGATGCGCTGATGAAGCTCAGCAAAGGCGAAATGAGCGCCCCGGTTCACTCCTCGTTCGGCTGGCACCTGATTCAGCTGCTGGATACCCGCAACGTTGACCGTACCGACGCCGCACAGAAAGACCGTGCTTACCGCATGCTGATGAACCGTAAGTTTGCTGAAGAAGCGGCTGTCTGGATGCAGGAACAGCGTGCCAGCGCCTACGTCAAAATTCTGAGCAACTGATGACACAACCCCAACGTGTGGTTATCACTCCCGGCGAACCCGCCGGGATTGGTCCAGACCTCGTAGTGCAGCTGGCGCAGCTCGACTGGCCCGTTGAACTGGTGGTGTGTGCCGATGAAAAGCTTCTAACAGACCGGGCAGCAATGCTCGGTTTGCCGTTAACGCTCCTGCCCTACCTTGCTGGTAGCACGCCTGTGCCGCAAAAGGCCGGTACCCTTACCCTGCTTTCCGTCCCGCTCCATGCCTCTGTTACCCCTGGCACGCTGAACGTGCAAAACGGGGCCTACGTTGTCGAAACCCTGGCCCGCGCCTGTGACGGAGCAACGAACGGCGAGTTTGCCGCGCTGATCACCGGCCCGGTGCAGAAGAGCATTATCAACGATGCCGGGATCCCGTTTATTGGGCACACCGAATTCTTTGAAGAGCGCTCCGGTACGCAGAAAGTGGTGATGATGCTGGCGACGGAAGAGCTTCGCGTGGCGCTGGCGACAACGCACCTGCCGCTTAAAGCGATCAGCGAAGCCATCACCGCCGACCTGCTGCGCGAAGTTATCGCTATCCTGCATGGCGATCTGCAAACTAAGTTTGGGATCCAGGCGCCGCACATTCTGGTTTGCGGCCTGAATCCTCACGCAGGCGAAGGCGGGCATATGGGTATGGAAGAGATCGACACGATCATTCCTGTGCTCGAAGAGATGCGCGCAAAGGGCATGAATCTGAGCGGCCCGCTGCCTGCGGATACCCTTTTCCAGCCAAAATATCTCGACCATGCCGACGCGGTGCTCGCGATGTACCACGATCAGGGCCTCCCCGTGCTAAAATACCAGGGTTTCGGCCGCGCAGTGAACATTACGCTCGGTTTACCTTTTATCCGTACGTCCGTTGACCACGGCACCGCGCTTGAACTGGCGGGCCACGGTATAGCAAACGTCGGCAGTTTTATTACGGCGCTTAATCTCGCCATCAAAATGATTGTTAACTCTCAATGAATAATCGAGTCCATCAGGGCCACTTAGCCCGTAAACGCTTCGGGCAAAACTTCCTCAACGATCAGTTTGTGATCAACAGCATTGTCTCGGCCATCAATCCGCAGAAAGGTCAGGCGATGGTTGAAATCGGTCCCGGCCTCGCCGCGCTGACCGAACCCGTTGGCGAACGTCTGGACAAGCTGACGGTTATCGAGCTCGACCGCGACCTGGCAGCTCGCCTGCAAACGCATCCGTTCCTTGGGCCAAAGCTCACTATTTTTCAGCAGGATGCCATGACCATGGACTTCGGCAACCTGTCGAATGAGATGGGCCAGCCGCTGCGCGTGTTCGGCAACCTGCCGTACAATATCTCTACCCCGCTGATGTTCCACCTGTTTAGCTATACTGATGCCATCGCCGACATGCACTTCATGCTGCAAAAAGAGGTGGTGAATCGTCTGGTTGCAGGGCCAAACAGTAAGGCGTATGGTCGATTAAGCGTCATGGCGCAGTACTACTGCAACGTGATACCTGTGCTGGAAGTGCCGCCGACAGCCTTTACGCCGCCGCCAAAAGTGGATTCCGCCGTTGTTCGTCTGGTGCCACACGGCAGCAATAAGCCTTACCCGGTTAAAGACGTACGCGTGCTAAGCAGAATCACCACTGAAGCGTTCAACCAGCGCCGTAAAACCATTCGCAACAGCCTCGGCAACCTCTTCTCTGTCGAATTGTTGACCGAACTCGGCGTTGACCCGGCAATGCGTGCTGAAAACATCTCTGTTGAGCAGTACTGCCGTTTGGCGAACTGGCTGTCAGAGAATGCGCCTACGAAGGAGAGCTAAACCATGATCAATTCGCCCCGCGTCTGTGTCCAGGTCCAAAGCGTCTACATTGAGGCACAGTCCTCACCGGAAGATGAACGCTATGTGTTTGCCTATACGGTCAGCATTCGCAATCTGGGGCGAGGATCGGTGCAGCTGCTTGGCCGCTACTGGCTGATTACCAACGCCCACGGTCGTGAAACCGAAGTTCAGGGTGAAGGCGTGGTCGGCGTACAACCGCACATCGAGCCAGGTGGCGAATACCAGTACACCAGCGGTGCCGTGCTGGAAACGCCGCTCGGCACCATGCAGGGTCACTATGAAATGATCGATGCTGAAGGCAATCCGTTCAGCATCGATATTCCCGTTTTCCGTCTGGCCGTGCCAGCACTCATCCATTGATAAAATGAGTACATACCTAATTGGCGACGTTCACGGCTGCTACGATGAACTGATCGCGTTATTAAAGCAGGTTGCGTTTCAGCCGGGACAGGACGAATTATGGCTGACGGGCGATCTCGTTGCGCGTGGCCCAGCCTCGCTTGACGTGCTGCGCTACGTGAAGTCTCTGGGCGACAGCGTGCGCCTGGTCCTCGGCAATCACGATCTGCATCTGCTGGCGGTCTTCGCCGGGATCAGCCGTAACAAGCCGAAGGACAGACTGACGCCGCTGCTGGAAGCACCCGATGCCGACGAACTGCTGAACTGGCTGCGTCGCCAGCCGCTGTTGCAGGTGGATAAAGAGAAAAAGCTGGTGATGGCCCACGCGGGGATCACCCCACAGTGGGATCTGGAAACCGCAGAGCTGTGCGCCCGCGATGTCGAAGCGGTTTTGTGCAGCGATTCTTATCCTTTCTTCCTCGATGCCATGTACGGCGATCTGCCAAACCACTGGACGCCGGAGCTCTCAGGCCTTGCACGCCTGCGCTTCATCACCAACGCGTTTACCCGCATGCGTTACTGCTTCCCCAACGGTCAGCTCGACATGTACACCAAAGAGTCGCCGGAGAATGCACCTGCGCCGCTGAAGCCGTGGTTCGCCATTCCAGCCCCGGTCACGGAAGCGTACAGCGTCATTTTCGGTCACTGGGCATCGCTTGAAGGTAAGGGTACGCCGGAAGGCGTTTATGCGCTGGATACGGGTTGCTGCTGGGGCGGAGAGCTGACGTGCCTGCGTTGGGAAGACAAACAGTACTTTGTCCAGCCATCAAATCGCCATCTGGATTTGGGTGAAGACGAGGCGGTTGCTTCTTAAGAAAAGGTTTTCTGTAGGCCTGATAAGCGTAGCGCCATCGGGCAATAACCCCGGTGGCGCTACGCTAACCGGGGCTACAACATCAGCTCTGACGCAGTTTAGCGACGCTCAAGGATCTCAAAGCAGTAGCTGTGAGAGTTCTGCTCATCGGCATCGTGAAACTCGCTGAAGGTGGATTCCCAGTCGTCGGGATCGTAATCCGGGAAGTGGGTGTCGCCTTCCACTTCGGCATCAATGTGCGTCAGATACAGGCGCTGCGCTTTCGGCAGGAACTGCTCGTAAACGCGTCCACCACCGATCACCATGATCTCTTCCGCGTCGCCGCAGGCAGCAATGGCTTCATCGACCGATTTCACCCACTGAACGCGATCGTCAGTACCGGGCTTGCTGCTGATGACGATGTTTTTACGGCCCGGCAGTGGACGACCGATGGATTCCCAGGTCAGACGCCCCATTACCACAGGTTTGTTTAGCGTTGTACGCTTGAACCAGGCGAGATCGGCAGGCAGGTTCCAGGGCATGGCGTTTTCCATGCCGATAACGCGATCCACCGCTAACGCCGCAATCAGACTGATCATTGAAAATTTCCTGGATGCAAAAATTGCCGCCACTATACGGAAAGCATAATCTTTCGTCGACTGGCGGCAGAGTAAAGAAGACGAAATATTTTCGCCTTCTTTCTAAGTGCCCGTTAAACCGAAGGTTTCGTTTCAGGTTCGTCTGCCGGGTTTCCGGTGTGCTTCCCCTCTTCCGTCCCTTGCCAGCCGTGGCGCTGGATAATAGACATATTACTGCGGTCTTCGTTGATGATGTCGGTCAGCATCGCGCTGGTGCGCTTGAACACCGCCGCGAAGGAGGCATCATCCTCTTCTGCCATATCCACCATCTCTTCGACCATGCTTACGTTAAAGCGGCGGAAGACATCCGCACGCTCGCGGGCCTCATATGCCCCAAGCCCCAGCGCTTCCAGCGCCAAACGGCCTGACTTCAACGCACCCTCAAAGGTTTCACGCTCCGGTGCCTCGATGCCTGCCTGGCGCAGCTGAATATAGTGATCGATATCGCGGGCGCGGGCGATGATTCGCAGATGCGGGAAGTGCTCTTTCGCCAACTCCGTCAGTTCGAGGTTGGTTTTCGGATCGTCTATCGCGTTGATTAATACTTCTGCCCGCGCAGCACCTGCCGATTCCAGCATATCGACTCGCGTGGCATCCCCATAAAACACTTTCATGTCGAACTTGCGCAGCGTATCCACATGATCCGGATCGTGATCGAGAATCACCATTTTGACGCCGCTGGAGAGCAGCAGTCGCCCGGTGATCTGGCCGAAGCGGCCAAACCCGGCAATGATCACGCGCGGCTGTTCTTCATCGATTTCATCGGCTTCGCGCTCGTCGCCGCTTTTGGATTTATCCAGCCGCGACAGCAGCACCAGCAGGATTGGCGTGGACGCCATCGACAGCGCGACGGCAAGCGTCAACGCCTTCGCCCACTCGGGATCGAGCACGTTGGCCATCTGTGCTGCACCAAAGACCACGAACGCAAATTCACTCCCTTGCCCTAACAGCACGGCAAACCAGCGGCGTTGTGCTTTTGGCACCCCCAGTGGACGGGCGATAAGCCAAAGCATAGCGGCTTTAATGAGCAGGAAGCCCGCCAGCAGGATAAGAATGCGTAACGGGTGCGTCACCAGCGTACCGAAGTCGATAGACATCCCAACGCCGATAAAGAACAACCCCAGCAGCAGCCCCTTGAAAGGCTCGATATCACTTTCAAGCGCGTGGCGATACTCGGAGCTTGCCAGCAGCACGCCCGCTAAAAACGCGCCCATCGCCATCGACAAGCCTACTTCTTCGAGCAGCAGACCGAAGCCGAAAACCAGGAACAGCGCGACGGCACTGAACACTTCACGCAGGCCGGAGCGGGCCACAAAGCGCAGCACAGGGCGAGTCACATAGCGGCCCAGCAGGATGACCAGCACCAATGCGCCCGCCACTTTCAGCGCCGACAGACCGAATGCCGCAAGCGTGGTAGACGCGCCGCTCGCGGCCAGCAGAGGGATCATCGCCACCAGGGGGATCGCGGCGATATCCTGGAACAGCAGCACCGCAAAAGCACTGCGTCCGAGTTGGGAAACCGTCAGGTTACGTTCGTTCATCGCCTGCATGGCGATGGCCGTTGAGGAGAGCGCCAGCGTCATGCCGATAAGCTCCGCTATCTTCCAGTCGAGGCCGAGCAGCATACAAAAAACGCCAATCAGCGCGCCGCAGGCCACCATCTGCAAAGCACCGCCGCCAAATACCGAGGCACGCAGCTTCCATAAACGCTGTGGATCAAGCTCAAGGCCAATCACAAACAGCATCAGCACCACGCCGATTTCAGCGAAGTGCAGGATGGATTCGGCGTCCGTCACCAAACGTAACCCCCAGGGGCCGATAATGCAGCCCGCGATCAGATAGCCGAGCACGGATCCCAGCCCAAGGCGCACCGCAATTGGCACAATCAATGCTGCCGAACCAAGATAGATCAGAGCCTGAATGAGCGTATGGCTATCCATGATGCACCTCCTGCCACTCCAGCAGACGTTGTTTATAGTGACGGGCCTGCGCGACCAGGGTTTCGTCGTCGCAGATAAAGGTGCAGTGCATGGCAAAAGGCGGCAGCCAGTTCAGGCCGCAGTAAAGTGCAGTCGCCTGTAGCGGCTGAGCAAGGATGTCAAAGCCCGGGAAGTCGCCAATGGCAAAATGATCTTCGCCGCCGCCGGTGGTGACCGCCCACATCAGGCTTTTGCCGCGCAGCGCCGTGCCGCCGTGCCCGTAGGCCCAGCCGTGAGAAAGGACTTTGTCGATCCAGAGTTTGAGGAGCGGCGGTACGCTGTACCACTGCATCGGATGCTGCCAGATAACCAGGTCGGCGCGGGAAAGCGCTTCCTGCTCAGCGGCGATATCGATATTGAAATCAGGATAGAGATGATAAAGCGAACGGATTTCTACCCCGTCGATTTCCCTTGCCTGCTCAAGCATCCGCTTATTCGCATGCGAATGCTGCGGATAGGGATGTGCATAAATAATCAAAATCATCTGTTAGCCTGTTTTGCCCTGCTTTGTGTTATCAGCAAAGTGTAGACAGTTCAGCCCCAGGCTAACAGTGAAGATTTGTGCCGTTAACGGTCGATAAAACTGAATTAGTTATCTAATTCGCCCATCGATTTCACCTGGTCACGGTTAATTTGCTCGGTTTTACCCGTTTCAGCGTTTTTGTAGGAGACCAGACCGGTGTCGCCATCGACTTCAGGTTTGCCGTCGGTGACGATGGTTTTGCCGTCGGTGGTTTTCACCGCCTGATTGGACGAACAGCCTGCTACGGTAAACAGAGCTGCGGCAGTGAATAAAGAAGTAAAAAGAAGGTTGGTACGCATGGTGTTCTCCCGTGCTATGCATTAATAGTTTTCTCGCTAACCATTTTAGGCTAACTGACTGAGCACAGATGGAAAACCAGAAGGTTCTGAAGATGTAAGGCGGGAGTTGTGGTGTTTTGTGGGCCCGGCAAGCGTCGCGCCGCCGGGCAAATTGCCGGATGACGCTAACGCTCATCCGGCCATCAGGAGGATTACTTCCCGATTTGCGCGTGCATTTCCTGCACTGAAATCACCTTCTCGGTGGCGTCCGCGTTCAGCGCCATGGCTGTTGCGAAACCGCCGTTTAGGGTGGTGTCATAATGTACTTTGTACTGCAGCGCGCTGCGGCGAATCAGCTTGGAGTCTTCAATCGCCTGGCGGCCTGCGGTGGTGTTAATGATGTAGGTGTACTCGCCATTCTTGATACGGTCCTGAATGTGCGGACGACCCTCATGCACCTTGTTCACCAGACGCGGGTTGATACCAGCTTCGCCCAGCACCACTGCGGTACCGTGAGTGGCATCCAGTTCGAAGCCCTGCTTCAGCAGCTTCGCGGCCAGGTCCACCACGCGCTCTTTGTCACCTTCACGCACGGAGAGCAGCGCACGGCCCTGCTTCTTCATGGTGGAGTTACTGCCGAGCTGCGCTTTGGCAAAGGCTTCTGCGAAGGTGCGGCCCACGCCCATCACTTCCCCGGTAGAGCGCATTTCTGGCCCTAACAGTGGGTCAACGCCCGGGAACTTGTTGAACGGCAGCACAACTTCTTTCACTGAGTAGTACGGCGGAATGATTTCTTCGGTGTGGCCCTGCTGCTTCAGCGACTGACCAACCATCACGCGCGCCGCCACTTTCGCCAGCGGCAGGCCGGTGGCTTTAGAGACGAACGGGACAGTACGCGCCGCACGTGGGTTCACTTCAATCAGGTAGACTTCGTTGTCTTTCACCGCGAACTGCACGTTCATCAGGCCACGTACCTGCAGCTCGAAGGCCAGTTTCTGCACCTGCTCGCGCATCACGTCCTGAATCTCTTTGCTCAGGGTGTAGGCTGGCAGAGAGCACGCGGAGTCGCCCGAGTGCACGCCCGCCTGCTCGATGTGCTCCATGATGCCGCCAATCAGCACGCTTTCGCCGTCGCAGATAGCGTCCACGTCCACTTCTACCGCGTCGTCCAGGAAGCGGTCCAGCAGCACTGGTGCATCGTTGGACACGCTGACTGCGGTCTGGAAGTAGCGACGCAGGTCAGCTTCGTCATAAACGATTTCCATCGCACGGCCGCCCAGCACGTAGGACGGGCGAACCACCAGCGGATAGCCGATGTCTTTCGCTTTCTCTACCGCCATTTCGATGGTGGTGACGGTGGCGTTAGCAGGCTGCTTCAGCTTCAGACGGTCAACCGCCTGCTGGAAGCGCTCACGGTCTTCTGCACGGTCGATAGCGTCCGGGCTGGTGCCGATAACTGGCACGCCAGCGGCTTCCAGCGCACGCGCCAGCTTCAGCGGAGTCTGGCCGCCGTACTGCACAATAACGCCCTTAGGCTTCTCGATACGCACGATTTCCAGCACGTCTTCAAAGGTGACAGGCTCGAAGTACAGGCGGTCGGAGGTGTCGTAGTCGGTGGAGACGGTTTCCGGGTTACAGTTGACCATGATGGTCTCGTAGCCGTCTTCGCGCAGCGCCAGCGAGGCGTGTACGCAGCAGTAGTCGAACTCGATCCCCTGGCCGATACGGTTCGGGCCGCCGCCGAGAACCATGATTTTGTCACGGTCGGTGGACGGGTTCGCTTCGCACTCTTCTTCATACGTGGAGTACATGTACGCGGTGTCTGTCGCAAATTCTGCGGCGCAGGTGTCCACACGTTTGTAGACCGGGTGCAGATTGTACTGGTCACGCAGCTTACGCACTTCGGACTCGCGCACGCCGGCCAGTTTCGCCAGACGCGCATCGGCAAAGCCTTTACGCTTAAGCTGACGCAGGAAGTCAGCGTCGAGGCCGGTGATGCCGACTTCTGCCACTTTCTCTTCCAGACGAACCAGCTCTTCAATCTGTACCAAGAACCAGCGGTCCACGTTGGTCAGGTTGAAGACGCCGTCCACGGAGAGGCCTGCGCGGAACGCATCGGCGATGTACCAGATACGCTCGGCACCAGCATCTTTCAGCTCGCGACGGATTTTAGTCAGCGCTTCCGGGTCATCCAGGCTCACTTTCGGGTCGAAACCGGTGGCGCCCACTTCCAGGCCGCGCAGCGCTTTCTGCAAGGATTCCTGCTGAGTGCGGCCAATCGCCATCACTTCGCCGACGGATTTCATCTGGGTGGTCAGACGGTCGTTCGCGCCAACAAACTTCTCGAAGTTGAAGCGAGGGATTTTGGTCACAACGTAGTCGATGGACGGCTCAAAGGAGGCCGGAGTGCGCCCGCCGGTGATGTCGTTCATCAGTTCGTCGAGGGTGTAACCCACCGCCAGCTTCGCCGCCACTTTAGCAATCGGGAAGCCGGTTGCTTTGGAAGCCAGGGCTGAAGAGCGGGAGACGCGCGGGTTCATTTCGATAACAATCAGACGACCGTTTTTCGGGTTCACGGAGAACTGGACGTTAGAGCCGCCGGTTTCCACGCCGATTTCACGCAGTACCGCCATCGAGGCGTTACGCATGATTTGATATTCTTTATCGGTCAGCGTCTGGGCCGGAGCCACGGTGATGGAGTCACCCGTGTGAATGCCCATAGCGTCGAAGTTTTCGATGGAGCAGACGATGATGCAGTTGTCGTTTTTATCACGCACCACTTCCATCTCGTACTCTTTCCAGCCGATGAGGGATTCGTCAATCAGCAGCTCGTTGGTCGGCGACAAATCCAGGCCGCGGGCGCAGATTTCTTCGAACTCTTCACGGTTGTAGGCGATGCCGCCGCCGGTGCCGCCCATGGTGAAGGAGGGACGGATGATGCACGGATAACCCACGTCAGCGGCAACCGCCAGCGCTTCTTCCATATTGTGCGCGATACCGGAACGGGCGGTATCGAGGCCGATTTTCTTCATCGCCACGTCGAAACGGCGGCGGTCTTCAGCTTTATCAATGGCGTCGGCGGTGGCGCCAATCATGGTCACGCCGAACTCTTCCAGCACGCCCTGACGCTCCAGCTCCAGCGCGCAGTTCAGCGCAGTCTGGCCGCCCATGGTCGGCAGGACCGCGTCCGGACGCTCTTTTTCGATGATTTTACGTACCACTTCCCAGTGAATTGGCTCGATATAGGTCGCATCGGCCATTTCCGGGTCGGTCATGATGGTGGCCGGGTTGGAGTTCACCAGAATGACGCGGTAGCCCTCTTCGCGCAGCGCTTTACACGCCTGGGCACCGGAGTAGTCGAACTCGCAGGCCTGGCCGATAACAATCGGGCCAGCGCCGAGGATCAGGATGCTTTTTATGTCTGTACGTTTTGGCATGGTCTTCTCGGCTCCTGATTATTTAGCGGTCTTACGGTATTGCTCGATAAGTTCGATAAAGTGGTCGAACAGCGGCGCGGCATCGTGCGGGCCCGGGCTTGCTTCAGGGTGACCCTGGAAGCTGAACGCCGGCTTGTCGGTGCGATGAATGCCCTGCAGGGTGCCGTCGAACAGCGACTTGTGGGTCACGCGCAGCGTGGCAGGCATCGACGCTTCATCAACCGCAAAACCATGGTTCTGCGCGGTGATCATCACGGTGTTGTTATCGATGTCTTTCACCGGGTGGTTGCCGCCGTGGTGGCCGAACTTCATCTTGATGGTTTTGGCTCCGCTCGCCAGCGCCAGCAGCTGATGACCGAGGCAGATGCCAAACACAGGAATGTCGGTGGAGAGGAACTTCTCAATCGCGGTAATCGCGTAGTCACACGGAGCCGGGTCACCCGGGCCGTTGGAGAGGAAGATACCGTCCGGGTTCATCTTCAGCACGTCTTCAGCAGGTGTCTGCGCCGGAACAACCGTCAGACGGCAACCGCGATCCACCAGCATGCGCAGGATGTTGCGCTTCGCACCGTAGTCGTAAGCCACCACGTGGAACGGCAGCTCTTCTTCTTTCTTCGCTTCTGGCAGTTCGCCTGCCAGCGTCCAGCTGCCCTGTGTCCAGCTGTAGGCTTCCGCCGTGGTCACTTCTTTTGCCAGGTCCATGCCGTTCAGGCCCGGGAAGGCTTTCGCTTTCTCCAGCGCGAGTGCCGCATCGAGGTTGTCGCCCGCGATGATGCAGCCGTTCTGCGCGCCTTTTTCACGCAGCAGGCGGGTCAGCTTGCGGGTGTCGATATCGGCAATCGCCACGATGTTGTGACGCTTCAGGTAGGTCGAGAGGTCTTCGGTGCTGCGGTAGTTGCTGGCAATCAGCGGCAGGTCGCGAATGATAAGGCCCTGAGCGTGTACCTGGGAAGATTCTTCATCGGCAGCATTGGTGCCGACATTACCGATATGGGGATAAGTGAGAGTGACGATTTGGCGGGAATAGGAAGGATCAGTGAGGATTTCTTGATAACCGGTCATTGAAGTATTGAAAACGACTTCCCCAACCGCCGAACCCGTTGCCCCTATGGCCCGACCGTGAAACTGGGTTCCGTCTTCCAGAACCAAAAGCGCTGACTTAATCAAAACATCCTCCAGAGAATATTCACTCAGTTTATTTGCATATTAATTCACTCAGTATGATGAATCAACGCAAATCTGCTGCCCGCGAATTTCGTGCAAACGGCGGCATTCTGGAGATTAACGAGGAGAAAGTCAACGTAAAGACGGGTATTTTTTATGTTATTTCACGCCACTGGGCAATACGTCGCTGTAAAGCAGGCAAAAAGATCAGCTAACAGCCTTTCAGGAAACGCTTGCGCACCAGGATAAGTGTAAAACAGCCGGAGGGGAAGTGAAAAAGTGGACCATATGGTCAAAATTTACATTTACTCAACATCAAAACAAGAGATTGCTTCCAATTTCATGGATAAAACAATAAAAATATGATGGAAGCAATAAAATAAAAGGGCAATAAAATATTGCCCCTTGCAATCAACAAATTATGATTGCCACAACCACATCACGATGGGGTAAAATCGTTATAAACTGTTCAAATCAAGCACGTCACGCATATCAAAAAGACCATTACGCTTCTCTTTAAGCCACAAAGCCGATCTTACTGCGCCATTTGCGAAGGTCATGCGGCTTGAAGCCTTATGCGTGATTTCAACTCGTTCGCCGATATCCGCGAACATCGCCGTATGTTCCCCGACTATATCGCCCGCACGCACGGTGGCAAAACCGATCGTGCCCGGCACTCGCTCACCGGTATAGCCTTCACGGCTGTACACGGCACACTCTTTCAAATCTTTGTCCAGCGCGTGGGCAATCGCTTCACCCATCGCCAGCGCGGTGCCAGATGGGGCATCGACCTTGTGACGATGGTGCGCTTCGATAATTTCGATATCGGTGTAATCGCCCATCACCTTTGCCGCCTTCTCAAGCAGCTTGAGCATCACGTTTACGCCGACGCTGAAGTTCGCCGCAAAGACAATGGCGATGCTTTCAGCCGCTTCGCGAATAGCCTGTTTGCCCGCGTCATCAAACCCTGTGGTGCCAATCACCATCCCTTTGCCGTGCTCACGGCAGAAAGACAGATGGTTCAGCGTGCCTTCCGGGCGGGTGAAATCGATAAAGACGTCGAAATCATCCTTCACCGCGTCCAGGCTGCTTTGCACCTTCACGCCCGTTGCGCCAATTCCCGCCAGTTCACCGGCATCTGCGCCCAGCAAAGAAGAGCCTTCGCGTTCTAACGCCGCCCCGAGCTTTACGCCTTCCAGCTGCGCGGCGGCCTGAATCAGTTGCCGTCCCATACGGCCGCCCGCGCCGGCAATGGCGACGCGGATGTGTCCATCATGCATATCTATTCTCTTCGTTAATACAATGTAAATCGTTTTCAGAGTAACCAGCAGCTGAACACCTCGCCACCCAAAAACACCGATAATTAGAATTTAACGTGAAACCGCGACCAATATCAGTAAAAAGCATAGCGATTAGCGAAAGCCGCAGGACTCCCGAATCACCAGCGCGGGCGGCAGGATGATGCGTTTGGGCGGTTCATCGTTGCCCTGAATACGGCTGAACAGCAGCTCCCCGGCCTTGCGACCAATCTCTTTGGCTGCCACCGACACCGTCGTCAGCGCAGGCTGCACCAGTGCGGCTTCGGTAATGTCGTCGAACCCGACGAGGGCGAAATCACGCCCCGCTTCGCGCCCGGCTTTGCGCAGCGTCTGCATGACGCCTAACGCCACAATGTCCTGATAACAGACAGCGGCAGTAATTTCCGGATAGCGACTTAAAAGTGCTTCCGCGACGCGCGCACCGTCACTCTGGCTGGCCTGCGAGGTCACAATCCACTCCGGCTTTGGTGAAACGCTACTCTCCAGCAGCTTGCTGGTAAAGCCGCCTATGCGCTGCGCTCGCGTACCGGAATTCTGGCTACCGCCGATAAAAGCGATATTTTTGTGGCCGAGCTTCAGCAGGTGCGACGTTGCCATTTGCGTGCCGAGAAAGTTATCCGTACCGACAAAATCAAAATCCGGATCGTCGAGGGGCCGCACCACCATAATCGCCGGAATGTTGCGGCGCTTCAGGCCATCGAAAAAGGCCTGCGGCGTGCCGCGCGCGGCGCAGAGCACCATCCCGCAGGCGCTGTTGCGCATCAGCGAATCGACAAACTTCTGCTGCCGCTCCTCCGATTCTTCGCTGTTCGCCAGAAAAAGCAGCATCTCGTGGCGCTCCATTTCATGGCTCAAGCCCGCGGTCATTTCACCGTAAAACGGGTTGGTGATGTCATGCAGCAGCAGGCCGACCTGGTTACTGCTACGGTTGCGCAGATTCGCCGCGGTCTGGTTGTAGACGTAACCGGACTCATCGAGCGCCTTCAGCACCCTCTCCCGGGTTGCCTGCGAGATCCGCCCGCGATTGCGCAGCACCATCGACACCGTTGCCGTAGATACCCCGGCTCGCTCGGCGACCTGGGCAAGCGTAATTGTTGTCATGGTTTCTCCTCCGTTTTTCAAAGATTAATCGAATAACCTGATTTTTGCATTATCCCCTGTGAGTTACCTCACAGCTTAAAACGGCAATTGGAGGTTATTGCCCGTTTTGCCGGGTTAATCGCGTTAACCACTCTTTTTTATTACGGTTAATCGATTAATCTTTAAAGACGCATTCAGGGAGATAAACATGACCGTAACTACCTATGACAAATTCCCCGAAGTCCCGATTAAGGGCTTCGACAACCAGGCCTGGCAGGGCTGGCGGAACATTCTTACCGCGTTGAAACCACGGCTGACGCAGAAGCCTAAAACCGTGCTGGTGATTGACTGCTACCCGGGCGTCCGGCTGGCAGAGCTTGAGCGGGAAATCGCTTCGCTCAGCCCAGCGCTGCTCATCAGCGCTGAAAATGCCCGTCGTGATGAACAGGCATTGCATGAGCTTCTGGCGCGCAACCTGACCGACGATCGCGTGTTCGGCGTGCTCTCCTGCCATCAGCTTCCGGAGTTTTTCGAACCTGATCGCCTTGAAGCCCTGCGCCAGCAGGTGGCCGACGCACAAAGCGGCCTGGTGATTGTCTATGGCCCTGGCGCTTCCTTAGTCCACGCCGGTGACGTGCTGGTGTATGCCGACCTGCCGCGCTGGGAAATCCAGATGCGGATGAGAAGCGGCGAGCTCGGCAACTGGGGCGTGGAGAATCAGCACGAAGATATTCTGCGCCGCTACAAACGCGCCTTTTTCATCGAGTGGCGGGTGTTCGACAAACACAAAACGCCCCTGCTTAAACGCGCCGACTTCCTGCTGGACACCACCGTTTCCGATGAGCCCGCGATGGTCAGCGGCGAAGCGCTGCGCGCGGGCCTGGCGCAAACCGCCGAACAACCTTTCCGCGTGGTGCCCTTCTTCGACCCTGGCGTCTGGGGCGGCCAGTGGATGAAAAACCAGTTCGATCTCGATCCCTCGAAGCCTAACTACGCCTGGTGTTTTGACTGCGTGCCCGAGGAAAACAGCCTGTTGCTACGGTTTGGCGACGTGCGGATCGAGATCCCTTCCCTCGACGTGGTGCTGCTGCATCCACGCGAACTGCTCGGCGAGAAAGTTCACGCACGGTTTGGCGCAGAGTTTCCAATCCGCTTCGATTTTCTCGACACCATTGGCGGGCAGAACCTCAGCTTCCAGGTCCATCCGCTGACCGAATACATTCAGCAGCAGTTCGGCATGCATTACACCCAGGATGAAAGCTATTACATCCTGGAAGCGGAACCGGGCGCGGTGGTGTACCTCGGTACCAAAACGGGCACCGATCCTGCGGCCATGATTGACGATCTGCATCAGGCGGCGCAGGGGGAAAAAGCCTTCGATGATGAACGCTTCGTGAACCAGATCCCGGCCCGCAAGCACGATCACTTCCTGATCCCGGCGGGCACCGTTCATTGCTCAGGTTTCGGCACTATGGTGCTGGAGATCAGCGCCACGCCTTACATTTTCACCTTCAAGCTCTGGGACTGGGGCCGCCTCGGCCTCGACGGCCTGCCGCGCCCGGTACATCTGGCGCACGGTGAGCAGGTGATCGACTGGCAGCGCGATACTCAGTGGGTCCATAAGCATCTGGTCAACCGCATCGAACCTGTGGCCGAAGGCGAAGGCTGGCGCGAAGAGCGCACCGGGCTGCATGAACGTGAATTTATTGAGACACGCCGCCACTGGTTTACCACTCCGGTAACGCACCACACGGACGGCGGCGTCAACGTGCTGAATCTCGTGGAGGGCGCGGAAGCCCGCGTGGAAAGCCCCACGGGTGCCTTTGCGCCGTTCGTGGTGCATTACGCCGAGACCTTTATCGTTCCCGCCTCCGTCGGGGAATACCGTATTTCACCGTGGGGCAAAGGCATCGGGCAGCAGCTTGCCACCGTCAAAGCCTGGGTAAGGGGATAGAGATGATTTCCGTGATTGTTGCTTCACACGGTCCGCTGGCCTGCGCCTTGCTGGAAAGCGCCAAAATGGTTTACGGCGAACTGCCGCACGTCCACAGCGTGACGCTCGACGAAACAGCTGGAATAGAAGGCTTCCGCCAGGAATTCGCCCGCACGCTGGCCTCAGCCAGTAAAGGCGCAGATGGCGTGCTGGTGCTGTGCGATATGCAAAGCGGCACGCCGTGGAACGTGGCCTGTGAACACGCCTTTTCCCCTCAAACCACGCCGCCGGTGGCGGTGCTGGCCGGGGTGAATTTCCCGATGCTGCTGCAAACCGATGACATCCTGGCGCTCCGGGACGTCCACGCCGCAGCCGCTCAACTGCTGGAGCTGACCCGGCCGACGCTGGTGATTGCCGCCCCGGTGTCGGTTACTCAATCTGATGATTTTTAAGGAGTCCACCATGAGTCTTTCCTTTGTTCGTATCGACGACCGCGTCATTCATGGGCAGCTCGTCACGCGCTGGGCCAAAGAGCTGCCCTGCGACGGTATCGTGGCCATTGATGATGCCGTCGCGGCCGATCCGCTTCTCTCTTCAGTGATGAAAGGGGCCGTTTCCGACACCAAAGTCTGGCTGTTTGACACCGCCACTGCTATCGAAAAGCTGCCAAAAGTGATTGCCAGCGACAAGCGCTACTTCGTGATTGGCAAATCGCCCGTCACCCTGCAACGCATTGAGCAGGCGGGGATTAGCCTGAAAAACAACAACGGCAAAATCAACGTCGGACCGATGAGTGCCCGCGCCGGGACCACCACCATCGGCCCAAATCAGTCGGTGAGCGCCGATGAGATTGCCGCCTTCGAGTGGCTCAGCAATCACGGCCACCACGTTGAGTTTCGCCTGGTGCCGGATGCCAGCAGCTACAGCTGGCAGGATGCCCGGCAGAAGCTGAAATAAGGAGCCGATGATGATTTTTGAAGCCACACTGAT
Source organism: Enterobacter sp. CC120223-11 (assembly GCF_900215375.1). GTDB lineage: Bacteria > Pseudomonadota > Gammaproteobacteria > Enterobacterales > Enterobacteriaceae > Scandinavium. Next base: position 57,589 of record NZ_OBEF01000007.1, on the reverse strand, counting down.
TGGTCTTCTGTGCTACCTCGGCGCGCTGAGCAGCCCCTGGCTGTTCGGCCTGACCGGCGGCTGGTATCTGATCACCCGCCCGCTGGTGTCGGGCATGCTGGTTGGCCTGATTCTCGGCGATCTCAAAACCGGGATCATGATTGGCGTTGCGGTCCAGGCTGTCTACATCGCCATGGTCACGCCGGGCGGTTCCATGCCCGCCGATTTAAACTTTGTTGCTTACCCGGCCATTGCGTTAGGCATCCTGTCTGGCAAAGGGCCGGAAGTCGCGGTGGCGCTGGCGGCAACCATCGGCATTGCCGGAACCATTCTCTTCAACACCATGATGGTACTGAACTCATTCTGGAACCACCGGGCTGATAACGCGCTGGATCGAGGCGACGAGCGTGGGCTCTACCTCAACAGCGCCATCTGGCCGCAGGCCACTAACTTTCTTCTGCGCTTTGTGCCGACGTTTATCGCAGTCTACTTCGGTGCCCAGTACATCAGCGGTTTTATGGACAGCCTGCCGAAAGCGGCCATTTCGACGATGGGCGTGCTCGGCGGCATTTTGCCCGCGGTCGGGATCGCTATCCTGCTGAAGCAAATCATTAAAAATTACACCATGCTGATCTACTTCCTCGTCGGCTTTATCTGCATTGTGTTCCTGAAGCTGAACATGGTGGCGCTGGTAATCGTCGGCGCGCTGCTGGCGCTGATCCACTACAACTACAAGCCGGAAGCGCCGCAGCCAGCGGCTGCCAGAACGGCTGCGGATGATGAGGATGAATTCTGATGGAAGAACGTAAACTAACCCGGACCGATCTTCGTCGCTGCTGGCGGGCGTGGATGATGCACAACCTGTCGTCGATGAGCTTCGAACGTCTGGAATCTTTCGGCTTCTGCCTGAGTATGCTGCCGGTGGCGCGCAAGCTCTATCCCGACGCCGCACAGCGTACTGAAATGCTGCGCCGTCATGCCTCGTTCTACAATACCGAACCGCAGATCGGCGCCATTGTGAACGGTATGGCGCTGGGGCTTGAGGAGAAGAAAGCCAACGGCGAACCCATTGACGGGGAGATGATCAACACCCTGAAAGTAGGTCTGATGGGGCCGATCGCCGGGATCGGTGATTCGATGATCCCCGGGATGCTGATCCCGATTCTGCTGAGTATCGGCATGGCGCTGGCCGCCGGGGGCAATATCCTCGGCCCGCTGTTTTACACCGTCGCGTGGCTCGCCATCATTCTTCCTGGCTCATGGTTCCTGTTTTTAAAAGGCTACCAGATGGGCTCCGGCTCGGTTGAGATGCTGGTCAGCAGCAAATCCACCCGCCTGCGTGAGGCGCTGTCGCTGCTCGGTGTCTTCGTGATGGGTGGCGTGGCCGCAAGCTACGTTAAGCTTGGCACCGGGCTTGAGTTCATCACCAAAGATGGCGTTAACATTCACGTTCAGCAGATGCTCGACGGTATTTTCCCGCAGCTGCTGCCGTTGGTGGTTGTGCTGGGAACCTGGTATCTGATGGCGAAGCGTGGCGTATCGCCGGTGAAGGCGATGATCCTGTTGTTAGTGCTCGCGGCAGTGGGCGTGGCAACCGGGGTATTTGCATAGCATTTGTTGCCCGGCGGCGCTGCGCCACCGGGCAGTACTTATGGATGGAAATTTTGCCACAGCGCGGCGGTTTTATCCGGGCGAGAGATAAACTGGAATCGCGCCGGGTCATCAATAAACTGCTGATAAATTGGCGCTTCGGTAAGTCCAAACTCATGATACTGACGCGGTGTTATTGCCTGCAAACGCCCCGGCGTGTAGTGAGTATTATGCTGCCAAATGATTTGGTTATCCTGTAACAGCGGATACCACGCCAGCCCCTTGTGCGCCCGCACGGCCTCATATTCAAAGCCATACTCTCGATCGCACCAAGCCCCAAACGTCAGCGGCTGTAACGGATCGGCAGAAATGGTGGCATGGCCCCAGCCCGGCGGCACAAGCACTTTCTCTCCCGGCCCGGCTATCACCGCAAAGCAGCGGCCAGGATCGTCTGCCACAAACTCCTGCATGTAGATAATCGCTTTGCCCTGCCAGATTTCATACAGCTCAGGCGGCGACCAGCCGCTGTGCTCGCTGATGCGATGAATATGCCCCTGGCTGCGGATGGGCTCATCACCCAGTTTGCCTGCCGCATAAGTCACGACACCAAAAAGCAGCATCCGCTTTTTGAGTTCTTCCCGATCCTGCAATCGAGCCACGTCCATGGCTATGGCATACACATCTTCCGGCCCGTCACAGTCCGGGTCACGAAGCGAGGCGCGGATCTGATCCAGACGGCGGATCTCAGGCATCGGGCCCGTCACGTCTTCGCCGTAGGTAAATCCTAATGGTTGGCGGTGGGCGGTCATCGCCAGGCCGAAAGGCAAAACGGTGTCAGCCATTCTGCACCTCTTTGGCCATTAGCTTCAGATTGCGGGTGGTGATCCTTCTGGCAAAGCCTCCCGCCAGCGATGCGTAGTCATGCCCGGCACTGCTCGGCCAGACCGCCAATGCCGAAAGGATATCAGTACCCGAATTGATCAGACGATGCGCGGTGTAACCAGCAATGATATGCACGGAGCCCGCCGTCACTTTTTCGAGACGCGTCTGGCCCTGTTCGTTCTGGAGCAGCAGAAAACCTTCGCCGCGCAGACCAAAGTAAACTTCCCCCTGCTCTCTCAGCGCATGAAAATGCCCGCGGGTCATGAAAAATTCATCCCCCACGCGCCCCGGGTTGAGATGCGTAACGCCGGTATACAGCTCACCCGCACCGGACGGCGAATCAAACATTTCTACGGTATAAATGGGTAACAGAGGGTCACCCTGACGCCAGGCTTCGTCGTCAGCAAAGACGCCAGCCAGATCGCCAAGATGCGTTGTTTTGTGTATCAGCGGTTCGCCCTGCAGCGCACCGGTTGCCCACTCCACATGACGTGGCGGGGTATGAGTTGGTTTCATGTTTCTCTCCGGCCCGAGGAGAACAACACGATAAGCATAGCAGGTTAATCGATTAAACCCGCAGGATTTGCCCTGCGTTTGCAGGGCTCGTCACATTTCATTTTCAGGGCGCGAGGGCGATAACTTCCGCGACCCAGCGACGGAAACCCTCGACGTCCAGATCCAGCGCAACCTGCGCATTTGCCGGGCGCTCATAGCGGTTTTCGATATCCACAACCGTGGTGCCTGCGGTCCACGTTCCCTGCGTTTCTATCGCCACAAAGCAGGGTTTCAGCGTGAACAGCTCCGGGCGCACCAGCCAGGCAATGGCAGTCAGGTCGTGCATCCGCAGGCCCTGACTCATGCTGCCGCTGCGATAGTGGCTGAACAGTGAATGCAGCATTTTGCCGGTTTTGTTGATGCCAGGCAGCTGCGCCAGGTAGTCCGGGGTCAGCATCGCCTGATTGGTGACGTCGAGGCCGCACATCACAATCTCTATGCCGCTCTGGAACACGCGTTCAGCGGCTTCCGGATCGATAGCGATATTAAATTCCGCATTTGGCGTAAAGTTGCCGCGACCTGCCGACCCGCCCATGATCACCAGACGGCGGATGTTGAATTTGCATTCCGGATAGTGAGTCAGCAACAGCGCAATATTGGTCAGCGGGCCTATCGCCACCAGGGTCAGTGGCTCAGGCGCGCTCATCAACGCATCGCGAATGGCGATAAAGGCCGGTTTTGCCAGCGGCTGGCGCTGATGCTCGACAAAATCATACCCTTCCATGCCGGATTCGCCGTGAACGTAGGCGGCATCACGCAGCGGGCGAAGAAGCGGCGTGGCGGCGCCTTGTGCGACGGGCACATCGGCCTGCCAGAAATGCAGCAGCTGCAATGCGTTGCGCGTCGTTTTCTCCACGGAGACGTTGCCGGCCACGGTGGTCAGCAGCTGGAGATTGAGTTCCGGTGCAAACAGCGCCGCCGCGATGGCCGCCGCGTCATCAATACCAGGATCGGTGTCGAGAATGAAAGATAAAGGCATGATTCCTCCATAAAAAAAGCCAGGTGTTCAGCCTGGCATTTTTTCATATCGTTGGGGAAAAAAACTTATTCCACTTCGCGAATGTCGAGACGCAGCTCTTTTGGCACTTCGAAAACAATGTTCTCTTCGCGGCCTTCCAGAGGAATCGCTTCACCCCCGCCCAGCTCCTGAAGACGGGCAATGACGTTCTGCACCAGAATGTCCGGCGCAGAAGCCCCGGCGGTCACGCCAACGCAGCTCGCGGCTTTCACCCACTCTTCCTGAATATCGGTTGAATCATCAATCAGGAACGCGGCTTTGCCCATACGCTGGGCAAGCTCAGCCAGACGGTTGGAGTTGGAGGAGTTTTTCGACCCGACCACCAGCACCACGTCCGCACGCTGCGCCAGGTCGCGCACGGCTTCCTGTCGGTTGGTGGTGGCGTAGCAGATGTCATCTTTACGCGGCCCGACAATTTTCGGGAAGCGGGTGCGCAGGGCATCAATCACGTCGGAGGTATCATCGACAGAGAGCGTCGTCTGGGTCATGAACGACAGACGTGCTTCGTTTTTGACGCTCAGCTTAAAGACGTCTTCCGGCGATTCAACCAGGTACATTCCCCCTTCCGGGTTGCTGTACTGGCCCATGGTGCCTTCCACTTCCGGGTGCCCGGCGTGGCCAATCAGAATCGATTCTTCGCCGCGGCGGCTGGCACGCGCCACTTCCATATGCACTTTGGTAACCAGCGGACAAGTGGCGTCAAACACCGTCAGATCGCGATTTTTGGCTTCGTTTCGAACGGCCTGTGACACGCCGTGCGCGGAGAAAATCAGGATAGTGCCGTCCGGCACTTCGCTGATTTGCTCGATGAAAATCGCACCGCGCTGGCGCAGGCTGTCCACCACGTAGCGGTTGTGCACCACTTCGTGACGGACGTAAATCGGCGCGCCGAAGATCTCCAGCGCGTTTTCAACAATGCTGATAGCGCGGTCTACGCCGGCGCAGAAGCCGCGCGGGTTGGCCAACAGGATCTGCATTTTATGCCTCCAGTGCCGGGTCTATCTCCAGCACTTCAATATCAAAATGAACGGTACGCCCCGCCAGCGGGTGGTTGAAATCAACGGTGATGGAATCGCCGTTAATCTCACGAATAACCCCCGGCATCTCGCTGCCATCCATTGCGGTAAAGAGCATGATTGCGCCAATTTCCGGCTCGCCTGCATCCATAAACTCACGGCGTGAGAAATACTGAATCAGGTCCGGGCTCGGCACGCCGAAAGCCGCGTCAGGCTCCAGCGAGAAAGTGGTTTTGTCACCCTCTTTCAGGCCCAGCAGATGCTGCTCCAGCCCTTCAGAGAGCGAGGCATCGCCGAGGCGGAACAGCGCAGGCTTGCCGTTGTTGCGGGTGGATTCCGCAGTGGAACCATCTTCAAGTTTCAGCGTGAAATGTACCAGTACCGCGCTGTTGCTCTGTACAGATTTAGACATGCAGGTTTGCTCTAAAGTTTAGGCTGTTTGCCCGGTGGCGCTAACGCTTACCGGGCCTACAAAGGCAATATAAACCGTAGGCCGGGTCAGCAAAGCGCCACCCGGCATTTTTTACGCTTGCTTCTTAGCGGCAGAGTTTGGCAGGAAGCCTTCCAGCACGATCAACGCGGCGCCGATACAAATAGCGGAATCTGCGAGGTTGAAGGTGGCAAAGTGCCAGTCGCCAACGTAGAAGTCGATCATATCGACCACAAAGCCGTGCCACAGGCGGTCAAACAGGTTGCCCAGCGCGCCGCCGATAATCAGCGCATACGCGATGTTGTTCAGCTTCTGCGTCGCCTTCGAGCGGTACATCAGCACCGTCAGAATTACGCAGATGCCGATGGCAATCCCGGCAAAGAACCAGCGCTGCCAGCCGCCACTGTCAGCAAGGAAGCTGAACGCCGCGCCATAGTTACGCGCGTAGTGCAGATTCAGCGACGGGAACAGCGACACCGTATCCCCCAGAGCAAAATTCTGGAGGATCAGGTATTTGCTGCCGAGATCGATAATCAGCACCACTACAACCAGCCACAGCCAGCGCAGACCACTTTTACAGATTGATTGGCTCATCAGGCAAACTTACGTTTTTCGCCATCACCGGCGACGTTGCTGACACAGCGGCCGCAGATTTCTGCGTGTTCCGCCACCTGACCGACATCGGTGGTGTAATGCCAGCAGCGCGGGCACTTGTCACCTTCGGCTTTTTGCAACGCCACTTTCAGGCCTTTCAGCAGTTCGCTTGGCTGCGCGTCGGCGGTTGCTGCGGCATAATCCGCAACGGAGGCCCCGGAGGTCAACAGGACAAATCGCAATTCATCGCCCAGCGCCGTCAGCTTCGCGGCCAGTTCCGGTTCAGCGTACAGAGTGACCGCCGCTTCCAGAGAACCGCCCACTTTCTTATCCGCACGCGCCTGTTCGATAACCTTGTTCACTTCGCCACGCACTTTCAGCAGCTCGTCCCAGAAGGCATCGTTCATCGCTTCGGTTTCACCCAGGCCAAACAGGCCGGTGTACCACTCGCCGGTGAAGACATACTTCTCACGGTCGCCCGGCAGGTAGCCCCAGATTTCATCGGCGGTGAAGGACATGATCGGTGCCATCCAGCGAACCAGTGCTTCCGCGATGTGATACAGCGCGGTCTGGCAGCTGCGGCGGGCGACGCTGTCGGCCTTCGCGGTGTACTGACGGTCTTTGATGATGTCGAGGTAGAACGAACCCATTTCGATGGAGCAGAAGCGCATCAGGCGCTGCACCACTTCGTGGAAGTCGTAAGACTCATAGGCTTTCAGGATGTCTTCCTGCGCGGCCTGAGCACAGCCCACCGCCCAGCGATCCAGCACCACCATCTCTTCCGGTTTCACCATGTCTTTTACCGGATCGAAACCGTTCAGGTTCGCCAGCAGGAAGCGCGCGGTGTTACGGATACGACGATAGCTGTCGGCGGCACGTTTCAGAATTTCATCGGAAACCGCCATTTCGCCGGTGTAGTCGGTAGAGGCGACCCACAGACGCAGAATGTCCGCACCCAGTTTGTTCATCACGTCCTGCGGGCTAACGGTGTTGCCGATAGACTTGGACATTTTGCGGCCCTGACCGTCAACGGTGAAGCCGTGGGTCAGTACCTGACGGTAAGGCGCTTTGCCTTTCATCGCCGTGGAGATCATCAGGGAGGACATGAACCAGCCGCGATGCTGATCGGAGCCTTCCAGATACATATCTGCCGCATGGCCGCTGAATTCAGGGCGCACGTCAACGACGGAGGAGTGAGTCGAGCCGGAATCGAACCAGACATCGAGGGTGTCCGGCACTTTTTCGTAAGCGTCGGCATCGTCACCTATGATGTCGCGCGGATCGAGATCCCACCACGCCTGGATGCCGTCCTGCTCAACGCGTTTCGCCACTTCTTCCATCAGCTCCAGGGTGCGCGGATGCAGCTCCTGAGTCTCTTTGTGAACGAACAGCGACATTGGCACGCCCCACGTACGCTGACGGGAGATACACCAGTCAGGACGGTTCGCAACCATGGATTCGATACGCGCCTGGCCCCAGTCAGGGATCCACTGCACGCCTTTGATCTCTTTCAGCGACTGCTCACGCAGGCCTTTCTGATCCATGCTGATAAACCACTGTGGGGTCGCACGGAAGATGATTGGCGTTTTGTGACGCCAGCAGCATGGGTAGCTGTGTACCAGCTTCTCAACGTGCAGCAGCGCGCCGCTTTCACGCAGCATGTTAACGATGACGTCATTCGCTTTGAAGACGTTAACGCCGTCCAGTGACGGATAAGTGCCTGCCACATACGCGCCATCCGGACCAACCGGGTTGGCGATTTCGAGGCCGTATTTCTGGCTAATGGTGTAGTCGTCAGGACCGTGACCACCGGCGGTGTGCACCGCACCGGTACCCGCATCGAGCGTAACGTGATCGCCGAGGATCGCCGGAACGTCGAAATCGAGGAACGGATGCTTGAAGCGCATCAATTCCAGTTCGGAGCCTTTCACGGTGCCAAGGATGCTGTAATCGGTGATGTTTGCACGCTTAAGCACGCTTTCCACCAGATCCTTCGCCAGAATCACGGCCTGGCCTTCAACCTGTACCAGCGCATACTCAAATTCTGCCGACAGGGAGATTGCACGGTTAGCAGGCAACGTCCACGGCGTGGTCGTCCAGATAACCAGAGAAACCGGGCCATTAACGGAAGCGACGCCAAATTTGGCTTTCACCGCATCCTGATCGACCGCGTTGAACGCCACGTCGATGGATGGGGAAGTTTTGTCGTAATACTCCACTTCCGCCTCTGCCAGCGCAGAACGGCAGTCAACGCACCAGTGCACCGGCTTCGCGCCCTTATGCAGGTGGCCGTTGCCGATGATTTTGCCCAGCGCGCGGATGATGTTGGCTTCGGTGTTGAAGTCCATGGTCAGGTACGGACGTGACCAGTCTCCGAGCACGCCCAGACGGATAAAGTCTTCGCGCTGCCCGTTAACCTGAGTGGCGGCATATTCCCGGCATTTTGCGCGGAACTCTGCGGCGGTAAATTTCTCACCCGGCTTGCCAAATTCCTGCTCAACCTTCAGTTCGATCGGCAGACCGTGGCAGTCCCAACCCGGCACGTACGGCGAGTCAAAGCCCGTCAGGCCTTTGGACTTAACGATAATGTCTTTCAGAATCTTGTTAACGGAGTGACCAATATGAATGCTGCCATTCGCATAAGGAGGGCCATCATGCAGAATGAACGTCTTCTTGCCTTTTTTCGCTGCACGGATAACGCCGTAAAGGTCGTCATCGGTCCAACGGGCCAGCATTCCCGGTTCGCGTTTGGCGAGGTCGCCACGCATCGGGAACCCTGTTTCCGGCAAATTCAGGGTTGATTTATAGTCACTCATCAGATTCTCGTTTCCGTATTTTTACGTTGGCATTACGCCGGGTTTGATAGCCCGAACAACTCGCGAGCCGTTAATTCATCACGCGCAATTTGCGCTTTCAATTCGTCCAGCGATGCGAATCGCTGCTCGTTGCGTATTTTCTTACGCAGTATGACATCGATATGGCGACCGTAGAGGTCCATTACAACGTCTAACAGATGCACTTCCAGCTGCTGGCGCACACCAGCCACCGTTGGGCGGGTGCCAATATTCGCTACGCCCGGCAACAGTTTGTCGCCGAGGCCCGCCACTTCCACCGCATAGACCCCTTTCACCGGGGAAACCTGACGGCGCAGCGGCAGATTCGCCGTCGGGAAGCCAATGGTGCGCCCAAGCTCATCACCGTGAACCACGCGTCCGGAAATGCTGAAAGGATGGCCCAGCAGCGTTTCAGCAAGCTCGAGGTCATCCTCGGCCAGCGCCTGGCGCACGGCCGTGCTGCTGATGCGCAGCCCGCCTTCGCAGAAGGTCTGGGTGCTGGTGACGTCAAAACCAAACTCGTCACCGGCTTTCTGTAATAACAAGAAATCCCCTTCGCGACCAGCGCCGAAGCGGAAATCATCCCCGACCGCCAGGTACTGTACGCCCAGGCGTTTCACCAGCAGATCGCTGATAAACGCCTGCGCCGTCAGCGCGGCAAAACGACGGTCAAAACGTACACAGAGCACGTAGTCAACGCCGCTTTCAGTAAGGTAGCGTACTTTATCGCGCAGCCGTGTCAGGCGAGCGGGCGCTTTATCTACGGCGAAAAGCTCCAGCGGCTGGGGCTCAAAAATCATCACCACCACAGGCAGTCCGCGCTCGCGTCCTTCAGCACGCAAACGCTGTAACAATGCCTGATGCCCACGATGCACGCCGTCAAAATTGCCAATGGTCAGCACGCACCCATGCGGTGCCTGCCCCAGATTGTGTATGCCGCGTATCAGCTTCATGTCTGGCTCAAAACAGTGAAAATCGTCAAAGTATACCTTGTACGGCAGGCGACGTTAACCGCCGATTGCACCTGAGAAGGGAAAGATGCAAGGATTTCATTCACCTTGACTAAAACACCCTGTTTCTGACGATTTTTATCGCGGAAAGGCTGTATTCGAAGCACGCAAGCTGGTAGAATCCTGCGCCATCACTACGTAACCAAGCGTTGTCACATTAACGGCGCTTATTTGCACAAATCCATTGACAAAAGAAGGCTAAGAGGGCATATTCCTCGGCCTTTGAATTGTCCATATAGATCATATTTGGGAGTTGGACCTTGGCTAATATCAAATCAGCTAAGAAGCGCGCCATTCAGTCTGAAAAGGCACGCAAACACAACGCTAGCAGCCGTTCTATGATGCGTACCTTCATCAAGAAAGTCTACGCTGCTATCGAAGCTGGCGACAAACCAGCAGCAGTTAAAGCGTTTGAAGAAATGAAACCAATCGTGGACCGCAAGGCTGCTAAAGGCCTGATCCACAAAAACAAAGCTGCACGTCATAAGTCTAACCTGGCGGCTCAGATCAACAAAATGGCTTAATTGCCACGCTGTTGTAGCTTTGCGAAAAACCCGCTTTTAGCGGGTTTTTTTATGCCTGTCGTTTAGCGCGGAAGCGTAAAGAGCGCCGAGTAGTCGCGGTTGCAGATACGCTGCACCGCCGGGTGCTGGATCATGCGTTCAGCAAAAATGGCGTGGTACTCTTCCATCACGTTTTCCACCCGCCCGATTTCCACAATGTTGTCGTCCGCATATAAATCATGGGCGTAGAGCGTCGGCGCCACAAAAATCGCATTGTGCGCAGCACCGAAGGCTTTCATCAGCGCCGCATCGTCAAACTCACCGAGCACTTCCACCTTCAGGCCCTGGGTGTTGATCCAGTTAAGCAGCTTGCGTCCGAGCATGGAGCGGCGTCCAGGGATCAGCAGCCGACGCTCTTCCAGACAGGCAGGGAATGGCTTTTCAGGCAGCGGGTTCATGCTCCAGAAGCTGACGCTGCACTCGCCAATCTTCACCGAGAACAGTCCTTCCTGCTGCGTGGAATCGATAGGGCAATCTGAGATAATCATATCCAGCTTATGCTGGCTGAGCTGCTCCAGCAGCATCTCATGCGTCGATTCAAAGCAGCGCAGGTGGATTTGCTCATCCTCCACCACCGCCGCATCCAGAACGCCGCTCACCAGCCGCTTGGAGAGCGCATCCGCCACGCCCACATCGAACAGCAAGTTAGACTCTTTACGGTAATTGATGATGTCGAGCATCTCCTGGCTCAGGGTGAACATTTTATCCGCATAGCGAAAAACAAGCTCGCCCAGCTCGCTGGGTTCAAGCCCTCTGCCCTTACGTTTAAACAGTTTCCCCTGCAGGCGCTCTTCCAGGGCCTTGATCTGCCCGGTGATGGTTTGTGGCGTGAGATACAGCGCTTCCGCCGCGCCGACCACCGACCCCTCTTTGTAAACGTGCCAGAAGTAGTACAGGTGGTTGTAGTTAATATGCGACATAATTTTCGCTCCCTGATGAATGTCAAAAAGAGAGCCACTCAGGGCTCTCTGTGTTAAATCAGTCCGACGTGGCCGTACGCACCCGCAGTAAGGTATAACCGACCACGGCTGACAGCACCGAGCCAATCAGGATCCCTAGCTTCGCCCAGTTGATGAGCGCCGGATCGACGTTACCGAAGGCCAGCGAGGCAATGAAAATCGACATGGTAAAGCCGATCCCGCACAGCACCCCGACCGCCATAATCTGCTTACAGGTGGTGCCCGCTGGCAGCGTGGCCCATTTCAGCTTCAGCGCCAGCCAGCAGAACAGGCTAATTCCGAGCGGTTTCCCAATAAACAGACCGGCGATGATACCGAGCGGCAGCAGCGAGGTCAGCCCTTCCATCGTCACGCCCTGGAGCGACACCCCGGCGTTAGCAAAGGCAAACAGCGGCAGGATTAAGAAGGCTACCCACGGGTGAAGCACGTGTTCAAGCTGCACTGCCGGTGATTTCCCATTTTGCTCCTTCAGCGGAATAAAGAAGCCGACAATGACCCCCGCCAGCGTCGCATGAACGCCTGATTTCAGCACCGCCGTCCACAGAATCACACCGACCAGTATGTAGATGCCGGTCCGGCGCACCCCGGTAAGATTCAGTATGGCCAGCACGGCAATGGCGGCAGCCGCCACGCCTAAAGAAAGTATCGACAGGTCGCTGGTGTAGAACAGCGCGATGATCACGATTGCGCCGAGGTCATCAATGATAGCCAGCGCCATCAGGAATATTTTTAGCGAAGCCGGCACGCGGCTGCCCAGCAGCGCCAGTACCCCGAGTGCAAAAGCGATATCCGTGGCCGCCGGGATAGCCCAGCCACCGCTCGCCACAGGATCCTGATAGTTAAACGCCAGATACACCAGGGCAGGTACAACCATTCCCCCCAGAGCGGCAATGATCGGGAAAATCGCCTGACGACGACTGGCAAGGGAACCGACGATAAGCTCCCGCTTCACTTCGAGGCCAATCAGCAGGAAGAACACGGCCATCAGCGCATCGTTGATCCACAGCAGCATGTTCTTGTTAATCTCCAGCGCGCCAACGCGCAGCTGGACGGGCGTCTCCAGAAATGAGAGGTACAGACCGCTGGTTGATCCCATATTTGCCAACAGCATCGCCAGCGCGGCGGCGATGATCAGAATAATGCCCCCTGAAGCGTCATTGCTAAAAAAGCGCTGTAAATATTTCACTTTTATTCTCTCTTAACCTTGAATAGTTCGATAAAACCATAGTAACGATTCGAATTGATCGTTAAAAACAGATTATCACTGCATTTTAGATCGTTTTTACCGAATAATAATCAACAGGCGTAAAAAAGCCCAGGCATGGAGGCCTGGGCTCAGTAGACAAAAGCGCTCTACGACGAATTAACGTGTTAAATCATCGAAGAATTTCTTCACGCCGTCGAAGAAGCTTTTGGAGCGCGGGCTGTTTTTCTCACCCGTCGGGCCGCCAAAGCTTTCCTGCAGATCTTTCAGCAGCTGTTTCTGCTTGTCGTTGAGGCTGACAGGCGTTTCGACCACCACGCGACACAGCAGATCGCCCTGCGCACCACCGCGAACGGATTTCACACCTTTGCCACGCATGCGGAACAGCTTACCGGTTTGCGTTTCGCCCGGCACTTTCAGGTTCACACGGCCGTCCAGCGTCGGGACTTCGATTTCGCCACCCAGTGCCGCCATCGCAAAGTTGATTGGCACTTCGCAATAGAGGTTGTTGCCTTCGCGCTCGAAGATTGGGTGTTGCTTCACCTGCACCTGAACGTACAGATCGCCTGCTGGTGCACCGTGCTCGCCCGCCTCACCTTCACCTGCCAGGCGGATGCGGTCGCCGGTGTCCACGCCTGCCGGAATTTTAACGGACAGGGTTTTGGTCTTCTCAACGCGACCATGACCGTGGCATTTATGGCACGGATCCTTGATTAGCGTCCCGCGGCCCTGACAGTGCGGACAGGTCTGCTGTACGGCAAAAAAGCCCTGGCGCATCTGTACCTGGCCCTGACCATGACAGGTCGGACAGGTCTGCGGTTTGCTGCCCGCTTTCGCGCCGCTGCCGTGGCAAACGTCACACTCTTCCAGCGTCGGGATGCGGATCTCTTTGGTCACGCCGCGCACGGCTTCTTCCAGCGTCAAATCCATGTTGTAGCGCAGGTCTGCGCCACGGGATGCACGCTGACGCCCACGACCGCCGCCGAAGATGTCACCGAAGACATCACCAAAGATATCGCCGAAATCAGCGCCGCCACCGAAGCCGCCGCCACCGAATCCACCGCCGCCCTGCTCAAAGGCTGCGTGGCCATACTGATCGTAGGCCGCACGTTTTTGCGCGTCGGTCAGAATTTCGTAGGCTTCTTTGATCTCTTTGAATTTGTCTTCGGCCTCTTTGTCACCCTGATTACGGTCCGGGTGAAATTTCATCGCCAGGCGCTTGTAAGCCTTTTTGATTTCACGCTCTTCCGCTGTTTTGGAAACGCCCAAAATCTCGTAATAGTCTTTCTTCGCCATTTCTGTTTATCTGCCCTTAACATGCGAGCACGGGCGTGGAGTAAACTCCGACGCCCGTGCCAGTTAATTACCCTGCATCAGGGCGATTATTTTTTATCTTTAACTTCTTCGAACTCGGCGTCGACAACGTCGTCGTCTTTCGCGTTGTTCGCGGAAGCATCAGCAGAACCTGCCTGCTGCTGTGCGTGCTGCTGCTGAGCAATTTCCATCAGCTTCTGAGAAACCTGCGCCAGCGCCTGCATTTTCGCTTCGATATCGGCTTTGTCTTCACCTTTCAGGGAAGATTCCAGCGCGGTCAGCGCAGACTCGATAGCGGTTTTATCATCAGCTGGCAGCTGTTCGCCTGCTTCTTCAACCTGCTTACGGGTGCTGTGCAGCAGATGGTCGCCCTGGTTGCGGGTCTGAACCAGCTCTTCGAACTTACGGTCAGACTCGGCGTTGGCTTCTGCTTCACGAACCATTTTCTGAATTTCTTCTTCATTCAGACCGGAAGACGCCTTGATGGTGATCTTCTGCTCTTTACCGCTGTTTTTGTCCTTCGCGGAAACGTGCAGGATACCGTCAGCATCAATGTCGAAGGTGACTTCGATCTGCGGCATGCCGCGCGGTGCCGGGCTGATACCATCCAGGTTGAACTGACCCAGAGATTTGTTATCGCCGGAACGTTTACGCTCACCCTGCAGCACGTGGATGGTTACCGCAGACTGGTTGTCTTCAGCGGTAGAGAACACCTGGCTGTGCTTGGTCGGGATGGTGGTGTTTTTGTTGATGAGCGCAGTCATCACGCCACCCATGGTTTCGATACCCAGCGACAGCGGGGTCACGTCCAGCAGCAGTACGTCTTTCACTTCACCGGTCAGTACGCCGCCCTGAACCGCAGCACCGATAGCCACGGCTTCGTCCGGGTTCACGTCTTTACGCGGTTCTTTACCGAAGAACTCAGCAACTTTCTTCTGCACCATTGGCATACGAGTCTGACCGCCGACCAGGATAACGTCCTGAATGTCGGATACGGACAGGCCAGCGTCCTGCAGAGCAACTTTCAGCGGCTCGATAGAACGGTTCACCAGGTCTTCGACCAGGCTTTCCAGTTTCGCGCGAGTCACTTTGATGTTCATGTGTTTTGGACCGGTCGCGTCTGCGGTGATGTACGGCAGGTTCACGTCAGTCTGCTGCGCGGAAGAAAGCTCGATTTTCGCTTTTTCAGCCGCTTCTTTCAGGCGCTGCATGGCCAGCGGATCGTTACGCAGGTCAATGCCCTGATCTTTCTTAAACTCTTCAACGAGGTAGTTGATCAGACGGCTGTCGAAGTCTTCACCACCGAGGTGAGTATCACCGTTGGTTGCCAGTACTTCGAAGGTTTTTTCGCCGTCAACTTCGTCGATTTCGATAATAGAGATATCGAAGGTACCGCCGCCCAGGTCGTATACCGCGATGGTGCGGTTGCCGACTTCTTTATCCAGGCCGTAAGCCAGCGCGGCTGCGGTTGGTTCGTTGATGATACGTTTGACTTCCAGACCAGCGATACGGCCAGCATCTTTGGTTGCCTGACGCTGAGCATCGTTGAAGTAAGCCGGAACGGTGATAACAGCTTCAGTGACTGGCTCACCCAGATAGTCTTCAGCGGTTTTCTTCATTTTTTTCAGCACTTCAGCAGAGATCTGCGGCGGTGCGGTTTTGGTGCCTTTCACGTCCAGCCAGGCATCGCCGTTATCTGCAGCGACGATTTTGTACGGCATGATGGCTTCATCACGCTGCACTTCTTCGTCCTGGAAACGACGACCAATCAGGCGCTTGATCGCAAACAGGGTGTTTTGCGGGTTTGTCACTGCCTGACGTTTAGCCGGCTGACCAACCAGAGTTTCACCGTCCTGGGTATAAGCAATGATAGAAGGCGTGGTGCGATCGCCCTCGGCGTTTTCCAGCACACGTGCGGTAGTGCCATCCATAATCGCTACACAAGAGTTGGTAGTACCCAGGTCGATACCAATAATTTTACCCATCTAAACGTCTCCACTAAAAATTCGATCAACATGTGGTTGTGAACCTGTAATAAGGGCGAAACGTGCTGTTTCAAGCGCCCCGCTACGTTTTTTTTCAGGCTCACCACTGCGGTTGCATACAAGATGGGGTCGTAACATCGGGCATCAAGGGGGAGGTGCAAAAAATTTTTTAAATTCACCCTGCTCAGATCATAGACGGCGGGCACGGCTCTGATTATTATGCCGCGCCCCGCTCCAGGAGGATTGGCGCGAGGATTTTCACTTTCCCCTTTATAAATGAATTTTTGAGGAAATATGGGTAACACTAAGTTGGCTAACCCGGCACCGCTGGGTCTGATGGGCTTCGGCATGACCACCATTCTGCTGAACCTGACGAACAGCGGTCTTTTCCCGTTTGATACCGCCATTTTGGCGATGGGTATTTTTTACGGTGGACTGGCGCAGATTTTTGCAGGCCTGCTGGAGTACAAAAAAGGCAACACCTTCGGTCTGACCGCCTTCACTTCTTATGGTTCTTTCTGGCTGACCCTGGTCGCCATTCTGATCATGCCGAAAATGGGCCTGGCGGAAGCATCTAACCCGCACTTCCTGGGCATGTACCTGGGCCTGTGGGGCGTGTTCACGCTGTTCATGTTCTTTGGCACCCTGACTGGCCCACGTATGCTGCAGTTCGTGTTCCTGAGCCTGACCGTGCTGTTTGCCCTGCTGGCGATTGGCCACCTGGTCGATAACGAAGGCATCGTTCACATTGCAGGCTGGATTGGCCTGGTGTGTGGCGCAAGCGCGATTTACCTGGCGATGGGTGAAGTGCTGAACGAGCAGTTTGGCCGCACCGTGCTGCCAATCGGCGAAAAGCACTAAGCGAGAGCTTAAGAATTGAAAAGCCGGGCGCGATGCCCGGCTTTTTTTTAATGCGTCATCACCGACGCTTTTTCCGGGGCAATGTACGTTTGCCGCAACCAAAGACCTAAACCCAACCCCACCAGCGACAGCGCCAGCACATACCAGGCCGGAGCCAGCGGCGACACGCCCATCAGCAGCGTAACGGCAATCGGCGTCAGCCCGCCAAAAATGGCGTAAGACACGTTGTATGAGAAGGAGATACCAGTAAAGCGGACCTCTGCCGGGAACGCCCTGACCATCACATAAGGCACCGCACCCACCACGCCAACGCACAAGCCAACCAGGCCATAGAGCATGAACAAATGGCTCGGTGACGTTCCCGCCAGGTGATAGAACGCCCAGCTTGATGCAGCCAACAGCAGGCTGCCGATGATAAAGGTGCGGCTGGCACCGAATTTATCGACCGCAAGCCCCGCCAGCAAACAGCCCACGCACAGCATAATTGTCGCGATGCTGTTTGCCTGTAGCGTCAGCGCAGGCGCAAAGCCGTAATGCTTTTGCAGCCATACCGGTGACATCAGGATCACCACCACAATGCCTGCGGAGAGCAGCCAGGTCAGCAGCATCGAAACGATCACCGCCTTCTGGTGCTTCATCACCACCGCTTTCACCGGCAGCTCCTGCGCCAGCTGTTTACGCTGCTGCATTTCGAGGAAGATCGGCGTCTCCTGTAGCCAGCGGCGCAGATACATCGCCACCAGGCCGAAAGCACCGCCGAGCAGGAATGGAATACGCCAGCCGCCGTCATGAATGGCTTGCTGAGTAAGGCCAGTATTGATGAGCGTTGCCACCACAGACCCCAGCAAAATGCCCACGGTCAACCCGGCCGTCAGCGTACCGCAGGCAATGCCAATACGTTGCGTCGGTACGTGTTCAGCGACAAACACCCATGCACCCGGCACTTCACCGCCAATTGCAGCCCCCTGAAGCACGCGCATCAGCAGTAACAGCAGCGGAGCAACAATGCCCACGGAAGCGTAAGTAGGCAGCAGGCCAATCAGCAGCGTAGGCACCGCCATCAGTAAAATGCTCAGGGTAAACATCTTCTTACGGCCAACCAGATCGCCAAAGTGAGCCATGATGATGCCGCCCAGCGGACGCGCCAGATAGCCTGCCGCGAAAATGCCGAAGGTCTGCACCTGACGCAGCCATTCCGGGATATCCGCCGGGAAGAAAAGCTCGCCGACGACCGCGGCGAAGAAAACGAAGATGATAAAATCATAAAACTCCAGCGCACCGCCGAGGGCGGCCAGGGTCAGGGTTTTATAATCCTGTCGGTTCAGAGGTCTTGCAGAGAGTGACATAGCGGGCCATTTGTTTTAATTGATTTACAGTATTCGTAAAGAAAAAATTACTACAGCGTAAATCATTGGTCAATCTGTGGCCCGCGAAGGTTATGTCATAAATGCGCTATCTTCAGGAGATTGTTTCGCGGCGCGCGCTTTTAGGCCGGAACGCGGCAACCACCAGCTCGTCGGTTTCCACATACGGCCCGTCAAGAAGCTGTACACAATACGGTACACTTGCAAAAATACCGTGCACCAGCACTTTGCCGTTCTCATCCTTCACGCCTTCGAGCGTTTCCTGAATCGACTTCGGCTGGCCGGGCAAATTGAGGATCAGCGCCTGTTTACGGATCACGCCCACCTGGCGCGAAAGGATCGCCGTTGGCACAAAGTGCAGGCTAATCTGACGCATCTGCTCACCAAAGCCTGGCATTTCACGGTCTGCAATCGCAAGCGTGGCGTCCGGGGTCACATCCCGGCGCGCAGGGCCGGTACCGCCGGTGGTCAGCACCAGATGGCAGCTCATTTCATCCACCAGCTCGCACAGTGTCTGCTCGATGATCGCCTGTTCATCGGGGATCAGGCGCGTTTGCAGCTCAAACGGCGAAGTCAGCGCGCGCGCAAGCCAGGCTTCCAGCGCAGGAATGCCTTTATCCTGGTAGACGCCGCTCGAGGCGCGATCGGAGATGGAAACAAGGCCAATGCGAAGAGTATTCATATCAATTCCGTTAAAAAAAGGCGGTTATGCGGAATGATACACGCTGGAGGGAAAAGGAGACAAACGAAGGTGATGACGCGTGACCGGGAGCCCGGCCACGCGGAAAATGATTACAGCAGGTCGCCGATCATTTTTTCCAGTTTTTCCTGGTCGATAGCAAACTTACGGATACCTTCCGCCAGTTTGTCCACCGCCATTGGATCCTGGTTGTGCTGCCACAGGAACTGGGATTCAGTAATGCGCTCCGGACGCGCTTTCACTTCACCGGTGTAAACCAGTTTACGCTCGATAGCACCGTCCGCTTCCGCCAGCTCTTTCAGCAGCGCAGGGGCGATGGTCAGGCGGTCGCAGCCTGCCAGCTCCAGAATTTCACCGACGTTACGGAAGCTTGCGCCCATGACGACAGTTTCGTAGCCGTGCTGTTTGTAGTAGCTGTAGATTTCAGACACGGAAACCACGCCTGGGTCTTCTGCCGGAGCGTATTCTTTCTTGTCGGTGTTCGCTTTGTACCAGTCGAGGATACGGCCCACGAATGGAGAAATCAGGAACACGCCCGCTTCTGCACAAGCACGAGCCTGAGCGAAGGAGAACAGCAGCGTCAGGTTACAGTTGATGCCTTCTTTTTCCAGCTGCTCAGCGGCACGGATGCCCTGCCAGGTGGAAGCCAGTTTGATCAGGATACGGTCGTTGCTGATGCCAGCATCGTTGTACAGTTTGATCAGGTGTTTTGCTTTGGCGATGGAGGCTTCGGTGTCGTAGGAGAGACGCGCGTCAACTTCAGTAGAGATACGGCCAGGGATCAGCTTGAGGATCTCCAGACCGATGTTCACCGCCAGTTTATCGGTGGCATCAACAATCTGCTGCTCACGGTTGCTGCTCTGACCTTTCGCCCAGGTAATCGCTTCGTCAATCAGCTTGCGGTATTCCGGGATCTGAGCTGCGCCCAGGATCAGAGAAGGGTTGGTTGTCGCATCCTGAGGCTGATACAGCTTCATTGCCGCGATGTCTCCGGTGTCAGCCACTACGGTTGTGTACTGACGCAGGGAGGTCAATTTATCCGTCATGATAGTGTTTCTCTTTAAACAGCTGTTAGGGGGATGTAACCGGTCTGCTCCCGATGATATCACGCCCCGGAGCCAGCGCAACCGCGACGGAACAACAGCGCAGAGTATGATAAACTCAGAGTATTTCCCGCCTGACTGATAATAGATTATAGGGATAATGGTAGCGCTTACACGACTCTCCGGCATCGTTCAAAGGATTTTAAATGCCTGATTTTCTATCTTTTATAAACGAAATACTCTGGGGCTCGGTAATGATTTACCTGCTGCTCGGCGCCGGGGTCTGGTTCACCTGGCGAACGGGGTATATCCAGTTTCGCTACCTTCGTCATTTCAGCAAAAGTCTCAAACGTAGCCTCACGCCGCAGCCTGAGGGACTGACCTCATTCCAGGTACTCTGCACCAGCCTTGCGGCACGCGTCGGCAGCGGTAATCTTGCGGGCGTTGCCATCGCTATTACCGTTGGCGGTCCGGGCGCGGTCTTCTGGATGTGGGTTTCAGCCATTATCGGCATGGCGAGCAGCTTTGCAGAGTGTTCACTCGCCCAACTCTATAAAGAGCGGGATGCCAGCGGGCAGTTCCGCGGTGGCCCGGCCTGGTACATGTCCCGCGGCCTCGGCATGCGCTGGATGGGCGTCATGTTCTCCGTTTTCCTGCTGCTGGCCTACGGTCTGATTTTCAATACCGTGCAGGCCAATTCCGTCTCGAACGCCGTGCATTACGCCTTCAACCTTCCTCCCTACGCCATCGGCCTCATGCTGGCGATGTGCACGCTGTTGGTTATCGTTCGCGGCCTGAGGGGCGTAGCGAAGCTAATGCAGTGGCTGGTCCCGATAATGGCTCTGCTCTGGGTCACTGCCAGCATTCTGATAAGCCTCTGGCATCTCAATGAAATTCCTGCAGTGTTCGAAACTATCTTCCGCAGCGCCTTTGGCTGGCAGGAAGCGGCGGCAGGCGCGGTCGGTTACACCATCAGCCAGGCGCTGACTGCCGGTTTTCAGCGCGGGATGTTCTCCAACGAGGCAGGAATGGGATCGACACCCAATGCCGCAGCGGCGGCGGCGTCATGGCCACCACATCCAGCAGCTCAGGGCATCGTACAAATGATTGGCGTACTGATCGATACCCTGGTGATTTGCACGGCGACGGCGATGGTGATACTCCTTGCTGGACATGACACCACCCTGGAAACCCCCAACGGTATCCATTTGGTGCAAAAAGCCATGGCAAGCTTCGCTGGCTTCTGGGGAGCCGAGTTTGTGGCGATCATCGTGCTGCTGTTTGCCTTCAGCTCCATTGTGGCCAACTACGTCTACGCCGAAAACAACCTGATCTATCTGCGGATGAACAGCCCGCGTAATATCTGGCTCCTGCGAGGCATAACCCTGGTGATGATCATGCTTGGCACGCTGTTGAGCCTGCCGGTTGTCTGGCAGCTTGCGGATATCATCATGGCGCTGATGGCCATCACTAACCTGACCGCCATTCTGCTGCTTTCACCGGTGGTTCGCATTATCGCCAGCGATTATCTGCGCCAGCGTAAGCTCGGTGTAAAACCCGTGTTCGATCCGGCGCGCTATCCGGAAATCGAACAGCAGCTTGCGCCAGGCAGCTGGGATGATGTGCCACGCCAATAGCAGCCATCGCTCCTTTTCGGGCCGTTTTTTGATAAAGTCTCGAAAAATGCCCGAAAGGACTGACCATGCTGATTCTGATTTCACCTGCAAAAACGCTCGATTATCAAAGCGATCTCCCGACGTCGCGCTATACCCATCCGGAGCTGCTGGATTACTCGCAGCAGCTGATCGCCGTCGCGCGTAAGCTTTCCGCGCCGCAAATTGGCAAGCTGATGAGCATCAGCGACAAACTCGCCGACCTCAACGCTACCCGTTTCCATGACTGGCACCCGGATTTCACTCCGCAGAACGCACGCCCGGCGATCCTCGCATTCAAAGGTGATGTTTACACCGGTTTGCAGGCCGAAGAGTTCAGCGAAGCCGATTTCGATTTTGCCCAGCAGCATCTGCGGATGCTTTCAGGTTTGTATGGCGTGCTGCGACCGCTTGATTTGATGCAGCCGTATCGCCTGGAGATGGGCATTCGTCTGGAGAACGCCAAAGGCAAAGACCTCTACCACTTCTGGGGCGAGGTCATCACGAACAAGCTGAATGAAGCGCTGAAAGCGCAGGGCGACGATATTGTGATTAACCTGGCCTCGGATGAATACTTCCGCGCGGTGAAGCCGAAAGCGTTGCAGGGCCAGCTAATCAAGCCCGTCTTCCTCGATGAGAAAAACGGCAAGTTCAAAGTCATCAGCTTCTACGCCAAAAAGGCGCGCGGCCTGATGAGTCGCTACATCATTGAAAATCGTCTGACCACGGTGGAGCAGCTGAAGGGCTTTGACAGCGAGGGCTATTTCTTTGACGAAGACGCCTCATCCCACAACGAACTGGTGTTTAAGCGTCACGAACAGAAGTGAAAATGCCCCTCACCCACCAGGGATGAGGGACTGAAACATTAGTGATGCCAGCCGTGGTTATCATGATGATCTTCATGGTGGTCGTGATGATCGTCATGATGGTCATAATGTGGCTCAGGGCGTTGACGCCAGTGGTTGTTGTAGCGCTCGTAGTGGTTGTTCCACCAGCCGTGATCGCGCCAGCTGCCGCCATCCCAGTAATTGCCGCGGTTGTCCTGGTCGCCAATCTGCAATTTCACCGCAGGTACCAGCGTAATTTCAGAGGCGTGTACTACCGCCGGAGCCACCAGCATCATTGAAAGCGCCAGTAAAACAGGTTTCAGGTTAGACATAGGTTACTCCTTTCACATCACTGCCCGTTATGGGTCGATGGAGTGAGATTACCTGCCAGGAACGCGGCTTGTTATTCTCCGCAATCCTAATATCTAAGTGCCCGCATTTATTGGGAATTCCTGCATAATCCCTGCTTATTCTCTCCGTAATTTCTTCACTTTTCAGGCATAAAAAAACCGGGTTCGCATGAAGCTTACCCGGCTTTCTTTCTGCAAAAAAACAGCGTTATGCTTTGGTCATCATCAGCTTACGCAGAGCCGCAAAGTCGGCTGGCAAATGATGTGAAAGCAGCGGCAGGTCTGCACGATCCGCCAGCTCTTTCGGCAACGGCAGTTGGGTATCCAGAATGGCTTCCACGCTCTCGATAAACTTAGCCGGATGCGCAGTGCCAAGGAACAGGCCATATTCACCTGGGTTCAGTTGGTCACGCAGCGCGCGATAAGCAATCGCGGCATGTGGCTCAGAGACGTAGCCCTCGGCATGCAGCTCACACATCGTCGCTTTGGTGGTGTCATCATCCACCGCCGCATACCCAAGTTCATTCAGACGCCACTCTTTACGACGGAACAGCTCTTCCACGCGCGGCCAGTTGTTTGGCTGCGACACATCCATCGCATTGGAAAGCGTTGCCTGAGTGGCATTAGGCTTCCAGCTGCCCTCTTTCAGGAAGCGTGGCACGGTGTCGTTGGCGTTGGTAGCGGCGATAAAACGCTTGACCGGCAAACCGAGAGATTTTGCCAGCAGGCCTGCCGTCAGGTCACCAAAGTTACCGCTCGGCACGGAGATCACCAGCTGATTGCGGGCTTCCTGCGGCAGCTGCGCCACGGCTTCGAAGTAGTAGCAAATCTGCGCCAGCAGACGGCTGATGTTAATCGAGTTGGCGGAGTTCAGGCCCAGCGCCGCCTTCAGCTCTTCGTCATCAAATGCCTGTTTTACGAGCGCCTGGCAGGCGTCGAAATCACCGTCGATGGCCACGGTTTCAATGTTGCCGCCCAGCGTACAGAACAGCTTTTCCTGCAGCGGACTGATTTTGCCATTCGGATAGAGGATCACCACGCGCACGTTCTTCAGGCCGTAAAATGCATGCGCCACCGCTGCACCGGTATCACCGGAGGTCGCCGTCAGAATGGTCACTGGCTTGTCGCCACTGATGTGCGTCAGCATCTGCGCCATAAAGCGGCCGCCGAAATCTTTAAAGGCCAGCGTCGGACCGTGGAAAAGCTCCAGGCAGCCCACATCGTCCTGCACCTTTTTTACCGGTGCCGGGAAGGCGAACGCCGCGCGAACGCGGGCTTCAAGCTCAGCCTGAGGGATCTCATCGCCGATAAAAGCCGAGAGAATTTTGGCGCTGCGGGAAACGAAATCCAACTTCAGCATCTCTTCGACGTCGGTCAGACTGAACTCCGGGAGATCGTGCGGAAAGAACAGCCCCTGATTTTTACCCAACCCTTGCGTCACGGCCTGCGCGAAGCTGACCTGCTCGTTATGATCTTTTAAGTTATACAGTTTCATTGGTTATCCCACTACGCGAGCGCCCGCTGTATCCAGCCGACAAATATGAACGAAGCCTTCCTGATTTTGCAGATAGTGTTTACTGAGCCAGTCTGCGACTCGTTGAGCGGTGGCCGGGTTGTCGCACAGAGCGAACATCGTCGGTCCCGATCCTGAAATACCGCTGGCCAGCGCGCCAATTTCTGCAACGGCCTGGCGTGCTTCACCAAAGCCCGGCAGCAGCTTGGTGCGATACGGCTCGGCAATGACGTCCTTCATCAGTTTTGCCGCAAGCCCAGGCTGACGGCTATAGCAGGCGTGAATAAAGCCCGCCAGATGACGGCCGTGAGCAATACAATCCTGACGACGATACTGTGCAGGTAAAATCGCACGCGCTTCCGCCGTAGAGACTTTGATTCCCGGATAGGCCAGCACCCACAGCCATTCGTCAAAGGCTGGAATTTGCTGGCTGATAATGCCGTTTTCTTCCAGCATCAGCTGAATGCCGCCAAGGAAACATGGCGCCACGTTGTCGTAATGCACGCTGCCGGAGATACGCCCTTCCAGCTCGCCCATTAACGCCAGCATCTTCTGGTCATTCAACGGCTTGCCGCAGTATTCGTTCATTGCCACCAGCGCGGCAACAACCGAACAGGCGCTTGAGCCAAGACCGGAACCGATCGGCATATTCTTTTCGAGGGTCATGGCGACGGGCACGGTTTTGCCGATTTCCTGGCAGAAGCGTTCCCAGCACTGATAAACGATATTCTCACGCGGTTCAACCGGCAGCTTGCTGGCAAAGTGGCCAATGTTCTTCAGGCTGAAGACCTCTGCCGCCACGACTTCCACGTTATCGCCAAGCAGCGTGCCATCTACCGGCGTCACCGCCGCGCCCAACACATCAAACCCCACGCTCATATTGGCGCTGGAGGCCGGGGCATAGACTTTCACCATCTTAAACTCCTAACTTCCAGGACAGGGTACGCAACAGGTCGGCGAAGACCCCGGCCGCGGTGACATCATTACCGGCACCGTAGCCGCGTAACACCAGCGGCAGCGGCTGATAATAGTGGCTGTAAAACGCCAGGGCGTTCTCGCCGTTTTTCACTTTGAACAGCGGATCGTTGCCGTCCACTTCGGCAATTTTCACCCGACAAACGCCGTCGTCTTCGATATTGCCAACGTAGCGCAGCACTTTGCCCTCATCGCGCGCTTTGGCGATGCGGGCCGTAAACTCATCGTCGAGCTGTGGCAGACGCGCCATGAAGCTGTCGGTGTCGCCGCTGTCATCAAAGTGATTCGGCAGGACGGATTCCACAACGATATCGCTCAGCTCAAGACTACGACCCGTTTCACGCGCCAGGATCAGCAGCTTACGCGCCACGTCCATTCCGGAAAGATCGTCACGCGGATCCGGCTCGGTGTAGCCCATTTCACGCGCCATCGCTGTCGCCTGAGAAAGGCTCATGCCTTCATCGAGCTTACCGAAAATAAACGACAGGGAGCCGGAGAGAATGCCGGAGAATTTTTGCAGTTCGTCACCTGCGTTGAGCAGGTTTTGCAGGTTCTCTATAACGGGCAAACCCGCGCCCACGTTAGTGTCATACAGGAATTTACGGCGCGAGCCTGCCGCCGCCTGGCGCAGCTCGTGATAGTAGTTCATTGACGAGGTGTTGGCCTTTTTATTCGGTGTGACGACGTGGAAACCTTCACGCAGGAAGTCGGCGTACTGATCGGCCACGGCCTGATTAGAGGTACAGTCAACAATCACTGGGTTCAACAGGTGATACTCTTTCACCAGGCGAATAAGGCGACCAAGATTGAACGGCTCTTTGGCTTCTGCCAGCTCACTTTTCCACGCTTCCAGGTCCAGGCCGTGGACATTAGTGAGCAATGCTCGGGAGTTCGCCACGCCGCACACGCGCAGGTCGATGTGCTTGCTTTTGAGCCAGGCCTGCTGGCGCTTCAGCTGTTCCAGTAATGCACCGCCAACACCGCCGACGCCAATCACGAACACTTCAATCACCTGATCGGTGTTGAACAGCATCTGGTGCACGACGCGCACGCCAGTCACCGCATCATCATTGCTTACTACAACCGAAATCGAGCGCTCCGAAGAGCCCTGGGCAATCGCCACGATGTTGATATTGGCGCGCGCAAGGGCCGCAAAGAATTTCGCAGAAATGCCGCGCAGAGTGCGCATGCCATCCCCGACAACGGAGACGATCGCGAGGCGCTCCATAATCGACAGCGGCTCCAGCAGGCCTTCTTTCAGTTCGAGATAAAATTCATCTTCCATGGCACGCTTCGCCCGGGCGCTGTCGCTTTGTGGAACGCAGAAGCTGATGCTGTATTCGGAAGAAGATTGCGTAATCAGCACCACGGAAATTCCGGCGCGAGACATGGTGGCGAATACACGAGCCGCCATGCCGACCATGCCTTTCATGCCCGGGCCGGAGACGTTGAACATCGCCATGTTGTTCAGATTGGAAATGCCCTTCACCGCCAGGCCGTCTTCATTGTGGCTAGCACCGATAAGCGTGCCAGGGGCTTGCGGGTTGCCGGTATTTTTAATCAGACAAGGGATTTGAAACTGAGCGATGGGCGCTATGGTGCGAGGGTGTAGCACTTTCGCCCCAAAGTAGGAAAGCTCCATCGCTTCCTGATAAGACATGGATTTCAGCAGGCGGGCATCCGGCACCTGGCGCGGATCGCAGGTATACACGCCGTCCACATCGGTCCAGATTTCACAGCAGTCCGCACGCAGGCAGGCGGCGAGCACGGCGGCAGAATAGTCGGAGCCATTGCGGCCCAGCACCACCAGTTCGCCTTTATCGTTGCCGGCGGTAAAACCTGCCATCAATACCATATGATCTGCCGGGATCTGGCTTGCCGCAATGCGACGGGTGGATTCAGCTATATCGACGGTGGATTCAAGATAGTGGCCCACGGCGAGCAGCTTTTCGACCGGGTCGATCACGCTGACCTTGTGGCCGCGGGCTTCGAGCAAACCCGCCATAATGGCGATAGAGAGCTTCTCGCCACGGCAAATCAGCGCCGCGTTGACGCCGTCCGGACACTGCCCCAGCAGGCTGACGCCATGCAGGACATGTTTAATTTGGGCAAATTCCTGCTCAACGAAGCCTTTGAGCTGAGCGTGGGGAAAACCGGGCTGGAGATCGGCCAGACCCTGAAGCAGGTCGGCAAAAATACGTTCGGCATCAGCAATATTTGGAAGGGCATCCTGTCCGCCAATGGTTTTTTCAATCATCGCGACCAGATGGTTGGTGATTTTGGCCGGGGCAGAAAGCACGGTAGCCACCTGCCCCTGCCTGGCATTACTTTCCAGAATATCGGCAACGCGCAGAAAGCGTTCTGCATTTGCCACTGATGTACCGCCGAACTTCAAGACTCGCATGGTTTACCCCTTGATCCTTAGTCGAAAAAAAAGCCCGCACTGTTCAGGTGCGGGCTTTTTTCTGTTTTTCCTGTACGCGTCAGCCCGCACCGATACCTGTGGTAATGGTGGTGGTAATAATTGTTGTCATACGGCTGATGCGAATCATGGATGTTGTGTGCTCTGTCGTTTTTGTCTGTCGTCTGCCTATATTGGTTAAAGGATTGGCCTGGTTAAGTCAACGAATTTTTACATTCGCCACGTTTCGTGACCACCTCAGGCTCCACCGTTTCAGGGCGGTTAATCCATAACTTTCGCTGGAAGGCATCATCGAGTCAGCGAATTTATCCATAAGAAAAACTTACAGCAGCATGTTAGTCGGCGAGATTTTTTTCAATGTCATGCAATAAACGGTGCAGCATTGCCGTATCGCGCTGGCCAAGCAGGCCAATTCGCTGCGCCAGCCAGTCGGCCAGTTTTACGTCATCGGCAACCTGCAGTTTTGAAAGCAGCGCCGCGGTCCTCAGTCGTAACGCCTGGAGCTGATTTTCGTTGTTTTCAGGCTGAGCCACGGCGGGCTGCTGCGTGAGCGCAGAGAGCTGATAACAGAACACCATCACCGCCTGCCCTAAGTTCAGCGAAGGGTAATCAGCCACCATCGGTACGCCGGTGAGAATATCGGCCAGGGCCAGCTCTTCGTTCGTCAGCCCGGAATCTTCACGGCCAAAAACCAGCGCAGCATGGCCCATCCACTGTGACTTTTCCTGGAGGATCGGCACCAGTTCCTGCGGCGTAGCATAATAGTGAAAACGGGCACGACTGCGGGCGGTGGTCGCAATGGTGAAGTCAACATCGGACAGCGCGTCTGCAAGTGTCGGGTACGTTTTGATGTTGTCGAGTATCTCGCCAGACCCATGTGCCACCCATTGCGCCGCCGGTTCAAGGTGCGCCTGGCTGTCGACAATTCGCATTTCCGTGAATCCCATGGTCTTCATCGCCCGGGCCGCGGCACCGATATTTTCGGCTCTTGCTGGAGAAACCAGCACAATTGATAAGCGCATGTAATCTTCTCTTATTTACACTGTTACGACCACAATGTGATATACATCATCATATTGCGCGTCGCGAATTTACTTAATTGCAACAAAAATCGCTGAAATGGCGTTTCATAACACATCAAAAAAGCTAAACTATTACTTAAGAATCATCTGATGGCTGATGTTAACAGAAGCGGCATATCACCATGTTCTGTCTGGACATTTAAACGAAGATTATCTCTCATGATTTGGATTCATTTTGCTAATTAGTTTATGATTGCAACCAATTCAGATGTTGAAATATTGTGACAAACGCTAGCATTTGGATGCGAGGATTTCACAAGACTGTTAACGTGCTACAATTGAACTTGATATATGTCAACGAAGCGTAGTTTTATTGGGTGTCAGCCATCTCTGAGCCTGTTATGTTGCTGTTAAAATGGTTAGGATGACAACCGTTTTTGACACTGTCGGGTTCAGAGGGAAAGTACCCACGACCAAGCTAATGATGTTGTTGACGTTGATGGAAAGTGCATCAAGAACGCAATTACGTACTTTAGTCACATTATGCCTGTCATGTTAATTTGCGACATGCAGCAGGCGGGTCAGGGACTTTTGTACTTCCTGTTTCGATTTTAGTTGGCAATTTAGGTAGCAAACATGCAGACCCCGCACATTCTTATCGTTGAAGACGAGTTGGTAACACGCAACACGTTAAAAAGTATTTTCGAAGCAGAAGGTTACGATGTGTTCGAAGCCACCGATGGCGCGGAAATGCATCAGATCCTGTCTGAAAACGATGTCAACCTGGTCATCATGGATATCAACCTGCCGGGCAAAAATGGCCTGCTGCTGGCGCGAGAACTGCGTGAGCAAGCTAACGTTGCCCTGATGTTCCTGACCGGTCGTGACAACGAAGTGGATAAAATCCTCGGCCTTGAAATCGGTGCAGATGATTATATCACTAAGCCGTTCAACCCTCGTGAATTGACCATCCGCGCACGCAACCTGCTCTCCCGTACCATGAATCTGGGTACCGTGAGTGAAGAGCGCCGCAGCGTGGAGAGCTACAAGTTCAACGGTTGGGAACTGGACATCAACAGCCGCTCTCTGGTTAGCCCTAACGGTGAACAGTACAAGCTGCCGCGCAGTGAATTCCGCGCCATGCTGCACTTCTGCGAAAACCCTGGCAAAATCCAGTCCCGCGCTGAACTGCTGAAGAAAATGACCGGCCGTGAGCTCAAGCCGCACGACCGTACGGTTGACGTGACCATCCGTCGCATCCGTAAGCATTTTGAATCCACGCCGGATACCCCGGAAATTATCGCCACCATCCACGGCGAAGGTTACCGTTTCTGCGGCGAGCTGCAGGAATAACCGTTCCGACTGCGTGATGAAAAACGGCGCCTAAGCGCCGTTTTTTTTTGCCTGCTATTTATTCCACGGCATGATTGGCACCGCGCTAATCGCATTCTTAGGCGAGCCGTCGACCACTTTATCCGAATAGGTCAGGTAGACCAGCGCATTGCGCTTAGCGTCATAGAAACGGACCACCTGCAGTTTCTTGAACACCAGTGAAGTGCGTTTCTGGAACACAACTTCCCCTTCGGTTTTCCCTTTCTTAATCTTGTCACTCACCTCAATCGGGCCGACCTGCTGACAGGAAATCGCCGCATCAGAGGTATCTTCCGCCAGCCCTAAGCCCCCTTTAATACCTCCCGTCTTCGCGCGGCTGATATAGCAGGTCACGTTCTGCACGTCAGGATCGTCAAATGCCTCAACGACAATCTTATGGTCCGGGCCAATCATCTTGAAAACGGTGTCGACCGAACCAATTTGTTCTGCGTGTGCGGCGCTACACGCCAATGCGAGCAGACAACCTGAAATTAACTTCTTGTATTTCATATTGTTACCATTATTAAGAATGCCATTACGTAATAATTAATATTCGAACAAAAAAGTGTTTATAGATCACAGCTTTACAAAACTCATGCTTATTTCAATACTTTTGCCGCACTTTTGCGCAAAAAAAACACTGAATGCTAAAACATCAAAAAATGCTATGATCCGCTACCCTAGTTACAGGCACCTGCGAAAGGATGAGGACATTATATGGATCAGGCTGGGATTATTCGCGATCTTCTTAGCTGGCTTGAAGGGCATCTCGACCAACCTTTATCTCTGGATAATGTGGCGGCAAAAGCAGGCTATTCCAAGTGGCACCTGCAAAGGATGTTCAAGGATGTCACCGGTCACGCTATCGGGGCCTACATTCGTGCCCGTCGCCTGTCAAAATCAGCCGTTGCACTGCGTCTGACCGCAAGGCCGATTCTCGATATTGCCTTGCAGTATCGTTTCGACTCCCAGCAAACCTTCACTCGTGCGTTCAAGAAGCAGTTTAGCCTGACGCCAGCGCTTTATCGTCGTTCGCCGGACTGGAGCTCTTTCGGCATGCGTCCCCCGCTGCGGCTGGGTGAATTCACCATGCCGAAATACGAGTTCATCACGCTGCCAGACACCCAATTGGTCGGCGTTACGCAGAGCTACACCTGTAAGCTGGAAGAGATTTCCGAGTTCCGTCAGCAGATGCGTGGCCAGTTCTGGCGCGAATTCCTTAGCAACTCGCCGTCCATCCCACCGATGCTTTACGGAATGCACGAGCCGCGCCCAAGCCTTGAGCGAGATGACGAACAGGAAGTGTTTTATACCACGGCACTAACGCCGGAAATGGCGAACGGACACTTGCATGATGCACATCCGGTGAGGCTGGAAGGGGGGGAATATGTCATGTTCACCTATGAAGGCTTAGGAAGCGGGCTTCAGGAGTTTATTCTGACGGTCTACGGCACCTGCATGCCGATGCTCAGCCTGACCCGCCGCAAGGGGCAGGATATTGAGCGAGTCTTCCCGCAAAACGGTTCGAAGGATCAGGCAACGCCTATTCAACTGCGCTGCGAATACCTGATCCCGATTCGTCGTTAACGCTGCAGCTCATCCAACGCAGGGGCGTCCAGATGCGTGACGTCGCCTGCGGTTTCAACAATCCACCCCGGCGCAAGCCACGGGCTTTGCTGATAATCCACTCGCGAAATCGAACAGTTACGCAGGCGCAAACGGCGTTCCGCGTATGCCGGTAACCCCAGAATCGTACTGACCAGGCAACCCAGCGCCATGCCGTGGCTCACCAACAGCGGGCGGCTGCCCTCCGGCAACTCCAGGCAATCTTTCAGCGCCGCATTCATTCTGTCGCCGAGTTCCTGCATGGATTCCCCTTCCGGGATCCGGCCATCAGCCGTGCCGTTGACCAGCGTGCGACGCCAGCCCTCTTCTTCTTCGGTCAGAGAATCGATCAGCCGACGCTCCAGCACGCCCATATCGAGCTCACGCAAACGTGGGTCATAGGTGACGCTGCATCCGCAGGCTTCCGCGATGATCTCAGCAGTACGGCGCGTACGGCCCAGATCGCTTGAGATGATGTGAGTAATGCCGAGCGCACGCACGCGCTCGCCCACCTGCCAGGCCTGCTGCTCGCCCTTTTCAGTCAGAGGACTGTCAGACTGGCCCTGAATACGTCGCTCGGCGTTCCACTGCGTTTCACCGTGGCGAACAAGGTATACCTGTAACATGCTAATTATCCGTTATACTGCGATGATGATTTTTTGTCGTAAGTGTACTGATTATGCACAATGTTGTCGTAGCTACCACCAATCCCGCCAAAATTAAGGCAATTACGCAGGCTTTTAACGAGATCTTCGGCGATGGATCCTGCCATATTGACGCCGTTTCCGTCGAGAGCGGCGTGCCGGAACAGCCCCACGGAAGTGACGAAACGCGCGCTGGCGCACGGAACAGGGTCGAAAATGCTCGACTTGTCAGACCAGATGCGGACTTTTGGGTGGCGATAGAAGCCGGTATTGATGAAGGCAGCACTTTCAGCTGGGTCGTTATCCACAGCCGTGAACAACGCGGCGAAGCGCGCTCAGCAACCCTGCCGCTGCCAACAGTCATACTTGAACGTGTTAAGGCCGGGGATGCTCTTGGCCCGGTAATGTCACACTACACAGGCATTGACGAGATAGGGCGTAAAGAAGGCGCGATTGGTGTGTTTACGGCGGGTAAGCTGACCCGCAGCAGCGTTTATCATCAGGCGGTGATCCTGGCGCTGAGCCCTTTCCACAACGCCGTTTATCGCTGAGTCTTCGGCAGCGCCTGCTCCAGCCAATGGCGGAGTTCCGCAGGCGCTGACTTCAGGCTGTTCGATCCGCGGGTGATGGTCGCAATGCCCGCGCCTAACTCGCTTTTCAGCTCCCGCTGGCTCATCTCCCCGCGCAGCAATTCTTCAATGATCCTTACCCGCGTGCCCAACGCTTCCCGCTCGTCCGGGGTCATCATCAGGTTCAGCAGCGGCAGATGCAGATCGGCAGCAAACGCCTGGCGCATCAGTTCGACAAAACGGAGCCACTCCTGGTGGCGCTGTTCTGCATTTTCAGCCGAGTATGGAGATTGTTGAGTCATGTTACGCCACCCTGTTGGGGTGGACGGCACCGGGCCGCCCACCGAATGTACTCTTTAGCGAGTACAAGCATAACATACCGCACGCCAATCAGTAACGCTGCTTCCACTCAACGTCGGTGAGGATCTGCGGTTTCTCGCCCATGAAGTAGCGATAGTAAGCGTCATAGGCCAGCACGTTCTTCACATAGCCGCGAGTTTCAGAGAACGGGATGCTCTCCACAAATGCGGCGGCGTCCAGGCGTCCGGCGCTGTTACCCTGCCAGGTTCTCACCCTGCCCGGGCCCGCATTGTAAGCCGCAGAGGCGTAAATACGGTTGTTGCCAAACTGCTGATAGACGTACTGCAGATAGTTGGTGCCGATGTTGATGTTGGTTTCAGGATCCAGCAGCTGATTCGGCCCGCTGTAGCCCGGAATAGCAAACATCTTCACCGTATGCGTTGCAGTGCCCGGCATGATTTGCATCAGCCCCGTGGCACCAACCGGCGAACGCACCTTCGGATTCCACGCGCTTTCCTGGCGCGCAATCGCCATCGCATAGCTCTTGGTAATGGCTTTATCGCCGGTGTAGCGCATGAACAGATCTTTGTAGGCCAGCGGGAAGCGCTCTTCGAGGTTATCCCACAGCTTCCCGGCAATGGTGGCCTGCACGCTGAGATCCCACCAGTCCTGGTCGAAGGCATATTTTGCCAGCTGCCCCTGCTCATTGCGGGTGCGGCTGCTGACCAGGTTGGCCCACTCGCCGCGCGCGGTATTGTCCTGATTCCAGTACATCAGCTCGCGTACGCGGTTCATTTCCGGGCCGTTCACCAGCAGAGGCGCGACGGTCCCTTCAGGCTTCTCAACGCGAATCGAATAGTCCTCACCCAGCCGCTGCGCCGCCACCATCGGGTAGAAACCACGCTGCTGCATCAGCGAGTGCAGAATATCTTTCGCTTCCTGCTCGCGCCCGCGCTCCATCAGCAGGTCGGCCTGCCAGTAGCGCCATTCATCTTTCTCTTTCGCATCCATTGGCAGACGCGCAAGCCAGGTGTTGAGGCCACGACGATCGCCGTTGCCAATCGCCATGCGCACGCGGCGTTCAACAAGCGACGTGGACTGCGAGCGCATTATCGCATCGTCACGCCAGCGGGCCTGCTCGTCGGTCACGTCGTTGCCCATCAGCCGCCAGGCGACAATATCGCGCAGATCCTGAGTTTGATCTTCATTGAGCTTCTGCGCCTGCACCAGCTGCGGGATCAGCAGCCGTGCGTTTTCCACGTCCTGACGCGCGACGCTGGTGAACGCCACCGCCGCCATCTGACGGGTAAAATCGGTGGCACCAGTACTTTGCGCGAAGCTCAGTACCGTGTTCGGATTGTTAGCGAGGCTCACCACCGCCGCAGAGATAGTCTGATAGTCCGATGGCATTTGATTGGCAAGCGACGTCACCAGGCGGGTATTGCCGGCCTGCATCGCCAGACGAATACGTTCGAGGTACGCCAGCGGATCCTGGGTGCCGGATGCACGCCAGGCGCTGAATAACGCATCGCAGGCATTCAGCTGATTTTTGCCAGTCAGCCACAGATCTTTCGCACCGGCCCAGGCGTCCTGCGTTTGCCCGACGTTGTATTTCGCATAGTAGTAATTACATTGCGCTTCGGTGGTGGTTGGCTTTTCGGGGCTGAACGCCAGCAGACCACGCCAGTCTTCGCGGCGAGCAAGCTCGTTCACAAATCGGTTTTTCAACGTGCGCGCGGAAGGGATCGTCGGGTAAGCCTGCACAAACTGCGAGACGCTTAACGCGGGCTCATTCATCAGATCGGCAGTGAGCTGGCGGTATTCGAGATAGGGATACAGCGGGTAATCCTTCAGCGTCGGCATCAGCTGGGCAACAACGTCCATCTGCTTGTTATCCCACGCCAGTTTAATCTGGGCATAGCGGTCGCGTTGTTCATCCAGTGAATCCGCGTGAACCGCACTGCTTACGGTCAGCAGACAGACGCCAGCCGCCAGAAGACGCCACGTCATGGGTTTAGCATTTTCCACATGCGCTCCTTAATCAAGTGTATCAATGCAGCATCATGCCGCGTAAGAATGCCGTGCCCGGTAAATCTCTTTCTCTCCCGAAGAGTTAGCAGCCACGGCCTCTCTTTATGCTAATCAGACAACCGAAATTGCGCCACGTTGCGGACACTTTTTTACCTTTACTGTTATCACGATCGCCTGGCTGGGATTAGCGAGTGAAAAAGGCTACACTTCGCCTTTGACTCAATCATCAAAATAAAAGAGGCGAAGTCCAACGTGGCTCAATTCGTTTATACCATGCATCGCGTCGGCAAAGTGGTCCCGCCGAAGCGTCATATTCTGAAAAACATCTCTCTGAGCTTCTTCCCTGGCGCGAAAATCGGTGTACTGGGCCTGAACGGTGCCGGTAAATCCACCCTGCTGCGCATCATGGCCGGTATTGATACCGACATCGAAGGTGAAGCACGCCCGCAGCCAGGCACCAAAATCGGTTACCTGCCGCAGGAACCGCAGCTGAACCCGGAACACACCGTTCGTGAATCCGTTGAAGAAGCGGTTTCTGAAGTGGTTAACGCCCTGAAAGGTCTGGATGAGGTGTACGCGAAGTACGCGGAGCCGGATGCCGATTTCGACAAGCTGGCCGCTCAGCAGGGCAAATACGAAGAGATAATCCAGGCACACGACGGCCACAACCTGAACGTGCAGCTGGAACGCGCCGCTGATGCGCTGCGTCTGCCAGACTGGGATGCGAAAATCGCTAACCTCTCCGGGGGTGAACGTCGCCGCGTGGCGCTCTGCCGCCTGCTGCTGGAAAAACCAGACATGCTGCTGCTCGACGAACCGACGAACCACCTGGATGCCGAATCCGTGGCGTGGCTGGAACGCTTCCTGCACGACTTCGAAGGCACCGTGGTGGCGATCACCCACGACCGTTACTTCCTCGACAACGTTGCAGGCTGGATCCTCGAACTGGACCGCGGCGAAGGCATTCCGTGGGAAGGCAACTACTCCTCCTGGCTTGAGCAGAAAGATCAGCGTCTGGCGCAGGAAGCTTCTCAGGAAGCGGCTCGTCGTAAGTCGATTGAGAAAGAGCTGGAGTGGGTTCGTCAGGGCGCGAAAGGCCGTCAGTCCAAGGGCAAAGCCCGTCTGGCACGCTTTGAAGAACTCAACAACACCGAATACCAGAAACGCAACGAAACCAACGAACTCTTTATTCCACCTGGAGCACGTCTGGGCGATAAAGTCGTTGAGGTCAGCAACCTGCGTAAGTCCTACGGCGATCGCCTGCTGATTGACGACCTGAGCTTCTCCGTACCGAAAGGTGCCATCGTGGGCATCATCGGGCCGAACGGCGCGGGTAAATCTACCCTGTTCCGTATGATGTCTGGCCAGGAGCAAGCGGACGGCGGCACCATCGAACTGGGTGAAACCGTGAAGCTGGCTTCCGTTGATCAGTTCCGTGACGCGATGGACAACAGCAAAACCGTGTGGGAAGAAGTGTCCGGCGGTCTGGACATCATGAAGATTGGCAACACCGAAATGCCAAGCCGCGCCTACGTGGGCCGCTTCAACTTCAAAGGCACCGATCAGGGTAAACGCGTGGGCGAGCTGTCCGGCGGTGAGCGCGGTCGTCTGCACCTGGCTAAGCTGTTACAGGTTGGTGGCAACATGCTGCTGCTCGATGAACCGACCAACGACCTGGACATCGAAACCCTGCGCGCGCTGGAAAACGCCCTGCTGGAGTTCCCTGGCTGCGCGATGGTCATCTCGCACGACCGCTGGTTCCTCGACCGTATCGCCACCCACATTCTGGACTACCAGGATGAAGGCAAAGTGGAGTTCTTCGAAGGTAACTTCACCGAGTACGAAGAGTATAAGAAACGCACCCTCGGCGCAGACGCGCTGGAGCCGAAGCGTATCAAGTACAAGCGTATTTCGAAATAAACAGCAAAAAGGCAACGTAAGTTGCCTTTTTTAATGGTTGCTCCCTCTCCCAGTGGGAGAGGGTCGGGGTGAGGGCATCAGGCCGTACAGGCATCGAGCCGCAGAGGTGAGGTCTACCCCTGTTCGCCCATCATCTGCTTCACCAGTTCCACGCAGCGCAGGAACCGGGCATCGTAGTCCGACTCTTCAACGTGAACGTAGTCGATGTTATTCGCATCCAGCATCTCCACCAGCATCGTCTGGAACTCTCGTCTGTCGACGGAACTCCCCAGACTGCGCAGGCCATCGGCGACCCACGGGGTGTTATTTTCCAGCACGATAACCAGGTCGAAGCGGTATTCATCAATCAGCGCCTGCACGAACGGATGTTCGCGGCCTTCGTACTTCTTACAGAACGCCTGAGTGGTGACAAAATCGGTGTCGATAAACGCCACTTTGTTGGCGTATTTCACCGCAAAATCAATGTACTGTGCGTGGCCCAGCGCGATTTTGTCATAGTCGGAATACTGTAACGCCATTTCATCGCCGCCGAGGTGGGAGAAGACGTAATCCCGCCCGTACTCCCAGGCGCTGGTGGTGTTGAAGATGTTGGCGAGCTTGTTCACCAGCGTTGATTTACCGCTCGATTCGCCACCCAGAATCGCCACCGTGCGCACAAAAAACGGCTTCACTTCGGTCGGAATGTACTCCCAGTAGCGCGACGGGTTCTCACGAATTTGCGCGCCGCTGATGCTCATAAACGTCCGCTGCGGGTCGATGAGCACCGTTTCAGTACCCAGATGTTCGCTAAACTGCGCCGCATCAGCCTCTTCGGAGGTGTAAATTGTGTTCGGCTGAATGCCCTTCTCTTCCATAAACGCTTTGACGCCATTGCTCCACACGTCCCAGCCGTGCGGATAGGGCTCCATGCCCTCTTCGTTAAAGGCATGAATACGGATGTTTTTCTGATATTTGAAGGTCTGCAATAGCCAGCGCAGGCGATCTGAAACCGTCGGCTGCTGTGACATCGCGCTGTCCTCGAACAGCTCGCGGTCGCGCTTTTCGTCATAGCCCATGATGATGTGCAGCTCATCGACCTGGCTTACAGCGCGCTGGATAAGATAGATATGCCCGGTATGCAACGGGTAGAACTTACCGAACACCACGCCAATATTTTTCTGCTGGCGCGGAAACTCCAGGCCCAGAAAACGGTGCAGGGCTTCGAGCTTCTGCGCGCTCGGGCTTTTGATTTTGGCGTTCAGCAGCTGGCTCAGATAGCCCTTCGTCATCCCGCTGGCGTCCGCCACCTGCTGCAATGTGCAGCCCTTCTGACGGATCGCGGTTTTGATGTAATCGAATGATGACAAAGAAGCCTCCTGCTGGATAGGGCGGGTAAGCTTTGCGCCACCCGCCAAAAGGGATAGAGCAATAATTATAAGTCGTCGAAGACGTTTAGTGCATCGGAAAGCTTTTTCACGCCGAAGACCTTCATTCCTTCCGGCACTTTCTTCGGCACATTGGCGGCGGGCACGATCGCTCGCTTAAAGCCGTGCTTGGCGGCTTCGGAGATACGCTCCTGGCCGCTCGGCACCGGGCGAATTTCGCCGGAAAGGCCGACCTCACCAAACACCACCAGATCCTGCGGCAGCGGCCTGTCGCGCAGGCTGGAGACCATCGCCATCAGCAGCGCCAGGTCGGCGCTGGTTTCAGTGACCTTCACGCCGCCAACCACGTTGACGAAAACGTCCTGGTCGAACATCTGCAAACCACCGTGACGGTGCAGCACCGCCAGCAGAATAGACAAACGGTTCTGCTCAAGCCCAACCGCCACGCGGCGAGGGTTGCCCATCATCGACTGATCGACCAGCGCCTGAATCTCGACGAGTAACGGCCGCGTGCCTTCCCAGACAACCATCACCGAACTGCCGGAGGTAACTTCATCGCCACGGCTCAGGAAGATGGCTGAAGGGTTGCTGACTTCGCGCAGGCCCTGCTCCGTCATCGCAAACACGCCAAGCTCATTCACCGCACCAAAGCGGTTTTTATGGCTGCGCAAGGTGCGGAAGCGGGAGTCGGCATCGCCGTCGAGCAGCACGGAGCAGTCGATGCAGTGCTCCAGCACTTTGGGCCCCGCCAGCGATCCGTCTTTGGTGACGTGGCCGACCATAATAATCGCCACGCCGCGAGTTTTGGCGAAACGCGTCAGATAAGCGGCACTTTCACGCACCTGCGCCACGCTGCCGGGAGAAGACTGCACGTCAGCCATGTGCATCACCTGGATGGAGTCGATCACCATCAGTTTCGGCTGCTCTTCTTCGGCAATCTGGCAAATCTGTTCGATGCTGGTTTCAGACAGCATATTCAGATTCGCCGCAGGCAGCCCGAGACGGTGCGCGCGCATCGCCACCTGCTGCAAAGATTCCTCGCCGGTGACGTACAGGGTTTTCATCTGCTCGCTGAGCTTGCAGAGCGTTTGCAGCAGCAGAGTGGACTTCCCTGCGCCCGGGTTGCCGCCAATCAGAATGGCGCTGCCCGGCACGACGCCGCCGCCGAGTACGCGGTCGAACTCTTTAAAGCCGCTGGAAAAGCGTGGCAGTTCTTCAAGGCTGATTTCAGAGAGCTTCTGAACCTTTGAACCACCCGTTGCCCCGGCGTAGCCGGTCAGGCGCTCATTGCGCGCCACAACGGGCGAGGCGGCAATGCGCATTTCGGTGATAGTGTTCCAGGCATGACAGGCACTGCACTGCCCCTGCCAGCGCGGATAATCCGCGCCGCATTCATTACAGACAAAGGCGCGTTTCGGTGCTTTCGCCACGGGTTACCTCATCATTACTTTTGATTCAGACTGCCGGACAGGATGCAGAACACGCCCATCAGGTCAGCGTGACGGATGGTGATTTCCGTCTGCTCGTTCACTTTTGGTTTGGCATGGTACGCAATACCGAGCCCGGCCGCTTTGATCATCGGCAGGTCGTTGGCGCCATCGCCAATCGCCACGGTTTGCGTCAGCGGAATTTCATGGCTTTCGGCCAGAGATTTCAGGGTGCGGGCTTTGTACTGTGCGTCGACGATATCACCGGTCACGTTGCCGGTCAGCACGCCGTCGCGGATCTCCAGTTCATTCGCCACCGCCGCCGTCAGGCGCAGCTTTTCACGCAGATAATCGGCGAAGAAGGTAAAGCCGCCGGAGGCAATTGCCACCTTCCAGCCCAGCGTTTCCAGCTTCAGCACCAGCGGCACCAGGCCCGGCATCAGCGGCAGCGTGTCGCGAACCTGACGCAGAATGTCCGCATCGGCTCCTTTCAGGGTGGCGACTCGCTGGCGCAAACTGGCGGTGAAATCAAGCTCACCGCGCATCGCACGCTCGGTCACTTCAGACACCAGCTCACCGGTGCCCGCCAGTTTGGCGATTTCGTCGATGCACTCTATCTGGATTGCGGTGGAATCCATGTCCATCACCAGCAGGCCTGGCGTGCGCAGGTGCGGAATTTTGCCCAATGGCGCGACGTCGAACCCGGCATCGTGCGCCAGACGCGTTGCGCGTGGCGTCAACGATCCTGCCAGGCGGATAACCTGATACTCTTCAACGCACCAGGCGGCGACGATCACCATCGCGGCACCCAGCCTGTGCTGATAATCCGTCAGGCGCTGTTTGTCGAGTTGACGGCCATACAGCAGCCAGCCGCTGCGTCCGGCGTGGTAATCCAGCGGCATCACTTCATCACCGCTCAAGGACAGCGGCAGCCCAGGCCATAAAGAGACATCATCGGGCAGGTCGCACCAGGTCAGACTGTTCGGCATTACAGCTCCAGTTAATCGAGATTTGGCCAGGAAAATAACGCATGAGGCTACCCTGTATCCAGCGCTTCTGGCAACATTAAGCTGCAAATTTTCAAAGGTGGAATATGGTTCGCGCAAAACTGAAATTTCGGCTGCATCGGGCGGTGATCGTCCTTATCTGTCTTGCCCTGCTGGTGGCCCTGATGCAGGGCGCGTCGTGGTTTAGTCAAAACCACCAGCGGCAGCGCAATCCACAGATGGAAGAGCTGGCCCGCTCCCTCGCCCATCAGGTCACGCTGAACCTTGCGCCGTTGATGCGTTCAGAAACGCCGGATGAGAAGAAGATCAATCAGTTGCTGACGCAGTTGACCACCAACAGCCGCCTGCTGGACGCCAGCGTTTATGACGAAGAAGGTAACCTGATCACCCACAGCGGTGAAAGCGTGGCTGTTCGCGACAGGCTGGCGCTCGACGGCAAAAAAGCCGGGGGCTACTTCAACCAGCAGATTGTCGAACCCATTCAGGGGAAGAATGAACCTCTCGGCTATCTCCGCCTGACGCTGGACACGCATACGCTGGCAACCGAGGCCAAACAGGTGGATAACACCACCAATATTCTGCGCCTGATGCTGCTGCTTTCCCTGGCCATCGGCGTAGTGCTGGCCCGCACGCTGCTCCGGGGCAAACGCACCCGCTGGCAGCAGTCGCCGTTCCTGCTGACGGCAAACAAATCCGTTCCCGAAGAGGATGAGGGCGAGAAGCCGAATAAGTGATAAATTGGCTGAATCATTAAAGAAAGGAAATCTGCTATGTCGACGCTGCGCCTGCTTATCTCTGACTCATACGATCCCTGGTTCAACCTGGCGGTGGAGGAGTGCATTTTCCGCCAGATGCCCGCCACCCAGCGCGTGCTGTTCCTGTGGCGTAACGCCGATACCGTGGTCATTGGCCGGGCGCAAAACCCGTGGAAGGAGTGCAACACCCGGCGGATGGAAGAGGATAACGTCCGCCTGGCGCGCCGCAGCAGCGGTGGCGGCGCGGTCTTTCACGACCTCGGCAACACCTGCTTTACCTTTATGGCAGGCAAGCCGGAATACGACAAAACGATCTCCACTTCGATAGTGCTTAACGCCCTGAACGCTCTCGGCGTCACGGCGGAAGCCTCCGGGCGTAACGACCTGGTGGTGAAAACTGCCGAAGGCGACCGTAAAGTTTCCGGTTCCGCCTACCGCGAAACAATGGATCGTGGCTTTCATCATGGCACGCTGCTGCTGAACGCAGACCTCAGCCGCCTGGCAAACTACCTGAATCCGGACAAGAAAAAGCTCCAGGCGAAAGGGATTACCTCCGTGCGCGGGCGCGTGGCCAACCTGGTGGAGCTACTGCCGGGCGTGACCCATGAGCAAATCAGCAAAGCCGTAACAGAGGCCTTCTTCACCCATTACGGTGAACGCGTTGAAGCGGAAGTGATTTCGCCTGATAAAACGCCGGACCTGCCAAACTTCGCCGAAACCTTTGCCCGTCAGAGCAGCTGGGAGTGGAACTTTGGCCAGGCGCCAGCCTTTTCACACCTGCTGGATGAGCGCTTCACCTGGGGCGGCGTCGAACTGCACTTCGACGTGGAGAAAGGGCACATTACCCGCGCGCAGGTCTTCACCGACAGCCTGAACCCTGCCCCGCTGGAAGCGCTTGCCGCGGGTTTGCAGGGCTGCCTGTATCGTGCCGACGTGTTGCAGCAGGAGTGTGAAGCGTTAATCGGGGCGTTTCCTGAACAGGAAAAAGAGCTGCGGGAGCTGTCTGCGTGGGTAGCGGGTGCGGTGCGCTAATCGACCGCGTTCCCCGCAATAAGATGGATGGGCGCTTACTGATCGACCTCAATTTGCGTCCAGCCCTTCTGGTACATGCAGTTTTTGATCAGGACATCGCGGCTATCAGCATTGGCATCCCGGGTGTAATAATCCACATCTTCATCGCTGTTTGAAGTTTTGCCGTCCTTCTTTTTACTCTTCTTATTGCTGTGAGTACTGCTGACGACATTATCAGGTGGAAGGTTTTTCAGTGCGTCAGCATTGCAGAAGGTCTCTTCCACTTCACGCTGCTGATTCGTTGAGCCCGGCTTCACCCACTCATAATGCGAACACCCGGCCAGCAGGGTTACCAGCATCAGGACAATATATTTTTTCATCACGTCTCTCACTCGTCGTTCACGACAAACACTATTCCGAAAGTAGCCGGAATATATTTAATCACCAGCAGCGTTCCCGCCGGAAAATTGTAT
The DNA here is from genome assembly GCF_900215375.1 of Enterobacter sp. CC120223-11. Lineage (GTDB taxonomy): Bacteria > Pseudomonadota > Gammaproteobacteria > Enterobacterales > Enterobacteriaceae > Scandinavium. Next base: position 14,450 of record NZ_OBEF01000007.1, on the reverse strand, counting down.
TTCGGAGGATAGCCGCACTAAGTCTGAGGACGCATGGTAGTTCGACGGGCGTTACAGTCAATATCACTGGCGGATGAAATCAGGCAATAACAAAGTAAATACAAATGATATTCAGTAAAAAATATCCGCAAAATCATGAGCCTGGAATGAGTCATTCCGGAATGACTTTTCTTTTACTCACAATATTATTACACCGTTGGTTTAGCGTTAGTTTAATTACAAATTAAAATGAGAAATAATCGGCGGGTATTGAACAATAAAAATAAAAAAGCCGGGAAGGGATCCCGGCTCAGGGTAATGCTTACTCTTTATCGCCCAGCAGAACGGATTCCAGCGCGATTTTGATCATGTCGTTGAAGGTCGTCTGACGTTCCGCAGCGGTGGTCTGCTCGTGGGTACGAATGTGGTCAGAGACGGTGCAGATGGTCAGCGCTTTCGCACCGAACTCTGCGGCAACGCCGTAGATACCAGCCGCTTCCATTTCCACGCCCAGGATGCCGTACTTCTCCATGACGTCGAACATTTCGCCGTCCGGGGAGTAGAACAGGTCTGCGGAGAAGATGTTGCCGACGCGCGCATCAACGCCCAGCGCTTTCGCTGCGTCGACCGCGTTACGCACCATGCCGAAGTCAGCAATAGCCGCGAAATCGTGATCTTTAAAGCGCATGCGGTTCACTTTGGAATCGGTGCAGGCACCCATGCCGATAACCACATCACGCAGCTTCACGTCCATACGCACGGCGCCGCAGGAGCCCACACGAATGATTTTCTTCACGCCGAAATCGGTGATCAGCTCTTTGGTGTAGATGGAGCAGGATGGGATGCCCATGCCGTGGCCCATGACGGAAATTTTGCGGCCTTTGTAGGTACCAGTGAAGCCCAGCATGCCGCGCACGTTGTTCACTTCACGCACGTCTTCGAGGAAAGTTTCTGCAATATGCTTCGCACGCAGCGGATCGCCTGGCATCAGTACGACGTCAGCGAAATCACCCATTTCTGCGTTAATGTGTGGGGTTGCCATTCTCATTTTCCTTATTCGTTGTGTTACGCCGGGGGGCGGCGATGCCTGACCCGGCCTACAAATCCGTACGCCCGGCAAGCAAGCGCCGCCGGGCAATGTCATCAGAACATGGCTTTGCCATATTCCATATCAGAAGTACCAAAGTATTTTGCCAGCGTCTGGCCGATATCCGCGAAGGTTTCACGGTGACCGAGCGAGCCTGCTTTCACTTTCGGGCCATAGACCAGGACCGGAATGTGTTCACGGGTGTGGTCCGTGCCGGTCCAGCTTGGGTCACAGCCGTGGTCGGCGGTGAGGATGATGATGTCATCTTCACCCACCAGCTCCAGCAGCTCAGGCAGACGGCGGTCGAACAGCTCCAGGCCTGCGGCATAACCGGCGATATCGCGGCGGTGGCCCCAGGAGGAGTCGAAGTCCACGAAGTTGGTGAAGACGATGGTGTTGTCACCCGCTTCTTTCATCTCTTTGACGGTGGCGTCAAACAGCGCGTCCAGACCGGTCGCTTTCACCTTTTTGGTGATGCCGCAGTTGGCATAGATATCGGCGATTTTACCGACGGACACCACGTGGCCGCCCTTCTCGTCGACCAGTTTCTGCAACACGGTAGCCGCAGGTGGCTCAACGGCCAGGTCGTGACGGTTGCCGGTACGCTCGAAGCTACCCGCTTTATCGCCGATAAACGGACGTGCGATCACGCGGCCGATGTTGTAGCCGCCTTCGGTCAGCTCTTCACGGGCGATTTCGCACAGCTCATACAGCTTATCGAGGCCGTAGGTGCCTTCATGGCAGGCAATCTGGAACACGGAGTCCGCGGAGGTGTAGAAAATCGGCTTGCCGGTTTTCATGTGCTCTTCGCCGAGGTCGTCCAGAATCACGGTCCCCGAAGAGTGGCAGTTACCGAGGTAGCCCGGCAGGTTGGCGCGTTTCACCAGTTTATCCAGCAGCTCCTGCGGGAAGCTATTGTGGTGTTCCGGGAAGTAGCCCCAGTCGAACAGCACAGGCACACCGGCGATTTCCCAGTGGCCGGACGGGGTATCTTTCCCCGAAGAGAGTTCATGCGCCCAGGCGTATGCGCCAACGACTTCTGCGTTCGCATCCATACCTGCGGCAACTTTACCGGTAGAGCCTTCATGGGCTTTCACCAGGCCCAGACGAGTCAGGTTTGGCAGGTTCAGCGGGCCCTGGCGGCCTTTATCAGCTTCACCCTTAGCGCAGGCCTCTGCGATATGGCCCATCGTGTCGGCCCCGACGTCGCCGAAGCGTTCTGCGTCTTCAGTGGCACCGATACCAAAAGAGTCCAGCACCATAATAAATGCACGTTTCATATGTTCTCCGTACGTTTTGCGCTGCAAAAAAGCGATCAGATCAGTATACCGCTATTGAGTGATTCGACGATAGACCGTAGGCGTTTCTTTCGGTGCCGCATCGTCCAGTTTAATTGCCGCTTTCACCGCTTTGGCGGCTTCCTGCCAGCTATTTTCGTCTTTGGCGTGGATAACCGCCAGCGGACGCTGCCCGTCAACGCTGTCGCCAAGACGCGCCATGTCGGTGAAACCCACGCTGTAGTCCAATGCATCGGAGGCCTGACGACGACCGCCGCCCATAGCCACAACGGCCATGCCGAGCGCACGGGTGTCCATCGCGGATACGAAGCCTTCCGTATCGGCGTAAACGGCTTTGCTGAGCATCGCCGTCGGCAGGTACTTCGCGTAATTTTCGACGAAGTCGGTCGGGCCTTTCTGCGCGGCAACCATACGACCAAAAATTTCCGCCGCTTTGCCGTTGTCGAGCACCGCCTGCAGTTTGCTCCGCGCTTCGGCTTCATCTTTCGCCAGACGGCCGGAGATCAGCATCTCCACGCAGAGCGCCATGGTCACGTCCAGCAGGCGCGGGTTACGGTATTCGCCCGTCAGGAACTGCACCGCTTCACGCACTTCCACTGCATTACCCGCGCTGGAAGCCAGCACCTGGTTCATGTCCGTCAGCAGCGCCGTGGTGCGCACGCCTGCGCCATTGGAGACGCCAACGATCGCTTCGGCGAGCGCGGCAGAGAGTTCGTAGGTCGGCATAAAGGCACCGCTACCCACTTTGACGTCCATCACCAACGCATCCAGCCCTTCGGCGAGTTTTTTCGCCAGAATGGAGGCGGTAATCAGCGGGATGGAGTCCACCGTCGCGGTGATGTCGCGGGTGGCATAAAAACGTTTGTCCGCAGGCGCGAGGGAGCTGGTCTGCCCGATGATCGCCACGCCAACGTCCTTAATGATTTCGCGGAAACGGTTGTCATCCGGGAAGATATCAAAGCCCGGGATCGCTTCCAGTTTGTCGAGCGTACCGCCGGTATGCCCCAGGCCGCGGCCGGAGATCATCGGGATGTAGCCGCCACAGGCCGCCACCATTGGGCCAAGCATCAGGGAAGTGACATCACCCACGCCGCCGGTGGAGTGTTTGTCGACGATCGGACCGTTCAAATTCAGGCTTTTCCAGTCGAGCACCGTACCGGAATCCCGCATGGCCATCGTCAGCGAGACGCGCTCCGGCATGGACATATCATGGAAGAAAATGGTCATCGCCAGGGCAGCAATTTGCCCTTCGGACACGGTGTTATCACGAATGCCGTTGATGAAGAAGCGAATCTCTTCGTCACTCAGCGCGTGACCATCGCGTTTTTTACGAATAATTTCTTGTGCGAGAAACACGGTAACCCCCGAGGAATCCGGTTGAATGCGGCGGAAAACCCGCCGCGAAAAGAGAATTAATAAGCGCTTGCGCTCTTGCCGTCGCCGTGGCCCAGCGCTTTCAGCAGGCTTGCCAGCAGGCTGGATGCGCCGAAGCGGTAGTGGCGGGCATCGGCCCAGTCTGCACCAAACAGCTCATCGGCAATCGCCAGGAACGCCTGCGCATCTTCAGCAGTGCGCACGCCGCCCGCAGGTTTGAAGCCCACGGTTTTTTCTACGCCCATATCGCGGATCACTTCCATCATGATGCGCGCGCTTTCTGGCGTCGCATTCACCGGTACTTTACCGGTAGAGGTTTTGATGAAGTCTGCCCCCGCTTTGATGGAGATTTCAGATGCTTTACGAATCAACGCTTCTTCTTTCAGCTCACCGGTTTCGATGATCACTTTCAGCAACACGTTCGCCGCCGCACAAGCGTCTTTACAGGCTTTCACCAGGTCAAAGCCGACCTGCTCGTTGCCCGCAATCAGCGCACGGTAAGGGAACACAACGTCAACTTCGTCTGCGCCATAGGCGATAGCCGCTTTGGTTTCTGCCAGCGCGATGTCGATGTCATCGTTGCCGTGCGGGAAGTTGGTGACGGTTGCGATGCGAACGTCCGGGGTGCCCTGCTCTTTCAGAGTCTTACGCGCGATTGGGATAAAACGCGGATAGATACAGATGGCGGCGGTTGTGCCCACCGGGGTTTTCGCCTGATGGCACAGCGCAATCACTTTCGCGTCGGTGTCATCATCGTTCAGGGTGGTCAGATCCATCAGTTTTAACGCGCGCAGGCTGCTTGCAGTTAAGTCGGTCATGTTATCTCCGGTGTGTAATTTTACCTTGCGGGTCTGTGACTATTTTAACACCAACCCGACGTTTCACTTCGATCTTCATCACAGTTAATGAAATGCACATGCAATTTTGCATGACCATAGTGAGATTAAGATCACTTAACAAGCGCAGGTAAGGCAGTAGGTTTCCCTGCATCTCCGCCACACCGAGGCCGGTTTGCGTCAGTTATCGGGATGCGCGCCTGGCTTGCAATGTTAAAATTCTAACACAAGTAGCCATCGACATCCGTAAAACGTTACTGGCGCTGCCTGCCACCGCTTCTTGAGCAATCGCACTTCTTTGAGAATAGCCGCCAGGTGGCAGAAGGGCCGCTCGACCTGAGGGTTTGTTGAAAGCACGGCGGTGCAATTCGGCTGAATGCCTTTTATGACCACGACGTGTAGGGGGAAGCGAAGGAGTGGCGCAGCGCCGCAGATGTGAATCCGCAGGCGCTGCAACACCGGGGAGATAAACCACGTTATCCTCCCCGGCGCTTTACTTACAGGGAGAGGAATACCCCGGCAATGGTGGCACTCATCAGGTTGGAGAGCGTGCCTGCCGCCACTGCCTTCAGACCGAGCTGGGCAATGTCATGCCGACGATTTGGCGCCATGCTGCCAAGCCCGCCAATCAGGATGGCAATCGAGGACAGATTCGCAAACCCGCAGAGCGCGAAGGAGATGATCGCTTTGGTGTGGTCGGAAATCACCTGCAGACCAGCTGCCGCCACGGCGGCATCGTCCTTCAGGTACTCCCCGAAGTTCATGTAGGCGACAAACTCGTTGATGATAAGCTTCTGCCCAATGAATGAGCCTGCGATGGTCGCTTCATTCCACGGCACGCCAATCACCCACGCCAGCGGTGAGAATACCCAGCCGAGGATCAGCTGCATCGAGAGCTGCGGATAGTCAAACCAGCCACCAATGCCGGACAGAATGCCGTTCAGCAGCGCAATCAGCGCCACGAACGCCAGCAGCATTGCACCCACATTCAGCGCCAGCTGCATCCCCGATGCCGCGCCAGACGCGGCAGCATCCAGAACGTTTGACGGACGGTCGATATCCGGGTTCTGTTTTTCCAGATCCGGGGAGTCGTTAGGGGTTTCTGTCTCAGGCAGAATGATTTTCGCAAACAGCAAACCGCCAGGTGCTGCCATGAACGACGCCGCAATCAGGTACTCCAGCGGCACACCCATTTGCGCATAACCTGCAAGCACGGAACCGGCCACGGAGGCCAGGCCGCCGCACATCACCGCAAACAGCTCAGAGCGGGTCATGGTCGCGATATAGGGGCGAACAACCAGCGGCGCTTCGGTCTGACCGACGAAAATATTCGCCGTTGCCGACAGCGATTCTGTACGGGACGTTTTGAGGAGCGCCCGCAGGCCGCCGCCGAGAATGCGAATCACAAACTGCATGATGCCGAGGTAATAAAGCACAGCAATCAGTGAGGAGAAGAAGACAATAACCGGCAGCACGCGCAGGGCAAAGATAAAGCCGCCACCGCCGAAGACTTCAAACATTTTGTCGGACACCAGGCCACCGAACAGGAAACCGATGCCCTCGTTGCCGTAAGCGATAACGTTTGCGACACCTTCCGACATAGCCAGAAGGACCTTGCGGCCGGCAGGAACGTACAGAATAAGTGCCCCGATGCCAACCTGAATAAGCCACGCGCCGAGTACGGTACGTAAATTGATAGCACGACGATGGCTGGAGAGCAGCACGGCGATAGCCAGCAGCACAATCATGCCAATCAGTCCCATGAGGATTTGCATACAGATTCCCTGTGTATTAATAAAATGATAATGAGCAAAAAACTCGCCGATTATAACCTTCCGTAATTACTCTGCATGCCCGGCTCACACATTTTCAGCAATTATGTGAACGCAATGCTAAATAATGAGATCTACATCACTATAAAACGGCAGGATGTAAACCGGGGAACAGGAATCGCGTGTTTTCGGCCAGGGTTTCGGCAATTTCAGCAGGAGATTCGGAACGCAAGTCACAAAGGGATTCAAACACTTTTACCGTCTGCTCCGGGCGATTGGGCTGACCCTGATAGCCGTTCAGCGGCATATCTGGCGCATCAGTTTCCAGAAGTAAAGCTTTGAGGGGCAGGTGCGCCATCACCTCCCGCGTTTTACTGGCACGCGGGTAGGTAATGGTCCCGCCCACACCGATTTTATAGCCCAGATGAATGAACCGTTCCGCCTGTTGCAGGCTACCGGCAAAGCCATGGATAACGCCAGTGCAGGGCAAATTATGCCGCTTGAGGTGCATCGCCAGCTTATCGTGGGTGCGCCGTGAATGCAGGATCACCGGCAGATCGAAGCGTTTCGCAAGCCTCAACTGCTCATCCAGCAGCGCCTGCTGCTTATCGAACTGCGGATCCTCGCGATAGAGATCGAGGCCGATCTCTCCGATGGCGACAAGCTTCGCGGGTTTCAGAGCGAGCAGCGCCTCAAGCCTTGCCAGACTTTCATCATCGTGCTTTTCGATAACAATCGGATGCAGGCCGAGCGCGGCATACAGCGGGGTATGGTTCGCCGCCAGCCGCAGCACGTTTTCAAAACGCGCGGCTTCGGTCGCGGGCACGACTATTTTCGTCACCCCGGCCTGTGCCGCAAGGTTCAGGCTGTTTTCGATATCGTCGACAAACGGCGGAAAATCGAAATGGCAGTGGGTGTCGGTGAAGCAAAAACTCACGCCAGCCCCTCGTTATCAAAACTCGCATCGTTGGCCTGAGGCGCATCAATAAGCGCTGCGCTGTGCAGATCGTTTGCTACCGCGGCTGGAGGAATAACCAATTGAGTAGGCGCGGCGACGCGCGGTTTAAAGCGATGCAGCGGCGGCCTGTCGGCAAGCATTTTCCCCATCGTTGCAAGGAAATAGCGTCCGCACTGACGTCCCACGTTGTAGTCTTCCAGCAGCGCAGGCAGGCGGCTACCCAAGGCCATGCTTTGCAGCGGCTTCGGCGGATAAATTTCCAGGATCCGCACTTTGCCCGGCGGTTTCTCAATGAACTGCTGAATGGCGTGGTAGGTTTTCTCGTGGTGCTGCACCAGGTTCACAAAAGGTTGCAGGCTGCTTTCACCCAGCCAGCGCTCCATGCGTTTGAACCACTGCGGGGTGTAATACATTTGCGACGGCACGGTGCGGATCACCACCACCGTCTTCGCGCCACGCTTCACCGCTTCCTGAACCGGAATGGCATCGCTGACGCCGCCGTCCAGCCAGTTGACGCCATCCAGCGTCACGCCTGAGCGGTAAAACCCCGGGATCGCGCTGGAGGCACGAATCTGATCCATCCAGTTCTCACGCGTAGGAAAAAAGTAGCCCGGCGAATAATCATCTGCCCGGGAGGCGCACATATAAAAGGCTTTACCACCGTCGAAGTGCCGGGCTGCGACGTCCATCGCCAGCGGCATTTTGCTGGCGGTCGCCTCCACCAGCCAGTCGAGATCGATAAGGTTTCCGCCGCGCACAAAACGCATCGGATCGAAAAATTCTCGCGAGGTGGTGTAACGGGTGATCACCTTGCGGGCATAGCCCGGCTGATTGCAGACATACGCAGAGAGGTTTTGCGCCCCTGCCGAGGTGCCAAGAAAAAGATCGAACGGATTAAAACGCGCACGCATAAACTCATCCAGCACGCCTGCCGTAAAAATCCCACGCTGCCCGCCGCCCTCGCACACCAGCGCAAGTTCGCCTGGACGAAAGGGTTTCACCGACAGCGGCGCAATATTGCCGAGCGTGACCGGAATTCGCTGTCCCACACTGCTTTCCTGTTTTTTTGATTGTTCTGTTATTTCACCATAGCGCAGATAAGGTTCGTCTGAAACAACAAAGCCAGCCCGAAGGCTGGCTTTCTGTTACAAAAAACTAACGTATCTACGGACGTCGGCGGCCCATAAACAGGCTGACCAGGAACAGAATAATACCGACGATGAAGACAATTTTTGCTGCGCCCGCTGCCGTACCGGCCAGACCACCAAAGCCCAGAGCGGCGGCAATTAACGCGATTACCAGAAAGATTATGCCCCAACGAAACATACGATTCTCCTTTACCATAGTGAATGTCGTCCGCTTTGATGAACGCTCAGGCACTCAAAACGACAGACTCGTCTCCCCGGCCTTCGCCGGGGGAGGTGGTGTCAGAACAGATTTATTTAACTTTAAGGTCGTTCTTCACACTTTTTACGCCATCAACTGCTTTGGTGATGCTCTCTGCGCGTTCGCTTTGCGCCTGAGAATCGACCGTACCTGAAAGCTGCACCACGCCGTCGGTGGTTTCCACTTTCACTTTACGGGACGGAACGATGTCGTCCGCCAGCAGCTTGGCTTTAATTTCGCTGGTGGTTGCGGTATCGCCCGCATACCCCTGCACACCCTGCGTTTTGCTGTCACGCACGTGCAGTTTGTCGCTGACGGAGGCAACGCCTTCCACGCCTTTGGCAACTTTCACGGCTTCTTCAGCCTGGGCCTGACTTTCCACGAAGCCGCTCAGGGTGACGACCTTGTCATCAGTTTTCACCGAGATATCGGTACTCTTGATGGAATCATGATCGACCAGCGCCGCCTTCACTTTCGCCGTGATGCTGCTGTCATCCATAAAACCGCCGACCTTGCTCATGGAGCTGTCGACTTTTTGACCGGCACTTTCAGCGGCAGACTGGGTTTTGTCCATGGCTGACTCCGCCAGAGCGGAACCACTCAACATCGCAGAACCCAGCACGACAGCCAGCAGTGTTTTCGAAAGGTTAGTGTGCGTCATCATTTCATTTCCTGTAGTTTGCTCAGAATTTGAGCTCAGACGATCTTCATGATCGCATTGCTGTAGGGGTGAACATTACCGCAGTAACAGTTATTAATATTGATAATGACAAATGAATTAGCCTTATTCGCCAGATAACACGCATTGAGTAGCGGATAAGGCCAGTAAAAATGTCATCACTTTGTTAAATATAGCCAACAATTTTTAACTCGCCCGACCAAACGGCTAAAAAGTAGCCTTTCAGGGCGCGAGTGGGCTCATTTAAGAACTTTCTGCAAGGGAATCAACGGGGAGGTAAAGCGACAGAGCACGGCGTGAACCGTGCTCTGGAGGGGATTAGTGCTCGCGAGTTTTGCGGAACTGCACGTCAGGGTAACGTTCCTGAGTCAGGTTGAGGTTAACCATCGTCGGGGCGATATAGGTGAGGTTGTCCCCACCGTCCAGCGCCAGCTGTACTTCGTTTTTACGCTTGAACTCTTCGAACTTCTTCACGTCGGTGCTTTCAACCCAGCGGGCCGTCGCGACGTTCACCGATTCGTAAATCGCTTCCACGTTGTACTCGCTCTTAAGACGTGCAACCACCACGTCGAACTGCAGCACGCCGACCGCGCCAACGATCAGGTCGTTGTTGGCAATCGGACGGAAGACCTGTACCGCGCCCTCTTCCGAGAGCTGAACCAGGCCTTTCAGCAGCTGTTTCTGCTTCAGCGGATCCTTCAGACGAATGCGGCGGAACAGCTCAGGGGCGAAGTTCGGAATACCGGTGAACTTCATCATTTCGCCCTGGGTGAAGGTGTCGCCAATCTGAATGGTGCCGTGGTTGTGCAGGCCGATGATATCGCCCGGGTAGGCCTCTTCAACGTGAGAACGGTCGCCCGCCATAAAGGTCAGCGCGTCTGAGATAACCACGTCTTTACCGATGCGCACCTGACGCAGCTTCATGCCCTTTTCATACTTCCCGGACACTACACGCAGGAACGCCACGCGGTCGCGGTGTTTCGGGTCCATGTTGGCCTGAATCTTAAAGACGAAGCCGGTGAACTTCTCGTCTTTCGCTTCCACTTCACGGGTGTCGGTCTTGCGCGGCATTGGTGCAGGCGCCCACTCCACCAGGCCGTCGAGCATGTGGTCAACGCCGAAGTTACCGAGCGCGGTGCCGAAGAAGACCGGGGTGATTTCGCCGGCCAGGAACAGCTCCTGATCGAACTCGTGAGAAGCCCCCTGCACCAGCTCCAGCTCTTCACGCAGCTGTGCCGCTAACTCTTCACCAACGGCGACGTCGAGATCGGGGTTGTTCAGCCCTTTAACGATGCGCACTTCCTGAATCGTGTGACCTTTACCGGTCTGATACAGGTAGGTTTCATCCTTATAGAGGTGATAAACGCCCTTAAACAGCTTGCCGCAGCCGATAGGCCAGGTGATTGGCGCACAGCCGATTTTCAGCTCGCGCTCCACTTCATCCAGCACTTCCATAGGATCGCGGATGTCGCGGTCGAGCTTGTTCATGAAGGTCAGGATCGGCGTGTCGCGCAGACGGGTAACTTCCATCAGCTTACGGGTACGATCCTCAACGCCTTTCGCGGCGTCGATAACCATCAGGCAGCAGTCCACCGCCGTCAGCGTACGGTAAGTATCTTCAGAGAAGTCTTCGTGGCCCGGGGTGTCGAGCAGGTTCACCAGGCAGTCGTGATACGGGAACTGCATCACGGAGGTGGTGATCGAAATCCCACGCTGTTTTTCCATCTCCATCCAGTCAGATTTCGCATGCTGGCTGGAGCCACGACCTTTTACGGTCCCGGCGGTCTGGATAGCCTGTCCGAACAGCAGCACTTTTTCAGTGATGGTCGTTTTACCGGCATCCGGGTGAGAGATGATGGCAAAAGTGCGGCGCTTGGCCACCTCTTGCAGATAAGGAGACAACGTCATAGTCAATTCTTCTTAAGTAAACGCGGCGCTAAACCGCGCATGTTGAATACGAAAAATGCGGCTATTTTACCCGTAAGGCGGGACCTGACAATCAATGTTTACACAGGAGCTGCTCCAGTTCGGCAAGCGATGTCACGGTCCAGGTCGGCTTAATATGTTCCGGCAGGGTCTGCTGGTGCGCATTCAGCCAGCAGGTTGAGAGCCCGGCGTTCATACCGCCAAGAATATCCGAGGCGGCGGTGTCACCCACCATCAGCACCCGGGAGCGATCGGGGTTGCCCGCCTTCTCCAGCGCATAATCAAAGATGCGTGCATCGGGTTTGGCGACGCCAACCTCTTCAGAAATAATCAATAAATCAAAGTGTTCACGCAGGCCGGTGCGCTCAAGGCGAATCTGCTGAAGCGAGGTGAACCCGTTGGTGATGATCCCCATCTTCACTTTGCCTTTCAGCGAATCCAGCAGCGAAACGGCCCCGGGCAGCGGGGCACAAATCTCGGCCATCGCGTTCATAAAGGCGTCATTGAGGTGGCCCGCATTCACGTTCAAACGCGCCGCCCAGCCTTCAAAACGCTGGTGCTGAAGCTGCAAAGAGGTGATCGCCCCGTTCTGATAATCCACCCACAGCGGCTTGTTCACGGCCTGGTAGTCCTGGAAATCTTCCGCGGTGAAGGTCACGCTATAGTCGAGAAACATCCGCTGTAGGCCGCTAAACGAGTCAAAGGTAAACAGCGTCTCGTCGGCATCAAAGAAAATCCAGTCCCACTTCTTCATCGTAAACCCTTGTCTTACATACTGATTGGCAATGCCATTATGATGGCGTCTTCGCGCCCTTCGGCGGTCGGATAATAGTTGCGGCGGATGGTCGCTTCGTTAAAGCCCATGCTTTCATACAGCGCAATGGCGGCAGCATTCGAGGCACGAACCTCCAGCCACAGCGTCACAACGCCGCGTTTTTCCACTTCGTCGACAACCTGTTCGAGCAGCTCACGCCCAAGCCCACGGCGCTGGTACGCCGGGTCAACGGCGATATTGAACAGCGTGGCTTCGTCGAGCACGATTTGGGTGATGGCGAAAGCCGCCATTTCACCGTCAACCGTCAGCTGCAGGTTGAGATAGCGCTCTCCCTGATTGCTGGCCAGCGTCTGCTCGCTCCACGGGAAGGCGTGTGCACGCTGCTCAATGCGCAGGGCGCGCGGTAAATCAGTCTGGCTGAGGGAAGAAATCGTGTTCATGGGCGCAAATCTGTTGCCAGAGCTCAGTGCGGGCTGCCGCGCTGGCCTGTAGTTGTTCAAATGCCGGGGTCGCGACCTGCGCGCCTTCCAGCGCTACGGGTTCATCTTCGCCAAGACGCCAGCTGTTACAGCGCCCCCCTTCCGGCAGCATCGCCACGCGATCGGGCGTCAGCTGTAGAACCTGATCCGGCGTCACGGCTAACGCGCGCAGAATGTCGCTCACCAGCGGTTCAGTCAGGGCGGGCAGCGTTTGCGCCACCATAACCAGACGAATATGTTCAGGCAGAGAGATAGCGATTTCGCCCTGCAACACCGCGGGGCGGCGCAAAGACCACTGGGTAATGCCCAGTTGCTGTAGTTGCCAGTCTCGTCGGGATGTCATCGCGGGTTTCTCCTCTCTGTCAGGCGCGGAAATATAGCAAATTCGGCGAAGTTGCGCCAACAAAGCGAGGAGGCCGCCTTGTTGTATAGACCAAATAATTCGAGTTACAGCAAGGCGGCAAGACTGTGAATCCCCAGGAGCTTACTTGAGTAAGTGACTGGGGTGAGCAGGCGCAGCCAACGCAGATGTAACTTGAAGTATGACGGCTATAAATGTGTATAATCTCGCCCGTCTTTAATTGAGGATGACTCTTTATGTCTGCTTTATCTCCGGCAAGTGAAGTCTTGCTGCGCCACAGTGATGATTTCGAACAAAGCCGCATTCTGTTTGCCGGCGATATGCAGGATGACCTGCCCGCTCGTCTGGATACCGCTTTCAGCCGCGCCCACACGCAGCAGTTCCACCACTGGCAGGTGCTGAGCCGCCAGATGGGCGAGAACGTGCGCTTCAGCCTGACGGCGGAAGCCGCCGATGTTGCCGACTGCGACACGCTGATTTACTACTGGCCGAAGAACAAGCCAGAAGCGCTCTATCAGCTGACCAATATTCTTTCCCTGATGCCGGTCGGCACCGATATTTTCGTCGTCGGTGAAAACCGCAGCGGCGTGCGCAGCGCCGAGCAGATGCTGGCGGAATACGCCCCGCTGAACAAAGTCGACAGCGCCCGTCGCTGCGGCCTGTATCATGGTCGTCTTGAAAAGCAGCCTTCCTTCAATCCTGAAAACGCCTGGGGCGAATATCAGCTGGACGGCCTGACCATTAAAACCCTGCCGGGCGTCTTCAGCCGCGATGGTCTGGATGTTGGCAGCCAGCTGCTGGTCAATACCCTGACGCCGCACACCAAAGGCAAAGTGCTGGATGTGGGCTGTGGTGCTGGCGTGCTGGCAACCGTGCTGGCGAGTCATTCACCGAAAGTCCGCCTGACCCTCTGCGACGTGAGTGCGCCAGCGGTAGAAGCGAGCCGCGCGACGCTGGCTGCGAACAATCTGGAAGGCGAAGTGTTTGCCAGTAACGTCTTCTCTGAAGTCACCGGTCGCTTCGATATGATCATCTCCAACCCGCCGTTCCATGACGGGCTGCAGACCAGCCTGGAGGCCGCACAGCAGCTGATTCGCGGCGCAGTGCGTCACCTGAACAGCGGCGGAGAGCTGCGAATCGTTGCCAACGCTTTCCTGCCATACCCGAAAGTGCTCGATGAAGTCTTTGGCTTCCACGAAGTCATCGCCCAGACGGGCCGCTTCAAAGTGTACCGCACGGTCCTGACCCGTCAGGCGAAGAAGTAATCATTTACCCGCCCTGCAGGCTCCGGCCTGTGGGGATTCTCCCTCCTCCCCTCCCCGTTCCGTTAAAGCGTCCAAATTTACAGCGATCGGATAATTCTGCTGCAATTAACTGTTGACGAATACCCTGAATCCACTAGAATGCGCCTCCGTAGTAGAGATTCTTTACAGAGTCGACGGTATGCGAAGGTGGCGGAATTGGTAGACGCGCTAGCTTCAGGTGTTAGTGTCCTTAGGATGTGGGGGTTCGAGTCCCCCCCCTCGCACCAACTACTACA
>NZ_OBEF01000033.1 GCF_900215375.1 Enterobacter sp. CC120223-11 | reverse complement strand
CCTCTCCCTCATGGAGAGGGAGAAATTCAAAAGCGGCTCCGGTCGGTTCCCTCTCCCTTTGGGAGAGGGTTAGGGAGAGGGCATCAGACCATGCAACTGTTGATCAAGCGGGCATTGCCTCACGAGGAATGATCGCCCCGCGATACTGAATCACGGTGCTGGCGGTTAGATGCCCGCGTTTGGCTGCCGCTTCGGCATCTCCGCCGGTCAGGCGCACGGCAAGATAGCCTGCGCTGAAGGAGTCGCCTGCCGCCGTGGTATCCACCACTTTCTCTTTCGGCAGCTTCACCGCGGGCACTTCCACCACGCTTTCACCCGCCAGTGACACCAGACAAGACTCCGCGCCACGCTTAACCACAACTTCGCTCACGCCAGCCTTGTGTGTGCGGGCAATCACTTCATCGACAGGTATCTCACCCCACAGCGCGTCTTCATCATCGAGAGTCAGGAAGGCGATATCGGTGCATTCCAGCATTTGCTGATAAACCTGCCGGGTTTCTTCGCGGCTCGCCCACAGGCGCGGGCGATAGTTATTATCGAAAATGACTTTCCCGCCGTTGGCGCGGCATTCGTGCAGCAGGGAGAAGAGCTTCTCGCGGCTGGCCGGGCTCAGAATAGCCAGGCTGATGCCGCTCAGATAGAGATAGTCAAAGGTCGCCAGTTCTTCACAAATGGCGGCGGACTGCTCGCTCTCCAGCCAGAATTTCGCCGCCGCTTCGTTACGCCAGTAGTAGAACGTGCGCTCGCCGGTGTCGTCGGTTTCGATGTAGTAGAGGCCCGGCATGCGGTCAGCCATGCGCTGAATTAGACGCGTGTCCACGCTTTCGCCCTGCCATGCTTCCAGCATCTGCTGGCTGAAGCTGTCGGTGCCGAGCGCGGTGATGTAACTCACCTGCAGGTCAGACTGCGCGACCTGGCGGGCAATATAGACGGAGGTGTTCAGGGTATCGCCGCCAAAACCACGGTTCACCAGCGAGCCCTTCTCTGACAGCTCAATCATGCATTCGCCAATGACGGCAATTTTTTTAGACATGTTCTTCAGCCTTATCGAAATCGAAATATTAGCGGTAGTTTGCGCTGAGGTCGGTGAGGGGTCAACCATATTAAAACAACGTTCCATTATTTTTTTGAACTCGCGCGGGTTCTCCACCGCTGTGTGCCGTACTGAAACACAAAATGGCAAAAGCTGAACATAAAGTTCTCACTTTTAGCGCCGATAACCCAATGACGAGTTCCGACAGATTCCCTTATTTACAGGACAGCTGAGATGAAGTTAAAGCAGGTTATCCAGCGGCTAAGCATTCCCGATGCAGGCATTGAAGGCCTCCAGGAGCGGCGCTATTGGCTGGAGTGTGAGCGTGCTTATACTTACCAGCCCATCTACAAAACTGATGGTTCCCTGATGGCCGTCGAAGTGCTGACCGTGGTCACACACCCGGAACATCCCGGGCAGCGTATTGCCCCGGACCGCTACTTTGCGGAAGTGGCAGTGCGCCAGCGCATCGACGTGATCAAAGAGCAGCTGGCGGTGCTGACGGCCAAACGTGATTTCTTTACCGGCAACGGGATCCTCGCGTCCGTAAACGTCGATGGACCAACGCTGCTGGCGATGCGTCAGGACTCGTCGCTGATGACGCTGATTGAAACAATTCCCTGGCTGCGCTTTGAGTTGGTAGAGCACATTCGTCTGCCGCAGGATTCCTCTTTTGCCTCGCTGTGCGAGTTCGGCCCGCTCTGGCTGGACGACTTCGGTACCGGCATGGCCAATTTCTCGGCGCTCAGCGAAGTACGTTATGACTACATTAAAGTGGCCCGCGACCTGTTCATCATGCTGCGTAAAACCCCGGAAGGCCGCAATCTGTTTGAGCTGCTGATCCAGCTCATGAATCGCTATTGTCATGGCGTGATTGTGGAAGGCGTGGAGACACTCGAAGAGTGGCGCGACGTGCAGAAATCCCCTGCTCATGCGGCGCAAGGCTATTTCCTCTCGCGCCCTGTTCCGATGGCAACCCTCGACGAAGTGATGCTCAACCTGGCCTGATCTGCCGCCTTTCTGTCAGCCTCAACTATAGTCATGAAAGGTGAGGCAAAACAGGAGCGTTTACGGCATGACCAAAACCAGAAAAGCCCTAACCATCATTCTGGCGACGATAGTTCTGCTTATCGTCGTACTCTGGATAATCATTGCGACCTTTGACTGGAATCGTCTGAAGCCAACCATCAACCGAAAGGTGACGGCGGAACTGAACCGGCCCTTTGCCATTCGTGGTGATTTAGGCGTGGTCTGGGAGCGTCAGCCTGGCGAGAGCGGCTGGCGTAGCTGGGTGCCCTGGCCGCATGTTCATGCCGACGACATCATTCTTGGCAATCCCCCTGATATTCCTGAGATAACCATGGTGCACCTGCCGCGCGTTGAAGCCACCCTGGCTCCGCTGGCGCTGTTGACCAAAACCGTCTATCTGCCGTGGATTAAACTGGTTCAGCCAGATGCCCGCATTATTCGGTTGTCGGAAAAAACCAACAACTGGACCTTCAGCCTGGCTTCCTCCAGCGATAACCCAAAAGACGCGCAGCCGTCTGCATGGTCGTTCCGGCTGGATAACATTCTCTTCGATCGCGGGCGGATCAAGGTCGATGACAAGGTGACCCGGGCGGATATTGAGATCTTTGTCGATCCGCTCGGCAAGCCGCTGGCGTTCAGTGAAGTCACCGGTGACAAGGGCAAAAGCGACGGGCCGAAGCCGGGAGATTACGTGTTCGGGCTGAAGGCCGAAGGCCGCTACAATGGTCAGCCGCTCACCGGTACCGGTAAAATCGGCGGAATGCTGGCGCTGAAAAGCGAAGGCACACCGTTCCCTGTGCAGGCGGATTTCCGCTCCGGCAATACTCGAGTGGCATTCAGCGGCACGGTGAACGATCCGATGAAAATGGCCGGCGTGGATTTGCGTCTCAAATTCTCCGGGGACTCGCTCGGCCAGCTGTACGATCTCACCGGCATTGTGCTGCCGGACACGCCGCCGTTCGAAACGGACGGTCATCTGGTGGCAAAAATCGATACGGAAAAAGGCTCGGTGTTTGATTACCGCAACTTCAATGGCCGCATTGGCGACAGCGACATCCACGGCACGCTGAAGTACAGCATGATCAAACCCAGGCCGAAACTGGAAGGCGACATGGAATCGAAGCAGCTGCGGCTGGCGGATTTAGGCCCGTTGATTGGTGTCGATTCGGGTAAAGGCACCAAATCGAAAGAGGTGAAAAAGGATATTCAGCCTGCCGGGAAGGTGCTGCCCTACGATCGCTTCGAAACGGATAAATGGGACGCGATGGATGCAGACGTGCGCTTCAAGGGCGGGCGTATTGAGCACGGTGGTACCCTGCCGCTCAGTAATCTCTCCACTCACGTCATCCTCGAACGCGGCGATTTACGCCTGCAGCCGCTGAAGTTTGGTATGGCGAACGGCACCATTAACGCCAACATCCACCTTGCGGGCAATAAAAAGCCGATGCAGGGCGAGGCCGATATTCAGGCCCGGCGGCTGCGGCTTAAAGAGCTGATGCCGAATGTCGAACTGATGCAGAAAACCATTGGTGAAATGAACGGCGACGCGCAGCTACGCGGCACGGGTAATTCCGTGGCGGCGCTTTTAGGCTCGAGCGACGGTAACCTGAAGCTGCTGATGAACGACGGAGTGGTCAGCCGCAACCTGATGGAGATCCTCGGCCTTAACGTCGGCAATTTTATCATCGGGCAGATATTTGGCGACGATGAAGTGCGTGTGAACTGCGCGGCGGCAAACGTGAATATCCGCAACGGCGTGGCTCGCCCGCAAATTCTGGCGTTCGACACTCAAAACGCGCTGATTAACGTCACCGGCAACGCGAGCTTTGCCTCAGAGCAGATGGACCTGACCATCGATCCGGAAAGTAAGGGGATTCGCATCATCACGCTGCGCTCACCGCTCTATGTGCGCGGCACGTTCAAGAACCCTGATTACGGCGTGAAGCCTGGCCCGCTGATTGTGCGTGGCGCGGTGGCAGCGGCACTGGCGACGCTGGTGACCCCGGCTGCGGCTCTGTTAGCGCTGATTTCACCGTCCGAGGGCGATGCCAATCAATGCCATGTGATTTTGTCGCAGATGCGGAAGTAGTGGTTTCCCTCTCCCTAACCCTCTCCCAAAGGGAGAGGGAACCGAATGGAGTAGGTTTTTGATTTTCGCGCTCTCCTGAGGGAGAGGGAACCGAATGGAGTAGGTTTT
>NZ_OBEF01000034.1 GCF_900215375.1 Enterobacter sp. CC120223-11 | reverse complement strand
TCATCAAGTCCGGAGACCGCGAATCTTATGGGGCCGTGATGGTGGCCAGGTACACCGGGGCCAGGCCTTCGGAGTTCGCCTCGATCACCATCCAGGACGGCAAGGTGGTGATACCTGGTGCGAAGAAGAGCCACGGCGGAGACCGGGGCGCAGACCGGGTAATCGACCTCGATCCCAAGGCCCTGGAGCTGGTACGGGCCTCGCTGCCATACCTCCAGGACGCCGCCGTGGTCGGTCGTGTCCAGGACAGGATCAGTGCAGCCGGGCGGCGTCTTTGGCCGCAACGCAAGGCCGTCCCATCGCTGTATTCGTGGCGGCACCAGATGGGGTCAGACCTGAAGGCCAGCGGCATGAGCCGCAAAGAGGTGGCATATGTCATGGGTCACCAGTCCACGGCCAGCGTCGACCGGTATGGGAACCGCAAAACGGCAGGGAATGGGAAAGTCCCTCGCGCCGCCGATCCGGCAGCAGTAGAGAATGTCCGTGAGTTGCACAGTGAGCCGCCATCGGCGCCTGCGGCGCCTTCGGCGAATGCTCGCTTCGCTGCGCACGACCTGCCTGATCCAGCTGCGCTGGTGGCGAATTTGAAAACGTCGGAATTGCCTGTAAACACAGGGGCAATCAAGCGGTTTTCTATGGAGAAAAGCCGCGAACGTCAAGGAGTTAGCCGAGATGATGGCTTGAAACCGTAGCCCCACAGGGGCATGATTGAGGCGAGCGGTCGAGAAATCAGAACCGCAGAAAGCAAAAAACCCGCGTCACAGGCTGGCAGGCCTCGGCGGGTTTTTCACTACGATTCGGGGCAAGTATGGCCATACAGCACATGATTTATCAAGTGCCGACCCCCGCCGATGGCGGGGGTGGGCATGTCATCACCATCAGTAGAGCGTGATTCCAGGGCCATCGCGGCCCCCCTAGGGAAGTACACGAAATCCTCTACCCCCCCCTCTGGTGACCTGAGAGAAAAGCTCCAGGCCAACCGAATAGAGCGGTTCGAACTCATGGCCTCTGCACGGGCCCTGTTCCTCCACGAGGGGAAACGGGCAGGCATGCTGTACCCCCACGATTTCCATCGGACGGCCAAATGCAAGCACGTCACTGTGGCCGGGTCGGTCGGCGTCCACGCATCGAGGGAGCACGGTAGCGCCTTCTACTCGGGCCTGATGAACTGCTCGAACGTGTGGACTTGCGCCGTGTGTGCCGCAAAAGTGCAGGAACGCCGCAGGCTGGAGGTCGCTCAGGCCGTGGAGTGGGCCGCAGCCGAAGGCCTCCAGTGCGTGATGGTCACCCTCACATTCCCCCACTACGTCTGGCACAAGCTCGCCGAGCTGCTGGAGCAGCAGAGTGTCGCCCTGGAGAAGCTCCGGGAGGGTTCGCCCTGGACGAAGTTCAAGGAACGCAACGGCTATCGAGGCTTGATCAGGTCGCTGGAATTGACCCTCGGTGGCCACGGTTGGCACCCGCATACCCATGAATTATGGGTTGTGGGGTCGCATGTCGATGCCGAGGTGATGAAGGAAACCGTCCTCAGACGGTGGAAGTCCAGCTGCGCCAGGGCCGGTCTGCTCGACCTGGGCGACGCTGCACAGGTTGCTGCCTTTGAAGCCCATGCGGTCGACATCAAGGGCTGGTGCACCGCCTCGGACTACCTGGCCAAGCAGGACGATTCGAGAAACTGGGGCGTAGACGCCGAGATCGCCAAGGCATCGACCAAACAGGGACGTGCCAAGGGTAAGCACCCATTCGGTCTGCTCAAGCTGTACCAGGAAGGCGATCAGAAGGCCGGTGGCCAGTTCCTGGAGTACGCCGCAGCCATCCACGGCAAGCGACAGCTCTACTGGTCGCCAGGGCTGAAGGATCTGGTCGGCGTCAACGACCTGACTGACAAAGAGGTGAACGAGGAGGAACGGGAGGCAGCAGACCTACTGGGCCTGCTCGACCTCGCTGATTGGTGGCTGATCCGCAAGTCACCCCGGCACAAGGCCAAGATCCTCAATCTGGCCGAAAGCAATGGCGGGTGGCCCGCCATTCAAGACTTCATCCGATCACTTCGAGCCCATCAGCCAGCGCATGAGGCGCTTCCAGAGCCCTAGCTGTGGTGCCTCAGCCTGGGGCTGGGCCGGCTGTGCCGGCTTGGCCTGGGCCTTGTTCTTCCAGAAATCCCGGTTGGTCTCGACCTGGGATTTTTCTGCTTTCAGCGTACCGATGACCTCGGCCTGTTCGGCCACCTGGCCAAGGGCCGTGGCCAGCTGCTGTTGCACCTGGTTAAGTTGATCGGTCACCGATCTGGCCAGCGCTGAAGCCTCTTGTAGAGCCTTTTCCGCCGTTTCGGCACGTTGGGTCAGTGCCTGCACGGTTTCAGCCTTGCGAGCCTCCTGGGCCTCTTTGCGGCCCTGTCTGATGGCCTCCAGCTCCCCTGCGGAGCCGGGGAACTGAATGCCATCTCGCTTGCAGTCCAGAACGATGCTGTTGACCTCGCTCGAGGTCAGCGGCTCCTGGCGCAGCCAGGGGTATGCCTGAACTGCCGTCCAGGCCCGACGCCATGCCTTCCAGCCACTGAAGTTCCAGCCCAGACCAGATGCGTCGGTGGGCGCTTCGATCATCGCCTGCCAGCTGGTGAAGCCCAGTTGACCGATGGCACTGCGCTGGATGGCGTCCTTGGATGGCCTGCCCGAGCTGAGCACATCGGGCAGCAGCCGGGTTACGGCATCCATGAAGACCATCCACTGCGCTGGGTTGGCCTCAGTGCCGAGCGCTGCAAGCAGCTCGGCATGGGCATCGCGGGCAGCCTTGGGAACCAGCAGGGTGAGTTGGGTACCGCTCATTTTTGTTCTCCTTCTAACGGTGTATGGGTGTAATTTTTACACCCTTTTACACCCTTTGTACAGAGAAACTTCTGTATACCTATACAGTAGTTTGGCTGGCCGTGTTATGCTGGGCTTACCATACTTCCAACCGGAAGTATGGGGATGTGGTGGCACCGAGCGGAGTGACAGGTGACACGTAACCCCCGGAGCACACGTGCGGAGTGGGGTGGAGAACATCCGGAGACGACCAGAATGGTTGGCTCCCGCTTTGTGAGGCCTTCGGAGACCAGCACATAGGTGATGGTCAACCGATGCCGAATGCTCTTGATCTGTGAGTTCTGGGGGTCAAGCAGCAAATCGTGGGGGCCCCATCGAGCTTCATCCGATGGGGTTCCGATTTGGTGCTTGATGCCCAGGACGAACGACCCACAGCCTCAGGAAGGGAGCTTGGGGTTGCTTCACCACCCCAGGCTCCCGCCCCCTTTAGGGCGGGGGGTGTGCTTTTGATTTTGATCTTGCTGTTTGACCGACCATAACGAGAAGGGAGAGACCCCATGACACCAGCCACACAGGCCGCCTATCGCAAGCTGGCGGCCCATTTCTACACCAAGCACCTGGACGGTCAGCCACCGTCCCCAAAGCGCATCACAGACGCTCTCAAGGCCATTGCAGGCCAGCACAGGCCCGACTACTGGAGACGCCTGCGCAATGCCCTGGCCTACGACCAGGAGGCCGCTGGCTACCCCGATGCAGCCAAACGCATCAACGAGACAAAGAACCCGCTGACGCGGAACGGGCCCAGCGATGAGGTGCCCGGCAAGCAGCGCCGGATCAAGAGGATCGACGCCCAGGACGAAGCCAAGCTCCTGGACAGCTTCATCAAGTCCGGAGACCGCGAATCTTATGGGGCCGTGATGGTGGCCAGGTACACCGGGGCCAGGCCTTCGGAGTTCGCCTCGATCACCATCCAG
>NZ_OBEF01000008.1:145792-230258 GCF_900215375.1 Enterobacter sp. CC120223-11 | reverse complement strand
TCAACCGCTTCTTCTGCAACAGGTTCAGCCCCGGCCTGCTGTTCGGCTTTGCGCGCTTTGGCACGAGCGATGGCTGCTTCAACGGCGGCCTTGCGGGGATCAACTGCTTCTTCAGAAACAGGTTCAGCCACCACGGCCTGCTGTTCTGCTTTACGCGCTTTGGCACGAGCGATGGCTGCTTCAACGGCAGATTTGCGCGGATCGACAGCCGCATCGTTGTTTACCGTCACCGTTTCGCTTTGCTGTTTTTCCGCCTGAGCGGCACGAGCCTGCGCTTTGCGTGCTTCGCGGGCAGCAATCACCGCGCTGTTGTCGGGTTTTGCACCCGCCTGAATAACAACAGGCTGTGTGGCCTGCTGCTGTTTTTCACGTACGCGGCTGAGCGCGGCGTCGATAGCCGCCTGATCCTTCGCGGCAGGCTGAACGGCGGCCTGCTTATGGCGCTCGAGTCGGGCTGCTTTGTCACGCTCCAGACGCTCAGCACGTGCTTCAAAACGGGCTTTGGCCTCTGCCGCGCGTTTCTCTTCCTGACGGATAGCAGCAATCTCGGCCTTCTCCTGGCGGAAATACTGCACCAGCGGGATGTTGCTTGGGCAGACCCAGGCACAGGCGCCGCACTCGATGCAGTCAGAAAGATTGTGAGCCGTGGCTTTGTCGTGCTGCTGGCCTTTGCTGAACCAGTACAGCTGCTGCGGCAGCAAATCGGCCGGGCAGGAGTCGGCGCAGGCGCTACAGCGAATACAGCTTTTTTCTTCCTGCTGCTCGCCCATCTCGCTTGTGGAAGGGGCCAGCAGGCAGTTGGTGATTTTCACCACCGGCACGTCGAGCCAGGGCAGGGTGAAGCCCATCAGCGGGCCGCCCATGATGACCATCTGCTCCGGAGAGGGGCAGAAGCCTGCGTCTTCAAGCAGGTGGCGAACGGGCGTGCCGAGGCGTGCCCAGACGTTCCCCGGACGGGTAACGGCTTCGCCGGTCAGGGTGACGACGCGCTCAGTTAAGGGCTCACCGTCGATGACCGCGCGCTTCACGGCAAACGCGGTACCCACGTTTTGCATCAGGACGCCGATGTCAGAGGAGCGACCGCCGTGAGGCACCTGCTTGCCGGTCAGAATTTGCGTCAGCTGTTTTGCGCCACCGGAGGGGTATTTCGTCGGGATCACGCGCAGGCTGATGCCGTGGACATGAGCGAGCACGGCACGCATCATCGAAATGGCCTGCGGCTTGTTGTCCTCAATGCCAATCAGCACTTCTTTGGGCTGCAGGACATGCATAAGAATGCGGATGCCATCGACGATCTGCGCCGCGCAATCCTGCATCAGGCGGTCGTCGGCGGTGATATAGGGCTCGCACTCGGCGGCATTGATGATAAGCGTGTCGATTTTATCGCCACCGCCTTTCAGCTTGCTGCCGGTCGGGAAGCCCGCACCGCCAAGGCCAGCCACGCCGAAATCATGAATGCGCTCAATCAGCTCATCCCGACTGCGCTGCTGCCAGTCACTCCAGCCATCCCGTTCGACCCAGCGGTCTTCACCGTCCGCTTCGATGATGACGCTCATTTCTGCCAGCGCGGAAGGATGGGCCGTTGAATGAGGCGCGATGGCGATAACGGTGCCGGAAGTCGGGGCATGGACGGGCAGCATCCGACCCCAGCCACGGGTTAACGGCTGGCCACGCAGCACGCGATCGCCGGGGGCGACGCTGAGTTCACCTTCGGCACCGATGTGCTGCTTCAGCGGGATGACGTAACGCTGCGCAAGGGGAACCTGGCGCAGCGGCGTACCATTGGACTGGGTCTTCATCTCAGGGGGATGGATCCCACCGTCGAAGTCCCAAATTTTGTCCTTTCTGAACGCGGAAAATAACTTAAGCATGCTGTTCCACTGGAATAATACGGACTGGAATGGTCTGCAGGTCCCACTTCCAGCTCTCGGTCGTCTCGGCGACCGGACGTAATTCGATACATTGCGTCGGACAAGGCGCGACGCAGAGGTTGCAGCCGGTGCACAGGTCGCTTACCACGGTGTGCATGGCACGCGTGGCGCCCACGATGGCGTCTACCGGGCAGGCCTGAATGCACTTGGTGCAGCCGATGCAGTTGGGTTCATCAATGACCGCAAGCATGCGCACTGGCTCGGCGGCTTCTTCATCGCCGTCAACAGGCTGCGGATCAACATTGAGCAGGGTAGCAATTTTCAACATTACCGCTTCGCCACCCGGGGCGCAGCGGTTGATTTTTTCACCGTTGCTACCGACGGCTTCGGCATAAGGACGGCAGCCCGGGTAGCCGCACTGGCCACACTGGCTCTGCGGCAGAATCTCATCGATTTTTTCAACGACAGGATCGTCCTCCACCGCGAAGCGACGCGAGGCGTATCCGAGAATACCGCCAAAGATAAGCCCTAACAGGCTGATGGCGGCAATGGCAATCCACACTAAGGTCATTACAGCTTCACCAAACCACTAAAGCCCATAAAGGCCAGAGACATCAGCCCGGCGGTGATAAGCGCAATGGCATTGCCCTTAAACGGAGCGGGCACGTCGGCAACCACCAGGCGTTCACGAATGGCGGCAAACAGCACCATCACCAGCGAGAAACCGACGGCGGCAGAGAAGCCGTACAGCGCCGATTGTAGAAAATTGTGCCCGAGGTTGATATTCAGCAGCGCCACGCCGAGTACCGCACAGTTGGTGGTAATCAGCGGCAGGAAAATGCCGAGCAGGCGATAGAGCGCCGGGCTGGTTTTACGCACCACCATTTCGGTGAATTGCACGACAACGGCGATAACCAGAATAAAGGCCAGCGTTCGCAGGTAAACCAGGCCCAGGGGGATCAGGATCCAGGTGTCGATGAGCCAGGCGCAGACGGAGGCCAGGGTCATCACAAAGGTGGTGGCAAGGCCCATGCCCATGGCGGTTTCCAGCTTTTTGGAAACGCCCATAAACGGGCAAAGTCCGAGGAACTTTACCAGAACGAAGTTATTTACCAGAACGGTGCCGATAAAAAGCAGCAGGTAGTCGGTCATAGTGCGCCTGAAACGAAAAAAAGCCGCCTATTATCGGTCAAACCGAAGCAGGCGACAACTGATTATCTGTAGGGTTATTACGGCTGAACGAAGGTGCGTTTCACCCGCGCAGAACGTTTGAAGTACGGAACTAACAGCGCGGTGGCCAGCAGCGGGAACAGAAGCTGGCGCAGGGCTAACGCATCGGATACCGGCGCAAAAGCAAAGGTTTTGACGGCCAGCAGAACCATGATAAGCAGCCAGATGATGTAATGCTTAGGCACCAGCCTGCGGCGTTTGAAAAACGCGGCGGTGAGCCACAGCGTGTAGCACCACATCAACAGGCCAAACACCAGTGACAGGCCAATCAGCGCCAGATTCGTCGTACTCAATACCTTCAGATTGGCAACAAAAAGCACGCCAATAAAATTCAGCGTCGTTAGCGTCACGCTAATCAGGGCGACAATCAGCCAGGCAAGCGGGGCAAGCAGCCAGCCACCAATACGTTCCGTAGGTTCTGCGGTCATGACTTCTCCGAATCAGCGTCAGTCAAAAAAGCGGGCGAGAAGTATAAGCAACTGACGCGGCAGAAAACAGTCTTTATTGCACGTAGCGCCACACCGTCTTCGGGACCTGGCCGATATCGTACAGGCGTCCGCCGGAAACCAGCTCGGCGCGGCGGTGATCGGCGGCGCGATACATATTCACGATCTCCTGAGTGTCGCTGAGGGAATAATTCAGGTGATCAAAAAGCTTTTCCAGACTTTCAAGAGAACTGATTTTACGAAATTTTAATAAGTAGTCCTGGACGGTCATGTTAGCACTTTCCATTTATGGTGTTGTAATTATTAGAGAAATATAATCAGCTGGCGTGGGTTGTCAGGCCTGATAATTGGCCTGGCAGGCCACAAGAAGCGCTCGAATTATTTAGGCTATAAGCGCCAAAAACAAGCAAAGAAGCACATTCTGGCCACGTAAAACTTTAAATAGGAATTTTCTAAGCGAAATATCAGGCGCCGGAAGGCGCCCGGGGAGGAAGATTAACGTTGTTCGCCGCGGGTGGCAATCACGTTTTGGTACCAGTAAAAGCTCTTTTTACGTTTTCGGGCAAGATTCTGATTATGATCAACATAAACGAAGCCGTACTGCTTTTTATAGCCGTTAAGCCAGCTCAGTAAATCAATAAATGACCATGGATAATAACCGCGAACGTCAGCACCCTGCGCCATCGCTTTTTCCATGGCCTCAATGTGCATACTTAAATAATCAATGCGCGGATCGTCAACGATTTCTCCGTCAACAATCGGGTCTTTCGCGCCAAGGCCATTTTCGGTGATGTACATGGGAATATCACCGTAGCGCTCTTTGATCATCATAATGCCGTCGGTTAAACCCTGCGGCCAGATTTCCCAGTCCCAGTCGGTATAAACGCCGTCCGGATTGCGCACGAACTTAAACAGATCCTTGAAGCCAAACTCGTTGCCGCTGTTCGGTTCGCCGTTGTGGTTGCTGGCGGTGCGGGTTTCGCCCGGGTTCGCCACGACGGTTTCGCGGCGATAGTAGTTCAGGCCGATAAAGTCACAAATATTGCTGCGCAGCAGTTCATCATCGCCTTGCTCAAAGCGCGGCACGCCCCAGACGGCCTGGGTCTGCGCCAGCAGCGTTTCAGGGTAGTGACCTTTCAATACCGGGTCATAGAGCCAGTGCGTGTGAATAGCGTCCGCGATTTCCGTTGCCGCGAGATCTTCCGGGCTATTGGTCAGCGCAGTGTGCGGCTGAAGGACGTTTACGAAGCCAATTTCGCCTTTTACCTGCATTTCCCGGAAGGCTTTTACCGCCAGCGCGTGCGCGATAAACACCTGGTGGCAGGCCTGCACCGCGCGAGCCGGATCTTTCACTGAAGGCGGATGGCTGCCGGTAATATAGCCGTGGCCGATAAAGACAATGGTTTCGTTAAAGGTGGCCCACAGCTTCACGCGGTCACCGTAGCGCGAATAGCACAGGCGCGCGTACTCTTCGAAAGCTTCAGCGGTGGAGCGAACTTCCCAGCCGCCTTCGTCCTGCAAGGCCTGCGGCAGATCCCAGTGATAAAGCGTAATCATCGGCACAATGTTGTGCGCCAGCAGGGTGTCGATTAAATCACTGTAAAACTTCACCCCGGCTTCGTTCACTTCACCGCGGCCATTGGGCAGCAGGCGCGGCCAGGAAATAGAAAAACGATAGCTTTGCAGACCCATTTCGGCCATCAGGGCCACGTCTTCCTGCATGCGGTGATAGTGGTCAACGGCCACGTCGCCATTGGTGTTCTGATAGGTGGTTCCCGGCAGGTGAGAGAAGACATCCCAGATGGAAAGCCCTTTGCCATCTTCGTTGTGTGCGCCTTCTACCTGATATGCGGCGGTTGCAGCGCCCCAGAGGAAATCTTTTGGAAATGCAGCCATTACACGCTCCTTATCGATAAGATAAAAGCAGTGTACGGAGGGGGGTAGTGAATCTGCAACCGGTTTCAGAAACCGGTTACATAGTTGCGATCGACGTCACTTTCTGACGATCACTTGTGCGGCGCCGTGGCCGTAGCGGGGGGTTCCGGAGCCTGGTAGTTATCAATGTGATGCGCTGCAATCAGCAGCAATACGCAGACCCCTAGCACAATCCAGCCCACCAGCTCGACGATGCGGTTAAATACCATAGTCATAACAGTCAATGTCTCCAAAAATCCAGCCTGGAATAGTACCAGGAACAACGCGTTCGGGCCAGGGCGAGGAGTGAGCAATTCGTCTCTTTTTTCACCATCTGCTGAAAGATGAGACGTTCGGGTAAGAAGATTGTTAATAATGAGTTGTGAGGTGCTGGCAGATGTTGTGAAATGACAGCCATCCACAGATGAGGGCGATAACATGAGTGACACTATCCGCGTCGGATTAATTGGCTATGGCTACGCGAGTAAAACCTTTCACGCACCGCTGATCAGCGGCACGTCGGGCATGGAGCTGGCGGCGGTTTCCAGCAGCGATGAAGCAAAAGTCAAAGCCGACTGGCCGGGCGTGAAGGTCGTTTCGGAGCCGAAGCATCTGTTCAACGACCCGAGCATTGATTTGATTGTGATCCCCACGCCAAACGACACCCACTTCCCCCTGGCGAAAGCCGCGCTGGAAGCGGGCAAGCACGTTGTGGTGGACAAACCTTTTACTGTGACACTGTCACAGGCCCGTGAGTTGGATGCGCTGGCCCGCAGTCTGGGGCGTCTGCTGTCGGTATTCCATAACCGCCGCTGGGACAGCGATTTCCTGACCGTGAAGCAGCTGATTGCCGGAGGCGAGCTCGGCGAAGTCACCTTCTTTGAATCGCATTTCGACCGCTACCGTCCGGAAGTGCGCAACCGCTGGCGTGAGCAGGGCGGCCCTGGCAGCGGCATCTGGTATGACTTAGGCCCGCATCTGCTCGATCAGGCCATCAACCTGTTCGGCCTGCCCGTCAGCCTGACCGTCGATCTGGCGCAGCTGCGTCCGGGCGCGCAGTCCACAGACTACTTCCACGCCGTTTTGACCTACCCACAGCGCCGTGTAGTGCTGCACGGCACGCTGCTGGCGGCGGCTGAATCCGCCCGCTACATCGTGCACGGCACCCGCGCGAGCTATGTAAAATACGGTCTGGATCCGCAGGAAGAGCGCCTGAAAAACGGCGAACGTCTGCCGCAGGAAGACTGGGGCTATGATATGCGCGACGGCGTGGTAACGCGTGTGAACGGTGACGATCGTAGCGAAGAGACGTGGCTGACGGTGCCGGGTAACTATCCTGCGTACTACGCAGGTATTCGCGATGCGCTGAACGGCAGCGGTGAGAACCCTGTTCCGGCAAGCCAGGCCATTCAGATTATGGAATTGATTGAGCTGGGGATTGAATCGGCGAAGCACCGCTCGACGCTGAGCCTGACCTGAATCAGACCCGCGCCGTAAACCAAAAAGCCGCTCAAATGAGCGGCTTTTTTTACAACTGAAAGCAGGTTAAGCGGCTTTCACTTTCTCGATCAGCGCCTGCTTCTCCTGCGCCGAGAGGAACGCGATTTCCAGGCCGTTGATTTGCGCCTGACGAATTTGCGCGGCGGACAGACCCGCAGCCGGGGCGGCAACCTCATATTCATGGATAAGATCCACGCCCTGAACCGCCGGGTCGTCGGTATTCAGCGAGGCCAGCACGCCGTGCTCAAGGAAGGTTTTCAGCGGATGACGCGCAAGCTCCGGCACGGTGCTGGTCTGGATATTGGAGGTCAGGCAGGATTCGATCCCGATGCGCTGTTCAACGAGAAAATCCATCAGCGCGCGATCCTCAACGGCCTTCACGCCGTGACCGATACGCTCCGCGCCCAGCTCACGTATTGCCTGCCAGATGCTTTCCGGGCCTGCCGCTTCGCCTGCGTGGACGGTAATACGCCAGCCCGCATCGCGTGCGCGGTTGAAATGATTGAGGAACAGGCTCCCGGGGAAACCGAGCTCATCGCCCGCCAGGTCCAGCGCGGTGATGCTGTCGCGGTGTGCCAGCAGGGCGTTCAGCTCCTGTTCGCAGGCTGCTTCGCCGAAGGTGCGGCTCATGATGCCAATCAGGTTCGCTTTGACCGGGAAATCACGGCAGCCTTGCTGCACGCCTGCGATCACAGCTTCCACCACGCCTGCCACAGGCAGATTGTGGGTCATTGCCATGTAACCCGGCGAGAAACGCAGCTCAACGTAATGAATACCGTTGCGGGCGGCGTCTTCGATGTTTTCATAAGCGACACGGCGGCAGGCGTCTAAATCGGCCAGCACCTTCACGCCCCAGTCGAGCTTGCTGAGGAAGCTCACCAGGTCAGGTTCGAGGCTGGTGACCTGCACGTGCGGGCGCAGGGCGTCCAGTGAGTCAGCGGGCAGGACAATATTATGCTGGCGACCGAGTTCGAGAATGGTTTGTGCGCGAATGTTGCCATCGAGGTGGCGGTGGATGTCTGTCAGGGGCAGGTCTTTATGAATCATGGTCGCACTCATTTTTTAGGTAAAGTGCGACACATTATAAAGTGAAAACGCGGTGAAAAGCTATTTTGCGCAACGAAATAGTTAGTTGCGCAACAGAATCAACGCGCGGCGTGCAGGGCGTTAATCAGTGCCTGAACGCCTTTTTCGAGCTTGCTGCGCGGGCAGCCTGCGTTGAGACGCACAAAACCGTTGCCCTCTTCACCGTAGGTATATCCCGGCATGATGGCGACTTTTTGCTGCTCAATGAGGATTTTTTGCAGCAGTTTGTCATCAACGTGCAGCGGCCGTAAATCGATCCAGGCGAGATAGGTGGACTGCGGTGGCTGCCAGTTCAGTTCAGGGAAAGCCGCGTTGAGCTCATCGGCAATATAACGCATGTTTGCCTGCAAATAATCGCGCAGCGCATCCAGCCAGGCTTCGCCTTGCTCATAGGCCGCAATATGGGCGATAACCGCCGGGATCGACGGCGAAGAAAGCCCATCGCGGCCTTTCAGCGCGCTGAGATAGCCATTGCGAGTGGTTTCATTGCCAATCAGGCCGTATGCGCCGGTCAGCGCCGGAATGTTGAAGCTTTTAGAGCCAGAGGTGAACAGCGCCCAGTCGCTCTTCGCGACGTCGCACCACGGAATATGGCGATGGCCGTTCCAGGTCATGTCCATATGAATTTCGTCGCTGATGACTTTCACGCCGTGTTTTTCGCACAGTGAGGCAATCGTCGTCAGCTCTTCGCGCGTCCATACCTTACCGGTTGGATTATGTGGGCTGCAAAGCAGCAGGATTTTATTACGTGGCTCTGCAAGCACGCTTTCCAGCAGGGCCATATCACAGCGCCAGCCTTCGGCCGTCTGATGCAGCGGCACGGCGGCGATGGTGCGTTCATTGCCTTCAATGGCTTTATAAAATGCATCGTAGGCCGGGGTGTGCACCACAACGCCGTCACCCACCTCAGACCACTGGCGAATCATCTGCGAAACCATGTAGATAACCGACGGGCCGTACACGATGTGATCGGTATCAATGCTGCTGTGGAAGCGTTTGCTGAACCAGTGCTGAATGGCGCCAAGAAACTCTTCGTTCTTCCAGCGGCTGTAGCCGAGCACGCCGTGGCTCAGGCGCTGGCTGATGGCGTCAAGCACGCAGGGAGCGGTGGCAAAATCCATATCGGAGATTGTGAAGGGCAGTAAATCGGCGGTGCCGAAGCGGTCGGCGACGTAGTCCCACTGGGTGCACCAGGTGCCGTGGCGATCGATAACCGTTGAGAAATCAAACATCGGAAACTCCATTTCGGTCAAACGAGGAGGAAGCATTTTCCCCCTTCAGGACGAAGGGGGAAAGGGGATTTACGCCTGAACAGGGCTCATCAGTGAGGATAATTCATCTTTTACCGACTGAACCTGCGGCCCAATCACAACCTGCAGGCTGTGCTCGTTGAGCTTCACTACACCGATGGCGCGGTTGGCTTTCAGCGCATCAGCATCGACTTTGCTCATATCTTCAATGCTCAGACGCAGACGAGTCAGGCAGTTGTCGAGACTGGTGATGTTCTCAGCCCCACCGAGCGCGGCGAGAATCGCCGGGGTGTTGTAGCCGGATTTACCGGTCACGCCAGCCACTGCTTTTTCCACGCTGGAAGCCGTGTCGATATCGCGGCCAGGCGTTTTGATGTTAAAGCGAGTGATAGCGAAGCGGAAGATAACGTAGTAAGTCACAAACCAGACCGCCGCCACGACAGGTACCAGGTACCACTTGGTGGCCAGACCGTGCAGGATACCGAAGACAACGAAATCAATGACGTTGCCGTCGGTATTACCGATAGTCACGCCGAGCACGGCCATGACGGTGAAGCCCAGACCGGTCAGCAGCGCGTGGATAGCGTAAAGCACCGGGGCCACGAACAGGAACAGGAACTCCAGCGGTTCAGTGGTGCCGCCGACGACGCAGGCAATCACGCCGGAGATCAGCAGGCCTTTAATTTTATGACGGTTTTCCGGGCGGGCGCAGTGGTACATCGCCAGAGCAGCACCCGGCAGACCGCCGAGGAAGGCAGGCATTTTACCCTGAGACAGGAAGCGGGTAGCGCTTTCGGAGAAGCCCTGGGTGGTCGGGCAGCTCAGCTGCGCCTGGAAGATAGTCAGCGCACCGCTTACGGAATGCCCGCAAACGTCCATGGTGCCACCGGCATCAGTGAAACGAATGATCGCCACAAGAATATGCTGGAGACCAAACGGCAGCAGCAGACGTTCACCCGTACCGAAAATCATTGGGCCAAAGTCACCGGCGCTGTTGATGATGTGGCCCAGGCCACGGATGCCCATCGCAAAGACAGGCCATACCAGTGGAATCGCCAGACCCACCAGTCCCATCACCACGGCAGTGATAATGGCGACGAAACGGGTACCCCCAAAGAAGGCCAGCGCATCAGGCAGGCGAATAGTGTGAAAACGCTCATGCAATTTCCACACGATAATGCCGCAAATGACCGCGCCGAGGATCCCGGTATCGATCGACTGAATACCCAGGATACTTTGAATGTTGTTGGCTTTCAGAACCGCAGCATCGGTGGTAGGCAGAATGCCTTTTGCCGTCAGCCAGAAGTTTACGGCCAGGTTCATGACCGCATAGCCGACAAAACCTGCAAAGGCCGCAACGCCTTTGTTATCGCGCGCCAGGCCCAGAGGGATGGCGATACAGAACATGACCGGCAGGAAGCTAAAGGCAAAAGAGCCGACTTTGCTCATCCAGACGAACATGGCCTGCAGGAAAGGCGTGTCCAGCCACGGTAGAAGCGTGGTGACATCATGGCTGCTCAGCGAGCTGCCGATCCCCAACATGATGCCGCAGAATGAGAGAAGCGCCACTGGCAGCATGAACGTCTTGCCCAGCTGCTGGAAAAACTCCCAGAGAGTTACTTTTTGTGCTGCTTTCGCCGTCATAAAACGACTCCTTGTCCTGAGATTTCTGTAGTAGGTATGAAAGTGACGAGAAGATAAAACGTTTTACCTAATTTTAGTGCGAGCAAAATCACATAATCAAACGATAATAAGGTTTATAAATATAACCCATTGATAAAACGTTTTATCGCCACGCAGGAGTGGCAACGGCG
Source organism: Enterobacter sp. CC120223-11 (assembly GCF_900215375.1). Lineage (GTDB taxonomy): Bacteria > Pseudomonadota > Gammaproteobacteria > Enterobacterales > Enterobacteriaceae > Scandinavium. The sequence continues at coordinate 219,147 of NZ_OBEF01000008.1, read as the reverse complement.
CATGGCCATTGCAAAAAAAGTCACAATTAACGATGTCGCGCAGGCGGCGGGGGTTTCCGTCGCCACCGTCTCGCTGGTTTTAAGCGGTAAAGGACGTATCTCTGTCGCCACCGGCGAACGCGTCAGCCAGGCGATCGAACAACTCGGATTCGTGCGTAACCGTCAGGCGGCATCGCTGCGCGGCGGGCAAACGGGTGTTATAGGCCTTATCGTGGGGGATCTCAGCGCGCCGTTTTACGCTGAGCTCGCCGCAGGCATGATTGATGCCCTGGAAACGCAGGGCAAAATGGTGTTTCTCACCCAGGGCGGGCGCAAGGGCGAGCACATGCTTCAGCGTTTCGACACGCTGGTGTCCCAGGGCGTGGACGGCGTGGTGATTGCTGGCGCGGTGGACAAAGGCGCAGAGCTGCGTGATAAAGCCGAAGAATGCGGTGTGCCGCTGGTTTTCGCCTCGCGGGCGAGCTACCTCGACGATGTGGACCTGATTCGTCCCGACAACATGCAGGCGGCACAAATGCTGACCGAGCATCTTATCCGTCGCGGGCATCAGCGCATTGCCTGGATTGGCGGGCAGAGCGCCTCGCTGACCCGCGCCGAACGCGTTGGCGGCTACTGCGCAACCTTACTCAAGTTTGGCCTGCCGTTCCACAGCGAATGGGTGGTGGAGTGTGAGGCCACGCAGAAGCAGGCCTCTCATGCCTTGACCACGCTGCTTCGCCATAACCCGACCATTACCGCCGTCGTCTGTTACAACAGCGTGGTGGCGATGGGGGCATGGCTTGGCCTGATGCGTGCAGGCTGGAAAAGCGGCGATCGAGCCGTCGATTATTATGACAAAAACGTGGCGCTGGCAGCGTTTGCAGAAGTGCCGGAGGAGGACCTCGACGATGCGCCTATGAGCTGGGTTATCACCCCGGCGCGTGAAATGGGGAAAAGCGTTGCCGAAAGAATGCTGCAGCGAATCGTCGAGGGTAAAAGCAGCACCCGCAATCAGATCATGCCGCCACGGCTGGTGAAGCAGGAATAAAAAAACCGGCTGCGTGATGCAGCCGGTTAGCTTTTTACGGCTCAGAGGCTCAGTCCGGGCTGTCGACAGGCGCTTCCGGGAAGTCTGCCGGTGGCTGTGCGGACTGGCCTTCCTGGGCCGGGGCCGCATTGCCCTGCGGCGCAGGGATAGCCACGTCAGGCACGCCAAACATGCCAACAAAATCCGCCAGCGGCATTTTCTGCCCGTTCAGCGTCACCTGCCCGTTGGAATACTGCATGCTGGTCTGAATGTTGTTGTCCTGCTGGGTGGTGATGCGGAACATCTGGCCCATCGCCGCCAGGCCTTTCACCTGCTGGCTCGCCAGTTTTTCAGCTTCTGCCGGCTGATAACCTTCCAGGCGTGCAACCTGAGTCATAAACTCCGTTGCCATATCCATCGGGATCACCAGCTTGCTGTCGAGAGATTTCACGCTGCGATCGACTTCCTGCGCCAGAGTTTGCGGGGCAACGGTCGCGGTGGAAGGATCTTTCAGGAACAGCGACAGGTTAAAGGTGGTTTCACCCTTGCTGTTTTTCCAGCTCAGCGGCGCGATGGTGATAACCGGCTCGCCTTTCAGCAGCAGCGGCAGGGCGCTGAAGAATGCCTCTGTGACTTTCTGCTGATACACTTCCGGGTTATCCATTATGCCGGGCTGCGCCAGTAGCGCCTGCACTTCACCGTTGTACTGCTGGCTGAACTGATGCCAGGACTGACCGTCAATCTGGCCGACCTTCAGCGCCAGCTTGCTGCTGCCCATGTCCTGGCCCTGTAATTTCAGGCTGTCCAGGGTGTAATCCAGCGAGGTGTTAATCGTTTTACCGTCTTTGGAAAGGTCAGATTTGCCGTCCAGCGTCATGCCTTCAAGCAGCGCCAGCTCTTTGCCTTCCACGCCGACGGCAACCTTATCCAGCGTCACTTTCTGGTTGCCAATGCGCTCGGCAAACGAGGTGAGCTTGCTGTCGCCTTCGGTTTTCAGGTTGTTGAAGGTGAGCTGAACCTTTTGGTTGTATTCGTTGACCGCGTTAATCACGCCGCTTTCCACGCTGCCGTTCAGCGAGAAGACGTTGCCGTCTTTATCGGCATCCAGCTTGAAATCACCGCCGCTGAAGGCGACTTTCTCTTCACCTTTTTCGTAGTTCAGCGGTTTGAGGTTGATGTCTGAACGGGTGTCACCGGCATAGCTGATGCGGGTGTTGATGTCGAACGGCGACTGGCCCTTAGCAAGCTCGAACAGCTGCTTTGTGGCATCGTTATTCACCAGCTGAGAGTTCACGGTTGCCATCGCCGGCGCAAGGTTGAATGACTTCAGAGAAGCCAACGGGAAGGGCCCGTGGGAGACATTTTCATCCAGCACAACGGTCTGCCCTGGCTTCAGCCAGCTGCTTTTCGCGCCGTCAGCTGGCTTGACGACCATCTGTAAATGGCTGCTGAACACGCCACGCTGGTAGTCCTGATACGCAAGCTGAATGCCTGCTTCCGGCGCGTTGCTGGCGAGCTGGGCGTTCGCCTGCGCAACCATATCGGCCAGACGGCCTTCCAGCTGTTTACCGGTGTACCAGGAGCCCCCGGTCCACACCACTCCTAAAGCGACAATAATGCCCACTGCAACCAGCGATTTTTTCATAGCGTTTGTCCATAAAATGAAAACAGGCGGATCAACCGCCTGTGATGTCGTAAGGCAACCTCAAGCTTAGCAAGAGTTCCTCAGATCTTCAGTATTTACTTGAGCTTATTGTAAACGCGGGCAACGCGACCGACGCCGCTCAGGCTGACCGGTGACTCGTTGGCGGCCACAAAAGCAGACTCGCCTGGTTTCAGCACCAGACGTTGATCTCCCTTGCTCAACACTGCTTCGCCTTCAAGGCAGAACAGAATAGCTGCGCTCTGCTGGGCCACTTCAGTACCCTGGGTGCTGAGGTCGTGCAGGGAGAAGGCAAAATCGTCTACCGGGATCGGGAAGTCCAGCTCCGCGCCGTGCTTTGTCGGCTGCGTCAGCAGTTCTGCCGCTGGTTTTGGTACGAATTTCACGTTCGCGACCAGTTCCGGAATATCGATGTATTTTGGCGTCAGGCCCGCGCGCAGCACGTTATCGGAGTTGGCCATCACCTCCAGGGCCACGCCTTGCAGGTACGCGTGTGGGGTTTCGGCGAACAGGAACATCGCATCGCCTGGATTGAGTTTTACCACGTTCAGCAGCAGCGGAGAGAACAGGCCACTGTCGTCCGGGTAGAACTGAGCGATAAAGCGGATGGTTTCCCACGGCTCGCCCTGTTGGCTGTTCAGTGCCGCTTTCAGCACGGCCAGCGCACGAGATTTCTCTTCGCCCTGCATGTTCAGCAGGCTGGCAAAGAGCTGGCTCAGACGCTCGGCGTTTGGCTCCTGCAGGAAATGCGCGATGGACGCATGCGCGCCAGAAACGGGCTGCAGCAGGGAAACAATGTCAGAAAACTCGCGGAAGGCGTTCATCGCGAGGAACGGGGTGAGGGCGAAAACCAGCTCTGGCTTGTGGTTCGGATCCTTGTAGTTACGCTCGGCGGCATCCAGCGGAATGCCCGCGGCGTTCTCTTTCGCAAAGCCTTCTTCAGAGGCTTTTTTGTTCGGGTGAACCTGAATCGACAGCGGGTTGTCGGCGCACAGCACTTTGAACAGGAACGGCAGTTCGCCAAAGCGCTCTGCAACGTTGCGGCCCAGCAGCGTGGCTTTATCGGCGTCGATCACGTCGCGCAGGCTGTGCGTTTGCCCGCTGGCGTCAGTGATTTTTGAGCTGCTCTTCGGGTGCGCGCCCATCCACAGCTCTGCCATTGGCAGATTGTCCGGATTGGCGATGCCGTAGAGTTCCGTTAACGCAGTTTGACTGCCCCAGGCGTAGTTCTGCACTGAGTTGATGAGTTTTTGCATTATCAAGCCCTGTATTCATAAGGAAATTAACTGCCCGTATTAAACCAATAAAAGCGCGCAGAAGTCACCTTCTCAGGGAAAAAGTCGTCCTTGTCTCAGTTTTTGTTAAAAAATTGTGTAGGATAAGCGGACTCGCTGTACCGAGGGCGCAGGGAAAAAGTGCCCGAGAGCCAAAATTTGCCAATGTCGTAAGTGAGAGAACAATGTCGAACAAACCTTTTGTCTATCAGGATCCTTTTCCACTGAAAAAGGATGACACCGAATACTATCTCCTCAGCTCAGACCACGTTTCCACGGCCGAATTCGACGGCCAGCAAATCCTTAAAGTTGACCCGCAGGCGCTGACGCTGCTCGCTAAGCACGCCTTCCACGATGCCTCGTTTATGCTGCGCCCGGCGCACCAGCAGCAGGTGGCAGATATTCTCAGCGACCCGCAGGCCAGCGAGAACGATAAATACGTGGCGCTGCAGTTCCTGCGTAACTCCGATATTGCCGCCAAAGGCATTCTGCCGACCTGCCAGGATACCGGCACCGCCATCATCATGGGTAAAAAGGGCCAGAGAGTCTGGACCGGCGGCGGCGATGAAGCGGCGCTGGCCCGCGGCGTGTATGAAACTTACACCGAAGACAACCTGCGCTACTCGCAGAACGCCCCGCTGGATATGTACAAAGAGGTCAACACCGGCACTAACCTGCCAGCGCAGATTGACCTTTACAGCGTGGACGGCGACGAATACAAATTCCTCTGCATCGCCAAAGGCGGCGGTTCAGCGAATAAAACCTATCTCTACCAGGAAACCAAAGCGCTGATCACACCGGCGAAGTTGAAAAATTACCTGGTCGAAAAAATGCGCACACTCGGCACCGCTGCGTGCCCGCCGTACCACGTTGCATTTGTCATTGGTGGCACTTCAGCCGAAGCCACGCTGAAAACGGTGAAAATGGCCTCGACCAAATATTACGATGGTCTGCCAACGGAAGGGAACGAGCATGGCCAGGCGTTCCGCGACGTTCAGCTCGAGCAGGAGCTGCTGGTGGAAGCGCAGAACCTGGGCCTGGGCGCGCAGTTTGGCGGCAAGTACTTTGCCCACGATATTCGCGTCATCCGCCTGCCGCGCCACGGCGCATCCTGCCCAATCGGCATGGGCGTGTCCTGCTCCGCAGACCGTAACATCAAAGCGAAGATCAACCGCGAAGGCGTGTGGATCGAAAAACTGGAGCACAACCCGGGGAAATACATTCCAGAAGAACTGCGCAACGCGGGCGAGGGCGAAGCCGTGCGCATCGACCTGAACCGCCCTATGAAAGAGATCCTGGCGCAGCTTTCTGATTTCCCTGTCTCCACGCGCCTGTCGCTGAACGGCACCATTATCGTGGCGCGAGACATTGCCCATGCGAAGCTGAAAGAGCGCATGGACAAGGGCGAAGGGCTGCCGCAGTACGTGAAGGATCACCCGATCTACTACGCGGGCCCGGCCAAAACACCTGAAGGCTACGCCTCCGGCTCCCTTGGTCCGACAACGGCAGGGCGCATGGACTCCTACGTCGATCAGCTCCAGGCCGAAGGCGGCAGCATGATCATGCTCGCCAAAGGCAACCGCAGCCAGCAGGTGACGGATGCCTGCCACAAGCACGGCGGTTTCTACCTCGGCAGCATCGGTGGCCCGGCGGCGGTGCTGGCGCAGGGCAGCATTAAGAGCCTTGAGTGCGTGCAGTACCCGGAACTGGGTATGGAAGCCATCTGGAAAATTGAAGTGGAAGACTTCCCGGCGTTTATCCTGGTGGATGACAAAGGCAACGACTTCTTCCAGCAGATTAAATCGGGGCAGTGCTCCGCCTGCGTGAAGTAATATTGCTGCCCGGCGGCGCGAGCCTGCCGGGCACGATAAAAAGAGCGCACAAAGCGCCATACGCAATTCCTGAAGCCATCAATACTTAGTCTTTGAAGCCCTGTGAGCAAGGCCTTTTACATCACTGTGTTATCAAGGAGTAAGACATGACCGCCACCCGTCGCGAAAGCGATTCCATGGGCGCAATTGAGGTGCCTGCCGACAAACTCTGGGGCGCGCAAACCCAGCGTTCGCTCGAACATTTCCGCATCTCGACCGAAAAATTGCCCGTTTCGCTGATTGCCGCCCTCGCGCTGACCAAACGCGCCGCTGCCAAGGTGAATCAGGATCTCCAGCTGCTGCCCGCCGAAAAAGCCAATGCCATTGTCAGCGCCGCCGATGAAGTGCTGGCCGGGAAGCACGCCGATGAGTTTCCGCTCGCCATCTGGCAGACCGGCTCAGGCACCCAGAGCAATATGAACATGAATGAGGTGCTGGCAAACCGGGCGAGCGAACTGCTCGGCGGCGTGCGCGGCATGGAGCGTAAAATCCACCCGAATGATGACGTTAACAAAAGCCAAAGCTCGAACGACGTGTTCCCGACGGCGATGCACGTCGCGGCGGTGATTGCCCTGCGCGAGCATCTGATCCCGCAGCTTCAGGTGCTGAAGAAAACCCTGAGCGATAAATCCCACGCCTTCGCGGATATCGTCAAAATTGGCCGAACTCATTTGCAGGACGCCACGCCGCTGACGCTCGGTCAGGAGATTTCCGGCTGGGTAGCGATGCTGGAGCATAACCTGAAGCACATCGAACTGACGCTGCCGCACCTGAGCGAACTGGCGCTCGGTGGCACGGCGGTGGGCACCGGGCTGAATACTCATCCGGAGTATGCAAAGCGCGTTGCCGATGAACTGGCGGCCATCACCCGGCAGCCGTTTATCACCGCGCCGAATAAGTTTGAGGCATTGGCAACTTGCGATGCGCTGGTCCACGCCCACGGCGCGCTGAAAGGGCTGGCGGCGTCGATGATGAAAATCGCCAACGACGTTCGCTGGCTGGCTTCTGGCCCACGTTGCGGTATCGGTGAACTTTCAATCCCCGAAAATGAACCAGGCAGTTCGATCATGCCTGGGAAAGTAAACCCGACGCAGTGTGAAGCGATGACCATGCTGTGCTGCCAGGTCATGGGCAACGACGTGGCGGTAAACATGGGCGGCGCGTCCGGCAATTTCGAGCTGAACGTTTACCGGCCGATGGTGATTCATAATTTCCTGCAATCGGTACGCCTGCTGGCGGATGGCATGGAGAGTTTTAATGAGCACTGCGCCGTAGGCATCGAGCCGAACAGGGCGCGTATCGATCAGCTGCTTAACGAATCGCTGATGCTGGTGACGGCGCTGAACACGCACATTGGCTACGATAAAGCGGCAGAAATTGCCAAAAAAGCGCACAAGGAAGGGCTGACGCTGAAGGCCTCGGCGTTAAAACTCGGCTACCTGACGGAAGCCGAATTCGACGAATGGGTGCGCCCGGAAGCGATGGTCGGCAGCATGAAAATCAGTCATTAGCCACGTAGAGGTGCAGCCGCGGAATGATAAGCTCCAGCGACTGCGCCTCTGGCTTGTGGCGGTACTGAATTTTGTCTTCATCATAGTTCAGCAGTTCACCCACCTCCGGCACGCTGACGCCCCGCGTGCCGGACATCAGCGCAATCATCGGCCCCGAACAGGCGTACTGCACCTGCTTTTGCTGGCCGGCATACCAGACGCGCGCAATGGGCTGCACCTTCACCGGCCGCTTGATTTTCAGCTTCGCCTTCTGCGGCAGCGCCGCAATATCCTGATATTCACGCTCCAGTTTCGCCTGCCACTGCTCGCGAGTGAACGGCGGGACCGATCGCGGCGAACGCAGGCTGTTGTCCAGCTGTTTCAGCACGTCATCGCGCGTCAGGTTCTTGATGATATGTTTGTTCGCCCAGCCGAAGCGCACCGTTGCCGGGTCGCGCAGCAGCGTCAGTGAGCGGTAGGCGCTGAGCGTCATCAGTCCCGGCAGATGGTGATGCACCCATTCAAAGCGCGCGGCAGAGGGCAGGCCCGACTCCACGGTGACCATATGCTCAAACGCGGCTTTCAGCGTGTTAATGGTCCTGATTTTGCTTTCCAGCGCCGCAAGCTGCTCAGGTTCGGGATGCAGGCAAATCACGCCGGGCAGGCGCACGGCAGCTTTGCTGCTGCGAAGCTCCGACTGCTGCTGAATAAACAGGTGGCTGAAGTGCCTGAGGGCCATTTGCCGGGCGCTTTCTCCCAGGTGCTGAGTCACCGCAATGGTCGACAGCGGATCGTGTTCCTTCTCCTTGCTAACCTCCGGTAACTCAAACACCCGGGCGACAAGCAGGCGACAGTCCGCGAGCTGCTGTTGAAGCTCCAGCAGCTCGTGTTCCATCTGGCGGAAGGTGGTGGTCAGGCGTTCAATCAGATCGTAATCGGCCATAGCGCTCACAGTAGTTACAACATACTAATCGTTTTACTGTAGCGCCCGGTCCGGCATTGTGCAAGCTTTGGTCAGGCAGCCGTGATGGGGCTTAACTGATGGCAGACCGGCCAGCTGAAGCAGAAGCGAGCGCCGCCGAGCGGGCTGGCATCGCAGGTGACTTCGCCGGACATCGCAAGGCCAATGGAGTGCACAATCGCGAGGCCCAGGCCACAGCCGCCTGTGGCACGATCGCGGCTCGGATCGAGGCGCACAAACGGCTCGAACACGCGTTCGCGTTCGCCCGGCGCAATGCCCGGACCGTCGTCATCTACTAAAAGCGTGGCGCGCCCGGCATGAAGGGAAAGGCTCACCTGTATCTGCTGGCGGCTGTAGCGCATGGCGTTATTGACAAGGTTGTCCAGCACCCGTTCCATCAGACGCATATCCAGCGCGCCGTAATTGCCCTGCGTCAGCTGTACCAGCGTCACATCTCGCTGTGGATTTACGGCCTGAATATCGTCTACGTGGGACGTTATCCATTCCGGCAGGTCGGGCGTGGTGAGGATCAGTTCGTTTTGCGGGCGATCCAGGCGGGCGTAGGTCAGCAGCTCTTCAATGAGTGCTTCCAGTTGGCCAATGTCGCGATTCAGCGCCTGAGATTCCGCTTCCGTCAGATTCTCGCTCATCTCCAGACGATAGCGAAGACGCACCAGAGGCGTACGCAGTTCGTGGGCGATGCCGTCGGTGAGTTGTTTCTTACTGGCGATCAGCGCGTTGATGTTGTCGGCCATCTGGTTGAACACCACGCCAAGTCGCTCGAAGCTCGACATGCTGTCAAAGTGAATACGTTCGGTCAGGTGACCCTCGCCAAAGCGCTGGGCCGCTGTTTCAAGGCGCAGCATATCCTGCCAGTGAGGGCGCATCCATATGAACACCGGGAAGGCGAGCGAGACGGCAATAAACGCCAGCAGCGCCACGTCGAACAGGCGCATTTCGTGCAGGTAATAAAGATAGGGCACCGGGCCGACGGCGAGCACGTAATGGCTGCGCGGAATACGCTGAATAAAGGTGTACTGATCGTCGAGGGCGACAATATCGCCGCGGCGTAAATGCTCCATCGAGCTTTCTGCCAGCTGGAACTTATTCAGCGGCTCTATACGCAGGTCGAAAGAGAGATTGAGGTCGAGCTCTTTGAGCGTTTTGCTCCAGTCACGGGGCGGAATTTCACGCAGTTCGCTGCGCATCAGGTACAGCGAACTCTTCATCAGGTCGTCGAGAGATTGTCGCCCGGCGCGTTCGGCGGTGAATTTGTACACCAGCCCGACCAGCATGGTCATCACCAGAAAGCAGACAAACAGCAGCAGGTAAAACTGCACGAACAACTTTCTCATCTGTGGCCCCGTGACGGCAAAAAATCAGTTATCCCAGGCGTGGGGCGCGAAAAGATAGCCCTTGTTACGCACGGTTTTAATACGGTACGGCTCGGTAGCGCTGTCGAGCAGCTTTTTGCGCAAGCGGGAAATAGCGACGTCCACGCTGCGGTCCATTCCGTCATAACTCACGCCGCGTAAATTTTTCAGCAGCGCGTCACGGTCCATGATTTGCCCGGCGTGGGTGGCAAGCTCCCAAAGCAGGTCAAAATCGGCGGTGGAGAGCGTAACATTGCTGCCGCTCAGCTGAACCTGACGGTTAACAGGGTCGATAGCAAGGGTGCCAAAACGAAGGGCTTTATGCGGCGTCAGGCCGGAAGCGGGTTTTTCACTTGCGGGCGCAGCAACGTGCTGGCGCAAATGCAGACGCAGGCGCGCCAGCAGCACCGCAGGCGGCGTGGTTTTGAGGATGTAATCGCTCGCGCCCATTTCCAGAGACAGAATATGGTTCATGTCGCTGTCGAGCGAAGTTAGCAGAACTATGGGCCCTTGCCACTGCGCACGCAGATCGCGGCAGATGGTCATGCCGTCTTTGCCGGGCAGCATGATGTCCAGCAGCACCAGGTCGGGCTGTTCACGCAGCACCACTTCCTCGGCACGATCGCCCCGTGGTTCAACGATAACGTCCATATCATGCTTGCCGAGATAGGCAGCGATCAGTGACCCGACTTCGGGATCATCTTCCACAAAAACGATCTTGTTCATAACCATTCAGCGCGACGAAAAACGCTAAAATACACCGCCTGTTTATGGGGGGCTATAAATCTTTCATAAACAATGTAACTTCCGTTATCCTCAACACATTCTTAAGACGGATTTCAGGCTGGGTCATGGGGTTACTGATAAAAGCGGTGCTGGGTGCGCTGGTGGTGTTACTGATTGGCGTGCTGGCAAAAACGAAGAACTACTACATTGCCGGACTGATCCCTTTATTTCCCACTTTCGCCCTGATTGCCCACTATATTGTCGCCAGCGAGCGCGGCACCGAGGCGCTGCGAACCACCATCGTGTTCGGGATGTGGTCGATCATTCCTTATTTTCTCTATCTGCTGTCGCTGTGGTATTTAACAGGCTTTCTGCGCCTGCCGTTGGCGCTGGCGGGCGCAGTAGCCTGCTGGAGTCTCAGTGCCTGGCTGCTGATTACCGTCTGGAGTCGGTTTCACTAACGCAGTGGGCGACCTCCGTCGACGCCAAATGAGCGTCCGGTGACATAGCAGCTGGAGAACAGGTAATCCACCAGGTCGAGGATCTCCTTCTCTCCGGGGGCAACCTTCATCAGCGACTTACTCAGGGCATTCTGACGGTATTCGGCGTCATCCGTTTCGTTGAACAGGATAAGCGCCGGCGCAATCGCATTGACTTTCACCTCTGGCGCGAGCTTGCGGGCAAAGGAGCGCGTCATGTTATCGAGTGCGGCCTTGCTGGCGGCATACGCAATATGCTTGTCGCTGCCTTTCTCCACCACGTAATCGGTGAAATGAATGATGTCGCTTGCCGCATGGCCGTGGCCGCGCAGGAGCGGTTCAAGTGCATGATTCAACAGGTAAGGTGCGTTGACGTGGATCTGCATCATTTGCTGCATCACGTCACTGAGCGAAATGCCCGGTTTTTCAGGGATCCAGGCGCTGGCGTTATGGATGAGCGCCCGCAGGCCATCGGTATGAGATTTGACGGTTTCTGCAAAAGCGAGAATGCCGTCATCCGTTGAGAAATCAGCGGCGATGCACAGCGCACCGGCGTTTTCCAGCACGCCGATCGCGTCATACCGCGTGCGGTAGCTGACAATCACCGGCTGCTGCTGATTCAGAAAATGATGGGCAAGGGCGAGGCCAATACGGCGGCCTCCACCAGTAATCAGTACGGGGCGGGCTTCGCGTTCTCCCATCGTTATCTCCTTAAGCCTTCGCGATGGGGTAAGCGCGTTACCCCACTAATATCCACGTTGCCGGTATTGCGGCAACCAGTAACAGACCAATCAGTGCCACTTCACGGTTTTTGAGTACGTTATCCAGTTGGTGCGTACGACGGGCATAGATAAAGACCAGCAGGCCCGGTGCGTACAGCACCACTGAAAGCAGCAGGTGCATCGGGCCTGAGGCGTACAATAACCATAAGCCATAAATGCAGGCGCCGATAGCCACTGCTTTATGCAGGGGACGAGTGGCCATTTTCAGCAGAAACGCGCCCACGAGGAAGTACGGCACCAGAATCATCTCAGAGGCGATGGTCAGCAGAGTATTATAGTCCGAGCCGGTAAGCCATATCAGGATCAGACAAACCTGTACGCTGACGTTGGTCAGCCACAGAGAAGAGGCCGGTGCGTTGTTTTTATTCTGACGACCGAAAATGCGCGGGAACGCTTTGTGCGTGGCGGCCAGATAAGGCACTTCCGCCGCCATGATGGTCCAGCTCAGGTATGCGCCGCAGACTGAGACAATCAGGCCCGCCGCGATAACCACTTCGCCCCATGAACCCATCATGCTCACCATCAGGCCCGCCATCGACGGGTTGCGCATCTCTGCGAGCTCCGCGCGTGGCACCACGCCGAGGGAAAGCAGCGTCACCAGCAGGTATACGCTTAACGCAGAAAGCACGGCCAGCAGCGTGGCGCGGCCCACGTCTTTCTTGTTACGTGCGCGGGCAGAAACCACCACCGCGCCTTCCACGCCAATAAATACCCACAGCGTGATGAGCATGGTGTTTTTCACCTGTTCCCACACCGGGACGCCAAGGGCCACGCCGCTGAAGTCAAGGCTGAAGGTTTCGCTCTTAAAGGCCATTGCCGCCAGGACGATAAACAGCCCGAGCGGCACCAGTTTCGCCAGGGTTGCCGCTAAGTTGATGCTGGCTGCCGTCTGCACGCCGCGAAGCACAAGGAAATGCACAACCCACAGCAGCACTGACGCGCCAATCATCGCCTGCCAGGTATTGCCATCGCCGAACAGACGATGGTCAGGCGTGTCGGTAAAGAAGCTCAGGGCAGAGAAGACGATAACCAGGTAGGAAACGTTGGCAATCACCGCGCACAGCCAGTATCCCCAGGCGGAGCAGAAGCCAATCAGCTCGCCGAAGCCTTCACGGGCGTAGGTGAATATGCCGCCGTCCAGATCCGGACGAATGCGGGTTAACAGCAGCATCGCGAAGGCGAGGAACAGAATGCCAACGCCGGTGATAGCCCAGCCGATAAGCAGTGCAGAAGGGCTGGCCACTTCGGCCATATTTTGCGGCAGGCTGAACACGCCCGCGCCGAGCATTGAGCTGAGGACCAGCGCCGTCAGGGCACTGAGGCCAAGTTTCTTTTCCATGAGCATCCTGTTGAAGGAAGTAAATTAGCCAGAATATTTATTTGGCAAAAACGCATAAAAATGGAGGATTACGCTACGGCGCGCGATTTTACGGAGAGAGTCGCAGGCATGCAATGCGCAGGGCCAGAAAAAAATAAAAAAGGCAGCCGAAGCTGCCTTTAAAGACAAATGCAGAGATTACTTATACAAGTCGGCGCTGATGGTCATGTTGCCACCGCGCTCCTGCCACTGGCGGGTGATGTGATAATACTTCGCGCCTTTCTTCGCTGCGCGTTTCGCCACCTGGTAGGAGATCTCGGTCATGTTGCCGTAGTTACCGGTGAACTGCACGTTGTCGAAAGGCACCATCTGAGCGGCGGTGATTTTGTTCAGCTCTTCGATTTTGGTGCCGTCAGGCAGGGTGACACTGTAACGTCCACCTTTAGTTGACTGCGTTTCGAAGAAGCGGCCCACGCCTTCGCTCGAACCTACGGAGGAAGAGGTCGCAACGCCTGGAATTTCTACGGCCGCAGCGGCTGTACCACCGGCAGCAATCGCGGCTTTACCGGCCTGGGAGTTTGCCGGAATAGCGTCCGGGCTCTGAACCACACGCTTTTTCGCATCGGACTTATACACATAAGCCGTCACGCGCTGGTTGCCACCCTGGTTCGCATCAACCTGACGCACGATAAAGAAGGACGATGCGCCTTTCTCTTTAGCGGCTTTGGCGATGGCGGAGTTCACGTCAGGCTGGCTGCGATAGAAGCCCTGCACGGTAACGGTGTCGAACGGCTCAAGCGTTGCAGCCTGGTCTTTCGGCAGTTCCATCACGCCATCAATCACACGGTTTTTAACCACTTCGGCTTTCGGCGCATCTTCTTTATAGAAGTCTGCAGTGACGCGCCAGTTGCCGCTGCCGGAGAAATCCGAGGTATCAACAACATAGAAAGAGGCTGCGCCTTCTTTGTCTGCCTTGCGTGAAACGGCATCCACGGCGTCACCAATAGCATTAAAACGACCGGTGATAACGATACGATCGTACGGCTTGAGGGCTGCCGCTTGCTCCGGCGTTAACTCGGTGGCAGCAAAGGCGCTAAATGCCGTTGCGGACAGAAGAGCGGACGCCAGGAGGGTGTTCTTAAGCTTCATAAAAATAATCCTTCGCCTTGCGCAAACCAGGTGCTGGTAGTTGTTAGTGACTAAAACGCCGATGATTATTGCATTTAATTTGCATCACTGTCTGCGTGATTTTGCTCATCTTGTGCGCCCCAAAGATGAACGCGCGATAACTTTTCACGATATGTTGCAGAAATGGGCTGTTGACCAGTAAAAGCGATAATCATGATGACTTTTATAAGTTAATGTAATGTTAAGACGCGGTAACATTGCCGAGAATAATCATGTTTTACCGCTTCGCTTAAGCGAATTATCAGGCCTGCCCAACAAAATCAGGTAAATATTGCTGCCTGAATGCAGCGGAAGTGGCTTTTCCCCAATAAAATCGAAATTACTGTTTACGAGCTGTGGATCACAGCCGTTATTTTCAGTAGGTTATAGAAAGTTTGTTACTGTTTTATTTTTTGCGGGTGCTTCGCCTCTTCGAAAGCTGATGCTGACAGGGACGTCACCCGATGAGACAACAAACCATCATTACAATCGATGGAAGGGAAAACTATGCGTATTGCGGTACCAAAAGAGACGCTGGCCCTGGAAACCCGCGTTGCAGCCACGCCAAAAACGGTGGAGCAGCTGCTGAAACTTGGGTTTACGGTGGCCGTAGAAAGCGGGGCCGGTAAGCTTGCGAGCTTTGACGATCGTGCTTTTACCGAGGCGGGCGCTGACGTCGTGAGCGCAGAAGCCGTCTGGCAGTCTGACATTATTCTGAAGGTGAATGCGCCAACCGACGCCGAAATTGCACGGCTGAACCCGGGCACCACGCTGATTAGCTTCATCTGGCCGGCGCAAAACCCGGAGCTGATGGCAAAACTGGCCGAGCGTAACATCAACGTGATGGCCATGGATTCCGTGCCGCGTATTTCGCGCGCGCAGTCCCTCGATGCCCTGAGCTCAATGGCGAACATCGCCGGTTACCGTGCGATTGTGGAAGCCGCACACGAATTTGGGCGTTTCTTCACCGGGCAAATCACCGCTGCCGGTAAAGTCCCGCCAGCAAAAGTTATGGTGATTGGAGCAGGCGTTGCGGGCCTTGCCGCCATTGGTGCCGCGAACAGCCTCGGGGCTATCGTGCGCGCGTTCGATACTCGCCCGGAAGTGAAAGAACAAGTGCAGAGTATGGGCGCCGAATTCCTCGAGCTCGATTTTGAAGAGGAAGCGGGCAGCGGCGACGGCTACGCCAAAGTGATGTCTGAAGCGTTCATCAAAGCAGAAATGGCACTCTTTGCCGCGCAGGCAAAAGAGGTCGACATCATCGTCACCACCGCGCTGATTCCAGGCAAACCCGCACCGAAGCTGATCACCCGCGAAATGGTGGATTCCATGACGCCGGGCAGCGTAGTGGTAGATCTTGCGGCTCAGAACGGCGGCAACTGCGAATACACCGTGCCGGGCGAAGTCTTCACCACCGCCAACGGCGTGAAGGTGATTGGCTATACCGATCTGGCCGGACGCCTGCCGACGCAGTCCTCTCAGCTGTACGGCACCAACCTGGTGAACCTGCTGAAGCTGCTGTGCAAAGAGAAAGATGGCAACATCGCCATCGACTTTGACGACGTGGTGATCCGCGGCGTAACCGTGGTGCGCGAAGGCGAAGTCACCTGGCCTGCACCGCCGATTCAGGTTTCCGCGCAGCCAAAAGCGGCAGCAAAAGCCGAAGCGGCTCCTGTTGAAGAGAAAAAACCAGCCTCACCGTGGCGTAAATACGCGCTGATGGCGCTGGCGATTATCCTGTTCGGCTGGCTCGCAGATGTCGCGCCAAAAGAGTTCCTCGGTCACTTCACCGTGTTCGCGCTCTCCTGCGTTGTAGGTTATTACGTGGTGTGGAACGTTTCTCATGCGCTGCATACGCCGCTGATGTCGGTCACGAATGCCATTTCAGGGATTATCGTGGTTGGCGCGCTGTTGCAGATTGGCCACGGCGGCTGGGTCAGCTTCCTGAGTTTCATCGCCGTGCTGATTGCCAGCATCAATATTTTCGGTGGCTTCACCGTGACTCAGCGCATGCTGAAAATGTTCCGCAAAGGGTAAGGGGTAGCACATGTCTGGAGGATTAGTCACAGCTGCATACATTGTTGCCGCGATCCTGTTTATTTTCAGCCTGGCCGGGCTTTCAAAGCATGAAACGTCTCAGCAGGGTAACTATTTCGGCATCGCCGGGATGGCGATTGCGCTGATTGCGACCATTTTCGGGCCGGAAACCGGCAACGTCGCGTGGATCATCGTGGCGATGATCATCGGTGGCGCCATCGGTATTCGCCTGGCAAAACGCGTCGAAATGACCGAAATGCCAGAGCTGGTGGCGGTGCTGCACAGCTTCGTCGGTCTGGCGGCGGTGCTGGTAGGCTTTAACAGCTACCTGTATCACGAACCGGGCCTGGAGCCGATTCTGGTCAATATTCACCTGACTGAAGTGTTCCTCGGCATCTTCATTGGTGCGGTGACCTTCACCGGTTCCATCGTGGCGTTCGGCAAGCTGCGCGGCAAGATTTCCTCTAAGCCGCTGATGCTGCCAAACCGTCATAAACTGAACCTCGCGGCGCTGGTCGTTTCCTTCCTGCTGCTGGTGGTGTTTGTCCGTACCGAAAGCGTGGGCTTGCAGGTGCTGGCGCTGTTAATCATGACCGTTATCGCCCTGGCGTTCGGCTGGCATCTGGTGGCGTCCATCGGTGGTGCCGATATGCCGGTTGTGGTTTCTATGCTGAACTCCTACTCCGGTTGGGCAGCAGCAGCAGCAGGCTTCATGCTGAGCAACGACCTGCTGATCGTCACCGGTGCGCTGGTCGGTTCGTCCGGTGCGATCCTGTCCTACATCATGTGTAAAGCGATGAACCGTTCGTTTATCAGCGTGATTGCAGGCGGTTTCGGTACTGATGGTTCCTCCACCGGGGCTGATGAAGAAGTCGGTGAGCACCGCGAAATCAGCGCAGAAGATACCGCTGACATGCTGAAAAACTCCCACTCGGTGATCATCACCCCGGGCTACGGCATGGCGGTAGCGCAGGCGCAGTATCCTGTGGCGGAAATCACTGAGAAGCTGCGCGCGCGCGGCATCAAAGTGCGTTTTGGTATTCACCCGGTTGCCGGTCGTCTGCCAGGCCACATGAACGTGCTGCTGGCAGAAGCGAAAGTGCCGTATGACATCGTGCTGGAAATGGACGAAATCAACGACGACTTCCGCGATACCGACACCGTACTGGTGATTGGCGCCAACGATACCGTGAACCCTGCGGCGCTCGACGATCCGAAGAGCCCGATTGCCGGTATGCCGGTGCTGGAAGTGTGGAAAGCGCAGAACGTAATTGTGTTCAAACGTTCCATGAACACAGGTTACGCAGGCGTGCAGAATCCGTTGTTCTTCAAAGAGAACACCCACATGCTGTTTGGCGATGCCAAAGCCAGCGTGGATGCGATTCTGAAAGCGCTGTAATCCGGCTTATAAGTTTGTGCGTTTAAAGCCGTCTCCCGGTGAAAGGGAGGCGGCTTTTTTGTTATGATGCCCGTCACATTTCGAGCGGCAACGTGAAGGGAGAACAGCGTGTTTGCGGATTTCGGCGTACTGAATTACTGGACCTACCTGGTGGGCGCGATTTTTATCATTCTGGTGCCGGGGCCAAATACCTTTTTTGTGCTCAAAACTGGCGCGGCCTACGGCATTCGCACAGGCTACCTCGCCGCGCTGGCGGTATTTATTGGTGATGCGGTGCTGATGTTTCTTTCGTACGCGGGCGTTGCCACGCTCATCAAAACCACGCCGGTGCTGTTTAACATCGTTCGCTATCTTGGCGCGTTGTACCTGCTGTATCTCGGGATGAAAATGCTGTGGGCGGTCATCAAACAGAAGGCCGGTGAACACTTGCATCACGCCGATCAGCGCAGCACTATCTTCAAGCGTGCCCTGACGCTCAGCCTGACGAACCCGAAAGCGATTCTTTTCTACGTGTCATTCTTCGTGCAGTTTATCGACGTGAACTCAAGCACGCCGGGGCTGGCGTTCCTGATCCTGGGCGTGACGCTGGAAATGGTGAGTTTTATCTATCTCAGCTTCCTGATTGTGTCCGGCACGCTGGTGACGCGTTTCGTCGGCAGCCGTAAGAAGTTGGTCAAACTGGGCAACAGCCTGATTGGGCTGGTGTTTGTTGGCTTTGCGGCACGCCTGGCGTCGCTGCAGTCCTGATCCTGTCTGAACGCGGGTATCATGCCCGCGTGCTTTTCCATGCCATTTCCGCTTTTACAGATCCCGAAACAGTCTCTGTATTGATTCAATAAATATCCCGCCAGAACGCTTTTTTAATCCAGAAGGGCATTTACCGCTTTAATATTTTGCTTAAGCGTTTTACCTGCCACGGCTTTAACACAAAAAGTTCTCGAGGGGGTTGAATCAGAAACATACGAGCACTCAACCTCGCTGGAGTAAGCGCCGAGCACCTGTGGCGGGGTTGCTGCCGGATCGACGGAAATCATAAGGACAAGATAATATAAGGGCGTCATAGGAAATATTAAGTCCATTTAGTGGATGAATTTTAATCAGTGCGGATTATAACAATGTTCCCGCACAGCAATCCCTTTTTCAGGGGCTAGTTTCGGACCTTATTATACCTTTTGCATGTAAAACCTGATGTTTAGTGAATATAAATGGTGGTACTATACCCCCCTACAGTATCAAGGAGGCCGAATGCCACATTCACCTGAAGACAAAAAGCGTGCACTGACGCGCGTGCGGCGCATTCGCGGGCAGGTTGATGCCCTTGAGCGGGCGCTGGAGTCTGGCGATCCGTGCCTGACTATTCTGCAACAGATCGCCGCCATTCGCGGGGCCGCCAATGGCCTGATGGGCGAAATGATTGAAATGCACCTGAAAGATGAACTGGTTGCGGGCGACACCACCGCCGATCAGCGCGCCGTCCGCATGGCGGAAGTCGGTCATCTGCTACGATCGTATTTAAAATAACTGACAACAAGGGAAGAGACGGAGATGAAATCACGTGCTGCAGTTGCGTTTGGCCCGGGCCAGCCGCTGAAAATTGTCGAACTTGACGTCGCACCGCCGAAGAAGGGCGAAGTGCTGGTCAAAATTACCCACACCGGCGTGTGCCATACCGATGCGTTCACCCTCTCTGGTGACGATCCTGAAGGCGTCTTCCCGGCGGTTTTAGGTCACGAAGGCGGCGGGATCGTGGTGGAAGTCGGCGAGGGCGTGACCAGCCTGAAGCCGGGCGATCACGTCATTCCGCTGTACACCGCCGAATGCCGCGAGTGTAAGTTCTGCAAATCCGGCAAAACTAACCTCTGCCAGGCCGTTCGCGCCACCCAGGGCAAGGGCCTGATGCCGGATGGCACCACGCGTTTCTCCTACAACGGCGAACCGATTTATCACTATATGGGCACCAGCACCTTCAGCGAGTACACCGTCGTTGCCGAAATCTCCCTGGCGAAAGTGAACCCGCAGGCGCCGCTCGATAAAGTCTGCCTGCTGGGCTGCGGCGTGACTACCGGGATCGGCGCAGTTCACAACACGGCAAAAGTGAAAGCAGGTGATACCGTTGCCGTATTTGGTCTTGGCGGCATTGGCCTGGCGGTGATTCAGGGCGCGGTGCAGGCGCAGGCAGGCCGCATTATCGCCGTCGACACCAATCCGGAGAAATTCAAACTGGCGGGTGAAATGGGTGCGACCGATTTCATCAATCCGAATGACTACGACAAGCCGGTTCAGGACGTGATCGTTGAACTGACCGACGGCGGGGTTGATTTCAGCTTCGAGTGCATCGGTAACGTCAACGTGATGCGCGCGGCGCTTGAGTGCTGTCATAAAGGCTGGGGCGAAAGCGTGATCATCGGCGTCGCCGGTGCCGGACAGGAAATCAAAACCCGTCCATTCCAGCTGGTAACCGGACGCGTATGGCGCGGTTCGGCATTTGGTGGCGTCAAAGGGCGCACCCAGCTGCCGGGCATGGTGGAAGATGCAATGGCGGGTAAAATCAATCTCGACCCGTTCATCACCCATCGTCTGCCGCTGGAACAGATCAACGAAGCCTTTGATCTGATGCATGAAGGTAAATCTATCCGCACCGTTATCCACTTCGGCGATAACTGATGCGCGGGCCAGCGGCGTTCTGCCGCTGGCTTTCTTGTTTAATGTCCAAAATGTGACCCACGTAGCGCTTTTACCGGTAAGCAATCGGCACGCCAGGCCGATGACAATCTTACGGGCGTTTTGATACGTCTTTACTATAAGAGAGTCGATAAGCCATGGATAAATCAGCCGCAGGGCAAAAGTCGCAAACCGTCAGTTTTTTACATCACATCCGTCTCGTACCGCTGTTCTCCTCCATTCTCGGCGGGATCCTGTTGCTTTTCGCTCTGAGCTCAGGCCTCGCGGGCTATTTTCTGCTGCAGGCCGACCGCGATCAAAATGATGTGACCCAGGAGTTAGAAGTTCGCATGGGGTTGTCGAACAGCTCCAACCATCTGCGCACCGCGCGTATTAACCTGATCCACGCCGGAGCCGCCAGCCGTATCGCCGAAATGGACGATATGAAGCGCAACATCACCGAAGCGGAGCAGCGCATCAAACAGTCTCAGGAAGGCTTTGCCCAGTACGTGAACCGCGAAGTGAAGACTCCGGCAGATGAGGCGCTGGATGGTGAGATCAATGCGCGCTATAAAGCCTACATCGACGGCATGCAGCCGATGCTGAAATATGCCAAAAACGGCATGTTTGAAGCGATCATCAACCATGAAAATGAGCACGCGCGCCAGCTGGACGCCGCTTATAACGAAGTGCTGTTAAAGGCGATTCAGATCCGCAGTGAACGGGCTCGTCATTTGTCTGAAACCGCTCATAACCGCACGCAGCTTGGCCTTGCCTTTATGGTCGGGGCGTTTGCGCTGGCCGTTGTGCTAACGCTGCTGACTTTTGTCGCGCTGCGCCGGACGGTGATCAACCCGCTGCGTCGCGCCTTGCACCGTATTGAGCAGATTGCAGATGGCGATTTGACGTTGCCAGAGGAAGCCACGGGCCGAAGTGAAATCGGTAAACTGAGTTACGACCTGCAAAAAATGCAGCACGCGCTGGCGGAAACCGTTGGCACAGTGCGGCAGGGCAGCGAAGAGATCTACCGCGGTACCAGTGAAATTTCTGCGGGCAACACCGACTTGTCCTCACGCACTGAGGAGCAGGCTGCGGCGATCGAGCAGACCGCCGCCAGCATGGAGCAGCTGACCGCCACGGTGAAGCAGAACGCCGATAACGCGCATCATGCCACCAAACTGGCGGAGGATGCCTCCGGGAAAGCCACGCGCGGCGGGCAGATTGTCTCTGGCGTCGTTTCGACAATGGGTAACATTTCTGCCAGTTCGAAGAAAATCTCTGAAATTACCGCCGTCATTAACAGCATAGCCTTCCAGACCAACATTCTGGCGCTGAACGCGGCCGTTGAAGCGGCGCGTGCGGGTGAACAAGGCCGTGGCTTTGCTGTCGTTGCCAGCGAAGTTCGCACCCTTGCCAGCCGAAGTGCGCAGGCCGCTAAAGAGATTGAAGGGCTTATCAGCGAGTCCGTGACGTTGATCGAGCGTGGTTCCGGTGAAGTGGTTGCGGCGGGCAGTACCATGAGTGAAATCGTGGAGGCGGTCAAACGCGTCACCGATATTATGCTGGAAATCGCCGCAGCCTCCGATGAGCAGAGTCGCGGCATTTTGCAGGTTAGCCAGGCAATTACGGAAATGGATAACGTTACTCAGCAGAACGCCTCGCTGGTGGAAGAAGCATCTGCCGCAGCCGGTTCCCTCGAAGAGCAGGCCGCACGCCTCACGGAAGCCGTTGGCGCGTTTCGTCTGCAGCATGCCAGCAGCGTGAGTCGTCAACCCGCTGCGCCATCTGCAAATCGCTATCAGCCACAGCGTCCGGCGTTAGCCGACGGTGATAACTGGGAAACCTTCTGACGGCAGATGGCATAAAAAAGGGACCTTTACGGTCCCTTTGTCGTTACTGCTTGTCCGGTAAGGCGTAAGCGATAATGTTATCGCCACGGTCGGGAGACTGACGAGCGCCGCCCGCGTTGATGATGATGTACTGCTTCCCGGTTTTCGGCGACATGTAGGTCATCGGCCCTGACTGGCTGCCAACCGGCAGACGTGACTTCCAGATCTCTTTCCCGGTGGCGGTATCGAACGCGCGCAGGTAGAAATCCTGAGTACCGGCGAAGAACAGCAGCCCGGACTGAGTGGAAAGCGATGCGCCGAGCGTCGGCATACCAATCGGGATTGGCAGATGCATCCGAATCCCCAGCGGGCCGGTATCTTCGACCGTTCCAACCGGAACCTGCCACACCAGCTTGCCGCTTTTCAAATCGACCGCTGACATCGTGCCGAACGGCGGTTTCTGGCAGGGGATGCCCAGTGGCGAAAGGAAACGCTCACGCATCGCGCCAAACGGCGTGCCGTCCATCGGCACAATCCCCATCTCAATTCCGCTGGCGTTTTTCGCCACCTTCGCACGGGGAACCATATAGTTAGCCAGGCCCAGACGCATATCGTTGACGAACATCAGGCCGTTATTCGGATCGACGGATACGCTGCCCCAGTTCATGCCACCGAGCGAACCCGGGAACTGCAAAGAACGGTCAAGACCCGGTGGCGTGAAGACGCCCTGGTGGCGCATCTCCTTGAACTGAATGCGACACAGCAGCAGGTCAATTGGCGTGGCACCCCACATATCGGATTCTTTCAGGGTCTGGTTGCCGATCATCGGCATGCCCACGGAGTACGGCTGGGTAGGGGAATAACGTTCTCCGGCGATGTTGCCCGCAGGCACCGGACGCTCTTCAACTTTTGCCACTGGCTCGCCGGTTTCGCGGTTGAGCATGAAGATCATGCCCTGTTTGGAGGTCTGCACCAGCACAGGCGTGGTGCCGCCTTTACCGTCTGGCAGGTCAAACAGCAGCGGTTGCGACGGCAGGTCGAAATCCCACAGGTCATGGTGCGTGGTCTGGAAGTGCCAGCGCACCTGGCCGGTGGTGGCATCAACGGCCACAATCGACGAACTGTATTTATCGTCCAGCGCGGTGCGCTCTCCACCGAAGAAGTCAGGCGTGGCGTTGCCGGTTGGCAGATAAATCAGGTTCAGCTTCGCGTCATAGGACATGGCCGACCAGACGTTTGGCGTACCGCGCGTATAGGTCTGGCCTTCCGGCGGCTCACCGGTCAGGTTTGAGTTACCCGGATCCCACGCCCAGGCCAGCTTGCCGCTGTGGACGTCATAGGCACGTACCACGCCCGGTGGTTCGCCAGTGGAGAAGTTGTCTGCGACACGCCCCCCGACGACTACGACGTTACCTGCCACCAGCGGGGTTGATGTTTGCTGGTAATAGCCGGGTTTGATTTCACCCATGCCTTGGCTTAAATCCACGACGCCGTGAGTGCCGAAGTCTTCGCACGGTTTGCCGGTGTCGGCGTTAATGGCAATCAGGCGCGCATCCGTTGTTGGCAGGAACAGACGACGAGGGCAGGCAGCGGGTTGGCTGTCCGGTGCGGGGGCAGTCGCAGCCTGCGTATCTTCGTAGTAGCCGAGCCCACGGCAGCGCTGCCAGTTTGGTGCTGTCGCCTTCGAATCATAACGCCACTTTTCCTTGCCGGAATCCACGTCCAGAGACAGCACTTTGCTGTAAGGCGTGCAGACGAAGAGTGAGTCGCCAACCTGCAACGGCGTGTTCTGATCTTCAGCGCCGGAACCGTTACTTTTCGGAATGTCTCCGGTATGTGCGGTCCAGGCTACCTGCAGTTGATTCACGTTCTGTTTGTTTATCTGATCGAGCGCAGCGAAACGATCTCCGTGAGTCGTGTTCCCCCAGTGCTCCCAATTTTTCTGCGCTTCAGCCGGGGTGACCGGTTTCACAGGCACGGGTTGCGAAGCATCGACCAGCGTTTGCGGACGGAACATCCCACCGGCGCTCGCCAACAGAATGACTGCCAGCACTGCCGCCATCGCGAAGGCAGGTGCTTTGCGTACCGATGTTTGCTGGCCAAGGAAAGGCCAGAGCAGCAGGCTCAGAAACGCCAGCACGCCAAAGGTAAAGAGCCGTGAAAACAGGGGCCAGAATTCCCAGCCCGCGTCGCTGACGGCCCAAATCACAGAGGCGATAAACGCCACACCGTAAAGCACGATCCCGCGGCGGTTGTTGCGGGCAATCTGCCAGGCCGCAATCAGCAACACGATACCCATTATCGCGAAATATCCGCTGCCGCCAACCGTGGCGAGCTTTATGCCAAGACCACCCACGGCGAGACCAATCAGCGCCATCAATATCACTACCAGCCACTGAAGGATTCTGGGTAATCCTTGCGGCCGACTGCCTGTTGTCATTTCTGTCTCCTTTATTGCCGTCAAGCCATAATGAATCATATGGTTCTTTATCAACGGTTTTTAGCTTTGATTATTATGTTTAACGCTCTTAATAGAGCGTGCGATTCACTTTAATGAACCATTTGGTGAATTGGCAGGTATGATAGATCTGTTAAATTGCATTGCGCAATTGTTAAAAAATAATTTCGCATGAAATGATCAGCGCAGAAACGAAAAGCAGGACTGAGGTGAAAAATTCAGGCCTGTGTTGTTTTTGGTCAAAAAACAATCAGTGTGGGGTGCTATACTTTTCGGGTTATCAACGTAAACGAGGATACTATGGATACCGAATTAACCCCCAAGCAGTTGGCCGTCGAATTTCTGCGCCGTGAAACTAACCCGTTAACCCCGGCAGAATATCTGAAGCGAGTGAAGCAACTTGAACTTGAGTTTGCAGGCCTGATGGCGCTGTCATCACTCGAACTTAAAGAAGAGATCGACTACGCCTGGCGTCTGGGTATCCACTGATCCTGAAGTCAGACATAAAAAAACCGGCGAGGAAACTCACCGGTTTTTTGTTAATTGCCTGACGAGTTAAGACTTAATCGTCTTCGTCATCGTCAAGTTCCACCGGGGTCTGATACTGATCCGGCTTCAGCGCCAGCAGGTCGCAGCGTAGATGGTCGATAACCTGTTCCGCCGTGTTGCCGAGGAATGCCGCCGACAGGCCAGTGCGTCCGACTGTGCCCAGCACCACAATCCCTGCCTGCAAATGCTCAGCCAGGTCCGGAATGACCTCTTCCGGCAGGCCTTTCTCAACGTGGGTCATTTCCTCTGAAATGCTGTACTTCTGTCGCAATGACTTCATGGCAAGCAGATGCTGGCCGCGAATGGCATCGTTGTACACGCTCGGATCGAAATCGGGCAATTCAATCGCGATGTTAATTGGCGTCACGGGATAAGCGCCTACCAGGTGCACTTCGGTGTGGTTGATCTGATCGGCAAGCTGCAACGTTTCTCGTACCAGCTTGTCGTTGAGAGCGTTGTGATATTCCTCTTCACTGGCGAGGTTTACCGCTACGATGGCTTTGCCGCCTTCCGGCCACGGCTGATCTTTCACCATCCAGACCGGGCATGGGCATTTTCTCAGCAGGTGCCAGTCGGTAGGGGTGAAAATTACGGCTTCCAGTTTGTCGTGCTGATGGGCCATTTTCAGCAGCAGATCGTGCCCGCCGCTCATCACTTCCTGAATAATGGCTTCGAAGGGACGGTTATGCCAGACGACTTTGATGTCAATCGGTACACCGGCCTCTACGTAGAATTTTGCCTGCTCGCGGATCCATGCGGTCCGCTGGCTGATGACGCCCTGACGCATAGCCGTACGCTCGTCAGGTGACAGAAGGGTGGTCATCTCATACGAAAAATCGTAGATCGGCAAAAAGGCTTTAATGGTTCCACCAATCCGTTGATGGAGGTAAACAGCGCGCCGTAATGCGGGTTGATCGTCCTGGTTAGGATCGATGGCTACCAGCATGCTTTGATACTTTGCCATACAGGGTCTCCTTACAACTGTTACCACAGTCTGTAAATAAAAGATAACCCATCCGGAGTGAATGAAACAGGGGATAACCTTCGCCAGATCAATAAATCACAAAAATTTAAGCGATCTGGCGAAAGGATAAAGAGAGGTGTCAGGCGACGTTGCGGGCGTGTCCGGCCAGGACGGCCAGCGCATCGCTGTTCTCGATGGTAATGTATTTACCTTTTACCGCTAACATGCCGCTTTTCTGGAAACGACCAAGCAGACGGCTGATGGTTTCTACCGTCAGGCCGAGGTAGTTACCGATGTCGCCACGGGTCATGGTCAGACGGAACTCACGCGGAGAAAAACCGCGCTGGGCGAAACGGCGGGAGAGGTTATAGATAAAGGCCGCCAGGCGCTCTTCCGCGTTTTTCTTCGACAGCAGCAGGATCATGTCCTGATCGCCTTTGATCTCGCCGCTCATCAGACGCATCATCTGCTGGCGCAGATTCGGCATTTTACCGGAGAGATCGTCGAGGGTTTCGAACGGGATTTCACAGACCATGGAAGTTTCCAGCGCCTGCGCGAAGCTCGGGTGATGGCCGGTGCCAATGGCGTCGAAACCGACTAAATCGCCCGCCAGGTGGAAGCCGGTGATCTGCTCGTCGCCCTGTTCGGTGATGGTGTAGCTTTTGATCGTCCCGGAGCGAATGGCATACAGAGATTTCAGCTCATCGCCCGCTTTAAACAGGGTTTGCCCTTTCTGAATCGGCTTTTTACGCTCGATGATATTATCAAGCTGATCGAGCTCATGTTCATTGAGGGTGAACGGGATGCAGAGCTGGCTGATGCTGCAATCCTGGCAGTGGATAGCACAACCGCCAGACTGGATGCGTCGAATAATTCGCTTTTCCGGGATCATAGATTTGCTCAGGCTTTAATTGATATTGGTCAATTTTAACATCTTTTTGGGGAGCAGGTAAGCCTTCAAAATTCGATTCACGCAATATAAACAAGGGAAATAACTGAAGCGTTATATCCCCATGAAATTTATGAATTTAAACTGGAAGCCATTTGCGAATAATTACCAAATGCTTCCAGAAAGGCACTAAATATCAAAGCAGCAGATAGCCTTCATGGCGCAATAGCCACTCTTTGCGCTGCACGCCGCCCGCATAGCCGGTCATGGTGCCGTTGCTGCCAATCACGCGGTGACAGGGCACCACCACGCTGACAGGATTTGAGCCGTTAGCAGCGCCTACAGCCCGCGCCGCGCCAGGTCGCCCAAGGCGTTCGGCAAGCTGACCATAGTGCATCACCTGGCCGCAGGGAATGGAGCGCAATGCCTTCCAGACTTCGCGCTGGAAGTCGGTGCCACCCGTGGCGCTTGGCAGGCAGTCGATAATGCTGAGATCGCCGTCGAAGTACTCCTTCATCTTCTGACTCAGTCCGTTAGGATTGCTGGCAGCCACGCGCTCGTAACCTTCCGTGCGGTAGTGCAGATCCAGCAGCTGAACCATGCGGTCGCTGTGCTCTTCCCACTCGACGGCGCGCAGGTTGAACTGTTCATCGCAGAGGATCCACAGCGGCCCGAGCGGGGTCGCAATTTTGTCTTCCAGCAGTCTCAGCATCTGATTTCCTTAGTTCAGCCGCGGATAAATCCCCGGCCCGATGGGCAGGCCGACAAGATACCACGCGACCAGCATCAGCAACCATACTCCTAAAAAGATAAGCGGATACGGCAGCACCAGCGAATAGTAGGTACCGAGTTTCGCCTCCGGCTTATAACGCTGGAGGAAGCCAAGAAACAGCGGCACGAACGGAGAGACAGGAGCCAGTGGGATCACCGACGAATCGGCCACGCGGAACAGGACCTGCGCAAACGCCGGGTGAAAGCCCAGCAGCATAAACATGGGCACGAAGATCGGGGCCAGAATCGACCAGATGGCCGAGCCGCTGGCGATAAACATGCACAATAAAGCAGAGAGCAATGCCAGCCCGACAAACGCCGGGACGCCACTCATGCCCGCCGTTTCCAAAATATCGGTCAGGCCAACCGCCATAAACTTGCCCATATTGCTCCAGTTGAACATGGCGACGAACTGGGCGAGGGGGAAGACCATAACGATAAATCCGGCCATCTCCTTCATTGGTTCGATCATCAACTGGGGGATGTCGCCCTGGCTGCGGATCTTCTTCGTTGCCAGGCCATAAGCCAGCGACACCACGAAGAAGAAGAAAATGATCAGCGGCACAATGCCTTTAATAAACGGGGAAGGCAGAACGGTGTGCAGCACCGGGTCACGCAAAATGCCGTTTTCGGGCACGACCAGCAGCGCAATCAGGCCAATAAACAGCAGCGAGACGACTCCCGCCACCCGCAGGCCAAAGCGCTGTTCGGCGCTGAGCGTTTCCAGTTTTTCCTCATTACTGCCTTGCCACACACCCAGACGCGGCTCGACGATCTTATCGGTAATCAGACCCCCGACAATCGTCAGCACAATCACCGAGCTGGCCATAAAGTACCAGTTGTCGATGACGCTCACGTGCATTGCCGCGTCCATCGTTTTCGCCGCTTCGGTGCTGATCCCTGAGAGCAGAACATCAGTCGTCACAATCAGCAAATTCGCAGTAAAGCCGCAGCCCACGCCCGCAATTGCCGCCAGCAAACCGGCCACGGGATGACGCCCGACGGCGAGGAAGATCAGCGCCCCCATCGGCGGCATGATCACCAGCGCGGCATCGGACGAAATATGGCTAAAGAAGGCGATGAACAGCACCATATAGCTGGCGTAGCGGGCGCTGACGTGAGAAGCCATCTTCACCATCAGCGCGGGCAGTAGCCCGACGCGTTCGGCAAGACCTGCGCCCAGCACCAGCGCCAGAATCGCGCCGAGCGGTGCAAAGCCGCTGAAGTTTTTAATCACGTTAGGCAAAAACCAGTGCAGCCCTTCAACGCTCAGCAGGTTTTTCACCGCAACCGTGGAGCCGTCTGCAGGGCTTTTCACGCTCACGTCAAACGCTGACAGCACGGCGGTGGCTATCATCAGCGCCGCAATCAGGTACACAAACAGCAGGAAAGGGTGCGGCACTTTATTACCAATCTTTTCTACCCAGCCATACAGCTTACCGGTGGGGGAATGCGAAGGTATGGAAGACATACTCATGGGCGTTCCTCAGGAGTCGTTGTGTTTGTTGTGTTATGAATTGTTTTATAATGATTATTTAAGTGGTGACGGTGTCACATTTTTTGGGATCGGGCACTGATAAGGCCTTTCCTCAAGCTTTTGCGCCAGCTCTGCCTGGCAGGCTTTCAGCAGTTCAGAATCGTTAAACAGATGAATAGCCGTGGCGCCCATAATTTTCCCTGCGTGCAGCATACCTTTGTGCGCAATGGACGTGCGGCCCTGGCTCACCAGTTGCCAGGTATGCAGCGGCGTGCCGACGGCAAAACAGGGGCTGAAGCACTGGGCTACCGGCGCTTTCCAGCTGACGTCGCCCACGTCCGTGGAGCCCGGCAGCACTTCGCCATTCGGCACATAGGGCGCAACCTCATCAATCAGCAGCGTTTTCTGATGACGACGTGCAAAGGCCGCGCCTTCTTCTGCACCGGTTCGGGCGATATTTTGCAGGCTGTTTTGCAGATCGTTCTCGCTCAGGGTGGCGCGGATCGTGGTGGCGAACGCCAGTTCGTCTTCGCTCCATGCAGGCGTGCCATAGTGCTGAACGGCCTGATACATTGCCGCCTCCAGCGTGCGGTTTGGCAGATAGCTGGAGCAGGCTTTCTCAAAGCGACAGCTGACCTTCGTTTCCGTCATCAGCGCCGCACCCTGGGCGATTTTTTCAATGCGCTGATAGATCTGCTGCACGTTGGCCATTTCAGGGGCGCGGATCAGATACAGCACTTCCGCCTGCGCCTGCACGACGTTCGGCGAAATACCGCCGGTGTCGGTAATGGCGTAGTGGACGCGGGCTTTCTCGATGATGTGCTCATTGAGAAAATTGGTGCCGGTGGTCATCAGCGTGACCGCATCCAGCGCGCTGCGGCCCAGATGTGGGGAGTTCGCCGCGTGTGCCGCCACGCCGGTGAAGCGCCAGGCCGCCTGAATGTTTGCCAGCGTGCTGGTGCTGAACATCCCGGCGAAGGCTTCCGGATGCCAGGTCACGGCGGCATCCACGTCATCGAACAGGCCTTCACGCACCATAAAGGTTTTGCCGGAGCCACCTTCTTCGCCAGGACAGCCGTAAAAACGCAATGTGCCTTCGCGACCGTTTTGTTCCAGCCAGGCTTTGGCGGCAATGGCGGCGGCAAACGCAGCGGTGCCGAGCAGGTTATGCCCACAGCCGTGACCGTTTGCGCCTGGCGTGGAAGAGGTGGGTTCCGCGCAATGCGCCTGCTGGCTGAGGCCTGCCAGCGCATCATATTCACCCAGCACGGCGATAACCGGTTTGCCGCTTCCAAAGCTTGCAATAAAGGCATTCGGAATACCGCCCGCTTCGCGCTGGACGTTGAAACCTTCTGCTTCAAGCGCACTCGCCAGCCGCTCAGCCGACCAGAACTCTTCAAACCGCGTTTCCGGGTGATCCCAGATTTCATCTGCGATGTCGCTGAACTGCCGTTGGCGTGCGTGAAGGATATCCGCCACAAAGTCGTAAATCTGCTCCATTATTTTGCTCCTTCCGTCGGGCATTGCATCGCCACGCGGGCGAGGGTTTCCACAGCGATGCCGAGCACCTGCTCGTCAAAATCAAACCTCTCATTGTGATGCCCGGCGCTCAGATCGGTGCCGAACACCATGTATGAAGCGAGGCCGCCATGTGTCTGAACGCGCGCCATCATCAGCGTGGCGTCTTCGGATCCCGCAGGCGCGGGCACGTTATCGGTCGCTTTTTTCACGCCCGGCACCTGAACAGTTTGCTCACGCAGGAAACTCACCCATTCGGGAGAAGGGGAACTTGCCGTGGCGGCGCCCATCAGCCTGACATCGGCGCTCACGTCGTACATCGCCGCCGCACCTGCAATCACGCTCTGCGCTCGATCGAATACGTACTGGTTGACGGCTTCGCTTTCGCCGCGCGTTTCCACTTTGATCAATGCTGATGAAGGCACCACGTTGCGCCCGGTTCCTGCCTGCATTACGCCGACGTTCACCCGTGACGCCCCCGCGCTGTGCGGCGCAATGGCATGCAGGGAAATCGCTGCCTGCGCCGCGGCGAGCAGCGCATTGCGGCCTTCTTCTGGTTTTCCTCCCGCGTGTGCGGCAACGCCGGTAAAGCGCACGTCAAACTTACTGGTGGCCATAAAGTTATCGGCACCGCACAGCACCGTGCCTGCTTCCACGCCGGTGCCGATATGCACCGCCGTAAAGTAATCGACATCGTCGAGAACACCTGCGGCAACCATTGCGCGAGCCCCACGTGTGCCTTCTTCCGCTGGCTGGAAAATCAGCTTGATCGTCCCCCGAAGTTCTGCGGAAAAGTGCTTCAGTACGTGGGCCAGACCCAGGCCGATGGCGGTGTGGCCATCGTGGCCGCAGGCGTGCATCATGCCTGCATTGCAGGAGGCGAACCCATCACGGTGTGGGCGATGGCTGTCGTCCAGCTGTTCATTGAGATCGAGTGCGTCCATATCGACGCGAAAGGCGAGAGTTGGGCCGGGGCGGCCTGTATTAAGTGTCGCAACAACGCCGGTAAAGCCGCCTTCAAAGGCGGGCAACCAGCGTGCCGGTGCACCCTGCTGGCGGGCCCGTTCGAACTGTTCGGCAAGCGTTGCTGCATCGGGCAGGCCCATTCTGCTTTGCTCATCTACTACATCGCGACCAACGGCAAGTTGATACCCGAGGCCGTCGAGGATCTCCGCGACGCGGGAGGCCGTACGAAATTCCAGCCAGCCGGATTCGGCATACTGATGAAATTCACGACGCCAGGCGCGCAAATCTGTCGCCAGCGACGCTACATATTCGGTAAGTAATGGCATAACGTTTCCTGTTATCGGTAAAAAGTGTGAATCGCTTCACGCTGTGATAGTTTTTACTTATCAGTAATAACTTTTTAACGTTTCGGTCATTACCCTGCCATATCCCTTTGCATTACAGTAGATGCCAGTTTCTTGTGTCTGATAAACAGTGGTTATCACGGAGCGGGCATGACCTTTCAGGTGAAAATTCATCAAATTCGGGCGTTTGTGGAAGTGGCCAGGCAGGGCAGCATCCGCGGGGCAAGCCGCACGCTTGAGCTTTCACAGCCTGCGCTGACTAAATCAATAAAAGAGCTGGAGGAGGGCATTTCTGCCCAGCTGTTTATTCGCCGCAGTAAAGGCGTGGCGTTAACCGAATGCGGGGAGAGCTTTTATCAGCACGCGAATTTAATTCTGGAAGAGCTTCGCGCCGCGCAGGACGAAATTCAGCAGCGGCAGGGGCGATTAACCGGACGCATCAATGTGGGAATGGGCGCAAGCGTGGCGCGAACGCTGATGCCGCCGGTGATTAATCGCTTCCATCAACAGCATCCGGGCGTGACGGTGCGAATCATGGAAGGCCAGCTGGTGTCGATGATCAATGAACTCCGTCAGGGCGAACTGGATTTTACCATCAACAGTTATTATAAGGGGCCTTACGATCACGAATTTACGTTTGAAAAATTATTTGAAAAAAACTTCGCTATATTTGCGAGAAACGGTCATCCGGCGCTGGGTGCAAAATCCATTAGCGAATTACTTAAATATAACTGGACAATGCCGACGCCACGGGGAAGTTATTATAAGCAGCTGGAAGAGTTATTTAGCCACCGGGCGCAAATACCGACCGTCGGCGTGGTGTGTGAAACTTTCTCATCTTGCATAAGCCTTGTTGCGCAAAGTGATTTCTTAAGTATTCTGCCGGAAGAGTTAGGCACCGACCCGCTGATTGCTCACCGTCTGGTACTCATTCCTGTCGCAGAACCCTTGCCGAAAGCCGCGTATTATCTGATTCAGCGCCGGGACGCACAGCAGACACCGCTTGCGGCGGCATTAATTACGCAATTTCGTCGACAAAGCCAGCAATTATTTCGTGGGTGATTATTGAGTGAGAAATAAAAAAACAGGATCTGTCGACATCCGCCAGACCCCGCAGTATACACAGCAATATTTCCGTAACGTGTTCCCGCCGCTCATTCCCCCGTGCAGGTAATACAGTTATAGCGAATCTGAGAATAAATACCAGTACTTTTGGGTGATATATTTCACGTTTCGTTTACATTTTCATTTCATGTTACCGCTAATTAATTTCAGTTAAGTGATGGTTAACTGTTGCTGTCTGTTATTCGACGCTTTCCTGATTCAGAATATATTCTTCAGGAAGTCAGTTTCCGAAAAAAGTCAAAAGCGTTGAGGATGAGGCAGGGCGCGGCTATAGTAGCGGCTCAGCAGTGGCGGTCGATGTAGCGGGAGGCGATGATGATGAACCCTGACGACAAATTTCTCTTTCTTGACGCCATGGAGGATGTCCAGCCCCTGAAGCGCGGCAATGATGCGCTCTGGCAACCCACCCGTAATACGAGAGCGCCCGCGCATATCGACACGCTGCAGCTCGACAACTTTCTCACCCTCGGTTTCCTCGATATCGTCCCCCTCGGCACGCCGCTTGAGTTTAAGCGTGAAGGCCTGCAAAACGGCGTGCTCGACAAGCTGCGCGCGGGGAAATACAGCCAACAGGCAAGCCTGACTTTGCTGCGCCACTCCGCCGAACAATGTCGGCAGATGCTGTACGCATTTATTCTTCAGGCGCATCGGGATGGTTTACGCAACGTACTGATTATTCATGGCAAAGGCAAAGCCGACGGCTCGCACGCCAACGTTATCCGCAGCTATCTTGCGCGCTGGCTCACGGAGTTTGAAGACGTGCAGGCGTTTTGCGTTGCGTTGCCGCACCACGGCGGCAGCGGGGCGTGCTATGTGGCGCTGAAAAAATCCGAACAGGCGAAACAGGACAACTGGGAGCGTCACGCCAAGCGCAGCCGCTAGCGCAGCAGCAGCGTCAGCTCTTTCGCCGCATTTTGCAGCTCCGGCAGCACACGTGCCAGCATGTCGCTGGCCGATACCTGGCCCGCATGTACCCCAACGTTGAGCGCCGCCACGCAGTGCCCCTGAGGATTAAACAGCGGTACCGCCAGCGATCGCAGCCCCATTTCCAGTTCCTGATCGTTGAGCGCGTAGCCCTGCTGGCGCACGCGTTTCAGCTCTGTCCGAAGTTTACTCACCGAATCCACCGTCTGCGGCGTGTAGCGAATCATCGTCACCCGCGCCAGCATGTCGTTCAGCTTCTCTTCCGGCTGGTGGCTTAGCAGCACGCGGCCCATTGACGTCGCCCAGGCGGGCAGGCGGCTGCCGATATCCAGATCGATGGTCATAATTCGCGAACTCGATGCGCGCGCGATGTAGAGAATGTCATCGCCGTCGAGGGTGGCAATTGAACAGGACTCGTTGAGCATTTCGCTCAGGTGTTTCAGCACCGGCTGGGCAGAGCGTGCCAGCGGCGTGGAGGCCAGCCAGGCATGACCGAGCGATAAAATGCGCGGTCGCAACTGGAAGTTTTTGCCGTCTTCAGCATACACAAACCCCAGTTTTCCGAGCGTATACAGGCAGCGGCGCACCGCCGCGCGCGGGATCCCCGTTTTTTGGCTGATCTGGGAAATCGACAGCAGCGGGCGCTGCGGCGTAAACGCCTGAATCACCTCCAGCCCGCGCGCCAGAGAAGCCATAAAGTTCGGATCGCCCTTGAACGGATCGCTCTCGCTGTTCAGCACGTCGTCAGGATGTTTGCTCATGTTTTTGCCTCCGATCACAGTTTGCGGTTAAAGATACAGGATGTTCGATAATCGCACCATATTTCGATTATCGCCCTTGACCGGCATCGTTAAGCGGGTCACATTTTGGGCGAACAACGCATAAAAGTGCGATAACCGCACATTTTCAGCACGACAAGGAGCGACCTGATGATCGACAAAAGCGTCCCGACGCCGGAACAGGCCATCGCCGGGATCCCCGACGGTGCCACCGTGATGATTGGCGGCTTTGGCCCCGCCGGACAGCCCACCGTCCTGATTGATGCCCTGATTGCCCAGGGCGCACGCGATCTCACCATCATCAATAACAATGCCGGGAACGGCGAAGTGGGGCTGGCGGCGCTGCTGAAGGCTGGACGCGTGCGAAAAATGATCTGCTCGTTCCCGCGCCAGGTGGATTCGCAAATCTTTGACGATCTTTATCGCCGGGGGAAAGTGGAGCTGGAACTGGTGCCGCAGGGCAACCTGGCGGCGCGCATCCAGGCGGCAGGCGCCGGGCTTGGCGCGGTGTTCACACCCACTGGCTACGGCACGCCGCTGGCCGAAGGCAAAGAGACGCGCGAGATAGACGGTCGCCACTACGTGCTGGAATACCCGATTCATGCCGATTTCGCGCTGATCAAAGCCCATCACGCGGATCGCTGGGGCAACCTCATTTACCGCAAAGCGGCGCGCAACTTCGGGCCGATTATGGCGACGGCGGCAAAAACCACCGTAGCGGAAGTGTCGGCGATTGTGCCATTAGGCCAGCTTGACCCGGAGCACGTTGTGACGCCGGGCATCTTCGTGCAGCGCGTTTTCTCGCTGGAAAATATCAACGCGGCCAAAAGCGCCTGAGGAGCAAACCATGCAAAAACTGACCCGTGACGAAATGGCCAGACGCGTGGCGCAGGACATTCCTGAAGGCGCGTACGTCAATCTTGGCATTGGCCTGCCCACGCGCATCGCCAACTACCTTCCGGCCGATAAAGAGATTTTCCTCCACAGCGAAAACGGCCTGCTGGGGATGGGGCCAAAACCTGCGCCGGGGGAAGAAGATCCTGAGCTGATTAACGCCGGGAAAGAGTTTGTGACGTTACTGGAAGGCGGCTGCTATTTCCACCACGGTGACTCCTTCGCCATGATGCGCGGCGGCCATCTCGATATCTGCGTGCTCGGTGCGTATCAGGTTTCTGCGAGCGGAGATTTAGCCAACTGGAGCACCGGCGCACCGGACGCCATTCCGGCGGTCGGCGGGGCGATGGATCTGGCCATTGGCGCACGCCAGGTCTTCGTGATGATGGATCACCTGACTCGCGACGGCGACTGCAAACTGGTGGAGCAGTGCAGCTACCCGCTAACCGGTATTGGCTGCGTCAGCCGCATCTATACGGATCTTGCGGTGATCGACATCACCCCACAGGGCCCGGTCGTCCGTGAAATCTTCAACGGCCTCTCCTTTGAAGAGCTACAGCGGCTGACGCCCGTCAAACTGACTTTCAGCCAGCTCGCGCAAAGCGCATAAGGAATCATGATGACTCAGGCATTTATCTGTGACGCGGTGCGTACGCCGTTCGGACGCTTTGGCGGCACGCTTGCAACGGTGCGCGCAGACGACCTGGCGGCGCTGCCGCTGAAGGCGCTGCTGGAACGTAACCCGGGCCTCGACCCCTCATGTATCGACGATGTGATTTACGGCTGCGCGAACCAGGCAGGGGAAGATAACCGTAACGTGGCGCGTATGGCGCTGCTGCTGGCGGGCTTACCGGAAACGGTGCCGGGCAGCACCGTCAATCGGTTATGCGGCTCGAGCCTTGATGCCATTGGCATCGCGGCCAGGGCTATCAAAAGCGGTGAAACGCAGCTGATGATTGCCGGGGGCGTGGAAAGCATGTCCCGCGCGCCGTTCGTGATGGGCAAAGCGGAGAGTGCGTACAGCCGCAGCATGAAAATGGAAGACACCACCATCGGCTGGCGTTTTATTAACCCGCTGATGAAAGCGATGTATGGCGTGGATTCCATGCCGGAAACCGCCGAAAACGTGGCGGATGAGTTTGGCATCTCCCGCGCCGATCAGGACGCGTTTGCCCTGCGCAGCCAGCAGAGAACCGCCGCCGCGCAGGAAAAGGGGTTGTTTAACGACGAACTGATCGCCGTAAATGTTCCGCAGCGCAAAGGCGAGCCGCTTCATTTTGCTCGAGATGAGCACCCGCGCAGCACCTCAATGGAATCACTGGCTAAACTGAAAGGGGTTGTGCGGGCCGACGGCAGCGTGACGGCGGGGAATGCTTCTGGCGTTAACGACGGAGCCTGCGCGCTGCTGCTGGCAAGCGAGCTGGCGCTGAACGCTCACGATTTGCAGCCGCTGGCTCGCGTTGTCGGTGTGGCAACCGCGGGCGTTGCGCCGCGCATTATGGGCTTCGGTCCGTCGCCTGCGGTGCGCAAAGTGCTGGCACAAACTGGCTTAACGCTCGAACAGATGGATGTGATAGAACTTAACGAAGCGTTTGCCGCTCAGGCGCTGGCGGTGACCCGCTCGCTGGGGCTGGCGGACGATGCGCCTCACGTGAATCCGAACGGCGGGGCGATAGCGCTTGGGCATCCTCTGGGCGCTTCCGGTGGCCGTCTGGCGATGACCGCCGCCTATCAGCTGAAACGCACAGGTGGCCGCTATGCGCTCTGTACCATGTGCATCGGCGTGGGCCAGGGGATTGCGCTGATTATTGAACGGGTTTAAGGAGCAGGCATGGATTTGTTGACCCCGATGTTGCGCGGGAGTGCGTTAACGGCGCTGTTCAGCGACGCACAAGCCGTGCAGGGGATGCTCGACTTTGAAGCCGCGCTGGCGCGGGCCGAAGCGGCGTGCGGCGTCATTCCATCAGAAGCCGTTGCGGCGATTGAACGAGCCTGTGACGTTCGCAGCATTGATATGACTGCCCTTGGCGAAGCGGCGGCCAGCGCCGGTAACCTCGCCATTCCGCTGGTGAAACAGCTGACCGCGCAGGTGAAACAGAACGATCCCGACGCGGCCCGCTACGTTCACTGGGGCGCAACCAGCCAGGACGTCATCGACTCCGGGTTTGTGCTCCAGCTGCGTGAAGCGCTGCTGAAAACGGATGAGATGCTGGCGAACCTGCTGGCCGCGCTGGCGAAGCAAACCACACTTCATCGTGAAACCGTGATGCCAGGGCGCACCTGGATGCAGCACGCGCTGCCCGTTACCTTTGGCCTGAAGCTTGCCGGCACGCTGGATGCGCTGCTGCGCTGGCAGGTTCGCCTTCGTGAAATTTCATCACGTGCCTTAACGCTCCAGTTTGGCGGCGCGGCGGGCACGCTGGCATCGCTGAACGACCACGGCCCGGCGGTGGCGGAAGCCTTAGCCCAGGAGTTGAACCTGACGCTGGCAGACACGCCCTGGCACAGCCAGCGCGACAGGCTGCTGGAAATTGGCCACTGGTACGCGGGCGTGTGCGGCACGCTCGGCAAATTCGCCAGTGATTTTTCGCTGCTGATGCAAACTGAAGTGGCGGAAGTCAGTGAGCCAACGGCACCCGGTCGCGGCGGTTCTTCCGCGATGCCGCATAAACGTAACCCTGTCGGCTGCGCGGCTATTCTCACGGCGGTACAGCGCACGCCTGGCCTGATGGCAACGCTGTATGCCAGTCAAATTCAGCAGCATGAAAGGGCGCTCGGCGGCTGGCAGGCAGAGTGGGAAGTACTGCCGGAACTCATTACGCTTGCGGGTGGCGTCATAGCGCAGAGCGAGCAACTGGTGCGCGGCATGCAGGTGGATGCCGTAAAAATGCGTGCGGACCTCGACATTACGCATGGGCTGATCATGGCGGAGTCCGTCACCCTGGCGCTGGCAAAATTTATCGGCAAGCAGGACGCCCATCACCTTATCGAAACGCTGTGTCATCAGGCGCTGGATCAAAAGTGCCCGCTGTTGCAGCTGTTGGAAAACGACCCGCGCCTGACGGCGCATTTTACCCCTGCTGAACTGACCGCGCTGCTGGACCCGTCGAAGGCCACCGGCAGCGCGACTTATTTTGTGCGTCAGGTACTGGCGCGCTATCAGGAGCAATGCCATGACCATTCATTATCAGATTGATGGCCCGGAGGATGCGCCGGTGCTGGTGCTGTCGAACTCGATGGGCACCTCGCTTTCTTTATGGCAGCCACAGATGGCGGCGCTGACCGCCCATTTTCGCGTGCTGCGCTACGACATGCACGGCCACGGGCAAACCACCAAACGCGGTAAAGTCTCGCTCGCCCAGCTTGGCGAGGACGTGATTGCGCTGCTCGATCATCTGAATATCGACAAAGCCTGCTTCTGCGGCATTTCGGTGGGGGGGCTGATTGGACTCTGGCTGGCCCGCTTCGCGCCTGAGCGTTTTTACGGTCTGGCGGTGGCAAACACCGCGGCAAAAATTGGCGATCAGGCCAGCTGGCTTTCGCGTGCTCGCGCCGTACGTCAGGAGGGAATGGACGTGGTGGCAGCAGGCACAGCCGACCGCTGGTTCACTCCCGCGTTTCGTCAGCACAACCCGGAAGTGGTCGAGCAGCTGGTTCACGCCCTGACGCATATGGATCCCGAAGGGTATGCCGAAGGCTGCGAAGCGCTGGCCGCTGCTGATTTGCGTGCGGAAGTCAGCGCCATTACTGCCCCGGTGCTGATCATTGCCGGGCAACGTGACCCGGTGACCACCGTCGCCGACGCCGACTATCTTTATAACAACATTGCGGGCAGCCAGCGGGTGACGCTTCCGGCTTCACATCTTTCAAACGTAGAAGCGGCAGACGAATTTTCTGCGGCGCTGCTGACCTGGCTTAAGGGAGAATAATGGACGACGAAAAACGCTATCAGCAGGGCATGGACGTACGCCGCAAAGTGCTCGGCGATGCCCACGTCGATCGGACGATCGACAACCTTTCGCCGCTGAACGAAGAGTTTCAGAACTTTATCACCCGCTACGCCTGGGGCGAAACCTGGACCCGGCCCGGTCTCAGTCACCACACGCGCAGTATGATCACCATCGCCATGCTGATTGCGCTGAACCGCGAAGCGGAGCTGAAAATGCACCTGCGTGCGGCGTTCAACAACGGCGTGACGAGGGATGAGCTGAAAGAGCTTATCATGCACTCGGCGCTCTATTGTGGTTTGCCTGCCGCCAACGCCACGCTGCATCTGGCGCAGCAGGTGTTTGATGAGATGGATGCTTGAGTGAGTGTGATTTTTTTGCCCGGCGGCGCAAAGGCTTGCCGGGCCTACTGATGTGCATCCCGACAGGGTTTTGCAGGCCTGCGCAAACGAAGCGCCGCCAGGCCATCAACCCGTCTTAACCGGGGATGACCTCTCCTTTGCGCAGCGTCAGCACTTCAAAGCCGTCCGCCGTCACGGCGATGGTATGCTCCCACTGCGCCGACAATTTTTTGTCGCGGGTGACCACCGTCCAGCCGTCTTTTTTGGTTTTGATTTTGCTGTCGCCCTGATTGACCATCGGTTCGATGGTAAAGACCATGCCTTCGCGCAGCACGTCGCCAACGCCTGGTTTGCCGTAGTGCAGGATCTGCGGATCTTCGTGCATCTCTTTGCCGATGCCGTGCCCGCAGTACTCGCGCACCACGCTGTAGCCGTTATCTTCGACATATTTCTGAATGGCGTGCCCGATATCCCCCAATGTGGCGCCTGGCTTCACCACCTGAATACCTTTCCACATCGCCTCGTAGGTTTTGTTCACCAGGCGGCGGGCCAGCGGGGAGACGTCGCCAATCAGGTACATTTTGCTGGAGTCGGCAATCATGCCGTCTTTCTCAAGCGTGATGTCGACGTTCACAATGGCCCCGGTGCGTAAATGCTCCGTTTCCTTCGGAATGCCGTGGCACACCACTTCGTTCACCGACGTATTCAGCACGTATGGATAGTCGTACTGGCCTTTGCTCGCCGGGCGGGAGTGAAGCTCATTGACGATATAATCTTCCACCTTGTTGTTGATAGCCATAGTGGTGACGCCCGGCTGGATAAACGCGTCCAGCATATCGAACACGGAGGCCAGCAGCTCCCCGGCGTGGCGCTGGCGGGCGAGTTCGTCGGCTGTTTTAATGGGAATTGATGGCATTGATCACCTCCAGTAAGCGGTCAGATCCTGATTTCAGCATCATCATTTTGATTTGCTGATAGTTCAGCTCCGGGTAGAGTTCGCTCATCATACCGAGGCGGATCCAGTATTCAGCTTGTGCGTTGACCGAACGCGACATCGCTTTGCTGGCATCACGAATGTCTTCGTGCAGCAGGTCAGAAATTTTGACGATTCCCATGAATATACACACCGTATATGAAACATATATAAATCGTATATCAATCGCCTGAGGATGTCTTTAGTCAATTGTGCGTGGAACGTCGCTCAATCGGGTGGTCCACGCCGGGGAAAGCATGGAGCGTTTCATGGTCCATGTGGGGGAAACGCCCTGACCGGCGAACCACAGCTTGTTGCCTTTTTTGTTCTGCGCATCCATCAGCGCCATTAATTGTTCACCATGCGGGCGCGGGCCGAACTCATCAAACAGATTGAGCTGCGCCACGCCCTGGCTGAAAAAATCGCCCAGCATCACGCCTGCTTTCTGATAGCGCGGCCCTTGTTTCCAGATGGCGTTAAGACAGCGGGTCGCGGCGGCGATAATATCGCGCGTGTCCTGGGTGGGCGTGAGCAGGCGAATGCCGCTGCTGTTGCTGTAGTAGGGTTCGTGCTCATCGTGCGGGCTGCTTTTGATAAAGGCGGCGACGTAGCGGCAATACTGGTGCTCATGGCGCATTTTCTCCGCCGCGCGCGCCGCCCAGGTGCAGATGCCTTCACGCACTTCGCGGTAGTCGCTGGTGCGCTTGCCAAAGGATCGCGAGCTGATAATTTCCTGTTTCACCGGTGCGTATTCTTCAAATTCCAGGCAGGATTCACCGCGCAGCTCACGCACCGTGCGCTCCAGCACCACGCTGAAATTTTTACGGATAAACCACAGGTCGCAGTCCGCCAACTTCAGTGCGTTATCGACGCCCATCGAGCTGAGTTTTTTACTGAGCCTGCGGCCCACGCCCCAGACTTCTTCCACAGGCACTTTTTCCATCAGTTTTCGCTGACGAACGGGGGAGGAGAGGTCAACCACGCCTTTGGTTGCCGGGTACTTCTTGGCGGCAAAATTAGCAAGCTTGGCGAGCGTTTTGGTGGGGGCGATACCGACCCCGACGGTGAGCAGCGTGCGCTGGAAAATGAGATCGCGGATCTCGCGGCCCGTTTTTTCCAGATCCTGAATACCCGTGAGATCGGCAAAAGCCTCATCAATGCTGTACACGTCCACTCGAGGGCAGCACTCCTCCAGCGTGCTCATCACCCGATGGCTCATGTCGCCGTACAGCGCATAGTTGCTGCTGAAGGTGACAACGCCCTGGCGTTCCAGCTGAGTTTTCTGCTTAAACCACGGCTCGCCCATTTTGACGCCGAGCTTTTTGGCTTCCGCCGAGCGCGAAATGATGCAGCCGTCATTATTGGAAAGCACCACTATAGGCCTGCCAATCAGCTCTGGCCGCCAGGCGGTTTCGCAGGATGTGTAGAAGTTGTTGACGTCGATAAGGGCAAGCATGGTGATTATTTTCCGCGATACTGTATAAATAAACAGTATCGCGGAAAAAGGGAAGGATCAAGGGACGTTTACCACAAATACTGCACGCCTGCCGACAGGCTCCACGCCCGGCTCTGTATGCCGCCGCCACCCTGTCCGTATTCGTGGCCATTTTCATCCCACTGGTTAATATCGCCGTGTTTGTTGGGGTAGAACGTATACGCCGCCTCGGTGAAGAGTTTGGCGTGCGGCGTGACCCAGTACCCGGCGTTGACGGTGCCCGCCCACATCTCGGCGTTATTGTTGCCGGTTGATGAAACGGTGTTGGTCAGGTAGTGCACGTCATGATCGGTGGCGTCTACCCAGTGGCTGTATTTGAGCAGGCCGCTGAGTTCAAACTGAGAAAAGGCGTAGTAGCCCGCAAGCCCTATATAGGGCGCTTTGAAGACCTGACGATAGCCGAGGACGGTCTGTCCCGCCGGGAAGGTGCCGCGTTGCCGGGGCAGGTTGGGGTCGTAGTTGTCGTCTGCGTCCGTTCCTGCATAGTCGTAGCTGCCGCCGTGGGCGGTCCAGCTGGTGCGGCTCTCCTGATACCCGGCTATCGCCCCGAGTTTGTACGCTGGCTGATTGAGCGCCCAGAAGCGCAGGCTGAGATCGTATTCGTTAGCTTCATTCACCGTCGCCGGGCTGGTGGAGTGATCGGTGTAGTGGCTTGAGTTCGGATCCTGCCAGTCATAATCATCAATGTGGCCGCTGCCGGAGGCCAGCGTCGTCCAGCCCCGGGCATTCAGGCTAAGCCAGGACAGCAGGTCGTAATTGGCCTCTGCTTTTATAATCGCGCTGTTTTTCACCTTCCAGTCCAGGCGACTGAGCTGCTTGCCGCCGTCGTAGACATACTCTTTGGCTTCGCCCCCCAGATAGCCGAGCGAAGCGTTCAGCGAGAGGCCATCATGTTGATATTGCGTCGGCTCACCGCTGAGATAGGGCGAAGCGCTGGCGCAAAAAGAGACGGTAAGGGAGAGCAAACAAAGTACCGGATGATTTTTCATGGTGTCTCGCCGTGGGATCAGGGAGTGAGAAGCTGATGAAGAATACCGGAAGTTTAGCCGCGCCTGCGGCAAATGCCATTGAGCAAGGGCCTTTGGCGTAATGATGCTCATTAAGAGTTCACAAAAAAAGCAGGGAGGGTGTGAGCAAAGAATTATATTCGCCGCACCCTTTCGGCTGCGGCGACAGAATTAGCGAACTACCAGCACCGGAATGGTGGTGTAGCGCAGAATAGATTCGGCATTGGAGCCGAGCAGATGAGTGCTGATACTCGGGGTTCTCGAACCGATGACGATCGCATCATATTTTCTCTCTTTGCTCAGCCTGATAATTTCATCACGCACGTTGCCAAAATAGACTTTGCAGTGAATATGCTCCGGAGAGATATCGAAGAGACGTTTCAGGTTTGTCATCTTCTTTTCAGACTCTGCCGCCATATACTCTTCCAGCTTCTTGATATCGGCGTTGAAGCCGCGCAGCAGCGAGCGGCTGCTGTTTGGCAGAATATTCACGAGGGTAATCGATGCCCCCTCCGCCTTTGCCAGATGAGTCGCATGGCGTACTGCTTTATCGCTCAAATCCATTTCAAATACATCAACAG
The DNA here is from genome assembly GCF_900215375.1 of Enterobacter sp. CC120223-11. Classification (GTDB taxonomy): domain Bacteria; phylum Pseudomonadota; class Gammaproteobacteria; order Enterobacterales; family Enterobacteriaceae; genus Scandinavium. Next base: position 175,109 of record NZ_OBEF01000008.1, on the reverse strand, counting down.
GCATCAAAATATTCTTGTACATAAGCCTGACTCCTTAATTCCGATGAGAGGTTTAACTTCTGCCTTCAGAGTGCCATTTGAAATATAAATGAACCCTCAACGTGAATTCACAGAAACTATCAATAAAAGAAAGTAACTGTCTGTTTTGTAAATTGTTGTCGTGAGTCGTCGACATTCTTTCTTTTTATGCGGGTTATTGTGGCTCGTTACAGCCGAGGGCCGTGCTCTATAAAATCACGTTAGCCAATATAATCCCCTCGTTGACCCACGGTTCAGCTTTCTTTGGCGTAGAATAGTGTTCTGAACATAAAAATCGATCAGGGAGTTGTTGATGAACAAAGTCACAGGATCGCTCAGGAAAAGCCTTCTGGCCTGCCTGCTGCTGGCACCTATGGGCGGCGCGTTTGCCGCTGAAACAGGGCTGGTGGTGAGCAAATCGGATCTGGCGCAGGCCGCAGGATTGCAGGAAGCCGCCAGCCAGTATCGCGTGGAATACCGTTCGCTGGATGGCGTAAAAGGAAAAGGAATGCGCGTGGACAGCGCCGCGGTCTTTTTACCGGAAGGCCCCGTGCCGGAAGGTGGCTGGCCAGTGGTGGTGTGGACGCACGGTACCGTCGGCATTGCTCATGACTGTGCGCCGTCGCTGAATGCACGTACGCCGCGCGACAGCCAGTATCTCAATACCTGGCTTTCACTGGGTTACGCCGTGGTTGCGCCAGACTATCCGGGGCTCGGTTCCGCCGGACTGCACCACTATCTGGATGCCCGTGCCGAAGCGTGGAGTACGCTCGACAGCATTCGTGCCGCGCTGGCGACGTTCCCGCTGAAAAATCAGCTGGTGCTGGTGGGACAGTCGCAGGGCGCACATGCCGCCTTTGCCACCGCCGGTTATCAGCCTGACTACGCGCCGGAGCTGAACATCATCGGCACCGTGTTGACTGGTACGCCGTACTTCACGGCGAAAAGTCAGGTTTCCGGCCTGTTCACCACCACCGCGGAGAAGCAGCTCGCCACAGGCGATCCGAAGATCCCCTATGTCTTTTACATTTATCACTCCGCGGCCGATCGCGATCCGAACCTGAAGGCGGCAGACTATTTCCAGAAGGCGGCCCTTGGTCCGCTCGAAGAGGCCAAAAGTCAGTGCATCACGCCATTAACGGAGTTAGTGATGAAGGATAAGCTGACGATGGAAAACAGCCTCAAGCCAGGGATTCAGGATTTACTGAACGCTTCGGTCAGTTCGCTCTCCTATCCGACATTGCACATTAAACACCCGGTATTTATCGGTATCGGCGGGGATGACATCAACGTGCCGACGGCAATGCAGCAGCAGTTTGCCCACGACGTACAGGCCGCGGGCACGCAGGTGAGCCAACATCTCTACCCGGGCCTCGATCACAGCGGGGCGGTGAATCCGTCTTTGCGAGACTCTGTGCCTTTTGTGCTGGGGTTAAAGGCGAAGCAATAACTTTCAGCCCGCATGCCGTGCGGGCTGGGTGATCACCGTCGTCACCACGCCTAAGATCTGCACGTCGTCATTCTCATTGATCGGGATTGGCGCATAGTTGGGGTTTTCCGGCATCAGGTGTGGATGCGGGTGCAGCCGCAGCCGCTTGACGGTAAACCCGCCGCTCAGGCGGGCCACGACGATATCTCCATCGCCCGCGCGCAGGCTGGCATCCACCAACAGCATCGACTCGGGCACAATGGCCGCATCGCGCATCGAATCGCCGGATACTCGCAAAACGTACGTCGCCGATGGGTGCGCGATCAGGCTTTTTACCAGGTCGATGGCCTCATCCATATAGTCCGCCGCCGGGCTGGGAAAACCGCAGGAGACGCGCTCGGTAAAGAGAGGCAGGGTCACTGCGCATTCGGTTTCTGTGGAGGGGATTGGTTTCATGGGTTAGCTTTCTTCGTGATACTGTGTTTATATACAGTATCGTGAAATAATCACACGGACACAAGCGCGCAGCGGCCATTTGGGCTAAACGTATTGATGCAGCGGAACATTTAGTTTCGGCAATGCGATACCGTACAATGCGGGACTCACGCCAATCACAAGAGACAAAGCATGACGGGCAAAATTACCCTGGCGATGCTGGCCTTCGCGGCAAACTCCATTCTGTGCCGGGTGGCGATCAAAGGGCTGCATATCGATCCTTTCTCCTTCAGTACGCTGCGGCTGCTGGGGGGCGCCTGCGTGCTGTTTATTCTGCTCAGAAAACCCCTGCTGAATCGCCCGGTGGAGTGGCGGTTGCCCAACACGCTGTTTCTGGCTCTCTACGTGTTTGCGTTTTCATTGGCCTATATTCACCTCGGCGCGGCGGAAGGCGCGCTGCTGTTGTTCGGCACGGTCCAGCTGGTGATGACGGGCTGGGGCTTTTTCCGTGGTGAAAGGTTCAGCGGCCTGAAGTGCGCAGGTATTGCGCTGGCGGTTGCGGGCATCGCTTTCTTGCTGCTGCCCGGCGCGAATTCACCGCCTTTGCTTCCGGCGTCGATGATGGTGCTCGCTGGCGCGGGCTGGGCGGCGTACAGCATTGCCGGGAAAAGCGTAAATAATGCGACTGCCGCCACCGCCGGGAGCTTTATTCTGGCAACGCCGCTGGCAATCATTTTGTCGTTGCTCCTGCATCAAAGTGCCCATGCCGATACCAGCGGCGTGCTGCTGGCGCTGGTTTCCGGCGGCCTGACCTCGGGCGCGGCCTATGCACTTTGGTATGCCATCGTGCCGTCATTAACCGCATCAACCGCCAGCACGGTGCAGCTCAGCGTGCCGTGTCTGTCGGCGTTGGGCGGTGCGCTCTTTTTAGGGGAGCATCTCTCGCTGCTGCTTCTCGTGTCCAGCGCGACGGTGATTGCCGGGATCGCCATCGCGATCTTCGCAGACAAGCGTGCGCGTGAGCATTCATGAATCATACTCATAACTACTAGTGTATTTCCCCCTCTAATCGAATCAGTTCCCGCGCGTTATGCTTTTCCTCCAGACAGGATTACAGAGGAGAATCACCATGCAAAAACGTTTACTCGGCAGCTCAGGCCTTAAAGTATCGGCCCTGGGGCTCGGCTGTATGGGGCTGAGTCACGGCTACGGCCCGGCGACGGAAACAAAACAGTCCATTGAACTGATTCGTACGGCGGTAGAGCGTGGCGTGACCTTTTTCGATACCGCCGAGGTGTACGGCCCGTATCTGAATGAAGAGGTGGTGGGCGAGGCCCTGAAGCCTTACCGCGAGCGGGTGGTGATTGCAACCAAGTTCGGTTTCACTTTTGGCGATGACAACAAACAGCAGATTTTAAACAGTCGCCCGGAGCATATTCGCCAGGCGGTGGAAGGATCGCTTAAGCGACTGAAAACGGACGTGATCGACCTGTTGTATCAGCATCGCGTCGATCCGGACGTGCCCATTGAGGACGTTGCTGGCGCAGTAAAAGATCTGATTGCCGAAGGTAAGGTGAAGCACTTTGGCCTGTCGGAAGCGGGTGCGAACACGATTCGCCGCGCACACGCCGTACAGCCCGTCACGGCGCTGCAAAGTGAATACTCGATGTGGTGGCGCGAGCCTGAGCAGGAAATCTTACCGCTTCTGGAGGAACTGGGGATTGGCTTTGTGCCGTTCAGCCCGCTGGGGAAAGGATTTTTAACCGGCGCTATCAGTTCCGGTACCACCTTTGGCGCAGACGACTTCCGCAGTCAGGTGCCGCGGTTTGTCGCTGAGGCGATAAAAGCCAATGAGCAACTGGTCAGGCTGCTCGGCAAACTGGCGGCAGAGAAGGGGGTCACTCCGGCGCAGATTGCGCTGGCCTGGCTGCTGGCGCAAAAACCGTGGATTGTGCCGATTCCGGGCACCACCAAACGGCATCGCCTGGAAGAGAACATGGGGGCCACGGATATTTCACTTTCAGCGACGGAACTGCACAAAATCAATCAGGTGCTGGAGAGCGTAAAAATTACCGGCGACCGCTATCCTGCGGCGTTGCAGGCGCGCGTCGGGCGCTAACATTGACGGGCCTGCGAGGAGCGGCAGGCCAACGCGAAACGGCTATTTCTCTGCCTTCAGCCACGGAGACTGTGTGCTCCAGAAGATAATATTCGCCCCGAGGTAATCCTCTGCAAACTGCGTGAACTCCTCGCGAGTGAACTTCTTGTGGGTTTTCGGGTTGGTGTAGCTCAGCGTGGGCTCCTGCACCGCCATTGCCACAAAATCCAGCTTGCCTTTGTACTGGTGGAAGAACGGATACGAATTTTTCATCTGCGCCTGCTTGCCCGGGACGATATCCGGGCCGCCGAGGCCAATTTTATTCTCCGCTGCCAGGGCAAAAAGGCGCGACATATACTGATGGTCGTTGTTCCATTCGCATGGCCAGAAGTTAACGTACTGCACCACTCTGGAGTGCGTGAAGGCCTTACGGGCAAACTGAATGTTATCGAGGGTGGCGGTGAAGTAGCGGTCGCAGCTGAAGCCGCTTTTCGGGTCCTTCATGTCGATATCAATGGCCGTTTCTGGCAGGTTGATACCCGCCACTTTACCGTCGAATTTAGCGGCCAGGGCGCTTAACAGCGCCTGATATCGGGCGCGAACGTCGGCATTCCACTGCATGGCCACCCAGCCCTGAGCGGGCGCTTTGCCTTCACCTGGGTTATCGGTCTGGGCCACTAAACCACCGGCGTATGCGGGCGTTTGCAGATAAGCAGGAATGTTGCGCGCCTGCGCTTCAAAAAAGCGGTCCTGAATCTGAATAAACAGCTTTTTATGCAGGGCGTCAGTCTGAGCCAGATCCTGCTCGATGGCGCTGAAATCATACTTCCCCTGCGCGGGCTCCAGCTGTTTCCATGAATAGACGATCTGTACACCGTGAATGTCCGGGCGTTCCAGCAGCGCGTGGTGATCGGGCAGTTCACCGGAAGAAGTGTAAAGGAAGTTCTGTGGTGGGGTGGCAAGGGCGGCGTGGGCGACAAACAGCGTTGCCGCCGTGGCGCATATCATTCTGCGAAGCATGGTTCTCTCCCTGTTTTTGTCATCACTCCTGAGGTCGAAGCCGCTCAGGGTTGATGAAAAATAAGCGAATATCCCTGTTCATGCCAATGCTGCAACAGTTCCTGCTGGCGACGGGTAGGGGTGATTCCGGTCCAGACAATCAGCTGCTGGCCTGGAAACAGTTCCGGGCGCGGCGAATCGAGGGGATCGGTCAGCACGGCGATATGCCAGCCCTGCTGCGACAAACGCCAGGCTTCAAGCCACAGCCGCGTTCTGTCTTCGGTATCCCAGCCAATAAGCAGGGCATCTTTGCCGGATTTTTTGCGTGATTCCGCGAGGCTGACGGCAACGAACTCCGTCAACACGCCGTCCAGCATGCTGCACATGATGCGGGCGGTATTGTGGTCGAGACCCAGGCGCAGGCGGGTAGGCACATACACATGGTCGATAAGATCTTCCGCGCGGTATTCACGGCTTAGCGCAACGATTTTCGCCCGCATTCTGGCCGGGTGCGCAGAACGCAGCACCGCCATCATCTCTTCCTGGAGGGTACTCCAGTCGTCATGAACGGCAACTTTGCTCTCTTCAAGCAGGGCCTTAACCTTACCCACGGGCACGCCACTTTTAATCCAGCGCTTAATCTCTTCGATACGCTGAACATCTTCTTCATCGAACTGCCGATGACCGCCTTCGCTACGCTGAGGTTTAAGCAAACCGTAACGCCGCTGCCAGGCTCGCAGGGTGACAGGGTTGATTCCGCATCGTTCGGCGACATCGCCGATGCTGTAAAAGGCCATAGACTCCCTCATACGTTGACCGATACGTCCTTGCTAAGATAACGAATCAGACGTGCTTGTACAACTTATGATTTATTGTACAGCAGCTCAACTTAAGGGTAGCAACATAATCCTTAACAAAGGGTGAACATAATCCGAAACAGGGCTGACGTGGGGAAATTGCAGAGGCGGCCGCCCACATAATCAGAATGCTGTGAGCGGTTTTTTCGGGGAAACTACAGCAGGCTTTTCTTTTCGGGCCAGGCGACAGGGGGAATGCCGCAGAAGCAAGGGCGGGCAAACAGATGGCCCTGGAAGTGAAAAATGCCTGCTGACTCAAGCCACATCCACTCTTCAGGTTTCTCCACGCCCACGGCTGAGACGGCGATTTCAAGCGATGCACAGCATTTGATAATGGCCTGCACGATGGCCTGGCGTGGGCCACTTTTATGCACATCACGAATCAGATCGCGGCTGATTTTGATGCGGTCCGGCTGGAACTGGGCCAGCATTAAAAGTCCGGCAAAACCGGCACCGAAATGGTCGATAGCAACGCTTATCCCGGCGGCTTTAAGGGAGCGCACCGCCTGGGTGAAGGCGTCGAACTGGGAAATAGCCTCGCTCTCCGTGAACTCAACGATCACCTGCTCGGGCACCAATCCGTTGAGCTCGATTGACTGCAGCAGTGTCGCAACGGCATCGGGAACGTTCACCAGCGTCATTGGCAGCAGATTGACGCTGATGGTCTGGTCATGCAGTTCGAGCGCTGAAGCCAGCGCAAAAGCGGCCTGTTTGCTGTTGAGGTCGGCTTCATAAACTGCTTCACCGCTGAGGGCGCTGAAATAGGCCTCCGGCGAATCTCCGGACGCGGTACGCACCAACGCTTCGAGGGATACAATCTCCTGGGAGAGCGGGTCGATAATTGGCTGGAACGCAAAGCCGCAGTCGGCATGCTTCATCGCCACCTGAGGGTCGACGTAGCGTGCTTCGGTGTCCGTGACGAACGCCCAATCGATGCTGGCGGGAACTTCGAAGTAATTTGGCTTTTCAGTTGCCGCGACGAAGGTTCTGAAGAACTGAAGTGCACGGTCATTAAAGGTGAGCTGATATTTTGAGGTGCCTTTGTCGAGGATCGTCTGCAGCACCTCGTCGCGATCGTGCTCCCGCAAATCAAAGAGTTCCATGCCGACTTTGCCAAAGCGACGTGAGGGACCGTAGTCGTACAACAGTTCCACCACGTTGTAATGGCGACTGTCCTCGCAAATGGTCTGGTAAATCGCCTTGACCGCCTCGTCTGGCCCTTCAAGTAACTGAAAGAAATGGGTGCCGTTGAACAGCAGGATGCCGGTCACATCCGCTTCGCGATTTTTAACACTGGCAGCAGCAACCATGCTCTCAAGGGCTTTGACGGGGACGTCATCGCAAAAGTGGCTGCGGTAAATAATGGTAGTGAGCATGATTTTTCACTTAGAGAAGAAGACGCTTCATCCTGGCAGATTGCTAAAGGGATGTCTTGCACTTAACACATTAAATTAACAAATGTTTTACGTTGAGTGAGACCTGTACATATGGAGGGAAATAGCGCTCTAAATTTTTGTACAGAATTGAAGATGGTGATGTACATAATTTTTAAGATAAAGCCTTATTTACCAAGTGTAAGGCACTGAAATTTATGTATTAGCATTTTTTGCTAAAAAACTTATCATGCATTTGTACAGATATTATGTACAATTTTTCTAAGTTTGTATAACGAGCCCTTAACCCTTTTACTGATTCGTACAGGAGCGACATATGCAGCAGAATGGTTACATCCCGGATACCGCCAGCGCGATTGCGCAGTATTTCAGTAAGGCCAACATGCCGACCCAGCAGGAAACCCTGGGCCAGATTGTGGTGGACATTCTGAGCGATGGTCGCAACCTCAACCGCAAATCCCTGTGTACCAAACTGTTGAGCCGTCTTGAGCACTCCTCATGTGCGGAAGAGGAAAGCCACTACAACGCCCTGATTGGGCTGCTTTTCGAACGCTAACCCAGCGCTTCGGGCGTAACGGCAAGCAGAGAGCGCAGTCATGAACAGAAACGACATTGAACAACTCACAGATGAACTGATCGGCGAGGCGGTGATTTCGCTGTTGAAACGCAAAGCGCCGGTGAGCTCAATGGCTTTACTGACAGAACTTCGCACCATGCAGGCCGTCGAACGGGATCCTCGTCGGCGTGGCGCTTTTCCGCAGGTCGTCGCCTACATCGAAGGCGTCATGGTCGACAACAACGGGCAGGAAGCTCAGGCAGGTAAAATGAACCACCAGGAGAGAGTACAAGTTATTGCGGAAGGGACGACTGCAACGGGCAAAGACAATATCCATTAACCAGCAATGTCATTATTAACGGTGAAACAGATGAACACAGCAATGATTCAGCAACCCGATATTTACAATGCTCTGGCCGATAATGCGCTATCAGATTATTTCCGTCATGCGGGGGATGTGCTTGCCGAAGAATCGGTGGTGTTAGGGGCTGCAATTCGTACCGTTATTATTTCCGGGGAACATATCAATAATAAAAATATTATGCTGGCTCTGATTCGTCGACTGGAATCGACAGAAGATATTGTGCAGGCCGATATTATCAGGAAAACCCTGGAGATTGTCGTCGGCCACACCATGGACGATATTTGACCCATTTTTTACTGTCGATTTAATCCTGATTCTCGTACCCGACGGGCTGTGAACTCACAGGCCTTGTGCTCTCAGCTTACAGAATAAAGGAAACCGTACGATGCGCGGCGAAGACTACACACAGCACGATCATGCCGATATCTGGCTGACGGATAATTATCTCAGAATGGGGTTGGTCCATATTCTGGAAAAAATCAATTTTGACAACACCTCGTTACGTTATGTCTTCTTGAGCGAGCAACAATATACGGATGTATTAAATCACAACTACGATCTGACAACGCACCGGATTGTACTGCTCACGGACGGCACACCCTTTAATTTCCTGAGCGCGACTCCGTTTTATCAACTGCCAAAACGGGTGACGGTGAATGAGTTGCAAAATTTTATCATTTCCATCGGCTATCTTGCCGATAAGCCGCTGGCGACGAATAAACCTGTATTGCTGACCGCCAGGGAAAGGCGGCTGATCGATTTGATCAAAGAAGGCAAAAAAATGGCAGAAATGGGAAAATATCTCAACCTGCATATTAAAACGGTGTATCAGACACGCCAGACGCTGATTAAAAAAATAGGCTGTACGGGCTCCATTGATTTTTTGCGCACGCTGCGCAGCGATGTCTTTAAAAACTGGCTGGTGGAAAGCCATCAATATCATTGAGCCTGAAATAATCCTGGCGCAGGACCGTTTCAACGGGCAACCAGTAAAAGCAGGTATAATGACTGCACCTGGCCCGACAGAAATGGACTGCAATGAAAGACGACATTAATCAGGACATCACCTTTCGCAAGCTCAGCGTCTTTATGATGTTTATGAGCAAGGGCAACATTGCCCGCACCGCCGAGGCGCTGGAACTGAGCAGCGTCAGCGTTCACCGGGCGCTGCACACGCTCGAAGAGGGCGTTGGCTGCCCGCTGTTTGTGCATAAAGGACGCAACCTGCTGCCGCTGCCTGCGGCCTGGACGCTGCTGGAGTATTGTCAGGATGTCATCAACCTGATGAATAAAGGTCTGGAGGCGACCCGCAAGGTGGCAGGCGTCGGGCGCGGGCGTTTGCGCATCGGCACGCTTTATTCGCTGACGCTGGAAACGGTGCCGAAAATTATTATGGGTATGAAGCTCCGCAGGCCTTCGCTGGAGCTGGATTTAACCATGGGCTCCAACCAGATGTTGCTCGATATGCTGGAAGACGACGCGCTGGACGCCATCCTTATCTCCACCAACGAAGGCGAGTTTGCAGGCTCGAAATTTGACGTGATCCCACTGTTTCACGACGATATTTTTCTTGCCGCACCCGCCAGTGAAAAACTCAACTCAGCGCAGGCCGCCGATCTGCGTGACTACGCTGACCGCAAGTTTGTCTCTCTGGCGGAAGGGTTCGCCACCTATGCAGGCTTTCAGGAAGCTTTTCATATTGCGGGTTTTGAGCCGGAAATTGTCACCCGGGTGAATGATATCTTCTCGATGATAAGCCTGGTGCAGGCGGGCGTGGGCTTTGCCCTGATGCCGGGGCGGATGAAAAAAGTCTATGAGAAAGACGTCCAGCTTCTGAGGCTGGCGGAACCGTATCAGATGCGCCAGCTGATTTCGATTGTCTATTCCCACCACCGCGAACGCGATCAGGATTTACTGGCGCTGGCGGCGGAAGGGCGCATGTACGCCCGGAGTCTTAACGGCTGAGTCGCTTAACCAGATGCTGCGCCACTTCAACGCTGTTTCTTTCCATACAGATGGCATCACCCTGCCAGCCCGCGAGGTGCGTCAGTCCGGTTAACACGCTGCCGGGCGGCATCTCAATGGCCAGTCGCGCATCGCGCTGATTGGCGGAAACCATCGCATCCTGCCATTGCACGGTGCGGGCCATGTTATACGCCAGATCGTCGGCGATTTTTAGCGGTTCCCACAGGACGCGCCCCGTCGATCCGCTAAGATAAGCACGAGATGGGCGTGACAACGTCACCGATTCAAACGCCCGGGCTAATTCTGCCGCGGGTTTATCCAACAAAGCACAGTGCGAAGGCACGCTCACCGCCAGGCGCGTGGCCTTGCTGGCTCCGGCCTCCAGCGCTTTGTGCGCCACGGCAGCCATATCCTCATCCCGCCCGGCGATCACGATCTGCGTTTCGGCATTGAGATTGGCAATATAAGTGCCGCTGCCCGTCATCAGCTTTTCCACCTGACTGAGCTGAAGGCCAACGATCGCCGTCAGGCCGTAGCCGTGCGGATAAGCCTGCTCCATCAAATCACCGCGCAGGGCCACCAGCCGCAGTGCATCGTTAAAATCCAGCGCCCCGGCGATCACCGCAGCAGGGTACGCGCCAATCGACAGGCCGCTGACGATGTCCGGTTTGACGTCATGACGAATAAGCTCACGCGCCCACGCCACGCCCGCAATCAGCAGACAAAGCTGTACCGCGCGGGTGTGTTTCAGGGCATCTGGCGTATCGAGCCGATCGGTTTCATCGCCAAGCACGGCGCGCACATCAGCAAGAACGGCATCGCCGTCGGGCAGGTTTTGCAGCATGCCCGGGCGCTGGGTGCCCTGGCCGGGAAAGGTAAAGAGGATTTTCATCAGGGCTCCCTGTGCCACGGCGTTGCGGTGAGATGCGGGCCGGTGGCGGTTTTCAGCAGAACGCGTCCTTCGCGCAGCCACTCGTTTAGTGCAAACGCGCCGAAGGGCGTTTCAATCTGTGTGTCGGCCCGGCACGGCAGCGTTTCTACCTGCGCCTGCCACTGCCGCAACTCATCGTCAGTCAGCGGCTGCGGGGCGCGGATCAGCAGATCGAGATCGCTGTCGGCGTGCAGAACGGGAATTTCGGTGGCAAGGGCATAGGCCGTACTGCCGGTAATGCCCCAGATCCACGGCCACGCAAAGGTGGTCAGTAAAATAGCCGCCTGAACAGGCGGCTGAGAAACAAATGGGGAGTGCAGCAGGCGCTGGCGTTCGGCCAGTTCTTCCGGCGTCACGACGCGGGAAACGGACTCTGCTTTAATCCATCCGGCGGCGCGCTGTTCGCGCTTCATGCCGCGCACGCCTACCGGAATATCGCCGTTTTCATTCACATCGCGCCGCACCACCACGGGCAAGCCCGTCTGCCATTGGCTGGCCACCCACGCCTCATCAATATTGAGCAGGGCGTCGCGGCTTTTCAGCCACAGTAAATCATGAGGGCGCGGTGTGAATGTCATATTACATGCCTGAAGTTAAGGTGATGAACAGCGGTAACGACAGGATACACAGAACGGAGCTCAACAGCAGCACGGCTTCTGCATCCGGCGACTGCACGCCAAAGCGGTTGCCGAACACCACGCCGAAGAAACCAGCAGACAGCGCAATCATCAGGATCGCGGTGATCGCGACGGAGCCGTGCAGGCCGAAGGCCAGAACGATAGCCCAGGCGATAAAAGGCTGGATCAGCAGCTTGGTGATGGTGGCGATGCCGACCATCGCGTTCAGCTTCAGCTTACGGGCAGACAGAATCACACCGGTCAGGAACAGCGCGGCGGCGGTAGCGGACAGGCCCAGCGGCTTGATAGCGGCCAGCAGCAGGTCCGGCATTTTGATCCCGATCGCCGAGAGGATCACGCCGAGCAGCGGGCCCATCACGATTGGTTTTTTCAGTGAACGCCACATCAGTACCGGCAGCATCGCCAGGGTAGAACCGCTGTTTTCACCGGCGGCGCGTGCTTTTTCACGCTCCAGGATCAGCAGGCAGAACGGCGTCATCAATACGGAACCACAGGCGATGGAGACAGCCACAGAAAGCGAGGTCGCAGAGCCTTCACCCAGCACGCTCCCCAGAATGGGCAGGCCAAGTGCGGCGTAGTTTGGCAGCGCTACGGTCAGCGTCAGGACGGCGGCATCCTGCGGGGATTTTTTAAACACGCTGGTGGCGAGGAAGTAGATTGCCGCGTAGGTAATCCACATAGCACCCGTGAGCACCACAATCAGCGGCGACTGGGCCACAATACCTGCCCACGGAGTCTGCACGGTGGCGCTGAACAGCGCGGCGGGCAGGGCAAAGTCCATCACGAAGATGTTAAGCAGCGACACATTTTTGTTGTCGACCATTTTGGCTTTGCCGGCCCAGAAACCCAGCAGCATGATGATAAAAATTGGCGCGAGCGCATGAACAATTACGTAAGTCATAGATCACCTGTAGTAAGAAAAAAGAGAACATTTGCGATGTTTATAATTTTCTAAAAGCGGCTTGCCGTGGGCGCTATGCTGCGCCCGACGGTTGCCGCTTTCGGCAGGTCTTTTTTTACGTACTTCTGATGTTGCCCCTTACCAGCTGGCGCGCATCCTTTCGCGTACCAGGGCGGAGCTACGGCGATTTTCCGCGCCGAGACGGTTTTTCAGCGTTGGATCCTTACGTGCATCCGAAATTGCTTTCTGCACGGTGAGTTCCACCAGCGCCAGGTCAGCATCGGACGGCGCATCCGGGTTGCTGAGGTTAAGCAGATCGGAAAGCAGGCCGAGGGTGGCGTAGTTGCTGACGTCATAGGCCATTGGCGGAATGGTTGCCGCCAGTTTTTCCAGCGCATCGACGGTACGCAGCGTGATACGCGCGGCGGACTCTTTGCCCATCGCATGCACCAGCACGCCTTTGTCGTTGATGGCAATCAGACGGTTGGCCTGATAGCCGTGCGCCAGAAATGCCCCGGACATCGCCTTGCCGACGATAAGACCGATCACCGGATGGCCCGCCAGGCGCGCTTTGGCATAAGCACCTGCGGCACCGGCCAGCGCCTGGTGAATACCGAACGCTTCTTCGCGACGGCCATAGGCCTGACTTGGCACGTCAATCACCGCCACAATCGGGCGCTTCACGTCGCTGTTGGCGTCGGCATCAATGGTTTCATTCACCACTTTTGCCAGCGTCCAGCCTTCCAGCAGGCCCACTTCGCCTTTCGCGGCGCGCGGGTAGTGATTATTGGCATCCGGCACTACAGCGATGAATCGCACGCTCTCGCCGTTCAGTTCGCCATCGGCAACCTGTACGGAAGGGCACAGGCCGTTCATGCGAGGCGCATTCGGCGCGAGTTTTTCCAGCCACAGGGCTCCACGGCTATTGGACTGAGTCATCATTTCACCTCCCCGGCGAAAAGCTGTTTGATCTGCGCGGTGTCGGCCTGCTGACGGGTGTCGAAGTTGCTCAGACGGGTCAGGAAGTCGGCATATTTGTCGCTGCGGTTTTGCGCCGGAACGCCTTTGGCAATGGCTTCGTTCATCGCGGTTTTCACCGCGTTGACGCCGTCATCCACCAGCGCATCCACCAGGCCGCTGGCATAGCGGATTTCGCCGCCGGTCATGCTCCAGATGAACGGGCGGTCGCGGGAGTCGTACTCTTCGATTCCGGCTTCCTGCTCGATAACCTGCGGACCGTTCAGGCCGAGGCGCGCTTCACGGGTCACAATCAGATAGCTGCACAGCGCGGCGGCGATGGACATCCCGCCGAAGCAGCCGACGGTGCCGGTAATGATGCCGACGACAGGCGTGTAGCGACGCAGATCGACAATCGCCGCATGGATATCGGCAATCGCCGCCAGGCCGAGGTTAGCTTCCTGTAAGCGCACGCCGCCGGTTTCGAGACTCAGCACGGCCTGGGTCGGAATGCCGTTGCGGTTGTCTTCCGCCGCCAGTTCGAGCGCCGCTGCCATTTTGGCACCGGACACTTCGCCCATGCTGCCGCCCTGGAAGGTGCCTTCGATGGCAATCACCACCGCCGACTGGCCGTTAATGGTGCCGCGAGCGACCACCATGCCGTCGTCGGACTGCGGCACCACGCCCTGCGGCGCGAGCCACGGCGACATAATGCCTTCGAACGGATCGAGCAGTTCGCGGTAGCTGCCGTCATCCAGCAGCGCATGGGCGCGTTGGCGGGCCCGTAATTCAATAAAGCTGCGGTCGTTACGCATGAGCCACCTCTTCAAAAACCTGTTCGATACGAATGCGCGCCACGCCCGGCGTCGCGCCGAAATCGTGAATAATTAGCTTGCCTGCGGGCAGGCCATTGGTCAGGTTCAGGCGGTCAAACAGCGCGTTCCAGCGACGGGTGCTGTTGTCCACGGAGGTGGTGATATCAATGCTGAGGGTATCCCCGGCGGCGGCGGTGAACAGCACTTCCATATCACCGGAGCCTACAACGCCTGCCAGAGCTTTGCCGCTGAAGGTGCGGCTGGCAGGAAATGACAATGTAATGTGTTCCATAACATCCTCTTTAAATTGAGCAAGACGCGGGCTGGCTGACCCTGTCGAGAAACAGCGTGGCGGCGAGAAGATCCGCAGCGCCACCGGGCGAAGCGTTCAGCGCGAGCATCTGTGCGTCGAGTTTTGCGAGCGCATCGCGACCCTGAACCGTGGCACAGCCGCCTGCATTCAGCACCGCGCGGGCACCGGTCTGCATCGCTTGCAGGCCCGGCATTCCGGCGCGGGAAAGCACACAGGTGTCGCTGAGCGAGGTCATGATGGCCATCAGCGCATCCAGACGCGCTTCGCTTTCGTTCGCGCCCATCGCACGGGTGCGTAACAGCTGCGGCAGCGCAAGCTGCATCACGTGCGGAAACGCCTGCTGTGCCTCTTCACGCGCGCCGGGCACCCGATACTGATGCGTGGCTTTCAGCCCTTTGCTGAACACCTTCGGCGCGGCGTGGTCCGGTAAACGGGCGAGCAGGGCGGCAGTGTCTGCAATCTGCTGCGCGGAGGCATTGCCGTTCAGCATTGCGCTCGCGCCAATCAGTAAACCCAGTGCCCAGATGGCACCGCGATGGGTATTCACGCCCTTCGTTGCGGCCATCATCTGCTGTTCGCCTTCGCGCCCTAAGCGGCCCACGGTTTCGCGCAGGGCGATATCCGCAGGACGCTGCCAGCTTTGCTGAGCCAGTTGCAGAAACGTCGGGGTCAGGCTGTGCGCCGAGCGCTCCATCAGATCCAGTGTCAGGTCGTGATGGGCACCGTTTCCCCGGCTGTCCACCAGACCCGGCTTCGGGCTTAATCGCGCTTCGTCGATAAGGCAGTCGCGGGCGATGAACGCCAGCTGTTGCGCCTGACCTTCGGCATGAGTCTGTGACAGGAGTTTCATTACCAGCTCCGGAATTTCGCAGGTGGGTTGTACAGGCCGTCGGACCATTCGACCAGGTCCGCCACGCTGCCTGCGGCGAGCAGGGAACGGGTGGCGTCGGAGCGGCGGATGCCCATGTCTTCCGGGTACACCACTTTGCCGCTTTTGCGCAGCTCAGCGACGCGTTTGGCATCCACACCCAGGCCGATGTCGGTGATCCCGGCGACGGCGGCAACCATGGCGCGGCGCTCTTCAAGGCTTTCACCGCGATAGAGATAGGCGATGCCTTCTTCGGTCAGCACGTGGGTCACGTCGTCGCCGTAAATCATGACCGGTGCCAGCGGCATGCCGGAGGATTTAGCCACTTCAACGGCATCCAGCTGTTCGACGAAGCTTGGCTTCACGCCCGCCTGGAAGGTTTCCACCATCTGCACGACGAGTTTTTTACCGCGCTGCATTGGGTCAGGCTCGGTGATCATGTTCAGCCAGGCAGGCGTGGCGTGACGACGACCGTGCGGATCGTGGCCCATATTTGGCGCGCCGCCGAAGCCGGAGAGGCGTCCGCGCGTCACGGTGGAGGAGTTGGCGAGGCCGTCAATCTGCAACGTGGAGCCGATGAACATGTCCACCGCGTACTGGCCTGCCAGCTGGCAGAAGGCGCGGTTGGAGCGCATGGAGCCGTCGGCCCCGGTGAAGAAGATGTCCGGACGGGCGCGGATATATTCTTCCATCCCGAGTTCGCCGCCGAAGCAGTGCACGCTCTCCACCCAGCCGCTTTCGATGGCAGGGATAAGCGTCGGGTGCGGGTTAAGGGTCCAGTGCTTACAGATTTTACCCTTCAGACCGAGCTGCTCGCCGTAGGTTGGCAGCAGCAGTTCGATGGCGGCGGTGTTAAAGCCGATGCCGTGGTTCAGGGACTGCACCTGATGCTCGGCGTAGATGCCTTTGATTGCCATCATCGCCATCAGGATATGTTCCTGTTTGATGAGGCGCGGGTCGCGGGTGAACAGCGGTTCGATAAAGAACGGCTTGTCGGCGACGACCACGTAATCAATCCACGAGCCTGGAATATCAACGCGCGGCAGGTCGCATTCGTCATCGACGATTTCGTTAACCTGGGCAATAACAATGCCGTCGCGGAAGGCGGCGGCTTCCACCAGCGCCGGGGTATCTTCGGTGCTCGGGCCGGTGTAGAGGTTGCCTTTGCGGTCCGCTTTATAGCCGGCAATCAGCGCCACGTTCGGGCAGAGATCGACGTACAGGCGGGAGTAGAGTTCGATATAGGTGTGGATCGCGCCGATTTCCAGCTGACCGTCCTGTAACAGCTGCGAAATGCGCAGGCTCTGTGGGCCGGAGAAAGAGAAATCGAGCTTGCGGGCGATGCCTTTTTCGAAGATATCGAGATGCTCGCTGCGCCCGACGCTCGGCATGATCATATGCAGGTCATGCACTTTCGACGGGTTCACTTCGGCAAGCATACGGGAGAGGAAATCAGCCTGCTTCTGGTTGTTGCCTTCCAGCACCACGCGGTCGCCTGGGGCAATCAGTTTTTCCAGCGCATCCACCAGACCGTCGGTGGGAATGACTTTCCCCTGCACCGAAAGGGAAGCCACGCGGCGCGCTTTCTCGCTGCGGCGCGTGTTCCAGTTCCGGGCCGGACTTTGGCCAGCATTCATTATTAACCTCCTGATTCAGCAAATCATTTTTGCCTGGATTTATGCTGCAGTTAGTCTGCTCCGTAAGGAGTAACCCATCAATTAACCCGGGGTGCAGATTGTTAGCCTTAGAGTAATAATTTCGTACGGAATTATGTGACGGCGATCGAGGATAGAACGGGAAGTGTAGACTACGGCTAAAGAGAGGCAGGGACAGGTGATGAAAATGAGGCTGCGCTGGTGTTCAGAAAAGAGGCAGGGATAAGGATAATGTTACTGGCAACAGTATGAAATGGAAAAGCGTTCCCCGGCCTGAAACCGGGGAAGGGATGCTTAACGCGCGGTAACCGCCGCGGCAGCAACAGGATTATCAGAGCCTGCAACAACGGCGGTGCGTGCGACAGGATGACGGCCACTGCCGGTCGCAACGGCCATCGCGGCCGGGTTATCGGAGTGACCAACAACTTCTGCCCGCGCCACAGTATTTGCACCATTACCGCCGGTCGCTGCAGCCATTGCAACAGGATGATCGGCCGTGGCCACTGCCGTTGTACGGGCAATAGGGTGATTTGCAAAAGCCGGAAGTGCTACGGTCGCGAAAGTCAAAGCCAGAATAATTTTTTTCATGATACCACCTCAATAATATGCCCCTGCTGGCGGGGCAATATGTTGTTCGGGAAGATAAACAGACAGTTCCCAATAGGAATTTAAGACAATGAATTAATGTATTATTTCGCATTAAATCACTGCCGATGACAAGAGGAGGTTTATTTATTATTAAATTGGTGGCGGGCATCTACTGGATTAGTTATGACTGTTTCAACTTTGGTTTTACACCAGAAAGGAGAGCGCAGTATCAACAACATACCGCCAAAAGTGGCCTGACGCTAACGCCGCTAAATCCATACTTTAATGGCAGGGGGTTATTGTATTGGCCGTTATCAAATAAATATAAATTAAGAGGCTGCCTGAAGCAGCCTCTGGGGACATCATAAAGAGCGCTGAATAGATTCAGAATTGATATTTAATACCGTACATCGCGGAGGCGTCATGATAGCCTTTGCCTCCCATCTGTACGCCCACATTGCCCCACATATTCAGCCTGTCGCCGAGTTTGGCCTCAACGCCGGTTTTGATTTCACCAATATTTCGTGCTCCCTGCTGGCTAATGGTTCTGTCGTCCAGCGTGGCTGAGAAGGTGTTGGTGTTGTGTAGCCAGTTCATTTCAACAAAGGGTTCGAACTCCCGGCGCTTACCTTCATCCATTTTGTGATGGCTGTTGATGTAGGCTCGTAATCCCAGACGAGTCTGGACATTTCCGTCACCGCCGAAGCTGACACCGGAACCGTTAGATTCAGTGTGTCCGTGGCTGCGAACACCCATCCAGATAGCCTGCGCCTTAGGTTGCAGATACCAGGTGTTAAGCGTGCCCTGACTGCCGTAGAAACGGCCCATCTCTTCCGTCCAGCCCGCTTCCACGGAAGCCGTCAGGCCACGTGATTTATAGCTTTCAGAGGGCAGGTCATCCCCTTTAACGTGGTTGTTGAACCAGCTGTAAATAAGCCAGCTATCGGTGTACAACCCTTCTTTATGCTCATTATCGGCATACCAGGTGCCGTAAACCCCGACGCTGTAACCACTGAGCGTACCGTCGGCTTTATAGTCGCTCCAGCGGGAACGTGTGTTGCTCTGGTTGTTGGCATAACCCCCCATGATACCGAGATGCCAGCGATCTTTTCCGTCGGTTGACCACTGCGCCACGTCGCCACCTAACTGGGCAATATAGC
Organism: Enterobacter sp. CC120223-11; assembly: GCF_900215375.1. Taxonomy (GTDB): domain Bacteria; phylum Pseudomonadota; class Gammaproteobacteria; order Enterobacterales; family Enterobacteriaceae; genus Scandinavium. Next base: position 156,168 of record NZ_OBEF01000008.1, on the reverse strand, counting down.
GGTTGCTTTGCGTGGTCAATTGTCCGGCGCTATGGAAGACGTTGTGCCCGCCAACTTGTCTCAGCCAAAGGCTGGTCACTTTTTTCTCGCCAGTCAGGGCATCGGTATATTGTGTTTCGCCCAGTCGGTCGTGTAACCGCATAACAAACATACCGTTAGCCGCAGCGTGGTTTGCCAGATAGGCGCCAGGCTCAGGGCGAACTAAAGGTGTCAACGGGCCAGGACCAGGTTCAGGCTTAGGGTCAACGCCGGGTTCAGGTTTCGGGTCGACACCGGGTTCTGGCTTCGGTTCCGGTACGGGATCCACCGGTGGAGGCTCTGTCGGCGTCACAGAACTCACCAGATACCAGTTTTCGCCTTTACGCACCACGTCATAGTCATAGGCGCCTGCGACAATACGGCTTGCCTTCGTGAACTCACCGAATGAAGTACCGCCCACTGTAATAATCTCAATGCCTTGCTGGGTGAGTGCACCTTTACCGCCGATGTTGTTAATACTGACCTTAGTGCTGCCGGGCTCTACGTCACCGAGTACGTGCAATTGATCGGTGAGGGAATCATCACCACCCAGGACGGTATTCAGTCTCAGCGAACCATTTGTCCCGGCAAAATTATCCACGACGGTGAGATAAGCCGGAGTAAAACTCTGCTGGTTTTCAGGGGCTCGCCATGCAATTTGCGCATCATTAAGATCCATTCGGGTGATGACGGAACTGGCGGTCATATCCCACAGGCTGTTGTCGCCTTTGATATCCAGATAGATGTAGCCGTTATCTGCCGTGTTGAGTTCACCATTGGCGCTGAGCTGGGTGGAATCAGCTGCGCCGGAGAACAGTGAGCCCTGAATCATTCGCAGGTCAATGGTTCCCTGGCGAGTGGTCAGCATATCGCCTTTCACGTTATAGATGCCTTCGCTCTCAGGGCCTTCCAGGAAGCCAGAACCGATATAGGCTTTTTTACCCGTGGCGAAGAGAGCGTAGCTATCATCGCCATTAACCTGCACGTTGACGTTGCGGGTCAGGTAGAGACGGCCGCCGTCTAATACAAGCTCACTGTTCGCATTGAAGTCATTTGTAGGGACCGAAGGAAAAAGAGTCGCCGCCAACGGACGTACAGGAGCGCCAGATATCGGCCCCCTTTTAACCCCATCTTCGGCCACCAGACCAGAAGCGGCCTTACCCTGGGTTACAACGCTGATGTCGCCCGTTTCAATCAAACCGGTTTTATTCGCGTAGACCGCATGGGCTTTATCGCCTAGCGTTTCCACAAAGGTATTGTGCCCAAGAGTGATGAGTGCAGAATAGGCGTAATGATTATTGCCCCTGGAGTTGTTCATCCAATAGGCAGCGCCGGAATAGATGCCGTATCCGCGACCAACCAGTTGTCCCCCATCGGCAAAACTGCCGTTGGTTCCAGCACCGGCAGTGCGAATAGTGGCATTGTTACCGACGTTAATAACGTTGCCTCTATTATCATCCGCTGGTGCAGAGGAGACAATCTCTGCGGCCAGCCCCATGCCGTCCGCGGTATACACGCTAAGGTCATCACCAAGTATGACGTTCGATGAGCCGCGATTGGAGAGAAAAACGCCGGAGGCTTCTTTCCCGGACGTCTCAATCTGCGTTTTGCCCGTGAAGGTTAATTTGCCATTTTCAGCCTGAATGGCGGTAGCACCCTCTCCGGTGGTCCTGATAATCAGTTGCTCTGCGGGGATGACCGTATCGGCGAAATTACGAAAGTTAATGGCACGGCCATCAAGCGATCCCGGTGAGCCATAACTGATTCCGGTCGTTTCAATGACAACACTTTCCCAGGGATTCAGAAGCTCGGCAGCGTTGCTGTTTAACAGTCCGGTCTCGCCATTACAAACGTACTGAGTATTATTGACAGACATGCAGTCACTGGCATCGGCAAAAACGGAAGCAGGGAATACGCTGCCGATTAATCCAGCAATAATACAGGCTAATGTTGACTTTTTGAATTTTTCGCGTGACGCAGACGCTCCATATGTATTCATAATGGCTTCCTTATAGACGTGATGTCCTGGTGTATCTAATAATTTGGGTGAAATATCTTGGTGCAGATGCTGATTGATAGCGTATTGTTTTTTATTGACGAGGTAAATAATCCCCTCAAACAATAGGATTATTCATTCTGAGGTCGGGGATTACGCGAGGAATCAAAAGTGCAGTGATTTGGTAACATTATGATTGATATGGTTTTTATTTATTATCCATCCAAGAGAAGAAAAGCGGTGCAATATAGGATATAGGAATATTTCGCTTAGCTATATGAAGAGAAATCAGAGTGTGGATTGTATTGAAAAGCGTGAGCGTCATTTGGATGTTATTAATGGGAGAAAGGAAATAAATGCGCCCACTTCTGCAAAAAAATAGCAGAAGCGGGAAAAGGAATAATGTAGTTCAGGAAAGCTTAAGAATTTCTTTTTTCTGGATTAATTCATACAAGCTGCAGACGCCCAGTTTCGTAAAGAGCCTTGCACGCCAGGTATAAACTGATTTGTAGGGCGTATTTAGTCGGTCTGAGATATCTTTTATCGACTCACCTTCTACAATCAGCCTCAGAAAATCCCTGTCCTGATCTGAGAGTGCGTGAACCGGTGATGCATCATTTTTATAGCAGACATCGGTATAATCCACGCTCATAGCCTGGAGCAGTATTTTTTTAATTTCAGACAAAGCGGGTTTAAAGGGGAGCGAATTGTAGGGGAGATCCTTACCATTGCGGATGTCATTGATGATAAAGACTCGGGCAAACTTCAGTGCATCCCGATGCGAGGCGAGATACTCGGTGAGTTCTGCTGCCATCTCCCGGTCAATCAGGATCCCACAGCGATGTTGCTGACTGATCTCCTTCAAGTGTCCGGCGTTGAGGGTGTCCAACAAATGGATATCGCATATTTTATCTGTTTTGGCTAATATTATGGGTTGCATTTCATTAATAAATGCCAACCAGCCAGTACGAAGAAAGTGATTTTTACTGATGACGTATAAAGAAACTGAGTTAATACTTCCGTTGATATTCATTATCATGCACTCCATTTTTTTATAACTTATCATCCTTTTGATGAGTGAACAAAATCCAGCTGACTTATTATTAAATTATTAAAATGAAATACTTATAAAAAGTTTTAAAAAACTTACAATTGATGTGGGAACTTTAAATAAACACGAGTTAATTGTCTGCGCCTCAGAGTTTTGTTTACGATAGGTTTAAAAATGGCATGATCCTGAAGGGGAAGCAGCGCTCAGTTAACGATCAAACAGTGAGTTATGTCGGTTCAGTTGCTTCCTGCTAAAAAAGGCTTTTTTACACTCCTGTACAAATACGATGACGAGGACTGACAGTCCATTAACTTGATCATGCGTTGTTTATAAATTGTTAAAAAATAATGTACCCCAAAACTATTACGCTCTAAAATGTGATGTATATCACAAAATATGAATGAATTATCCTCATTTCAAGGACAGCAAAGCGTGGTGAATTAGGAATTTTTCTACCGCACGTCGTAAATTCGACCGTTATCCAATCGCGCTATTATTTTTTCGATGGCGAAGTGATAGAGGGGATTCTTAGAATAATAATAAAATACAGGGTGTTGCAATGATTGCTATCAGTGACCATCCCATGGTAGTGCATTTCCTCTCTTACTCAAGATTTATCGATATTATTCAAGAGTAAGATATTTCTTCATTTGGTGAGGAATTTGACGATCTATACAAGAAATTTATTTTAACTTAGATTGTTTAAACAATAATGAGAAAGTGTTCAGGGATTTTTTTATGGATAGTGTCAGCTCAAAATGTGATACGGGAAGAATACTCGTAATATCCAGCGATAAATATTTTTACATGGGGATGAGGTCGATATTAACTTCGATGCTGCCTGATATTCTGCAAAAAAACGGTGTAGTGTATGACATTGAAAGTGTTAATATCAGCCAGTTTATCGATCTGCACACTATTTTGTCTGAGGATAACATCGTTGTTATCATCGATTACCATGCCAAAATGGAGTTAAACTCTAACGTTATTAGCCTCATTATGAATTATGGTAAATCAAACTTTAAGCTTATCATCTTTGAACCAACGATTAAGCCTGTCGCTTCTCATGCTTATTTTTCAAAAAAAATGCGCATGAATTTATTGAAGGAAAAGATCTTCACGATGATAACGCAAACAAATTATGCGGATTTCAGAAAGCCTTTCATTGAGGAACTAACCCCAAGAGAAGGACGGTTAATCAATCATGTGCTAATGGGCAGAAGTATCTATGCCATTGCGGAAATAATGGGCATCAACATAAAGTCGGTTTATGCCATACGCGCCAGTGCTTATAAGAAATTCGGCGTGACGTCGTTGCAGGGGCTCTATCACAGCTCTTTCAGGAAGTTCTATATCACCGGAAGAAAAGTATAAATATAGGTCCGGCGAATCCAGTAGTGAAGAAACAATGCGGGAGCACTGGCTCCCGTCTTGTGTTGATGGCACGCCGCCAAAACCTGACTGACTTCACATATTCACCATCCGTATATGTCTCAGCGACTTAGAGGTTTTCTGTTTATGTTACATATACTGACAGGGCCTTATTCTGTATCGGGAATGCATGCAGAGGGGAGTGAATATGAAAGAGCAGGGAGCTGTGGTGGTAAAGATGATTGTTTTTTGGGGTGCACTGATTTTGTTAATGCGACAGGCCATCCTCGCAGGCTGGATTGACAGGCTGATCATGTGAGCATCGGGTGTGTTTGTACATGCCAGCCTGTCAGGGTTTACCCATTCTTATTCAAATCACTCAGCAGCACCGCAATACTCTGGCCGCCTTGCGTGTTTTCAAGACCAATCTTGACGACAATTGTGAGCGGGACCGACAGCAGCATTCCAACCGGGCCGAGCAGCCAGCCCCAGAATATCAGCGATAAGAAGACCACCAGCGTTGAAAGCCCCAGCCCGCGGCCCATAATCCGCGGCTCCAGAATATTGCCGACCACCATGTTAATGGCCAGATAACCCGCCAGCACGACCAGCGCATCATAAAAGGTGCCAAATACCAGCACCTGCAAAATAGGCGGGATCGCGGCGAGTACGGAACCGATGTTGGGGATATAGTTGAGCGCGAATGCCAGCATTCCCCAAATAAAGGCAAAGCGCACATCGAGCGCGGCGAGCATCCCCCAGGCGACGAGGCCCGTTACCACGCTGATGGCCGTTTTCAACACTAGGTAGTGTGAAACGCTGTCGATGGCCCGCTGAATGGCCGCCATGCCCTCCACGGGACGCACCATCATATTCTGCAACTTGGCGGGCAGCTGCGGCACTTCGAACAGCATAAAGACCACCGTCAGCAGCAGCAGAAAAATCGACGACATGGCGTTGGTCAGCTGCGTCAGCAGGCCAGTGACCAGCGTCATTGCGGCATTAGGGTCGATATACTTCACCAGTTCATTCACTGATACCTCAATGCCAAATCGCTGCAGCCAGGGCTCAAGATTTTGCAGCGGCACAATCAGCGACGAACGGTACTGCGGCAGCGTGCGGGCCAGTTCGTTGAGCGAGGTGCCAAGCGTGGCGAGGAGCAGCACCGCCACGAGAATGATCAGGCCAATCAGCAGGCTAATTGCCAGCGCGCGCGGGATGCGTAAGCGTACCAGCCACTGCACAACCGGGTTGAGCACCACGGCAATAAACAGCGCCAGAATAAACGGCACCACGATATCGGCGGCGAAGCGAATGCCAGTGAGGATAATCACCAGCATCCCGAGCATGATGACTATCTTTAATCCATTAAGCGTAATACCCGACTTAGCCATAAAAATCATTCCTTAACCTGTTTTCTACATCATAAAGGGGTATGACTTGAGAATAAACTTATACAAGCTAAACCGCCTCAGTAAAGAATTGAAAAGACTTTGAGTTTATTGTTGTGCTATGCCAGAATTGCACCGTGTTTAACTACTGAGGACAATTTTCATCCGCAATGACGAGAAGCAATCCCGCGGATAATTGTAATTATATGGACATCCTGTTCAAAACCCGAACTCCCTGTCAATCTGTTGTTTTTCCTTCCTTTATCTTACTCTCTGGTGAGCAGTACTGGCGCTCCGCGCTATAGTTCCCTTCTTCGTTTGAGCTAAATTTTAATCATTTTTATTCAGTTTGCGCACGTTGCAAACTGCGACCGATTATATTCTCAGGCAGGAGAAGAGAGATGTTTTACTGGATATTATTAGCCCTGGCGATCGCCGCGGAAATTATTGGTACGCTGTCGATGAAATGGGCCAGCGTCAACAACGGTCACGCGGGTTATATTTTGATGCTCGCCATGATCGCACTTTCATATATATTTCTATCATTCGCGGTTAAGAAAATCGCCCTCGGCGTGGCCTATGCGCTGTGGGAAGGCGTGGGGATTCTGCTGATCACCCTGTTCAGCGTCATGCTGTTTGATGAAAGCCTCTCCGTGATGAAAGTCGCCGGGCTGGCAACGCTGGTGGCGGGCATTGTGCTGATTAAATCCGGCACACGTAAAGCCAAAAGCAAAGCAGCAGAGGTGAGCCATGCCGCAGTTTGAGTGGGTTCACGGCGCCTGGCTGGCAGGGGCCATAGTGCTTGAAATCGTTGCCAATATTTTCCTCAAATTCTCAGACGGCTTTCGCCATAAGCTGTACGGTATTTTGTCGCTGGTGGCCGTGCTGGCCGCCTTCAGCGCGCTGTCTCAGGCGGTGCAAGGCATCGACCTCTCCGTGGCTTATGCCATCTGGGGCGGTTTTGGCGTCGCGGCCACGCTCGCCGCGGGCTGGATCCTGTTTGGTCAGCGTCTGAATCACAAAGGATGGATCGGTTTAGGCTTATTAATTGCCGGCATGGTGATGATTAAACTTGCATGATGTGACGCTGCCCGCATTTGCGGGCAGCGAAAAATGGTGGGTGTATTACGCTATCTGAATAGGGTGCATTTCCCCGATGCCTGTTGCGTGCATGAGGGTTGCGAATGTTGAATCCATCTCGCTGGCGTAATCTTGCCACTGCCAGAGTCCTGTTTGTGATGCTTTTTATGGCTGGCATCGGCCTGATCGTTTCTATTGTCTCCCTGCTTTACCTCTCCCAGCACCTGATCAGCAGTAAAACCAATGAGATAGACGCCCACCGTTCGGCGCTTTCTGTGGATGGTGCCATTCAGACCTCCGTCAACCGGGTGCTGTCTCTGGTGGTGGATAACGCCATCTGGGACGACGCGGTGCATAAGGTTTATCCGCCACAGCTCGATACCCGCTGGTTGTATGACACCTGGGGGGCCGGTTTTAAAATCAATAACCTCTATGACGGCACCTTCGTACTGGACCAGCATTACCAGGTGCTGTGGGGCTCGTTCCACAGCCAGTCGTTTAATGAACACAATCTGACGTTTTTCGGCGAGGGATTGCAGGCGCTGATTGATAAACACAGGGCCGACCTGGCGAGCGGAAAAAATATCTATGCCGGGATCACCCGGACGCGGGAAGGGGTGGCGTTCGTCGGAATTGGCCTGATTCGCCCGATGACCAGCCGCTTGCAGGTTTATGACGCCACCCGACGCTACCTGGTGATCACCCGCCATCTGAATCCGCAAATCCTCAAAGATCTGGGCAATACCTTCCAGATAGCCAACCTTAATTTCACGCCGCAAAAGCACAGTGAAAACAGCGTGCCGCTGAAAAGCTCCGGCGGGCAAATCATGGGCTACCTTAACTGGCAGCCGCGATTGCCGGGCGCTGAGGCGGTGATGGCGGCCTCGCCTGAAATTCGTCAGATTGTGGCCCTGGCCGTGGGGCTGATTTTGCTGTTTATCGTGCTCAGCAGCCTGGGATTGTACAAGCTGGCCCGCGGTGAAAAACAGGCGCGTGAAATCGCGCTCACTGACTGGCTGAGCCACTTACCGAACCGACGGGCGCTTATTGAGCATCTGGAACGTATTGTCCCTCGCAGCGAAGACGCGCTGAAAACCGTGGTGTTTATCGACCTGGATGGCTTCAAGGATGTGAACGACATTTACGGACATGACGTGGGGGATGCGCTGATTGTCCACATTGCCCGCACGCTGCAAATGCAGGTTCCGCCAGGCGGGATGCTGGCAAGGCTTGGCGGGGATGAATTTGCCATGACGGTCAGCGGGGTGGAGTCCGGACAAAAAGCGGCGGCGTTTGCCGGGAGCGTGCTCGATTATCTCAACAGCCCGATACGCCTGGGCGAGCGCACCATTCATATCAGCGCCAGCATCGGCATTGCCAGCGGAACGCTCCTCAGCAGCGGCAGCTCGGAGCTGTTTCGTCGGGCAGATATCGCCATGTATCACTCGAAAATGACCGGGAAAGGGCGAATAACTCATTACGATGCCGAGCTGAACAATGCCCGCGAATATCAGCTCAGCATTGAGAATGAGATTCGCGACGGGCTGGAAAACGATGAATTTGAGGTCTGGTATCAGCCGATTGTCGATGCACGCTCGCAGAAGATGACCGGCGTGGAGGCCCTGGTGCGCTGGCCGCGGCGGCCAAAAGGCGAACTTAAACCCGACGCATTTATCTCAATTGCCGAAACCAGCGGCCTGATTTATTCCCTCGGTCAGTTTGTGCTGCGCAGGGCCTGCGCAGATTTACAGGCTCTGGAGGATCTCAAACTGTCGGTGAACATTTCACCCGCGCAGTTTCGTGACCCGGAATTTGAAAACAAAGTGGCGCAGGTGCTCGAACTGAGCCGCTTTCCGCCGCACCGCTTGCAGCTGGAAGTGACTGAATCCTATGTTCTGGAAAACCCGGACAGAGCGAGGGCGGCGATAACCAACCTTAAACAGCTTGGTACCGCCGTGGCGCTGGACGATTTCGGCACAGGGTATTCAAGCATTGGCTATCTGCGGCGCTTCAATTTCGACACCATCAAAATCGACAAATCGCTGGCGGGGCTGGTGGATAATGACGATCAGGCGGCGGCGCTGGTGAGCGGCACTATTCGCATTGCCAGTGCGCTCGGGATGACGGTGATTGCCGAAGGGGTGGAGAACGAAAAACAGATGAAGCTGCTGCGGCTTGCCGGGTGCGATCAGCTGCAGGGGTTCTGGTTCAGTGTACCGATGCCGATTGCGTCGCTGCTGCAGCTGCGTCAGCAGCGACACTGTTAGCTATTCACCCGCCAGCGCTTCGAGCTTGTCACGAAAACCGGTGACGGAAATCGCGCGGTTATCAGCCCGCCATCTGTCCTTAGCCGCTGGCGCAGAACTCTGGACGCCAATCAGCTGCCAGCCATTCTCCGTTTTCAGCATTAGCGGTGAGCCGCTGTCGCCCGGCAGCGTGTCGCACTGGTGCGAGAGCACGGTGCTTTGCGCCCAGCCGGTTACCAGACAGTTGTCGTGCGTGTAAAGCGAATCCAGGTGATCGAGCGGATAGCCCGACTGGGTGACCTGGCGATCGGCCGTTTTCAGCGCGGCGGTCAGCGCGTCCTTATCTCCGGCGAACAAAGGCAGCGGAGTGATACCGGACGGGGGATTGCGCAGCACGATCAGTCCAAAATCCCAGGGCGCGGCAGACGACGGAACAATCCAGCCCTCGCCATCAGGCTTCAGGCGTTTGCCAAGCGACGGCTCCACGCGGCCCTCAATACCGTGAATTTCATAGCGCCAGACACCTTTTTGCGAAATAAACCGCAGCGCCACGGCTTTGTCAGGCTTGCCTTTCGGTGGTGTCAGCAGACAGTGCCCGGCGGTAAGCGCCAGGTGTGGGGAAATCAGCGTGGCGGTGCACAGATTGCCACTGGCGGTTTCCAGCTGCCCGATGGCATCCCACGGAGACTGTGTCGGATTCGTGACTTTGACGCGGTCGTCATGACCGAAAAATAAGGTTTTAAGATCTTTGGCACTGATGCCCGTATCGTCGCTGTCGTCGTCAGCATGGGTCAGGGGAGAAAAAAGAGAAACGGCCCCCAGTAAAACCACTATGGATCTGCGCATAACACTCTCTGAAGGGGTAATTATGATTATTAAAAGGTGAACCCAATGAGATTACTATAGACGGGATGAATAAAAAGTGGGAGTAAAATCAGCGTACTACACTCAGTACAGGAAAAATCGGGTGGCGACCAGCGCGCAGACGATCAGCAATAAAAGGATGAGCTCAAAACGGTAGCGGCGCAACATCATTGCTCTCCAGAAAAAAACGGCGCTGAAACAGCGCCGATTGAGTAGACAAGACCGTACTACCGGTTGCGAACTTATGCAGCTGGCTGAGCGGCTGGTTTAGCAGCAGTGTGTTTAGTGGTTTTATGATGTTTTTTAGCAGCCTGAGCTTTCTGAGCTACAGCTGGTTTGGTTGCCGCTTTTTTGTGGTG
>NZ_OBEF01000008.1:0-145782 GCF_900215375.1 Enterobacter sp. CC120223-11 | reverse complement strand
GCCTGAGCTTTCTGAGCTACAGCTGGTTTGGTTGCCGCTTTTTTGTGGTGCTTTTTAGCGGCCTGAGCTTTCTGCTCTGCTGCTGGTTTGGCAGCGGCTTTTTTGTGGTGCTTTTTGGCAGCCTGAGCTTTCTGAGCTGGTGCGGCTTTTTTGTGTTTTTTGTGATGAGTGGTTTTCGCTGGAGCCGCGTGGGTAGCAGCAGGTGCAGCAGCCGGAGCGGTAGCAGCAGTGTCAGCAGCGAAAGCGGCAGAAGACAGACCCATAGCAGCGGCGACAACCAGAGCTAATACTTTTTTCATTCTGAAATCCTCGAATTTGGTTTCTATGTTCAACCCCACTGCGGGGCCGTTGAAATGAACTATAGACTTGTGGATCAAGGCATTCAGTGAGTGATTGGTATCGGCGTGTAACCGTTTGTACAAAGTGAATCGCCACGAGTTTAATAGACACCTCAGATTCTTTTACGGGTGTTGTTGATAAGATTAATCGCTCAGGAAACGGTAAGGTATGGTTTGCTGTCCGCGGGATCGCCCCTGAATGGAGGATGAGGCGGGACATGCTTTCACCCGCATAGATTACGCGCTGGGGCAATTTGCCGGTGGCGAGCTTTTAAGCCGAAAGAGTTGTGCCAGGTAACCCCTGACTATAAAAAAGAGAACAGAAAATGAGTGATTCTGACGATAGCGTAAAGCAGCACATCAAGGATGAGATTGAGGAAGTCGTGAAGGACAAGCTCTATAACAAAATCTTTGGGTATGTGTTTATTTCTTTCCTCTGCATAAACTGGCAGGAGCTTTTCATCCTCCTGAAGTCAACAGACGATGTTTACTACACACTTGCCATGATGGAAACCCAGCAATATTTCTGGCTACACCATTTTGGCCTTCCTTTTGCTGTTGGTGTGGCAGCTTCAGTGGCATTCCCCTGGCTCACGAGCGTTGTTTCACGGCTTACTACAAATGCCTATTCCTCAATCCGCTACGTTGATAAGAATGTGAGCGAAATGACTGTCGAACGAATGCGGGAGATCAGGAAGGTGATAACCCTGACGGAAACAGACCTGAAAGAACTTCAAAAAAAACGACAGTATGAATATCAGGAGTATGAAAAAGCCCGCGTTAAGCGTGAGCAGATTGACGGGCTGAACAAAGAGCTTTTTGAAGGCTTGAAGCCTATTGCCGAGCAATACAAGCGGAATCAAAAAAGAATCGAAACTGAAGCCGACATGATTAATTTTTTGCTTTCGATAAAAGGCACACCAATGGAAAAAGACACTGGTCTGTACCCGCATCTGGAGATTTTACTTGATGACCTCATTAAGCTGATGGACGGAGAGCAGGCGGCGTGAACAGCGGGGCTGAGCCCCGCCTTTCCTTGCGTATTCACGCAAAACTTGCGTCGTTGGGCAACGTGTAGGCCGGGTAAGATGGGAGCATTCACCCGGCAAAGTTATTACAAATAACGTGCCGTTAAATGAGCGCGGAAATGCGAGCTGTTCAGATCTTCCCCGGTCGCGCGGGTAATCAGTTCCGAGGTGCTGAAGCGGCTGCCGTGCTGCCAGATGTTATCGTGCAGCCAGCCAAACAGCGGGCTGAAGTTGCCTTCGCTCAGCTGATTGTCGAGCCCCGGCAGCGCTTTGCGGGCGGCCTGGAACAGCTGGGCTGCGTACATTGCGCCCAGGGTATATGACGGGAAGTAGCCGAAGCCGCCGTCGGTCCAGTGAATATCCTGCATGCAGCCGTTGCGGTAGTTGCCTTCCGTCGACAGGCCCAGATACTGCTGCATCTTCTCATTCCACAGGCCCGGAATGTCATCCACTTCAATGTCGCCATCAATCAGCGCGCGTTCAATTTCGTAGCGCAGAATGACGTGAGCCGGGTAGCTGACCTCATCGGCGTCCACGCGAATAAAACCACGCTCGACGGTCTGGCTCCAGGCGATAAAGTTCTCAAGCGTGAACGCAGGCTGATTGCCGAACTGCTGTTGGATGTGCGGCAGGATGTGCTGCAGAAAAGCGGCACTGCGCCCGAGCTGCATCTCGAAGAACAGGCTCTGGGATTCGTGTACGCCCATTGAGCGTGCATGCGCCACCGGCTGGCCAGCCCACTGGCGCGGCAGGTTCTGCTCATAGCGCGCATGGCCCGTTTCGTGGATAACGCCGAACAGGGCGCTCAGCAGATCGTTTTCATCATATCGCGTGGTGATACGCACATCTTCCGGCACGCCGCCGCAGAACGGATGGGTGCTGACGTCGAGACGCCCGCCGTTGAAATCAAAGCCGAGCAGGGTCATCGCTTCGAGGCCAATCTTTCGCTGAGACTCAGTAGCAAAAGGACCTTGCGGGTTAATCAGCTTCCGGCTGGCCTGTTTATCGACCACGGTTTGGAGCAATTCCGGCAACCAGCTTTTCAAATCGGCAAACAGGGTGTCCAGGCGTGCGCTGGTCATGCCAGGTTCGTAGATATCGAGAAGGGCGTCATAGCGCGAACTGCCGCTGGCCTCTGCGCGAATGCTGGCCTCCTCGCGGCTGAGACGAACCACTTCTTTCAGATTCGGCGCGAAACCTGCCCAGTCGTTGTTTTTACGCTGAGAGCGCCAGGCGTGCTCGCAGCGGTTGCCCGCCAGCGATTTGGCTTCCACGAGGCTCTCCGGCAGAAGGGCGGCCTGGTTGTACGCGCGTGCCATTTCACGCAAATTCGCGCGTTCCTCCTCGCTCAGATTTTCCTGCTGTGCACCTTCAAGGAGGCTAGCGACGTTTGGGTTAGTCAGGATCTGGTGCTGAAGCACGCCAAGTTCAGCCAATGCTTCACCACGGGCCTGGCTGCCGCCGGGCGGCATCATGGCAGCCATATCCCAGCCCGCGATAGCGGAAAGATGTGAGAAACGCGATAAACGCTGAAAGGTGCGGGTGAGCTGCTGGTAGTTATTGTTAGCCATTTTGCCTTAGTCCGAAAAAGTGACGCCGGGGCGCGCAGAGGGTCAAAAATACGACGAAAGTATGAGGCGAGGTGCTGATTTTCCGTCAAGCTTGATCACTATCACAGGTTAACAGTGTGCGGCAAACTATGAATCCGTTCATCTGGATCTTTATCACGCTGATGTCGATTGGCGCAGTGCAGGATATGGGCGGCTTAGCTGCCTTGTTCAGCTCATGGTAAACAGCCCGCCTGATGCGGGCCGTTCTTATTAATGCAGGCGTTTGTGCAGGCACGAGCCGGTAATCAGCGCCAGGATTAGCATTGCTGCAATAAATCCACCCACGCCATTCCATCCCCAGTTATGCCAGAACACGCCACCGAGCGTACCCGCAATACTTGAACCCAGATAGTAGCTGAACAGATACAGCGATGAAGCCTGCCCGCGGGCGCGGCGGGCGCGTGGGCCGATCCAGCTGCTGGCGACGGAGTGCGCCGCGAAGAAGCCTGCGGAAAAGAGCAGCATGCCGAAGAAGATGAGCCACAGAGATGAGAACAGCGTCAGCAGCAGCCCGCTAAGCATGACGGCGGTAAAGCCTACCATCACCGGGCCACGGCCATACCGCTGAGTCATTGCGCCCGCTTTTGGTGAGCTCCAGGTGCCGGTGAGATAGGCAACGGAGAGCAGCCCAACCACCGCCTGGCTCAGTGACCACGGTGACATCATCAGGCGGTAGCCGATGTAGTTGAACAGCGTCACGAACGCGCCCATCAGCAGAAAACCTTCGGCGAACAGCAGCGGCAACCCTTTATCACGCCAGTGAATGCGGAAGTTGATAAACAGCGATTTCGGACGCAGCGACGCGGGTCTGAAATGCCGGGAGTCCGGCAGAATGCGCCAGAACATCAGCGCGGCGGCGAGGGCAAAGCAGCCAATCATGGCGATAGCCACCCGCCAGCCAAAGAAATCGGTCATCACCCCGGTGATCAGACGCCCGCTCATACCGCCAATCGAGTTGCCGCTGATGTAGAGCCCCATCGAGAATGCGACAAAACTGGGGTGAATCTCTTCGCTGAGGTAGGTCATGCCGACGGCCGCCACGCCGCTTAGCGACAGGCCAATCAGCGCCCGCATAATCAGGATCCCATGCCAGCTGCTCATCATTGTGGAAAGCAGCGTGCAGCAGGAGGCCAGCAGCAGCGCGGTCACCATCACCTGTTTGCGGCCGATGGCGTCGGAAAGCGGGCCGGTAAACAGCAGTCCTACCGCCAGCAGCGCCGTTGAAACCGACAGCGAAATACTCGCGCTGGCCGGTGAGACGCCAAACTCGTGAGAAAGCACTGGCAGAATGGGCTGCACACAGTAAAGCAGGGCGAAGGTGGCGAGTCCTGCAGAGAAAAGTGCGAGGGTGACCCGGATAAACTGCGGCGTGCCGCGTTGAATAAACTGGCCCGGCGCGGGAAGGCGAATATCACTGACGTCACTGGCCGGGGCGCTGTCAGCGGTGGTAGTACGGCTCACGGGAGATCCTTGCGTAAAAACAACGAATAAAAAGAGATTCAGTTCACTTTCACAGAGTAGGAAAATGTAAATAATCTGTCTAATATATTAATAATCTCAAATGATATGTTAAACGTATGAATATAGAGTTGCGACACCTGCGCTATTTTGTGGCGGTAGCGGAAGAACTGCATTTTGGGCGGGCTGCGGCCCGACTGAACATCTCCCAGCCCCCGCTCAGCCAGCAAATTCAAATCCTTGAACAGCAGATTGGCGCCAGGCTTTTTGCCCGGACCAACCGCAGCGTCAGCCTGACCGCCGCGGGAAAACAGTTTCTGACGGATAGCCGACAAATTCTGATTCAGGTGGATGAGGCGGCCGCCCGCGCGACTCGTCTGCATCACGGTGAAACCGGCGAACTGCGGATCGGTTTTACTTCTTCCGCGCCCTTTATTCAGGCCGTCTCCGATACGCTGTCCCGCTTCCGGCGACAGTACCCGGACGTTCATCTGCAAACCCGCGAGAGCAACACCCGCGAGCAAATCGCCCCGCTGAGCGAAGGCGCGCTGGACCTGGGGTTGATGCGTAAAACGCAGCTGCCGGACACGCTCGAGTGGCAGGTTATTTTGCGCGAACCGCTGCTGGCGATGGTACCGCGCGATCACGGGCTGGCGCAGCGCGAAGCGGTGACGCTGGCAGAACTCGCGCAGGAGCCGCTGGTGTTTTTCGACCCACACGTGGGAACAGGGCTCTACGACGATATTCTGGGGCTGCTGCGGCCGTTTGGTACGCCAGTGATTACCCAGGAAGTGGGCGAGGCGATGACCATCATCGGCCTGGTGTCCGCCGGGCTGGGCGTGTCCATTCTTCCTGCCTCCTTTAAAAAGGTGCAGCTCAATGAGATGCGCTGGCTGCCGATAGCGGATGAGGAGGCTGTGTCTGAGATGTGGCTGGTCTGGCCCCGACATCATGAACAAACGCAGGCGGCTCAGCGCTTTCGTGAGCAGCTGCTGGCGGCGGCCAGGGTGGACTTTTTTGCCGAAAATGCACGAAAAAATGTGCGGTAAATCACAAGCCTAAGTAAAAATTTGACGTGTTACGTCGAACTGATTCAACATAGCAAAAGTTTATTTCGAAGCGCGAAAATAAGGAAGTCGGCGGTGGTAGCAGAAAGTCAGCCAGGGCATATCGATCAGATTAAGCAGACCAATGCAGGCGCGGTGTATCGCCTGATTGATCAGCTCGGCCCGGTCTCCCGCATTGACCTTTCTCGCCTTGCACAACTCGCCCCTGCCAGTATTACCAAAATCGTCCGTGAAATGCTGGAAGCCCACCTGGTTCAGGAAACCGAAATCCAGGAGCCGGGCAGCCGTGGACGTCCGGCAGTAGGGCTGATGGTGGAAACTGAGGCCTGGCATTATTTGTCGCTGCGCATCAGCCGGGGGGAAATCAACCTCGCGCTGCGCGATCTCAGCAGCAAACTGGTCGTGGAAGAAGAGCAGACGCTGCCGCTGGTTGATGAGAAGCCGTTCCTCGAGCGCGTCATTGAGCACATCGACCATTTCTTTATTCGCCATCAGCAAAAACTGGAGCGTTTGACCTCCATTGCGATAACGCTCCCGGGCATTATTGATACCGAAAACGGCATTATTCACCGCATGCCGTTTTACGATGATGTGAAGGACGTGGCGCTCGGCGAAGCGCTGGAATCCCGCACCGGCGTGCCGGTTTATCTGCAGCACGATATTAGCGCCTGGACCATGGCAGAGGCGCTGTTTGGCGCATCACGCGGCGCGCGCGACGTGATTCAGGTTGTTATCGATCACAACGTGGGCGCAGGGGTGATTACCGACGGACGCCTGCTGCACGCGGGCAGCAGCAGCCTGGTGGAAATCGGCCATACTCAGGTCGATCCGTACGGCAAGCGTTGCTACTGCGGCAACCATGGCTGTCTGGAAACTATTGCAAGCGTTGAGAGCGTATTAGAACTCGCGCAGGTGCGCATGAAGCAGTCGATGAGCTCCATGCTGCATCAGCAGCCGTTGACGGTGGAGTCGCTCTGCCAGGCAGCGCTGCAGGGCGATCTGCTGGCGAAGGATATCATTAGCGGCGTCGGCACCCACGTCGGGCGCATTCTTGCCATCATGGTGAATTTATTTAATCCGCAAAAAATTCTTATCGGTTCGCCGTTCAACCAGGCATCCGAGATTCTGTTCCCGGCTATCAGCGCCTGTATACATCAGCAGTCGCTTCCTTCCTACAGCAGGCATATCAGCGTCGAGAGCACCCAGTTCCGCAATCGCGGCACCATGACGGGCGCGGCACTGGTAAAAGATGCGCTCTATAACGGATCTCTGCTGATCAGACTGTTACAGGGCTAACAAATTTAAATCGTTAAACCAAAAATTGCGCTAACTCAAGCTGGCTTTTCGGTCAATCAAGTAAACTTTCCCCTCTTTGAATGATTACCCTGATTTATCTATTCACCGTCAAAGCAGTGGAGTGAACATGCTTAAGCGTTTCTTTATTACGGGTACGGATACCTCTGTGGGCAAGACGGTCGTGTCTCGCGCACTGCTGCAGGCGCTGGCGGCAAACGGGCGCAGCGTGGCAGGTTACAAGCCTGTTGCCAAAGGCAGCAAGGAAACGCCAGAAGGGCTGCGCAACAAAGATGCACTGGTGCTGCAAAGCGTATCTACCCCGAATTTACCCTATAGCGCCATCAATCCTGTCGCCCTCGGCGAAGAGGAAAGCAGTGTGGCACACAGTTGCCCCATCAATTATTCGCTGCTTTCAGAAGGCCTTGCCGCGCTGAGCAACAGCGTCGATCACGTCGTTGTGGAAGGCACCGGTGGCTGGCGCAGTCTGATGAACGATCTGCGTCCGCTCTCCGACTGGGTCGTGCAGGAGCAGTTGCCGGTGGTGATGGTGGTGGGGATCCAGGAAGGCTGCATTAATCATGCGCTGCTGACCGCTCAGGCCATTGCCAACGACGGTTTACCGCTGATTGGCTGGGTGGCGAACCGTATCAACCCGGGCCTCGCTCACTATGCTGAAATTATTGATGTGCTGAGTCAGAAACTGCCGGCGCCGCTGGTGGGCGAACTGCCGTACCTGCCGCGCGCCGAACAGCGTGAACTCAGCCAGTACGTGGATTTAACCATGTTCGGCGACGTGCTGGCGGTAGATGGAGTCAGCGCGTAAGGTTCGCGACAGCACCGACGCCACCACGCAGGAAATAAGCAAGCCGGGCAGCAGGGAATACTGCCCGGTCATTTCACAAATCATCAGCGTCGACATAATGGGCGCGTGGGTTGTGGCCGCCAGCAGCGTTGCCATTCCTGTCAGGCCCAGCAGAACCGCCATATCATTGCCGTCCGGCAGCCAGATCCCCCACATCCTCGCAAACAGCATTCCGACAGCCATGCCGACAAAAAGCGTAGGCGTGAACACGCCTCCCGGCGCACCGGAGCCGCTACTCGACAGCACCGCCAGCAGCTTGCAGATCAAGACGCCGCCAATCATAGCAAACAGCGGTGGCGCGAGCAGATAGCTCTGGACCACGCTGTAGCCGTTGCCCCACACCGCAGGCGTCAGCAGCGAAAGCAGGCCCACGATGAGACCACCCAGCGCTAACTGCCACGGCGGGGAGAGCTTCAGGCGTAAAAACAGCGAATGCGTGGCGCCCATCAGCCAGACAAACAGCGGGCCGCAGAGTCCGGCGAGCAGGCCGGTGGCCAGCATCAGGCCGTAAGTCCCCGCGCCGTGCGGGGTTTCAACCTGAACGTTGTACAGCAGCGCCGGTCCACCGCTCAGCAGATTGGTCATAAGCAGGGCGATCACGGCGGCAACGACGACAGGGCCAAGCGACGCGAGCATCAGCGTGCCAAACAATATTTCGGCAATAAACAGGCTGCCCGCCAGCGGGGCGTGATAGGCGCTCGCCATCCCGGCGGCGGCCCCGCAGGCAATCCACAGTTTCCATTCTGTTTTTGGCGTAAAGCGTTGGGCAAAGAACGAGGCGGCGAGGGTCGCCAGCAGGATCATGGCCCCTTCGCGACCGATAGCGCTGCCGCTGACCACCACCAGCAACGACGCCATCGACTTCACCAGGCTTGCGCCGTAGTCGAATTTACCGTCTTCCGTTTCCAGCGCTTCCATGTAGTCGGTAGGCGCATGAGGACGCTGGCGGGTGTAGCGCTGCCAGCCCCACAGCAACAGGCCCGCCGCCAGCCCGCCAAGCGCAGGCGTCAGCAGCCGTCGCCACCATGGCAGATTCGCGGCCGCATTCACCAGGCTACGGCTGTCGTTGCTCAACACAATCCACTCCAGCAAATACATCGCATGGCGAAAGAGAGCCACGGCCAGCGCAGCAAGCATGCCGACGAGGGTCGCAATCAGTAAACGGCGGAACATGGCCTGAATGTCAGGGTAGGCGTGAAGACGATGCATGGGCTCAACGAGTCAGTGAAAGGATTCTGAATAATATACACAAGCGGATTATCAGGGTTGATAAATGTCACGGACGGAAAGAAAATCAGCCGTCGGAAAGACTATTAAGGAAGATAATAATGAAGAAGTTTTTGTTGGTAGCTCTGCTGGTGTTGGCAGGGTGTCAGGCAACCGGGCAAAGTGCAAAGCCTGCCACGGTGGATAAACAAATTGATGCGCAGGTTGATGAATTACTGGCCTCAGTCGATAAACCTTACAGTCAATCGGACTTACAAATCATCAGCAGGTATGCCGGGCAAATTAAGACGAATGTCGAAAAAAACTTCCTTATGAAGGATGCGTACCGGGACAAAAAGTGTACGGTCAGAATGGCACTTGAGCGTGATGGCACCGTAACCAGCATCCAGGCAGAAGAGGGTGGCGATCCTGCATTATGTAAAGCTATTCAGAAAGCAGTTGCTAAAGCAAAAATTCCTCCTGCGCCGAATGAAAAGGTTTATCAGATGTTTAAAAATGCGCCTCTTGATTTTAGACCCTAAGAACATTGCCCGGTGGGACCGGGCCTGAGGGATCAACGATCGTCCGCTCCAGGCCCGTGCAAATGGGCAGCCACCGGGCAGGCTGTTACTCCACCGAACCAATATTCAGCGCCCGTCGCGTCCTGCCTGAGCTTAAGTAATCGGCGATATAGTCCTGGGAAATCTCGCCGTTGTAGCGGCCATCCTCATCGACGATCGGCATCCAGCTGGTGTTACTTTCATACAGCTTCGACAGCACCACGCGCAGGTTATCGTCCGCTTTGCCCGTGGCACGGAAAGGATGCAGCAGGTCTGCACAGCTTCCCGACGCATTCCGCGCTTCACGGCGCTTAACAAAGCCCAGCGGTTTGCCTTCGTTATCGACCACCGTAATGGCGCGAATGTCGTTGTCGTCCATGGTCGCAAAGGCTTCCGGCAGGGCGGTGTCGCGCTTGACGGTGATGGTTGGCTGCTGGTCGGTCACGTCGCCTGCAGAAACCAGCAGAAGGCGCTTCAGCGTGCGGTCCTGGCCGACAAACGAGCCGACAAATTCATTGGCAGGTTTTGCCAGCAGCTCGTCGGGGCTGGCGCACTGCACGATGCGTCCCTGACGGAAGACGGCGATACGATCGCCAAGCTTCAACGCTTCGTCGATGTCATGACTCACCAGCATCACGGTTTTCTTCAGCTGACGCTGCATGTCGAGGAACTGGTTCTGAATCACTTCACGGTTGATCGGGTCGACTGCGCCGAAAGGTTCATCCATCAGCAGGACGGGAGGATCCGCTGCCAGCGCGCGAATCACGCCGATACGCTGCTGCTGACCGCCGGACATCTCTTTCGGGTAGCGATTGAGGAACTTTTTCGGGTCCATCGCCACCATATCCATCAGTTCCTCGGCGCGGGCCTTGTAGCGGGCCTTCTCCCAGCCCAGCATACGCGGCACGACGGTGATGTTCTCCTCAATGGTCATGTTCGGGAACAGGCCAATCTGCTGAATAACATAGCCGATATTGCGGCGCAGGCTGACGGTGTCCATCTCGCTGGTGTCCTGACCGTTAATCAGGATTTTCCCGCCGCTGGATGGAATAAGGCGGTTGATCATTTTCAGCGTGGTGGTTTTGCCGCAGCCAGAAGGCCCCAGCA
Organism: Enterobacter sp. CC120223-11; assembly: GCF_900215375.1. Taxonomy (GTDB): domain Bacteria; phylum Pseudomonadota; class Gammaproteobacteria; order Enterobacterales; family Enterobacteriaceae; genus Scandinavium. The sequence continues at coordinate 135,250 of NZ_OBEF01000008.1, read as the reverse complement.
GCACGCACATTTCGCCTTCCGGCACGTTGAGATTGACGTTATCCACGGCGTTAAAGCTCTGGCCGTTCTTTTGGGTAAATTGTTTGGTCAGATTTTCTAACTTTATCATTATCTTATCCCCTTTGGTGTCAGGACAATCTGCAGACGGTGCAGCAGCCAGTCGAGCACAATAGCCAGCAGGCAAATCATCAGCGCCCCGGCAATTAAAAGACGAATATCACTCCCGCCGATGCCGTTCAGCAGCAGCAGACCAAGGCCTCCGGCACCGATGACGGCGGCAATCGCCATCACGCCGATATTCATCACCACCGCGGTACGAATACCGCCGAAGATGACCGGCAGCGCCATGGGTATTTCCACCCAGCGCAGGCGCTGCCAGAAGGTCATGCCGATGCCGCGCCCGGCTTCGCGCAGGCCCGGCGGCAGGCTGTCCAGCGCAGTGTGCGTGTTGCGCACAATCGGCAGGAGAGAATAGAGAAAAACGGCGGTAATCGCGGGCAGGGCGCCAATACCCTGACCGATCAGCGAAAACAGCGGGATCATCAGGCCGAACAGGGCGATGGACGGCACGGTCAGCAGAATGGTGGTCACTCCGAGAATCGGCGTGGCCAGCCATTTGTGACGCACTATCAAAATCCCGAGCGGCACACCGATGATGATGGCCAGACCCACGGCGAGCAGTACCAGCCATAAATGCTGCCAGGTGAGGGTCGCCAGATAACTCCAGTTATCAATCATGTAATGCAGGGTTTCCATGGGCTCTCCTTATACCAGGCCTTTGCTGCGCAGGAAGTCCTGCGCCACTTTTTGCGGCGTCTCGTGGTCGATATCCACGCGCTTGTTCAGCTCAGTAATTGTTTCGTTATTCAGCACCCCGGAGAGCGTATTCAGCGCCTCTTCCAGGCCCGGATTGGCCTCCAGCGTGTCTTTGCGTACCACTGGCGTCACGGCATAGCTTGGGAAGAAGCCTTTGTCGTCCTTCAGCACCTTCAGGTCGAAGCCTTTCACGCGTCCGTCGGTGGTGTAAATCAGCCCGGCGTCGACAAAACCGTCACGTACTGCGTTGTAAACCAGGCCTGGGTCCATCTGGCGGATTTGCGGCCTGTCCAGCGGCATCTGATAAGCCTGTTGCAGCGGCTTCATGCCGTCGCTGCGCCCGGCAAATTCAAGATCCAGCCCCAGCAGCCAGTTCTTTGTCGGCTCGGTCTGACGGATATGCTCTATCTTTGCCACCATCTCCGACATGGTGTTGATATTTTCGGCTTCGGCACGCTTGCGCTGCATGGCGAAGGCATAGGTGTTGTTCATCGCAGCAGGTTTCAGCCACACCAGGCCGTGCTTCGCCTCAAGACGCTTCACCGTCTCGTAAGACTCCTCTGGCGACATGCGCTTATTGATGTGGTTGAAAATGATAAGGCCAGTGCCGGTGTACTCCCAGGTAATATCAATTTGCTTGTTAATCATTGCATTACGAGAAATAACCGTGGCGATATTGGTCTGCGGCTGCACCTGAAAACCTTTCTTGCGCAGATACTGCACGGTCATGGCAGAGAGAATATGCTGTTCGGTGAAGCTTTTGGTCGCCAGAATTAGTGGGGCGGCCTGTGCCTGAGTGGCAAGCAGCGCGAGCGCGGCGGCGGCGACAAAAAGACGAAGTCGTCTCATGAAATGCTCCTTATTGTAGTTATCAGGCTGTGTGCGGGCTGAGTAAGCGGCCGAGGCAGGCCAGCAAGGTGTCGAGGATCAGCGCGAACAGGGCGGTGGCCACAGCGCCCAGGATCAGCGTCGGGAAGTCATTGAGGTAGATGCCCGGAAAAATCAGCTCGCCGTAGCTGCTGGCACCAATCAAAAAGGCCAGCGGGGCGGTCCCGACGTTAATCGCCGTGGCGATACGAATGCCGGAGAGCATCACCGGCCAGGCGTTGGGCAATTCCACCTGAATCAGGCGCTGCCATTTCGTCATGCCAATCCCTTTGGCCGCTTCCAGAAGCGAACCCGGCACGGAGCAAAGGCCGGCGTAGGTGTTACGCACGATAGGCAGGAGCGAAGCCAGGAACAGCGCCACGATCGCCGGTTTGTCGCCGATGCCCACAATGACCATCGCCAGGGCCAGCACCGCCAGCGGCGGCAGGGTGTTGCCAATGTTGAAAATCTGCATCACGTATTCGGCGATGCCGCGGGCGGCAGGGCGACTCAGCAAAATACCGCTGGGAATACCGACGAGCAGAGCGAAGAACATAGAGGAAAACACCAGGATCAGGTGCTGTTGCCCAAGATAGAGCAAATCCACCTTGCGAGCCTGAATGGTGTCCAGGCCAATTCCCCACGTGAGCAGTGCCAGGACCACGATAATCGCGCCGCTGAACAGCAGCGCGCGGGTCAGAAATGAGTTGTGCATTGCAGTGTGTCTCCCTGATTGCATGCGTTATAGCTGTTGTTATGCCATGTTCCGGCAGGGTTTCAGACCTATAGCAAGGGGTCGGGAAGGATTCCAGAAAAGGAGAGAATTAACTGCGCGGGTCTGGAATTGTAAACAAGGTGTTACGCCTTATGAGGTAACGGCTGCGGCGGCAAAGGCGGAATAATCTTAAAACGAGACGGTTAAAGTGACGTTGTCACAAAGCGAGGTTATGCAGGTGCTTGAAATTTAAATTAAGTCACCCGCCGGGGCGGGTGAAAAGGGCTTAACGATAGAGTTTCTTCTCCGCCACCGGCGAGAGCAATTCGGTCTGCCAGAATGCCAGCGTTTGCTGCGTCAGTTCGCCCAGTGCCTGATAGAAAGGATGCCCGGCGTTCGCCACAAACTCTTCAAGGAAACGCCCGGACCACGGCAGCAGATGCCAGGCCAGCAGCTGTTGCCACTCTTCCTCACGCTCATTTTCTTTCAGCCAGGCGGCCAGCATCATCAGGGTGCCGAAATGATCTTCCGGTTCATTCTGCTGTGCTTCAAAGGCAATGCCGTTTTCGCGCATCCACTGTCGCAGGGCGAGCGTAGAGTCGCCAAACAGGACATTTTCACGATCGAGCCAGACTGAGCCCCACGGCGGTGCGGGCAGCGCGTAAGGCCCGACGAACAGACGCTGGAAGGCTTCGCTCAGCGGTTCATCTGATTCTGCCTGGAAGGCTTCAATCAGATTGCTGTTGAACGGGACTGACTCCGGCCACTCCTGCGCCCAGCTCCCGTCACGAAAGGCATGGATAAGCGGGGCGACGTTGTCACTTTGCGGGGCGTAATAAAACAGTCCACCCAGCACGCGGCCGGTGACGGTGATGGCTTCGGCGAATCTCGGTTGAGGCATAACAATTTCCTGGTTTCGGCGAAATGCTTTCGCCGGGTATGCAATATCTTCAATGATAAACGAAAAATGCCCGGAGGGATTGTCCCGCCGGGAGGATCAATTCATCAGACCTTCTCAATCTGTACCAGATTGGTGTGCTGCGGGTTGCCTTTCGCCAGTGGGGACGGGCGATGGGAGGTCAGGGTGTTGATGCAGGAGCCATGATCGATGCGATCGCCGTTCATGCTGGCATTGTGCCACGCCCCCTGGCCCATGGCGCTGACGCCCGGCATGATGCGCGGCGTGACTTTCGCTTCAATGCGCAACTCGCCACGGTCGTTAAACACGCGGACCGTGTCGCCGCTGCGAATGCCGCGTTTTGCAGCGTCCATCGGATTCAGCCACACTTCCTGACGACAGGCCGCTTTCAGCACGTCGATATTGCCGTAGCTGGAATGCGTGCGCGCCTTGTAGTGGAAGCCAAACAGCTGGAGCGGATAGTCGCTGCGTTCTGGCGCATCCCAGCCATCGAACGTGGAGGCGTAGACCGGCAGCGGGCTTATGGTGTCGTCTTTTTCAAGCTCCCAGCTTCCGGCAATTTTCGCCAGACGTTCTGAGTAGATCTCGATTTTTCCCGATGGCGTTTTCAGCGGATTCGCTTCAGGATCCTTGCGGAAAGCCTGGTAGGCAACGAAATGGCCTTTCGGATCTTTACGCTTATAGATGCCCATCGCTTTCAATGCTTCATAAGACGGCAGCTGCGGGTCTTTGGCGACCATTTTCGCGTACAGGAACTGCAGCCATTCGGCCTGGGTCCGGCCTTCGGTAAATTGCTGATGAACGTCAGCCCCGAGGCGCTTCGCCACTTCGCTCAAAATCCAGTAAATCGGCTTACGCTCGAACTTGGCGCTGGTGGCGGGCTGGATGAAAATCAGATAGCCCATATTGCCCGCGTAGTCGTTCGGAATGATGTCTTCCTGTTCGACGGTCATCAGGTCCGGCAGCAGCAGATCGGCGTATTTCGCCGAACTTGTCATAAAGTTTTCGATGACCACAATCATTTCGCACTTTTTTTCATCCTGAAGGATGTCGTGAGTGCGGTTGATATCCGAATGCTGGTTGATGATGGTGTTGCCCGCGTAGTTCCAGATGAACTTGATAGGCACGTCGAGCTTATCTTTGCCACGCACGCCGTCGCGGGTGGCGGTCATTTCTGCGCCTCGCTCAATGGCGTCGGTCCAGGTGAAGCAGGAAATGGCGGTTTTCACCGGGTTTTCCAGGATCGGCATACGCTCAATGGTAACGGTGTAGGTGGATTCACGGGCACCGCTGTTGCCACCGTTAATACCGACGTTGCCGGTCAGAATGGGTAGCATGGCGATGGCGCGGGCCGTCAGTTCACCGTTGGCCTGGCGCTGAGGGCCCCAGCCCTGGCAAATGTACGCGGGTTTGGCGGTGCCGATTTCGCGTGCCAGTTTGATGATTTTGTCTGCCGGAATACCGGTGATGCGTGAGGCCCACTCCGGCGTTTTGGCCGTGGCATCATCGCCCTGGCCGAGGATGTATGCCTTGTAATGTCCGTTAGCAGGCGCGCCTTCCGGCAGCGTTTTTTCATCGTAGCCGACGCAGTATTTGTCGAGGAACGGCTGGTCGACGAGGTTTTCATCGATAAGCACCCAGGCGATCCCGGCGACCAGGGCGGCGTCAGTGCCTGGACGAATAGGCACCCATTCGTCTTCGCGGCCCGCGGCGGTGTCGGTGTAGCGCGGGTCAATCACGATCATTCGGGCGTTGGAACGCTCACGCGCCTGTTCCAGATAATAAGTAATGCCGCCGCCGCTCATGCGGGTTTCCGCCGGGTTGTTGCCGAACATCACCACCAGCTGACTGTTTTCGATGTCCGAGGTGCTGTTACCGTCGTTCGAACCATAGGTATAAGGCATGGCGCAGGCGATTTGCGCGGTGCTGTAGGTGCCGTACTGGTTGAGCGAACCGCCGTAACAGTTCATCAGGCGCGCCACCAGTGAGGCATAAGGAGAAGAGCGGGTGATATTGCCGCCGACGATCCCGGAGGTGTAGTTAATGTAGACGGCTTCGTTGCCATACTCTTTCACCACGTGCTTCAGGCTGTCGGTCAGCATATCCAGCGCTTCCGGCCAGCTGATGCGCTCAAATTTGCCTTCCCCGCGCTTACCGACGCGCTTCATCGGGTAATTCAGACGTTCAGGGTGATTGATGCGACGGCGAATCGAACGGCCGCGCAGGCACGCGCGCACCTGGTGGTCGCCATAGATATCTTCACCGGTGTTATCGGTTTCGACCCAATAAACTTCATCGTCGCGTACGTGGAGGCGCAGAGCACAGCGGCTGCCGCAGTTGACCGAACAAGCACCCCAGACAACTTTATCGTCGGGCTTTGTGGCTTGCTGAACCGCGGCTGCCGCACTTTTCAGGGTGAAGGGTAAAGAGATACCGCTGGCCGCAAGCGCCAGCGAACCAATCGCGGAGGATTTGATCAAGGAACGGCGGCTGATCCCGCCGGGGTGTTCATGCTGGTTTTGTTCAGACATTGTTCACTCCATCGTTGTAATTATTGGCCACACGCAAACGAGGGCTTATGGATGGAGGGATGTTACTTATTTAGGGGTATGAAGATATTATCCCTGGTCAAGCCAGAGATAATATCTTTCGTTTGAAGGCGGAAAGGCTACTGCTCGCCGCCGCTGCGGGTATAGAGAATTTTAAACGTGTCGTTCGCGCAGTGACCGACGACCTGAGCCTCCGGGCGATCGGCCTGATCGTTTGGCACAATATCCAGCGTAAAGCCGCTCTCGGGCACGCCGTTACCGATGATTTTTTGCTGAATGTCATCCTTCACTCGCTCGCAGGACTCCGGGGCCGCCGCAAAAGCGGGGACGGAACCCGCGAGCAGCAGGGCAGCCAGCAGGTGGGTCTTTTTCATGCGCATCTCCTTATTGCTTTCGTGAGATAAAAGCATAGCATCCCTCGTGTAAAGCGCTGTATTTGCTAATATGATTGAGAAAAATCTCCCCTGAAGGACACGCTGTGAAGAAACTGCTGTTTGTGCTACCGCTGATGAATGCGCTCACCGCCTGCGATAATGCCTCCGGACCGGTGGCCTTTACGCCGGAAATGGCGAGTTTTTCGAATGAATTCGATTTCGATCCGCTGCGTGGGCCGGTGAAAGATTTCAGCCAGACGCTGATGAACGAGAAGGGTGAGGTGACCAAACGCGTCAGCGCCAAAATGTCTGAAGAAGGCTGCTTCGACCTGATTGAACTGCACGATCTGGAAAACAATACCGGGGCAACGCTGGTGCTGGATGCCAATTATTATCTCGACGGCACCACGCAGGAAAAGCGGATCCTGCTCCAGGGCAAATGCCAACTGGCGGGAATGCCCAAGGCAGGCGTGACGTGGGATACGGACGATAATGGCTTTATTGTCGCCGCGCACGGCAAAGAATTTACCGTGGATTATCGTTACGACAAGGACGGCTATCCGCTCGGCAAAACCACTACCAGCGGCAAAGAGACCCTTAAAATTGTTGCTTCGCCGCCGAAAGATGCGCTTAAAAAGCTCGACTACACCGCGGTGAGCCTGCTGAATGACAAAACCATCGGCAACGTGGCCCAGACCTGTGAGTACGACCGCCACAACAACCCGCTGAGCTGCGACTTAAAGATTGTGGATGACAGTGCAAAACCGTCTGTGACCCGGCATTACACCATCAAAAACACCATCGAATATTATTGAGCCGTGGGTTTCAGCAGGCTGTGGCCTTTGTGCTGCGGCAGATACTGATGCTGGAACAGGCACATGCGAATGGTGTTGCGGTATTCACCGTTGATGAAGAACTCATGGATGAGTTCGCCTTCCACCTGAAAACCGAGCTTGCGATAGATATGAATCGCTTTCTCGTTCTCTTTGTCGACAATCAGGTACAGCTTATAGAGGTTCAGCACCGTAAAGCCGTAGTCCATCGCAAGCTTCGCCGCCCGGGTGGCGAGCCCTTTGCCCTGATAGTCCGGGGAAATAATAATCTGAAACTCGGCGCGGCGGTGAACGTGGTTAATTTCCACTAATTCCACCAGTCCGGCTTTTTCGCCATCGCATTCGATGACAAAGCGGCGCTCGCTCTGATCGTGAATGTGCTTGTCGTAGAGGTCAGATAGCTCAACGAAGGCTTCGTACGGCTCTTCAAACCAGTAGCGCATAACGCTGGCGTTGTTATCGAGCTGATGCACAAAGCGCAGATCTTCGCGTTCCAGCGGGCGCAGCTTAACGGTATAAGCATCGGCCATGTGATGTCCTTATGAATGGGCAGAAGAAGGGCGCCGAGGGGCGCCCTGTGGAATTAAGGTGCTAACGGACGACCGGTGGTACGGTCGAGGCAGCGCAGGGTGTTGGGTTCCCAGTACGCATTCAGGTTGGCGCTTTGCTCGCACTTGTCGCGGCTGTCAAAAGCCACGTCAGTTTTATCCCACTCTTTCTCTGCGCGGGTATTCACCTTATGACGAAGAGAACGGGTATCGTTCCACTGCTCCTTGTCCATCGCCGCATTCTGCTTGCTCTGCGCGCTGTCACCAGACTCGATAATGAGTTTGCTGGTGCTGTCCGCAGATGCAGTCGCGGTATACACGATGGCACCCAGCGCCAGCATCGCCGTCAGGCACAGGCGTTTGCTCAGGGTCACTTTCATTGCTGTTTCCTTTAGGGTGATAAAAACGGTAAACCCGATGCCGAGTTTACACCAACTCCTGAACAGGGAATAGCCGCCCGACAGTGGGCGTCAGCAAGGGCTGCTAAGCGTAGCTTTATAAATGCGCACCGCTTCGTTCACATCCTTTGTTTTCACGAAGTTGATTTTCTGTCCGTTAATAAAAATGTCGTAGCCGTCGTGGTTGTAGCGGAAGACAAGGGTTGTACCGCGAAAGCGCACCACTTTGTCCTTCACGCCAATGCCCTGGCGGCGCTGAACCATCTTCGCCATTCTGTCGATACTCATCATGCACCTCAATGGCCGTGAAACCTGACTGGAAGAAAGCGATTCTCCCTTTATTAAGATTAATTTATCCTTAAGCACTTTGCTGACACCGACCGGAAATAATCGTTCATGCTGAAAACGAGTTTGCTGTTTTTTGCCACCGCGCTGTGTGAAATCATCGGCTGTTACCTGCCGTGGCTGTGGCTGAAACGCGGGGCAACGGTCTGGTTACTGCTGCCTGCGGGCGTTTCACTGGCGCTGTTTGTGTGGCTGCTGACGCTGCATCCGGCGGCGAGCGGGCGGGTTTATGCCGCATATGGCGGGGTCTACGTCTGCACCGCGCTGCTGTGGCTACGCTACGTCGATGGGGTACGGCTGAGCGTTTACGACTGGGCTGGCGCCGCCATAGCGCTGTGCGGCATGCTGATCATCGTGGCGGGTTGGGGCCGGGCCTGATGGTTATTTGCATGGCAAGCCACTGAGGATTTTCTGCATTTTTCTGTATATTTCTGAACTGTGATCCTTTCGCCTTTTCCTTTAGTCACTTCTTGTATGGTAGTAGCCGAATGCAATCCGCATTTTCGTCCCTTTCAAGAGGGCCTGAGACTGACAGGAGTGTTTAATGGCAACTGATGTGGTGGAACAGGCGGGGCTTGCGAAGCCTGCAAGAATAAAAACAATTCAGATCGTGACCCTGGCGCTGCTGTTTATTGCCGGGATCGTAAATTTTCTCGACCGTTCGTCGTTGAGCGTCGCCGGGGAAGCTATTCGGGGCGAGCTGGGACTTTCCGCCACCGAATTTGGCGTCCTGCTCTCGGCATTTTCTCTCTCATATGGCCTGTCACAGCTGCCCGCAGGCATCTTACTTGACCGCTTCGGCCCGCGACTGGTGCTCGGCGCCGGGCTCATCTTCTGGTCCGCCATGCAGGCGCTGACAGGCCTGGTGAATTCCTTCAGCCACTTCATTCTACTGCGTATCGGGCTTGGCATTGGTGAAGCGCCATTCATGCCTGCGGGCGTAAAGTCGATCAGTGACTGGTATGTGCAAAAGGAACGTGGCACGGCGCTCGGTATTTTTAACTCATCAACGGTGATAGGCCAGGCGATTGCGCCGCCTGCGCTGGTGGTGATGCAGCTGGCCTGGGGCTGGCGCACGATGTTTGTGGTGATAGGGCTGGCAGGGATTCTCGTCGGCATCTGCTGGTACGCCTGGTATCGCAACCGCGCGCAGTTCAGCCTGAATGAAACCGAGCGGGAATATCTCTCCGCGCCCGTGAAGGCCAGGCCGAAGCTGGCCTTCAGCGAATGGCTGGCGCTGTTTAAGCGTCGCACCACCTGGGGCATGATTCTGGGCTTTTCCGGTGTGAACTACACCGGCTGGCTGTACATCGCCTGGCTGCCGGGCTATTTACAGGCAGAGCAGGGCTTCAGCCTCACAAAAACGGGCTGGGTGGCGGCGATTCCTTTCCTGGCGGCGGCGGTCGGCATGTGGACCAATGGCCTGGTGGTGGATGCCCTGGCGCGTCGCGGTTATGACCTCGCTAAAACACGCAAAACCTGCATTGTTCTGGGCCTTATCCTCTCTGCGCTCGGCACGCTGTTAGTGGTGCAATCTTCTTCTCCTGCGCAGGCCGTGGCCTTCATTTCAATGGCGTTATTCTGCGTTCACTTTGCAGGAACCTCCGCCTGGGGGCTGGTGCAGGTGATGGTCGCGGAAACGAAAGTGGCTTCAGTGGCGGCTATCCAGAACTTTGGCAGCTTTGTCTTTGCTTCCTTTGCACCCATTGTTACCGGTTGGGTAGTTGATACCACGCACTCCTTTAACCTGGCGCTGGTCATTGCCGCCTGTGTCACCTTCACCGGCGCGCTCTGTTATTTCTTCATCGTTAAAGACCGTATCGAGTAAGCCCTCCTCAGCCCGGCCACGAATGGAAGGCCGGGCAATTCCCCCCTCCATGTTATTTTTTTGTGATCCAGTGAATCTTTTTTGATCATCATACTTGTATGGTAGTTGTCATCGGCGTTAAGTTCACGCCATCGACGATGTGACCAAAGGATCAAAAAATGAAGATTGTTGCAGCAGAGGTTTTTGTCACCAGCCCTGGACGTAATTTCGTTACGCTGAAAATCACCACCGATGAGGGGATCATCGGCCTGGGCGATGCCACTTTAAACGGACGCGAGCTGTCGGTGGCCTCTTATCTGAAGGATCATCTTTGCCCGCAGTTAATCGGGCGTGATGCCCACCGAATCGAAGATATCTGGCAGTTCTTTTACAAAGGCGCTTACTGGCGTCGCGGGCCGGTCACCATGTCGGCCATTTCTGCCGTGGATATGGCGCTGTGGGACATCAAGGCCAAGGCCGCCAATATGCCGCTGTATCAGCTGCTCGGCGGCGCGTCACGTGAAGGGGTTATGGTTTATTGCCACACAACGGGGCACACCATCGACGACGTGCTGGAAGATTACGCACGCCACAAGGAGATGGGGTTCAAGGCGATTCGCGTCCAGTGCGGCGTGCCTGGCATGAAAACCACCTACGGGATGGCGAAGGGGAAAGGTCTGGCCTATGAACCTGCGACCAAAGGCCAGTGGCCGGAGGAGCAGCTGTGGTCCACGGAGAAATATCTCGACTTCACGCCAAAACTCTTCGACGCCGTACGTAATAAATTTGGCTTCAACGAGCACCTGCTGCACGACATGCATCACCGCCTGACGCCTATTGAAGCCGCGCGCTTCGGTAAGAGCATTGAAGACTACCGCATGTTCTGGATGGAAGACCCGACGCCTGCGGAGAACCAGGAGTGCTTCCGCCTGATCCGTCAGCATACCGTCACGCCGATCGCCGTGGGCGAAGTGTTCAACAGCATCTGGGACTGCAAGCAGCTGATTGAAGAGCAGCTTATCGACTACATCCGCACCACCATTACGCACGCGGGTGGCATCACCGGCATGCGCCGCATTGCAGATTTTGCCTCACTCTATCAGGTGCGTACCGGCTCCCACGGGCCTTCCGATCTCTCCCCAATTTGTCACGCGGCGGCGCTGCATTTTGACCTCTGGGTGCCTAACTTCGGCGTGCAGGAGTACATGGGATACTCCGAACAAATGCTGGAGGTCTTCCCGCACAGCTGGACCTTTGACAACGGCTATATGCACCCCGGCGACAAACCAGGCCTCGGGATTGAGTTCGATGAAAAACTGGCCGCGAAATATCCCTACGACCCGGCGTATCTCCCGGTTGCGCGCCTCGAAGACGGCACGCTGTGGAACTGGTAAGGAGTTTAACGATGAAAAGCATAGTGATACGTCAGCCGAATGAACTGGTCATTGAAGAACGCGAAATCCCCACGCCGGGCGAAGGGGAAGTGAGGGTAAAAGTCAAACTGGCGGGCATTTGCGGCTCTGACAGCCACATTTACCGCGGCCATAACCCCTTTGCGAAATACCCGCGCGTTATCGGCCATGAGTTTTTCGGCTTGATCGACGCCGTGGGCGAGGGCGTGAGTAAGCAAAGGATCGGCGAGCGCGTCAGCGTCGATCCGGTTATCAGCTGCGGGCATTGCTATCCGTGTTCCGTTGGCAAGCCGAACGTCTGTACCTCTCTGGTGGTGCTTGGCGTGCATCGTGACGGCGGCTTCAGCGAATACGCGGTGGTGCCAGCCCGTAACGCCTGGCATATCCCTGACAGCATTGAGGACAAGCATGCTGTCATGGTGGAGCCGTTCACTATTGCTGCGAACGTCACCGGACAGGCAAAACCGACCGCGCAGGATGTCGCACTGATTTACGGCGCCGGGCCGATGGGGCTCGTCACCATCCAGGCGCTGAAGGGCGTCTATAACGTCAGCCAGGTGATTGTTACTGACCGCATTCCGGAACGCCTGGCCATGGCGGAGCGGAGTGGTGCTGATATGACCATCAACAACGGCGAGCGCTCATTACAGGAAGCGCTGGAGGAAAAAGGCATCAAGCCCACGCTGATTATCGATGCGGCCTGCCATCCGTCCATTTTGCAGGAAGCCGTGAACCTGGCTTCTCCGGCGGGGCGAATTGTGCTGATGGGCTTCTCTACCGAGCCTTCTCAGGTGGCGCAGCAGGGGATCACGGGCAAAGAGCTGACTGTCTACTCCACGCGCCTCAATGCCAATAAGTTCCCGGTGGTTATCGGCTGGCTGGAAAAAGGGCTCATCGACCCTGACAAATTAATTACCCACGTCATGGATTATCACCTCGTCGGTGAAGCCATTGAGGTATTTGAAAAAGACCAGAAGCGTTGCTGCAAGGTGCTCTTAACCTTTGCAGAATAATTAAAAACAGAGAGCGAGTGAGCTGTCCGCCTCTTACTTTCGAGAACAACATTATGACGCAACATCAACCTGTACGAAGCACGAAAGATTTGACCCGCGCCGCCGTCTCCGGCTGGCTCGGTACCGCGCTGGAGTTTATGGATTTCCAGCTTTATTCACTTGGCGCCGCGCTGGTTTTCCATGAAATCTTTTTCCCGGAACAGTCTGCGGCCATGGCGCTGATTCTGGCGATGGGCACCTACGGTGCTGGCTATATCGCGCGTATTGTCGGGGCCTTTATTTTCGGCAAAATGGGCGACAGTATCGGCCGTAAAAAGGTGCTGTTTATCACCATCACGATGATGGGGATCTGCACCACGCTTATTGGCGTACTGCCGACCTACGCGCAGATTGGCATCTTTGCCCCCATCCTGCTGGTGACGCTGCGCATAGTGCAAGGCCTGGGAGCCGGGGCGGAAATCTCCGGCGCGGGTACCATGCTTGCGGAGTATGCGCCGAAAGGCAAACGCGGGATCATCTCCTCGCTGGTGGCGATGGGCACCAACTGCGGCACGCTGAGTGCCACGGCTATCTGGGCGCTGATGTTCTTCGTTCTCGATCGTGAATCGCTGGTTGCCTGGGGCTGGCGCGTGCCGTTCCTCGCAAGCGTAGTGGTGATGATCTTCGCCATCTGGCTGCGAATGAACCTGAAAGAGAGCCCGGTGTTCGAGAAAGTGAGTGAAAGCGGGGCCGTTGCGGCACAGCAGCAGGATGAAGAAACCACGCTCGGGGCGATGTTCCGCAGCAAAACGTTTTGGCTGGCAACGGGGCTGCGCTTTGGTCAGGCGGGTAACTCAGGGCTGATTCAGACCTTCCTCGCCGGTTATCTGGTGCAGACGCTGCTGTTCGATAAAGCCATCCCGACCGACGCGCTGATGATAAGTTCGGTGCTGGGTTTCCTTACCATTCCGCTGCTGGGCTGGCTTTCGGACAAATTTGGCCGCCGCCTGCCGTACATTATTCTCAACATTTCAGCCATCATTCTGGCTTATCCGATGCTGTCGCTGATTGTCGACAAGAGCCAGGCGCCGGGCGTCATTATGACCAGCCTGATCGTTATCCATAACGTGGCGGTGCTGGGCCTGTTTGCGCTGGAGAACATCACGATGGCGGAAATGTTCGGCTCGCGTAACCGCTTCACCCGCATGGCGATATCGAAAGAGGCGGGGGGCCTGGTGGCCGTCGGGTTCGGTCCACTGCTGGCAGGGATTTTCTGCAATATCACCGGCGGCTGGTGGCCGATTGTGGTGATGATTGTTTGCTACTCGGTGATTGGCCTGATTTCAGCCCTGGTGATGCCGGAAGTGCGCGACCGTGACCTCAGCCTGCCGCAGGATGCCGCCGAGCCAGCGCCGGAGCGCGCTGTTCCTTACGGACAAACTGCAAACCACTAGCTCTCTCTCCCTTGAGGTCAAATGACATGGCAAGCATCGACAATACAGTGCAGCAGGAGAACAACACGTCGGCTATTCGCCGCGTGGCAACCGCGTCGGCTATTGGCACCGCGGCAGAATATTATGACTTTTTTGCCTACGGTACCGCGGCGGTGCTGTTCTTCGGTCACCTGTTTTTCCCAAGCAGCGATCCGCTTATCAGCACGCTGGCAGCGTTTGCGACCTATGCCGTCGGGTTTCTTGCCCGGCCGCTCGGCGGCATCGTGTTTGGACACATCGGCGATAAGGTGGGGCGCAAAAAAGCCCTGGTGATCACCATTCTTATCGTCGGTCTCGGGACGTTCTGCATTGGCCTGCTCCCGACCTACGAGAAAATCGGTCTTTGGGCTCCCGCGTTGCTGATCCTGATTCGTGTGCTGCAAGGGTTTGGCGTCGGGGGAGAACAGGCCGGAGCCGTGTTAATGACAGCGGAGTATTCAGAACCCTCGCGGCGGGGCTTCTATGCCAGCTGGGTGCAGATAGGTGCCCCGACGGGTTTCCTGCTGCCAATGGCGCTGTTTGCCGTCCTGAACATGACCCTGAGCGATGCGCAGATGATGGATTACGGCTGGCGTATTCCGTTCCTGCTGAGCGCTGTGCTGGTGTTTGTTGGGTTGTTTATTCGTCTGCAGATTGATGAGTCCCCCGTCTTTGCGCAAATTCGCGAAACCAAAGCCGCGGAGTCGCGCCCGGTGGTCGAGGTCATTCGGGACTATCCGGGGCTGGTGGTGAAGGGCGTCAGCGCCAAGCTTATCGAAGCCTGTACCTTTGCAATGTTCACGGTGATTGTACTGGCCTACGGGAAAGCGAATCAGCTCAACGCCACCTGGCTGATGGATGCGATGATCGTGGCGGTTCTGCTGGAGATTGTGGCGATTCCGATGATGGGTGCGTTAAGCGATCGCATAGGGCGTAAACCGGTCTATATCACCGGGGCCATCATTCAGATTCTGGCCATCGTTCCGTTCTTCCTTGCGATTAATCAGGACAGCTTCTGGCTGACGCAGCTGGCGATGATTCTGGTGATCACCTTCGGCCACAGCATGTGTTATGCCCCGCAGGCCTCCTGGTTCCCGGAGCTGTTTCCAACGCACATTCGCTGCAGCGGCATTGCGCTTATCTGGCAGCTCGGCTCGCTGATTGGCAGCGGCATCCTGGGGCTGGTGGCGGTGAAAATTCTTCAGGCAACCGGCGGTCACTACTACGGCATGGCGACTTACGTGATTGTGCTGGGCGTGATCTCGCTGGTGGGGCTTGCACTGATGCCGGAAACCGCACCGCTGAAAAGGAAAGCCGAATACCAGCAGTGGGGAGAGAAATAGTTTGCGATTTTGCGGGGCAGGTCGCATTTACCTGCCACGCATTCACCTTCTTGTATGGCAGTTGATAAAAATCAAAGATGTCATACCAATTGCATGAGATGGTCCACAACCTGATGTTCGACGACCTTTCACTCTAATGAGTCTCCTGATGAATAATAAATTGTTGAATGCTAAAGCGTCACTCCCGGGCTACGACCGTAACAAACTGGTTCCCCGCATCGTTCACCTCGGCTTCGGCGCGTTCCATCGCGCACATCAGGCCGTCTACACCGACATTCTTGCTCAGGAGCACAACAGCGACTGGGGCTACACCGAAGTTAACCTGATTGGCGGCGAGCAGCAGATTGCCGATCTGAAAAAGCAGGACAACCTTTACACCGTGGCGGAAATGTCCGCTGATGCCTGGACCGCCCGCGTGGTCGGTGTGGTGAAAGATGCGCTGCATGCGCAGGTTGATGGCCTGGAAACCGTGCTGGCAAAAATGTGCGAGCCGCAGGTGGCTATTGTTTCGCTAACCATCACCGAGAAAGGCTACTGCCATAACCCGGCTACCGGCGATCTCAACCTCGATCACCCGATGATCGTCGCGGATCTGCAAAACCCGCATCAGCCAACGTCGGCGCCGGGGGTTGTGGTGGAAGCGCTGGCGCGCCGTAAAGCGGCTGGCCTTGCGGCATTCAGCGTGATGTCCTGCGATAACATGCCGGAAAACGGTCATGTCCTCGGCAAAGTGGTTCGTGCGTACGCGCGTGCTCTGGATAAAGACCTGGCGGTGTGGATTGAGCAGCACGTCACCTTCCCGTCAACGATGGTTGACCGCATTGTGCCTGCCGTCACGCCTGAAACCCTGGATAAAATCGAAGCCATCACCGGCGTTCGCGACCCGGCGGGCGTGGCCTGCGAGCCGTTCCGTCAGTGGGTGATTGAAGACAACTTTGTCGCCGGTCGTCCGCAGTGGGAAAAAGCCGGGGCCGAACTGGTTGCTGACGTGATTCCGTTTGAAGAAATGAAGCTGCGTATGCTCAACGGCAGCCACTCCTTCCTCGCGTACCTCGGCTATCTGGCCGGCTATCAGCACATTAACGAATGCATGGAAGATGAGAATTATCGCCGTGCTGCCCATGCGCTGATGCTGAAAGAGCAGGCCCCGACGCTGAAAGTGAAAGGCGTTGATCTGGCGCGCTACGCCGATCTGCTGATTGACCGCTACAGCAACCCGGCGCTGCGTCACCGCACCTGGCAGATCGCGATGGACGGCAGCCAGAAGCTGCCGCAGCGTATGCTGGATTCTGTGCGCTGGCACCTGGCGAAAAACAGCGATTTCTCCCTGCTGGCGCTGGGCGTGGCGGGCTGGATGCGTTACGTCGACGGCACCGATGAGCAGGGCGAAGCCATCGAGATCTGCGACCCGCTGCTGAGCACCATTCAGAGCGCGGTGAAAGCGAGTGAGCAGGGCGAAGCCCGCGTGAAGGCGCTGCTCGGCATCGAAGCTATCTTTGGCAACGAACTGCCGCTGGAAAAGAACTTTGTCGCACAGGTCACAGAAGCTTACCTGGCTCTGCTGGCGAAAGGCGCTAAAGCCACCGTGGCGGAATTTGCCGCGACGCTGTAATAAAGACGCTGTAATAAAAAAGCCGCCTCTTCAGGCGGCTTCTCTTTATAGTCCGGTCGTGGTCTGCATACCGGGCTACTCTTCGCTAAACCAGTCGCCGTTTTCCTGCCGAATCAACAGCACCGTTTCGCTAATTTCCTGCAAATGCACGGTCATCGCTTTTTCGACGGCGTCAGCATCCCGCTTTTCCAGCGCGCTGAAAATATCCAGATGCTGACGCAGCAGCATCTCCGGTGAAGAAACATGGTCGAGGCTCATGTAGCGCACGCGGTCGATGGTGGCTTTGATATTTTCGATGGTGTCCCAGGCGAGCTGGCAGTCGGCAATCTGCGACAGCAGCTGGTGAAATTCATCATCGAGCATAAAGAAATCGTTGATTTGCTGCCTGTCGATGGCAATGCGCTGCTGGTGCAGGTTTTGTTCCAGCTGGTAACACTGAGAATCGGTAATCAGCCCGGCGGCCCGGCGCACCACTGCGCATTCGATAGCCTGGCGGACAAAGCAGCCGTTGCGCACCTGTGAGAGCGAAATCTTATTCACGTAGCTGCCGCGCTGGGGGCGGATCTGAATCAGCCCGTTTTCGGCGAGTTTGATAAAGGCTTCGCGCACGGGCTGGCGCGACACGTCGAACCGCACGGACACCTCTTTCTCAGACAGCGGCGTGCCCGGCGCTATCAGGCAGTGCACAATATCGCGGCGCAAAATACGGTAGATTTGCTGGTTGACGGGCTGTGTCGGGTTGAGTTGCGATTCTGAGGTCATTGCTCTGTCTTCATCCTGAAAGAAGTGCTTTATTTTACGCTCTTTTTAACGCTGAGCCCAGCCCGGCGCACGGCCGGGAGGGGGATACAGCCTTAGCCCTGGCGGTGGACACTCAGCCCGGCGTAGGTCTGGCTGACCGGCATCATCTCAAGGGTATTGATGTTGACGTGTTTCGGCAGCGTCGCCACCCACCATACGGCTTCGGTGACGTCTTCCGCGGAAAGGGCGTTGGCGTTCTCATAGGTCTTATCTGCTTTCGCATCATCACCTTTAAAGCGCACGTTGGAGAACTCGGTGCCGCCAACCAGGCCTGGTTCGACGTCCGTGACGCGAATGGCGGTGCCATGCAGGTCGGTGCGCAGGTTCAGGCTGAACTGGCGAACGAAGGCTTTGGTCGCGCCATAGACGTTGCCGCCCGCATAAGGCCAGCTTCCGGCGGTAGAACCGATGTTGATGATGTGGCCGACGTTACGTTCCACCATGCCCGGCAGCACCGCGCGGGTCATGTAGACTAAGCCTTTGTTGTTGGTGTCGATCATGTTTTCCCAGTCATCGACGTTGGCTCTCTGCGCAGGCTCCATACCCAGCGCCAGCCCGGCGTTATTGACCAGAATATCGATATTGCGCCATTCGGCAGGGAGGTTAGCAATCATCTCTTCAATGGCGGCGCGATTACGTACGTCGAGCTGCGCGGTCAGCAGGTTATCGCCGAGCTCTTCTTTCAGCTCCTGCAGACGCTCGTGGCGGCGCCCGGTGGCAATAACTTTATGGCCATTGGCGATAAAACGGCGGGTGATGCTTTCACCAAACCCGGCGGTGGCTCCGGTAACAAGTACAATCATTCTTCCTGTTCCTCAATACGTTAACGGTTGCCATACCATAGCACGCGGGGTCAGCCTTCGGTAAAGGAACTTTGTTGCCTTTTGTCGCCGTAAAAGCCCCTTGATCGTGCGCAAAAAAGGGGCAGTTGCCTCAACGTTGTGCGTTATTAACGGCGCATTGGCCCACAAAAAACGACGGTTATTCGATATTTATGCAGAGTAACCGTTTGCGCACTTTGGCAAACGGTTGCGGGGTGAATATTATTCATTTTGTTGCGCAAATGAATGAATAATAGATAATGTATTGATAATTAATCATTTATTGATAAAGCCAGTTTGGCATTTTATTTGCAATTCAGTCTGACAACTCACCTGCTTATTTCTATTCTAAAAGTATGCCGTTATTCAGACAGGCATCAGACGAGGTCAGATATGATTGATTATTGTTCTGCGCTGCGAGGCCGTTTTTTCGATATTGCCGCGGTGGCTGATTCGCCGCAGGAAATAGCCCAACACGCACGCTATCTTGAGGATGGTTTGCTGTTTATCGCCGAAGGGCGTATCGCCGCGCTGATGAGCTGGGAGGAAGGGCAGTCACACCTTCGTCAGCCAAACGACTGGACCGATCTTCGTGACAAGCTGATAGTGCCTGGTTTTATCGACAGCCACCTGCATTACCCGCAAACGGAGATGATGGGTGCCTTTGGTGAGCAGCTGCTCGAGTGGCTCACCACCTACACCTTCCCGGTTGAAGGCCAGTATCACAACGCCGGGCATGCGGCGCAGATGTCGGCATTTTTCCTCAATCAGCTGCTGTCAAACGGCACCACTACGGCACTGGTGTTTGGCACCGTACATCCTGAATCCGTCGATGCTTTGTTTGCCGCTGCCGCGCAGCACAATATGCGCCTGATTGCCGGCAAGGTGATGATGGATCGCAACGCGCCTGACTATCTGACGGAAAGCGCCGAGCAGAGCTTCCGGCAAACTCGGGAGCTTATCCTGCGCTGGCACAATCATCAGCGCCTTGGCTACGCCATCACCCCGCGCTTTGCACCCACCTCAACGCCCGCGCTGCTCGAAGCCGTTCAGCGTCTGCGTGAAGAATTTCCGGATACCTGGCTGCACACCCATTTGAGTGAAAACCCACAGGAGGTCGAGTGGGTGAAAAGCCTGTGGCCGGAGCATGAAAACTACCTCGACGTGTATCACCACTATGGCCTGACGGGGAAGCGCAGCGTCTTTGCTCACGCTCTCCATTTGCAGGATGCCGAGTGGGATTGCCTGCACCACAGCGATTCGGCCGTGGCATTCTGTCCGACCTCAAACCTGTTCCTCGGCAGCGGCCTGTTCCGGCTGCACACCTGCTGGCATAAGCAGGTAAAAATGGGCATCGGTACCGACGTCGGCGCGGGAACCACCTTCAGCATGCTGCGCACGCTCGGCGAGGCCTACAAAATCGGCCAGTTGCAAAGCTATAAGCTTTGCGCGAGCGAAGCGTTCTATCACGCGACCCTTGGCGGGGCACGAGCGCTCTGCCTTGACGATAAGATTGGCAATTTCGCGGCCGGTAAAGAGGCGGATTTTGTGGTGCTCGATCCAGCTGTTTCCCCTTTGCAGCAACTGCGGGACGCGCGCTGCCACGACATCTACGAACGCCTGTTTATGCTGATGACGCTCGGGGACGATCGTAACATCGCTCAGACGTGGATTAACGGCGAATGTGCCTGGCGGCGCGATACGCTGGAGGTGGCCGCATGACGCAATTTTTGCTTAACCAGCACGTTATTTCGATTGAAAACGTCGACCCAAATCTCACCGTCCTGAACTGGCTGCGCAACGACCAGCGGCGCTGCGGGACCAAAGAGGGCTGCGCCTCTGGTGACTGCGGGGCCTGCACGGTGGTCGTCGGCACGGCTGAAGAGGGAAAAATTCGCTACAGCAGCGCCAACGCGTGTCTGCTGCTGGTCGGCCAGCTGCACGGCAAGCAGTTGCTGACGGTTGAGGACCTGGCACACCACGGCGAACTGCATCCTGTGCAGCAGACTCTTGCCTGCGGGCACGCTTCGCAATGCGGTTTTTGCACGCCTGGCATTGTGATGTCTACCTTTGTGATGTGTAAGCATGCTCCTCAAGCCGACAGCGCCACCGTGGCGCACCATCTGGGTGGTAACCTTTGTCGCTGCACGGGCTACCGGCCCATCGTTGAAGCAGCGATGCAGCTTCTGAAGTCGCCTGTCACAGATTCGTTCCCCGAACATGAGGCAGAAACCGTGCAGCGCCTGCAGGGCATTGGCGCGCAATCCAGTGAGAATTTGCTGATGCCGGAATCGCTGGACGCGCTGGCGGCGGCATATCTGCACTACCCGCAGGCGCGGCTGCTGGCGGGCGGCACCGATCTTAATCTGCTGATTACTCAGGCGCATCAGCGTCACGCAAGGCTGATATCACTGGCGCGCGTCAGCGAACTGAACGACATCGAATTGCAGGGCAATCGACTGACTATCGGGGCAATGACCTCGCTCGATCGTTGCCAGCGTGAACTGAAAACAAGCCTTCCGGCATTCAGCGAAATGCTGGATCGCTTTGCCTCCTGGCAGATTCGCCAGCAGGGCACGCTCGGGGGGAATCTTGCCAACGCCTCACCGATTGGCGACTGTGCCCCGGCGCTGCTGGCGATGGAGGCAAGACTCCGCCTGCGCTGTGGCTCACAGACGCGCGAAGTACCGCTGGCAGAATTTTTCACAGGCTACCGACAGACGCTGCTTCAGGCGGGTGAGTTCATCACGCATATTCTGATTGATGACGTGACGTTGTCACGAGGCTTGCGCCTGTGGAAAGTCTCCAAACGTCGGGAGGATGACATTTCTGCCGTGTTTGCGGCCATCAATCTTGATGTTGAAAGGGGCGTCATCGTCCGCGCAAGAATCGCCTTCGGAGGCATGGCGGCCACGCCCGCAAGGGCTTACCGCTGCGAAGCGGCTTTAACAGGACAGCCGCTAAACCAGGAAACCTTCACCTCAGCTGCAAAAGCGCTGACGGCAGAGTTTTCACCCCTGAGCGACTTCCGTGCCAGCGCAGATTACCGTCTGCAGGTCGCACAAAACCTGCTGAAACGCTATCTCCTGCAAATGACAACGACGGCGCACGCCGTGGAGGTGAAAGACTATGTCCGTTAAACCCCCGGTGGTTTCAGAAGAGGTGCTGAAGGCGCAGTTTCAGGCTCAGATGGCGGGCACGGCGGGAAAGTCGCGCGTCCATGAAAGCGCCGAACGCCACGTCAGCGGCGAGGCGGAGTATATCGACGATAAAACGTCGCTGGCCGGTATGCTGCACCTCTGTCCGGTCCTGAGCGACTGCGCCCATGGCCGCATTCTGAGCATCGATACCGCTGCTTGCCTGGCCGTACCCGGCGTGGTTCGCGTGCTTGGCTGGCAGGATGTGCCCGGCGAGCTGGATATTGGCCCGCTGGCGCCCGGCGATCCCCTTTTTGCCAGAGATATCGTCGAATACCATGGCCAGGTGATGCTGATGGTGGTGGCGCATTCGCCGGAAGCCGCACGTGCCGGAGCCTGCGCCGTCAGCGTTGAATTTGAGCCACTGGAAGCCATCCTGGACGTGGAAGAGGCACTGGCGAAAGGCCATTTTGTCGAGCAGCCGCACGTGCAGCAGCGCGGCGATGCGGATGCGGCGCTGGCCCATGCTCCACACCGTTTGCAGGGGCAGTTCCACATTGGCGGCCAGGAGCATTTCTACCTGGAAGGCCAGGTGGCGCTGGCACTGCCCGGTGAAGATGCCACGATGCAGATCTGGTCCTCCACGCAACATCCCACTGAAGTGCAAAAACTGGTGGCCTCGGTTCTCGGCGTGACGCAGAGCAAAATCACTGTAGATGTACGGCGCATGGGTGGCGGCTTCGGCGGGAAAGAAACCCAGGCGGCGGGCATTGCCTGCCATGCGGCGCTGGCGGCGCGGCTGACCGGTCGCCCGGCAAAGCTGCGGCTGTCGCGGCGGGACGATATGCGCCTCACCGGCAAGCGCCATCCATTCTTTGTCCGCTACGACGTGGGGTTCAACGCCGAGGGCGTACTGCAGGGCGTGGTTATCGATCTGGCAGCTAACTGCGGCTATTCGCTCGATTTGTCGGGATCCATTTGCGACCGGGCAATGTTTCATGCCGATAACGCTTATTACCTCGGTGATACGCGAGTGACCGGCTACCGCTGCCGCACCAATCTGGCCTCTAATACCGCGTTTCGCGGCTTTGGCGGGCCGCAGGGAATGGTCGCCATCGAGCAAATCATGGATGCCATTGCACGCCATTTGCATCTCGATCCGCTGGTCGTGCGGCAGCGGAATTTTTATACGGACGAAGGACGCAACGTTACCCATTACCATCAGACTGTGAAGCAAAACCTGGCGCAGACGGTGACGGGTCAACTGGCCGACAGCGCAGAATACAGCACGCGGCGGGCGGAAATTGCCGAATATAACGCGCAAAGCCCGGTGCTCAAGCGCGGGCTGGCGCTGACGCCGGTGAAGTTCGGCATCTCTTTCACCTCCAGTTTTCTGAATCAGGCGGGCGCGCTGATCCTGATTTACAGCGATGGCACGGTGCAGCTCAATCACGGCGGCACGGAGATGGGCCAGGGCCTGAATACCAAAGTGGCGCAGGTGGTTGCCAGCGTGCTGCAAATTCCGCTGGAGACGATTCAGGTGACGGCCACCAGCACAGGGAAAGTGCCCAACACTTCGCCCACAGCCGCGTCCTCAGGGGCCGATTTAAACGGTAAGGCGGCGGAGATTGCCGCCCTGACGCTTCGCCAGAGGCTGACCGACATGCTCTGCCAGCAGCATGACTGTGCGCCTGAGCAGGTCGTCTTCTCCGGCGGGATCGTGCAGGTAAAATCACAATACTTCAGCTTTGCTCAGGTGGCGATGCAGGCCTGGCTGAACCAGGTGCCGCTCTCCGCAACGGGCTTCTACAAAGTGCCAGGCATTCACTATGACCGTCAGGCCGGACGCGGCGAGCCGTTTTATTATTTCGCCTGGGGCGCGGCCTGCTCAGAGGTGATTGTCGACACGCTGACTGGCGAATATCGCCTGCTGCGCACCGACATTCTGCACGACGTGGGCCAGTCGCTGAACCCGGCCCTTGATATCGGGCAAATCGAGGGCGGATTTATGCAGGGCGCAGGCTGGCTCACTACCGAGGAACTCCGCTGGGACAACAAGGGACGGCTGCTGACCGACGGACCGATGAGCTACAAAATTCCGGCGGTGAACGATATGCCAGAGATTTTCAATGTCTCCCTGCTGGAGGCCCATGCCAATAGCGAGGAGACGGTGTATCGCTCAAAGGCGGTGGGCGAACCGCCGTTTATGCTCGGCATTTCCGTCTGGTGTGCACTTCAGGACGCGATTGCGTCGGTGGCGGATTATCGCGTGCACCCGCATCTCGATACCCCCGCGACGCCGGAGCGCGTGCTGGCTGGCGTGAGCAGGCTGGAGGTGTGGGATGGACGACTGGCTTGATGTGCTGCTGCACCTGAGAGCGCGGCGGGTGCCCGCGGTGATCCTGACGCTGTTGCAGGACAAGGGCTCGGTGCCGCGTGAAGCGGGCACCAAAATGGTCGTAAGTCAGGATGACAGCTGGCTCACCATCGGCGGCGGCAACCTGGAATTTCAGTGCATGGCGATTGCGCGAGAGATGCTGGCGAGTGGCGTCAGCACGCCCCGACAGGAGACCTTTGCCCTGGGGGCGCGCACCGGGCAATGCTGCGGCGGTATGACGCAGGTGCTGTTCGAACCCTGGGGACGCGCGCTGCCGGAGATCTTCGTTTTCGGTGCCGGGCACGTCGGCCAGGCGCTGGTGGCTATTCTTGCCACGCTGCCTTGCAGAGTAAACTGGGTGGATGAACGGCAGTCGCAGTTTGGCAGCCCCCCGGCGGGCGTGAACTGCATTCACACGGATGACCCGTGCGAAGTAGCGAGCCACGCCCCGGTTAACAGCCTGTTTGTCGTCATGACTCATCATCACCCGCTCGATCTTGCGCTGGCAGAAACGCTGCTGCGTCGGGGGAGCTACCGCTATCTCGGCGTGATTGGCTCACAGACCAAACGCCAGCGCTTTGATTATTTGCTCGAAGGCAAAGGGATTGGCCGCGACAGGCTGCAAACCATGCGCTGCCCAATGGGGCTGCCGGATGTGAAGGGCAAACTCCCTGCGGAGATTGCCGTGGCGGTGGCGGGTGAAATCATTGCGGTTTATCAAGGGGTTGCCTAATCTAAGGAAAATCACGCGTTCTGGAGTAAAAAATGTACTCTGAAAATCCTTTTTTGACCGTCAGCCTGCTGCCGTACCAGGCACCCCGTTTCGATCTGATTGAGGACGAGCACTATCGTCCGGCGTTTGATGCAGGCCTGCGCCGCAAGCGCGAAGAGATTGCCGCCATTGCCGGGAGCGCGCAGCCAGCCACTTTTGAGAATACCTTTGTGGCGCTGGAGAAAAGCGGGGCATTGCTCAATCGCGTGACCTCCGTTTTCTTCGCGATGACCAACGCTCACACCAATGACCGACTTCAGCAGCTTGATGAGCAGTTCTCCGCCGAACTGGCGGGGCTTGCCAATGATATTTACCTCAATGATGCGTTGTTCGCACGCGTCGATGAACTGTGGAACAAGCGTGACGCTCTGGGGCTGGATGCCGAATCGCTGCGCCTGATAGAGGTTGTGCATCAGCGTTTTATCCTTTCCGGGGCGAAGCTCAACGCAGAGCAAAAAGCGCAGCTGCGAGAGCTGAACACCGAAGCCGCCACGCTCAGCACCCGGTTTAATCAGAGCCTGCTGGCTGCCGCCAAATCCGGTGGGCTGGTACTCGATTATCGTCATCAGCTTGATGGCCTGACCGAAGAGGAGATTGCCGCCGCGGCCAGCGCTGCGCAAGAGAAGGGATTGACCGACCGCTGGCTGATTCCGTTGCTGAACTTCACTCAGCATCCGGCGCTGGCCCAGCTTCGCGACCGCCAGACCCGCGAGAATCTGTTTAAAATGGGCTGGGTGCGCAACGAGCAGGGTGACAGGCACGACACCCGGACGACGGTCCTGCGCCTGGCGGCCATCCGCGCCCGGCAGGCCGCGCTGCTCGGCTATCCTGATTACGCCAGCTGGAGCATGGCTGACCAGATGGCGAAAACACCTGAGGCCGCCTTTACCTTTATGCGCAAAATTGCGCCTGCGGCGCGCGCGCGTGCCGAGCGTGAACTGGCAGATATTCAGCATGTTATCGACGAACAGCAGGGTGGGTTTACCGCGCAGGCCTGGGACTGGGCCCGCTACGCCGAGCAGGTACGGCTGGCACGATTCGCGCTAGATGAAGCCAAAATCAAACCTTATCTGGAACTGAACAACGTCCTGACGGAGGGCGTATTCTGGACGGCTTCCGAGCTTTTTGGCATTCGCTTCGTTGAGCGTTTTGATATTCCCGTTTACCACCCGGACGTGCGAGTGTGGGAAATTTTTGATGCGAACGGTGAAGGGCTGGCGCTGTTCTATGGCGATTTCTTCGCCCGCGATTCAAAGGGCGGCGGCGCGTGGATGGACAACTTTGTGCCGCAGTCGACGCTGCTGGAGCAGCAACCGGTCATCTACAACGTCTGTAATTATCCGAAACCGACGGCGGGGAATCCTGCGTTGCTCAGCTGGGATGACGTGGTGACGCTGTTCCACGAATTTGGTCATACCCTGCACGGGCTGTTTGCGACCCAGCGCTATCCGCGTCTGTCTGGCACAAATACGCCCCGTGATTTTGTCGAGTTTCCTTCGCAAATCAACGAACATTGGGCGCGGCACCCGGACGTTTTCGCGCGTTTTGCTCGCCATTATCACAGCGGAGAAGCCATGCCCGAAGCGCTACGCGACAGCATGATGCGCGCGGCGACCTTCAACAAAGGCTACGACATGACCGAGCTGGTGAGCTCTGCAATGCTCGATATGCACTGGCACAGCCTGAACCCGGAGACGGTGCCGGACGATGTCGATGCGTTTGAATCAGAAGCCATCAGGGCCGAAGGACTCGATCTCGCCGCTGTTCCGCCACGCTACCGCAGTAGCTACTTTGCGCATATTTTTGGCGGCGGCTATGCGGCGGGCTATTACGCCTATGTCTGGACGCAGATGCTGGCGGACGACGGCTACCAGTGGTTCGTGGAGCAGGGTGGCCTGAGCCGTGAAAACGGCCAGCGTTTTCGCGAGGCGATATTATCGCGCGGCAACAGCAGCGATCTTGAGGCGCTCTACCGCGACTGGCGCGGGCACGATCCGCGCCCAGAGCCGATGCTAAAAAATCGTGGACTGAGTGAATAGCATCGAGTCCTTGCGTAAGGATGAATAAAAAGACCCTGTGGGGTCTTTTTTTATGTCCGGAATAGTTTGCCTGCTCGCGAATAATATTTTTAATTATGGCTGAACGTCTCAGTGATTTTCATTCGAAACTGGTGGGTGAATTATTTGTTATTCTCCGGTATTGTACGGCAGGTCATTGAAACAGGTCATGTGATGTTTATCTTTACTCCACAAACAGAGTGAAAACAATGAATCAACAAAATGGCGGGGGAAATAAAAACTCATTTAAAAACAAAGCCATAAAAACATATATTTCGCTGGGATATTAACTGGTTATTCATGTGTGAACTCAATATGCTGCATTCAGCCAATGCAGGCTGAAGCATTTCCTTGCGCCATAAAAAGGATAGATAAATATTACTGGATTGACAGGCGCACTATTTTAATAAAGCTCAGGGTTAAATGATGAATAAAACGTTAATGATGTTAGCCACAACCGCGCTCGTGGGCGGCATGTTTTCTTTACCCGCATCTGCCATCAGTGAAGCCTATCGTGCCCAGCTGGAAAAATCGGGCTGCACACAGGTTAGTGATGCTAACGGGACGTGTAACACACACCATTCAAAGAAACAAAATCAGCACGCACAATCACAGGCCGATCATAGAAATGGCCCTGCTGAACCGCAGGCCGCCCGGGAAGTGGCCCGTATCATGGACTCGCATATTGCCGGAAAAAATCAGGGGCAAGCCGTCGATTATATGCATACCGGCGGCTGGCGCCCTCTTAATGAAGAAGAAACACGCTGGGAAAAATCTGGATTTATTGCAGAGTTTGATCTGACGTCAAAAGGCAAAGTGACGGGGGTTGCAGTTCGTTAATTATCCGAACAGAATTGCAACGTGTAATTTCACACAAGGAAAAATAATAATGAAAAAGTTGATGACAATAGTCGTGGCTCTCAGCCTGGCTGGCTGTGCGGCAAAGAGCGCGCCGGAAAAACATGCCTGGTATTTTAGCCAGCACACGACCGGTACGCTGAACGGTAATTTTGTTACGCCGCGTAATAAAATCTACAGCATGAATTTGCCGCAGTTTAAGACGCAGTATCAACAAGGGGTGGCGGATAAAGCCAGCGGTAAAGATCAGGCTTATGCCAACGCCTTTGCGGCATCGATCCGCAAAGAGGCAGAAAAACCGCATCAGGTGGACGTGACGTTTGCCAGTAATACCAGCGATAAATGGCAAAGCACTGTTGAATACAAAGACGCCCAGCTGTGGTTCGATGAACTGGCGAAAACTTACCTGGACGGTTACAACGGCGTTCAGTAAGTCTCATCTTTTTCAGGCGCACGCTTTGTGCGCCTGCTCTCATGCTCTTTACACTCGCTGCCAATCTTTGACATAACAAGGCAAACTACTGGCTATAATCTCCCGGCAACTTGTTGAAATAATAGATGAAGACAACTACTGCCGGAGGATGTAATGAAGACGATGACGGGTTTACGCCGCACGACCAGGCGCTGGACAAATCAGCCTGCCGCACAGGATATACAAGAGAATTTAGCGCGACGCTGCTGGCCAGGACAGCGCGTCAGCCAGAGCAATAAAAAAGCGTGGAAAAGCGCGTGAGAGCCATAAGATAGCTCGTTTAGTCTTTATTGAAGTAGTGCGTGGTAATCTCGCTTCACGATGCTGGCAGGCAAGGAATAGCCTGATAGCTGACTAACCAAAACACAAATCTATCCATGCAAGCATTTACCGCCACACCGTTGGCGGTTTTTTTTCGCCTTTTTTCCGGCAAACAAAAAGCCCCTTGCGCAATATGCAGCAAGGGGCTGTTAAGGGTGGGGATTGTCAGTGTTCATCAGTCATCCCATTTGTGGCTGAAATATGCAGCAAGAAAACCCGAAAATACGATGATTCCTAACACTGCAATAAAGACATGCATATTACCCAGCATGGTAAACCTCCATTAAAAGTTAAATTAAACGATAAATCCTCACTTACCTGTTTTTAGCCGCGATGGACACAGAATAACCGGATGAACCTAAACGAATCGTTAATTATGTGAACTATTTTGTTAATTGCGTAAATTTTTTGCGAAAGGCCAGAGGGCTAATGGCGAACTGCTGTTGAAAATGATGGCGCAAGGCGCTGGCGCTGCCAAACCCGTTATTCAACGCTATCTGTTCAATGCTGAGGCGGCTCTCGCCGAGCGCCTGCTGAGCGCGCTGTAACCGTTCATTGAGCAGCCAGCGGGCAGGCGTGATGCCTGTGGCCTCCCGGAAACGACGCAGCAGCGTGCGAGGGCTCATGCCCACGCGCAGGGCGAGCGATTCCAGCGTGTGCGTTTCGGCAAGATGCAGATGCAGCCAGTCGAATAGCTGGCCGAGGCGTTCACTTTCACGGCTGCGGGCCACCGGACGTTCGAGGTGCTGAGTCTGGCTGCCGTCCCGGTGCGGCTGAACCACCAGCCTGCGCGCCACGCTGTTGGCGACCTCCACCCCGAAATCTTCCCGCACCACGTGCAGGCACAGATCGATCCCCGCCGCACTTCCCGCGGAGGTCAGCAGCCCGGCATCGCCAACGTACAAAACATCTTCCACAACCTGAATCGCAGGGTAGCGATGTTGAAGTTCTTCGGTATATCGCCAGTGGGTAGTGGCCTGTCTTCCATTCAGCAGGCCGCTGGCGGCGAGCACAAAAACGCCCGAACAAATCGACATCACCCGGCAACCACGCTGGTGAGCCACACGTAGCGCTTCGCAGAGCGCTTCGGGCACCGGCATGTTCGCCCCGCGCCAGCCGGGAATGACAATTGTGTCGGCCTGTGCAAGCAACTCATAACCGCCGTCGGTCATCAGCCGGATCCCACCCGTTGCCCGCAATTCTCCTTCATCGACCGCTGCCACCGCGAAGCGATACCAGCGTTCGCCCAGCTCCGGGCGCGGCAGGCCAAAGATCTCCACGGCGACGCCAAATTCAAAGGTGCAAAGGCCGTCGTAGGCCAGCGCCACAACCAGCGGGCGGGATTCAGAAGCAGGTGCGATCATCAGCATGAGGTTATCCAGAGAGAGGGAAATAAAGAGGTAGCACGGCAATGAATGTACGGCAAGCTAAAGCGCAGGCCTGCATCCGCAGCGATGAATAAACCAGCAACCCCTTCATTCAGCGCAGGAAAAACGTACCTATGCATCGTAGTTTTGGTTAAAGTAAACGTTTGCGTATGAAGGATGACCTTAATGACCCCGAAAAAAGTACTTTGGCAGGCGCTCTCCGTCTGCTGCCTGGCGCTGCCGGCTTTCAGCTTTGCACAATCTGTGGAGAAAGGCCCGATTGTGGTGCAGGGCGCGATGCCGATTGAAGCGGAACACTTCGCCGCACGGCTTGATAACCCGAAAGAAGAGCAGATTGGCGGCTGGCGCTTCTGGCGCGGCACAATCGATGGCTACCCGGTGGTGGTCTCTGAAACGCTGAAGGGCATGTCCAACTCCGCCGCGGCAACGGCTATCGCGGCAACGCAGTTCAAGCCAGCGGCGTTCATTAACCAGGGCACAGCGGGCGGGCACGATCCTGCGCTGAACGTCTACGACATTGTGCTGGGGAAATATTCCGTCAATCTTGGCGCATTCAAAACGCCGCATAAGCTAAAAGGCGAAGGCAGCGATTCCACCCAGTGGAAACCGATGGATCTGCTGGCCTCCAAGGGCAGCGCCGGGGAAGACAAAAACCCGCACACGATCCGCAAATTCCCGGCGGACCCGCAGCTGCTGTCAGTCGCTGAAAGCGTGAAGGGCACTTACGGCAAAGGCAAAGTGGTTCAAGGGGGGATTGGCTCGGCGGACATCTGGGACAGCGAACTTGACCGTATCAGCCACTTCCACAACGAGTACCAGACCTCTGCGGAAGAGATGGAAACGGCTTCGGCGGCGCAGGTCGCTGCTCAGTTCAATGTTCCGTTTATCGGCATCCGTGTGCTCTCCAACAACATCACCAATAATGGCAAGTACGATCCGAAAACCGGACTCGCCTGCCAGGACTACGTTTATCAGGTGGTGAAGGCTTATATCGCTAAGATTGAATCCGCCAAAAAGTAACGCTCCCGCCAGGATTGTCACGATCCTGGCGATTTTTGTCAGAGATGCGGGCGGCATCCGGCTCTGGTTAATGGTGTGATGACAGCAAGCAAACACACCTGAAAGGAAAGACCATGAGCTACGTGACTGACATTCCCGCCGCTGTATCTAAAGACGCCATTGCCCATTTTCAGCGCCGCTTAAGCGTCGAAACCGACTGTGCAGACGTGCATTCTGCTTATCAAAGCCAGGACGTGGACTTCGTGCTGCTGCACGTGGTGGGGCCTGAGCAGGCCTTCGCCCGCCGACATATTCCCGGAGCCCTTCATCTGCCGCATCGCCTCATAAACAGCGAACGGATGAGCGAATGGCCGCCAGAAACCCTGTTCGTTGTTTATTGTGCAGGCCCGCACTGCAATGGGGCGGACCGGGCCGCACTGAAGCTTGCGCAGCTCGGCAGACCCGTAAAAATCATGATTGGTGGGCTGACGGGTTGGGAAGATGAAGGCCTGCCGTTTGTTACATCATGAATTTTTCTCACGCTTCATGAAATTTTCTCGTTTGTCGAGGCCTCTCCCGCATGGCAAGTTGAATATATATAGCCATCCAGAAGTCTAAGCATTGATTTCGTTAATTATCACGTCAGGCAATCAGTTGCCTGACGGCAAGGAGAGAGCATGACCCAGCACACAGCCCCTTATCGCGCCGATATCGTTGGCAGTTTCCTGCGCCCGGACAGCATCAAACACGCCCGCCAGCAGTTCGCCGATGGCGCGATTGATGCAAGCACGCTTCGCGCAGTAGAAGACGAAGCCATCCTGCGTGTCGTCCAGCAGCAGTGCGACTGCGGTCTGCACGTGGTGACCGATGGCGAGTTTCGTCGGGCGTGGTGGCATTTCGACTTTTTCGATGGTTTGCAGGGCGTGGAGCGCTACGACTCTGACAAGGGGATCCAGTTCAACGGCGTTCAGACGAAAGCCCACGGCGTGCGCGTCACCGGCAAGCTGAGCTTCGGCGATCACCCGATGTTAGAAGATTTTCGCTACCTGAAAAGCATCAGCGGCAGTGCGCAGCCTAAGATGACCATTCCGAGCCCAAGCGTGCTGCATTTCCGTGGTGGCCGTAAAGATATTGATGCGAGTGTTTATCCCGAACTGGCCGATTATTTCGACGATCTCGCCACCACCTGGCGCGATGCGATTCGTGCTTTCTACGACGCAGGCTGCCGTTACCTGCAACTGGACGACACCGTCTGGGCCTACCTGTGTTCCGACGAGCAGCGCCAGCAGGTGCGCGAGCGCGGCGACGATCCGGATGAGCTGGCTAAGACTTACGCCCGCGTGCTGAACAAAGCCCTGGAAGGCAAGCCGGACGATTTAACCATTGGGCTGCACGTCTGCCGCGGTAATTTCCGTTCCACCTGGATCTCCTCCGGCGGCTATGAACCCGTGGCAGAAGTGCTGTTTGGCAGCGTCAACGTCGATGCGTTCTTCCTCGAATACGACAACGATCGCTCAGGTGATTTCCAGCCACTGCGCTTTGTGCGCCCGGGCCATCAGCAGGTCGTCCTGGGGCTAATCACCACCAAAAACGGCGAGCTGGAAAACCTGGCAGGGGTGAAAGCACGCCTTGAAGAGGCCGCGCAGTATGTCGCAAAATCGCAGATTTGCCTCAGCCCGCAATGTGGCTTTGCCTCTACGGAAGAAGGCAACAGCCTCAGCGAGGCCGAACAGTGGCGGAAGGTGCGTCTGGTGACGGAGATCGCCGCCCAAGTCTGGTAATTCCCATCCAAAAGGGCAGCGCTGCACCGTTTTAAGGCAGCGTTGCCTCTGAATCTGGCGTTCCACGCTGCAACAAAAGTTCTACTCCGCCTCGCAAAGCGCCTGTTTTCCCGCCATTTTATAACCTGGCACCTTTCTTGCCTTACTCCTGATGACTACACAGAGGTTGTTAATCCTTGTTGCTTTCATCTTCAGGAGTGAATCATGCGCCGTCGAACTTTGCTTAAAGCTTTTGCTCTCTCTGCCTCAACGATTGCCCTGGGTTTCAGCGTCAGCGTCTATGCCGCTGACACCATCAAAGTGGGGATCATGCATTCGCTCTCCGGCACCATGGCGATATCGGAAACGCCGCTGAAGAACGTCGCGTTAATGACCATTGATGAAATTAACGCCAAAGGCGGGGTGCTCGGTAAAAAGCTGGAGCCTGTGGTGGTGGATCCCGCTTCTAACTGGCCATTGTTTGCGGAAAAATCTCGCCAACTGCTGACCCAGGACAAAGTGGCGGTCGTCTTTGGCTGCTGGACATCGGTGTCGCGAAAATCGGCCCTGCCGGTATTTGAGGAGCTGAACGGCTTGCTGTTCTACCCGGTGCAGTACGAAGGGGAAGAGATGTCGCCGAACGTCTTCTACACGGGGGCTGCGCCTAACCAGCAGGCTATCCCGGCGGTGGAATATCTGATGAGCGAAGATGGCGGGGCCGCAAAACGCTTCTTCCTGCTTGGGACTGATTACGTCTACCCACGCACAACCAACAAAATTCTTCGTGCCTATCTGCACTCCAAAGGTGTTCAGGATAAGGACATTGAAGAGGTCTACACGCCGTTTGGCTACAGCGATTACCAGACCATCGTCGCCAATATCAAGAAATTCTCCGCAGGCGGCAAAACCGCAGTGGTGTCTACCATCAACGGTGACTCCAACGTTCCCTTCTACAAAGAGCTTGCCAACCAGGGCGTAAAAGCCACCGACGTGCCGGTGGTGGCGTTCTCCGTGGGTGAAGAAGAGCTGCGCGGCATCGATACCAAACCGCTGGTCGGCAACCTGGCGGCCTGGAACTACTTCGAGTCCGTCGATAACCCTACCAACCAGAGCTTTGTGGCGGACTACCGTGCATATGCGAAAGCGCACAAGTTGCCGAACGCCGATACCGTTGTGACCAACGATCCGATGGAGGCCACCTACGTCGGTATCCATATGTGGGCGCAGGCGGTGGAAAAAGCCGGGACGACGGACGTGGATAAAGTCCGCGCGGCGATGGCAGGTCAGAGCTTCAAGGCACCGTCCGGCTTTACGCTGACGATGGATGCCACCAACCACCATCTGCACAAGCCGGTGATGATCGGCGAAATTGAAAGCAACGGCCAGTTCAACGTGGTGTGGCAGACCGACAAACCGGTTCGCGCCCAGCCGTGGAGCCCGTACATCCAGGGTAACGATAAAAAGTCCGATCAGCCGATGAAAACGGCGAGTAACTGATTGGCGAACGGGGGAGCAAAGGTTATTGGCCCTGCATTCCCCCTCTCCCTGACCCTCTCCCATAGGGAGAGGGAAATGTTCAGGTGCGCTCTGTAGCTGAAGTGCTGTGGTTTTCTCCCTCTCCCTTAGGGAGAGGGTTGGGGTGAGGGTGAGCGCAGTGGATTCCTCGTTAAAAATGAATCGTTCAAAGGAGGCGACCATGACATTGATTCGCAGGCTGCTTATCGTTGCCTGGCTGCTGCCGTGTTTTGCCCATGCAGGTGACGCGGATGACTTTGTGGCCGCGAACCGCAGCCAGCAGTCGGCGATGCTGGAGAAGTGGGCCGCCGACCCGCAGCCGCAGCGGCTGCCCTTATTGCAGGCGCTGAGCACCGAGACGCTGCGTAGTGACAGCGCCCGCCATGCTTTTGCCGTTGATAACGGTGAACCTCACGCGCTGGATTCCACGGCGAAGCCGGAGGGAGAATTAAAACCGGTGCGTTTGACCAACCGCCTGCGCAATCTGGTGGCGGGCGCGCTGGCAACACATCAGCTTGTAAGTGACAGTGTCACTCAGCGTTTGGCAGCGGCGAAAACACTCCAGCGAGATGCTTCGCCCGATCTGCTGCCGATGCTGCAAAAACGTCTGGCCGCAGAAACGGACGAAGGCGTTAAGCAGCAGCTGGAACTGGCGCTCGCCAATTTGCAGCTCACCAGTCCGGATGCCGCGGTGCGCAGGCAGGCAATGACGCTGCTCGGCCACTCGGCAGATCCTGAAACCGAAGCCCGACTTCAGCCTTACATCGATGCACAACACGAGCCGGATGCCAGCGTGCGCGCGGCGGCGG
The DNA here is from genome assembly GCF_900215375.1 of Enterobacter sp. CC120223-11. GTDB lineage: Bacteria > Pseudomonadota > Gammaproteobacteria > Enterobacterales > Enterobacteriaceae > Scandinavium. The sequence continues at coordinate 100,161 of NZ_OBEF01000008.1, read as the reverse complement.
CGGAGAGCCTGAAGCAGATTCAGCATCGTCTGTTCTGGGGCGATATTCTCGGCCAGGCGTTTATGGGCATCTCTCTGGGCTCGATTCTGCTGTTAGCGGCGCTGGGGCTCGCCATCACCTATGGCCTGCTTGGCGTTATCAATATGGCCCACGGCGAAATGCTGATGCTCGGGGCGTACAGCACCTGGCTTATGCAGCAGGCGCTGAGCCAGTTTGCGCCGCAGTGGCTGGCCTTTTACCCGCTGCTGGCGCTGCCGGTCGCCTTTGTGGTAACCGGCGGCATTGGCATGCTGCTGGAGCGCACGGTTATTCGCCACCTTTATGGTCGTCCGCTGGAAACGCTGCTGGCCACCTGGGGCATCAGCCTGATGCTTATCCAACTGGTGCGCATGCTGTTCGGCGCGCAGAACGTTGAAGTGGCCAACCCCGCCTGGCTTTCCGGCGGCATTCAGGCGCTGCCGAATCTGATCCTGCCGTGGAATCGCATCGTGGTGATTGGCTTTGTGCTGCTGGTGCTGTTCTTCACCTGGCTCATTCTCAACAAAACCCGTCTTGGGCTACGCGTGCGGGCAGTGACGCAAAACCGTGCGATGGCCGCCTGCTGCGGCGTGCCGACCGGGCGCGTCGACATGCTGGCCTTCGGGCTCGGCTCCGGTATCGCCGGGCTCGGCGGGGTGGCGCTTTCTCAGTTGGGCAACGTCGGGCCAGAGCTTGGACAGGGGTACATTATTGACTCCTTCCTGGTGGTGGTGCTCGGCGGCGTCGGCCAACTGGCAGGCAGCGTGGCGGCGGCATTCGGGCTTGGGATCTTCAATAAAATCCTCGAGCCGCAAATGGGCGCGGTGCTCGGCAAAATTTTGATTCTGGTGCTGATTATTCTGTTTATTCAGAAACGTCCGCAGGGGCTGTTTGCGCTGAAAGGGAGGGTCATTGACTGATGAGCCAGCCATTAACCTTAACGCTTGCCCGCCGGGCTCCGCGCCCGCTGCGCTGGATTGGCGGGCTGATTTGCCTGGCGCTGCTGCTGATGCCGTTTCTGGCGCTGCTGCCCGCCTCGCATCCGCTGGCGGTGTCCACCTGGACGCTGACGCTGGTGGGGAAAATTCTCTGCTATGCGGTGGTGGCCGTTGCGCTCGATTTAGTGTGGGGCTACGCCGGGATGCTGTCGCTGGGGCACGGACTCTTCTTTGCGCTCGGTGGCTATGCGATGGGGATGTACCTGATGCGTCAGGCTGCGGGCGACGGTCTGCCCGCGTTTATGTCCTTCCTGTCGTGGAACGAAATGCCGTGGTTCTGGTGGGGTACGCAGCACTTTGCGTGGGCCATGCTGCTGGTGGTGCTGGTACCCGGCCTGCTGGCGCTGATTTTTGGCTGGTTTGCCTTCCGTTCGAAAATCAAAGGCGTCTATTTCTCCATCATGACTCAGGCGCTGACCTACGCGGGCATGCTGCTGTTTTTCCGCAATGAAACCGGATTCGGCGGCAATAACGGCTTTACTGGCTTCACCACCATTCTGGGCTTCCCGGTGACCGCCACAGGCACGCGGGCCGCACTGTTTCTGGCGACCGTCATTCTGCTGCTGGCGACGCTGGCCGTCGGCATGTTGCTTGCCCGCAGCAAGTTTGGCCGCATTCTTACGGCGGTGCGCGATGCGGAAAACCGCCTGATGTTCTGCGGCTACGACCCGCGCGGCTTCAAGCTGCTGGTCTGGACGCTGTCCGCCGTGCTGTGCGGCCTGGCTGGGGCGCTGTACGTGCCGCAGGTCGGCATTATCAACCCTGGCGAAATGTCGCCGACCAACTCGATTGAGGCCGCTATCTGGGTGGCGCTCGGCGGGCGCGGCACGCTGATAGGGCCGATTTTAGGTGCCGGACTGGTGAACGGTGCGAAGAGCTTGTTCACCGTGGCGATGCCGGAATACTGGCAGCTGTTTCTCGGCCTGATATTCATCGTGGTGACGCTGTTTCTGCCACGTGGCGTCATCGGCCTGCTGCGTAAAGGAGACAAATAATGCAACCCGATGAAGGGCTTTTTACCCGCCAGCTGCCGGGCGACCGCTATCGAGAGCAGACCGATCCTGTGCTGCAACTGGAGCAAATCAACGTCAATTTTGACGGTTTTCAGGCGCTGACCAACCTCTCATTGCAGATTGGCGTGGGCGAGCTGCGCTGCGTGATTGGCCCCAACGGCGCAGGCAAAACCACGCTAATGGACGTGATTACTGGCAAAACGCGGCCCCAGAGTGGCAGGGCGATATACGATCAGTCCGTGGATCTGATGACGCTGAGCCCCATTGCCATCGCCCGCCGGGGGATCGGGCGAAAATTCCAGAAGCCAACAGTGTTTGAAGCTCTGACGGTGGCGGAGAACCTCGAACTGGCAATGCACGGCGACAAATCTGTGTGGGCGAGTCTGCGGGCAAAGCTCAGCGGCGAGCAGCAGGACAAAATCGACGAAACCCTGCAACTGCTGCGTCTGGAAGGGGATCGTGCCCGCCGGGCAGGTCTACTGTCTCACGGGCAAAAACAGTTTCTGGAAATTGGCATGCTGCTGGTGCAGGAGCCGCACCTGCTGCTGCTCGATGAACCGGCAGCGGGCATGACCGATGCAGAAACGGAGTACACTGCCGAGCTGTTTCGCACGCTTTCCGGGCGGCACTCGCTGATGGTGGTTGAGCACGACATGGGGTTTGTTGAAACCATCGCCGACCGCGTCACGGTACTGCATCAGGGTCAGGTGCTTGCCGAAGGATCGCTTCGCGAAGTGCAGGCCAACGAACAGGTGATCGAGGTCTATCTTGGGCGCTAAGGAGTATGCATGTTAGAGATTCAGGAACTGCATCAGTATTACAGCGGGAGCCATATTCTGCGTGGCGTGAGCTTTACCGCGAAACCAGGCGAAATCACCTGTCTGCTGGGGCGCAACGGCGCCGGAAAAACAACTTTGCTGAAGTGCCTGATGGGGCTGATTCCGGCCCGCAGCGGCACGGTGAATTGGCAAAATGCCAATATCACTCAGCGTAAACCGCACCAGCGCGTGCAGGCCGGTATGGCGTATGTGCCGCAGGGGCGTGAGATCTTCCCGCGGCTGACGGTGGAGGAAAATCTGCTGTTGGGAATGTCCCGTTTCTCTGCGCGCGACTCGGGCAAGGTGCCGGAGGATATTTATCAGCTTTTCCCTGTGCTGCGGGAAATGAAGCAGCGTCGCGGCGGCGACCTGTCGGGCGGCCAGCAGCAACAGCTGGCCATTGGGCGGGCGCTGGCGAGTCGGCCACAGCTGCTGATCCTTGATGAACCCACGGAGGGTATTCAGCCGTCGGTCATCAAGGAGATTGGCGAGGTTATTCGGGAGCTGGCGCGACGTGGGGATATGGCTATTTTGCTGGTGGAGCAGTTCTACGATTTTGCCGCCGGACTTGCCGATCAGTATCTGGTGATGTCGCGCGGGACCATTGTCCAGCAGGGCCGTGGCGAAAACATGGAAAGCGACGGTGTGCGAGGGATGGTGACGATTTGATGCGATCGGGTTGCCGTATTTAATGTTATATTATAACATTGCATTTTTACTTCAACCCGAAGGAACTCTCGTGGTCATTAAACATTTTGCTGTTACTTTTCTGGGGCTGCTCATCAGCGGCAGCGCACTGGCGCATTCGCATGGACATTCGCTCTCAGAGGCCGAACAAAAAGCGGCGGAAGGCATATTCGCTGACGCAGACGTGAAGGATCGCCCGCTTTCCGACTGGGATGGGATCTGGCAGTCAGTGTATCCGTTATGGAAAAGCGGCGACCTGGACCCGGTTTTCCGTAAAAAAGCAGAGAAAGATCGCAGTAAAACTTTTGAACAAATCAAGGCCTATTACCAGACGGGATACCAGACAACCATCGGGAAAATCGAGATTGAAAACAACGTGATGGCATTTTACGAGGAAGGCAAGAAACCGGCTTCCTGCGAATACCGCTACGACGGCTATAAAATTCTGACTTATGCCTCCGGAAAGAAGGGCGTTCGTTACCTTTTCACCTGCACCGACAGCAATAGCGCTGCGCCAAAATTCGTGCAGTTCAGCGATCACACTATCGCGCCGCGTCACGCTGAACATTTCCACATCTTCACTGCAAACACATCGCAGGCTGAACTGCTGAAAGAGATGGATAACTGGCCTACTTACTACCCTGAGCAGCTTCATGCGCATCAGGTGGTGGACGAGATGTTACATCACTGATTCATCAGGCGGCCTGAGCGATCGGGCCGCCTCTGCGATCATGACCGGGCTGTGTAATCCATTCGGCTTAAATCCTCGATAAGCCCCTGGCCTTCAGGCTGCCAGCCGAGCTGCTGGCGCGTCCACTCGCCGCTGGCACGTAAATCTATCGTGGCGAAGGCGGCGAACCAGCCGAAATGGTCTGCCGCCTGTTCCTGACTCAGCGAGATAGCAGGGATGTTTAGACCTTCAGCAACGGTTTGCGCAATCAGCTTAGAGGCAATGCTTTCCTCCGCTACTGCATGGTAACGTTTCCCACGTTCGCCATGTGCCAGCACCTTCACATACAGATCCGCCACGTCGTCCACGTGCGCCGCACACCAGGCGTTTTCACCTTCACCTATGTAGGCCGCCACACCTTTGTCACGCGCAAGCGAGATGTAATAGCTGATTAAGCCCTGGCGCTCCGTGTTGTGAACCTGTGGAAGTCGAACCACGCGTACGTCGATGCCGGAGTCCAGAAGCTGATTGCCCTCAAGCTCCGACGCCACGCGTGGGTTGGGGTGGGCTGGATTAAAATGCTGCTCAAGGGCTGGCTGGCCGTCGCCGTTATCGCCCATCCCGGTGCCGGAGGTTATGAGCAAAGGGCGCTGGCTGCCCTGCAACACGGAGCCCATCGCGCGAATGACGCGGCGGTCTTTCTCACAATTTTCCACGAAACGGCTGAAGTCATGATCGAAGGCGGTGTGGATCACCGCATCGCAGTTATCAATACCTGGCAGCCACGCCTGCGGGTCTTCCAGCGTGCCGCGCTGAGCGGTAGCACCTTTGTCGGCCAGCTGCCTGGCGGCTTCTTCCGAACGGACAAGTCCCGTCACCTGATAGCCTCGCGTCAGCAGGGCTGATACGACGCGTGAGCCAATAAAGCCTGTCGCACCCGTTACAAAAATACGCATAGCCTGTCTCCTGAGTGATTTACCACGACAGCGTAGGCCCGATTCACATACTATTAAAGTAGGGACTTTATCAGGGTATAAACATTAACAGGCTAATCTATGACTCTGCTTTCTGATAATCCGCTGGGTGAGTTTTTACGGGCCCGCCGACTGGGGCTGGACCCGGCCTCGTTTGGTTTTATGCCCGGCCGCAGACGTACGCCGGGTCTGCGGCGTGAAGAGGTGGCCCAGCTCGCCAGCATAAGCCCCACCTGGTACACCTGGCTTGAACAGGGCCGCGGGGGCGCGCCGTCGCGTGAGGTGCTGAACCGCATTGCTGCCGGGCTGCGGCTAACGTCGCCGGAACGCGATCATCTGTTTATCCTCGCTTTTGGTCATCCGCCGGAAAACCGCGTGAGTCTGTCCGACAGCATCACGCCAAGGCTGCAGCGCGTGCTGGAGAGCCTGACCATTCCTGCAATCATTAAAACCGCCACCTGGGATGTGGTGGCGTGGAATCACCCGGCGGCGGTGGTGCTGAAGGATTACGGGCAGCTTCCGCCGCAGAGGCGCAACATTCTGCGCCTGTTGTTTACCGATCCAGAGGCCCGGGAAATGCAGGAAGACTGGGAAGGTGTTGCCCGACTCGTCGTTAATGCATTTCGGGCGGACGCCGCGCGCCTTGGGGCTTCTGCAGAAATCGATCGGCTGGTAGAGGAGCTTACCGCGCAGAGTGACGACTTCGCCCGCTACTGGCGCAATAACGACGTAGCCGGGCATGGAGAAGGCGTAAAGCGGCTGCGTCATCCACAAATCGGGTCGATTGCCCTGGAGTTTTCCACCTTTGCGGTCGAAGGCCGGCCGGATCTGACGATGATGGTTTTCAATCCGGCAAACGCTGAGAGCAAAGCCAAAATCGAGCACTGGATTGCTTCTGGCTGAAGCGTTATCAGGCGGTTTTCAGTTCTGCATCCCACGTTTTGACGCTCATTCCGCGCAGGATCATCAGCCAGGCCAGGACGATGGCGAGCATCATGATGGCGAACAGCGTCCAGGCAGGCAGTGACGTGAGAATGATCCCGGTGATCATCGGGTTAGCCGCGGCACCCAGCCAGCCCAGCGCCTGAGCGGAAAAATAGCTCGCCTTCATTCCCGGCGGGGCGATGTTGTCGATAAGCATGTATTCGCCTGGCGCGTAGATGATCTCCCCGATGGTAAATACGGCGGCGGCAATGCCCCAGTACACCAGGTTCTCACCGGAGAAAATAAATCCGCCAAGACCCAGCAGGAAGCACAGCGTGCCCACGACCATCAGCGGGCGAATGTTACCGGGCGTGATTTTACGGCCAACAATATATTGCAGGCTGACCACGACCACGGCGTTGACTGGCAGCACCACAGAAACAACCTTTTGCGCGAAATCGGCGTTATCCGCCACCGTCAGCACGTACTGTGAGATGCAGGTGGCGAACGACCCACCGACGTAGGAGGCCAGCAGCCCGGAAAGCGTAAACCAGAACAGCGCTTTATCTTTCAGCAGCACCGAAGGCTGCCAGACGGGGGTGACTTTCTCTTCACCACTCACCACTGTGCGCTGAACGTAAAACTGAATAAACACCAGCGGGAAGGCGGCGCACACGGCGGCAAGCCAGAAGGGCAATTGCAGGCTGTACATCACAAGCCAGGTGCCAATTGGCGGCCCCACGGTCCAGCCGATATTCAGAAAACTGTAGTTGAGCGAGAAAATGCGCGCCTTCTCGCCGATGCTCAGCACGTCGGCAAACCAGGCTTTTAGCACGGTAGAAAACACCGAGTAGGCGCAGTTAATCAGCGAGAAGAAAAACACCACCAGCGTGACGTTGTTGACCAGGGGGATCGCTGCAAATCCTGCGATAAAGGCCAGAATGGCGACGATCATATAGCGTTTTTTGTCGAACTTATCCGCCAGGATGCCAAAGCCCAGGCTGAAGAAAACCCCGACGGTCAGGGCTATTGTCAGCGCATAGCCGATGGCTTCGACGCTCATGCCGTACTGGCGCGTCAGGTAGATGGTCATAAACGGCAGCGTGGCGCCGCGGCCGATGGTTAACAGCAACGACGACGCCAGCAACGCTGAGGTTGAACGTTTAACAGAGGGATTCATTTTTCCTGCCCGACATGTGCTTTTATGATTATGGTGTTGTGCCGTATCAGGATTATCACGCCATAAGGGGGCTTGTATAGATCCCAATTTATCCATCAGTGCCTTGACTGCCTGCCAGAAATAATGATCTGTTCTCCGCGCATTTTTTTCGTTACCTTGAATCTGTTTACAAAAATTTAATAATTCAGAGGCAGGGTATGACGCGGAAAGACGGGTTGTTGGCGCTGTTGGTGGTGGTAGTCTGGGGACTCAATTTTGTGGTCATTAAAGTCGGGCTGCACAATATGCCGCCGCTGATGCTGGCCGGTTTGCGCTTTATGCTGGTTGCCATTCCTGCCATTTTCTTTGTCGCACGCCCAAAGATTCCACTCTCATTGCTGCTTGGCTATGGTCTTACCATCAGCTTCGGCCAGTTCGCGTTCCTGTTCAGTGCGATTAAGTTTGGCATGCCTGCCGGGCTCGCCTCTCTGGTGCTTCAGGCGCAGGCGTTCTTCACAATCATTCTTGGCGCGTTTGTCTTTGGTGAACGTTTGCAGGGCAAGCAACTGGCGGGTATTACGCTTGCCGTCTTTGGCGTGCTGGTGCTGATTGAAGCCAGCCTCAACGGACAGCATGTGGCGATGCTCGGCTTCTTCCTGACCCTGGCAGCAGCGTTTAGCTGGGCCTGCGGCAACATATTCAACAAGAAAATTATGCAGCATGAAACGCGCCCGGCGGTGATGTCGCTGGTGGTGTGGAGCGCGCTGATCCCCATCCTGCCGTTCATGCTCGCCTCTTATCTGCTGGATGGGCCCGAGGCCATGGTTCAGAGCCTCGTAAACATCGATCTCACCACGATTTTGTCGCTGGTCTATCTCGCGTTTGTGGCGACGATTATCGGTTACGGCATCTGGGGTTCGCTGCTGGGACGCTATGAAACCTGGCGCGTGGCGCCGCTCTCTTTGCTGGTGCCGGTGGTTGGCATTGCTAGTGCGGCATTGCTGCTGGGTGAAACGCTTTCAACATTACAGCTGCTGGGCGCAGTGCTGATTATGGGCGGGCTTTATATCAACGTGTTTGGCTTGCGTATTCGGCGGGCGAAGGCGGTGCAGGGATAGCGCGAACAGAAAAAAGCCCCGCAAAAGCGGGGCAAAAAATTTACTGGGAGTTTCCGTTATAGTAAGGCACGCCCAGTTCGTCGGATTTGTCACTGCCGGAACCCATGTGGTTGAAGTCATACGGAGACTTGTCCTGGATTGCTGGCATTATCATGGTGTCATGGGCACCGTGATTATTGGGTAGCGTGGATTGCTCCGCAAAACTCTGGCCGGAGACCAGCACCAACAGGGTGAGGGCGGCGGAGGCGAACAGTTTCATTTTTTCCTCGATACGTCTTGTGCAGGCGATTAACAGTTACAGTGGTTGAGTGGCATCAGATAGCGAGACTCGCCGGGCATGTTGGTCATGCGATACTTGTGCGGCGGCACGTCAAAATAGTTCTTAAAGGTGCGCGTCAGCGTCTGTTGGGATTCAAAGCCGTAGCGCTCAGCCAGATACAGAATTGGCTCGTTGCTCTGCTTAAGCTTCTGTGCAATTTCAGTCAGCTTACGGCTGCGAATATACTGACCCAGCGAATGTCCGGTCTCTTTCTTGAACATCCGTTGCAGGTGCCATTTCGAATAACCTGAACGTTCTGACACCTTTTCCAGCGACAGCGGCGACTCCAGGTTGCTCTCGATCCAGTCCAAAATGCTATGAATAGTGATAGCGTCAGTATTACGTCTGGACATCGTCTTACCCCTTTGTTCTGTTTACGGCAGGATTTTCTTGAGCAAAAGCTCAAGGGCTGCGACCTCGTCCGCCGTTAAGTTTTTTGTTAATTCCTGATGCAGGTCTTGTCCCACCAACTGGTGGCATTTCTCACATATTGCCGTGCCGTCCGGTGTCAGCTTCACCAGCACCCCGCGCTTATCATTCGGGTTTGGCAGGCGTTCAATCCAGCCTTTGCACACCAGGCGATCGAGCATACGTGTCAGGGCACCGAGATCGACAGATAAGGCCTTTTTTAGCTCTACTGGCGTGATACAGACGGCGCAACGAATCGAACACAGCGTTTTGAACTGTGAGGCAGTGATATCCATTGGCGACAGATAGTCGTTCAGTAAACGATCTTTTTTCTGATTGACCATATGGATCAAGCGACCAAGTGGAATGATTTCGTTGAACAGGTCACTGGTGCTTTTCACAAAGGTTGCCCTGGCAAGTAGTTTAGTTGCTGGCGATATTATTGCCCAGGCAACCATAAGTCAACTGAATGAATAAGCTTATGACACGAATTGCTAAAGTAAGATGCGTCACACTTTTAAGGGTTATTTCGCATCTTTAATAACCTTTTGTTATGTAATTACGACAGAGAATCGTCGATAAAATTTTGCCGTAGCCTGGTTTGCAAGAATGCTCTTATACTCTGCCGGCAGCTAACTGCTATCACAGGAGTGTTTTTCCATGCTGGAATTGTTTAAAGCCATTGGCCTCGGGCTGGTGGTGATTTTGCCGCTGGCGAACCCGTTGACCACCGTCGCCTTGTTCCTCGGCCTTGCCGGAAACATGAATAATGCGGAGCGCAACCGTCAATCGCTGATGGCTTCGGTGTACGTGTTCGCGATCATGATGGTGGCGTATTACGCCGGACAGGTGGTGATGAACACCTTTGGGATTTCGATCCCCGGCCTGCGTATCGCGGGCGGTCTGATTGTGGCCTTCATCGGCTTCCGCATGTTGTTCCCACAGCAGAAAGCGCACGACTCGCCGGAAGCGCGGCACAAGTCGGAAGAGCTGGAAGAAGAGCCGACCGCCAATATCGCCTTCGTGCCGCTGGCTATGCCGAGCACCGCAGGGCCGGGCACCATTGCGATGATCATCAGTTCGGCTTCCACCGTTAAACACGGGGTTGATTTTCCTGACTGGGTTGTGTGGATCGCGCCACCGCTGATTTTCCTCTCGGTGGCGGTGATTCTGTGGGGCTGTCTGCGCAGTTCTGGCGCAATTATGCGTCTGGTGGGCAAGGGCGGTATCGAGGCGATCTCTCGCCTGATGGGCTTCCTGCTGGTCTGTATGGGCGTGCAGTTTATTATCAACGGCGTGCTGGAAATTATTACGACTTATCACGCGTAGTTTATTGCCCGGTGGCGGCTATGCCTTACCGGGCCTACACGATCGCTGTTTCCGTAGGCCCGTGTCAGCGAAGCGCCACCGGGCAGACTAATTCTGCGTTTGCTCTTCAAGCGACACAGGCCAGCGGCGGAAAATAATCACCGACCAGACCAGCGCGGCAAGGGCGGGTACCGCGCCGATATAACCAATATCCGCCATCGACAGATGCAGGCTTATCTGATTCCCCGCCAGGGCACCCGCGCCAATCCCGATATTAAAGATGCCTGAAAACAGCGCCATCGCAACGTCCGTGGCGTCAGGGGCAATGGCCAGCACCTTCACCTGCATGCCAAGACCGATCACCATAATGGCAATTCCCCAGACAATGCTCAGAATCGCCAGGCTCAGTTCGCTTTGCGCCGCCGTCAGCAACAGCGCCAGGCACACCGTCATCAATGCGATAGCCCCGCTCACCAGCGTTGATGCGTGGCGGTTGCCCAGCTTGCCGAAGACCACCGAACCTAAGATCCCCGCGCCGCCAAGCACCAGCAGCAGCAGCGTGGCAAAATTGGCATCGAACCCTGCAACGTTAATCACAAAGGGTTCTATATAGCTGTAGGCCGTGTAGTGGGCAGTGACGACCACTACCGTCAGCAGATAAAGGCTCATCAGCGCCGGACGGCGAAACAGCAGCGGCAGGCTTTTCAGTGAACCCGAATGTTCGCTCGGCAGCTTAGGCAGCAGCTTCATCAGCGCAACCAGCGTCACCAGTGCGCCAAGCCCGATAATAAAGAACGTGGTTCTCCAGCCAAAATACTGCCCGACGACGCGGCCAATCGGCAAGCCGAGCACCATCGCCAGCGCGGTACCCGTGGCAATCAGGCTGAGTGCCTGAGCGCGTTTTCCCGCCGGGGCGAGACGAATGGCCAGCGATGCGGTAATCGACCAGAACACTGCGTGCGCGAACGCAATCCCGATACGGCTTATGACCAGCACGGTGAAATTCCACGCCAGGAACGAAAGCACATGGCTGGCGATAAACAGCACAAACAGGCCTATCAGCAGCTTACGGCGCTCCATCTGGCTGGTAAGCAGCATAAACGGCAGGGACATCAGCGCCACGACCCAGGCGTAGATGGTCAGCATGATGCCAACCTGCGCCGTTTCCATTGAGAAACTACGGGCGATATCAGACAGCAGTCCAACCGGGACAAACTCCGTGGTGTTGAAAATAAAAGCGGCGATGGCAAGGGTAACCACGCGCAGCCACGCGACCTTGCGGGAGACTGTGTTTGTTGTCATAGCACTTGTCTTGATGGATTGCGGGAGGAAGAGAAGGCGATCTTAAAACCATCGTTGTGCAAAACACAATCGTTTTGTGACTAAGATCGCATAACGGAAGCTTATGAACGAAGATGCGTCATCCTCTAAAAGGGGGCTCGTATTTTGCGGGCAAAAGCGCTATTAATGTTGCTAAGTCGTTATAAAAACAAAGGATAGAGACTATGCAGGAAATTCCGTTTTACATGGTAGATGCCTTCAGCGACCGGACCTTTGGCGGCAATGCGGCGGCGGTTTGCCCGCTTGTCGAATGGCTGCCGGATGCGACCCTGCTGAAAATGGCGCAGGAGCATAACCAGTCCGAGACCGCCTTCTTCGTCAGAACGGACAGCGGCTTCGAGCTGCGCTGGTTCACCACTCAGGGTGAAATCAATTTGTGCGGCCACGCCACCCTTGCCAGCGCCCACGTTATTTTTGAGTTTCTGGATTACCCGCATTCAGAGATTCGCTTCTCCACTCGCTTTGTCGGCGAACTGACCGTCACCCGGAGCGGAGACTGGCTGACGCTCAATTTCCCGGCGTGGCGATCTGAACCGACAGAACCCCCGGCGCTACTGCTCAGCGCGCTCGGCATTGAGGAGTACGAAGAGGTTCGCGTGGCCCGCGATTACCTGGTGGTACTGAAGGATCAGCAGCAGGTGGAGGCGATCACGCCCGACATTCACGCCATGCTGCCGCTCGGCAAGATGGTGTGCGTCACGGCCCCTGGCGATAAGCATGATTTTGTCAGCCGCTTTTTCTGCCCTGGCGAAGGCGTGGCTGAAGATCCTGTGACGGGCTCTGCGCACAGCATGCTTATCCCTTACTGGGGTGAGAAGCTGTCGAAAACGCAGATGCAGGCCCGGCAGGTTTCTGCGAGAGGCGGCGAGCTGCGCTGCGAATGGCTGGGCGAGCGTGTGCTTATTGGCGGCCAGGCGACGACCTACATTATTGGCAGCATTCTTCTGCGCGAAGGAGGCCTGGGATGAAAACCGTTCCAGTCTGGCAGGTGGATGCATTCAGCGACAAAAATTTTGGCGGTAACCCTGCGGCGGTCTGCGCGCTGGAGCAGTGGCTGCCTGACGAGCAGCTGCTGCAAATGACGCAGCAGCATAATCAGTCGGAAACGGCTTTTTTTGTCCCTGCAAAAGATGGCTTCGAACTGCGCTGGTTTACCTCGCTGGTGGAGGTGAATCTGTGCGGCCACGCCACGCTTGCCACCGCGCATGTGATTTTTACTCATCTCGACTATCCCGATGCCCGCATTCATTTTGATACGGCCTCGGGTCGGCTGACGGTGAGCCGCGAAGGCGAGTGGCTGACGCTGGATTTCCCCGCAGGACAGACCACCGAGCAGACACCGCCGCCTGAAATGCTGCGAGCGCTGGGCATTACGCATTATCGCCATGCCCGCAAAGGGCGCGCGTGGCTGATTGAGTTGGATAGTCGTGAACAGGTTGCCGCACTTACGCCTGATTTTGCCGCCATGATCCCGGGCGAACACAAAGCCTGCGTGACGGCGAAGGGCGATGATAAGTACGATTTTGTCAGCCGCTTCTTCTCGCCGGGCGTGGCCGTACCGGAAGATCCTGTGACGGGCTCGGCGCACACGATGCTGATCCCCTACTGGAGTGAGAAACTTGGCAAAACTCAGATGCTTGCGCGCCAGATTTCAGCGCGCGGCGGTGATGTGCGCTGTGAGCTTCAGGGAAACCGCGTGCTGATGAGCGGCACGGCGGTCACCTGGATGCAGGGTAAGATCCTGCTGCGTTAAACCGTTTCGCCAGAGGGAGGTGCTTCATCCAGCAGGCTGATAAACGCCTCCAGCTGGCGGGTCATGCCGCCGCGTCGCCAGACGAGCCAGGTGGTCAGCCAGCGCCATTTTTCGGCCAGCGGCCAGGCGTCCACCTGATGATGCCCAGGCATACTTTCCAGCATACTGCGGGGGATCATCGCGAGTCCTGCACCGGCAATCACGCAGGCCAGCATGCCGTGATAGGACTCCATCTCATGAATGCGGCCCGGCGTGGCGCGGTCGGCATGAAACCAGCTCTCGAAATGACGACGGTAGGAGCAGTTTGCGCGAAAAGCGTAGATGCTGGTGCCGTTAACGTCGCTGGCCCGGGTGACCTGCGAATGGCCCTTTGGCGTCACAATCATCATCTCTTCCTGATAAACCGGCACGCCTTCGAGTCCCGGGTGCATCACCGGCCCGTCAACGAAAGCGGCGCTCAGTCTACCTTCGGTTACACCGTCAATCATGGTGCCCGACGGGCCCGTCGCCAGATCGAACTGAATCTTCGGGTAGCGCTGGTTATATAACGCCAGCGTCGGCGGAATGCGCACTGCGGCGGTACTTTCCAGCGATCCCAGGGAGAACAATCCCTGCGGTTCATCACCGGCAACGACCATCCTTGCCTCATCCACCAGCGCCAAAATTTGCTGGCTGTAACGCAAAAAGCTGTGCCCGGCGGGCGAAAGGCGCAGTCGCTGATTTTCACGGATGAACAGCTCAACGCCCAGATCGGCCTCCAGCTGACGGATGCGCGTCGTCAGGTTGGAAGGCACGCGATGCACTTTTTGCGCGGCCTGGGTAATGCTGCCAGTCTGCGCGACGGCGTTGAACATCTCAAGCTGTGTCAGATCCATGGTGTTCTCGTATCGTGAATGAGGTGGTTAATATTATTCATTATTCATAAATAGCAGAGTGGGGCAGTATCAGGCAACAGCCTCACTGAACAGAGAGAACAAAACATGACATCACCTGCAACTCACGCCATCTCCCTGAACCCTGCCACGGGGGAAACCCTGTCAACGCTGCCATGGGCCACGAGCGAAGAGGTCAATCAGGCAGTGGCGCTTGCCGATTCGGGCTATCGCCAGTGGAAACGCACCACCGTGGCGGAAAGAGCCGATGCACTGCGCAAAGTTGGTGCCGTTTTACGCCAGCATGCCGAAGAGATGGCGCTGCTGATCAGCCGTGAAATTGGTAAGCCGATTGCTCAGGCGCGTGGGGAAGTCACCAAGTCTGCCAATCTGTGCGACTGGTATGCCGAACACGGCCCGGCAATGCTTGCCACCGAAGCGACCCAGGTTGAGCAAAATAAGGCGGTGATTGAGTATCGTCCGCTGGGCCCGATTATGGCGGTGATGCCGTGGAACTTCCCGCTGTGGCAGGTTATGCGCGGTGCGGTGCCTATTCTGCTGGCGGGCAATAGCTACCTGCTGAAGCATGCCCCGAACGTGATGGGCAGCGCGAAACTGATTGGTGACATCTTCACAAAGGCAGGCATTCCTGCGGGCGTGTTCGGCTGGGTGAATGCCACCAACGACGGCGTGTCGCAGATGATCAATGACCCACGTATTGCCGCCGTGACCCTGACCGGAAGCATGCGCGCCGGGAAAGCGATTGGCGCTCAGGCCGGTGCCGCGCTGAAAAAATGCGTGCTGGAACTGGGCGGCTCCGATCCGTTTATCGTCCTTAACGATGCGGATATTGATGAAGCGGTGAAAGCGGCCGTGATTGGGCGCTATCAGAATACCGGGCAGGTCTGTGCGGCGGCGAAGCGCTTTATCGTGGAAGCCGGGATCGCCGATGCCTTTACCGAGAAGTTCGTGGCGGCGGCGGCGAAGCTCAAGATGGGCAACCCGGAAGATGAGCAAAACTACCTGGGGCCGATGGCGCGTTACGACCTGCGTGATGAGCTGCACAATCAGGTCACTGCCACGCTTGAAGAGGGTGCGACCCTGCTGCTCGGCGGCGAGAAGATCGCCGGGAAGGGCAACTACTATGCGGCTACCGTGTTAGGCAACGTCACGCCATCCATGACCGCTTTCCGTCAGGAGATGTTTGGCCCGGTGGCGGCGATTACCGTTGCCCGCGATGCTGACCACGCTCTGGCACTGGCCAACGACAGCGACTTTGGTCTGTCGGCGACCGTGTACACCGCCGATGAAAAACAGGCGCAGCGCTTTGCCGACGAGCTGGAGTGCGGCGGTGTCTTCATCAACGGCTACAGCGCCTCCGATGCCCGCGTGGCGTTTGGCGGCGTGAAGAAAAGCGGCTTTGGCCGCGAACTGTCTCACTTCGGCCTGCGCGAATTCTGTAACGTGCAGACCGTGTGGAAAGATCGCCACTAGTTTTCCCCCTCTTATTGAGCGCCCTGCGGGGCGCTTTGTCATGGTTCTGTCATTTTCACTCCGTACACTCGCGGCTAACGTGTTGTTATAGATGAAAATTATGAACTTAATGCAAATTCCTCGTCGTTTTGTACGCCGTTTTTTCCCACAGCAGTTTGGTTTGCTCGCCGGTGTGTTCACCATCGTTGGACTGTTCTGCGCGCTGCAGATTGCCTCTTCATTTATGCTCTCCTGGTCGCTGCATAACGCGCGCCTGAACGAGCAGCATAACCAGCGGGCGCATATGCAACAGCTGGAGGCCGATCGGGCGCGGGTCAATCTGCTCGCCGCAAGCGATCTGCTCAATCGTGCTGGCGTCTATTTTATGCAGGATAGGGAGACGGGTTCGGTTGGCAGCTCCGAGGGACTGCTTCAGGATGCCCGTGCCAGCCTTGTACTGTCGCAGAAAGCCTGGCAGGCGTGGCTGGCAATGACTCCGCCGCGGGATGAGGCATTGATCAACAGCTATCAGCAGTTTTATGGCGCGATTGAAGAACAGCTCAACGGCCTGCAAAAGAGCCAGTCCATTGATGCGTTTTTTGCGGTGCCCGTCCAGGCCTTCCAGGCGGATTTCAATGATAACTACGCGCGCTTTCAGGCCGCCAGTGAATCGCTTGCCGGGAAAGGACGCGAATCGCTGATGGCCAGCCTGGCGGGATTACAGCAGCTTTTTATGCTGGCGCCGGTGGCGTTGCTTATTGTCGCACTCCTGGTGTGGCGCGGCATGTCCCATTGGGTCATCGTGCCGCTGCGTCGGCTGATTGACCATATCCGTACTATGGCGGAAGGCGATCTTTCTCAGCCGCTGCCGCAGGTGTCACGCCGGAACCGTGAGGTGGCGCAGATAGGCGCAACCCTTGCGGAGATGCAGGTGGGGCTGCAACAGCTGGTCGCCGAGGTCAGCGAAGCCACGGGTTCAATCACCGGCAATATCACAAGACTGGCGCAGAGTAATGAAGAGCTTTCGCGCCAGGCGCATAAGCAGACGCAGGAGCTGGAGGACGTCACCCGTCACATTACTTCCCTTGAGTCACATGTGGAAGGCAATGCGGGCTATGCGGGCCTCGCCCGTGAACGGGCGGAAGAGGCAAGCCTGGCGGCGGCGGGCGGCGACAGGATGATGCTCACGGTGAATGCATCCATGCAGGCTATCGTGGCGCGTTCAGCAGAGATGCGTGGGATCGTCGCGATGATCGACAGCGTGGCGTTCCAGACCAATATTCTGGCGCTCAATGCTGCCATTGAGGCGGCACATGCGGGCAATCAGGGACGCGGTTTCGCGGTGGTGGCGAAAGAAGTGGGGCTGCTGGCGCGGCAGAGCAGTGAATCGACTCAGACGATTCAGGGGCTTATCAACCATTCATTGCAGGGGATAGAAGAGGGATCGCAGGCCGTTGGGCGGCTGGAGGATAACCTGCAAAAGGTGACGAATCTTGTGACCAATTTGAGTGCGTTACTGACGGAGATTTCGCAGGCCACCCTGAATCAGGGGGAAAATATTCATCAGATGACGCAACAGCTGCACTCCCTGAATCAGGTTGCCGGGAAAACGGGGGAACTGGTCAGCGCCAGTGCGGCCTCTTCGCGTCATCTGGAGAGCAGCGCCGGGCTGCTGATGCAGGCGGTAATGCGCTTTCGTCTGCCCGCCTGACGCTGGTATACTCGCAGGCCGAAATGAGCCTGCGGGCAAGGAGCAACAGTGGCAACGGTCATCAATAACAGCATGCTGGCATCGATTCTGGCAGAGGTAAAACCGCTGATTGGGCAGGGCAAAGTGGCGGATTATATTCCGGCCCTGGCCTGCGTTGATGGCACTAAGCTCGGGATTGCCATCAGTACCGTAGACGGCCAACAATTCTTTGCCGGAGACGCTCAGGAGCGTTTTTCCGTGCAGTCGATCTCCAAAGTGCTCAGCCTGGTGGTGGCGATGAATCACTACGAGGAGGAGGAGATCTGGCAGCGGGTGGGCAAAGATCCCTCGGGGCAGCCGTTTAACTCGCTGTTGCAGCTTGAGATTGAACAGGGCATCCCACGCAACCCGTTTATCAATGCCGGGGCGCTGGTGGTGTGCGATATGCTGCAAAGCCGCCTCAGTGCACCGCGTCAGCGCATGCTGGAGATTGTCCGTAAGCTTTCTGGAATGGATGATATCGCCTATGACGCCGTGGTGGCCCGTTCCGAGTTCGACCATGCGGCGCGGAACGCCGCCATTGCCTGGCTGATGAAATCCTTCGGCAACTTCCACAACGATGTCACCACCGTGTTGCAGAATTACTTCCATTACTGCGCCCTAAAGATGAGCTGTACCGAGCTGGCGCAAACCTTCCTGTTTCTTGCCAACCAGGGTCATATCCCCGGGGGAGAGCGAGCCATCATCACGCCGCTTCAGACCCGACAGGTGAATGCCCTGATGGCGACCAGCGGTATGTATCAGAACGCCGGAGAGTTTGCCTGGCGCGTCGGGCTGCCTGCTAAATCGGGCGTGGGCGGCGGGATAGTGGCGATAGTGCCGCACGAAATGACGATTGCCGTCTGGAGTCCGCAGCTGGATGCCGCGGGCAATTCTCTCGCCGGTATTGCGGTGCTGGAAAAACTCGCCCAGCGACTGGGGCGTTCTATTTACTGATGGCTCATCCCAACGGCGGGTTGGTCGCGCAAATGAACAACAAATAAATAACAGAGAGAATTGTTAATACGCGCGTTGTGATCAATAGTAGATACTATTCCCGATCATTTACCCGTAATTCCCTGAATAATTGCAACTTGCGATTATATGGAAAGATAATTAATGCGTTCGATTTCAGTTCCCCGGTGTACCGTATTCAGTGAAGCGCACGTTCTGCGCAATGCCTTTTTCCTGTTTATTATCACCACGTTATTTTATGGCGTGGGGGCGATGCTGCGACTGGTGCAGGAGCTGTCGTTATTCTGGCCGCTGAATGCGGTCATGGCGGCGATATTTGCCCGCTATGTCTGGCTGAACCGGCTGCACTATTACGCTATTTGCTACGGGGCCATGCTGCTTTACGACGTGTTCACCACCCAATGGGGAATGGTATCGCTGGTGATTAACGCCTCCAATATGGTGTTTATCGTCATGGTGGCGCAGCTGGTGATGCGCGATAAGCGTCGTGCAGGGTCGGATCCTGGGCCGATTAACGCGCTCAGGCTGTTCTATTATTGCCTTATTTCTGCAATCTTTTGCGCGCTGCTTGGCGCAGTCGGATCTGTCGGAATCGATCGGCAAAGCTTTATGCCGCTGGTGGCGGACTGGTTCAGCGAGCAGTTTTCCACAGGCGTGCTGATTTTGCCCTGCGTGATGACCCTGACGCTGCCTCATGAAATTCCACGAATCCGCTGGAAACAGCTGCTTCCGGCCCTGACGCTGGTACTCTCAATATTGGCTGCTATTGCGGTTGGCGGTGCGGGGAGTCTGGCGTTTCCGCTTCCGGCGCTTATCTGGTGTGCCATACGCTACCCGCTGCCGGTGACCTGTGCATTAACGCTGATCGCCGGGGCCAGTGAGATCATTCTCGTTGCCAACGCCGTTATTAACCTTGCCGTAAGCGGGCCGCTGCAAATCGATCAGCTGTTCTCCACGCGTCTGGGCATTGCGACGCTTGCAATAAGTCCGGTGATTGTGTCGACCAGCGTCGCCGCCATTAATAACCTGATCCGTCAGGTATCGCTGCGTGCCGACTTCGATTTTCTGACCCGTGTTTATTCACGCTCCGGTCTGTATGAAGCCCTGAAGAATCAGCCAGGGGATGCGGATCGGCACCTGACGGTCATGCTGCTGGATATCGATTTCTTCAAAAGCGTTAACGACAATTATGGTCATGAATGCGGCGACTATGTGCTTGCCGCGTTTGCCCGTCAGGTGCATGACGTGGTGGGCGAGCAAGGGCTGGTGGCGCGTATTGGCGGCGAGGAGTTTGTAGTGGCTGCCTGGACTCGCGATCCGTTGAACGGTTTTCAGCTGGCAGAGACCATCCGCCAGCGCATTGAATCTCACGTATTCCAGTGGCGGCAGCAGCCTTTGCAAGTCACGGTCAGTATCGGCACGGGAAGCGGTACGCAGGGCGGTAAAGCTGTCATTGATGTTTTTAATGAATTGCTGGCGGAGGCGGACGAATACCTGTATCGCGCCAAAAAGGCCGGACGCAACAAAACCTGTGCTAAATCACTGGCGGAAAAGGGTGTACTGGATTCCGTTGCGCTGTAGCTCAGGTGACATTGTCACTTTTTTCTGTCTGTTTATGAGTAAAAACATTCAGCTATCTTAATTGATAGCTTGCGGGGGCTCGCCAAAGAAAATAGGATAACTCTGCCCCTGCATCGGAAAAATTGTATTTAATGAACGGTTTCGACCAACAAAAAACGAACGATAAGGTCCCGGGACTGCGGTTCGTTCGCCGTATGTATCTGATGCGCATTCTCGGCACATTTCTCTGTTTTTTCCCCATTCTCTCTGTGCTGGACGAACTCGATCGTCCTCTGTGGCTGCGTGCGCTACTGGCCATCAATGCCTTCGTGTGGCCAACCGTGGCCTGGCTTCGCGCCCGCAACGCCCGTGCTCCGCTGGTGGCTGAACATCAGAACCTGGTGATAGATGCCGGGGCTGGTGGCTTCTGGATTGCCATCATCGCACTTAATCCGCTGCCTTCAGTGGTGATCGCCACGATTCTGCTCGCCGATCGTCTGGCGGCGGGTGGCGTGGTGCTGATGCGTAAAGCGGTGGCGGCCATGCTGTGCACGTTTGCCATCGCCTGGCTTTGCACGGGGATGGAAATTCGCACCGGCGTTTCGCAAAGAACGATGTTTGCCACGCTGCCGCTGATTGCTATCTATCTGCTGGCGCTGTGCGTACTGACGGATATTCTGGCGGTCAAGCTCAGACGAAAAAGCCACGAACTGGAGCGGATCGCGATGAAGGATCCGCTGCTGGACATCGCCAACCGTCGGCTGCTGGAAAAGCACATCGCCTGGGAGCTGAGCCGCCTGCAAAACGCCTGCGGCGATTCGGCGTTGGTGTTTATCGATCTGGATAATTTTAAGGACGTGAACGATCGTTACGGCCATAAAGTGGGGGATGCGATGCTGGAAACGGTGTCGCAAATTTTGCACGTCGCCACCCGCTCCACTGATACGCCCGCGCGCCTCGGCGGCGACGAATTTGTGATTTTACTTCCTGATACCTCCCGGGACGAGGCCGTGATGATTGCTCATCGCATTATGGAAGCCACGGCGGTGATTACCGCTTTGCCGGACAGCGAACTGTCACCGACGCTCAGTATCGGGGTGGCCTGTGCTCGCCCTGATATGGAAGACGTTGCGGCCTGGCTGAAAGCGGCCGATGATGCGCTTTACGAAGCCAAAAGGCGTGGTAAAAACCAAATCTTCGCGCACTAACCTTCTGCGCACGTAAACCCCGAAAATCCAGGCTAAGCTGTTAATACTTCTGAATGAGGAGAGATGATGAAGAGTCCCGATATCCCGGCAAATGAAGCCCAGCGCCTGACGTCGCTGCGTGAATCAGGCATTCTGACTGCCGGAGAACCTGCCCGCTTCGATCGTCTCACGCGCCTTGCTCGTCACCTTTTTAACGTGCCGGTCGCGATCGTAAGCCTGGTGGATGCCGAATCGTTGGTGTTTAAGTCCTGCAACGGCCTGCATTATGTCACCCAGCCGCGCCGGGTTTCATTTTGCGGGCACGTGATCCTGAGCGATAAGCCGCTGATTGTGCCAGATGCAAAGCAGGACTCACGCTTTAGCGACAATCCGCTGGTGCTCGGTGAGCCACATATTCGTTTTTACGCTGGACATCCACTGCGCCTGCCGGATGGGGCGATGGTGGGGTCGTTTTGCCTGCTTGACCACAACACGCGCACTTTCGGCCCCCAGGAACAAGCGCTACTGCAGGATCTGGCCGCCATCGTTGAGGGTGAATTTGCGACGATAAGTGAAGCGACCACCGATTCCCTGACCGGGCTTTTAAACCGCAGGGGCTTTGAGCATCTGGCGAACTTTGCTATTGCCTCAGCCCAGCGCCGTGCCGAACCTCTCACGCTCGGCTGGCTCGACCTCGATAAATTTAAGCAGATCAACGACAGCTTCGGTCATGCTGAAGGGGATTGCGCGCTGCGTGAAATGACCCACCTGCTGAACCGGGCATTTCGCGATACTGATTTGCTGGTGCGCCACGGTGGCGATGAGTTCGGCATTCTGTTCTCCAACACCGATGAAAACGGGGCGTGGATTGCGATGCAGCACCTGGTCGAGGAAGCCAACGCCTTCAATCTCACCTCCGGCAAACCCTGGAAACTCAGCTTTTCCTGGGGGGTGATTGAGTTTAATCATGAAGATTTTCACGATCTCTCCGGCTGGCTGGGGGCCGCGGATAAACGCATGTATGCCATGAAAATGCAGCACGATGCCGACGGGCGGATGAATAAGTAAAGCCTATGAGCAGACTGTTGTGTAAACAGTCTGTTAAGCAGATAGTGTGGGGGTTTGCCAAAGGAGCCCCCAATGACCTCGCCAGTGGATCTGATTTCCCTTTCTCCACAAGATATCGCACAGCGCCTTCCTGAATTGACCGACATCCTGGTCGACAGCGTGAACGGCGGTGCCTCAGTGAGCTTCATGCTGCCTTTCCATCCCGATAAAGCCGTGGCTTTCTGGCAAAAAGTTGCCCTCAGCGTGGCCGCTGGCGAGCGTACTGTGCTGGCCGCCGTGCAGGATGGCCGCCTGATCGGCACCGTCCAGTTGATTACCGATCTGCCGGAAAACCAGCCGCATCGGGGGGAAGTGGCAAAGTTGTTGGTCCACTCCTGCGCTCGTCGCCAGGGCATTGCTCGCCTGCTGATGGAGGCGCTTGAGGGGGAGGCGAAGCAGCAGGGGAAAACGGTGCTGGTCCTGGATACGGCGACCGGCAGCGGAGCTGAAACCTTTTACCGCCGCTGCGGCTGGGAAAAGGCCGGTGAAATCCCTCGTTATGCACTTATGCCGGAGGGTGCGCTGACGGCTACCTCTGTATTTTACAAATTTGTCTGAGTGCCTGAAAAAGCTGCTCGCACTTGATCCAGACAGGGTTTCCTGGTTTTAAAGTCTGATAAGTTATTGGACCAATAACGAAGGCTGTATGACCAATAACTAAGGGAAACCCATAATGAAAACTTTAAACCGTCTCGATTTTCCCGGCGCTCAGTACCCTGAACGCATTATCCAGTTTGGCGAGGGCAACTTCCTCCGTGCCTTTGTCGACTGGCAAATTGACCTTCTGAATGAACATACCGATCTGAACGCTGGCGTGGTGATTGTTCGCCCAATCGACAGCGATTTCCCGCCGTCGCTGAGCACGCAGGATGGCCTCTACACCACCATTATTCGTGGTCTGAACGAGCAGGGCGAGGCGGTCAGCGAAGCGCGTCTGATTCGCTCCGTTAACCGCGAAATCAGCGCTTACCGCGACTATCAGGCCTTCCTCGAACTGGCTCACAATCCGGACATGCGTTTTGTGTTTTCCAACACGACCGAGGCGGGTATCAGCTACCACGCGGGCGATAAATTCGATGACGCTCCGGCCGTCAGCTACCCGGCAAAACTGACCCGTTTGTTGTTCGAACGCTACAGCCATTTCAACGGCGCGGCGGATAAAGGCTGGGTCATCATTCCTTGTGAACTGATCGATTACAACGGCGATGCGCTGCGGGAGCTGGTATTACGTTATGCGCAGGAGTGGGCATTACCGGCGGCCTTCGTCACCTGGCTGAACACCGCGAACGCATTTTGCTCTACGCTGGTCGACAGAATCGTAACGGGCTATCCACGTGATGAAGCCGCGCAGCTGGAAGCGGACCTCGGTTATAAAGACGCCTTCCTCGACACCGCAGAACACTTCTATTTGTTCGTCATTCAGGGGCCGAAAACGCTGGCGAGCGAGCTGCGTCTGGATAAGTTGCCGCTGAATGTGCTGATTGTCGACGACATCAAACCGTATAAAGAGCGCAAAGTAGCGATTCTTAACGGCGCGCACACGGCGCTGGTACCGGTGGCTTATCAGGCCGGGCTGGATACCGTCGGTGAAGCGATGAATGACGCGGAAGTGTGCGCCTTTGTGGAAAAGGCTATCTATCAGGAAATCATCCCGGTACTGGATTTGCCGCATGACGAACTGGAATCTTTTGCCAGTGCGGTGACGGGGCGCTTCCGCAATCCGTACATCAAGCATCAGCTGCTGTCGATTGCGCTGAACGGGATGACCAAGTTCCGCACCCGTATTCTGCCGCAACTGCTGGCAGGGCAGGACGCGAACGGTAAGTTACCGCCCCGTCTGACCGTTGCCCTGGCGGCGCTGATTGCGTTTTACCGTGCAGAGCGCAACGGTGAAAGCTATCCCGTACAGGACGACGCGCACTGGATCGAACGCTATCAGCAACTGTGGACGCTGCATCATGACAAGCAGATCAGCACCTCGTCGCTGGTTGAGTCGGTTCTGTCTGTGAAAGATCACTGGGAGCAGGATTTAACGCAGGTGAATGGCCTGGTGCAGCAGGTCACGAAGGACCTCGATGCGATTCTGACGCAGGGCATGCGCGAAGCCGTTAAGCCACTGTGCTGATAAGGAACCCGGCGAGCAGCCGGGTTTTAAATAATAGGCATTAGTTACAACATACATATTGGTAATGTTAAACCTGAAAGTTCAACTCCTCTGCGATGAATCACGCCTTGCAGAAAGTGAGCCGAATGCCAACTATATTCGGCTCATCAGGTGAGCTGATTTCCGCAGCGTTTTGGCTCATTCACCGTGGGCGATCTGATACCGGGTGTTGCGCCCACCGCCGGGCAGTTTCTCCAGCAGGCCATGCTCCAGCAGCCAGGCCAGATGACGCGTCGCGGTGGCTTTACTCACTTTCGCGACCTTCTGATACTGGCTGGCGCTGATCCCTTCGGCAAAACCGGCCTCACCACCGTCCAGCAGGCGATTGATGACCTTCAGCTGTTCTGCGCTCAGCTCATGGCGCAGGGCGTCATTTTGCTTCCAGAAGCGACTTTTTGCCAGCGTGCTATCGATGCCAGACAGTGCATTTTCCAGCGTGACATCAAGCGTTTGCAGAAACCATATCAGCCATCCGGTGATGTCCGTTTCGCCTTTTTGTGTCTGCTCGAGGATCTGGTAATACTGGCTGCGTTGCTCAAGAATCGACACCGACATTGCATACAGCCGCACGCTTTGGTTGTCGGCCTGCGCGAGGGCTAAGTCCGTGAGTGCCCGGGTCAGACGGCCGTTACCGTCATCGAAAGGGTGCAGCGTGACGAACCACAAATGCGCGATGGCCGCCCTTAAAATGGGATCGACCAGCGGGTCATTTTGGCTCTGATTAAACCAGAGGATAAAAGCATCCAGCCGCGCGTCGAGGCCTTCCCGGGGAGGCGCTTCAAAATGTACGACAGGGTTGTCTATGCGCCCGGAAACCACCTGCATTGGCTCGCCTCCGCGTAACTCGCCCGCGCGAACCGCGTGCATTGCCCAGGGATCGTGCGGAAACAGCCAGCGGTGCCATTGCAGCAGGCGGGGCAGAGAAAGCGGCTCATGTCGGTTATCGATGGCATCAAGCATAATCGACGCCACGCCTTCGGAACGCTCGGATACCGGGAAAGGCGTTTCATCGTCAACCCCCAGACGACGGGCCAGGGAAGACCGCACCGACTGCGCGTTCAGTCGCTCCTCTTCAATGGCGGAAGAGGCCAGAATGTTCGACAGCAGCGCATCCAGCGTTTGCCGGTCTTCATCCTGCATCTCGCTGCGGCCGATAAGCACACCTGATTTACGCTGCAGCTGGCGCAGCAAAGGCAGAACGGACTCTCCCTGCCAGTGAAAAACAGGCCAGTCCGGTTGTTGCCAGATCCATTGCGTCATGATCGCCCCTGAGCCGAAAAAAAGATTAATTGGCTCACATTATGAGCCGAATAAGAGGCGAAGTAAAACCGCTTTTTGTTATGAAGATGTAGCCAATAATCGCAATAAACTTGAAAGAGTGATTTGGATCACGTTAAAGTGAGCGCCTCTTCTCTAAAGAACGTCACTCATGATTGTAAGACCTCACGAACACTGGCTGTCGCGCATTTTTGTCTGGCACGGCTCGGTGTTACCAAAGATTTTCTCCCGGTTGCTGCTCAATTTCCTGCTATCCGTCGCCGTGATTGTGATGCTGCCCTGGTACACCTCGCTCGGCGTGAAGCTGACCGTTGCGCCGTTTAGCATTCTTGGCGTGGCGATCGCCATTTTCCTCGGGTTTAGAAACAACGCCTGCTACGCGCGTTATGTGGAAGCTCGCCTGCTGTGGGGTCAGTTGATGATCGCCTCACGTTCGCTGCTGCGTGAAGTGAAGAATACGCTACCGGCTGACACGGATTTCAGGCCGTTTGTCAGGCTGCAAATTGCCTTCGTTCATTCGTTGCGCATGCAGCTGAGGCGCTTGCCTCAAGAGGATAAGCTCGCGAAATATCTGACTGCGGAACAGCTCGGGCAGGTTCTGGCCGTTCAGTCGCCCGCCAACCGCATATTGCTGCTGATGGGCAACTGGCTGGCGGAATACCGTCAGCAGGGCACGCTGTCGGATATTCTGTTCCACAGCCTTAACAACCGTCTGAATGATATGTCTGGCGTGCTGGCAGGCTGCGAACGCATTGCGAATACGCCAGTGCCGTTTGCCTACTCGCTCATCCTGCATCGCACGGTGTATCTGTTCTGTATCATGCTGCCATTCGCCCTGGTGAGCGATCTGCATTACATGACGCCGTTCGTTTCAATGCTGATTTCCTACACTTTTATCTCTCTTGACGTGCTGGCAGAAGAGCTTGAAGAACCGTTCGGGGTGGAAAATAATGATCTGCCGCTCGATGCCATCAGCAACGCCATCGAAACCGATCTGTTGCAGATGAACGACGAAAGCGAGATCCCGGCGAAAATCCTGCCCGACAAATGCTATCAACTGACCTGAGGAATTCTGATGGACGTGACGATTCGCGAAATACAGACCGCAGACAAGGCCCAGTGGCGCGAGCTGTGGAATGGCTATAACCAGTTTTATGAATCGAGCGTCAGCGAAGCCGTCACTGAAAAAACCTGGCAACGAATGCTGAGCGAACACTCGTCTATTGAAGGGCGCGTCGCGGTGGTGAACGGGGAAGTTAAAGGCTTTGCTCACATTGTGCTGCATGAAGGCACCTGGGAACTCGCCCCGATTTGCTATCTGGAAGATCTTTTTGTTGCGCCGGATATGCGCGGCAACGGCCTTGCGCGTCGGTTAATTCAGTCACTGGTTGACGAAGGTAAAGCGAAGGGCTGGTCGCGTCTGTACTGGCATACCCGTGAAAATAACCCGGCCAGAAAGCTGTACGACCAGTTCACGGACGTTGAGGATTTCGTGCTTTATCGGATGAATCTGTCTGGCCGTGGCGTTTAAGAAATCATTAAGATTTTCCCTGTGTAATGGTCAGCAGGCCATCAGGAGAACGATCATGGAAAAGAAAATAGAAACCGCCGTAAACATCATCATTTTTGTTTCCCTGTTTGCGACGGCCTGGGATCTCTCGCTAGTGCGCGACTTCAGCTGGTAGCGCGGCGGGCAATAATAAACAGGCGCGGAAAGGCCAGCAGGATCTGTCCGTTCTGCTGGCGAGGGTAGTTTTCTTCCAGCAGCTGCAAATAGCGGTTGAGAAATGCCTGCTGGCTGACGCTGTCCAGATCCTGCAGGTAAGGGCGCAGCCCGGTGGCGCTCAGCCAGTCAACAATCGCCTGATGCGAGGCCATCGGGTGAAAATAGGTCGTCCGCCAGATATCCACCTCACAGCCGTTCTCACTCAGTAAATCGTAATAGGTTTGTACGCTCTCCAGCGGGACTCTGCCGCGCGGCGGATGCCCCAGCTCGCTGGCTGTCTGGCGCATCGAGGCGTGCGACGGCTCCTGCCAGTTATCCGGCATCTGCACGGCCAGCACACCTTCTTCCGCCAGCAGCGAAGCGAGGTGAGGGAGCAGCTTCTGATGACCGCTTATCCATTGCAGAGACGCGTTAGCGTACAGCACATCCAGCGGCTGCTCGGGCTGCCACTGGCCGATGTCTGCATTAACGAACCGGCAATCCGGCAGCGCCTTTTGCGCTTTTTCCAGCATCGCCGGGGAGTTATCCACGCCGGTGATTACCGCCTCAGGCCAGGCCGCACGCAGCAGTTCAGTGCTGTTACCCGGGCCGCAGCCTAAGTCCGCCACATACTTAGCAGAAGGTTTCGCAATGCGGGCGAGCAATTCTGCCGCCGGGCGGGTACGTTCAGATGCAAACTGCAAATACAGGGAAGGGTTCCAGTCGGCCATATTGGTTCCTCGGGGTTTGTTGAGACAACGTAGAGGCTAGTCCAGCTATGCTTTGAATCAGCAGTAAAGAGTGTAAAACTTCGCATTACTTTTACCAAAGGAGTGATATATGGAACAGACTTTTACGCCGCAACAGGAAGCATTTTTATCTCAGCTGGTTGAGGGTGCCATTGAGCAAATGATGAGTGAAATCATCACCGTTATTGATCAAACGCAGGCAAAGGCCGACGCCGAAATCGCCCGCGAAGGCATTGTCATTTCCAGTCATTCTCCGGCAAATTCAGATTTTTTGACCGCCGTTGCCCTTGAGCGCTTGTTCGGCAGATTGCACCGCGGCGATCTGCAACTTGCCCAAAGAATTCTGACCATGCAGGCGAAACAAACCGGTATCAGCCTGCACGTCGATTAAGGCCAGGCCAAACCCGCCGCTCCGTCATTCTCCGTTAATAAATGCGCATTAGAGTGCTTCTATTTATTAACGGAGTGACCCTAATATGAAAACCGTAAAACTGGCTGAAACGTCCATCGACAGCAGCGTTCGTTTGCGTGAGTGCCGCATTGGCCAACAGTGCGAAGTGCTGGCGCACAGCGTAATGGAATATGCGTCATTAGGGGATTTTTCGTATGTCGGGGAGTACTGCACCATTGCCGATGCGCAGATTGGCCGCTTTGTGGCAATTGCCAACCAGGTGCGTATCGGCGCGCCTAACCATCCGATGCAGCGCGCTTCGCAGCACCGCATCACCTATTGCCCGGAATACTATTCTGCAGATGCCACACGTGACCACGACTTCTTTGCCGCACGACGTCAGGACAGCGTTGTGATTGGGCATGACGTCTGGATTGGTCACGGGGTGATTGTTCTGCCAGGCATTACGGTGGGTGATGGCGCCGTGCTTGCGGCGGGCGCGGTGGTAACCAAAGACGTGGCACCTTACAGCATCGTGGGCGGAGTTCCGGCCAGGCCACTGCGTAAGCGATTTTCTGATGAGATAGCGAGAGAGCTGCAGCGTATCGCCTGGTGGGACTGGCCGCTGGAAACCATTCTCGGACGACTGGCTGATTTTCAGCAGGAGGACATGGCGCTGTTTTGCGAGAAGTATCGTTGAGCATCAAAAAGAAAAGACGGTGAGCCGCGAAGGCCCACCGCCGCACTGGCCTCAGCCCGGATAGATACCGCGATCTTTACGTGCCAGCAGAATACGTTCGCAGGCTACGATGTAAGCGGCAGTACGCAGGGAGCAGGATTTTTCCTCTGCTTTTTCCCAGACGTGAACCATCGCGTCGGTCATGATTTTGTCCATACGGGCGTTGATCTCTTCTTCACTCCAGAAGAAGCTCGCCATGTCCTGAACCCATTCAAAGTAGCTGACGGTTACGCCACCGGCGTTACAGACCACGTCTGGTACCACGATGATGCCACGGCTTGCCAGCACGTCGTCGGCATCCGGATAGGTCGGGCCGTTCGCGCCTTCAAGGATCAATTTACATTTCAGCACTTCGGCACGGTGACGGGTAATCTGGCCTTCCAGCGCGGCCGGAATGAAAATGTCCATATCCACGTCCCAGAAAGCTTCGCTGGCGATGGTCTCGGCACCTGGGAATCCGGCGATTTGCTTGTGCTCGATCTGCCATGCGGTGAGGGCGTTCATGTCGATGCCCATGCCGTTAAACAGCGTTGCAGTGTGGTCCTGAATGGCCACCACGCGAGCACCGGAGGCGGCAAACAGGCGGGCCGCTTCGCTACCCACGTTACCGAAACCTTGCACCGCTACACGAGCACCTTCCACAGGGATATTGGCCCGACGAGCCACTTCGCGACCGCTGATCCACACGCCGCGACCGGTGGCTTTTTCACGCCCCAGCGAGCCGCCAAGATGGATCGGTTTACCGGTTACCACGCCAGTGATGGTGGTGCCGTGGTTCATGGAGTACGTGTCCATCATCCACGCCATGACTTTGCCGTTGGTGCCGACGTCCGGCGCAGGAATATCTTTTTGCGGCCCGATAATAATGCCAATTTCGCTGGTATAGCGGCGGGTCAGACGCTCCAGTTCACCCTCAGAGAGCTTGAACGGATCGACGCGGATGCCGCCTTTTGCGCCGCCGTAAGGCAGGTTCAGCGCCGCACATTTGATGGTCATCCAGGCTGACAGCGCCATAACTTCGTTCAGATCCACATCCGGGTGATAGCGCACGCCACCTTTGCCCGGGCCACGTGAGAGGTTGTGCTGCACGCGATACCCCTCAAAGTGACGAATGGTGCCATCGTCCATTTGCACAGGAATATCGACAATCAGGGCGCGCTTAGGATGACGAAGAGTATCAACCCAGCGGGAGAGTTCGCCGAGGTAGGGGGCAACGCGCTCGATTTGTTGCAGGTAGGTATTCCAGGCAGATGTGTTGCTATCTGAAGCGTAAGATAACTTATCCATGATGAACCTTAGTTTTGTAAGTAATATGTTCTTAATTAGCCGTGGAGCATAGTGTTACTCACTATGTGAGTATAAATTTAACACTTTTTTAAAATTTAGCATCAGGCGAAACGCGGAATTGAGAGGGAGTGGAAGTAATTTTTAACAGTGAAACTGAATAGTTATCCATGATGAAATGCGGTGGCATGGGCCTTTAAGGGCTGAAATCATTCATTTTAAGTGCATAATAAACGCTCTGGGCTATTTGCCAGAAGTATGATGCAGCTCTAAAAGTAAATATTATGATAATAAAGCGTGTTGACTTTGTTGCTTTGATTGAGGGGTGCGCAGCATCCTTTATACCCTGATTCCATCGCCGATAAACCGCCTGATCCTCCTTTCATTAAAAACAGCTGCTGTTCAATATTTCAGACAGTTGTTTGATTCAGTCGCGGTGTCTTGCCGCTGCTCATGGCTAGCTCCTGGCAACAGGAAGAGAGCGTGAACTTCCCCGTATAATGCGGCCTGCAGCCTTATTTTATTCTCATTCAACGACGGAACGCTGAGATGCCATCGTTCAAAATAAAATACGCCTTCTTCGTGATGCGATGGCAGATCGTGCTGCTGAGGCCCGGCCGCTGCACTGGACCCTTGACTCAGACGTAGGGCGTTCCTGCCAAAGCCGCTTTTTGCCCGACTGCGCCCTTATCCACCAGCGACAGAAAAATGGCGGCAGACTGCTCTGCATCCAGGGTCTGCGCATACTCCTCGTGGGCACGGATCAGCGCCACACTCCATGTTGCCAGCAGAAGTGACGCGGCAAGGGCCGCGTCGGCATCGGAATCTTCGCGGCCTGCGCTGCGGGCAAGTTCCACTGCAACACCGTTCGCCACTTCATCACGGATTGCGCGGGCGCGTGCTTTCAGGGTTTCGCTGGCTTTGATAGTTGCAATAAACCCCCGGCTCTCCGGCGAAAATTGCAGGTAAGGGCGCTGCTCGCTGATCAGGCGATGCGCCAGCAGACGCAGTGATTCAATCGGTGACTCCGCAGGGTCACGCTGCCGGAGCGCCTCGGCAAGCGTGGTCCGAATCTCATCGTCACGGTCAAAAAACATATCTTCCTTGCGGGGAAAATGATTGAACACCGTCATGCGCCCGACATCGGCCTCGGCGGCGATTTCATCTATGGTGACGTTGTCGAAGCCTTTTTCCGCAAACAGCCCGGTGGCAGCCCATGAGATGGCACGGCGGGTTTCCTGACGCTTTCTGGCGCGGCGATCGGCGAGGTCTGTCATGAGTTTTCCTTCTGCTGTGCAAGCTCTGTCGCTTGATCATGTTTGCGGGTGCCAAAGATAATTAACGGAACAGCCAGCACGTAGATGGCGACCACGGAGAGCCAGATAGCGCCGGGCCAGCTCTGCTGAACCATAAAATAGATGGCCGAAAAACCAAGCGGGGCGATGATGGACGCGAGGCTGATGGCTGAGCCTAATACGCCCTGGAACTGCCCCTGACGGTTGACCTCAACCTGGCGGGTGGCAAGGGCCTGCAAAGCGGGCGTGCCGATTCCACCCAGCGCGAACAGCGGCATAATGGCAAACACAATCCAGCTTTGCTGCGTAAAGGCGAGGATCGTCAGCGCCACGCAGGAGCAGGCGACGCCGACCAAAACGGCACCTCGTTCACCAAACAACCGTGCCGCAGGGCCCGGCAGAAAAATCTGCACCAGCGACTGGCAAAGACCAAACGCACACAGTGAAAGGCCAATCCACATGCCGTTCCACTGGAAGGTATCGTTGCCCCACAGCGCCCAGCAGATGCCATACACTTCACCGATGCCGCTAAGAATGAAGAACACGGCCACGATGGGCAGCAGCTTTTTCATAGAAAACGCCCAGCGCAGCGGTTTCAGAGGATTAAAAGCCGCCAGATGCAGGCGCTGATGAGTAGGCGTTCTGGATTCAGGCAGGACAAAAAGCGCCATCAGAAGGTTGACGCCAGTCAGCACGGCGGCAACCAGAAACGGCAGGCGTACCCAGAGATCGCCCAAAACACCGCCCAACACCGGGCCGATGATAAAGCCGATGCCAAACATAGCGTTAAACAGCCCGAAGCGGCGTGCACGTTGATCTGGCGGGGTGATATCCGTGATATACGCGGTGGCAACGGACATATTGGCGCTGGTCAGCCCGGCAATGGCGCGGCCGATAAACAGGATCCACAGCTGCGGTGAAAGAGCCAGAATCAGGTAATTCACCGCTGCACCCGCCAGTGAAACCAGCAGAACAGGGCGACGGCCATGGGTATCGCTTAGTGCCCCCAAAACCGGAGCAAAAATAAACTGCATCACGGCATACAGCGCCGTCATAATGCCCATCCAGAGAGCGACGTGGCTGTCATGCACCACATCTTCCAGCAGACGGGGAAGGATCGGAATGATGAGGCCAATGCCGACCGCATCAAGACAGATTGTTGTGAAGATAACAATCAGGGATTTATTCATAGATTTCTCGAAAAGAGTGGAAAGGTATACCCGGAACATAATTGTACTGAGTACATGTTTATTTTGTGCGATCGTTGACCGCCTGTCAACGCGTCACTGAAAAGGGCTAATAATGGAACACGATCATCCGTCAGCAGAGAGCATCATCGCGCTGTACCACGAAGGGGCCGAAGCCTGGGCCAGCCGCTGTATCACGCGAGCCTTGCTCATGACGAATATCGACAGCTACTGGCAGACAACGGTTTTAGGGTGGTGAAGCAGGTGACGGAAGATCCCGACTGCGGCGGGCACACCATCTGGCTGGCGCAGCGGGAAGGGTGAAATAGCCCCGGACATGACCGGGGCGGAGTCATCAGAAGGCGTAGCCCACGCTGACCGAGACGTTACGCGGCTCGCCGTAAACGGCTGAATCGCCGAGCCAGCTGTAGTAGCTGCGGTCAAACAGGTTGTTGACGTTCGCCTGAACCGCCACCTGCTTGCTGACCTGGTAGCGTGCGAAAAGGCTCGCCAGCGGGAAGCTGCCCTGGTAAACGCGCTGCGTTTCGCCATCCGGGCCGACGACGTCCTGGAAGGTTTTATTCTGCCAGGTCAGACCGCCGCCGAGCGTCAGGCTGGACAACGCAGGCACCTGATAGCGGGTAAACAGCTTGAAGGTGGTTTGCGGCATATTGCTGCTGTAGCGGCCATCCTTATCCGTGGCGACATAGCGGGTGGCACCAAACGTCATTTGCAGATTCTCGGTGACCGCGCCGTTCAGTTCGAATTCAGCCCCTTTGCTGACCGCGCCTTTCGCCGGGCGATAGGCCTGCTCGCTGCTGCCGTTCACAAATTCGCCTTCCACTTCCTGGCCGACGTTATCCTGCTCGATTCGGAAGAGGGCGACGGTGGCGGTCAGGCTGCCGTTAAACCAGTCAGATTTGAGGCCCGTTTCGTAGTTTTTGCCGGTGATCGGCGACAAATATTGTCCGCTGGCGTCGCGTTTGGTTTGCGGCTGAAAGATGGAGGTATAGCTGGCGTACGCCGACCAGGTGTCATCGATGTCGTAGACCAGGCCGCCGTATGGCGTGACGTTATTTTTGCTCATGTCTCCGCTGCTGCCGTAAGTGCTCCATTGGGTGTAGCGTGCGCCAAGGATCAGCGACAGCGGGTCAGCCAGCGACAGGCGCGCAGCGGTATAGGCCGATTTTTGCCGCACAATATCGTCTGCGTTCTGATACCAGTCACCCCATTGTGGGTCGATAACGTTCCCCGTCCAGCCGTTGTTAAACGGACCCATCTGGTCACTGTCAATAGGGCCATCTGCGCTGTAGGTGGCGTTATGCTGACGGCTGTAGCTGACGCCCGCCACCAGCTGATGCTGGCGACCAAGCAGCTCAAACGGACCGCTGGCGAAGGCGTCCACGGAATCCAGATGGCGTTCACCACGATCTTTACTGCCAAAACCGGAGGTGCCTTCGCCGGTCTCCTCGTCCGGGTAGCCCATCACATACAGCAGCTTGTCGTTGAACGTTTGTTCAGCGTGGGTACCATTTACCTTTACCAGCCAGCCGTTGTCGAAGTTATGCGTAATATCGGCAAACACCTTGCGCGAATTCAGGCTGTAGCGCGTCCAGTCGGCGGCGGTGTTCAGGCTGCGGTCGTAATGGGTGCGAGTGCCGTTGCTGTACCAGGTGGGCAGGCCGCCCCAGGTCGGGTTGCCGGTGTTACTCTCCTGATAGTCATAACCCAGAGAAAAACGGGTATTGTCGGTGACGTCGGCGTCCATCACGCCGTAGAGGAATTTTTTGGTTTTATGGTAGCGGTCGAGCCAGCCGTCCTGATCCTGATAGCCTGCGATCGCCCTGGCGCGCACGGATCCCGATTCGTTAAGCGGCGCGGAGACATCGGCCACGTAGCGCTGACTGTTCCAGCTGCCGTAGCTTGCGCTGAGGT
The DNA here is from genome assembly GCF_900215375.1 of Enterobacter sp. CC120223-11. Lineage (GTDB taxonomy): Bacteria > Pseudomonadota > Gammaproteobacteria > Enterobacterales > Enterobacteriaceae > Scandinavium. The sequence continues at coordinate 65,023 of NZ_OBEF01000008.1, read as the reverse complement.
TGCCGCTAGCCACTTTGCTGTCCGCATGCTTGCGCACCATATTCACGGAAGCCGCAGGGCTACCGGCGCCGGTCATCAGGCCCGTTGCGCCGCGAACCACTTCAATTCGGTCATAAATGGCGGTATCGGAGGCGGCATCGCCGTAGTTCCAGACGTCACTGACCGAAGTGGGAATATCGTCATAGGTGTAGTTGCTGATTTCAAAGCCGCGCGAGAAATAGCTGGAGCGTTCGCTGTCGATAACCTGCGCTGAAATGCCTGTGGTGTTGGTCAGAACATCGCCCACGTTTTGCAGATCCTGATCCTTCATACGCTGTTCAGTGACCACGCTAAAGGATTGCGGTAAGTCGCGCGGGGCAAGCTTCATTTTCGTGCCTGCGTTTGTCGATTTTACGGCGTAGTTGTGCTCTGACTGGCTGTTTGCCGGCGTGTCGCCTTCAACAATCATCGTCTGCGTTATAGCAGCATCATCTGCCGAGAATGCCTGTGGGGCGTAGAGCAGGGCCTGAATGGCGGAGGCGAGCAGTGAAACGGTTAAAAACGTTTTGCCAGACGTGCGGGGGCCGCAGCTGGCTTCCTTGCTGATAAAAGACATAAAAGTTCCTGTCAGGATTGTTGTTATGTGGAGCAGTGCCGTTCTGTGCGGTTCGGATCTCTGCGGATCGGTTGGGAAGGGCACAGGGCAAATTAACGAGAACGCTAATAATAATTATTTGCTTTTGCGTCTCAATGGAAAAGTTCAGCGTGAAATGTAACAAACTGTGAAAGCCGAAGCGCCTGATAACCCTCGTATTTGGCGGGTTTACACCCATAACGCTAATGCGTATGCTTCTCATTCATATAAAAATCAGGTTGTTTTTTTACTTCTCAGGCAAGGTTGGATATCAGATGCACTTTCCGTTTACCCAGTCCAGAAAGGCCATGGCGCTCGCCATCGTCGCAGCAGTTTCTCTCTCCACGCTGAGCGTCCAGGCGCAAACGCATCAGCCTGGCGTTACTGAGCAAGTCCTCGGCGATGGCCTGTATGAAATGGTCTATTTACCGGGGGCGAAATCGCTCTACGTCGCCAGCGCGCAGGGCTTCAAAGATGTAAACGGCGGGGTGCTGTACCGTCTTGACCCGAGCACGTTGAAGAAAACCGGTGAAACCTTTACCGACTACAAAAATTTCGGCATGGCGATGGATCCGGACGGTAAGGTGTTTTACACCACCAACACCCTGGACGGCGGTGTGTCTAAAGTCGATGCGCAAAGCGGGAAGGTGCTACAGCGCCTGATGTTTGAAGGAAAAGACAAAGACGGTGACCCGGTCGGCGCCCGTGAAATTCTCTGGCATAACGGAACGCTGTACATCGGTGGCGTGGCTGACCCTGGCTTCATTTCCGTGGTGGATGCCAAAACCCTGACCCTGAAAACTCGCATCGAGAACGCCGGGAAATGGGTGACAGGGATGATTTATTCGCCGGTGACCCAGCGCATTTACGCGGCCAACGGCGGAGGAGAAATCCTGGTTATCAACCCGCAAAATAACAAAATTGAGCAGCGCTGGACGCCAGGCGACGGTAAGAGCTACCTGTTCCTGAACATGGCCGAAGACGCAAAAACCGGACGCCTGTTTGTTACCGATGACTCCAAAGCCAAAACCACGCTGGTCTTTGACGAACATACCGGTAAGGTCATTAAGCAAATTGCAGGCGATGCGTTGGGCATTAAATTTAACGACAAGCGAAATGAGATCTACATCAGTCAGCGAGAATCGCGCAAAGTGCTGCAGCTGGATGCCACAAGTTACAGCGTGAAAAAGAGCTGGGCATTCGACGCTCACCCGAACAGCCTTCTGGTTTCCCCTGACGGGGAGGCGCTGTACGTCACCGTGAAGCAGGATTTCAACGAAGACAACAGCACCAAAGGCCCGGACAGCATCGTTAAAATTGCGCTGAACTGAGTTTCTGCAAGGAAAAACCACGCGAGGCGTGGTTTTTTGCTTTTGTTGGTCAAAGGCATTGCTTATTCATTTGCGGGCTATGTATATTTCATGTGAATAAAAATCAGAGAAAACAACATGAGCAAGAGCAACCACCTCGCAGACCGCATCCAGCAGCTTCAACCTTCCGCCATCCGTGAACTACTGAAACACAGCAAAATGCCTGGCGTGATTTCGCTGGCCGGCGGCATTCCATCCGGCGAATTATTCGATAAAGAAGGGCTGGCGCAGGCCACGCAGAGCGTCCTTGAGGAGAGCTTCGGCGACGCGTTCCAGTACGGATTGACTGAAGGCAACGTCGAATTGCGCGAGCAGCTTGTCGGGCTGTGCAAAGCGCGCGGCATCACGACTTCCGTCGATCGTTTGCTGATCACTTCCGGCTCGCAGCAGGCGCTGGATTTGCTGATTCGTTCCCTCGCCAATCCGGGCGATGTGTTTGTTGTCGAGCGCCCGACTTATCTGGCGACCCTGCAAATTCTGAGCCTGACTGAGGCCACCGTGCAGTCTGTAGGCAGCGATGCCGACGGCATGATCGTCGATGAACTGGAAGCGTTGCTCGCGACCACGCGCATCAAAGCGGTGTACATTGTGCCAACCTTCGGCAATCCGAGCGGCACCACATTAAGCGCCGAACGTCGTCAAAAACTGGTGAAACTGGCGGCAAAACACGACTTCGTGATTATTGAAGACGACCCGTACGGTGCCATCAGCTTCAACGAAGAACGTCAGAAAACATTGTTCCAGACCGCCGCGGAAATGGGCGATCATGAGAGCGTCGTCTACACCTCGACCTTCTCAAAAATTCTGGCTCCGGGCCTGCGCGTTGGCTGGATTGTGCTGCCGGAATGGATGCAGCAGAAAGTGGCCATCGTGAAGCAGGCCACCGATCTTCATGCCAACTCCTTCACGCAGTCTCTGGTGGCGGCCTACCTGAAAACGGAGCGTCTCGATCCGCAAATCGCGCTGATTCGCGAAGCCTATAAGCAAAAATGCCTGGCGTTGTCGAAATTCCTGAAAGCTGAACTCGACGAACACATTAGCTTCAACCAGCCGCAGGGCGGAATGTTCCTGTGGGCGCAGTTCCGTTATGAGTTTGATACCACCCAATGGCTCCAGCAGACGCTGGAAAAGGGCGTGGTTTATGTGCCGGGCGAGTTCTTCTTCAGCGATCGCGCTGACAAGAAAACGCTGCGTTTCTCCTACGCAACCGCCACCGAAGAACAGCTCTTTGAGGCCGTGAAGCGCCTGAAATCTGCGCTGTAACACCCTGGTGTCTTCGCCAGTTATCACAAAAATGTGATGATTTGGCGAGGATCCCGTAATCCTTTCCTGGCTACAGTCGGTTATCGCTTTTCATCCTGACTGAGGCCAATCCCATGCTGGTCATTCTCCTTGCTTATCTTGGCGGTCTGTTGACCATTGCCAGCCCGTGCATTCTGCCCGTACTGCCGTTCGTTTTTGCCCGTTCAGACCAGCCGTTTCGCCGCTCCGGCCTGCCGCTACTGCTTGGCATGGCGCTGACGTTTACGCTGTTTGCCACGCTTGCCGCCGTGGGCGGAGGTTGGGTGGTTGCCGCCAACCAATACGGGCGCATCGCCGCCCTGGTTCTGATGGCCGTGTTTGGCGTGACGCTCCTGTTCCCACGCATAGGTGAACGGCTGATGCATCCGCTGGTCAATGCCGGTAACTCTCTTTCCGAAAAGATCGCCGCAAATCGTTCTGCGGGGCCGGGCAGTTCGCTGCTGTTGGGCGTGGCGACCGGGCTGTTATGGGCGCCGTGTGCCGGGCCAATTCTGGGGCTTGTACTAACGGGCGCTGCGCTTCAGGGCGCGAACGTTGGGTCGACGCTGCTGTTACTGGCCTATGCCGCAGGCGCGGTGACTTCGCTGGCGCTGGCGTTGCTGATTGGCGGGAAGGTGTTCAGCGCCATGAAGCGCTCGTTGGGCATCGGGGAATGGATTCGTCGCGGGCTCGGTGCGGCCATGCTGCTCGGCGTGGCGGCCATTTCGCTGGGCCTCGATACCGGCGTGTTGGCCCGTTTGTCTACCGTATCCACCGGCGGTATCGAACAGTCGCTGGTACAAAAACTGAAACCCGAAAGCGCAATTTCATCGCTCGTTTCGCTTGCTGCGGCAAGTGCTGATATGCCGAAACTGGTTGATGCAGGCGTGATGCCCCCGCTGACCGGGGCCGTTCAGTGGCTGAATTCTCCACCGCTGACGGCGGAATCGCTGCGGGGCAAAGTGGTGCTCGTCGATTTTTGGACTTACTCGTGCATCAACTGCCTGCGCACGCTGCCTTACGTTAAAGCCTGGGCAGAGAAGTACCGCGACCAGGGCCTGGTGGTGATTGGTGTGCATTCCCCTGAATTTGCCTTCGAACGTGATATCAGCAACGTCACTAAAGAAGCGAAAAAGCTCGGCGTGACGTATCCGATTGCCATCGATAACAACTTCAGCATCTGGCAGGCGTTCAACAATCAGTACTGGCCTGCGCACTACTTTATCGACGCCAGCGGGCATATTCGCTATATGCATTTTGGCGAAGGCAACTACGCCGAATCTGAACGCGTGATTCAGGAACTGCTGCGCCAGGCCGGGGCTAAAAACGTCAATGATGGCCTGGCAAGCGTGGCGGGCAAGGGCGTGGAGCAGGCGGCGAGCGGGATGAATGACATCTCACCTGAAACCTATCTTGGTTATCAGCGCGCGGAAAACTTCGCCTCCGGCAGCGTCAGCCAGGATCAACCGGCTGATTATCATTACCCGATGGCGCTGCCGCTGAATGCGTGGGGCCTGGAAGGGCGTTGGAGCATCGGTGGGGAGCATATTACGCTTGCCGGGCAGAAAGGGCGGATTGTGTATCAGTTCCGCGCCCGCGATTTGCACCTGGTTTTAGGCCCGGGTGACGACGGACAACCCGTCAATTTTAAGGTCCTGCTGGATGGCAAACCACCGCAGGCGCTACACGGCAGTGACGTTGCCCCGGACGGCAGCGGCACCATCACCGACCAGCGTTTATATCAGCTTATCCGTCAGACCGACGGCGCAGGCGAGCACACCTTCAGCATTGAGTTTGATAAGCCCGGGGCGACGGCATTCGCCTTCACGTTCGGTTAATAAAGGGGACAAACAGATGAAACTGAAAAACCTGAGTACCGCGGCGTTGCTGGTTGCTACCGTCGTCTTTCAAAATGCAGGCTGGTCACAATCGCAAGTTCTCCCACTGCCTGCTCAGGATGAAACGCTGGCTAAGTCAGGGCTTGAGAAGGCCGTTTTTGCAGGCGGGTGTTTCTGGGGAGTGCAGGGCGTTTTCCAACACGTCCAGGGCGTGAGCAGCGCAGTGTCTGGCTATGCGGGCGGTAAGGCGAGGACGGCGAATTATCCGACCGTCAGCACCGGCATGACAGGCCACGCCGAATCCGTCAGCGTCACGTTCGACCCAACAAAGGTCACCTATGGTCAGCTGTTACAAATTTTCTTCTCCGTCGTCCATGACCCGACCGAACTGAATAAGCAAGGTCCTGACTATGGTACTCAGTATCGCAGCGCTTTGTTTGTGCAGAGCGCGGAACAGGAGAAAGTGGCGAGGGCTTATATCGCTCAGCTCGGCGCCGGGCACTATTTTTCAGCACCTATCGTGACCCGCATTGAGGATAAGACCGCCTTTTACCCGGCAGAAAAGTATCACCAAAATTTCCTGCACGATAATCCAACTAACCCTTACATAGAGATCAACGACCAGCCCAAAGTGCAGGCGCTGAAAAAGGACTTTCCTGCTATCTGGCAGGCCGAACCGGTACTGGTAAAAGAGTAGGAGATCGCCGCCAGGGAAGGCATTTCGACACTTAAATTTTCAGTACTCATCTTTAAGTCGAACTAAAATTAAAGGATGCATCTGCGGAGTAAGCCGCCATGAATGCCTCTTATCGACAACGACGTTACGCTTGGCCACTGGGACTGGTGGCCGGTTGTCTTATGTTTGCCGCACAGGCCGCCGCGCAGCCTGAAAACGCCCTCACCATCAACCTTAACGATATGCAAAAACCTTGGGTGGGCGATCTGCCTGGCATGTATGACCGCCGGGTGATCCGCGTTCTCACCACCTACAGCAAAACTTTCTTCTTTATTACTAAGGGCACGCAGCGCGGGCTGACCCATGACATATTCATCGAGTTTGAACGTGACCTGAACCAGCAGTTGGCGAAGGAGGAGAAACTCACTCATCGTCATCTTAAGGTAAGGATCCTGTTTGTGCCTGTGACCCGCGAACAGCTGCTTCCGGCGCTGAATGAAGGGAAGGGCGACATTGCCGCCGCCAATCTGACCGTGACGCCGGAGCGTGAAAAGCTTGTGGCATTTACCGACCCGCTGTACTCCAACGCGAAAGAGCTGCTGGTTTCTGGCCCGTCGTCACCTAAAGTGGAAAGCCTCGAGCAGCTGTCAGGGAAAACCGTGATGGTGCGTAAATCGTCAAGCTATTATGAAAGCCTGCAGACGCTCAATCAGCATTTCGCACAGGAATCGCTGCCGCCAGTAACCATAGAACCCGCCCCGGAATCGCTTGAGGATGAGGATCTGATTGAGATGCTCAGCGCGGGGCTTATTCCTTTAATTGTGGTGGACCAGCACATTGCCGTTTTCTGGAAGCAAGTTTTCCCAAAAATTGAGGTCCATGAAAATGTCGTCCTGCGCGATAACGGCCACATTGCCTGGGCGGTGCGCAAAGACAGCCCACAGCTGCGGGCGCTGCTGAACGGCTATGTGAATGAGAATAAAATTGGCAGCAAGCTCGGTAATACGCTGCTGTTGCGCTATCTGAAAAGCGCCAAATACGTCAAAGATGCTTCCTCCGAAGCCGAACGCCGTAAATTTTTGGCCATCGTGGATCTCTTTAGAAAATACGGCGAACAGTATAACGTCGACTGGCTGCTGATGGCCGCCCAGGGTTATCAGGAGTCGCGGCTCAATCAGTCCGTGCGCAGCCCGGTGGGCGCCATTGGCGTGATGCAGGTTATGCCTAAGACGGGCAAAGAGCTTAACGTTGGAGACATCCGCAAGCTGGAGCCCAACATTAATGGGGGCATCAAATATATGCGCTGGATGATTGACCACTATTATGGCGATGAGCCGATGACGCAGCTGAACAAAGCGCTGTTTTCCTTTGCCTCATACAATGCAGGGCCCGCGCGGATTGCACGCTTACGTGCTGACACCAAAGCGCGTGGGTTTGATCCCAACGTCTGGTTTGGCAACGTCGAAAACCTGGCGGCAGAGAAAATTGGGGCAGAAACAGTGACCTATGTAAGTAATATCTATAAATATTACATTGCGTATCGGCTGATTTTGGATGAGATTGCCCGCAAACAGAAGGCGCTAAAAGCGGCCCAGCCCGGGAGTGAAGCGGTAAATGCCCAGTCCGAAGCCGCGAAACCATAGCAGTAGCGCCTGGGCATTCAGGATGCTTAACGATTACTCATTTCCCCATTGATTCAGGAAGTTAGCAATATCGTCAATGCGGAAATCGGCAATGCCTGCCTCGTGAGCCAGCTCACCCTGGGTTTCTTCGCTGATTTCTTCATTGTTGTTCAGGCGGGTAATCAACGCCTGAAAGTAGTGCGCCAGCGGGTCGCGCTCAGCGTCTTTAACGGGTATGGACGTTTCGCTCGAATACTCATCGACGATGTCGTAAAACTTCAGTGGGATAGCGTTGTTCATTATCGCGTCCTTTTTGGGCAATTCAGCGGATTAACACGGCATTTTAGCATTGTTATCAGGGCTGCATCATCCGGCAAATGAAAAGAGCAGGGCTATCTTGCGTGGACGCGGACGAGCGACTTATTGGGCTGAAAGCTCTCTGCGCCAACCATCACTTTTTCTGCGAATCAGCTATCACTATACGAGAAAGAGCACCTTATAAAATGCTCTTTCTAAAACGGCATATAGACGCATTGAGAAAAATTGCATTTAATTAAACTCCATAACCAGATAGCCATCCCCCTTAAAATCCCCTAATTTCGTTGGTTTTCCAGAAAGCGTGGCAGAAACGGCAAGATTGTGATTTTGTGTGGCATTGTTAATAATGAAATTACCGCTACCGTTGCTAGAGTTGATTTTTTTGTCGTCGATATAAATAGTCGCCTCAGTTCCATTATCTAGTGGGATACCGTCCCCGCTTTTTAATTTTATTCTATAGGAAGCGCCAGAGTATCCAGACCCAACCCCTTCAACATAGACACATTTTACGGGCAATGTTGAAGTAGCCTTTGCAGCATTTATCTCAGAAAGATTAATATTCCCAAAACTAAGTTTAAGTGGGCCTAATATCCCAGCCTTGCAGGGGATATAATTTGGCACATAAGTTCCACAAGACATATCAGAATCGCCGAAGTTTATATCAGTTCCATCAACTCTTTTGGGCCTTCCATCTGAAGTAATGTTACTCTGACTTGTATAGGAAGAATACCCAAACCCAATGCAATAACTCGTATAGCTGGAGAATTTTTGTGACACTATGCTCGTTTTATTTTTAAATTGGTCCACAGCCGCCGAGAAACCCTGAATCGACTTGTATGCCTCAACATATGAAGTGTCAAGAAATTTCCATTCGCCCGCGTTGTTTGTATTTGAACGCATCATAATAAAATAACCAATATAGCGCCTGGCGATCTCATTGCTAATTCCCCACTCCATACTATATGTAACGGGGCTTAAAGAGAATATGAACTTGCTGTTGTTATTCCCTCCTACGTCCGAGATTACATTTGGTCTTATCCATCGAAGTGATTCAGATGCTGATATATTGCTATAAAAAACAGTAAAAACAAGTGCAAGCAAAGAGAGTTTCTTGGTCATTAAATACCCCGTTCTTTCATATTTTACAAAACCTTGTTGCTATATGCGGAATGCATTTAGTATCAGTCACACATGTAGTATATTCAATGCATAACTTATTGATAATGGATGATTATATTTGCCGAGCCGGTGAAAACACCCGCATCGATGATATCAGAGTCGTCAGTACTAGATACTAACATGGAATAAATATCAGGTGCTCCGCCACTTGGTGTGTTATTGCTATAGATAAATTTTACCGTGTCACCTTGTTTTATCGGCGTGCTATTATTAAAGAGTTGGATACCAAGCCCTGTCATTGATGTTTTTATGTAATCTCCGTTAAATCCTGCTGAATCCCCCTGAATGGATAGTGTCATGTTGTTCTGGATAAAATCGGAGCAATTGACTTCGATTGGTATCTTTTCTTTATATATTTGCTGCTGGATCTTCTTTTTGACGATTTTGTCACCAAAGTCAACTACTATATGATTTTGTGTATTCACCGTACAAATCGGTACCGCTCTTTTAACCGTTCCGCTGATTGAAATTGATGCATCTGCACGTAAAGAATCAACCGGCAAAGCTATACCGATCATACACAACATTAAAAGTTTTAATTTTGCAGTCATTATGATCCTCCTTACTCAAAGGAAATAACCAGGGAGGCATTAGCGGCAAACGCATCCTGTTGGTTAAGCTGTTGGTTGTTAGCCACCGGAGAGACGCTAATTTGTGGCGGCTGCGCCGAGGAACTCCAAGTGTAAGAGACCCCTTTGTTAACGGCTATTTTTGTATCACCCGAGTAAAATTGGATAGCGACATTGCTGCTGTTTGTCAGCAGTAGACCACTGCCGAATGTTGCTTCCGACCCCGAAATTTTAATCGTTACTTTTGTTTCTGCATTGCACTCAAACGAACCAATGATATTTTGCTTGTAATTATCACCTGTCATATTCATAGTAATTAAATCTTTCCATTCAACATTTATCTTATTATCACTGTTAACTGTACAGATTCGGTTATCATTTAACGTGCCTGAAACGCTAAGTTGCATCAAATTATCACCGGAACTTACCCCATAATTTCCTTCTATAGAATATGCAGGGGGGCAGGTAAGTAGTGCAATGATGTATAAGACAAAATTTTTCATATAAAAGCCTGTAAAATCGTCGATTTCTTTACTGAATTGAAAGATCTGAAACGACGTTAATTGCGTTACAGTGCGTCTGAGAACATCTAAACGTCAGGCGCAAAGTGCCGCCGTAGTCATCAATCATCATCAGAACGGGCGATGTGTGGGGGAATTGCCCCTTCAGATCTAACTCAGTAGTGGATTTTGGTGAGACCATCACCGGATCAAACCCCGGAAGGGCAACCCCTTTTTGAGAATCGCGAATCGCTGTGAATGTCAGGTAATAGGGGGTCGGGTTGACCAATGTATAGCCACTGTCTTTCTTTTTTAACGTCACTGCCTCAATGCCCGGATAATGACCCTCTACGTGAGTGATTTTTAACGCAGATGGGCGGTAGAACATTTTCAGGCGCAACTGTAACGCCAGCGTCAAAGCATTTTCTTTGTTGTCTTTTGTTGGGATTTCCCGAATATTTAGGTAATAAAGACTTTCTCTATCCTGCGGAAGTGTGGACAGATCGGGCAATGCCTGTAAGCGAATCGATGTCTTACTGTCAGGTTCAATACGTTGTAGCGGAGGTAATACCGTGAATTTTCCTTTTATTTTATTTTCATGTTCATCTTCCAGCCATCCTTGCGCAAGATAAGGTAATTCCTTGTTGTTATTCGTGATTTCCATACTCACCGACTTATCGCCTTCGTTAAAAATAAGGCGTGAGCGATCAACTGACAAAGCTGCCAGGGTCTGACTGGCGGTCAAGCTAAACACCAATGCAAGTAAAGTATTATATACAGATGTGCGCATACTGTTCCTTATTGATTTTATTAATGATATTCAACGGCAACGTTTATCCTGGACCAAAATGCCCCTAGTCGAACAGGGCCTGCCGATGTTTTTTCCAGGAAACTTGTCAGGATAAATTCATTCCTTCCAGGATTTAAGTTAAACACTTTACTTTTTACACCAGGTATTAAACGAACTGCTTCTGGGCCTTCGATGCGTAAACCAACCCCCGCAACATCGCCGTGCAGCCGGAAAAGGGCTTTGTCCGCGATGTCATGCTCGGAATCTAACTGCACATAAACCGATGGCTGATCGTTTATGTAGTCTAGTGCCCCATCCTGATGGGCATTTCTCAATAAGGTACCCGGCATGCAGTCATCAAAGATAAATTTGATCTCAGCTGGTTGAGAAATATCACCCACTTTCCTGAACTCACGTAATGACACAGAGGCGAGCATTGCATCTTGATTCAACATTTCTATGGAGAGATTACACGGCGTTTCTACAATGTTTGCATTAACACTCAGCACACCATTTAGTCCATCGACAGGGGCTGAATCCTGATTTTGGGAAGCACTGGCTGGCAGATATAAGACAGTGCATATCGAAATCGCAGCCCATAGTGTTTTTTTCATAAGTGTTTTCTTGATCCCGAACTTATTGTTTTTTGGCTTTGCAGATTTCACCAGTACAGTGAAATGCCAGTGTCGGTTTCCCGCCGAAATCATTTATTGTCGTGAGGTGAGGCTCTTTAAAGTGCTCACTGTCAATATGTCCGCTCGATTTTGGTGCAATCATGGTGGATTGAAAACCTTTAGCCCCTGCGTCTTTGTCCGCCCCACGAATCGCAATGATAGTCATAAAGTACGGCGTCGGATTATCAACGGTATAGCCTTTGTTCGTGCGCGTTAAAATCAATTGGTCGTCCCAACGACTAAATTTTGGGGGAATAATGGCAGTCGGGCGATAAAACATTTTTATTCTTGTTTGCAACGCTATCTGCATGACATTTGATCGCTCACTTTTCGGCGGTATCTCTTTCACATTCAGCCAAAATACAGACTCTCGATCTTGCGGTAAGCCAATTGCAGCGCTAACAGGGTTAATACGAATCATGCTCCGATGACTCGGCTCAATACGTTGCAGCGCGGGTGTTACTACAAGTGGTAAATTGTTTTTATTTCCTCGCTCATCTTCAAGCCAGGATTGAGCAAGGTAGGGGTTATGTGCATTATCATTACTGAGTGTTAATGACATACTATTAGCATTACCGGTATAAATAACACGGGTTCGGTCAAGTGCAATTGCTGCATCCGCCGTGATAGAAAATGACAACAAGCTCACTGCAGCCATCATTATCTTAAATTTCTTGTGCATCTCTGTTATACCTTTACTGGTTGTTATGACTTTGAATAGTTACAGGGTAAAAGGAGCGTGTCGGTGTTAAGCTTCTGAGGTAATACGACAGTGCATTGATTTTTGCCTCCCCAGTGTACCGCCAGCGATTTACCTTCTTTTAGCCCCGTCAACCAGACCATGCCATCATCACCAACAATGCCTAATTCTCGATTGGCCTCATCATGCACCGTTGCGCCAAAAGGAGGATGTTCTCCATGGCTGTTTCTTATTGCTGCCATTCGTTTTTCCCCCTCAATTAAATCAAATTTCCGATAACCGATTGCACCTTCAGTTAAAACAAACTCTTTAACTGGTGCACTACGATGTTCAACATCGTCTGGAAGATCATTGACGTCTATGGATGCAGCCACTTTGTAGTAACTTGATACATCAGAAATGACGGCCAGACCGCTTTTATTTGTTCTGGCAGATGACGAGAAAGGAACGCCGCTAATACCATCAGTATCTACCATAATACGCGTGCCACCATTGCTGCCCCGGTGTAAAGCAACACCGTGTGTTGTTGCGGTGAGGCCTCCGCTCAACGACAATCCGGCAGCGCTATAGCTACTTTCCTGCCAGGTTGCATTTAAATTTAAATCTGAAACATTACCATTGTACGAATAGAAACCGCTCGCGTTTGTTGTGGCACTGGTATCTGCATTATTCTCATATCCCGCTCTTAGCATATAGCTGCTGTTTTCATCCAAACGTTGATTCCAGCCAATCGCATGGGTATTTCTTCCATTACCATATCCGCTGTTATAATTAACATTTCCATTTCGCATCGGAATATTGATGCTGATATAAGCATATCGGTCCTTACTCCCCATATAGCCGTTTTGGGTTACGTTCACCGATGCAGATAAGTTACGTATTTTGCCGATGTCAAAATAGCGGCTGGTTGAAAAACTATAGCGATCTGACTCATTATGATCCCAATAGGTCTGATGACTCCAACTCAGATAGGTTGTTATCCGATAGTCGGGGAAACTTTTATTGGCAGTAATAGTATAGAGTTCTTTATTATTGCCGCTTTGGATATTGTGGTATCTGGCACCAAGATATTCCCCCATTGAGAGGAAGTCGCGTTCGGAGAAACGATACCCTGCAAAGGTAACTTCACTGTTAAGATCATCAAAACGCTTTGAATAGCTAAGACGCCAGGATTTGCCTTGCTTGCGTTCTCCGTCAATACTGGCAATAGATTGTGTGACATCAGCGGCAACGGCACCAAAACTCAGTAAATCCCGACCGATGCCGACTGCCAGCGCATTATAGTTTTCACTGATAATATTTCCGCCATAAAGAGAATAGGCATTGTTGATTCCCCAGGAAAACTCACCAGTGCCGAAAATATCCCCTTCGAATTTATGGTCAAAGTCGCTAGGTTTACCTACGGCAAATTTATAGCGAAGTTGACCTGGCCGGGTTAAATAGGGGATGGATGCGGTATCCACCTGATAGTTTTGTTCTGTGCCATCTTGTTCGCTGACCTTAACATCCAGCTTTCCATTTACGGCGCTGTTTAAATCCTCAATCAAAAAAGGGCCTGTCGCTACTGTCGTTTCATAAATAACCCGACCTTGCTGCGAAATAGTCACAGTGGCATTGGTTCTCGCGATCCCTGAAATAGAGGGCGCATATCCCCGAAGATTAGGAGGAAGCATGCGGTCGTCACTCACGATAGAGGCACCGGTATAGCGCCAACTATCGAAAATATCCGACGTCAAATAGGATTCCCCAGCCGTGATTTTTGCACCGATATTTTTAAGTGCCCGATAAGCGTAGAATCGAGACCAGTCAAAATTATTTTTAGTGTAGCCTGCTTTGTGTTGATAGTTTGATTGCCAGTCTGCTCGAACACGCCAGGCTCCCACATTTATGCCTGTTATGCCCGTGCCGCTTACATCCTTTGTCGTATCTGTATTTACGTTTCGTGTCAGGCCTGCGTTAACATTGTAATCAAAAAAATAACCGTTAGTTCCTTCTTCCCAATGTGTCGGAGGCAGCCAGTTAGCATCCTGATATTCCAACCATGCCTGAGGTATTGAGATAATCAATGCGGATTCAGATAAGTTTCCTGTTGCCGACATCCCGGACAATTGACTAAAATCCGCGCATTGTTGATTATGCCACCAGGTGATTTTCTCTTTGGCTTCAGGTTTAAGCCCCAGCATATCAATGATGTCGTTATCCAGACAGGGGGCAACGCTTTTAGAGTGTTGATCATATTCAAAAAAGTGCACATCTCTCTCAGAAAGAGTGAACTCATTGATTCTTACTTTGAGAAGATAAGCGCCGGGCATAATGTAACCAGCTTCTGAAAAGCGGGATAAATCAATATTGTCTTTTTCTTCGCCGAGCAAATCCATATTGAACTCAATGGCATATACATTCTCTGAATGTAATGCCAGAGCTGCGAACATGAATAACCCACGCTTTTTTATACTTGTTTTTTTTAACGAAAACATTATTGATTTACATCCTGTATAAAGAAAAACTTATTGGTACTCAATAGTGAATTTTATTGTGGTGGATAAATTCCCTAACAGCAGTTGTGTACCATTGCTTACTAGCTTAATTTTAAAATACAATCCTGTTTGCCCATTTTCAACTTTAGCAATATTGACCCTGTTGCCTGGCGATATTTGCTGGCCGTTTGTATCTTTAATTTGTACAGCAACGCCAGAGCCTTCTCCTGACATTAAGAATAAATTACCATTCTGGCGATCGGGTATGCCGTCAAACGATATATGCACAGAATCCCACAATGTATCTGTACTTCTGTCCACAGAGCAATTAATCAACCGAATGGTAAAATCTTTAGCCTTATCCTCATCATCGTTGACAATATGACTAACTTTTACATTGTCAAAAGTCAGCGACTGGAAGATATCGTCCAGATGAATATTGCATGCTGATTCCTGAATTTGACCATTCACACTCACTTCACCTTTCTCATGGTCTTTAGCAACAGAGGAGAGTGAAAGGAGTAATAACACCAGAACTGTTTTTTTCATATTGACTGGGTGTGATTTCATTAATCACACCCTCCATATTTTTATTGATTAATCGTAATCAAGCGTGAAGCTGGCATTCGAAGTAAATTCACCGGCGGTGATGTTCTTGGCTGCACCTTTAAGGTAGGCATAAAACTTGATGTTATTGGTACCCTGAGTCAATGCACCCAGCGGAGTTGCTTCCCCCAGGGAGATAACTTTTTGCATACCATCGGTGAGTACTACACCAGCACCTTCAGCCGCGCCATCCAGTGCCAGCAAGCTTTTATCAGTTTCATCCTGTCGACCATTGAAGGTAATGCTTACGCCATTATTCAGTCGTGAACTTTCCGCGTCGTCTTCAAAAGCGCAGTTTTCAAGTTTGATCGTAAAGGCTGTCGGCGTGGACGAACCGTTGTTCTCAAGCATGGATTGAGAAATTGCGCCCAGTTCGACATCCTGGCGGACAGTATCAGCTGATATGGAGCAGGGAGCATCAATGATGCTGCCAGTGAAGTTCACTTCACCCACGTTATTTTCAACCTGCGCGAAGGTAACAAAAGATGCCAGGCCTAACGATAAGAGGGTGGTAGCAGTAATCTTGTTAAATTTCACAGAAAATCCCTTAGTATCTGAAGTTATACAGTTAGTGAATTACCAACGTCATTTCAACACATACGTTGACCTGTAATTTTTTATCATGCTTACCTGGCAGGTGGTTCATTGCATCGCAAAATCATCGTTTATAATCATAAATTCTAATTTATATGGATAATATAGATTTATACTCCGCTCTGGGTCGTCACTTTTCAAGTTACGGGAAAGCGGAAGGGGGCTTGCGAGAAATGAGGGCAGGGAGATGGCTGAGATCGATGCGAAATTGGGGGCAGGTCAATTCCGGCGCTGCCCGGCGAGTCAGCAGCGGACATCAGTATCCGGTGGTAAGTTCCAAGCGATGACCGCTACGGTGCCGAGCATTTCATCCGACAATAAAACATACAGGCCGCAATGATTCGCCAGCATGGAAAAAAAGTATTAAAATTCTGATTTCTTAAGGTTGGCTAACATCAGGATGAGTGATGAAGTACATCATTGAAGACAGGATTATTTTTCGCCCCGATGACGGCACATTCTGGATGACAGAAAGGGAAGGCGAGAAAGTCATCCTGCCTCCGATTATGGCGCGGTTAATGACTTTACTTCTGGAAGAGCAGGGAGAGGTGCTGACGCGTGATGAAATAATGGATCGTGTGTGGACGATTCATGGTCTGGAGCCATCCGGGAACAGTCTTAATCAATATATCTCGAATATCCGACGTAACTTTCAGAACGTTGGCCTTGGCGATGAGGTGATAAAAACAATTCCTCGCATTGGGTTTGTCTTAAGCAGCGAGATAAAAATTGAGAAGGATGATCGCGTAGTTCCGGTATCAGAAACTGCACCTGACATTCAGCAACGGGAACCGACACAAGAAACCGGGTCCCGGTCGGTCACTCGAAAATCGTTCTGTTTCCCATTATTTGCAGTGTTTATAGCGGCGATGACGGTCACTCCTTTTATTTTGAAAGCTGGAATAAACCAGATTAACGACAGAAGCCTGATAACCGTTCCTGTTGATATTGGAAAAATAAACGAATGTGATGTAAAGACATTGAAAATGGATAATGCCAGCCATCATCCGGAAGTTCGTTCGGTCGCACAGCGAATTTTTGATACTGAAGATATTCGTTGCGCTAATGGCGAAGCGGCTTTTTTATTCATTCAGAGCAGTGTTTTTTATAACCAGCCAGGACGGATATTTGTTTCCGTGTGCAGAGAAAATCACGGTGAACTTGTTTCCTGCAAGAGCCATTCATTCAACAACTGGCTGTAATCATGAGACGGCTGATGACGAAGAAAAAGAAAGCGATTCTGGCGATGGCCGCAGTGGCGATGGCCGCCAATGCCATTTACTTTTATGCTCGCTACCACTCAACCTATGATATCAAGTGTGATGCCTATGTTTCCTATCAGGCCAAACAGGATGATTTTGGCTATGACGTGGTCATTACAATGGATTTACTTAACGATGCGAGCGGCTTGTTTGGCATTGAAGGTACCATGAGGAAAGGGACCAACAGCTGGACCCTCAACCGGGATGTGGCGTTCAACTATCAGCACCTGCAAACGCATGACATCAGATTGGATGAGGTACGCATTATCAAACATGGCCGGGATAATTCCCCTGATGAGATTTTCGACAGAAACTTTATCTCACTGAAGGATGATGCGAGCAGAACAATTTCGTTAGCCAAAGTGATGAATGGTTATGTGGTGGGTACGCTCCGGGCCCCCGTATTTACCTGTCTTACACATTCACGTTGATATAAAAAAAGCGCCTTAAATGGCGCTTTTTTGTGACGATTTACCAGACTTGCGGATCAAAAATTACTGTCACCACGCCTGTGTATTCATCCGGCGCGTTTTTCCTCATCTGGGCGACATCCTGCTTATCGACTTCAAAGTGAAATTTCCCTTCGCCTCCCGGCTCAAACTGAGCAGTGTTGAACAAGGCATAACCGGTATCTTTCACATTTTTCATCAGCATATTACGTACCGCCGATCCGGATCCCGTCTGGACATTGCCGGGGAGGGTAAGCAAGGTTTTTACCGGTACAACGTCGCCCGTTTTAACACTTTTGAGCCCACAATGTTCCCCCACATTCGACTCGCAACTCAGATAAGTGGTGAAGGAGCCAGATGAGGTCATTTCGAAATGGCTTTCCGCAGTCAACACCGGTGGGATATTGGTCACGGTGGCTTTCTCCCAGTTGATTTTATTTTCAGCAGCGGTGCAGATTTTACCCGATTGGCAGGCATGAAGTTCCACCGTTCCTGTATCAACAGGCCTGACGCTCATTTCATGAGTGACAGTCAGCTCAAAGTTTATCGTTATCTGGTCATCGGTAGTTTGATACTTTGGGCCGCCAATATTTATGTCCGCACCACTCCCGGCCACGCTATAGCTGATTTGCCCTTCGTAAACACCATCGTCCATCTCTAGCGGATTCGGAGTGGTCAGTAAATACATGAAATTCACTCTGCCCAGATTTGGGAAACTTCCTCGATCCACATCTGTACGTTTAGCGCACACGGTCGTACTATTGCGATTTGGCCAGCGCCAGAACCAGTCATAGAAATCATTATTTCCCAAACCATATCCTGAACCAGTACAACCGGAGGGTTGGCTCACCCACGATGAAGAATTCCCCCCCGACCATTGTGAATTGACCCCCGTAGCGGAGCCACCGTAACCACTGTTTCTGGCACCCAGTCCAATAATGGCAAACGTGACTACTTTCTGAGCGCCTGTCACTCTGTTAGTGACTACAACATTTTTATTGGTAGAGTCAATGTTAAATGAAACGTTATCCTGGCTCATAATAGGCTCTGCAGCATTAGCGCCAATACCCAGGCCAACAGTAAACCAGTTGTTATTTGCGCAGTGGGTAGCGAAGGTGCCTTCACAATATCCATAAGCAGGCGTTGTGTTAGTGAATTTGTTATTCGTAGGCGAGGTTACAGATGGGGTGAAATCTGCGGTGATTGTTATATTTTTCGCTATCAGGTTATTAATGGATAACAGCATCAGTGCTAATCCAAATACTATTCTTGTCATGTATTCCTCTACCTGTCTGCTTGTGCTATTTGCAGGAAACGTCATTGAGATACAGAATCTCTTCTTTTGCTGAAATATTCTGTGGCAGGGTGCACGTCAGTTTTCTTGTTCCGTGACTGGCTTTCAGGGTTCTTGTGTCTGCCGCGATGCTCATCGTCAGGACGCCCTCATTATTTACAAGCCCTTTTTCATCTCCCGCTGTAACCGCACTATCCGGAATTGTCTTGCCGTTGCTATCGCGAAGGACGGCAATGAGTGTCTGCATCTGTACGCTCTTAACTTTTACATACCCCACGCTGCCACTATTCATCTGAAAACTGATGCGTTCCGGGGTGACTGAGGCACTGTGATCGGCAGAAGTAAACTGCACGGTATCGCGCTTCCAGAGATTTACAGGGATCACATTGCGTCCGGCTGACAGTTTTGTATCGGACAGACTTCCGCTGGCAACAACGCCCGTACCGTTCTCATCTTCGACATCAACAATCATTACCGCGTCATGGCCATTCAAATTACGCGAAGTTGCTGCTTTCCATTCACCTACGGCCAGTGTTTGATTCAGGTTGATCCCCGCCGTGGTGTTATTAACTGAAGTGGTGTGTTGGATAAAACCATCCGCATTCACATACCGGGTATCCACCGCACCGTTCCCGGAGAAGGTGGTTGAGCTGCCAGAATGCGATATTCCCGCGCCAAGCCAACTGATCGTATTTCCTTGATCTGGCGCCCACTGATAACTTGCATTGGTGTAAGCATGACCGTCGTCAACACCAACGGCGGCAGAAACGGTATGTCGCGAATCAGAAGGGAACAGGGACATGGTTAAATTAATGGCCGCCCCGCGATTCCGGCTTTCACCACGATAACCGTTTCGGTCATATCCGCTGATGCGAACATCTGCGTCACGGCCGTACCAGCGATGTCGAGTCGTTAATGAGACATCGGCATCCACACCTTTTTGCCAGGGGCTGTCACGGTACTCGATTCGCGTGGTGAGCCTGGCGCCATTTCCCAGATACGCACTAAGCGATCCACCCCAGGTGTCGCTTTGGTGAGTTTCAGATTTCCATTCTCGGGCCTCGGTACGCGTGTTGCGCCAGTAGAGACTCCCGCTTAGCTCGGAAGTCATGTTTCGATAATAGCGCGCGTCCGTACCTGCATAATCCCTAAGGCCGGAAGAGGTGCGCGTGTGCTGAAGGAACAGGGAGTCTGAACTGCTCAACGTGATATCGCTTCTCAAACGTATCCAATGATCGTCGTTATCAAGCGCACTGGCGCTTACGCCGAGGATCCCGCCCGTCCAGGCAAGCACGTCGAGGCTTCCGCCCAGCGCAGTGCGGCCATTTTGCTCGTCATCATACTGACGTGAAGAAACTTTTTGCTGCTGACCCGCCCAGAGATTCGCCCGCCAGTGGCGGCTGGTATCACGCCAGCTATTAGGTTTATAAATCTGCGCAGCCTGGGTATCGACAACCTGACCATTTTCAATAATACGAATGCTGATGTCGTAGATGCCTCCAGGCAGGCGACGGGTATCCAGCGCCTGAATGCCATCCTGCAACTGTTGTGTATGAAGTAAACGACCGTCACGCCATACCTCGGCAACTGACTGATTACGGCCTGTAACGTACACGGGCCAGGCACTGACGCTTTCGCTATTTTGCAGCAAACTATCAGAGGTTCCCCACATTGCGCCGACAATCGTGTCATAGCCAAAGCTACTGGTCTGGACATTCCCGCTGTCGTTGCCCGGGGTGAAAAAGCCGACGCGCACAAAATTACCCGCCAGTTCTTTCTGACTATAAAGGTTGTAGAGATCGGTGAGGTTGTAACCGTATTCGCCAGTGACATGCGTCGATTGAAACGACAGATTGTGACTCCATCCGGCAAGAGAGGCTGTCCATTCCGATGTCAGGCTCATCCGCTTATCGGCTGATGAACTTTGAATTGCGGAAAAGTCATTATTCACGATCAGACCGGCCGGGAAACTTTCAGGAAGTTCGATATAGTCGCCCTGAACGCGCTCTTTTTCGTATTGCAATGTCAGAAGACGCAGGGTTGAGTTATCCAGACTGTAATCTGCAGAAATCAGTCCTTCAGGGCAGTGATTGGTACAACTGCCGCTCATGACACCTTTGCGCAATACAGATACCCAACGATCCTGTGTTTCCGGGGATAGGGCGTCATCATGGGTGATGACTTCCGCAAGCATCATTGCGCCGTCTTCCGTCATCCTCATCGATGCCTCAAAAAGCGGTTTATCATTTAAATAGACCTGGACAGGCAACTCTGATTGAAAAAAATATGACCTGAAATCTTCTGGCATATTGTTAAGGCCAGCGAGAAGCATTCCTGTGGATGTGGCAATAGCAACCCCTGGAACTAAACCAGAGAAAAGAAAAATAGATCGTTTCATATTATTCAGTCAGAAGGCCTGTATCCGTTGAACCCTGCATGAAGCAGGGTCCTTTTGCTTTTCAATTATGTATGTGGGACTTACTCTGCTGTGGAAACTACTGGTTCAAAAATCACAGATACCGTACCGGTATATTCCCCTGCATAAGTATCTAACTTAAGTGGGGTATCGTTTTTCATCGAAATCTTAAGGTTGGTACGTCCACCGGTATTGGCATCCGTTTCTGAAACAACCGTTTTCGCCGTAGTGGATACCGCTGTATTATTAAACGTGACGTTTAATGGGATGTTCTGCGAACCGTTGAACAGAAGAGGGCTGTTATCTGTACCTACGCTGGAAGGATCCAGATGAGCCTGAATAGCGCCCGCGGTGTTTTTATACTGGAATGTTTTCTCAATCGGCCTCAGACGATTGGTGGCAATATCAAATTCCATATCCTGCACCTGATCGATCCAGCCTGATTCAACAGGACGAACATGGAACTCATCAGACGGAATGGAAGCCTTGAGTTTAATATCATAACTTTCCGTATCTGCGGCATAGGCCTGACCCATCATCATTGCGAACAGAGTTGCGCCAGCCATCAGAGATTTGGAGAATTTCATTTTCATAACAAGTTCCTTAATTTGCATATAATAACGACATGGGTAAAAAATAACTACAAGGGTAAAAAAGAGAATCAGTAATTTATTGGTCGGCGTTGACTACCTTCCTGCAAAGAAAAACTAATGCTGCCTCCACCCTGTTTTTTAATGGTGTAGGTTTGTCCCGGTAGAACAAAAGCACGAGTAGAGGCGTCGCACTGGTTCATGTTTGTTTTACAAATTTTAATATCTTCAGCAATCACTGTTGCATTGCCCATATTGGCAATCTCAATGCTATTTTTCTGCTGAGTCATTCGAGTATTAAACTTAGGGTTGCTGGGTTGAACAATAACTACGGTGCCATAGCCTGCAAGGACATTCACACCAGCCTGAACCGTTTTATTGCGATAATCTTTAATCTCTTTGTCATCAAGACCAAAGCCATCATTCGTCACCGGAAGGACAGGGGTGTAGCGAACACGGTAATATTGCTCGATATCTCTTTGGCCGGACCAAAGAATACGTGATGTCTGAAAATTATTCGGTGGAATAATCATCCTCATTGGAGTCACTAAAAGACGATCTTTTACCAATTCGGCATCTTTAAGTGTTTTAACCGGCGTCTCACTGTCTTTCACAGTGGGATTAATCTGCATAACATCTACACGCACATATGCGTTAGTATCGCCATTGTTATATACACGCTTAGCCAAACTACGCTGATCGCTATTCAGTACTTCGTACATACTTCCGATACTAATCAGCGGCCCGGCACTAGTCAGAGTTGATGAAAAGAGGCTCATCGCTGCCAGGGTGATGGCCATGTTCTTTGCTATATTCATTGAGTATTAAACTCCTTCGTTAATACCCGTCACCATTTCGGCCGGCATTGTGCTGTTATTCAGAAAAGCTAGAGCATCTGGCTTGCTGATTCGATGGAGTGAATGGTAATGCCTCGCAGCAGGCCTTGAAACCATATATCGTCATGGTGTGTTTTATAGCATTAAACTCTGTAATATAACGTTTATACAGGTTTATAATTCAGATAGACACCAGGTTGTGACAACTGAGGGCTTGGCATCAAGCAGGAAACGGGTCATTGCGTAATGCGGAAAGTGATATGGGTGAGATGCAAGAGTATTGATTTGTCACTCATCCAGCCTGAACCCAGCAAGACTTAGCAGGGCGTGCAGGTATAAATTTTTGGGCGTGTTGAATTGCTGACAAATTTAAGCTGAGCATAACTACCGCTTGGTTTTATCAGAATACTTACAATCTCAACAATAGGCTGCACGGCCCAATAGGAAAACGTTAAATCTACACGATCTGGAGTGTGCAAGCTTTAACCTGTTAGATATTGCTTGTGAAGGTGAGGGGACTGAAATTCCCTTTAAACATTTACACCACGTGGGTTTGCTGGTGATTTTTTTCTCAATGTAAAACCAATCAAAGATTTACACCCACCGCAAACTTGAGAATTTCCCTTTATCAAGTCTAAATCAATATGTTTAGGATCGATGGCTCGAGTCACAAACGTCGCTGAAACTTGGCCATTATCAGTCATGCAACCAAAGTCATCTTTAATTTGGTTCCATTCAGCCAGTGAGATTCTCATCTGAGATGTTGAGCGTTCTGCTGTTTTGGAAGATATTGCAGTGCATATTTCATTTGGTTTAAATGAATCATGAATTTTTAGGCTCAGCCTTGTGCTGATAAATGTGAGGATTGAACCCATGCCAAATTGACTGACAGGATGGGTATCGCAATCTTTATTCATGCCGAGTGAGTCAGCTCTGGCCTGACATCTCAGCAGAAGAAAGGATGCAGACGCCACAATGGCAACAGTAGCGAGAAGTTATTTCATAAACATCTCCTGAAGAAAATCCATCAGGGACTGAAATATCCATGAAGGCCGCAAGACATTTTAATCATTATGGGTACTACGTAGATAAAGACAATGACCAGCCAAGGATGGCCACAGCACGCCATATTATGCCTATGGCATCCTGACAGGGTTCGCCGCGGAATCTTATGAGCGACAATAATCGAGGAAAACGGAATGGCACGAGCAGTGGAACAAAATGAGCATCAGCTTATGCACGCCCGGCGTGAACGAGATGCCTGGCAAAAGAATCGTGGCGGTAGTCATCATTATAAAATGGCGAGCTTGCTGGTATCAGCGCTGGAGAAAGAGCTTTCAGAGGCCATCAGCAACCAGGCCAACGATGCCCACAAAACGGCGGATTCTCCCTGACTTCATATATTGGTGCGCATAATGTATATTATGTTAAATCATATTGATTGTTAACTTGCTTCATGAACCTGGATGGTTTGCATAAAATCATAGGGTTAAGTCCCTCCTTCATCTATCATTTGCTGACATTATGTTTAAGAGCTATTTTCTTCATATCCACGAACTTCTCTGAGGATGTCTCAGATGTATGTACTCGACCAGTTGAGCGTTGCTCCAAACCGGCGACTTTGGACATTAGTTGACAACACTACTCATTAGTAATACTGCAATTTGTATCCGATGATCGTTACACCAGTCAGACTAATTTGACCCGGAAGCCTCGGGAAACAACCGCTTTAAAACAAAAAGACAGGCTGGATGATACGGCCACTGATGGTGAAGATGTACTGATTACCATTAGAGGGTTCCTCAATATCGTGTCATTAATCCAGCGAGTCGAAAACAGTACTGAAAATTTTCGCTACACAGTCACAACAGCCAGGGATTTCAAAGTCTGTCTGGCACAATGGTGCTCAGCCTGTATGGGATGATAGCACCCTCTTCTGCCCAAAAGCATAATCCACTAAACGACAGCGCCATTATGCCTCGCCAGATTTTAATGGGCTCTCCGGTTTTATTCCAGCGAGTAGCAATTGTGCCAACCTCAAGAATGAGCAACGGCCACTTAGCTGATTACTCAAACCATGTTAGTTCGCTACTGTTTGATAGGGGTAGCAATGAGGTTATGGTTGGATTTGGTCATGGGCTGATGTTTAATCAACCGTCAGAAATGCCCATAAGAAGCTCATCTTCTCCTAGTTCATGAACTTATCTGAAATTCATCTGAAGCTTATATTACAATTAGTTATTTAAAACAAGGAGATATAAAGCATTAAATTGATGAACTGGATTCTCGCTCAACATAAGTTAAATAGAGTTGATTCTTCATGAATCTAGATGGTACGCATAAAATCATAGTTAACTCCCCTCCGCATCTTTCATTAAGCTTCCATCTGTATGGATACATTCCATCTGAAGGCCCGCTTCAGGCACCAATCCAGAAGCGGGAAATTTAAAGCATCAAGCACACAGGTCAGAACGTATAGGCCATCCCCACTGCCATAATATTATCAGTGCTTAACCCGAACTCTTTTACCGCATCATCCCCGGTGCGCAGCATATTGACCTTGTAGTCCGCAAAAAGTGTGAAGTTATCGTTGAGATCGTAAAAGAGCGCCAGATCGAGATATTTTACCCGATCAAAGCGTTTGTGCTCTTCCGTATCGGCGACAGATTGTAGCCATGCAATGGACGGACGTAATCCTGAATCAAACTGATATTGAGTGACAACTTCAACGTTACGCGTTTTCGACGCCACTTCCTCGTCAATTGCGGTCATATTGTGCGTTTCACCCCAGGTTGCGGCAAAATACAGTGATGATCCTTCATATTTAAGCAATGTCGCCCAGGCGTCTGCCCTGGATGCCTGATTGGACAGTGTGTTTTTCTGTTCATCCGTTCGGTCAGATCTCACATAAACCGCGCCTACAGAAAGCCCAAAATCGGTTGCATAATTGACGGAAGTTCCCCATCCATGACCATTCTGGCGTTGAGGATCGCCTGGCCTGGTATTCTTCCCCTGGTATTGAACGGCAAAATCGAGTCCTTCAACCATCCACAGACCTTCGAGCGTGCGCAGCGTGACGAGGTTCCCGGCCCGGCCAGCCATGAAATTATCCGTTTCGGTATAAGTATCATTACCAAACACCGGCAGCACGTCGGTTCCCGCTGCTGTGTCATAAAGTAGCCCTTCATTTCTGCCATAATCGACAGATATGCGTGAATCCCATGTTATCCCAGCGAACGCTAATTCTGTTGTCAGCCCGTCATTATCCTCTGCGCCATAGGCATGGATTTTATATTCCACCTCGCCATACCCTGCCAGGCTCTCTGTTAATGGCGTTTCTCCGATCAGCGCAAAGCGGGCAAAGCTGTCATCACCCTCTTCTTCCCTGTCGGAAGTAAACAGGCGCTGACCATTTATCTCTCCCAATAACTCCATCCGTGTATTTTCTCGATGATAAAGCTCTGCGGCATAAAGCTCGTAGGGCGATAATAACAGGGATAAAAATGCAGCAGGCTTTACTGCCCTTCCTTTTTGAATGAAAGCAGACATTGTGATTTCCTTTTTTAATTATGCTGTTATAAATGTGTCGTGGTGATTCTCAGGCAGCCTGAGTCAGCAATTCACCCAAAAAAAGCCAGGCGAAACCGAAATAAATAAAGACCCCCAACAAATCCATAATTGACGTAATGAGCGGCGAAGAAAGTGTTGCCGGATCGGTGCCGATACGCCGGGCGATAAACGGCAGTAGCACGCCGATAACCCCGCCAAAAATGGTGCAAACCAGCATGCTGAGCCCCACCACCATCATCACGTCCACGCCAACGCCTTTGGAGAACTGGGCCAGCACCACTTCGAGTAGCGCGATAACCACCCCAAGCACCAACACCACCGGCAACTCGCGGCGCACTACCAGCCAAACGTAGCGCCACTTCATTTTTACGTCACCAAGTGCCATGGCGCGAATCACCAGAGTTGCTGACTGGCTCCCGGTGTTGCCGCCCATATCGATAACCGGCGCGAGGAACGCGGCCAGAATCACCACTTCAGAGAGGATCTCTTCCTGCGCCGCCACAAAGTTACTGGTAACCACGCCGAAAACGGTCAGCAAGGCCAGCCAGAACACACGAACCTTGAACATTTTGCTGAACGATGAAGAGAGGATATCGAGATCGCCGTTGCCGCCAAAACGCACCAGCTTGCGGGTATCTTCTTCCCTTTCGATATCCATCGCGTCGTCAACGGTGACGATGCCAACCATCTCCTGCTTGCCATTAATCACCGGTAGCGCCAGCAGATCGTAATGGTGGATTAGCTCTGCAGCCTGCTCTCGCGGCCAGCTGAGTTCGGCGAAAAACGGTACAGGACGCATGATGTCCTGCACGGTTTGCTGTTCAGGTGCCAGCACCAGTTCACGCAGAGAGAGCGTGCCGATCAGGCGTTGCAAAGTATCGAGCACATAAATGACGTAGATCGTTTCTTTCTCTGAGGCCGTGGTGCGAATGTGTTGCAGGGCATCCGTTACGCACATATCGCTGGCGAGCGCCACGAAATCAGAAGTCATCTCAGCGCCCACGGTGCCTTCCGGGTAGGAGGACATCCGCAACATGTCTTCGCGCTCCGTCTGCCCAAGCGTCGGCAGCAGAGCCTGGCGACTCTGCTCGTTCATGCGTTTGTACACATCCGCCCTTTCATCGGAAGCCATGTGTTCAAACAGTGTCGCCATCACGTCACGCGACATCGCCTGCAACAGCAGATCCTGGCGTTCAGCGGGTAAATGCGTAAAGACGTTGGCGCGGCTATGGGGATCGAGTTGACCTAATAGCGACAAGATAATACTGGCGCTGAGTTCACTCAGTATTTCGGCTAAGTCGGTGGGATGGAGTTTTTTGATGATGCTGGAAACGCCTTGCAGTTCTGATGGGTGTTTGGCGTTGCGAAGTTGCGCAATAACTTTTGCTTTATTCATTTCTTTCCCTAATCCCCTGTGGTTGGGGAGGAACACTTCTGTTCTTATTCAACCGACGAGCAGAAATCCGACGGTAATCGACGTCGTCATTCTCTCCTGTAAAGAAAGGCCGGCAGCTTATAACCATAATAATCATTGGTCGGATAGACGTTAAAACACTCGGGGTCCATGAAATCCTCATTCCTGTTATTGATGCCCTCACTGCTGTGCGGGTTATAGCGTCAGAAAACAACTATTTCTGAACTCGGACATCACGCTAACAGAACGAATCTGAATGAAAGATAAACGAGTCCGGCCGTTATAAATAATATTTTCTGGATTTATCGTTGCCAGGCTAGACCAATTCTCTGGCATTAACAAATCACGGGAAAAATCTGATCGCGCCTGAATGACAACACCGATGATGACCCCCCCTACTTTGAGTGTTGTTATTTAGCGGCGAAATCAGCCATTTGCATCTTCCTGATGAATGGTTGGAAGTGAAATGCTATATTGACAAATAAATTGAGTGGCAATAATAATGATTGTAGCGCTACTGATTGAATGGCATTAATTATTCTGCATTTCAGGATATTTCCCGCTTATTAAGCCATGCTATTTACACTATTACTGTGTATATTAAACGGGCAGTGTAAGCATACACCACTGCATCAGAGTCCGAATAATAAGCAATGTGTTTTTCATGCTGCCGTCATCGCTGACGGCTTTTTTTTATTACACGTTTTTACAGCTCGCTGTTAAACGAATGGCTGTAGGGCACAATCTCCCAGACTTTATCAATGCCCAGTTTTCGGCAGGCACTTTTACGGTTGTGATAGATGGTTTTCTCTTTGATTCCGCTCTCTTTGGCGATGTCCTGCACGCTGAGCCCCTTCATCGACTCCAGCAGAACATACCTCTCCTTGATGCTCAGGTGTGTTCGACAGAACAAAGGCTGATTTTTTTCCACCAGGATTTTTAATAACCCGGTGCGGAAATTCGCCAGCGATAGCCTGGAATTAAGCACCCAGGACGAAGGATATAACATCCGGAAATTGACCTCTTTGAATTTATCACTATTCAAAAAGACAATTTTTAAGTCATGCGAATAGCGCGAAGCCATTTGCAGAATGGAGTTAAAAGCAAGATGGGGATCAATCATTAATACATCCCCTTCCATCATGCTTTCGGCAGCACAACGGTCATATTCATCCACCGTTACGGTTTCAACCAGCAGTGGGTACAAAGCAGCGTTTACACCCTGCTTCAGGAAAATATTCTCAGTAAAGAGATAAATCATAGACAGCCTCATAGCAGCAGGTACAGCGGAATCTTTGCGAGGGGCCGTTTATATCTGGTTTTTCGCTCTAAATTAAGTCGCTCTAAAGGTTTTCGTACGCGACTGTCAGGAGACCTTAAGAATTCATACCAATCAGAAAGACATTTCCCTGGCCAAACTGTTCAATAGCGACTCTCGGGAATGACTCATTTGCGTTGTGTCTCAACGCCTCCCAGGACTCTGTTTAGTAAGACTAAACATTTTATTTTGATTGTTACATTTACGTTGATTGCAACGGCAGCATGTAGCGGTTGTTCTGTTAGATATTGAATTAAGTAGGAATCCTATATGGTTATGCGCCCAACGACCCTTATTCTGATGGATGGGAAAAACATTCGCCAGGAAGTGTCTTTAACAGCTAAACACTCTGGTTCGCCGAAGAAGATTAAAGCTATCGAGAATGGTAAGTTTATTCTGGCGGATAAAGAAACCGGTTTTGGCCCGGAAAACATTACGGTCAAACGCGTCGGTAAAGATCTGCATATCTGCCTCGAAGGCGATTCGCTGGATAATCCCACGGTTATTATCGAAGATTATTTCCAGCAGAATGCGCAACTGATTGGCCTGGCTGAAAACGGGACTTATTACCCGTATATTTCCTCTGAGGGTGAAAACAGCACCGCTCTGGCGGCCATGCTGGAAGACGGCGAAACCTCCCCGCTGGTGCTCGGCGGTGAAGAAGAGTCCAACCACTACTTATTTCCACTGTTTGCCGCGCTGGGGATTTTTGGCGCAGGCTTCGGTACCCTCGCCGCACTGGCGATGAAAAATCATTCCGATAAAAAAGACAATAGCGATTCTGCGCCGTCAGAATCACCTGATTCCTCTGCTCCTGCGGCTACTGTTGTTACGCCAAAATTAGGTCTGGTTATCGATAACCAGGGTTCCGTGCAGGGCGCCATCGCCAACGGCACTGCAACCGACGACAACACCCCAACCTTCTCCGGTAATGGCGGCACTCCAGGTAACACCGTTATTATTTATGACAATGGCAAAGCCATTGGCGAAACCGTCGTGGGTAAAGATGGCCGTTGGTCATTTACGCCAGAGAAGCCGCTGGCCGACGGTTCTCACAGCATTACACTGGTAGAAAAGGCTGCCGATGGCACCACCAGTTCCCCTTCCGGCTCCTTTGAATTCACCGTGGATACCGTAGCACCTGCTGTGCCTACTATTTCCGGGATCTATGACGATGCGGGAAGCGAAACCGGCTGGCTGAAATCTGGCGATCGCACCGACGACTTCCAGCCCACGCTGCAAGGCCGCGCGGAGCCAGGCACCAAAATTGAAATTTTCGACAACGGCAAGAAAATTGGCGAAGCACAAACCAATGCCAAAGGCGAATGGTCCTTCACCCCTTCTGCTGAATTAAACGAAGGCACCCACAGCTTCACCGTGCGCGCAACCGACACCGCCGGTAACATTTCTGCGCCTTCCAAACCCTGGGATATCACGATCGGTGCCGCGGAAATTCAGCAGCCCCTCGACCCAAATGAAGATGAGCGCGTTTCAGGCCCAATCGACGAAATCATCGACAACGAAGGCCCGGTTAAAGGCCCTATCGGCAACGGCGGCACCACTGACGACACCACCCCCACCCTGAACGGGAAAGGTGAGCCAGGCGACACGGTCATTATCACCGACGGCGGCGAGCCGATCGGCGAAGTGGTTGTTGGTGACGACGGCACCTGGACCTTCACCCCGGAAGAAGAACTGGGCGAAGGTGAGCACGACATCAGCGTTATTATCAAAGATAAAGATGGCAACGAAAGCGACCCGTCCGATCCGTGGGTTGTGATTGTCGACACCACTGCGCCAGATGCACCGGTTATCGGCAACGTCATTGATGACGTGGGCGCAGTTCAGGGCAATCTGAACAGCGGCGATATCACCGACGACGTTCAGCCAACGCTGAAAGGCACCGCTGAGCCAGGCTCTGTGGTCACCATTTACGACGGCAGCAACGAACTTGGCAAAGCTATCACCGACAAAGACGGTAACTGGACGTTCACCCCAGAAGCGCCGCTGGTCGAAGGTTCTCACAGCCTGACCACCACCGCCACCGACGCCGCGGGCAACACCTCTGCGCCATCCGCGCCGTGGGAACTGGTTATCGACACCACGGCACCAGATCAGCCAGGTATTGACGGCGACGGCCCAGGTCTTGGCGACGTCACTGACAACAAAGGTCCGATCATCGGCTCCGTTGAGAACGGCGGCACCACCGATGACAACACCCCAACCTTCAGCGGTAAGGGCGAACCGGGCGACACCGTGATCGTCACCGACGGCGGCGAGCCGATTGGCGAAGTCATTGTCGACGAAAACGGCGAGTGGGAGTTCACCCCGGAAGAGCCAGGTCTGGTGGATGGCGAGCACGAAATCAGCGTCATTATCCAGGATCCGGCGGGCAACCAGTCCAAACCGTCCGACCCGTGGATCGTGATTGTCGATGCCACCGCGCCAGACGCACCGGTTATCGGCAGTATCTCTGACGACGTGGGAGCTAAGCAGGGCAATCTGATCAATGGTGAAAGCACCGA
Organism: Enterobacter sp. CC120223-11; assembly: GCF_900215375.1. Lineage (GTDB taxonomy): Bacteria > Pseudomonadota > Gammaproteobacteria > Enterobacterales > Enterobacteriaceae > Scandinavium. The sequence goes on along the minus strand of NZ_OBEF01000008.1, from coordinate 33,542 downwards.
CGACACTCAGCCAGAGCTGAAAGGCACCGCAGAGCCAGGTTCCGTGGTCGCGATTTATGACGGCAGCACCAAACTTGGTGAAACCACCGCAGACAAAGACGGTAACTGGACGTTCACGCCAGATGCGCCGCTGGCTGAAGGCCCACACAGCCTGACCACCACCGCCACCGACGCGGCGGGCAACACCTCGGCACCTTCTGCACCGTGGGAACTGGTTATCGACACCACTGCCCCGGCTCAGCCAGGTATTGACGGCGACGGCCCAGGTCTTGGCGACGTCACTGACAACAAAGGTCCGATCACCGGCTCCGTTGAGAACGGCGGTACCACCGATGACAACACCCCAACCTTCAGCGGTAAGGGTGAACCGGGCGACACCGTGATCGTCACCGACGGCGGTGAGCCGATTGGCGAAGTCATTGTCGACGAAAACGGCGACTGGGAATTCACCCCGGAAGAGCCTGGTCTTGCTGATGGCGAGCATGAAATCAGCGTCATTATCCAGGATCCGGCAGGCAACCAGTCTGAGCCGTCTGACCCGTGGATCGTGATTGTTGACGCCACTGCGCCAAATGCGCCGGTTATCGGCAGTATCTCTGACGACGTAGGTGCGAAACAGGGTTCCCTGATTAACGGTGAAACCACCGACGACACCCAGCCAGAGCTGAAAGGCACGGCGGAGCCAGGTTCAGTGGTCGCAATTTATGACGGCAGCACCAAACTCGGCGAAACCACCGCAGACAAAGACGGTAGCTGGACGTTCACCCCAGAAACGCCGCTGGCTGAAGGCCCACACAGCCTGACTGTCACCGCGACGGATGCCGTGGGTAATACCTCTGCGCCATCTGCGCCGTGGGAACTGGTTATCGACACCACTGCCCCAGGTCAGCCTGGTATTGATGGTGACGGCCCAGGTCTTGGTGACGTCACTGACAACAAAGGTCCGATCACTGGTTCCGTTGAGAACGGCGGCACCACCGACGACAACACCCCAACCTTCAGCGGCAAGGGTGAGCCAGGCGACACGGTCATTATCACCGACGGCGGCGAGCCAATTGGCGAAGTCACCATCGATGAAAACGGCGACTGGGAATTCACCCCGGAAGAGCCTGGTCTTGCTGATGGCGAGCATGAAATCAGCGTGATTATCCAGGATCCAGCGGGCAATCAGTCCGAGCCATCCGATCCGTGGATTGTGAATGTCGACACCATCGCGCCAGACGCGCCAGTAATCAGCGTGGTTATCGATGATGTGGGCGCTGAAACAGGCAATCTGAATAACGGTGACCATACTGACGACACGCAGCCGACGTTGAAAGGCACCGCGGAAGCCGATTCTGTGATCACGATTTACGACGGCAGCAACCTGCTTGGCAAAACTACCGCCGACAAAGACGGTAACTGGGAGTTCACGCCGACTACTCCTCTGAACGGCGGCGAACATAGCCTGACCGTGACTGCGACCGATGCGGCGGGTAACACCTCCGCGCCGTCTGCGCCGTGGACGCTCGATATCACAGACACCACTGCGCCAGACGCACCGGTTATCGGCAGCATCGCAGATGACGTTGGCGTTAAACAAGGCGACCTGACTAACGGTGAAACCACTGATGACGCTCAGCCGACGCTGAAAGGCACCGCGGAGCCAGGTTCTGTGGTAGCAATTTTCGACGGCGAAACTAAACTCGGCGAAGCCCTGACCAACGAAGACGGTGAGTGGCAATTCACCCCGGAAGCACCGCTGGCTGAAGGCCCGCACAGCCTGACCACCACCGCGACCGATGCGGCGGGTAACACCTCTGCGCCTTCCGCGCCGTGGGAACTGGTTATCGACACCACGGCCCCGGGTCAGCCAGGCATTGACGGCGACGGCCCAGGTCTTGGCGACGTTACCGACAACAAAGGCCCGATCACCGGCTCCGTAGAGAACGGTGGCACCACCGACGACAACACCCCGACCTTCAGCGGCAAGGGTGAGCCAGGCGACACCGTGATCATCACCGATGGCGGCGAACCGATTGGCGAAGTCATCATCGACGAAAACGGCGAGTGGGAGTTCACCCCGGAAGAGCCAGGCCTGGGTGATGGCGAGCACGAAATCAGCGTCATTATCCAGGATCCGGCGGGCAATCAGTCTGAGCCATCTGACCCGTGGATCGTGATTGTTGATGCCACTGCGCCAGACGCACCGGTTATCGGCAGCATCGCAGATGATGTTGGCGTCAAACAAGGCGACCTGACTAACGGTGAAACCACCGACGATACCCAGCCAGAGCTGAAAGGCACGGCGGAGCCAGGTTCAGTGGTCGCAATTTACGACGGCAGCACCAAACTCGGCGAAACCACCGCAGACAAAGACGGTAACTGGACGTTCACGCCAGAAACGCCGCTGGCTGAAGGCCCACACAGCCTGACTGTCACCGCGACGGATGCCGTGGGTAATACCTCTGCGCCATCTGCACCGTGGGAACTGGTTATCGACACCACTGCCCCGGCTCAGCCTGGCATTGACGGCGACGGCCCAGGTCTAGGCGACGTTACCGACGACAAAGGTCCGATCACCGGCTCTGTGGAAAACGGCGGCACGACCGATGACAACACCCCAACCTTCAGCGGTAAGGGTGAGCCAGGCGACACCGTGATCGTCACAGACGGTGGCCAACCGATTGGCGAAGTCATCATCGATGAAAACGGCGACTGGGAATTCACCCCGGAAGAACCGGGTCTGGATGACGGCGAGCACGAAATCAGCGTCATTATCCAGGATCCGGCAGGCAATCAGTCTGAGCCGTCCGACCCGTGGATTGTGAATGTCGACACCACCGCGCCAGACGCGCCGACGATTGACAGCATCTATGACGATGTCGGCAGCAAGCAAGGTGAGCTGGAACCAGGTGATTACACCGACGACCGTCAGCCTGTGTTAACTGGCCGTGCTGAAGCAGGTTCAACCGTGAAGATCTTCGACAAAGGCAGCGAAATCGGAAGCGTTCAGGCACAAGCCGATGGCAGCTGGACCTTCGAAGTGCCAACCGAGCTGATTGATGGGGCACATAACTTTAGCGCCGTGGCGGTAGACAAAGCGGGCAATCAGTCCGAGCCATCCGAAGCGTTCGACATCAACGTCTCCGAAGGTGATATCCCGACGCAGGTCGTGCGTCTTTCCCATATGGGCAAAGACTCCGGTCACGACGGTCAGGACTTTGTTACCGACAACGGCGGCTTCGGACGTCTGATGCACGGCACGCTCAGCGCACAGCTGAGCGCCGGTGAAGAGCTGCAAATCTCTGTTGATGGTGGTCAAACCTGGCAAAAAGCGATGGTCGACGGCACCCAATGGGCCGCGCAGGACCTGAACATGCATACCGCAAACTGGAGCATCCAGGCTCGCGTCTTTGATACCTCAACCGGCAAATCCGGCGTGGTCATGGAACAGGCGGTCACGCTGGATACCACTGCGGCCAATGCTCCTGGTTCAGTGCGTCTTGATGGCACTAACCTGGTGGTTGAATTTAACCCGAACGGCATTGCGGCGGGCGACCGTATCAGCGTAGTGACGGACAACGGAGCGCATCGCTTCGAGCACACCCTGACGGCGGAAGACGTGGCGGCGGGCTCCGTGACGCTGGATGTCGGTGCGGCCACCACCGCAAGTGCGGCGCTGGTAGACCAGGCAGGCAACCTGTCTAACTTCACCACCACCTCCGGCCTGACGCCGGGCGTCAACATGAACGTGACGGGCGATGTCTCTGAGGTTTATGGCCAGAACCGCGACAACATCTTCTCTGTCTCCGATGTGAGCCAGCTGGATAACGTCAAGGTGATTGAAGGCAACAACGGCATCGATACGCTGAAGCTGACCGGCGCCGACCAGGTGCTGGATCTCTCCGGCTGGCAGGGACGTCTGAGCTCGGTTGAGATCATCGACATCACCGGCTCTGGCGACAACACGCTGAAGATCTCATTAGGCGATGTGCTGGACCAGGGCTACAAGAACGCTTTCAGCGCCGCTGACGAAACCGAAATTGGCAATGTTCAGTTGGCCGTTAAAGGCAACAAGGGCGACGTGGTGGTCCTCAGCGACCTGCTGCCAAACGGTATGGACGTCGGCCATTGGGAAAACCTCGGCGAAGTGACCGCCGCAGGCATCAAATATGACCTCTACCAGCACTCAGGTATGAATGCTGACATTCTGATTCAACAGGACGTTGATGTGCAGTTCCATTAATTCTTAATACCCGGAATTAAAGGAACGCTTTACCAAAGCGAGCCGAATTGGCGGCTCGCTTTCTCTTAAATAATACTTTGGATAATTAAAGAATGAATTTCTCTTATTTAAACGATAGAGATGAATTATTTTTCCTTCCAGTAGAAGAAGCCGCTGAGCCGTATTTTACTGTGCAGGCAATGCCGGGCTCTCGTTATATTATTTCTGATAACAGCGATACGGATATTATGAGCCAGGTTTCCCCTGAGCGTCAGGATAACGATCTGCACATCACCCTTTCATCTGCTTCTGCCACTCCGTCAGTGGTCGTGATTAAAGATTTTTACCAACACAATGGTAAAGTTTTTACTCTCAATGAAAAAGGCGACTATCAGCAGCATCTGAGCGCTGAACAGAATCCTCCGCAGGGCCTGGTTGCGCTGGCGTCCCAGCCGGTCAGCACGGTTGAAGCGCAGCCTGACGTCGCATCGCTGAAAGTGCTTCAGCGCGTGGAAATTGTGCAGTCGCTGGAAAAAACAGCCGCCTCCCTGGACAATGAAAGCAGTCACGCCGCGGCACAGCCGCAGCTGCAGTTAACCGCGCTGGAAGAACCCACTTCCTTCGTGAAGCCTGCGATCACCAAAATGACTGACGACGTCGGTACCGAACAGCCGCTGTTCAATGGCAACGTCACCGACGATAAAGAGCCACTGATCGAAGGTGTCGGCGAGCCAGGCGCCACGCTGGAGTTTTTCCTCAACGGTGAGCTGATTGGCTATACCGAAGTCAGCCAGGCGGGCACATGGCAGTTTAGCTTTGACATCCCTCTGGAAGAAGGCGGTCAGCTGTTCCAGGTTCGCGATCAGGCCACCGGTCTGAAGTCCGGTAACGTCGTGTTGATCATCGACACCGTTGCGCCTGCGCGTGCAGCCCTGTCTTCCGTAAGCGCCGACAACAGCGGTGCAGCGGTCGCGCTCGGTCAGAATGACTATACCAGCGACAACACCCCAACCTTCTCCGGCAGAGCGGAAGCCAACAGCATGGTCGCGATTTACAACGACAAAACGCTGATCGGCACCACCTATGCCAGACCTGACGGCTCCTGGACCTTCACCCCGCCTTACGGCCTGCCGGACGGCGTCTACGCGGCACGTGCCGTAGCTATCGACTTCTCAGGTAACACAGGGCTGTCTTCGACGAAATTTAATTTCATCATCGACACCGTACCGCCGGCGCAGCCGCAAATTGTCGAAATTATCGATAATGAAGGCGCGATTACCGGGCCTGTGGCTAACGGTGCTGGCACCGACGACACTACGCCAACTCTGAAGGGCCGTGCCGAGCCGGGCACCGTTGTTTCGGTCTTCGACAACGGCGTAAAAATCGCTGAAGTGAAGGCTAACGCTTCCGGCGACTGGATATTTGAACCAGCCACCGACATGTTACTTGGCCCGCACACCTTTACCGCCATCGCCAAAGATCCGGCGGGGAACGTCTCTGCGGAGTCTCTGCCGTGGACCATCACTATCGCTACCGGCGTGCCTGATGCGCCAGTGGTTGATGCAGTGTATGACGATCGCGGTGAAACCGCCCTGTCCTTAGAGTCTGGTGAAACCACCGCAGACAATACGCCTGTGATTAAAGGCACCGCTGAAGCGGACTCCGTGGTCATCATTTATGACAAAGGTGAAGAAATCGCTCGCGTAAACAGCGACGACGAAGGCAACTGGAGCTTCACGCCAGAAGCCTTAGTCGACGGTGAACACAGCTTCACGTTCGTGACTCAAAACCCGGCAGGCACGCAGTCCGAAGAGTCTGCGCCATGGGTTGTGGTTGTTGACGCAACTGCGCCAAACGCACCGGTTATCGGCAGCCTCGCGGATGACGTCGGCGTTAAGCAAGGTGACCTGGCTAACGGCGCTAGCACCGACGATACCCAGCCAGAGCTGAAAGGCACCGCGGAAGCCGGTTCAGTGGTCAGCATTTACGACGGCAGCACTAAACTCGGCGAAGCCATTGTCGGCGAAGACGGCACCTGGACATTCACGCCAGCAGAAGCTCTGGGCGAAGGCTCACACAGCCTGACCACCACTGCGACAGATGCCGCGGGCAACACCTCTGCGCCTTCTGCGCCGTGGGTGGTTGTTATCGACGTGACCGCACCAGACCAGCCAGGCATTGACGGCGAAGGCCCGGGCCTCAGCGGCGTCACCGACAACAAAGAGCCTACCACTGGCGAAATTGCCAACGGCGGCACCACTGACGACAGCAAACCGACCTTCAACGGTACCGGCACGCCGGGCGACACCGTGATCATCACCGACGGCGGTGAGCCGATTGGTGAAGTCATTATCGACGAGAACGGCGACTGGACGTTTACGCCGGATGAAGAGCTGGGCGACGGTGAACACGAAATCAGCGTGATTATCCAGGATCAGGCGGGCAACCAGTCTGACCCTTCCGACCCGTGGATTGTGATTGTCGATGCCACCGCGCCAGACGCACCGGTTATCGGTAGCCTCGCTGATGATGTCGGCGTGAAAAAAGGTGACCTGATTAACGGCGAAACCACCGACGACACTCAGCCAGAGCTGAAAGGCACGGCGGAAGCCGGTTCTGTGGTCAGCATTTACGACGGCGAAACCAAACTCGGCGAAGCCATTGTCGCTGAAGACGGCACCTGGACATTCACGCCAGCAGAACCGCTGGGCGAAGGCTCCCACAGCCTGACCGCCACTGCGACTGATGCCGTAGGCAACACCTCTGCGCCTTCTGCGCCGTGGGTCGTGGTTATCGACGTGACCGCACCAGACCAGCCAGCTATTGACGGCGAAGGCCCGGGGATCAGCGGCGTGACCGATAACAAAGAGCCAACCGTTGGTGCCATTGAAAACGGCGGCAACACCAATGACAGCAAGCCGACCTTCAACGGTACCGGCAAGCCAGGCGACACCATCATCATCACCGATGGCGACACGCCGATTGGCGAAGTTCCGGTTAATGGAGACGGCACCTGGGAGTTCACCCCAACCACCGATCTTGGTGACGGTGAGCATGAAATCAGCGTGATCATTCAGGATCCGGCGGGTAATCAGTCAGCCCCTTCCGACCCGTGGATTGTGATTGTCGACACCATCGCACCAGACGCGCCGGTTATCGGCAGCCTCGCTGATGATGTGGGCGTGAAACAAGGCGACCTGGCTAACGGCGCTATCACCGACGACACCCAGCCAGAGCTGAAAGGCACGGCGGAAGCCGGTTCTGTGGTCGCGATTTACGACGGCGAAACCAAACTGGGTGAAGCGATTGCAAACAAAGCCGGCATCTGGACATTCACGCCAGCAGAGCCGCTGGCCGAAGGCCCACATAGCCTGACCACCACCGCGACGGACGCCGTGGGCAACACCTCTGCGCCATCTGCACCGTGGGTGGTGGTTATCGACGTGACTGCACCAGACCAGCCAGCTGTTGACGGCGAAGGCCCTGGGATCAGCGGCGTGACCGACAACGAAGGTCCGTTCACCGGCCCAATCGAAAACGGTGGCACCACTGACGACAAGAAACCGACCTTCAACGGTACAGGTAAACCGGGTGACACTATTGTCATCACCGATGGCGGCGAGCCGATTGGCGAAGCGCCGGTTAAAGAAGACGGCACCTGGGATTTCACCCCAACCGAAGATCTTGGCGACGGCGAGCATCAAATCAGCGTCATTATTCAGGATCCGGCGGGCAACCAGTCTGCCCCTTCCGACCCGTGGATTGTGAACGTTGATGCCACTGCGCCAGACGCCCCGGTTATCAGCTCTCTCGTCGATGGCGTGGGCGTGAAACAGGGTGACCTGACTAACGGCGAAAGCACTGACGACCTGCGTCCGACGCTGAAAGGCACGGCGGAAGCCAACTCTGTGGTGAGCATTTACGACGGCGAAACGAAACTCGGCGAGGCCATCGCGAATGAAAACGGCGAGTGGAGCTTCCAGCCAGAAGCTGAGCTGGACAGCGGCCCACACAGCTTTAGCGCCACCGCTCAGGATAAAGCGGGCAATACATCCGGGTCCTCTGAGGCCTGGAACACCAACATCGTGGTGGAACTGCCTGATGCACCGGTGATTACGGGCGTTGAGGACAATGTGGGCTCGCTGCAGGGCGCACTGAAGTCCGGGGATCTGACCGACGATCGTCGTCCGGAGATCAAAGGTGAAAGCCAACCAAATGCCACCGTCATTATATATGACCGAGGCGTAGAAATTGGCCGCACTCAGGCAAACACCGACGGCAAATGGAGCATGACGCCAGCAGCCGATCTGAACGATGGCGTGTACGAGTTCACCGCCGTGGTGCAGGACGACGCGGGCAACACCAGCCCTACTTCCGAAGCCTTTGAGGTGATTATCTTCAGCGGTGAAGGCCCAACGCAGATCGCTCGTCTCGGCCATATGGGTAAAGACTCCGGCACCGACGGGAATGACTTTGTTACCGACAGCGGCGACGCGGGCCGCCTGATGTACGGCACGCTCAGCGCTGAACTGACCGCAGGGCAAAAACTGCAAGTCTCCGTTGACGGCGGCCGTACCTGGTCTGAAGCGATGGTAGACGGCCAGAAATGGGCCGCACAGGACATGAGCGAACACTTTGCGAGCTGGAATGTGCTGACCCGCGTGGTGGATGGCGCCAACAGTGGCTTCGTGATGCAACAAGCTGTCACGCTGGATACTTCAGCGCCTCGCGTCCCTGCTGCGGTGCACCTGAACGGTACCAGCGTGGTGGTGGACTTCGCGCAGTCAGGCCTGGCTGCGGGCGATCGTATCAGCGTCGTCACTGACGGCGGTGCGCATCGCTTCGAACATATCCTGACCGCAGAAGAGATTTCGGCGGGCTCCGCAAGCGTTGAAGTCGGGGCTGCCAGCACGGCAAGCGCCGCGATTATCGACCAGGCCGGGAATCAGTCGAACTATGTTGCCACTTCTGGCCTGACGCCGGGCGTCAATATGCAGGTGAACGGCGATGTGACGGAACTGTATGGTCAGGGCCGCGATAATGTCTTCTCGGTGGCGGATGTCAGCGCACTGGACAACGTGAAGCTCATTGAGGGCAACGGCGGTATCGACACCCTGAAACTGACCGGGGCCAATCAGGTGCTGGATCTCTCCGCCTGGCAGGGTCGCCTGAGCTCCATCGAAGCCATCGATATCACGGGGTCCGGCAACAACACCCTCAAGATTTCTCTGGGTGATGTGCTCGACCAGGGCCATACCAGCGCGTTTATTTCGGCTGGCGAAGGGGAAATTGCCACCGTCCAGATGGCCGTTAAAGGGAACGCGGGCGACGTGGTGGTGCTGAGCGACCTGCTGCCAAACGGGATGCAGGCCGGTGAGTGGGACAACCTGGGCGAAGTGACCGCCGCCGGGGTGGCCTACGACGTCTACCGCAACGAAGGGCTGAACGCAGACCTGCTTATCCAGGTTGGCGTGACGGTTGATTACCACTAAGTAAGGCTCAGAGGCCCGCACGGCGGGCCTCTGAATCAACAAGATTTTTCATGAGAGAAGTAAAATGTTATTGCGTAAAGTTTTTGCCGTCGGCGGCATCTCCCTGCTGCTGACCTCCATGGCCTTCGCCAAAATCTCCACCGACGAAGCCAACAAACACCTGTTTGGTAAACCGTACCAGACCGCAGCGGCCCCGGCCGCGGACCGTGCCAATATCGTGTACTACTGGGCAGGTCCGGCTGTAAACAACAACAACGGCGCCAACGTCTATATCGACGGTCGTTTCCACACCGCACTACAGGCGGGTGGCTACAGCGAGTTTTGCCTGGTGCCGGGCAACCATACTCTGGGCGCTTATCAGCACGATGCCCCGCTCTACCCGGGTAAAACCGAAGAGCTGTATCGCGTAAAACTGGAAGCAGGCAAAACCTATTTCATCAAAGTGGCAAGTTCAGGCGCGGCTGCACCGATGCCCGTTCTGCGCGCTAAAGCTGAGAAGGAATTGCAGGGAACGCATTTGCAGAAGCACGCGATTTCTCGTGCGCTGATTGTGGATTGTGTTCCGCCGGTGGCGAAGAAGTAATAGGGCAAATTTGCCCGGCTGCGATGCCTTACCGGACCTACTACACCCTTGAAACCCGTAGGTCCGGCAAGTTTACGCCGCCGGGAAATCCCCCTCCTATTGCCCTGCCGACATCCCCGATTCAAACGCATAGCGGAACAAATCGGCATCGCGGGTGATCCCAAGTTTGCGCATCGCTGCCGCTTTTTGCGAGCTGATAGTCTGTTTGGTCCGGTTTAGCTGGGAAGCAATCTCATTGACCGACATCCCGGAAATGTACAGGCGCAGGACCTCCATCTCCCTCTTGGTCAACGTGACCTTTTCGGAAGGATTCTGGCTGATGCCGCTGTGTCCGGTGGTGAGGTCATGGGTCGGGAAATAGTTGGATCCGGCATAAATGGCGTGAATCGCTGAAATTAACTGGCTGGTATGCTGCGTTTTACCCAGCACCCCGTTGACGCCGAGCTTAGCCAGCTCCTGGGTCAGCGCCGGGTTATCAAGCGTAGTGAAGACCAGCGTTTTCAGCTTCGGCCTGGCCCGGCGGATGTAAGCCAGCAGACCCATGCCGTCGCCATATTTGCCACCTGGCATCACGTAATCGGTGACCAACACATCCGCTTCCGTGGTATTGATTAACTCCACCAGCGAGTCCGAATCCTCTGCCGTACCGACTATCTCCAGCGTCGGCAGTTTGGCGAGTTCATGAGTCAGTCCTGCGAGCAAGGCAGGATGGTCGTCGGCCAGTATGATGCGAATTTTCATGGTCTTACAGCGTCCTTTTGCAGGTCATTATTTTTAATTATGGCGTAAAAAAGTCCAGGCGCTACAGCAATGGCTCGCGACTCCACCCCAATAGTTCTCACTGAACGACTCTGGCGGCTCCTATATAGCCCGGAGCTATATAAGACAGGGTTAACGGTAATAAAAAAATCATTCGGGTCTGATTTCAGCCTCTGTTTTTATCGGACGAGTTCGATTGTCTTTATCGTCGATTTTTTCTCCAGCGGACTTCCGCCATACTTTATTTCTTTTATGAGGGCGAACGGAAAAACGTTCGTGAATGTTGTGTTGACTGCGCAAATAAAATCACTGGCTCGCTTTCGGGCATATCAGCGGCTGTTAATTTTTGGCAGCGGCATTTTTGCCACTCTTATGTTGCTTATTATTCTGCTGACCAATGCCCGAATGGCGATGGTGAGTCATATAGAAGTGCTGCGCCAACGCTTTGTTTCTGAGCACGCATTGTTGGTGCAAAATATCGGCGAACGCAAAAACAGTTTCCAGAATATATTAACCGGCTTAGATATTATGCTAAGCGAAAGGGATAAGCTGCGAGACATCGAGCCGTCTGCGAGCAGTACAGATAGCCCCCTGACCTTTCACAAACGTTTAGCGGATCCGGCCTCGCGGGCCTTCTATTTACCGGAAGATATTCAGAGCAACAGCGCGGACAGCCGGATGTTTCAGGATCTGGCAGGCTGGATAGCGCGCTTTATGACCAGTGACGACACCACGCAGCACAGCGGCGCCCTCTCCGGCTGCCTTTATCACCCCGATTACGGGGTGATAGATATTCTTGCCAGCAACAGCAAAACCGCGCACTTCACCCTCAACCAGATTGGCGACGACATTGACGGCATCAGCACACTCAGCAACGATCCGCTGGCCGCGCGGATCGTCTGGCTGCGGGCTCCCGAAAATGAACAAGTGCTGCGCCTGGCGGCCCCGGTTATGCTCAACGCCCGCCCCTTTGCCACGCTGGTGATGACGTTTCCCTTCCCTGCGATCTCCTCGCCCGCGATTCACAGTGAACAGTTCGGCACGATGAGTATCCAGGCCGCCAGCGGTGAAATCATTACCGGATTCAGCAACGCCCCAGCCGACCATTCGCTGCTTGCGGCGCTGGCGTCTGTTGCTATCGCATGGCCAGGTAGTGAAATCTTAGAGCGTGATTCAGAAAGCGGGATCGTCTTCCTCGAACCGCTCGCAGACAGCGGCTGGCTGCTGCGGTTTGAGGTTTCATGGGGCGAGGTTGCCGCCGTCGTCGGCAGCCAGATCCGCGAAGCTACGCTTGCGACAGCGGGCCTGCTGCTGCTGATTTGGGGCTTTTTGCTCTACTTTAAGCTGCGGATCTTCCGCCCACTGATCCAGCACTCGCGCCATATTTACGAAAGCGAACAGCTGAACCGGACGCTGATCGACACGGCCCCGCTGGGGATTGGCATTTTGAGCGTGGAACGGCGGGCCTTTCTGCTGTGCAGTCCGGTACTGAAACAGACTGAAGAGAGGCTCTGTTCTGGCGATGAGACGCTGGCCGAGACGCTGGTGCGCAGTTACCTGCAGCAAACCAGCACGGGCCGTGGGCTGGCACAGTTTGAGAAAAAGCTGGCGATGTCCGACGGTCAGCAGATTGATTTTGCCATCAGCATGGCGCCGGGCCGTTATCAGGGCGACGACGTGTTGGTGGTGGCGTTTACCGATATCACCAACAAACAGCGGCTGGAGGAACAGCTGATGGCGGCCCGCGTGGCGGCGGACAACGCCAGCGCAGCGAAATCAGCGTTTCTCGCCGCCATGAGCCATGAAATCCGCACCCCGCTGAACGCCATTCTCGGCAATCTGGAGCTGCTTTCGCATTCCGCCTCGCAGACGCAGCGGGAAAGGCTGGATATTATTCAGCGCGCCTCGGACAGCCTGCTGCTGACGATCAGCGACATCCTGGATTTTTCGAAAATCGAAGCGGGCGAACTGCGCCCGGAAACCGTGCCGTTCGATTTGTATGCGGTTACGGCGGATGTGCTGGCGATTTTCGCGCCGCTTGCCGCCGCTAAAGACATTGAGCTGCACGGTGAAACCGGGGGAAACAAAAGTCTGCCGATGCGCGGCGACCCAACCTGCCTGCGTCAGGTGCTGAACAATCTGCTCGCCAACGCGCTGAAATTTACCGAAAAGGGACAGATTAGGCTAAGCGTCAACTTGAACGCAGAAAGCGCACAGGCAGAGATCGCCATTACCGATACGGGGATTGGCATGAGTCCCGCGCAGCTGAAACATGTTTTCCACGCGTTTCGCCAGGCGGATGACACCATCCATCGCCGCTATGGCGGCAGTGGGCTCGGTCTGGCGTTGTGTTCCGGCCTGGTGAAAGCGATGTCCGGCACCCTTTCCGCCAGCAGCGAATTGGGTAAAGGAAGCATTTTCCGGGTGTCGCTGCCACTGGGCGAGATCATCCCAGACGAAGCACTACCGCCCTTCAATTCCCAGCCCATCGCCCTGCCCGAACATGCGCCAAAGCCGCTGTCAGCCACGCTGCGCGTTCTGGTGGTGGAGGATAACCCGGTTAATCGCCGGTTATTAGAAGAGCAATTGCAGCTGCTGGGCTGTCAGGTCATTTTAGCCAGGGAAGGTGAAGAGGCGTTGGCGCTATTGCGGCAGCAAACCGTCGATATCGTGCTGACCGACCTTTCGATGCCAGGGATGGACGGCTACGAACTGGCGAAAAATCTTCGCGAAAACTGGCCCGAACTGCCCGTGGTGGCGGTCAGCGCGAACGTCACCCAACAGGAGTACGAGGCGTGTTATGCCGTCGGAATGATCAAAGTGCTGGCCAAACCGCTGCTGTTGAACGAGCTTGGACAAACCCTGGTTGAAATCTGCCCTTCCCAACCCGTACAGGCGGCAACTGCCTCAGCTTTTGGCCTACTGGGCGGCAAACCGCTGCCCGACGAAGTACGCGACCTGTTTGAACAGACCTGCGCTGACTCGGTGGCACTTATCAGAGAAGCCATTGAAAACCAGAGTCCGACGGTTATTTTAAGCGAGCTGCACTCGCTGAAAGGCGCGTTCGGAGTATTCGGTATGAAGGAGCTTAAAGCGCAAACGGCGGAAATCAGCGAAAAGATTAAGCAATCTGGCGTGATACCTGCACTGCCGCAGTTGGTCCTTTTTTGTGATGCGCTGGAGAAAAGTAAGGCACCCTGAAGATCACAAGGTGCCGACGTGATTAACCAATGCTGGTCATGCCCGTCTCGAAAGCAAAACGGAAGAGATCCGCATCGCGGGTAATTTGCAGCTTGCGCATCGCGCTGGACTTCTGCGAGCTGACGGTCTGTTTGGTTCTTTTGAGCTGACTGGCGATATCGTTAACGGACAGGCCCGACACATACAGGCGAATCACTTCCGCCTCGCGGCGCGTCAGCTTGCTGTGCGACGGACGCGCCGTTTCGGTACTGCCCAGCACGTGGGCGACGGAGTTGAAATGGGGCGAAATGTAAGTCGCACCGGCATACACCGCATGGATCGCCGAAATCAGGTGGCCAATATCCTCGCCTTTGTTCAGCACCGAACCGATCCCGAGCTTCAGTAGCTCCGCCACAATGGCCGGATTATCGATGATCGTGAAAACAATAATCTTCAGGTTCGGGTAGTGACGGCGCAAAAAAGAGAACATGGCGATGCCGTCCCCCGCCGAACCACCCGGCATCACGTAGTCAGAAATAAGCACATCGCAGTTGGACTGATTCAGGATATCAATGATCTCAGTAGAATCTTTGGCCTTACCTACGATATTTAACGTACGAATGGTGGACAGTTCATAGGCAATGCCTGAAAGAATTGCCGGATGGTCATCTGCAATAGCAATATTAATATTCATAATATGTCGAATCTCGAATAAGACATCCGGCACTTCGGGAACGTCGACGTGCCGGAGTCACTTTATCTCACTGAATATCAGCAGATTACTGAACATCACCCAACAACCAGCGGCTCAACATGCCGGTGCTGCCATACGCCTTAAGCACCGCCAGGTAGCTGTCAAAACGATAAGAGACTTCATTAATCCGGTTATTGTTGTAATCACTTTCGGCAATTAACACATCCAGTAAAGTCCTGCGTCCGAGGTGATACCACTGGTCGAAGAAGGCTTCTTTCACTGCACCAGTTTCCTTAATAAGCCCGGTATACAAATCGGCCCGGGCCAGTAAGGTTTTCGCATCCTGCACCGCCGCGCGGGTTTCAAACTCCAGTTCCAACTGCTGGTTTTCTTTATTCTGATAACCGGCTTCGGCTCTGAGCGTGGCAGCCTCGCGGGCGGCTTGCGCCGAACCACCGCGGAAAATCGGCCAGCTCACGGTCACCATGGTCTGCCACGGATCTTCACGGCCATACTCATTGTTGCCTACCGATTTGGTCACCACCCAGTTCAGCTGCGGTTTCTCTCCTGCGCGCAGGGCTTCCGCCTGTAAGCGGGTGGCTTTCGCCTCGGCTTCGGCCTGCAACAGCGCCGGGTGGTTTTTGGCTACCTTCAGCAGTTTATCGAGGTCCGTCTGCGGCAGCGTCCACTGAATATTCTTCGGCATGGTCAACGCCGCGTCGCCAATCAGTTTGCGCAGTTTGATTTCCGTATCGCGCTCTTTGGCGAGCCAGTTATCGCGGCTTGCTTCCGCTTCCATCAGGCGGGCCTGAGCCTGCACCAGTTCGCTCGCACGTCCCCGGTCGGTCATCACGATGCTTTCCAGCATCCCCACCAGCTGCTTCATGCGCTCAACGTATTGTTGACTGATAATGCTGGCGCGGCGGGCTTTCTCTTTTTCAACAATGGCGTTCGAAACGTCCTGCGCCAGCACTTCCAGGTTTACCAGATACTTCTGGCTCGCCGCTTCGCCGAGCGCCTTTTGGCTGTCGATGGTTTTTTCCGTTCTGCCCCAGTCAAACACATTGGTGGTCATATTGACGCTGAGCGAGTGCGGCGTTTCATCCCGGGTTTTGCTGCCGCCGAAAGAGGCCGAACGGGAGTTAGCGTTCACATCCACCTGTGGCCAGCGCTGACCTTCCGCTTCACGGATATCCGCATTAGCGGCACCCAGTTCGGCATTGGCCTGCTTCAGCGACGGGCTGCGGTTTTCGGCCATTTTCAGCGCCGTCGCCAGCACCGTTTTCAGGCTGAGATTGCCCTGCGCCACGCGCTCGCTGCTCTCATTTTTGGCAGGCAGGCTGTCGTAAGAGAAGTTCTTCCGCGCCGCAGGCTTACCTTCTGGCTGACTGCTGCGCGTTTTGGGTGCGCTGGAGCTTGCGGTTTTAACTTGCTGCGCCTGTTGTTTCGGCGCAGCGACAACACGGTTCTCATCTTCAGCGGCAAAAAGATTAACTTCTGTCACTTTTGGGCTGGCGTAGGCGACGGCGGTGGCACAAGCCCAGACACAAACTATTTTGCTAAGCGATCCTTTCAAAGCAGAAAAATGAAACTGGCTATTCAACTTAACGTTATTCGACTTCATCACTCATTATCTCTCGCGGAATGCTTCTCTGGCTTTAAACACAGGTTTCAGCAAATAATCTAAAATGGTTTTTTCACCGGTACGTATTTCTACCGTTGCAGTCATCCCTGGAATAATTGGCAGTCGCTTTCCGCCGGATTCTAACCAACTGGTGTCGGTTAAAACCTGTACCCGATAATAAATAGCGTCCGGGCGTCCTGCAGCGAGTTTCTTTTCATCCTGTAAGGTGTCCGGACTAATAAGAACAACCGTTCCTTTCAGTCCGCCATAAATACCGTAATCGTAAGCGGATACTTTTACCGTCGCCGGTAAACCTGGACGTAAAAATGCGACGTCCTGCGGTTTAATTTGCCCCTCAACAATCAGCTGATCTTCCAGCGGGACAATTTCCATAATATCTTCACCTGGCTGGATAACGCCGCCGATGGTGCTGATCCTGACGTTTTTCACCGTGCCGTAAACCGGGGCGGTAATGGTGGTTCGCTCAAGCACATCTTTGCGTCCAACCAGGCTTTCCGTAAGCTGCGCAACTTCCAGCTCCGCTTTGGTCAACTCCGTGTTAGCCTCACCCTGATAACGGTTCTGCCGTTCAACCATCTGGATTTCCAGGTCGTTGGCCTGACGGCGCATTCTCAACAACTCAACTTCTGAAATCAGCCCTCGCGCGGCCAGCGGCTCGGTCATCGCTAACTCTTTGAGTATCAACTTACGGCTGGCCTGTAAGGCATTAAGGCTGTCCTCCAGCAATTTCTTACGCGACTCATACACCTTCTTTTCCTGGGCAATCAGCGCCGGATAGTCCTTAAGGTCTTCCGGGAAAACCAGCGGCGACTGGTACGCCTCTGACTGCAAACGTGCAATCATCGCTTTCATCCCCATCAGCTTGGCGTTCATTTCCTGATAGGTGGAACTGGCTCGCGTCGGGTTAATTTTTAATAACGGCTGTCCTTTCTGAACAATATCCCCTTCACGCACTAACATTTCATCAATAATGCCAGCCTCTAAACTTTCAATGACCTGTTCGCGGCTTTTGGAAATGATTTTTCCTTCCCCATGAGTTATTTCCTCAACGTTGGCGAAATGCGCCCAACTAATACCAACCACAAGAATAACAAACAAAATATACAACACTGCACGAGAACCTGGTGTGGACTGAATAAGCAGTGATTCGCGTAAATCACTCATAAAGGCGGCATCGCCAGCCTTTAAATGCGCGGCCTTAGGGTTGCGCCTGAAGAGGCGCATAAATTTACTCAACATACTTAATACCTTTAATACGTTCCGCTTGAGGTCGGAGTCATTAATCGGGCAGCGAATAGCGATGCTGCGGGCAATTCAATCAGGCGGCAGAGGCCTTTTCTCCGGGATTGACGCTCAGCGCGGCAATAATGTCTTTCTTTGGCCCGTCGGCAACGACTCGCCCTTCATCCACAATCAGAATCCTGTCCACCAGGTTCAGCAGCGAAGTCCTGTGGGTGACCAGAATCAGCGTCTGGCCCTGGGTCGCGTTATGCAATCGCTGCATAAAAATCGCTTCGGTCTGGGTGTCCATCGCGCTGGTCGGCTCGTCGAGCAGCAGGATTTGCGGCCTTGCCAGCAAACTGCGCGCCAGAGAAACCAGCTGGCGCTGCCCGCCGGATAGCCCTTCCCCCATCTCGCCAATCGGCAGATTGATACCCATCGGATGCTTTTGCGCTACATGGTCCAGCCCGGTCAGTTGCAATACCCGCAACAGTTCATCAGTCGAGGCATCCGGGCGGCCAATCATGACGTTTTCCCGTAGCGTGCCGTAAAACAGTCGCGCATCCTGGCCCACATATCCGACCGTCTTGCGCCAGTCCGCAGGGTCAACCTGCGCCACGTCGATGCCGCCTATCAGCATCTGCCCTTCCGTTGGCTGGTACAGCCGGGCTATCAGACGCAGCAGCGTCGATTTTCCGCTACCGATTTTGCCAAGAATCGCCACTCGCTCATTCGGCTGGATGGTCACGTTGACGTTATCCAGCACCGGCGGATTCGGTTTATCCGGCGGCGACGGGTAGGCAAATTTCATCCCCTTCAGCTCTAGACTGCCGCGCAGCGACGGCATCGGCAGATACTTCTTATCAACTTCACGATCCAGCGGCATTGCCATCAGACGGTTAAGCGAAGTGAGCGCCGCTTTGGCCTGCTGGAAACGTACTGCCAGACCTGCCACCTGCGTCAGCGGCGCAGTAGCGCGGCTTGCCAACATCACGGTCCCAATCAGCGCGCCCTGAGACAGCGAACCTGCGCCAATCAAATACACACCTACAACCACCAGAACCACTGTCTGAAGCTGCTGCAGGAACGTCACCAGATTCAGCGCGCTGCTGCTAAGCTGACGCGATTTCATCGAGGTGCTGGCGGCGGCGGCGCTGAACGCTTCCCAGCGGCGGGTCATATACGCTTCGCCACTCACCGACTTCAGGGTTTCCATCCCTTCCACAGACTCTAATAACACGCCCTGCTTGAGCGAAGATTCGCGCAGGTTTTCGCGCATCGTTCTTGCTAGTGGCCACTGTATGCCGACGCTAATCAAAATGATGCACGGGATCATCAGCAGCGGTATCCAGCCAAGCGGCCCGCCAATCATGAAAATCACCCCAACAAACAGCAGTACAAACGGTAAGTCTGTAATGGCTGCAAGCGTCGCGGAAGTGAAGAAATCACGCACCGATTCAAACTCTCGCAGCTGGTTAGCAAAGGCACCTGCCGAAGAAGGCTTATGCTCCATCCGCACGCCTAACGCCTGGCGGAATAGCCGCGACCCTAGCACCAGGTCTGCTTTTTTCGCCGCCACATCCAGCAACCGGGCGCGAATAAAGCGGGTGATGGCTTCAAAGCCCATCGCAATCGCCACCCCAATTGCCAGTGACCACAGCGTGACATACGCCTGATTGGGCACCACCCGGTCATACACATTCATGGTAAAAAAGATGCTCGCCAGCGCCAAAATATTCACAATAACGGCGGCTAATGCCGCGCTGCGGTAATAGCTGCGGTAGCGCCATAATGTGCTGAACAACCAATGGCCCGGGCCGTGCGGCGTTTCTTCCCCGGCGCGGCTATCTATTTTTGCGCCCGGTTTAACTAAAATAGCGTGTTCGGAATACCATTCGGCCAATTCTTCGTGACTAATTTCAACGGGCTTTTCCAGACTCAGCTCAGGCATTAACACCTGAAAAAATAACTTTCCTTTTTCATCCCGGCGGCTGGAAAGTAAAATAACGGCCCCGCGATCTTTTCTTAATAATATAATTGGCATTAAATGTGCCGAAAATTCATGGGCGCGGCGTCGAACCATTCCGGCAGTCAGATTTGCGTTGCCGAGTGCGCTTATCGCCTGCGAGGGCGTCAGCAGATTGCCTTTCGGAATCCCTGCACAGAAGCTTTCTGCGCTGCGTGGCGCGCTCTGGTACTGGCACATCCACATACTACATTCCAGAAGGGTATCGACTATCCGCTCTGGCGCAGGCAGCGATAACGCCTCTTCCTGCTCATTTAATGCATTTTGTTCTAATGACATCTGTTCGTATTTCCTGTGGTGTCAAAAATGGCTCAGACTTTTTATGCTGAGAGCAGAAATTAATTCCTGCTAACCCGTCGTCTATAGGTCAGTACTTTAATCTCGAACTTCACCTGCGTCTGTCAGGCTTGTTCGAATTTGAATTAGGTGTGATAGGACGGGTACTAAAGATGATTTTAATTGTTTCTGGTCACGGTCATCGCCATGAAAAGCTGATTGTCCATGGCAAATACCCTTACAGATCATACTTATTAAGTGTGTGGGGGAATTGGCTAACTCTTTTCGGTTATTCGTACAAGTCATTAAGACTTTATTTAAATAGCGTAATTTTAAGGAGTTTTATTACGGCAAAAGCGCGCCTTAGTTTTAGTATGCCTTTCCCTGTGTTTTTCATTAAAAACATGCCGTTTGCCAGCCGCTATTTCTGCACGTTGGTATACGCTAAACGAATAGCGCGCGCTGCCTAAGAGTCTGCCCCCTATGATGAATCTGCAAAAAGAGAGTGTGTTAAACCGCCTGAGTCGCCATCATTATCTGCTGATCAACGGCGGCGGCATGGTCATTACCCTTTGCGTATTGCTCGCATTCGGGCTGGAAGTCTGGGCGCTGTTCCGTGATTACCAGACCAAAATTCAGCAGGAAACTGCGGCGGAAGTAGCGCAAATCTCAGACCTGCGAACCAAAACCACCGCCACACTGCGTAACGGCATTCAGAACATCGAACTGTTTCTCAATACCCCCACTCAGACGCAGCCCGGGCCGTTACAGGCGTTCAAAAACAATAACGGTAATCTGCTGGTGCAGGTGTCTCCGGAAGCCCAGCCGGTGCTGGTGATGTCCACGCAGCCTGAAGCGTTACTGGATGACGCCGGGCCTGCCCTCGCGCTGGCAAATAACGTTTCACCGATGGCCGCGAAGATCCGTGACCGCAATTCCGGGGAACTTTTCAGCACATATATCTACAGCAGCGATGGCAAATATCTGCTGACGTCGGTTGCCCCCTGGACTGCGGCGCTGCATAACCGGCTGCTGGCGCAGCAGTACAAGATGAATCTCGTTCAGCAAAGCCTGGATATTGAAAACACCCTGCGGGCAAGCAACGAAAATGCTCGCCCTGATATCCCTGTCCTGCACTGGTTCCCGGCTGGTAAAAGCGCCCTTACGCAAAAATCCGTTTTCCGTATTGCCGCCACGCTCTGGCAGTCAAACACTCAGCGTTTTGGCACACTGGTGGTCGAACTACCTAGCGACAGAGTGGAGAGGCTGCTGCCGACGATCGGTCAGGATGCGGAATGTCTGATCCTCGATCGCTACGGCAATCTGATCCTGCCCTGTAGCCCGCACTCAGCGCAGCGTTTGATGCCGCTGGTACGGGAGGTCGAGCAGGAAAAAGTGGGGCAAAACCGGTGGGTGGATTATCAGGGCGACCGCATTCTGCGAGGCTGGCAGCTCAATAACGGTGACTGGTCGGTGGTTTACGCGCAGTCGTGGAAAGATATTCTGGATGACAACCGCAAGGCGCTGGTGGTGCTCTTCCTCTCCTCGTGCCTGATTATTTTTATGACCTGGTTTTTACTGCTGACGGTGAAACGGCGGGTGCTGCTGCCCGCCGTGCGCCAGTCTGAACAGGTGTTTGAAAGCGAACAACTTAGCCGCACGCTTATCGACACCGCCCCGGTCGGGCTGGGCCTGCTCGGCATGAACAACGGCAAGATGCACTTGCGCAGCCCGGTGATGTATCAGATGCAAAGCCGCCTGCAAATGCGCGGCTTTAATCTGCCCGCCGAACTGATTCGCCGCTATCAGCGTCAGTCTTTGCCTCCTCTCGTCAGCGTGGAAAAACGTCTGAATGATGAAGACGTCACTTTCGACGATCAATTTGGATCCCCGACCAGCCTGTCGGTTTCGGCGACGCCCGTTCGTTATCGCGGGGAGGATACTCTGGTGGTGGCCTTTATCGACGTGACGGCGAAAAAGCAGCTGGCGCAGCAGTTGCTGTCGGCAAAGGAAGCCGCCGACCGCGCCAGCGCGGCGAAATCAGCGTTTCTGGCGACGATGAGCCATGAGATCCGCACGCCGCTCAACGCTATCCTCGGCAACCTTGAGCTGCTGGAGTATTCTGCGCTGGATTCGCAGCGCGATCGCCTCGCCGTGATCCGCCACGCCTCCGATAACCTGCTCGCCACCATCAGCGACGTGCTGGATTTCTCTAAAATTGAAGCGGGCGAGCTGCATATCGAAAACATCAGCTTTGATCTTGTGGATATCGCCACACGCTCACTGGAGATTTTCGCCCCCGTCGCTCAGGCCAAAGGCATTCAGCTTGTGGGCGAGCTGGGCAACACGCTGACGCTGCCGGTGATGGGCGACCCTACCTGCATGCAGCAGGTGCTCAATAACCTGCTGTCCAATGCGCTGAAATTTACCGAGCGCGGCCAGGTCACGCTGCGCCTGCGGGCTGATGAAGCGGCAGGTAAACTGCATATCGACGTCGAAGACAGCGGGATTGGCATGACGCCGGCGCAGCAGGCGCAGATTTTTAATCCGTTCAGCCAGGCCGACGAGAGCATTAATCGCCGCTACGGCGGTACCGGCCTGGGGCTGGCGCTGTGTATGCGTCTGGTGAATACCATGGGGGGCGAGATTTCGGTCAGCAGTCAACCGGACCAGGGCAGCGTGTTCAGCCTTTGCTTCCCGCTCCCGGCGCTGGCGGACGAAGCGGAACGCCCGAAGTTCGACGGTCAGAAGGTGTTTCTCGTCTGCGCCAGTCCGCAGAGCCGATGCTATCTGGCTCATGCGCTGCGCGCCTGGGGGCTCGAAGTGAATGAGTTTCAGCACCCGATACAGCTCGACGTCAACGCACAGCCCGAATTAACCACGCTTATCCTGTGGGGCGATCGCAGCACGTGGCATCCCGACGATGAAAACCGACTGGTGGAAGACGCAAACAGGGTCATTGACTGTCAGGCTGGCGGCCCGCCAACGCCGTTAAAAACAGGGCGGCTGCTAAGCACCTCGGTTTATGGCCTGAAAGGCCTGGCGCAGGCCTTGGGCAATGTGCTCCAGGGCATGGCGCTGCCCGGCAGAGAGCAGCAGCAATCACATCTGACTCACGAGCTGCGCGTCCTGGTGGCGGAAGATAACCCGGTCAACGCCCGGCTGTTCGAGGAACAGCTTCAGCTGTTGGGCTGCCACGCCACGCTGGTGCCGGAGGGCGAAGAAGCGCTACTTCAATTGCAAAATGAGCGTTTTGATATTCTGCTCACCGATTTATCGATGCCTGGAATGGATGGCTACACCCTCGCGAAACGGGTAAAAGCGCAGTGGCCCGATCTTCCGGTGATGGCCGTCACCGCGAACGCCACAGAGCAGGAGTATCAGGCCTGCGAAGCCGCCGGGATGTCGCGGGTGCTGACCAAACCGCTGCTGCTGGCGGAGCTGAAAGAGGCGCTGTTCGGGCTACTGGACGACGAGGAACATGCGCCCGTTCCCGCGCACACAGAACCCCTGCCTCTGTATATTCCTCCGCGCCCTGCTCCCACGCTGGGTTTTCTCGGCGGCAACAGCCTTCCCGATGACGTCAAAATCATCTTTGAAAAAACCTGCGCCGACTCGCTGCTCGCCATCCGGCAAGCCCGGCATGACGAGGATGCAGACATCATTTTCCAGCAAATGCATTCACTCAGCGGCGCGTTTGGCGTGTTTGAGATGCAGAGCATGATTGATTTGGTAAATGAGGCGGCGCACGCCGTCAAAACGTCAGGCGTTCGCGCGGCAGAGATGCAGTTGGAAGCACTCTGTCAGGCGCTGGCGAAAGTCGCGAAGGGGGAAAGCGTCGAGGCGCAGCACGGCATGCCGGAGGCTTACCTGCTGCTGGAGCAGCTTGTGGCGCTGGCGAATTCTGCCGCCGTGCCTGAAGTCCGCGCGCAGATAGCCGTGCTGGAGCAAAGAATGCGGCTGTTGTTGGCTGTTAATTCCCGGACGGATTAAGCACAAAAAAACGGTAACCCGTTTGGCGGATTACCGTTTTATGCATACTGCCGGATAGCTCTTTGCCCTACCCGGCATACAAACCACGAGTTACATCACCGTAACGTGAATGTTCTGCTCGACCAGCACTTCCGTCTGCCCGGAAACCCAGGTGTGGTAAACCACGCCGCCGACTTCCGCTTCGCCGGTTTCCGTCCAGCTTTCGCTGTGGGTATCGACCAGCTTCAGGCTGTTGGAGCCATCACCGTTGATCACGAACTGGTTTTTACCGTCGGTAACCATCAGATCCTGCTGACCCAGCCCTTCCAGCGCGTTGGCGCTCAGGCTCAGGCTGTTGGCATTGCCCTGGCCAAGATCGATCTTCTCGATGCCGGTGATATGGCTGACCAGCGCGTCCAGATCCAGCGACATGTTTTTGCCGTCCAGCAGCAGGGTATCAATGCCGTCACCGCCGTCAATGGAGGTAAACGCCGTGCTGGAGATACCGATTACGTCATCACCCGCACCGCCGCGCACCGCAGTGAGCGATTCGTTGCTGAGCAGCAGACCAGACTGTGAACCGTCGTCAAACAGCATCCACAGATCGCCATGAGCCGCGTTATCCATCAGGCTGAACGCTTCAATGCCTGCTGGAGTAGCGTTCTGATCCGGCGTCACTTCCAGGCCGAGCGTGGTGTCGAGGTCGAGAATGCGTCCTTTCACCGCAGAGCCGCTGCCGTCGCCCACGCCGCTGTCAGTCCAGCTAACAAACAAACGTCCGTCTTCAAGGAATGTCGCATCAGGACTGACCTGGTCACCTTTCTGCAGCTGATGAACGCGAATTTCCTGACCGATACGATGGCCCGCATCATCGAAGAACTGCGCATAGACGCCGTAAGTACCATTCCCTGGCGCAATATCAGCCTGCGAATTATACAGGGTCACGAATCCACCACCCGGACGGTAAATAGTGACCGGCTGCTGCTGATGAAGCGGTGTGAATGAGTTGACGAGAAACTCATTGCTGACCGGCTCGCCCTGTGGGTTATAAATACGCCCCCAGGTGCTACGGCCAGACTGATCTGGTCCACTGTTATCTGAGGAATCCCAGTTCACGACAAAGTTGCCGTTAGCCAGCTTCGCGACGCTCGGTGTGCCCTGACTGCCGATGGTTGTCTGGTTAGCACGGATCTCTGCGCTGTACGTATGAGTATTAGCATCATAAATTCGGAAATAGATATCACCGTCGGTCGTCTCTTTCGCGTAAGTTACCACGACCACACCGCCGTCCAGAGTAGTCACTGTCGCTTTCGACGGTGTATTAGACGATGAGCCGTAGCCCATTGACCCTACCGACGTTTCACTTCCGGCCACCATTGTACCGTTGGCATCGTATTGCGCACTCAGGACCTGCCAGGCGGCAGTGCCATTGTTTGTGCCCTGCCAGACCACCATGTAGCCGCCATCATCCAGCGCCGTGAGTTGAACATTACGGTTGATACTCAGACCACTGTGCGTGAGCTTATTTTCAGCCCCAATCTTCTCTGTTCCGGTGATGTTCCCGGCACCATCGTAGGTATAGCCATAGTGCTGCAAACGCACGACATCACTGCCTTCGAAGCTGTGATACCCCACCAGGAAAGTCCCATCGCTCAGCGTGATAACATCCGGCTGCCCCTGGAAATCAGCAGTCACAGCATTGACGCGGAACTCACCGCCAACAGGCATCCCGGACGAATCGAACAGCTGCGCGATGATATCCTCATTGCCGTTTTGGGAGGACTGCCAGACCACGACAAAGCCACCACCCGGCAGAGAGGTCGTTGAGGAGAATCGCTGTTCGCCATACGTTGAGCTATTGATCTGGAACTCTGAATAGAAACTCGCATCGATATCAATGGTCACACCTTCGATACCAAAGCCATCGGTATCAATTTTATCGCTGTGCCAGGTGATAAAGACATCGCCGTTATCCAGCAGCGTCGCATCCAGAATGTGTTTCAGATCGACGTCGTCCCAGCCTGAACCCTGGTTACCTGCAATTGTCGGGTTAACCAGGAACTCGTGGCCCACCTTGTTGCTGCTGGCGTCAAAGCGCTGGGCGTAAATCGCCGAGCCGTCGCCATCGCCGCCCTCAGAACCCCAGATCAGCAGGTAGCCACCGTCATCCAGCGCCACGCCGACCGGCTTGTACTGCTTGCCCAGGCGGTAATCGTTGACGATGAAATCGCCGGTGCTCTTCGCGCCCACCATGCCGGTAACAGGATCGAAGGTGTAGTGAATGGCACGAATATCAGAACCATTGGCTTGCGAATCATCGCTATCCCAGAACACCACAAAACTACCGTCCTTCAGCGTAATCGCATCCGGGTAATTCTGGCTTTTGTCCTGTGTCGTGTTCAGCGTCAAAATTGGGCCTGCGGAAGTGCCATCCGTTTTGCGCATCTGACCGAACACGCCGGTGCCGTTACTGTCCATGCCGTTCCATACGGTCAGGTACCAGCCGACGGAAGGCCCGTGTTCAAACAGTATCATCTCGGGCCCGCCTACAGTGCCGATTGCCGGACCAACAACAAATTCATTACTCACAGGGTTATCGTTCGCGTCGTAAATCCGCTGCATGGCATTACCATAACTCTGATCGCTGTACCACGAGACAATGTAGCCGCCATCCGGCAGGCCGAGGATGGCTGGTATGCGCTGTGCACCTAACGTGGTCTGGTTCACCAGGAACTCGTCGGTCTGCGCCGCACCGTTGGCATCATAGCGGCGGGCAAATACCCCATCACCACTATTGTCTGGCAGTGTAAGAGGGTTGCCCTCCCAGGCAATAACAAACCCGCCGTCGGCCAGCGCGGTCACCGATGGGCTGTCCTGGTTATTGATATTGCGCTGGTTAACAAACTGTTCGGTACCAATTTTATGTGTCCCCGTCGGGTCCATCATTTGCATGACCACGTCGTAGCCATTGGCGCCACCCGCCACGTTCTGCTGCCAAACCACGATCAGGTTGCCGTTCGCCAGCTTGGTGACCTGTGGGTTGTTCTGGTTGCCGATCACGGTAGTATTGATCAGGTTACCGGCGTTCTGGCTGGCACTGATGTCGTAACCGCCTACCGCATCCTGAGTGGTCACGGTCACGGAATAGCCTGCGCTTGGGTCGGTGGTATTTCCGGCCGCATCGACGGCAACTGCCGTAAAGGTGCTCATGCCATAGCTGAGTGAACCGCTGACCTGCAAGGACCAGTGCCCGTCGCTGCCTACCTGCACGCGCCCTGCTTCACGCTTGCCGTCTGCCTCGGTGACATAAACCACAAGGGTTTCGCCCGCAGGGCCGGTGCCATTAATAACCGGGGAACGATCGTCGGTACGACCGCCAGATGCCACATTACCCTGTACGCTGCCGACGTCGTCATATACGCCAGTAATGCGCAGGTTGGAAGCGTCCGGCGGGGTGAGATCCAGCTCCAGCTCAAAGGCAGGTGTCATCAGACTTGGCGAGTTAGTGCCGTTTTGCGCCTGAGCCTGAAGAGAGTGATGCCCTTCGGTCAGCGCCGGGTCCGGCTTGTACTGCCAGTCGCCGTTGGTATCCGCCACGGTCGCGCCAATCAGTTTGCCGTTATCAAAGATCTTAATAACCGCGCCCGCCTGCGCTTTGCCGCGCAGCACCGGAGAGGCTTCATCGGTCACGTCGCCGCTGTGCAACATGCCCTGAACAGCACCCGTGGTGTCGCTTACGCTGCCAAGGGTTGGCGCTGGCGTGCGGTCTTCGCCGACCAGCAGGGTGAAGTTGTCGCTGATGGTGCTCTGGTTGCCCGCTGGGTCCCGCGCCATTGCATTGAACTGATGCTCGCCGTTAACCAGATCCGCAGGCGTGGTGAAGGACCAGTCGCCGCTGGCATTGGCCGTGGTGGTGCCCAGCAGTTTGACACCGTCGTAAACGAAGATGGTCATGCCCGCTTCGGCTTTACCAATAATCTTCGGCGTGCGGTCGTCGGTCAGGTCGCCATTAGCGAGGCTGCCTTTAACCGCACCAAAGTCGTCTTCTGCGGTCAGGATCGTCGGCACCGCAGGAGGAATGGTGTCGATAGTAATTTTGTAAGCCGCTGACGCCAGGCCGACGTTACCGGAGAAGTCCATCGCTCGCGCGGTCAGGGTGTAGACGTTGTCCGGGAAGACGAACGGCGTGGTAAAGGTCCATTTGCCGCTGGCATCCGCGAAGGTGGTGCCAAGCATCGTTTTACCATTGTAAATGGCGACCATGCTGAAGGCTTCGCCGCGACCATTGATCACCGGCGTGTTGTCGTTCGTGTGCTGGTTGTTGCCCACCACTACGCCGCCTGCCTCTTCGTTAACAATGCTGTCGATATAGGCGCGCGCAGGTGCAGTTGAGTCGATGATCAGGGAGAAAGTCGGCGACGTTTCACCGCTGGCAGTATCCACCACGGTGAACACGTGACCGCCGTCGCCCATGTTGCCCTCCGGGATAAACGCCCAGCGGCCGTTGTTATCAGCCTGAACCTGAGCAATCACTTCTCCGTTATCCACGATATTGAGGATAGTCCCCGCGCTGGCGGTCCCGTGCAGTTCGGCTTTTTGATCGTCGGTGACGCTACCGGATGGCAGGTCGCCCTGTTTACTGCCAAGGCCGTCAACGGCTTTGGTGATTTTTGGCGTTTCAGAGACGCCGAGCGAGGTCATCATTAATGCCGGGATCGCGGGCTGCGCTTCCGGTTCTACGGTGACTTCTGGCTCAGCGGCAAACAGCGCATTGCTGAGAGTGTCCACCGCCTGCGGCAGTTCGACAGGTGCGTCAACAACGGGTTGTGCGTCAAAAATTACGCTGCCCTGCTGAGGATAATCCTGCGCGGCAACGATACGAACAACTTCTGCGTCCGGACGTGCCAGATACAGCTGGCCGTTGCCTGTGAAGAAGTTTTCGATGTTCAGCGCGCTGTTCCACTGCGTGGAGGTAACAACCAGGTTGTCGCCCACGCGTTCAGCTTTAAGGATTTCATCAATCGCACGGCCATCTGCCTGATGGATAACGTAAACGCTTGAGGAAGAGTGCATCAGATTTTGCTCAGAACCCGCCTGATTTGCGTCCAGAGAATAAGCCTGAATGAGTGATTCTTCAGTGATAACTGAAAAGTAGAGAGAACTGTCAGTAATGTTTTTCATTTAAATACATATCATCAGATAATAAATAAAGGAGCTTCTAAGATGGCCAGCAAAAACCATAAATTTTTCCCCAGTGGAATTGCCTGTAGTCATACGGCGTGAGCAATACCAAAGAAAAATACATCAATACTCTTACCGTTTTTTCAGGCCTACCGGGCTGAGGCTGCTTAGAAAATGTCGCGACTTGGCGCGGTGAGAAGATTACGAGGAGTGGCCTGAAATAAATACCTGACCAGTTCGAATTTGTATCGGCAGGATGCCTTACCGGGAATGATTTTCACCGTAAGTCCCATAAACAGGCCTCTTCCGGCACTTCACAGCAGTTGAGAAAGGCCGATCCTCGCCGAAAAATGAATATCTCCTTATCCTCACGCTTCGATTATTTCTTAGCGTGCAGAGTCGCCATTTTTAGTACTAGTAACATTGTCTCCCCTTTCACAATAGATTACTTTTTGCGCTGTTCATTATTTCATCAACACTTATTATTTTATTGCTTATGTATTCTCATATTTCTGTTTTTATTTCTTTATTAGCGGCCTGCGTACTATTCATTGCGGAGGCCCGTTCCTCTACCTTTTATATTAACGTTGAAAGAGCTCATTCCAGTCCTGCGCTTAATGAAGAGGATATTCGTCATAAAATACTCTCGCAGTACGCCCGGTGGCAGGGGGTAAAATATAAATTTGGTGGCACCACCTCCAAAGGCATCGATTGCTCGTCATTAATGCAGCAAATTTTCCATGCTGCCTTCCCGGAAACCTCGCGTAGCCGCCTGCCCCGCACTACCGCAGAGCAGATAAAACAAGGGACGCACGCCAGCGCTGTGGCACTAAAACCGGGCGATCTGCTGTTCTTTCAGATGTCGACCAATGAGCGCCACGTGGGGGTTTATATCGGCAATCAACAATTCATTCATGCCTCTACCAGCAAAGGCGTGATGATTTCAGATCTGAAAAATGATTACTGGAAGACGCGATTTACGGTCGCCCGCAGAGTCATTTCATAATAGAAATTCACCGGCTGACGTCGGTGCCAGGAGAGAGTAGGAAAGAAGTATTAAAGTAAATTGTTCAAACAGACAATCGGATACCCCTGACAATTGAAGCAGAATCCTTGCACAATTTCCCGTCCCTGTAATTGGCAATGTACTCTTCTGGCACTTAGTGGACGGAGAGCAAGCTCACTTGGTCAGGGACCAGGAACGGCGAAGCGACATTCATCAAAAAAGTACTGTAAGCGATTATTTGGGGTTAGTTCATGAAGTAAATTTCTGACGAAATAGTTATCGGTTATAAAAATCAACTAAAAACAATGAACTATGAAAGTTTCGTTTGTGAACCAGGTTTTCACTCAACATAAGTTAAATCTTATTCGCCGTTCATTTAGTTCATAACCGGCCGCAGACTACGATTATCATACACTTACCCATCCCCCATCTACTTCTTGCATGACGTTATGTGACGTTTTGCTTCAGTTACAACATCAACCTGACTACCAGGCCAAACAGGCTGACATCGAACAACGGTTACAACAACTCGAAACAATGCAAGCACAGTGGCTGCATCGTACTGAGGCTCAGCGACTGGTTGCTACGGAGAATGTACTGTCTGTTGAAATAAATGCTGAGGGTGAAATCCGCACATTGGCTCAGCTTTTTGCCCTTGAATACCAAAAATTAATACAGGAGAACGACTGATGCGCGGCAAGGAACTGGATACGCTGATTGAACACGAACTACAACTGATGCTGCTCGAAGGCTTTGACAAATCCCCTATTTCCGCCAAAGCGCTGCATATCCGACTCAAGTAGCCGAACTGCTGCCATGGAACGTAGATCTCACCCACAAATAACTGTCAATACGACACTCACTTAACGCTTACGGAGATGGCGGGTCAAGAACATCATTTATAATCGATATTGAAGATAACTTTTGCATTTGCTTTACCTGGGGTCGCATGGCTCGCATTCTGGATATAGCGGGCAGCGAGTGGAATTTTAACCGTGCTACGGCCATCAGAAGGGGCGGTGACATCCCAGGTTGTCCCTGAGGTCCAGAGTGTTTGTGGCATTGTCGCGTCGGCATCTGTATCCGTTGAATAACCCAGTTGGATACCTACACCGGTCGCGGCATCCGTACCGGGATCTAACCCTACGATGTCGTCCGTCACTGAGTTCGTTGGTTGCAAAGATACGGAAAAGGTGGTGGCGGTAACATTGCCACCCGATGCGGTATTGTTGCCAGTTACCGATTGCGCGCTATCCAGGCTGTGATAGCCAGAAAATGATGGGCAGTCTTGCAGGATAATGGATGAATCCACCCAATCCGTTGTTGAGCCCACGCCAGTAAATTTGTCTGCTATTTCATGTGTGCCCATTGATACATTTACGTCAGAAGTGGTACAGGTTCGGGTGATAAACTGAATCGTACCGGTGTAGCTAATGCTTGCTAAATGAACAGGTAGCCCCGTATATCCACTCGTGTTGGGGATGTCCCAGCTCAGATGAGGGAAGGAACTGGCGTTGACTGTGGCACCGGAAGCAATGGGGCCTGTTTTAATCAGCGAAATGTCAATCAGCAGTGTTTGTCCATTATCGCCAGCGGAACCCACGGAGAACACACCGTATTCGGCCGGCGTTCCCGAAAAGCGCTTGTCGTTTCCCCACGGGATCACTCCGACGCCAGAGACGTTTGTCGGATAGACATACACCGTGCCATAGGCTGATGTACTCATCAACGTTGGTGCACCCGACGGCATATCACTGACAACCATCTCTGCTTTTAAATTAAAAGACGCATCGCAACTCACTCCCGTCATGCCGGATCCATTAACATGCGAGTCATAAATTGTGCTGCCTAAAGGAAGGTCATTTCCTGCATAAGACGTAGTATTAATATTGGGAATAAGCGTTTCTGCCGGATAAGCGGTGGATGCTTTGCAGGTCACCATTGCTTCAGCACTGGTGCTTATTCCCAATATTACTGCCAACAGCAATACCAACTCTCCTGCTTTTGCAAGGGTAAAAAGTAGGATGGATCTCAATTTTCTATTCATAGTCATTCTTTGAGTATTAGGAGTGAATGGCACTAACATCTGAAAAAAGATAAAGCGACACCCTGACGAAATGTAAGCGTAAACCCAGCGCCGTATGTAGCCATTAAGTCTGTACTGATACTTAGACGCCCACATGTTACACGCGGACATCTAAATATGGAATTCCAATCTTGGCGAAAAAAAAACCGTAAAAATTATCCCAATGACTTCAAGCATATCCCTTCCGTCAGGCACCCGTATTTGGCTGGTTGCCGGCGTCACTGATATGCGTAAGACCTTCTATTACGGTCATTTTTGTATTAGCTTTACCCGGAGTGATGGTATTACCTGTCTGGTAATAACGTGCAGCCAGGGGAATACTGACCGTATTACGGCTATCCGTTGGAGCAGTAAGATCCCAACTCGTACCCGCTGTCCATAGATTTTGAGGGGGAGTTGCCGCCGCATCCACGCTGGTCGAATAGCCCATTTGCACACCTACACCTGTTGCCGCATCAGCTCCGGAATCTAAGCTAATAATATTTGCACGCCCCGCTTCTGCCCCGCGGCCACAGGCATCAGGTGATAGCGTATCTGGCATACACCTGACGAACCTTTACCCCAACGTATTCTGAGTGCGCCCTGCTCATCTCCACGTCATCACTCACGCCTTTCGGATCCAGTGTGATGTCATTCATCTGGTACGGATCAAGGTACGTAGGCCACGACTCAACGTCGTACAAACGTCAGGCATGTACATGCGGTTATTCGTTTTATCAGATATTTAATTAACACGTATATCTCGCCGAGATATATAGATGGCTCTCCCAAAGAACTAACACGACTTGCCATGCAGTTAACGGGACGGTTATCAATACATAAAGCAGAATTTCGCACTCTTACCTATTCTAGGCAGATGAACAATGGCATGCCCCATAAGCGCTTTCGAAGTCTGACTGCTGAGATGGTCATGGCTTTTTACCAAATCATTACACTCAGTTCAATTTCAAAGAAAAACCCGCTTAATCCCTTCCCCGCTGGTGAAATCCAGTTACGCAATTTGCCGATTGCTTTTAAATTATGATTCGGGAGTTACATAAGTCGTCATAATGCTGACATAGGAGTATTTCGCCAACAGCATCCCGGTTGTCGGCGGAATGCTAGTTGTAATTTTTCAGCAAAGGGAGTGGACGATTTCTTTCTGTCATTATGCATATTGCTCCAACCGGTAGTTGGAGCAATATGCATAATTCCGCCGGTATTATTCATTTTTT
>NZ_OBEF01000009.1 GCF_900215375.1 Enterobacter sp. CC120223-11 | reverse complement strand
GAACGTTGAAGACTACGACGTTGATAGGTCGGGTGTGTAAGTGTAGCGATACATTGAGCTAACCGATACTAATGAACCGTGAGGCTTAACCTTACAACGCCGAAGCTGTTTTGGCGTGAGAGACAGACACATTTTCAGCTTGATAACAGATTAATCGATGTGCACAGAGTAAGACGTGCATGTTGATAAACAGAATTTGCCTGGCGGCAACAGCGCGGTGGTCCCACCTGACCCCATGCCGAACTCAGAAGTGAAACGCCGTAGCGCCGATGGTAGTGTGGGGTCTCCCCATGCGAGAGTAGGGAACTGCCAGGCATCAAATAAAGCGAAAGGCTCAGTCGAAAGACTGGGCCTTTTGTCTTATCTGTTGTCTGTCGGTGAGTACTCTCCGGAGTAGGACAAATCCGTCGGGAACGGATTTGCACAGCACGACGGTTCTAACGGGCAGGAAGCCCGGCATACAACTGCCAGGCATCAAACAGACAAGAAAATCTCATGCGAAAGCATGGGGTTTTTTTGCGTTTGTTATCCTGTTAAAAGCGATTCATTCTCCTCAGATCCCTCTTCATCCACGCCTAATCTTATTCGGATTACTAATCCTGCTAACTGATTTTGTGATTAAGATCTCAAAGTTGGTGATAACAATTAAGTAACATTTCGTTCACTAATTGTTCTGTCTCAACGGTGTGATTCAGTCCACTAAAGGCAGCTCAAATCTATGCCGGAGAATTATTACAATGACAGAAAATACCCTTTCTTCCCGCGAGCCGCTGGCAGGGAGTGATACCCGTCGTCGTGTGTGGGCTATCGTGGGGGCCTCATCCGGGAATCTGGTTGAATGGTTTGATTTTTACGTCTACTCATTCTGCTCACTCTATTTTGCCCATATTTTCTTCCCCACAGGTAATACGACCACGCAGCTGCTGCAAACTGCAGGCGTGTTTGCAGCTGGATTTTTAATGCGTCCGATTGGCGGATGGCTGTTTGGCCGCATTGCCGATCGCCATGGACGCAAAAAATCCATGCTGATCTCAGTATGTATGATGTGTTTCGGTTCGCTGGTTATTGCCTGCCTGCCGGGTTACGCGGTTATTGGCACCTGGGCTCCGGCACTGCTCTTACTGGCCCGCCTGTTTCAGGGGCTGTCAGTTGGAGGTGAGTACGGCACCAGTGCGACTTACATGAGTGAGGTGGCAATAGAAGGGCGTAAAGGCTTCTTCGCCTCCTTCCAGTACGTGACGCTAATCGGCGGGCAGCTCCTGGCGTTGCTTGTGGTAGTGCTCCTTCAGCAAATCCTCAGCAGCGAAGACTTACACGCCTGGGGATGGCGCATTCCCTTTGCGCTCGGTGCTGTTCTGGCCCTGGTCGCACTTTGGCTGAGGCGCCAGCTGGATGAAACCTCACAAAAAGAAACACGTACACTCAAAGAGGCGGGATCGTTTAAAGGCCTGTGGCGCAATCGCAAAGCCTTTGTGATGGTACTTGGCTTTACTGCGGGCGGATCGCTGGTCTTTTATACCTTCACGACCTATATGCAAAAGTACCTGGTCAATACGACGGGCATGAGTGCCAGCGTTGCCAGCATTGTGATGACGGCAGCACTGTTCGTTTATATGATCGTTCAGCCGCTGTTTGGCGCACTTTCCGACAGGATTGGCCGCCGTACGTCGATGCTTTGCTTCGGTGGCCTGGCGACGCTATTTACCGTGCCTATCCTCACGGCGCTCCAGCATGTGCATTCACCTTATGCAGCTTTTGGTCTGGTAATGTGTGCACTGTTGATCGCGAGTTTCTACACGTCGATCAGTGGAATTCTGAAGGCTGAAATGTTCCCTGCGCAGGTGCGCGCATTAGGGGTAGGATTGTCCTACGCAGTAGCGAATGCGCTCTTTGGCGGCTCGGCTGAATATGTGGCGCTGTCCCTGAAGTCAGTCGGTTTTGAAAGCGCGTTCTTCTGGTACGTGACCGTGCTGAGCGCTATCGCATTTCTGGTGTCGTTGATGCTGCACAGCAAAGGGAAAGGGTTACGCCTGTAAATTTACTGATGCGCCAGTTGCCAGACTGCGTAGCCGGTAGTGGCTCCGGCGATATCCCAGGTGAAGTCTTTCCAGCTCCAGCCGCTTCCTGAGGGGCGGCTGTCCCAGAGTTCTTTCCCGGCGCCGATGCTGATTGAGAACATCAGGCCGTAGGCTGCGCTGCGATCCTGGCTGACTCCCTGATGCTGTGCGTATTCGTTACCTGCAGCGGAGAGGAGGGCGGAGGCGATAAAATGCTGGGCCTTATCCTGCCCGCTCCAGGCGTCATTTGCCATGTGGCTACAGCCGAAAAGTGAGAGTGAAGAGAGCAAAACCAAAGCCCGCATAGCTTCTCCAAAAAAAAAGCCCCGACAATGCGAGGCCTTGGATCACAGAATACGGCTGATAAGCCTGTCGATACGAATTCGACGCAGACGACGAATCAGTTTACGCACTTTTACCGGGTAGTCGGCGATGCTTTGCAGGTCGCGATAGTGCTTCACCACGGTGGTATGAGTACGAATCAGCGCCAGTTCCTTTTCCCTTGCTTCGGCCAGCTGCTGTTTTGGATCATGAATGAGAATCGCATTCTCCAGATCCAGGCGCCAGGCGCGAGGGTTCAGATTGTTGCCGGTCAACAGCATCCATTCGTCATCCACCCACATGCCTTTCAGGTGATAGCTGTTGTCCTCATCTTTCCACAGGCGCACCACCAGTTGATCGGTGTTGACGTAATACTGCAGGCGGCTGAGGAAGCGACGAAGGTTAATTTCATACAGATAGGGCAGCGCGCCGATAATTTTGAAGGGCTGATCTTCCGGAATATAGAAGTCGTTCGCCGTTTTATCCCCGACGATAATCTCAACCTTTTTCCCCTGACGCAGCAGATGGATAATGTTACGCACCAGCACGGCAGGCAGGTTGAAGTATGGCGTACAGATAGTCAGCTTCTCTTCAGCGCAGGGCATCAGATGGAAAATCGTCTTATTGAGCATGCTCGATTTTCCGAGCCCGACCAGCGGCGTCACTGACAGCTGATCGTTGTCTGCATCGCCCTGGAAATGGTAACCGGTGTCACGCAGTTCCTGACGATACAGGCGAATATCATTCTTAATTTCAGGGCTTTTCGGGCGCTCACTGCTGTCGAGACGGTTCACGCCACGGCCTTCGACGAGATTCTGGTCGGCCCAGGCAAACATGATATCCGCCATCTTCGCGTTAGTGATGGCCTGATAGCGGTCATAGCGGTATTTATCATGCTGATGCAGGTACACATCGTTCAGGCTGGCGCCGCTGTAGAGCACGCAGTCATCAATGATAAAACCTTTGAAATGGAGGACGCCGAGGGCTTCACGGGTATTGACCGGTACACCGTAAACGGGCACGTTCACGCCAGGGTTTTCCTGAGCCATGCGGCAATACCAGTCGGCATTGGTGTTTGAAGCGGCGGCACCGATACGGCCACGCTGGGCGCGATGCCAGTCAACGAGGATGCGAACATCGAGCTCAGGTCGTTGGCGTTTTGCATCGTAAATCGCCTGCAGAATGGCTTTGCCGCCGTCATCCTGTTCCAGGTAAAGCGCGATGATGCAGATACGGCGCGTGGCGCTGGCAATTTTCGCCAGCAGCGCCTGACGGAAATCCGCAGGGGCGTAAAAGAACTCGACATCATCAACTGGCTGAGAAAGCTTAGGTAGTTGAGCAAGGTGTTGTTGATGCTTGTTGCGCTTAAATTTTGACAACATCACAGTGCGATTCTTCTCTGATTAATCAAGGGTCCTCTGTACCATGCAGACGACAGAAGGGAGCAATAATACCACCAGTGCCCGCGAAAGTGGTCAACATTTCCAGCAGCTTAGTCACGAAGAGGGTGAGGATAGTCTCAATGTTAATCCTGCGATACCGTCTTCGAGTTGGATATCGACGTCAAAACCCAGCTTTCGGGCCAGGGCAATCATTCCCTGATTGTGCGGCATGGTGATACCGTTTAACTGGGTGAGCCCATGCCCGCGAGTGTAATCGATAAGCTTTTCCAGCAGCCGACGTCCGAGACCCAGCCCTTTTAAATCTGAACGTACCAGCACGGCAAATTCGGCATCAACATTGTCCGGATCGGAAATAGCACGCGTCACGCCAAAGATCTCGGTGCCGTTCTTCGTGGTATGCACGGCGACAAAAGCCATCTCACGATCGTAGTCGATCTGCGTCATGTTGGCTAAATCTTCATGGGTAAATTCATTGATTTCACTGAAGTAGCGGTAGTAGAGATCTTCTTTCGTCACCCGGGCAATAAACTGCTGCAACAGCGGCTCATCCTCCGGCAGAATGGGGCGGAACAGGCAGCGCTCGCCATTTTTCATCACCACCCACTCTTCAAACTGCTGTGGATAGGGGCGCACGGCCAGACGGCTTTCGCTGTCGCCGCTGAACGGTGCTATCTCAAGCGTGACGTCCAGGGCGGTAAACTCATCGCCCGAGGCGAGCAGAGGATGTATATCCAGCCGCTGGATCTCCGGGCAATCGACTATCAGGGTCGACACCTGCACCAGCATCTGGCTGAGGCCGGCGATATCAAGCGGGCGTAGCGCGCTCCTGCCGCGTATTTTTTTGCTCTTAATGGCCTGAATGACCAGATAGCGGGCCAGATTCATATTCAGCGGCGGCAGCGCCACGGCGGCCTGATCTTCCGCGCGCCACTCCACGCCGCCTTCACCCAGCATGATCAGCGGACCAAACAGCGGATCGTGTTCGACAACCACGCGCAATTCCTGTGCGCCTGCACGATTGGCCATGCTTTGTACCAGAAGTCCGTGGATCCTTGCCTGCGGCCAGGTCATTTTGACGCGATCGAGAATGGCATCGGCGGCCTGCTGCACTTCTGTGGCGGTGCGTAAATAGAGCATCACGCCCTGAACTTCTGATTTATGGGGAATGTCCGGCGAGCGCAGTTTCAGCGCCACCGGGTAACCAATCTGTTCGGCGATATGGACGGCTTCCGCGCTGTCGGCGGCGATCCACGTCGGCAGCGTTTGCAGACCATAGGCTTTGAGGATCGGCTGAACTTCGTGCGTATCCAGTGATGTTGCGCCGTCGGCAATCGCCTGCTGTAACAGCTCATGAGCTTCAGCCGTATTCGCCGTCAAATCGTCTGGCAGCACGGGCGTCTCACGCAGCTGCTTCTGATTACGGCGGTACTCAACCATATGCATAAATGCGGTGATGGTACCTTCCGGCGTGCGGTAGGTAGGAATACCTGCATCGCTGAACAGTCGTCGCGCCTCCTGGGAAGAGTATTCCCCACACCAGTTAGTTAAAACGGTGACGTATTTTCCACGAGCGTGATGGTTGAGGGTTTCAATCAATGCCTGAGCGCTTTCGGTGCCGGGCGCGGCAGCACTTGGGGAGTGAATCACCAGCAGGGCGTCATAGTCCTGACTGTCGAGCAAAATACTCAGCGCTTTTTGATAGTGTGCACTGCTGGCGTCATCGCGCAGATCGAGCGGGTTAGCCGCGCTCACGCTGGTGGGAAGCGCAACCTGGAGCGCTGAGAGTGTTTCATCGCTCAGCGTAGCCAGCTTGCCATTGCGAAGCCAGAGCTCATCCAGTGCCAGAGCCGCCGGGGCCGCACCGTTACTGACTATCATCAGACGCTCACCACGCAGTGGACGCATATGGCTCAGGGTTTCCACGGCGGAGAAAAGTTCGTGCGTGTCCTGGACTCGCAGCAGGCCCGCACGCTGAATGGCGGCATCCCAGGCGGGATCCATGCCGGAATTGACGTGCAGAAGGCGCTGGGCCGCCGGGCTGCGGCCGCTTTTAATCACCAAAATAGGTTTATTACGCGAAGCACTACGGGCCGCGGAAACGAAGCGCCGTGCATCGCTGAGATGTTCCAGATAGAGCAGAATGGCGCTGGTTTTTGTGTCGCGGGCAAGGAAATCGAGCAGGTCGTCAACGTCGATATCCAGGCTGTCGCCGAGCGCAATAAAGTACGAAAAGCCCATTTCGCGCTGCTGAGCCCAGTCAAGGATCGTGTTGGATACCGCTGCTGACTGAGAAATAAAGGCCAGCTTGCCGCGACGAATGGGCACAGGAGAGAAACTGGCGTTCAGCCCCTGCCAGGGCGCAAGCAGGCCGAGGCTGTTCGGGCCAAGTAAACGCATCTGATAGCGGGCGGCGCAGGCTTTTAAATCACTGAATTGTTCCGGCGGGGCGGAAAGAATAATGCAGGTTTTACAGCCTTTCTTACCAAGAGTTTCCAGTAACTCCAGATTGCGTCTGGCGTTGGTGCAGATAACGGCGAGATCGGGCTTAAACGGCAGACTTTCAATATCGGGCCAGGCCAGCACGCCCAGCACCGCTTTCCAGGTGGGGGTTACCGGCAACACCGGGCCGCTGAATCCACCCGCCAGCAGGTTGCGCATCATCAGATAGCCCGCCCGCTGGGGCTTCATCGACGCGCCAATGACGGCTATCGATTTTGGTCTCAGTAACGCTTCCAGTCCCCGTTGGCTCATCGCACTCTCTCCCGGACAATCGTTGCTGAATGATTTTAAACGCTTTCTGTCTCCGGCACTGTGATGTTTCCCTTATGCTGCGTTTTTCCTGCCAGATAACGGGTGCGGAAGCGCTGAAAATGTTCGCCGAGCGCGTGGGCGGCTTCGGTATCGCGAGCCAAATCCAGCAGGGCAATCGCCACCTCAGCCGTGCAGTATTGTCCTTCGGCGTGAACTTCGCGCAAACGGTAGGCCGATACGCGTGATAAATCGACGGAAATCACCGGCAGCGAATCAAGATAAGGGCTCTTACGGAACATCTTGCGGGCTTCCGTCCATGTACCGTCGAGCATGATAAACAGCGGCGGTTTACCGGAAGGCGGCGCGCTGATCACTTCTCTTTCGGTCCCCGCATAAGAGGCGGGGAAAACCACCATTGGCTGATAATCCGGATTGCGAACGAGATCCAATAATGCCTGCGGGGGCTCGGTTCGTGACCACTGAAAGGCTTCTGTGTCGGGCAGAATATCGGCAATCAGACGCCCCGTATTGCTGGGCTTCATCGGCTCAGTATCAAACATCACCAGGCAAAAACGGCTATGCGCTACGGAAGGCGTCAAGGTTTCACACAGGCACTGTTTGAGCGGCAGCAGGCAACGCTGACAGCGGCGGATACGGTTGCCACGGGCAAGAAACGGGCGAGTGGCGCGAGCGAGGCGTTCAGCGCGCAGACGAAGTACGGCGTTATCAGTCATCGGAAGGCTATGCAGGAAAAACGCTATTGTCGCAGAGGGGAAAGGGGGGCACAAGACGTGCCCCGGCAATTCAGGCCTGAGTGGCTTCGTTCAGCCAGCTGTCGAACGGGGCTTTTGGCACCGCGCCGTTCAGCATGTCGATCACTTCGCCTTTGTGGAAAATCATAATGGTCGGAATGCTGCGAATGCGAAAACGAGCGCTCAGTTCGCGTTCCGCTTCGGTATTCACTTTCACAAAGCGCATTTTACCGCTGCGTTCTTCTGCGACATCTTCAAAGATGGGCGCAAAATTGCGGCAAGGCCCGCACCAGGGCGCCCAGAAGTCGACCACGACCGGCAGATCGTCTTTCAGTAATTTATCCAGCGTGGCGTCGGTTGCGTTGATCACATCGCCGTCAAACAGCTCATGGCCGCAGCGGCCACACTTTGCTGCATCGTTAAGACGATCGTCGGGGATACGGTTAAGCGCCTGGCAACTGGCACAAACGGTATTCATAGCTAACCTCTGGGTAATCGGGTTCAGGAAATAGCCTTTATGGCCGAGATGTTTCTGTAATGTTGCATATTATCGATGAGACTGTTTTAAAGGACAATGTGGTTTATTCGATGAATACAATAGTCACGGTCTTTAGTACGAAATCATGGCGAAGCCTGGCCACATCGGGTAATCTTCGCGCTTCGCGCAGCGCAGGTGGAGAATTAAGATGAACGACGAACTGAAAAACAAAAGCGGCAAGGTCAAAGTGATGTATGTCCGCAGTGATGATGACTCGGATAAACGCACGGCAAACCCGCGCACCGGTAAAGGTGGAGGCCGCAGCGGCCCGTCCCGTACCGAAGGTGGTCGTCGTCCTGCGCGCGACAATCGCGACGGAAAATCGCGTGATGATAAACCGCGCGGCGATCGTTTCCGCGATCGTGATAACGCGTCCCGCGACAGTCAGCCGCGTGAAAATTCACCGTGGCGCACCATTTCACGTGCGCCTGGCGAAGAAGCAGCCGAGAAACCCGATCACGGCGGGATCAGCGGCAAGAGCTTTGTCGATCCTGAAGTGATCCGTCGTCAGCGTGCGGAAGAGACCCGCGTTTACGGCGAAAATGCCTGTCAGGCACTGTTCCAGAGCCGTCCAGACTGCATCGTCCGCGCCTGGTTTATCCAGAGCGTCACGCCTCGCTTCAAAGAAGCCCTGCGCTGGATGGCGGCAAACCGCAAAGCCTATCACGTGGTTGATGAAGCGGAGCTGGCAAAAGCGTCCGGCACCGAGCACCATGGCGGCGTCTGCTTCCTGATCAAAAAACGCAACGGCACCAGCGTACAGCAGTGGGTCAGCGAAGCCGCTGAAGACGATTGCGTACTGGCGCTGGAAGACGTGGGTAACCCGCACAACCTCGGCGCAATCATGCGTAGCTGCGCCCATTTCGGCGTGAAAGGCGTTGTTGTTCAGGATGCGGCCGTGCTGGAATCCGGCGCAGCAATCCGTACCGCAGAAGGTGGGGCAGAGCACGTGCAGCCGATCACCGGCGACAGCTTCATCGACGCCCTGGCTCAGTTCCGCAAAGCGGGATACGCAATTGTGACCACTTCAAGTCACGAAGGCACGCCGGTATTCAAAGCGACCCTGCCAAAGAAAATGGTGCTGGTGTTAGGTCAGGAGCGCGACGGCCTGTCTGATGCTGCTCTTGATGCAGCGGACCTCCGCGTTGCGATCAGCGGAACGGGCAATGTAGAAAGCCTGAACGTCTCCGTGGCAACCGGTGTGCTGCTGGCCGAATGGTGGCGTCAGAACAAAGCCTGATGCTTTTGCATCGGTAAAATGAAAATGCCAGCGCGATGCTGGCATTTTTTTTACTCGCTTTCAGCCGGAAGCACCGGCATCCAGTCAATAGGCGGTTCACCGCGCTGCGCCAGCCACTCATTGGCCTGCACGAAGTGGTTTGAGCCAAAGAAGCCGCGGTGGGCGGAGAGCGGTGAAGGATGCGGCGCTTTCAGCACGTGATGGCGCTGGCGGTCAATGATGGCCCCCTTTTTCTGCGCATGCGATCCCCAGAGTAAAAACACCACGCCCTCGCAGTGTTCATTGATAAGGCTAATGACCTTATCGGTGAACGTTTCCCAGCCCAGGCTTGCATGCGAATGCGCCTGACCCGCGCGTACCGTCAGCACGGTATTGAGCAGCAAAACGCCCTGATGTGCCCAGCTCTCCAGATAACCGTGCTTCGGGCGGATAAAGCCCGGAATGGTGCCTTCCAGCTCTTTATACATATTCAGCAGCGAAGGCGGAATGCCCACGCCCGGGAGAACGGAAAAGGCCAGGCCGTGCGCCTGTCCGGGGCCGTGATAGGGATCCTGGCCGAGGATCACCACCTTCACGTCGCTCAGCTCCGTATAGCGAAAGGCGTTAAACACATCTTTCTGTGGCGGATAAATCATCGTTCCGGCCTGGCGCTCTTCGGCTACCGTCGCCAGCGTATTGATGAAATAGGGTTGTTCTTTCTCACTGGCCAGCACGTCATGCCAGGTTAAGGGCGTCGTCATCTCGCTCTCCTGCGAATAGTTTGGCGTTAGCTTAACGGCTTCTCTTCAGAGCGCAAAATTTTGTGCCGAAAGGCGGCAGGTCCGGATGAAAAACGATCGGCATACTGGATTTTTATGCAGCTTGAAAATTGATGTAAAACAACAAAATTCATAAGTGGACTCAGTACGCCTACCAATTCTATTGATTTAAATCAATGATTGCGGGGTGTCAGACTGATATATATACACTCAAGCAACAATGGTTTTACCAATTGGCCAGCGTCTGGCCAGCGCAAAACGAATATACGATCCTAAGAGAGGCATCAAATGATTACAGGTATCCAGATTACTAAAGCTGCTAATGACGATCTGCTGAACTCTTTCTGGCTGCTCGACAGCGAGAAAGGTGAAGCGCGCTGCCTGGTCGCTAAAGGCGGTTTCACTGAAGATCAGGTTGTCGCGGTGAACAAACTGGGCGAAATCGAATACCGTGAAATCCCGGTAGACGTACAGCCAGAAGTCCGCGTGGAAGGCGGTCAGCACCTGAACGTGAACGTGCTGCGTCGTGAAACGCTGATGGATGCGGTTGAGCACCCGGAAAAATACCCACAGCTGACCATCCGTGTTTCCGGCTATGCGGTTCGCTTCAACTCTCTGACCCCGGAACAGCAGCGCGACGTTATCGCTCGTACTTTCACTGAAAGTCTGTAATTTCTCAGGGGTGGGAAATAAAAAAGCCGGAGAATTCTCCGGCTTTTTTTTTACTCTTCAGTTGTCTTCTTTTCGGTTACAGCAGCCGCGCTAGGCTTACGGCGCTTACCGATGTTTTTCGCATCGCGATGGCGTACCTTCACGCGCGGTTTTTCCTGTTCCGCTTTTTTCTTCTGGTCGCGTTTCGCCTGCACTTTCTTAGACGGCTTGCCTTTCAGCTTCATGCTTGGCGCTCGCGTCGTTGGGCGCAGTTCATCGATCACACGTGCCTTGAGAGGCTCTTCGACATAGCGACCGATTTTCTCCAGCAGCAGGTAGTCGTGCGCTTCGACCAGGGAAATTGCGGTGCCTTTATTGCCCGCACGACCGGTACGACCGATACG
Organism: Enterobacter sp. CC120223-11; assembly: GCF_900215375.1. Classification (GTDB taxonomy): domain Bacteria; phylum Pseudomonadota; class Gammaproteobacteria; order Enterobacterales; family Enterobacteriaceae; genus Scandinavium. The sequence continues at coordinate 177,885 of NZ_OBEF01000009.1, read as the reverse complement.
GTGCAGGTAGGTATCACCGCTCAGAGGCATGTCGAAGTTGAAGACGTGACTGACATCCGGAATATCAATCCCGCGTGCGGCAACGTCGGTGGCTACCAGCACGTTAACGCGGCCGTCGGTCAGGCGCTTAATGGCTTCGTTACGCTTGATTTGTACCATCTCGCCTTCGAGATAGCAGTTGTTGATGCCTTTCTCGCGCAGCCAGCCTGCCAGCTCATGCACTCGCTCACGCTTACGCACAAACACGATAGATCGGGTGGCGTCATCCTGCTGCAGCAGGTTGATCAGCAGCGCTGTTTTGTGTTCGATATCGTCCGCGCGGTAGTACCACTGGTGGATTTTTTTACGCTCACGAGTGGACGGCGTGGCTGACACTTCGACAGGATCTTCCAGCAGACGCTCAGCAAAGTCCTTAATCGCATCGCCTTCCAGCGTGGCGGAGAACAGCATCGTCTGCTTGCGCCAGCGGGTTTCCCCGGCGATGGTTTCGATGTCCTGGGCGAAGCCCATGTCCAGCATGCGGTCCGCTTCATCAAGGATCAGCGTTTCCACGGCGCGGCAGTCGAAGTTCTCTTCCTTGATGTATTGCAGCAGGCGGCCTGTGGTCGCCACTACGATATCCTGGTTTTCGCTGAACACTTCGGCGTGGTTCATGTACGCCACGCCACCGGTGATGGTCGCGATGTCCAGATGGGTATTTTTCGCAAGCTCGCGGGCATGATCCGCCACCTGCATCGCCAGTTCGCGAGTTGGGGTCAGAATAAGAATGCGCGGCGGGCCAGATTTTTTACGCGGGAAGTCAATCAGGTGCTGCAACGCGGGCAGCAGATATGCCGCCGTTTTACCGGTGCCTGTCGGCGCAGAACCGAGGACATCACGGCCTTCGAGCGCAGGCGGAATGGCTGCCTCCTGAATGGCGGTCGGGCGTGTGAAGCCTTTCTCCTGGAGCGCGTCCAGCAGGCTATCGTCGAGTTCTAGCTCGGAAAAAGTCGTTACAGTCATGATCTACCTCTGTGTTGGCCGCTGATTATAGACGGAATGACCGCAATCTTCATCTGTTTGTATGGCTATCTGTTCTCGGGTATTGTGCACATCCCGAGGTTGAGGGGATTTTTCTTACAAAGGTTGTTGATGATGAGTCAGTCTGCATCCGTGTTTCGTCGCAACGGATTTACATTTAAGCAATTTTTCGTGGCCCACGATCGCTGCGCAATGAAAGTCGGAACGGACGGGATCCTGTTGGGCGCCTGGGCACCGATCGCGCGGGTTAAGCGAATCCTGGATATCGGCTCCGGCAGCGGGCTTCTGGCATTGATGCTGGCGCAGCGCACGGAAAGCTCAGTGATGATTGATGCCGTGGAGCTGGACGCTGAGGCTGCGTCCCAGGCGGCGGAGAACGTTGAGGAATCGCCGTGGAGCAGCCGCATTCATATCCATGCCGCAGATATTCAGCAGTGGCTGAGCGAAGAAAATAGCCGTTACGATTTGATTATCAGCAACCCACCTTATTACGAGCAGGGTGTCGAGTGCGGCACGCCACAGCGTGAGCAGGCGCGTTACACGACGTCTCTTGATCATCAGACCCTGCTGAACTGTGCGGCCAACGCGATTACGGAAGACGGCTTTTTCTGCGTGGTGCTGCCGGAGAATATTGGCAACACCTTCACCGAACAGGCGCTGTCGATGGGCTGGCATCTGCGACTGCGCACCGACGTGGCTGAAACCGATTTGCGTCCACCGCATCGGGTGCTGCTGGCCTTTTCCCCACGAGCGGGTGAGTGCTTCAGCGACAGGCTGACGATCCGCGGGCCAGAGCAGCAGTATTCCGAAGGCTACACTGCGCTGACCCAGGCCTTCTATTTATTTATGTGAACCCGCGGGGAGAGAATTGACGGCTCCGGATTTTCCTTCAGCTCGGGATAATCCAGCGTGTAGTGCAGGCCGCGGCTCTCTTTGCGCATCATCGCGCAGCGAACAATCAGTTCAGCAACCTGAACAAGGTTACGCAATTCAAGCAGATTGTTGGACACGCGAAAGCGGGAGTAATATTCGTCCAGCTCCTGCTGAAGGAGCGTTATGCGGCGTAGTGCGCGCTCAAGGCGCTTTGTAGTGCGCACAATTCCGACGTAGTCCCACATAAAAAGCCGCAGTTCATGCCAGTTGTGCTGAATCACGACCAGTTCATCAGGGTTTTCGACCCGGCTTTCATCCCACGCGGGAAGCGCGTTTACCTCCCGGGCATACGGCATACGCTTTTTAATGTCTTCCGCCGCCGACCAGCCATACACCAGGCACTCCAGCAATGAATTCGACGCCATACGGTTCGCGCCGTGCAGACCGGTGTAGCTGACTTCACCAATGGCGTACAGTCCGTCAACATCGGTGCGCCCGAAATCATCGACCATCACGCCGCCGCAGGTATAGTGCGCGGCCGGAACGATGGGTACCGGTTCTTTGGTGAGATCGATACCCAGGCCCAGCAGCTTTTCGTGGATCATCGGGAAGTGCTGTCGGACAAATTCTTCTGGCTTATGGCTGATATCGAGGTACATGCAGTCCACGCCCAGGCGTTTCATTTCATGATCGATAGCGCGGGCGACGATATCTCTTGGGGCAAGTTCTGCCCGCTCGTCGAAGTCGGGCATGAAGCGTGAACCGTCCGGGCGTTTGAGCAGCGCGCCTTCGCCGCGCAGGGCTTCCGTCAGCAGGAAATTACGCGCCTGCGGATGGTAAAGTGCGGTCGGATGAAACTGATTGAATTCCAGGTTGGCAACCCGGCAGCCCGCGCGCCAGGCCATCGCAATGCCGTCGCCAGAGGAAATATCCGGGTTGGTGGTGTACTGATAAACCTTCGAAGCGCCGCCGGTGGCCAGTACGACGGATTTAGCTGCACAGGTTTCGACGGTTTCTTCGTTGCGGTTCCAGATCCACGCCCCGATAACCCGACGCGTGCCCGGCAGGCCGATTTTGTCCGAAACGATCAAATCCACGGCGTTGCTGCGCTCAAGGACGCGAATATTGGGATGACTTAACGCTTTTCCGACAAGCGTTGTTTCGACTTCTTTTCCCGTCGCGTCCGCAGCATGGAGAATGCGTCGATGACTGTGTCCGCCTTCGCGCGTCAGGTGATAGCTGGCTTCGCCGTTGGCCTGCACTTCGGTATCAAACAGCACGCCCTGATCGATAAGCCACTGCACGCAGGAGCGGGCATTGCTGGCGACAAACGACACCGCATGGCGGTCGCATAATCCTGCCCCTGCAACGAGCGTATCCTCCACGTGGGATTCAATGCTGTCCGTTTCGTCAAACACGGCGGCAATCCCGCCCTGGGCATAGAGCGTTGAGCCTTCGCTAATCGGGCCTTTGCTCAGCACAATCACCGAGCTGTGTTCTGCAAGGCGTAACGCAAGGGATAAACCAGCAGCGCCGCTGCCGACAATGAGCACATCACAGGAAAGGTCGGGTGTCGTTTTCATGATTGTGTTTAATTTACTAAACAATGTTCAGCGAATGTAGCACTGCGATGGGCGTTTTAGCACGTTATTTTTTATCCTGGTTGTAATGGCTAAACAGAGGGGCCGGAGAGGGGCGTTTGTCAATCAACGAAAATTTTTGCGAAGGCGGCCGTTAGTCTCAGATTTTAGGATGAAAAAAACGTTTCGTTACGGTACTCTGCAGGTTGATTTCAGACGTTTGTTACGCGCCTGACACTTCATTTAGCGGCGGTAGACTTATAATGAGTGATAATGAACTGTCTATACGCGATCGATAAAAAGCTAAGGTGTAACGGAACTTTACGATAATAGCCCGCTCTAAGCTGTTGCTTGCTCATAGTGCAGTGTGTATGGAGTGGCGTTCTGATTACGCATGGGAATAAGGTTTGAGGAGACATTACCTCGGATGAGCGAGCAGTTAACGGATCAGGTCCTTGTCGAGCGGGTCCAGAAGGGAGATCAGAAGGCCTTCAATTTGCTGGTGGTACGCTATCAGCATAAAGTGGCGAGCCTGGTTTCCCGTTACGTACCGTCCGGCGATGTGCCTGACGTTGTACAAGAGTCTTTTATAAAGGCCTATCGTGCGCTGGATTCTTTCCGGGGAGATAGTGCTTTCTATACCTGGCTGTACCGTATCGCCGTGAACACGGCAAAAAATTACCTGGTTGCTCAGGGGCGACGCCCGCCGGCGAGTGATGTTGATGCAATCGAAGCAGAAAATTACGAAAGTGGCGGTGCGCTGAAAGAAATTTCGAACCCTGAGAACTTAATGTTGTCAGAAGAACTGAGACAAATAGTGTTCCGTACTATTGAGTCGCTCCCGGAAGATTTACGCATGGCAATCACGTTACGGGAGTTGGATGGTCTGAGCTATGAAGAGATAGCCGCTATCATGGATTGTCCGGTGGGTACGGTACGCTCGCGCATTTTCCGTGCGCGAGAAGCTATTGATAATAAAGTTCAACCGCTTATCAGGCGTTGACGATAGCGGAATACTGGAAAAGGTATTAGGCATGCAGAAAGAAAAACTTTCCGCTTTGATGGATGGTGAAACGCTGGATTCGGCGCTGCTCAACGAGTTGAGTCGTTCCACTGAAATGCAAAAAACCTGGGAGAGCTACCATCTCATTCGCGATACCATGCGCGGAGAGACGGCGCAGACTCTCAATTTTGATATTTCAGCCCGCGTGATGGCCGCCATTGAGAATGAACCTGTTCGCCAGGCGACGCCGCTCATCCCTGAAGCCCAACCCGCACCGCACCAGTGGCAGAATATGCCGTTCTGGAAGAAAGTTCGCCCATGGGCAAGCTCTCTGACACAAATGGGCGTGGCTGCGTGCGTTTCTCTCGCGGTGATCGTTGGGGTTCAGCACTACAATGGTCAATCTGATGCGTCTCAGCAGCCTGAAACGCCAGTGTTTAACACGCTGCCGATGATGGGTAAAGCCAGCCCGGTTAGCCTGGGTGTTCCGGCGGATGCCAACGCCACGGCTTCTGGCCAGCAACAACAGGTCCAGGAGCAGCGTCGTCGTATCAATGCGATGCTGCAGGACTACGAATTGCAACGCCGTCTGCACTCAGAGCAGCTTCAGTTTGAACAGGCACAGACTCAGCAAGCGGCTGTTCAGGTGCCAGGTTATCAAACGTTAGGAACGCAACAGCAGTAATGAAGCAACTTTGGTGTGCCATGTCACTTGTGGCTGGTAGCCTGTTCTTCTCCGCCAACGCCTCGGCTGATGTTTCGTCCGGGGCGTTGTTGCAGCAGATGAATCTGGCCAGCCAGTCTCTCAATTATGAGCTGTCGTTCGTCAGCATTAACAAGCAGGGCGTGGAATCGCTACGCTATCGTCATGCACGTCTGAACAATCAGGCCCTGGCGCAGCTGCTGCAGATGGATGGCCCGCGTCGTGAAGTGGTCCAGCGCGGGAATGAAATCAGCTACTTCGAGCCCGGCCTCGATCCCTTTACCCTGAACGGCGATTACATCGTCGATTCACTGCCTTCGCTGGTATATACCGACTTTAAGCGCCTCGCACCCTACTATGATTTTATCTCTGTAGGCCGCACCCGTATTGCCGACAGGCTTTGCGAGGTTATTCGCGTTGTCGCCCGCGACGGCACCCGCTACAGCTATATTGTCTGGCTGGACTCAGAAACGAAGCTGCCGATGCGCGTCGATCTGCTGGACAGGGACGGCGAAACGCTGGAGCAGTTCCGCGTCGTGGCGTTTAACGTTAGTCAGCAGGTAAGCAGCAACATGCAAACGCTGGCGACGGCCAGTCTGCCGCCGCTGCTGTCCGTGCCTACCGGAGACAAAGCCAATTTCAACTGGCAGCCGGGCTGGCTGCCGCAAGGTTTTGCTGAAGTGGCAGGCAGCCGCCGCTCTTTGCCAACCATAGAGACCCCTGTCGAATCTCGCCTCTATTCCGATGGTCTGTTCAGCTTCTCGGTGAATGTTAACCGCGCTGCTGCTAACAGCAGCGAGCAGGTGCTGAGAACCGGGCGTCGAACCGTCAGTACATCCGTGCGTGATAACGCCGAAATTACCATTGTCGGCGAACTGCCGCCGCAAACGGCAAAACGCGTGGCGGACAGCATTAAGTTTAAGGCGGCAAAATGATCAAAGAGTGGGCCACGGTCGTATCGTGGCACGAGGGTCTCGCCCTGGTCAGCTGCGACGTAAAATCATCCTGTAGCAGTTGCTCGTCACGGGCGGGTTGTGGCAGCCGGGTGCTGAATAAGCTCGGGCCGCAGACGGAGCACACCATCAGCGTGCCAAGTTCGCAGCCTCTGGCCGTCGGGCAGAAAGTGGAGTTGGGCATCAGCGAAGGCAGTTTGCTGACCTCAGCCGTGCTGGTTTATATGACGCCATTACTGGGTTTGTTTGTCATGGCGGCGCTATTCCAGCTGCTGTTCAGCAGCGATCTGGCCGCGTTTGCTGGCGGCATTCTCGGCGGCGTGGGCGGTTTCCTGGTCGCCCGCGGACTCTCCCCAAAGCTCGCCTCCCGCGAAGCCTGGCAACCGGTTATTCTCAGCGTTGGCCTCCCGCCGGATCTGCTGCGGGTTGAGACTTCCCCTTCTGAACTGAGCCAGTAATTACGCTGGCTTTTATCTTTATTTACATCTCCAACAGGATCTCCTTCCTGCTAACCGCTAAGCTTGCCGGAAGAGCATTTCCTGGCGACGGAGATGTAGTGTAGAATGCGGCGTTTTCGAACGATCAATCGTCCGGCGCAGACCCGCGGCTTCCAGGAATTCGTAAGGCATAATTAACTCTAACTATGAAGAATATACGTAACTTTTCGATCATCGCTCACATCGACCACGGTAAATCCACCTTGTCCGACCGTATCATTCAGATTTGCGGTGGTCTTTCCGATCGTGAAATGGCGGCGCAGGTTCTCGATTCTATGGATCTGGAGCGCGAACGCGGCATCACCATCAAAGCGCAGAGCGTGACCCTGGATTACAAAGCGTCTGACGGCGAAACCTATCAGCTTAACTTTATCGACACCCCGGGCCACGTCGACTTCTCCTATGAAGTATCCCGTTCTCTGGCCGCCTGCGAAGGCGCGCTGCTGGTGGTGGACGCCGGGCAGGGCGTAGAAGCGCAGACCCTGGCGAACTGCTACACCGCCATGGAAATGGACCTGGAAGTGGTTCCGGTTCTGAACAAAATCGACCTGCCAGCCGCCGATCCTGAGCGCGTGGCGGAAGAGATTGAAGACATCGTCGGCATTGATGCCACGGATGCCGTGCGCTGCTCGGCGAAAACCGGCGTAGGCGTTCCCGACGTGTTAGAGCGTCTGGTCCGCGAGATCCCGGCGCCGGAAGGTGACCCTGATGCACCGCTGCAGGCGCTGATTATTGACTCCTGGTTTGATAACTATCTGGGTGTTGTGTCGCTGATCCGCGTGAAAAACGGCACTCTGCGCAAGGGCGATAAAGTTAAAGTGATGAGCACCGGGCAGGTCTACAACGCCGACCGTCTGGGGATCTTCACGCCGAAACAGGTTGATCGCACCGAGCTGAAGTGCGGCGAGGTAGGCTGGCTGGTTTGCGCCATCAAAGACATCCTCGGCGCGCCGGTGGGCGATACCCTGACCCTTTCCCGTAACCCGGCAGATAAAGCGCTGCCAGGCTTCAAAAAGGTTAAACCTCAGGTCTATGCGGGCCTGTTCCCGGTCAGCTCTGACGACTATGAAAACTTCCGTGATGCGCTCGGCAAGCTGAGCCTGAACGATGCTTCCCTGTTCTATGAGCCAGAAAGCTCAACGGCGCTGGGCTTCGGCTTCCGCTGTGGCTTCCTCGGCCTGCTGCACATGGAAATCATCCAGGAACGCCTTGAGCGTGAATACGATCTGGATCTCATCACCACGGCCCCGACGGTGGTGTACGAGGTCGAGACGACCAATAAAGAAGTGATCTACGTCGACAGCCCGTCCAAGCTGCCGCCGCTGAACAACATCTCTGAGCTGCGCGAGCCTATCGCCGAGTGTCACATGCTGCTGCCGCAGGAGTTCCTCGGCAACGTCATCACGCTGTGTATTGAGAAGCGTGGCGTGCAGACCAACATGGTTTACCACGGTAATCAGGTTGCGTTGACCTATGAAATCCCAATGGCGGAAGTAGTGCTCGACTTCTTCGACCGTCTGAAGTCCACCTCCCGCGGCTACGCGTCGCTGGATTACAACTTCAAGCGTTTCCAGGCTTCGAACATGGTGCGCGTGGATGTTCTCATCAACGGCGATCGTGTTGATGCCCTGGCGCTGATCACCCACAACGACAACGCGCCTTATCGCGGTCGTGAGCTGGTGGAGAAGATGAAAGAGCTGATCCCGCGTCAGCAGTTTGATATCGCGATTCAGGCGGCAATCGGCAACCACATCATTGCCCGTTCCACCGTGAAACAGCTGCGTAAAAACGTTCTGGCGAAATGCTACGGCGGTGACGTCAGCCGTAAGAAAAAGCTGCTGCAAAAACAGAAAGACGGTAAAAAACGCATGAAGCAGGTGGGCAACGTTGAGCTGCCGCAGGAAGCTTTCCTCGCCATTCTGCATGTCGGTAAAGACGGTAAATAACCAATAAGGAGTTGGCATGGCGAACATGTTTGCCCTGATCCTGGTCATTGCGACCCTGGTGACCGGGGTTTTATGGTGCCTGGATAAGTTTATATTTGCACCAAAACGCCGTGAGCGTCAGGCCGCTGCACAGGTTGCAGCGGGTGATTCGCTGGATAAAAAAACGCTGAAAAAAGTCGGCCCGAAACCGGGCTGGCTGGAAACCGGGGCTTCTGTTTTCCCGGTGCTGGCCATCGTGCTGGTGGTACGCTCCTTTATTTACGAGCCGTTCCAGATCCCTTCAGGTTCGATGATGCCAACGCTGTTGATTGGTGATTTTATTCTGGTAGAGAAGTTCGCCTACGGGATTAAAGATCCGATTTATCAGAAGACGTTAGTCGAAACCGGGCATCCTAAGCGTGGCGATATCGTGGTGTTCAAATATCCGGAAGATCCGCGTCTGGATTACATCAAGCGTGCAGTCGGTTTACCGGGTGACAAAGTAAGCTACGATCCTGTCGCCAAAGAAGTGACCATTCAGCCAAACTGCAGCTCTGGTCAGGCTTGTGGAAACGCGCTGCCGGTAACCTACTCCAACGTAGAGCCGAGCGATTTCGTGCAGACTTTTGCCCGCCGCAACGGTGGCGAAGCGACCAGCGGTTTCTGGCAGCTGCCGCAGGGTGAGAGCAAAGACAACGGCGTGCGTCTGAGCGAGCGCAAAGAGACGCTGGGTGAAGTTGCACACCGTATTCTGACCGTGCCAATTGCGCAGGATCAGCTGGGTATGTACTACCATCAGCAGGGCCAGCAGTTAGCCACCTGGATTGTGCCGCCTGGGCATTACTTCATGATGGGCGACAACCGCGATAACAGCGCCGACAGCCGCTACTGGGGCTTTGTGCCGGAAGCGAATCTGGTTGGTAAAGCCGTCGGTATCTGGATGAGCTTTGAGAAGCAGGAAGGTGAATGGCCAACCGGCGTGCGCTTAAGCCGCATCGGTGGGATCAAGTAATTCCTCACTTTTATTCATGTCGCCACGCCTGTTGTGGCGACATGAATTATTTCCGATATAAATGCCTCTCAGCTAACGACATCCCTTGTCGTTGCGTATAGAATATCCCCCCGAAGTTTTAGGTTGGTACCCGCAAGGGATCCACGGCACACGAAACCGCGTTGGCTTTCTCAGGTCGGTTTCGTGTGCTGCATTATTGACGCATTCATCTATTGGTAGAGCATGAACCCCATCGTAATTAATCGGCTTCAACGCAAGCTGGGCTACACTTTTCAACATCAGGATCTGTTACAGCAGGCATTAACCCACCGCAGCGCCAGCAGCAAGCATAATGAGCGCCTCGAGTTTCTGGGTGATTCCATTTTAAGTTATGTCATTGCTAACGCGCTGTATCACCGCTTCCCGCGCGTAGACGAAGGTGACATGAGCCGCATGCGTGCGACGCTTGTACGCGGCAACACGCTGGCGGAAATTGCCCGTGAATTTGAACTGGGTGAATGTTTGCGCCTGGGGCCGGGTGAGTTGAAAAGCGGCGGCTTCCGTCGCGAATCAATTCTGGCGGATACCGTTGAAGCACTGATTGGCGGCGTGTTCCTCGACAGTGACATTCAGAACGTCGAGAAGCTGATTCTGAGCTGGTACCAGACCCGACTGGACGAAATCAGTCCGGGTGATAAGCAAAAAGATCCGAAAACGCGTTTGCAGGAATATTTACAGGGTCGTCACCTGCCTCTGCCTTCCTATCTGGTTGTGCAGGTGCGTGGCGAAGCCCACGATCAGGAATTTACTATCCACTGCCAGGTCAGTGGCCTGAGTGAACCGGTGGTTGGCACAGGTTCCAGCCGTCGCAAGGCGGAGCAGGCTGCCGCCGAACAGGCGCTGAAAAAACTGGAGCTGGAATGAGCGACGAAAAAAGTTACTGCGGATTTATCGCCATCGTTGGTCGTCCCAACGTCGGCAAATCCACCCTGCTGAACAACCTGCTTGGTCAGAAGATTTCTATCACTTCTCGCAAAGCGCAGACCACGCGTCACCGTATTGTCGGCATCCATACCGAAGGGGCTTATCAGGCGATTTACGTCGATACCCCGGGCCTGCATATGGAAGAGAAGCGCGCCATTAACCGCCTGATGAACAAAGCGGCCAGCAGCTCCATCGGCGACGTTGAGCTTATCATTTTTGTGGTCGAAGGCACCAAGTGGACCGCTGACGACGAAATGGTGCTGAACAAGCTCAAAGGTGGTCGTGCGCCGGTGATCCTCGCGGTCAACAAAGTGGACAACGTGCAGGAAAAAGCGGACCTGCTGCCGCACCTGCAGTTCCTCGGCAGCCAGATGAACTTCCTCGACATCGTGCCGATTTCTGCGGAAACCGGCCTGAATGTGGATACCGTGGCGGGCATCGTGCGTAAGCACCTGCCGGAAGCAACGCATCACTTCCCGGAAGATTACATCACCGACCGTTCTCAGCGCTTCATGGCCTCTGAAATCATCCGTGAAAAGCTGATGCGTTTCCTTGGTGCCGAGCTGCCGTATTCTGTGACCGTTGAAATTGAACGCTTCCAGAGCAACGAGCGCGGCGGCTATGACATCAACGGGCTGATCCTCGTTGAGCGCGAAGGGCAGAAGAAGATGGTGATTGGCAACAAAGGCGCCAAAATCAAAACCATCGGCATTGAAGCCCGTAAGGACATGCAGGAAATGTTCGAAGCCCCGGTCCATCTGGAACTGTGGGTGAAAGTGAAATCAGGCTGGGCCGACGACGAACGCGCGTTGCGCAGTCTCGGTTACGTCGACGACCTCTAAGTAAACCCCGTGGAAGGCTGGCAGCGCGCTTTTGTTCTGCATAGTCGTCCCTGGAGCGAAACCAGCCTGATGCTGGACGTCTTCACGGAAGAGTCGGGCCGCGTGCGCCTTGTAGCAAAAGGCGCACGTTCCAAACGCTCAAATCTCAAAGGTGCGCTTCAGCCCTTTACCCCTTTACTGGTCCGTTTCGGTGGCCGCGGTGATGTCAAAACGCTGCGCAGCGCTGAAGCCGTCTCGCTTGCGTTGCCGCTAAGTGGCATTGCGCTTTACAGCGGTTTATACGTCAACGAACTCCTCTCTCGCGTGCTGGAAAACGAAACCCGTTTCTCCGAACTCTTCTTTGATTATCTGCACTGTATCCAGGCCCTGGCTGGCGTAAACGGCACACCGGAACCGGCGCTGCGTCGCTTTGAACTGGCGCTGCTGGCGCATCTTGGCTACGGCGTGGATTTTCTGCACTGTGCGGGCAGCGGTGAGGCCGTCGACGACACCATGACCTACCGCTACCGCGAAGAAAAAGGCTTCATCGCAAGCGTAGTGATTGATAACAGCACGTTTACCGGGCACCATCTAAAAGCCCTCGCCAGCCGGGAGTTTCCGGATGCCGATACGCTGCGGGCAGCAAAACGCTTTACCCGCATCGCGCTCAAACCTTATCTCGGTGGCAAGCCGCTCAAGAGCCGTGAACTGTTCCGGCAGTTTGTGCCGAAGCGAACATAAAGATTGACCGATTTCCCTCTCCCCGGCCCTCTCCCAGGGGGAGAGGGGGAAAATCAGCCCGCGATTTCATTGTGGTCGCGATCTATTCCCTCTCCCTCCGGGAGAGGGTTAGGGAGAGAGAAAACAACGAACCAAAATCAATAACGAGGATTGTCATGGCTGAATTACTGTTAGGCGTCAACATCGATCACATTGCCACCCTGCGAAACGCGCGCGGCACGGCGTACCCGGATCCTGTTCAGGCGGCATTCATCGCCGAGCAGGCTGGCGCTGACGGCATCACCGTGCATCTGCGTGAAGACCGCCGTCACATTACCGATCGTGACGTGCGTGTCCTGCGCCAGACCCTCGACACCCGCATGAATCTGGAAATGGCGGTCACCGAAGAGATGCTGACGATTGCCTGCGAGACGAAGCCTCACTTCTGCTGTCTGGTGCCTGAAAAGCGTCAGGAAGTGACCACCGAAGGCGGTCTGGACGTGGCAGGCCAGCTCGATAAAATGCGCGATGCCTGCAAGCGCCTGGCGGACGCCGGGATCCTCGTCTCCCTGTTCATTGATGCCGATCGCGAACAAATCAAAGCCGCGGCAGACGTGGGTGCGCCGTATATCGAAATTCACACCGGCTGCTACGCTGATGCCGAAAGCGAAGCACAGCAGGCGAAAGAGCTGGATCGCATTGCTCAGGCAGCGACCTACGCGGCGAGCCTCGGCCTGAAGGTCAATGCCGGACACGGCCTGACCTATCACAACGTCAAAGCCATTGCTGCGCTGCCGGAAATGCACGAGCTGAACATTGGTCATGCCATCATTGGTCGCGCCGTGATGAGCGGGCTGAAAGAAGCCGTGGCCGAAATGAAGCGCCTGATGCTGGAAGCGCGCAAGTAATGGCCATCGTCGGCATCGGCACGGATATCGTGGAGATCGCCCGTATCGAAGCGGTGATCGCCCGCAGCGGCGATCGCCTCGCACGGCGGGTGCTCAGCGAGCATGAATGGAAAATCTGGGAGACGCACCAGCAGCCGGTGCGTTTTCTGGCAAAGCGTTTTGCGGTCAAAGAGGCTGCGTCAAAGGCGTTGGGCACCGGGATCCGTAACGGGCTGGCGTTTGAACAGTTTGAAGTCTACAACGATGAACTGGGCAAGCCGAAGCTGCGTTTATGGGGCGCAGCGGCAGAGCTGGCGGCTCAGCTTGGGGTGGCCCACATGCACGTGACGCTGGCAGACGAACGTCATTACGCCTGCGCCACGGTGATTATGGAAAGCTAGATTTTATCGGCGTGATGCAGCTGAACGAATTTGTCCCACAGCTGCTCTTCGTTTTCCAGGTGGGCCGGGTCTTTGATGATAGTGTTGGGGATCGGGCACACTTTCTGGCAGGTCGGCGTTTCGTAATGGCCGATGCACTCGGTGCAGCGGTCGCTGTTAATCTCATAAATGCTGTCGCCCATCGAAATGGCCGTGTTCGGGCATTCCGCCTCGCACATATCGCAGTTGATGCATTTTTTGGTAATTAACAGCGCCATACGGAAATTCTCAGAAACAACACAAACAGGGCGGGCATTATACGCTCATTCTCTGTTCAGACCAGTTTTTTCACCAACGCTTCGCTGTGGCGGATCCTGTCCGGCGCATTTTCCAGATCCTGCTGAACCAGGCCCATAAATAGCAGATCGGTCAGCAGCATCTGTGCGCTGGTTGAGGAAATGGCTGCGCTGCGCGTGGCCTGCTCCTCGGCGATGGTATAAAGACAATGGCTGGCCCGCTGCTGCAGGGCATTGGGCGAAAACCCGGTAATGGCAAGCACTTTGCCGCCGACTCGCAGCGTTTCGTCTGCCGCCAGGTTTATCTCTCGGCGCTCGCCGGAATAGGAGATAGCCAGCAGCAAATCATCCGTCGTCAATGCCTGGACGGTGGCAAGCAGGGCGTGCATATCCTGTTCTGCGACGGCATTGAGGCCAATTTTCATTAGCTTCCAGCTAAAGTTTTGCGCCACCAGCCCCGAGGCGCCGATACCGGTCACCACAATCCGCCGGGCGCTGCGCAGCAGGCCGATGCTTTCCCGCAGCTTCTCCTCAGGGTTAACGTCCAGGGAGGCGTGCATCGCTGAGACGTTGTCTTTAATCAGCTTTTCACCCACCAGGCGCAGCGGATCGTCACCACGGATCTGGTTATGCACCGGGACAGAGTAGGGGTGGGGATGACTTGCCAGCGCCTCACTGAGCGCAAGCTTTAGCGCGGGGAAACCTTTGAATCCCAGCTTCTGCGCAAACTTCACCACGCTCGACTGGCTGACGCCTGCGGCTGCGGCCAGCTGCTGGGAGCTGAGATGACGGGCCTCGTCCGGCTGCGCCAGAATAAAGTCCGCCAGTTTTTTGTCGCTTTGCGCAAGCCCGGCGTACCGTTGGCGGATGCGAATCAAACAGTTCATTGCCTCTCCAGAGGGCCAAAGCCTGGCCAGCTGTCAGAAATTTGTCTTTGATTATAGGGGATTGCGATGCTGCACGGCCCAAACAGGGAAAATTATGCGGCATTATTAAACAATTCATTATGCTAATCAAAAGGATACGCTGTCCGGAAAAGAAGGGAAAGCCGCATTGCGTATCGTTTTTGGAAATGTGAGGTTCCGACTGTTAGGCTAACTAACAGGCATGACGCTTACGCGTTCAACTATGAGAGGGAAATGCTTTGGTAAGTAATTCGCGTCGGGTGGTGTTTTTTGACCTGGATGGCACGCTGCATCAGCAGGATATGTTTGGCAGTTTTTTACGCTACCTCTTCCGCCATAACCCTTTGAATGCTCTGCTGGTGCTTCCATTGCTGCCGGTGATAGGCGTGGCTCTGTTGGCAAAAGGGCGCGCGGCACGCTGGCCGATGAGCCTGCTGCTGTGGGCCGCCACCTTCGGCCACAGCGAAACGCGGCTCAAAGGCATTGAGGCTAACTTCGTTCGTTGGTTCCGCGGGCATGTTACCGCTTTCCCGGTGGTGCATCAGCGTCTGACGGATTATCTGACCAGTTCCGATGCGGACGTGTGGCTGATTACCGGTTCGCCAAAATCTTTAGTGGAGCAGGTTTACTTCGACACGCCCTGGTTGCCGCGCGTCAACCTGATAGCCAGCATGACAGAACGCCGCTACGGCGGCTGGGTGCTGACGCTTCGCTGCCTGGGACACGAAAAAGTTGCCCAATTGGAGAAAAAAATCGGTACCCCTTTGCGCCTCTACAGCGGCTACAGCGACAGCAATCAGGACAACCCACTGCTCTATTTTTGCCAGCACCGCTTTCGTGTTACGCCGCGCGGCGATCTGCAACAACTGGAATAGTGCAACCGCCAGGCGCCATGTATAATGCGCCCCGTTTTCTACCGGAGTAGCCGCTTTGTCTGACAATGAACTGAACCACGAACGCTGGATGCGCCACGCGCTGACGCTGGCTCAACGCGCCTGGGACGAAGGGGAAGTGCCGGTCGGCGCGGTACTGGTTTATCAGGATCAGGTGATTGGCGAGGGCTGGAACCGGCCGATTGGTCGTCATGACCCGACGGCGCACGCGGAAATTATGGCGCTGCGCCAGGGCGGGCTGGTGCTACAGAACTACCGATTGATTGACACCACGCTATACGTGACGCTTGAACCCTGCGTGATGTGCGCAGGGGCAATGGTTCACAGCCGCATAGGGCAGCTGGTGTTTGGTGCACGGGATGCGAAAACGGGTGCGGCGGGCTCGCTGATTGACGTGCTGCACCATCCGGGCATGAACCATCGGGTTGAAATCACCGAAGGGGTGCTCGCCGACAGCTGCTCGGCCATGCTGAGTGATTTTTTCCGCCACCGTCGCGAACAGAAAAAAGCTCTCAGGCGCGCCGCCCAGTCTCAGTGACGCAGAATATCAATGAGGCTGCCGGGGTGTTTGACGCCAATCTGCCCGCTGTGCTCATCTGCCGTTAATGAGATAAATGGCAGCACGCCGACGCTTGCGGTGGTGTGATTCAGTTCGTCCGGCCTGACCGCCGGATAATCCTGCGCGAACTCCCTTTCTTGCGTGGCCTTCTTCTCTTTCTCCAGCAGATAGCCCACCAGGCTTATCTGATACTTACGAATGTTTTCCACATAGGCGTAGGCTTCATGCCCGCGCGCGTAGCCGTACGTCAGCCGGGTGTAATAGGGTTTCTGGCTGAGCAGCGGCAGACGCTGCTTTACGTCCGCCCAGCTGTCCGGATTGCCTTTTTGCTTCGCGGTGAGTGCCCTGGCATCCAGCATATGTGCATAGCCCATGTTGTAAGCCGCCAGTGCGAACCAGATCTTTTCGTCCTTTGGCACGGTGTCCGGCACTTTATCCATCATGTCCTGCAAATAGCGCATCCCGCCGCTGACGCTCTGCTCGGCATCGGTGCGGTCCGTCAGGCCCAGGCTTTGCGCGGTGTTTTTGGTCAACATCATCATGCCGCGCACGCCGGTGGGAGAAGTGGCGAGCGGATCCCAGTGGGATTCCTGCCAGGCGATGGCCGCCAGCAGACGCCAGTCGATCTCTGCGGCATATTTCTGGAACAGCGGCTGGAAGTCCGGCAGCAGGTTGTCCACCGCGCGCAGGAAGGTGCGGGTGTCGAAATAGTCGAAATCGTCGCCGTGGCCGAGGTATTTCTCCTCAAGCCTTGCCAGGGTGCCGTCTTCATTGATGTTGTTGAAGAAATCGAGCATCGCGGCGGGCAGGGTATTGTCGCTGTCCTTCAGGCTGAACCAGGTGACCGGCTGCTCATCGGTAATGTCGAGCGCCACCGCCAGCTCCGGATGCACGCGCTGGAACAGGCTTATCGCCACCGAATCGGCAATGGTATAGTCGAGCCTGCCGTCAAGAACCTCATCCATCAGCTCAACGCTGCCGCGCTTGTCGTCGACGGTCCAGTCCAGATTCGGGTACTTCTTCGCCTTCAGTTCCTGCAGGTCATTAATGGCCACATGCCCTGGTGCAATAGTCAGCTGCTGAGCCGTGATATTTTCAAGCGTTCGCGGGCGGAAGCTGCCTTTGCGGTACACCAGCTGCTGTGAAACGGAGTAATAGGTCGGGCCGGCCTGATAGTTTTTGATGCGCTCGCTGTTGTACACCAGGCCTGCGGCCAGCATATCGGCTTTGTCATTATCGAGGTCGTCAAACAGCTGGCTGATGTTCTGCCGGACGGTGACTTTAAGCTCCACGCCGAGGTAGTCGGCGAACTGCTGGGCCAGCTCGTAGTCCAGGCCATAATCTTTTTCGTTAATGCTGGCGAAGGTCAGGGGAGAGACTATTGTGCTGACGCGCAGCTCACCGCGCGCCTGAATGGCGGCGATGCGGTTCTCTGGTTTATTGAACCAGGGAACGGAGGGCCATAGCGCCGCTGCCAGTAGCAGGGTGACAATGCCGATAAACAGATAATTAATCTTTAATTTTTTCAATTAGTTAATTCTCTGCAACGAGAGCAATCTCAGGCAATAGTTACCGTGTTAAAGTTTAGGGACACTACAGAATGAGCGGCATTTTGCTTAAACAAGCGCCAGTTGGCAACCTATTGATCGTATAAGTCGCATTGGGTGGTAAAACGAGGCGGCGGTTTTATTTTGACGCAAACGGTTACGTAGCCGTGCAGGATGCTCTATAATGGCGCCCGTTTTCCGCCATTGCGCACACTGAAACCCAGAAGACGAGAGACTTATGATGGAAATTCTGCGTGGTTCGCCTGCACTGTCTGCATTTCGTATTACCAAACTGCTGGCACGCTTTCAGGCAGCCAACCTTCCGGTCAGCAACATTTACGCCGAGTACGTGCACTTCGCCGAGCTGAATGCGCCGCTGTCAGAAGAGGAACACACCCGCCTGGCAAGATTGCTGCAGTACGGCCCAAGCCTCAGCAGCCATACACCCGCCGGTAAATTACTGCTCGTCACTCCCCGCCCTGGCACCATCTCCCCCTGGTCTTCAAAAGCAACCGACATCGCCCACAACTGCGGCCTGGCTCAGATTGAGCGCCTGGAGCGCGGCGTCGCGTACTACGTTGAAGCCTCCACGCTGAACGAAGCGCAGTGGAAGCAGGTTGCTGCCGAACTGCACGACCGGATGATGGAGACCGTTTCTGCTGAGCTGCAGGATGCGGAAAACCTGTTTGCCCATCATCAGCCTGCGCCTGTTGCCAGCGTGGACGTGCAGGGGCAGGGCCGTCAGGCGCTGGTGGACGCCAATATGCGTCTGGGGCTGGCGCTGGCGGAAGATGAAATTGATTACCTGTTCGATGCCTTCACCACGCTGAACCGCAACCCGAACGACATCGAACTCTATATGTTTGCCCAGGCGAACTCCGAACACTGCCGTCACAAGATTTTCAACGCCGACTGGGTGATTGACGGCGAACAGCAGCCCAAGTCGCTGTTCAAAATGATCAAGAACACCTTCGAAATAACGCCGGATCACGTGCTGTCTGCTTATAAGGACAACGCCGCGGTGATGGAAGGTTCCGACGTGGGGCGCTTCTACGCCGACCGCGACGCGCAGCGCTACGATTTCCACCAGGAGCCAACGCATATCCTGATGAAGGTGGAAACCCATAACCACCCGACGGCCATCTCTCCGTGGCCGGGCGCGGCAACGGGTTCCGGCGGTGAAATCCGTGATGAAGGTGCCACCGGGCGCGGCGCTAAGCCGAAAGCCGGGCTGGTGGGCTTCTCCGTTTCCAACCTGCGCATTCCGGGCTTTGAGCAGCCGTGGGAAGAAGACTTCGGCAAGCCCGACCGCATCGTGACAGCGCTGGATATCATGACTGACGGCCCGCTGGGCGGCGCTGCGTTCAACAACGAATTTGGTCGTCCGGCGCTGAACGGCTACTTCCGCACCTATGAAGAGAAGGTCAACAGCCACAACGGTGAAGAGCTGCGTGGCTACCACAAGCCGATCATGCTGGCAGGCGGGATCGGCAACATTCGTGCCGATCACGTGCAGAAAGGTGAGATCAACGTCGGCGCTAAGCTTATCGTCCTCGGCGGCCCGGCGATGAATATCGGCCTCGGCGGCGGGGCGGCATCGTCTATGGCCTCCGGTCAGTCCGATGCGGATCTCGATTTCGCCTCTGTCCAACGCGATAACCCGGAAATGGAGCGCCGTTGCCAGGAGGTTATCGACCGCTGCTGGCAGCTGGGTGAAGCCAACCCGATTCTGTTTATCCACGATGTTGGCGCGGGCGGCCTGTCCAACGCCATGCCTGAACTGGTGAGCGACGGCGGACGCGGCGGCAAATTCAACCTGCGCGATATCCTCAGCGATGAGCCAGGGATGAGCCCGCTGGAGATCTGGTGTAACGAATCCCAGGAGCGCTACGTGCTGGCGGTGGCTGCCGATCAGCTGCCTTTGTTCGACGAACTTTGCCAGCGTGAGCGAGCGCCTTATGCGGTCATCGGTGAAGCCACCGAAGAGATGCATCTGAGCCTCAGCGACAGCCACTTCGACGATACGCCTATCGATCTGCCGCTGGACGTGCTGCTGGGCAAAACTCCAAAAATGACCCGCGATGTGGAAACGCTGGCCGCTAACGGTGAAGCGCTGGACAGAGCGAGCATCACTATCGCTGATGCGATTAACCGCGTTCTGCACCTGCCGACCGTGGCAGAGAAAACCTTCCTCGTCACCATCGGCGACCGCACGGTGACAGGCATGGTGGCCCGCGATCAGATGGTCGGTCCGTGGCAGATCCCCGTGGCGAACTGCGCGGTGACCACCGCCAGCCTCGACAGCTACTACGGCGAAGCGATGGCGATGGGCGAGCGTGCCCCGGTTGCGCTGCTGGACTTCGCGGCATCCGCTCGTCTCGCCGTCGGCGAAGCGCTGACCAACATCGTCGGTACTCAGGTGGGTGACCTTAAACGCATCAAGCTTTCCGCAAACTGGATGGCGGCGGCAGGGCACCCGGGTGAAGACGCAGGCCTGTACGCGGCGGTGAAAGCTGTCGGCGAAGAGCTCTGCCCGGCGCTCGGCCTGACCATTCCGGTCGGCAAAGACTCTATGTCGATGAAAACCCGCTGGCAGGAAGGCCACGAGCAGCGCGAAATGACGTCGCCACTGTCGCTGGTGATTTCCGCCTTTGCCCGCGTGGAAGATGTGCGTGGCACCGTGACGCCACAGCTCTCCACCGAAGACAACGCCCTGCTGCTCATCGACCTTGGTAAAGGCCACAACGCGCTGGGTGCGACGGCGCTGGCGCAGGTTTACCGCCAGCTCGGCGACAAAACCGCCGACGTCCGCAGCGTGGAACAGCTGAAAGGCTTCTGGGATGCGATGCAGGTCCTGGTGGCTGAACGCAAACTTCTGGCCTGGCACGACCGCTCCGACGGCGGCCTGCTGGTGACGCTCGCTGAAATGGCCTTCACCGGCCACTGCGGCGTGGACGTGGATATCGCCGCACTGGGCGACGATCGTCTGGCTGCGCTGTTTAACGAAGAGCTGGGCGGCGTGATTCAGGTGCGTGCAGAAGATCGTGCGCTGGTGGAAGGCATCTTCGCCAGCCACGGCCTGGCCGACTGCGTACACTTCCTCGGCAAAGCCACCGAAGGCGACCGCTTTGTTATCACCGCCGACGGCCATCCAGTCTACAGCGAAAGCCGCACCACGCTGCGTATGCGGTGGGCCGAAACCACGTGGCAGATGCAGCGCCTGCGCGACAACCCGGAATGCGCCGATCAGGAGCATGAAGCGAAGCGTAACGACAGCGATCCTGGCCTGAACGTGAAGCTCAGCTTCGATATCAACGAAGACGTGGCGGCCCCTTACATCGCGAAAGGCGCGCGTCCGAAGGTTGCGGTCCTGCGCGAGCAGGGCGTGAACTCCCACGTCGAAATGGCGGCGGCGTTCCACCGTGCTGGCTTCGATGCCATCGACGTACACATGAGCGACCTGCTGGCCGGACGTACCGGACTTGCAGATTTCCAGGCGCTGGTGGCCTGCGGCGGCTTCTCATACGGCGACGTGCTGGGCGCGGGTGAAGGCTGGGCGAAGTCGATCATGTTCAACGAGCGCGTGCGCGACGAGTTCGAAACCTTCTTCCACCGTCCGCAGACGCTGGCGCTGGGCGTGTGTAACGGCTGCCAGATGATGTCCAACCTGCGTGACCTGATTCCGGGCAGCAGCCTGTGGCCACGCTTCGTGCGTAACCACTCGGATCGCTTCGAAGCTCGCTTCAGCCTGGTGGAAGTGACCCAGAGCCCATCCTTGCTGTTGCAGGGCATGGTCGGCTCGCAGATGCCAATTGCGGTTTCCCACGGTGAAGGCCGCGTTGAAGTGCGTGACGCCGCGCACCTGGCGCAACTCGAAAGCAAAGGCCTGGTGGCGCTGCGCTACGTTGACCACTTCGGCAACGTGACGCAAAACTACCCGGCAAACCCGAACGGCTCACCGAACGGGATCACTGCGGTCACCAGCGAAAGCGGGCGCGTCACGCTGATGATGCCGCACCCGGAACGCGTATTCCGTACTGTCGCCAACTCCTGGCACCCGGAAAACTGGGGCGAGGACAGCCCGTGGATGCGTATTTTCCGCAACGCGCGTAAACAGCTGGGTTAACGTTCCCCGTCCTGTAAAAAGCCTTCCCGATGACGGAAGGCTTTTTTATTTGTGAGCCTGGGCGGGAAAGGTGTCGGAAAATGGCGACAGGGCTAATCTTCTGGTGTCGTCAAATGGAGACATTTATCTTATTGATATTTAATGGCTGTATGTGTGCTTCAAGTAAGGTGTCTCTTTTTAGCGACAGAGTGATTAAAAAGCAAACAGCTGCTCATTCCCTTTAAGAAGATGAAAAATCCTTATCTATTAGTGTGTTAATAAATTGTTTTGTATTGTGGCACGCTTACTGCATAATAATAAGCAGTGGCTCATTCACCCTCTTATGTCAGCCCCTTCGGGACGCGCTACATAAACTTCGAATGACGCACAACAAGGTGCCTGCCGTCCAACATCTGATATCAGCTTAGCTATATCAACCATCGGGCGAAACGTGGAGTTAGGCACCGCCTTATTCAGTAACAACGCCGGGTTAATGCCCGGCGTTGTTTTTTGGGCGAAAAAGAAGGAAAAAGCGTGGTTTTTCCTTCTTTTTGATTAGCAGCCGAAAATCAATGAATTGATTTTCCCTATTTTTTATCTGATGGCCCTGGTTGAGAGTCTCTTCGTTTACTCTTCCTCAGCCATCCGCGCGCCGGGTTAATGCCCGGCGTTGTTGTTTCCGCTTCCTGCCTCAGTTACCCTGCCATTATCATTATGTTCAGGGGCAAACTCATTGAAACGCTGGTCACTTTTCCCCCGTTCGCTGCGTCAGCTGGTTACGCTGGCGTTTCTGCTGATCCTGCTGCCGCTTTTGGTCCTTGCCTGGCAGGCGTGGCAGAGCCTCAATGCGCTGAGCGATCAGGCTGCCATGACCAACCGCACCACGCTTGTGGACGCGCGCCGCAGTGAAGCGATGACAAACGCCGCGCTGGAGATGGAACGCAGCTACCGTCAGTACTGCGTCCTCGATGACGCGACGCTTGCGAAGGTGTATCAGGGCCAGCGTAAGCGCTACAGCGAAATGCTGGATGCCCACGCGGGCGTGCTACCGGATGATAAAATCTGGCAGGCGCTGCGCCAGGATCTGAACGATCTTGCGGAGCTGCGCTGTAAAAACAGCGGCCCGGATGAGATCTCTGCCGCAAAACTTGAGGCTTTTGCCTCGGCGAATACCGAAATGGTGCAGGCCACCCGCGCGGTGGTGTTCTCTCGCGGGCAGCAGCTTCAACAGGAGATCGCCGAACGTGGGCAGTTCTTCGGCTGGCAGGCGCTGGTGCTGTTCCTGGTCAGCCTGACCATGATGCTGCTGTTCACCCGCATGATTATCGGCCCGGTGAAGGGCATTCAGCGGATGATTAACCGGCTCGGCGAAGGAAAATCGCTCGGCAGCACGGCGATGTTTACCGGGCCCCGCGAGCTGCGATCCGTTGGGCAGCGTATCGTCTGGCTGAGCGAGCGCCTTTCCTGGCTCGAATCCCAGCGCCACCAGTTTCTGCGCCACCTTTCCCATGAGCTGAAAACACCGCTTGCCAGCATGCGCGAGGGTACCGAGCTGCTTGCCGATAAGGTCGTCGGGCCGCTGACGCCTGAGCAGGAAGAGGTGGTGTCGATCCTTGACGACAGCAGCCGCAACCTGCAAAAGCTGATTGAGCAGCTGCTGGACTACAACCGCAAACTTGCCGACAGCCCGGTTGAAATGGAGAAGGTCGAACTGGCCCCGCTGCTGGATATCGTTATCTCCGCCCACAGTTTGCCCGCAAGAGCTAAAATGATGCATACCCGCGTCGAGCTTGATGTGCGCGAGTGTCAGGCGGAGCCTGTGCTGTTGATGAGCGCGCTCGATAATCTCTACTCCAACGCCGTGCACTACGGCCACGAATCCGGTACTATTTTTCTGCGCAGCCGTCAGCAGGGAAACCAGCTGCTGCTTGAAGTGGAAAACAGCGGGACGCCGATCCCGGAGGCTGAAAAAGCCATGATTTTTGAGCCCTTTTATCAGGGCAGCCATCAGCGTAAAGGGGCTGTAAAGGGAAGCGGTCTGGGACTGAGCATCGCCCGGGATTGCGTCCGTCGAATGCGGGGAACCCTGCAGTTGGTAGACGCGCCAGAGGGCCAGGTTTGTTTCTGCATTGCGCTCTCTCTTTCAGACACGGATAAACCCATAAAATGAAGCAATGTCTGGTGAATATGTCCCCTCGTTTTCTATCGCTCCTCGCCGGAGCGTCCTGTTTATGGCTGGCCGGGTGCGTCAGCGCACCGCATACTGCCAGCGCCAGCGATGAAGATAAGCTGCCGCAGCAGCAGGTTGCTGATTTCCTTTCAACAGACTGTGCCGACGTCTGGTCGTTGCAGGGTGACACCACGGAGAAAAACCCGCTCTACTGGCTGAGAAGCATGGACTGCGCCGAGCGCCTGTCGCCTGAAATGGCCCGCAGCGAAGCCCGCCTGCACAGTGATGATTCCTGGCAGGACGCGCTGCGCCGCGGCATTTTGCTTGGCAGCGCTAAAATCACCCCGCTGGAGCGCCGTGAAATGGTCAATCGCCTCGACACGTTCAGCCCACAAATTCCCGCTCAGGTGCGCCCGCTGTATCAGTTCTGGCGCGACGGGCAGACGCTACAGCTGCAGCTTTCCGATGAGCGTTCCCGCTACAGCAAGCTGCAGCAGTCCTCGGATGCCGAACTGGATATCCTCCGCCAGCAGCAACAGCACCTGAGCAGCCAGCTGGAGCTCACCACCCGCAAGCTTGAGAATCTGACCGACATTGAGCGCCAGCTCTCCAGCCGTAAACCTGCGGGCAGCAACTTTACGCCGGACGCCGGGCATGCGGGCGATGCCACTCCAACGGTGAAAGAGGCGCCCGCCGGAGAGGAGAAACCATGACAGGACGTAAACCCGCTCACCTTTTACTGGTTGACGACGATCCGGGCCTGCTGAAACTGCTCGGTATGCGCCTGACCAGCGAGGGTTTTTCGGTGGTCACCGCTGAAAGCGGTCAGGAAGGGCTGCGCGTGCTGGCGCGGGAAAATATCGATCTGGTGATAAGCGATCTGCGCATGGATGAGATGGACGGCCTGCAGCTGTTCGCCGAAATTCAGAAAGTGCAGCCCGGCATGCCGGTGATCATCCTGACCGCGCACGGCTCAATTCCGGATGCCGTCGCCGCCACCCAGCAGGGCGTCTTCAGCTTCCTGACCAAACCGGTGGATAAAGACGCCTTGTACAAAGCAATCGACGAGGCGCTGGTGCACACCGCCGCCGCCACCGATGACAGCTGGCGCGAATCCATCGTCACCCGCAGTCCGGTGATGTTACGCCTGCTCGAACAGGCGCGGATGGTGGCGCAGTCCGACGTCAGCGTGCTGATCAACGGCCAGAGCGGCACCGGGAAAGAGATTTTCGCCCAGGCGATCCACAACGCCAGCCCGCGCGGCAAGTACCCGTTCATCGCCATCAACTGCGGTGCCTTGCCGGAACAGCTGCTGGAGTCTGAACTCTTCGGTCACGCGCGCGGGGCGTTTACCGGCGCGGTCAGCAATCGTGAAGGATTATTCCAGGCCGCAGAAGGCGGCACGCTGTTTCTGGATGAGATTGGCGATATGCCGTCGCCGCTGCAGGTCAAGCTGCTGCGCGTACTGCAGGAGCGGAAAATCCGCCCGCTCGGCAGCAACCGTGATATCGACATCAACGTTCGCATTGTCTCCGCCACCCATCGTGATTTACCGAAAGCGATGGCGCGCGGCGAGTTTCGCGAAGATCTCTACTATCGCCTCAACGTGGTCAGCCTGAAAATCCCGACGCTTGCCGAGCGCACCGAGGACATTCCGCTGCTGGCGAACCATCTGCTGCGCCAGTCTGCCGACAGGCATAAGCCGTTCGTGCGGGCGTTCTCCACCGATGCGATGAAGCGGCTGATGACCGCCAACTGGCCGGGCAACGTGCGCCAGCTGGTGAACGTGATCGAACAGTGCGTGGCACTGACTTCGTCACCGGTGATTGGCGATGCGCTGGTGGAACAGGCGCTGGAGGGGGAGAACACCGCGCTGCCGACGTTTGTCGAGGCGCGAAACCAGTTCGAGCTGAACTACCTGCGCAAGCTGCTGCAAATCACCAAGGGTAACGTGACTCATGCCGCGCGCATGGCGGGGCGTAACCGCACTGAATTCTACAAATTGCTGTCGCGTCACGAACTCGACGCCAATGATTTTAAAGAGTAGCCCACCGTGCGCAGCGACGTTATGATAGGGTAAGCAACCGGTTACGCGGATAAGACAGGAAACCATGAAAAAGATTGATGCGATTATAAAACCCTTCAAACTCGATGATGTGCGCGAAGCGCTGGCGGAAGTTGGCATCACCGGGATGACGGTAACGGAAGTGAAAGGCTTTGGTCGTCAGAAAGGTCACACCGAGCTGTATCGCGGTGCGGAGTACATGGTCGATTTTCTGCCAAAGGTGAAAATTGAAATTGTGGTCACCGACGATATCGTCGATACCTGCGTGGACACCATTATCCGCACGGCACAGACCGGCAAAATCGGCGACGGCAAAATCTTCGTCTTTGACGTGGCGCGCGTGATCCGTATCCGTACCGGCGAAGAAGACGACGCGGCAATCTGATTTATTACGCTGCCCGCCACGTTCAGCGGGCAGCGCTCTCTGCATTACTCTTCTGCCATCCCCGGCGCCTGAATTTTACAATACCTTATGCGGGCCGAAGCATTCGTAGTGAATGTTTTCAGCGCTGATACCCTGCGTCATGAGCTGTTTTGCCGCGAATTGCATAAAGCCGACCGGGCCGCAGAGATAAAACTGCATTGCCGGGTCGCTGAACTGGCCTTCCTGAACACGCAGATCCATCAGGCCCGCGCTGTCGAACGCGTCATTGTCGTGTGGCGTGTTGTACCAGACGTGGGACGTAAAGCGCGGCAGTTTTGCGCCCAGCTTTTTCACTTCATCAGCAAAGGCGTGAACAGAGCCGTTTTCCGCCGCGTGGAACCAGTTCACCTGCGCCGGGTGAGCGCGGTTTGCGAGGGTGTCGAGCATCGCCAGCATTGGCGTCTGACCCACGCCTGCGGAGATCAGCGTCACTGGGGTGCTGGCATCAACGGACATAAAGAAATCACCCGCCGGGGCAGCAAGGTGCACGGTGTCGCCCACGCTTGCCTCATCATGCAGCCACTCTGAAACCTGCCCGCCGTTTTCGCGTTTCACGGCGATGCGATAGCTTTTACCGTCTGCCTGACGGGTCAGGGAGTACTGGCGAATTTCCTGATGAGCAAAACCTTCCGGCTTCAGCCACACGCCGAGGTACTGGCCGGGCTGATAATCAGCCACATCGCCGCCGTCTGCCGGGGCGAATTCAAAGGCGGTAATCAGTGCGCTTTGCGGCGCTTTGCTCACAATGCGGAATGCTCGAGTGCCTTCCCAGCCGCCGGTTTTCACCGCGTTCTGCTGATAAATTTCCCCTTCACGCTTGATGAAGACGTCTGCCAGCACGCCATAGGCTTTACCCCACGCGTCCAGCACTTCCTGGCCCGGGCTGAACATTTCATCGAGCGTTGCCAGCAGATGTCCGCCCACGATGGCGTACTGTTCAGGCTTGATCTGGAAACTGGTGTGCTTCTGGGCAATCTTTTCCACCGCAGGCAGCAGGGCGGCGAGATTCTCAATATTGCTGGCGTAGGCGGCAATGGCGTTAAACAGCGCTTCACGCTGGTCGCCGTTGCGCTGGTTACTCATGTTGAAGATCTCTTTCAGCTCCGGGTTATGGGCAAACATGCGATCGTAAAAGTGAGCGGTGAGTTTAGGTCCGGTTTCGACCAGCAGGGGAATAGTGGCTTTCACCGTAGCGATGGTTTGAGCGTCGAGCATAGCAATATCCTTTTGGGGTTTTTTAATGATGCATTTTAAATGCATGTTATGAAAAAGCCCTTCGGTTGTAAAGGCTTCTGTGCAAGGTGAAAAATTTGCATCACAAACCTGAAAAGAAATCGCTTTACCCAGGCCGAAGCTTTATTGCTCAAACCCTTGTGCGACGGCAAGGTAATCGTTTGCGTAAAAACGTTTGTCAAGACCTGTTATCGCAGAACTTATCAGTTATACTGTCCGCCGTTGTCCGAAAGGGCCCCCTTTTTTAGCGGTAAAACTACTGTTAGCTGAGTCAGGAGATGCGAATGTTAAAGCGTGAAATGAACATTGCCGATTATGATGCCGAACTGTGGCAGGCTATGGAGCAGGAAAAAGTCCGTCAGGAAGAGCACATCGAACTGATCGCCTCCGAAAACTACACCAGCCCGCGCGTGATGCAGGCTCAGGGTTCTCAGTTAACCAACAAATACGCTGAAGGTTACCCGGGCAAACGCTACTACGGCGGCTGCGAATACGTGGACGTGGTAGAGCAGCTGGCTATCGACCGTGCGAAAGAGCTGTTTGGTGCAGATTACGCCAACGTGCAGCCGCACTCCGGCTCCCAGGCTAACTTCGCGGTCTACACCGCGCTGCTGCAGCCGGGCGACACCGTGCTGGGTATGAACCTGGCGCAGGGCGGTCACCTGACTCACGGCTCTCCGGTGAACTTCTCCGGCAAGCTGTACAACATCATCCCTTACGGCATCGATGAGTCCGGCAAAATTGACTACGAAGACATGGCGAAGCAGGCCAAAGAGCACAAGCCGAAGATGATCATCGGCGGCTTCTCTGCCTACTCCGGCGTGGTTGACTGGGCAAAAATGCGTGAAATCGCAGACAGCATCGGTGCCTACCTGTTCGTCGACATGGCGCACGTTGCGGGCCTGATCGCCGCAGGCGTTTATCCGAACCCGGTTCCACACGCACACGTTGTGACCACCACCACCCACAAAACCCTGGCGGGCCCACGCGGTGGTCTGATCCTGGCGAAGGGCGGTGACGAAGATCTGTATAAGAAGCTGAACTCCGCTGTCTTCCCAAGCGCGCAGGGCGGCCCGCTGATGCACGTGATCGCGGCGAAAGCCGTGGCGCTGAAAGAAGCGATGGAACCAGAGTTCAAGGTTTACCAGCAGCAGGTCGCTAAAAACGCCAAAGCGATGGTGGAAGTGTTCCTGAGCCGCGGCTACAAAGTGGTTTCTGGCGGCACTGAGAACCACCTGTTCCTGCTGGATCTGGTCGACAAAAACCTGACCGGTAAAGAAGCTGACGCCGCCCTCGGCCGCGCCAACATCACCGTCAACAAAAACAGCGTACCAAACGATCCGAAGAGCCCGTTTGTGACCTCCGGTATCCGTATCGGTTCTCCGGCCGTTACTCGCCGTGGCTTTAAAGAAGCGGAAGTGAAAGAGCTGGCAGGCTGGATGTGTGACGTGCTGGACAACATCAATGATGAAGCCAACATCGAACGCATCAAAGGTAAAGTACTGGATATCTGCGCCCGCTTCCCGGTTTACGCATAATTCTCTGCACCCATAAAAAAAGGCCGCTAATGCGGCCTTTTTGCTTTCAGTGGCTCAACGCCTGTCGACCGAAATCGCCCCCGGCCCGGTAATTGCCAACAGTAAAAACGCCCCGGCAATGCTGACGTTCTTGTAGAAATTAATCATGTTTGGCACCACCGCATCGCCGCTCATGTCCCAGTAGTGGTGACCAATCACCGCCGTGCCCAGGGTATAGAAAATGAAAAGTACCGCCAGTGGACGGGTAAAGAAGCCGATCACAATCAGGATGGCGGCGGGTACTTCCATAATCACCGCAATGATGGCCGAGAGCGTGGGCACCGGCGCGCCGCTGGCGGCCATGTACTGCACCGTGCCGTTAAACCCCATCAGCTTCGGGTAACCGAAAATGATAAACAGCGCGACGATGGCGATGCGCGCAACCAACAGCAGGAACGAACGCGAGGAGCCGAAATCGAAATAACGTAGAGAGTTCATAGCCTTTCCGTTGTGCAGGTGGGTGTCCTTAAAACCTAATACACAATCCTCACTGCCGCCACGTTGCCGCCGCTCATAATTGTTCCAGCATTTCCTATACGTAGAGATAGCCGATGTCCAACAGCTGTGGCGAGCGGGTCAATTGCCCGAAGATGATATGTGTCGCCGCAGCCTGTGGGCTGTCGCGAGGGGCGAAGGGATTGAACCCGGTTTGCTGCACGATGGCGATTTTCTACGAGCATCCTCGTAAATTTGCACCTTATATGTTAGCAGTTTGTTAAAGTGACTTGCCAGCCGCACCGTTTGTCGCCAGACTGTCGCCACCATTTGGGAGGGAATCATGGTCTTGCACTCCACGCGCTGGCTGGCGCTCAGTTACTTCACCTACTTTTTTAGCTACGGCATCTTCTTACCTTTCTGGAGCGTGTGGCTGGCGGGCACGGGCCTGACGCCGGAAACCATCGGCGTGCTGCTTGGCGCGGGCCTGGTGGCGCGTTTCCTCGGCAGCCTGCTGATTGCCCCGCGCGTCAGCGATCCGTCGCGCTTAATCAGCGCCTTACGCATTCTCGCGCTGTTAACCCTGCTGTTTATTCTCGCCTTCTGGGCTGGCACCCACGTTGCCTGGCTGATGGCGATGATGGTGGGCTTCAACCTGTTCTTTTCACCGCTGGTGCCGCTGACGGATGCGCTGGCGAACACCTGGCAAAAGCAGATCACGATGGACTACGGGCGCGTGCGCCTGTGGGGCTCGATTGCCTTTGTGATTGGCTCGGCGCTGACGGGGAAGCTGGTCAGCCTGTTTGACTATCACGCCATTCTGGCGTTGCTCAGCATCGGGATTGCTTCCATGCTTATCGGGATGATGATCGCGCCGTCGGTGATGCCGCAGGGTGAAACGCGCCATCAGGAGCATGCGGGCTGGCCCGCCTGGAAAGCGCTGGTTGTGCAGAGCTGGCGGTTCCTCGCCTGCGTTTGCCTGTTACAGGGCGCGCATGCGGCTTACTACGGCTTCAGCGCCATTTACTGGCAGGAAGCGGGTTACTCGGCATCGGCAGTGGGCTATCTGTGGTCGCTTGGCGTGGTGGCTGAAGTGGTGATTTTTGCCGTCAGCAAGAAAGTGTTCCGCCGCTTTGGCGCGCGTGATTTGCTGCTGCTTTCCGCCTTCTGCGGGCTGCTGCGCTGGGGAATTATGGGCTGGACCACCGAACTGCCGTGGCTCATCGTCGCGCAGATCCTGCACTGCGGCACCTTTACCGTCTGTCACCTGGCCGCGATGCGCTATATCTCGGCCCGTCAGGGCAGTGAAGTCATTCGCTTACAGGCCGTTTACTCTGCGGTGGCGATGGGCGGCAGTATCGCCATCATGACCGTCGTTGCCGGGTTCCTGTATCAGCATCTGCACCAGGGCGTGTTCTGGGTGATGGCGATGCTGGCTATTCCGGCGATGTTTGTGCGTCCGAAGGTCAGCCCTCAGCCTGGCGCTTCCAGCATCTGACAAATATGCTGCCGCTGCCGTTCGCTGAGCGCCTCCCCGGCGTGAATCAGCGGAGGGGAAAACAGCGGCAGGGCAATCGAGTAAGGCGTGACGATAAGCGCCACGCCTTTCGGCGCGCCCTCGGTCTGGAAGGCGCTCAGCGTCTGGTATTTGATGTTCAGCGGCAGCAGCGTCAGCTCCCGCAGCTGCTGCTCAATTTCCTGCTCCAGCTGCGGATTGTCGCCGGTGAGCAGCACCACCTGTTTTTCCTGTAAATCGCTCTCCTGCATCAGCCATGCGCCAAATATCACCGCAATCAGCCCCATTTCTTCATCAGAAATGCGTAACCCGTAGCTGTTTTCAAATGGCACGAGCGCCTGCTGGGTTGTGCGCATCAGACGCGGGTAGAGGCGCTGCACCTCTTCGGGCAGGCTGTTATCAATGCCGATACCGTACAGGCTGCGGTTGATAGCCTGCGCCAGATGCACGTACAGCTGATCGCGAATGCCGCGACGATCGTTAAAGCGATGGCCAGAAAGCTGCTGGAAATGGTCGATAAGCTGATTGATGCTGCGATAAAGCCGCACTTCCTGAGTGTGGTGATCCCGCTTCGGATCCGGCACCTTCAGCAGCATAAACAGCAGGGTGAGGAACAGGTGTTCATCGGGATGAGCGTGCTGGTGCGTGCGGCGCTGCCAGTGGCGGGCTATCTCCGCCGCCACCTGATATTCAGCGCTGGCTTGCGCCCACTTACGCTGCCCGTCGTTAAACTCGGGTGCCTGCTGCGGATGCTGTTGCAGCAGGCAATATTGCAGATAGAGGCCAATAAAGGCGGCATCGCGGCTGTCCATCGGGCGTTGCAGCGCCCGGCCGCAGCGGTTGACCAGCGCGCGCAGGTTGGTATCGTCGTAAAGAATGCGCGAGATGCCAGATTGTTTAAGCTGCATTTTAAGCGATGGGGTAAACTGCTCGCGGATAAAACCGGGGCAAAGCCGCAGCGCCCGGCGCAGCCAGTGGATCAGACACAGGCGCTGGTCAAGTGTGGTGCCCTCAATCCGATAGCTGCCGTCTGCAAGCGTCACGATGTTGAGCCGATGATAGCGCTGGATAACGTGACGAATATCGGCGATGTCCTGGCGGGCCGCCTCGTCATCCACGCTGTTCAACCGGCTTATGGCCTCTGGCGTCACGGACTGCCCTGGCAGATACAGCATCAGCAGGATCTGGCAGCGGCGCTGTGGACTGGAAAGCACAGATGGCGGTTCTTGAACGGTCATCATCTGTCAGGTTCCAGTAAGTTTTTTGATAAGAATAGCTAAAGGATCCCGGCATGAAAGCCAGACGGCGCGCCTTTGCGCAAGGATTGCTGGAGTCGGTCACAGAATTTTTCACGGAGTTTGCGATGACGAGAGTGAAACAGAGCACAATTCTGGCCATTGGCGCGCTTTTATCGTGTCAGGCGGCGGCGCATCCGCACAGTTTTATCAGCATGCAAAGCCAGCTGGTGATGAAAGAGGGCAAGCTCACCGCCATTGATATGCGCTGGACAATGGATGAAATCACCTCCGCCGATCTGCTGTACGATGCGGGCAACGCAAAGCCCGGCAGCGACGTCTGGAAGAAGCTGGCGGCAGAAGTGATGGCCAACGTGCTGGGGCAGCACTACTTCACTGAGTTCTGGCACGGCAAAGAGAAGGTGAAGTTTGAGAATCTCCCGACGGCCTACGGCCTTGCCCGCGAAGGGCACAAAGCGGTGCTCACCTTCACGCTGCCGCTGGCAGAGCCGCAGCTGCTCGCCGGGCAGACTTACCAGTTTTCCACCTTCGATCCGACCTATTTTGTCGACATGCATTACGACAAAGATGCTTACGTTTCTCTCCCTGCCGGCGCGCCAAAAGGCTGTAAGCTCAATGTGCATACGCCAAAGCCCAACGAGGATTTGACCGCCTATGCGCTCTCTCTTGATAAGGCTGACGCGCCGCCCGAGGATATGGATCTCGGGAAACAGTTTGCTCAACAGGTGACGCTCGCATGTCCATAATGTCCGCAGGTCCCGTTCGTTCACGCCGCTGGCTACAGCTCTGGCCGTTGGCGCTGTTTCTGCTTTTGGCGCTGGCGGGCGGCGCATGGCTGTGGCACGCCTGGCCGCAGGTGATGCTGAAAAGCATTGTCTGGCAGCGGGAGCTGAATCAGCAGATGAGCGGCTTATTGCAGGCGGTGGCGGAAAACCCGCGCAAAGCAGGCGGCTCTCTGTTGGCGTTCAGCTTTATCTACGGCGTGCTGCATGCGCTCGGCCCGGGCCACGGCAAAGTGGTGATTACGACCTGGCTTGCGACGCATCCTTCAAAGCTGAAATCGAGTATCGGCCTGACGCTTGCCGCTTCCCTGCTTCAGGGGCTGGTGGCGATTGGGCTGGTTGTCGTGGTGCTGACGCTGCTGGCGCTGCCTGCAAGGTCGCTGCATCTGAGCAGCTTCTGGCTTGAGAAGGGCAGCTATGCGCTGGTGGGCGTGCTGGGTGTGCTGCTTTGCTTGCGGGCGTTGAAAAAGCTGCGCCAGATCCTGCGCAGACCGAAATTTACTGCTTTTACCCCACATCATCAACACCACGCTAACTGCGGCTGCGGGCATCAGCATATGCCGGATCCGCAACAGATGGAGAGCGGCAACGACTGGCGTGCGAGGCTGGTGATTGTGCTGTCAATGGGGATGCGGCCCTGCTCCGGCGCGATTATGGTGCTGCTGTTCAGCAAGGTGATTGGCGTCTTCAGCTGGGGCGTGGTGTCTGCGTTGGCTATGGCGGCAGGAACGTCGATTACCATTTCTTCGCTCGCGCTGCTGGTTCACAGCTTCCGTCAGCTGGCGGTACGCCTCAGTAAAAATCAGGCTCCGGTGCTGTGGCGTCAGATTGGCTGGACGACGCTGGCCTTTGCGGGTGGTGCGATTCTAGTGGTTGCTGCGGTGGTGATGTGGATTAGTGCGGTGCCGGTGGGAAGAGGATTGCGGCCGTTTTAAATTGCCGGATGGCGCTGTGCTTATCCGGCCTACAAATTCTTCCGTAGGCCCGGTAAGCTTGCGCCACCGGGCTGTACAACGGAATTAACGCTTCAGCGCTTCGCTGAGTTCGTCGCGCATGTTCGCCAGCATCGCTTTCACGACGCGTGGGTTACCTGCCACGATGTTACCGGTGGTCATGTAGTTATGGCCGCCGGTGAAATCACACACCAGAGCACCTGCTTCGCGGGCAATCAGCTCGCCTGCTGCAAAATCCCACGGCTTCAGCGCCAGTTCGAAGTAACCGTCAACGCGGCCAGCGGCCACATAGGCCAGGTCCAGCGCGGCGGAACCGCTGCGGCGGAAATCGGCACATTCGGTGAACAGTTTGCCGAGGATGTTCATGTAAGCCGGAGCGTGCTGCTTGGCTTTGAACGGGAAGCCGGTCGCCAGAATGGTGCCGTCGAGATCGCGGGCGTTGGTGCCGCGCAGACGGAAGCCGTTCAGCTGTGCGCCCTGGCCGCGAGTGGCGGTAAACAGTTCGTTGCGCATTGGATCGTAAACCACAGCCACTTCAGTACGGCCTTTGATGCGTACGGCAATGGAAACGGAGAAATGTGGGAGGCGTTTAACGAAGTTGGTGGTGCCATCCAGTGGATCGATAACCCATTGCACATCCTGATCTTCGCCTGCATGTTCACCGGACTCTTCGGTGATAATGGTGTGCTGCGGGTAAGATTTGCGGATCACTTCGATAATCATCGCTTCGGCGGCTTTATCGACGTTAGTCACGAAATCATTGCTGCCTTTCTGGCTGGTTTCTACGGAATCTGGCATCTCGTAGTGTTTGGCAATCACATTACCCGCCTTGCGCGCTGCACGCACGGCGATAGTCAACATAGGATGTTGCATCGGTCACTCTCACTGGATGTTAAAGAACGGGAAAAACGGCGCATATCATAGCAGCGAATTCGGATTCTGTCTCAGCTTTATGATAATATGCGGCGAATAATCTTTAGCCGAAGAATGACAATGCTGCAAAATATCCGAATCGTACTGGTAGAAACCTCCCACACCGGCAATATGGGCTCCGTGGCGCGCGCCATGAAAACCATGGGCTTAACCAACCTTTGGCTGGTCAACCCGCTGGTCAAACCTGACTCGCAGGCTATTGCCCTGGCCGCAGGCGCAAGTGACGTGATTGGCAACGCGCAAATCGTCGATACCCTGGACGAAGCCCTCGCAGGTTGTAGCCTCGTGGTTGGCACCAGCGCACGTTCCCGTACGCTGCCGTGGCCGATGCTCGATCCGCGTGAATGCGGGCTGAAAAGCATTGCCGAAGGCCAGCAGGCACCGGTAGCGCTGGTGTTTGGTCGCGAACGCGTGGGCCTCACCAACGAGGAACTGCAGAAGTGTCATTATCATGTGGCGATTGCAGCGAACCCGGAGTACAGCTCCCTGAACCTCGCCATGGCGGTGCAGGTTATCGCCTACGAAGTGCGGATGGCGTGGCTTGCCACCCAGGATAAAGGCGAGAGCGTCGAAGAAAAAGAAGACGAAGCCGCTTATCCTCTGGTGGACGATTTAGAGCGTTTCTACGGCCACCTTGAACAAACCCTGCTGTCGACAGGCTTTATCCGTGCCGGGCATCCAGGCCAGGTGATGAATAAGCTGCGCCGAATGTTTACCCGTGCGCGTCCGGAAAGCCAGGAACTGAACATCCTGCGCGGGATTCTGGCGTCGATTGAGCAGTTAAAGAAAGATAAATAGTTTTTTTGCCCGGCGGCGCTTCGCTTGCGCGGGCCTACTGTTTTGTAGGTCGGGTAAGCGGAGCGCCACCCGACAATGAAACGGCACAGAAGGTTAAATACCTGACTAAAACAGTCAAGTAAATAGTTGACCATTTTAGTCGGGAATGTCAGACTTGGCCCTGCTATGCGATTCCTACATTTTAATAACAACCCCGGGCAGGGGCGAGTTTGAGGTTAAGTAAGACATGAGACTGACATCTAAAGGGCGTTATGCCGTGACCGCGATGCTGGACGTTGCGCTCAACTCCGAAGCGGGCCCGGTTCCGTTGGCTGATATTTCTGAACGTCAGGGCATTTCACTGTCCTATCTGGAACAGCTGTTCTCCCGCCTGCGTAAGAATGGACTGGTGTCCAGCGTACGCGGTCCTGGCGGTGGTTATCTGCTGGGTAAAGAAGCCGGTAGCATCGCCGTGGGCGAAGTGATCAGCGCGGTAGATGAATCCGTTGACGCGACTCGCTGTCAGGGTAAAGGCGGCTGCCAGGGCGGCGACAAGTGCCTGACCCACGCGCTGTGGCGCGATCTGAGCGACCGTCTGACCGGTTTCCTGAATAACATCACCCTGGGTGAACTGGTAAATAACCAGGAAGTGCTGGACGTCTCTGACCGTCAGCACACGCACGAATCCCATCGCAGTACCCGCGCACAGGACGCTATCGACGTCAAATTACGCGCGTAATAAAAAGATTTCAGAATCAGGCCGGGGTGTCTCGCGCACCCCGTCAACACGGTCGTACATCCAGCCGGTTGCCTGATTCATTGCATTGAAGCGATGTACGGAGTTTATAGAGCAATGAAATTACCGATTTATCTCGACTACTCCGCAACCACGCCGGTGGACCCGCGTGTTGCCGAGAAAATGATGCAGTGCCTCACCCTGGACGGAAACTTTGGTAACCCGGCTTCCCGTTCTCACCGTTTTGGCTGGCATGCTGAAGAGGCGGTTGATATCGCCCGCAATCAGATTGCCGAGCTGGTGGGCGCTGACCCACGTGAAATCGTCTTTACCTCTGGTGCAACCGAATCCGACAACCTGGCGATTAAAGGTGCGGCCAACTTCTATCAGAAAAAAGGCAAGCACATCATCACCAGCAAAACCGAGCACAAAGCGGTGCTGGATACCTGCCGTCAGCTGGAGCGTGAAGGGTTTGAAGTGACCTACCTCGCACCGCAGGCCAACGGTATTATCGACCTGAAAGAGCTCGAAGCGGCGATGCGTGATGACACCATTCTCGTGTCCATCATGCACGTGAACAACGAAATCGGCGTGGTGCAGGATATCGCCACCATCGGCGAAATGTGCCGTGCGCGCGGCATCATTTATCACGTGGATGCGACTCAGAGCGTCGGCAAACTGCCTATCGACCTGAGCCAGCTGAAAGTGGATCTGATGTCCTTCTCCGGCCACAAAATCTATGGCCCGAAAGGCATCGGCGCGCTGTATGTGCGTCGTAAACCACGTATTCGCATCGAAGCACAGATGCACGGCGGCGGTCACGAGCGCGGCATGCGTTCCGGTACGCTGCCTGTGCACCAGATCGTTGGCATGGGTGAAGCTTACCGTATCGCCAAAGAAGAGATGGACACCGAGATGGCACGCCTGCGCAAGCTGCGTAACCGTCTGTGGGAAGGCGTGAAGGATATGGAAGAAGTCTACCTGAACGGTGACCTCGAGCAGGGTGCGCCAAACATTCTCAACGTCAGCTTCAACTATGTTGAAGGTGAGTCGCTGATTATGGCGCTGAAGGACCTGGCGGTTTCCTCCGGTTCTGCCTGTACTTCCGCAAGCCTTGAGCCATCCTACGTGCTGCGCGCGCTGGGCATGACTGACGAGCTGGCACACAGCTCCATCCGTTTCTCTTTAGGTCGTTTCACTACCGAAGAAGAGATCGACTACACCATCAATCTGGTACAGAAATCCATCGGTCGTCTGCGTGACCTTTCTCCGCTGTGGGAAATGTTTAAGCAGGGCGTGGATCTGAACAGCATTGAATGGTCGCATCACTAATCGGTACCCAATAAGGAGAATTCATCATGGCTTACAGCGAAAAAGTTATCGATCATTACGAGAATCCACGCAACGTTGGCTCGTTTGACAACAGCGACGACAGCGTCGGCAGCGGCATGGTCGGCGCACCGGCCTGCGGCGACGTGATGAAGTTGCAGATTAAAGTCAACAATGAAGGTATCATTGAAGACGCGCGTTTCAAGACCTACGGCTGCGGCTCTGCTATCGCTTCCAGCTCCCTCGTCACCGAGTGGGTGAAGGGCAAGTCCCTGGACGAAGCACAGGCTATCAAGAACACTGATATCGCCGAAGAGCTCGAACTGCCACCGGTGAAAATTCACTGCTCTATCCTGGCAGAAGACGCGATCAAAGCCGCCATTGCGGACTACAAAAGCAAACGTGAAGCGAAATAAGAGGTAGGTTTTTATGTCCATTACCCTTAGCGACAGCGCGGCCGCGCGAGTCAGCACCTTCCTGGTCAACCGGGGCAAAGGCTTCGGACTGCGCCTGGGCGTGCGGACCTCCGGTTGCTCTGGCATGGCCTACGTGCTGGAATTTGTCGATGCACCCGACGCGGAAGACACCGTGTTTGAAGACAAAGGCGTGAAGGTTGTGGTCGATGGCAAAAGCCTGCAGTTCCTCAATGGCACCGTGCTGGACTTCGTGAAAGAAGGCCTCAACGAAGGGTTTAAATTTACCAACCCGAACGTTAAAGACGAGTGCGGTTGCGGCGAAAGCTTCCACGTTTAATCACGCGTAAGATAACCCCACGGTGGCCCGTCTGCCTGTGGGGTTTGCTTTTTCAGAGACAGCTATGGATTACTTCACGCTCTTCGGCCTGCCTGCTTCGTACCACCTTGATAGCCAGCAGCTCGCCACGCGCTTTCAGGACTTACAGCGCAAGCATCATCCGGACAACTTCGCCAGCCACTCCTCTGCCGATCAGCTTGCTGCGGTTCAGCAATCCGCCACCATCAACCAGGCCTGGCAGACGCTGCGCCACCCGCTGACCCGCGCGGAATACCTGCTCTCGCTGCACGGTTTCGATCTCGCCAGCGAACAGCACACGGTACGCGACACGGCTTTCCTGATGGAGCAGCTTGAACTGCGCGAAGAGCTGGATGAGATTGAGCGTGCCAAAGATGGCGATCGCCTGGACGCGTTTATGAAGCGCGTGAAGGGCATGTTCGACAAGCGTCATCAGCAGATGGTCACCGAATTAGACAATGAAACGTGGGACGCGGCGGCGGATACCGTGCGTAAACTGCGTTTTCTCGATAAACTGCGCAGCTCAGCAGAACAACTCGAAGAAAAGCTGCTCGATTTTTGATTTTGATTCCGGAAGCAAAACATGGCCTTATTACAAATCAGTGAGCCTGGCCTGAGCGCCGCGCCGCACCAGCGTCGTCTGGCGGCGGGCATCGATCTGGGCACCACCAACTCTCTGGTGGCGACCGTGCGTAGCGGCCAGGCCGAAACGCTGGCCGATCATCAGGGTCGTCATCTGTTACCCTCCGTGGTGCATTACCAGTCTCAGGGACATGAAGTGGGCTATGAGGCCCGCGCCAATGCCGCCCTGGATCCGGTGAACACCATCAGTTCCGTTAAGCGCCTGATGGGCCGCTCTCTGGCCGACGTGCAGGCGCGCTACCCGCATCTGCCGTACCAGTTTCAGGCAAGCGAAAACGGTCTGCCGATGCTGGCGACCAACGCAGGCCTGCTCAACCCGATTCGCATCTCCGCCGATATCCTTAAAGCGCTCGCCGCCCGTGCGACAGAAGCGCTGGCTGGTGAGCT
Source organism: Enterobacter sp. CC120223-11 (assembly GCF_900215375.1). Classification (GTDB taxonomy): domain Bacteria; phylum Pseudomonadota; class Gammaproteobacteria; order Enterobacterales; family Enterobacteriaceae; genus Scandinavium. The sequence continues at coordinate 138,257 of NZ_OBEF01000009.1, read as the reverse complement.
CGATGGCGTAGTCATCACGGTTCCTGCGTACTTTGACGATGCACAGCGTCAGGGCACCAAAGACGCCGCGCGCCTGGCGGGCCTGCACGTTCTGCGTCTGCTCAACGAACCGACTGCTGCGGCGATTGCCTACGGTCTGGATTCCGGGCAGGAAGGCGTGATTGCCGTCTACGATCTCGGCGGCGGTACCTTTGATATTTCCATTCTGCGCCTGAGCCGCGGCGTGTTTGAAGTGCTGGCGACCGGCGGCGATTCTGCCCTCGGCGGCGATGACTTCGATCACCTGCTGGCCGACTTCATTCGTGAGCAGGCAGGCATTGCGGATCGCTCCGACAACCGCCTTCAGCGTGAACTGCTTGATGCCGCTATCGCTGCCAAAATTGCGCTCAGCGATGCCGAAAGCGTCAGCGTGAACGTGGCAGGCTGGCAGGGTGAAATCACCCGCGAACAGTTCAACGAGCTGATTGCCGCCCTGGTGAAGCGCACATTGCTGGCTTGCCGTCGCGCGCTGAAAGACGCGGGCGTGGAAGCCGAAGAAGTGAAAGACGTAGTGATGGTGGGCGGTTCTACTCGCGTGCCGCTGGTGCGTGAGCGCGTGGGCGAATTTTTTGGTCGCACGCCGCTGACTTCTATCGATCCGGATAAGGTTGTCGCCATCGGCGCGGCTGTTCAGGCCGATATTCTGGTCGGCAACAAGCCGGACAGCGAAATGCTGCTGCTGGACGTGATTCCCCTGTCGCTTGGCCTTGAAACCATGGGCGGCCTGGTGGAGAAGGTTATCCCGCGTAACACCACCATTCCGGTGGCGCGCGCGCAGGAGTTCACCACCTTCAAAGACGGCCAGACCGCGATGTCCATCCACGTGATGCAGGGCGAGCGCGAGCTGGTTCAGGACTGCCGCTCGCTGGCGCGTTTCGCGCTGCGCGGTCTTCCGGCGCTGCCTGCGGGCGGGGCGCACATTCGCGTCACCTTCCAGGTGGATGCGGATGGTCTGCTGAGCGTCACGGCGATGGAGAAATCCACCGGCGTGGAAGCCTCCATTCAGGTGAAGCCATCCTACGGCCTGAGCGACACCGAAATCGCCACCATGATTAAGGACTCAATGAGCTTTGCCGAAAGCGACGTGCAGGCACGTATGCTGGCGGAGCAGAAAGTGGAAGCCGCGCGCGTGATGGAAAGCCTGAACAGCGCCCTGGCGGCCGATGCTCATCTTCTGAGTTCCGAAGAACGTAAAGCGATTGATGACGGCGTGGCTGCCCTGCAGGCCGCTGCCGTCGGCAGTGATGCCGAATCCATAAAAGAAGCCATTAAAAATATCGACACACAAACCCAGGAATTTGCCGCACGCCGCATGGACCAGTCGGTCCGTAAAGCGCTGAAAGGCCAGCCCGTGGACGAGGTTTAATATGCCAAAGATTGTTTTTCTGCCCCATCAGGATCTCTGTCCGGACGGTGCAGTTCTGGAAGCGAAGAGCGGTGAAACCATTCTTGACGTTGCCCTGCGCAACGGCATCGAGATTGAACACGCCTGTGAGAAATCCTGTGCCTGCACTACCTGCCACTGCGTCGTGCGTGAAGGGTTCGACTCCTTGCAGGAGAGCACCGAAGACGAAGACGACATGCTTGATAAAGCCTGGGGTCTGGAGCCTGAAAGCCGCCTGAGCTGCCAGGCGCGCGTCGCCGACGAAGATCTGGTCGTCGAAATGCCGCGTTACACCATCAACCATGCACGCGAGCACTAAGATGAAATGGACCGACAGCCGTGAAATCGGCGAAGCTTTGTACGATGCCTTCCCGGATACCGATCCGAAGACCGTTCGCTTCACAGATATGCATCAGTGGATTTGCGAACTGGAGGATTTTGAGGATGATCCCAACGCATCCAATGAAAAAATTCTCGAGGCGATTCTGTTAGTCTGGTTAGACGAAGCAGAATAGTTCACATAACGGGCTGCCTTTGGCGGCCCGTTTGCTCAATAAGGATAAAGACAATGACCGAAGCGATGAAGATTACGCTCTCCACTCAGCCTGCCGACGCGCGCTGGGGCGAGAAAGCCACTTACAGCATTAACAACGACGGCATTACCCTGCACCTGAACGGCAAAGATGATCTGGGCCTGCTCCAGCGTGCGGCACGTAAAATTGACGGCATGGGCATCAAACATGTTGCGCTGACGGGTGAAGGCTGGGACACCGATCGCAGCTGGTCTTTCTGGGCGGGTTACAAAGGGCCAAAAGGCAGCCGCCAGGTTGAGTGGGCAGGCGAAGACGAAGAGCTGAAAAACCGTCTGGCAATTATCGACTGGGTGCGCGACACCATTAATGCCTCCGCCGAAGAGCTTGGCCCTGAGCAGCTTGCTGCCCGCGCGGTGGATCTGCTGTGCCGCTTTGGCTGCGACAACGTGCACTACCGCATAACCAAAGGTGAAGATCTGCGCGAGCAGAATTACATGGGGATCCACACCGTAGGTCGTGGTTCCGAGCGCCCTCCTGTGCTGCTGGCGCTGGACTACAACCCGACCGGCGATGAAAACGCTCCGGTGTACGCCTGCCTCGTGGGGAAAGGTATCACCTTTGACTCCGGCGGTTACAGTATCAAGCAGAGCGCGTTCATGGACTCCATGAAGTCCGACATGGGCGGTGCGGCGCTGGTGACCGGCGCACTGGCATTTGCCATCACCCGTGGCCTGAACAAGCGCGTGAAGTTGTATCTCTGCTGCGCAGAAAACATGGTCAGCGGTAACGCGTTCAAGCTTGGCGATATCATTCGCTACCGTAACGGCAAAAACGTCGAGGTGATGAACACCGACGCCGAAGGCCGTCTGGTGCTGGCCGATGGCCTGATCGACGCCTGCGCGCAGAAGCCTGAGCTGATTATCGATGCCGCGACGCTGACAGGTGCGGCGAAAACGGCGCTGGGCAATGACTACCACGCGCTGTTCAGCTTCGATGACAAACTGGCGGCCCGCCTGATGGCGAGCGCGGCCGAGGAAAACGAGCCGTTCTGGCGCCTGCCGCTGGCGGAAATCCACCGCAGCCAGCTGCCGTCGAACTTTGCCGAGCTGAACAACACCGCCAGCGCTGCTTACCCGGCGGGGGCCAGCACCGCGGCAGGCTTCCTGTCACACTTCGTCGAGAACTATCACGAAGGCTGGCTGCACATCGACTGCTCTGCAACCTACCGCAAATCTGCCGTTGAGCAGTGGGCGGCAGGTGCGACCGGTCTGGGCGTACGCACGATCGCGAATCTTTTGACCGCTGAGTAATTTTTATCCCCCTCCCTAACCCTCTCCCATTGGGAGAGGGAACTGTCCGGCTTGGTTATTCTCCCTCTCCCTTTTGGGAGAGGGCCGGGGAGAGGGGATACACGAACTGGAATCAAAATGTCCGAAACCAAAAACGAATTAGAAACCTTACTGGAGCAGGCAGCCACCGAACCCGCTCACCGCCCGGCTTTCTTCCGCGCACTGCTTGATGCAACGGTCTGGGTGCCAGGCACGGCGGCGGAAGGCGAGCAGGTCGTCGCAGACAGCGCGCTGGATTTGCAGCACTGGGAAAAGGATGACGGCACTTCGGTGATCCCGTTCTTCACCTCTCCGGACGCCTTACAGCAGGCCGTTGAAGATGAGCAGGCGTTTGTGGCGATGCCGGTACGCACGCTGTTTGAAATGACGCTCGGCGAAACCCTGTTCCTGAATGCCAAACTGCCGACTGGCAAAGAGTTCACCCCGCGTGAAATCAGCCATCTGATTGGCGAGGAAGGCAACCCGCTCAGTACCCAGACGGTGCTGGAAGGCGGCGCGTCGCTGCTGCTGTCTGAAGTGACCGAGCCGCCAGCGCAGATGGTAGATTCGCTGACCACGCTGTTCAAAACCCTCAAAACCGTCAAGCGCGCGTTTCTGTGCTCTATCAAAGAGGGTGCAGACGAGCAGCCTAATCTGCTGATCGGCATTGAAGCGGAAGGCGATATCGAAAATATCATTCAGCAGGCAGGCAGCGTGGCGACCGATACGCTTCCGGGCGATGAGCCGATTGATATTTGTCAGGTGGTGGAAGGCGAGAAGGGCATCAGCCACTTTATGCTGGCCCACATCACGCCGTTCTATGAGAAACGCTGGGGCAGCTTCCTGCGGGACTTTAAGCAGAACCGTATTATCTGATTTTGGTTTGATTGCCGGGTGGCGCTGGCGCTAACCCGGCCTACGGTTTTGTGGTTTTGTAGGCCGGGCAAACAACGTGCCGCCCGGCATTTCCGTTTACTGAGCTACAGGCAAATCCTCTCTCGCACCCCATTCGCTCCAGGACCCGTCGTACAGCGTCACGTCTGGTGCACCCAGCGTGGCTAAAGCAAGCATCACGACGGCCGCCGTCACGCCGGAGCCGCAGCTGGCGATAATCGGCGCATCAATGTCCACGCCCTGGCGTTCAAAAATCTCTTCCAGCTCGTCCGTCGTTTTCAGCTCACCGTTAATCACCAGATCGCCCCAGGGCACGTTTTTCGCGCCGGGAATGTGGCCACGCTTCAGGCCCGGGCGAGGTTCGTCTGCCTGCGCGAGAAAACGCGGTGCCGGACGGGCATCAAGGAGCTGAATATGCCCTTCGTGGCTGGCGACCAGCACGTCGGTCAGGCGTTTGATTTTCTCAGGCGCAAACTTCACCTCAAAATCACCTTCGGGCAGCTTCACGTCGCCCGTTTCCAGCAACAGCTCGTCGCGCTGCCAGCCTGCCAGACCGCCCGCCAGAATCGACACATTATCCACGCCGAAGGTGCGCAGCATCCACCAGGCACGCGGGGCAGAGAACAGATTGCCTTCGTCGTACACCACCAGATGTTTTTCGCTGTCGACACCCAGTTCGCGCATGGCCACGGCGAAGGCTTCTGGCCTCGGCATCATGTGGGGAAGGGGGCTACTGTGATCGGACAACGCTTCAATATCGAAAAACACAGCGCCGGGTAAATGCCCTGAGCGATACTCGGCGGCAAGGTCGCGATGCTCCTGACCCGGCGGGGCCATACGGGCATCGATAAGCTGAATCTGCGGGTCGTTGATGTGCTCTGCCAGCCAATCGGCGGCAACAAAATAAGAGGTGGTCATGGCGTTCTCCATTCTACCGGGGATTCGGCGATTGTCGGCTGTTTTGCCGGAGGCGACAAGCGAGTGAATCTCAGAATTGATGCAAATATCAGAATTTATAGACTGTTGGTAAAAGGTCAGTTTAAGCATAATACTTTGTTGACGAAAATTTGAGGCTTCAGGGCCAGGGGTTAATGGATGAAACCGTACCGAATTGCCGCGCTGACGTTCGCGCTGATGACCGCACTTTCGCTGGTGGGCTGCGATAATAATGACAAAGCGCAGACCGTGAAGCCCGCCGCAACCGCGGCCGACACGAAAGCGAAACCCGCGCCTGTTGCCCCGGATGAAGCCACGCTCGATAAGCTGGCGGCGCAAAGCAAAGGCAAAGCGCTGACCCTGATTGACGCCTCCGAAGTGCAGCTCGACGGCGCTGCAACACTGGTACTGACGTTCTCCGTTCCGTTGAACCCGGCTCAGGATTTCTCCAGCCGCGTGCACCTTGTCGACAAGAAAAGCGGCAAAGTGGATGGTGCCTGGGAACTCGCACCGAACCTCAAAGAGCTGCGGATGCGCCACCTGGAGCCGAAGCGTAACCTGATCCTGACGATTGACCCGGATCTGGTGGCGGTGAATAAAGCGACCTTCGATAAAAACTACGAACAGAAAATCGACACCCGCGATATCGCGCCAAGCGTTGGCTTCGCCAGCCGCGGCTCTCTGCTGCCGGGCAAAGTGGTTGCCGGACTGCCGGTAATGGCGCTGAACGTGAACAACGTTGACGTGAACTTCTTCCGCATCAAGCCAGAATCCCTGGCCTCGTTTGTCAGCCAGTGGGAATACCGCAGCTCGCTGAGCAACTGGGAATCCGACGAACTGCTGAAAATGGCTGACCTGGTCTACACCGGACGTTTCGACCTCAACCCGGAACGTAACACTCGTGAAAAGCTGCTGCTGCCGTTAAGCGATATCAAACCGCTCCAGCAGGCGGGCGTGTACGTGGCGGTTATGAATCAGGCAGGGCACTACACCTACAGCAACGCGGCCACGCTGTTCACCCTGAGCGATATTGGCGTGTCGGCACACCGCTACCACAATCGTCTCGATGTCTTCACCCAGAGTCTGGAAAACGGTGCGGCGCAAAGCGGGATCGACGTTCAGCTGTTGAACGATAAAGGCCAGACGCTGGCGCAGGCGAACAGCGATGGCAAAGGTCATGTGACGCTGCAAACAGATAAAGAAGCCGCTCTGCTGCTGGCGCGCAAGGACGGGCAAACCACGCTGCTGGATCTTAAGCTTCCGGCGCTCGATCTGGCCGAGTTTGATATTGCAGGCGCACCGGGCTACAGCAAGCAGTTCTTTATGTTTGGCCCGCGCGATCTTTATCGTCCGGGCGAAACGGTGATTGTGAACGGACTGCTGCGTGACAGCGACGGCAAGCCGCTCCCGGATCAGCCCGTGAAGCTTGAAGTCGTTCAGCCGGACGGCCAGGTTGCCCGCACCGTGATGAGCAAAGCAGTGAACGGCCTGTACCAGTTCAGTTGGGCGCTGGATGCCAGCGCCGCCACCGGCATGTGGCACGTTCGCGCCAGCGCGGGCGATAACCAGAAGCGCGAGTGGGATTTCCACGTCGAAGACTTCATGCCAGAGCGTATGGGGCTGAACCTGACGCCGAAAAAAGCGCCGATTGCCTCCAGTGAGAACGTCAGCTTTGGCGTGACGGGTTACTACCTGTATGGCGCACCGGCGAACGGCAATGCGTTACAGGGCAAGCTGTTCCTGCGTCCGCTGCGCGATGCGGTGGCCTCGCTGCCTGGTTTTGAGTTTGGCGATATCGCCGAAGATAACCTTTCCCGCACCCTCGATGAAGTGCAGACCAAACTGGATGCGCAGGGGCGCGCAGAAGTTTCTGCAGATACCCAATGGCAGGAAACCCATTCGCCGCTGCAGGTCATTTTGCAGGCAAGCCTGCTGGAATCGGGCGGTCGTCCGGTTGTACGTCGTGCTGAACAGGCCATCTGGCCTGCCGAAACGCTGCCGGGGATCCGCCCGGAATTCGCCAGCAAAGCCGTGTATGACTACCGGACCGACACCACCACTAACCAGCCGATGGTGGATGAAAACAGCAACGCCGGGTTCGATATCGTTTATGCCAACGCGCAGGGCGAGAAAAAAGCCGTGTCTGGCCTGCAGGTGCGCCTGATTCGCGAGCGCCGCGACTATTACTGGAACTGGTCAGACAGCGAAGGCTGGCAGTCACAGTTTGATCAAAAAGATTTGGTGGAAGGCGAGCAGTCGCTCGATCTGAAGGCCGATGAAACCGGCAAGGTCAGCTTCCCGGTGGACTGGGGTTCATATCGTCTGGAAGTCAAAGCTCCGGATGACACCGTCAGCAGCGTGCGCTTCTGGGCGGGCTACAGCTGGCAGGACAACAGCGACGGCACGGGCGCCGCTCGTCCGGACCGCGTCACCATGAAGCTCGATAAGCCATCCTACAAGCCAGGCGACACCATTAAGTTGCACATCTCTGCCCCTGCGGCAGGCAAGGGCTATGCGATGGTTGAATCCAGCGAGGGCCCGCTGTGGTGGCAGGAGATTGACGTTCCGGCTGACGGCATGGATTTGTCTATTCCGGTCGATCAGAAGTGGAACCGTCACGATCTTTATCTCAGCACGCTGGTGGTTCGTCCCGGCGATAAATCCAAATCCGCCACACCAAAACGCGCGGTTGGCCTGCTGCATCTGCCGCTGGGCGATGAAAACCGTCGCCTGAATATTGCCCTGGACGCGCCGCAGAAAATGCGCCCGAACCAGCCGCTGCAGGTGAAAATTAAGGCCACTGCGAAAGATGGCGTAGTGCCGAAACAGGTTAACGTGCTGGTATCCGCCGTCGACAGCGGCGTGCTTAACATAACCGATTACGTGACCCCGGATCCATGGAATGCCTTCTTTGGGCAGAAACGCTATGGGGCTGATATCTACGATATTTACGGCCAGGTGATCGAAGGCCAGGGCCGTCTTGCCAGCCTGCGCTTCGGCGGCGACGGTGATGAACTGAAACGCGGCGGCAAACCGCCGGTTAACCACGTGACCATCGTGGCGCAACAGGCTCAGCCGGTCGCACTTGATGACAACGGCGAAGGCACCGTCTCGCTGCCCATCGGCGATTTCAACGGCGAACTGCGCGTCATGGCGCAGGCTTGGACCACAGAGGATTTCGGCAGCAGCGACAGCAAAGTGGTGGTTGCTGCGCCAGTGATTGCAGAACTGAATACGCCTCGCTTCCTCGCGGGCGGCGACAACAGTCGCCTGACGTTTGACGTGACAAACCTGACGGACAAACCGCAAACACTGAACGTGCAGTTTACCGCCAGCGGCCTGCTGGCGCTTCAGGGCACGCAGCCGCAGCCAGTCAGCCTTGATCCAGGTGCCCGCATGACGCTGTTTGTGCCAGTCAGCGCGCAGGATGGCTTTGGTGAAGGTGCCGTCCAGGCGACCGTCAGCGGCCTGACGCTGCCGGGGGAGACCTTCGCTCCGCTGCAAAAAGAGTGGAAGATTGGTGTCCGCCCGGCGTTCCCGGCGCAGACCGTCAACTCAGGGATTGCCCTGCAACCGGGCGAAAGCTGGAGCGCACCGGCCTCGCATCTTCAGGGCTTTATTCCGCAAACGCTGCAAAGCCAGCTGCTGTTCAGCGGCAAGCCGCCGTTGAACCTGGGCCGCTATATTCGTGAGCTGAAAGCGTATCCGTACGGCTGCCTGGAGCAAACAACCAGCGGCCTGTTCCCGCAGCTCTACACCAATGCGGCGCAGCTGAAGGCGCTGGGCATCGCGGGCGACAGCGATGACAAGCGTCGTGCTGCGGTCGATCTGGGCATCGCACGTCTCCTGCAGATGCAGCGTGACGACGGCGGTTTCGCACTGTGGGACAAAGCGGGTTCAGAAGAGTACTGGCTCACGGCCTACGTGATGGACTTCCTGACCCGGGCCAGCGAGCAAGGCTACAGCGTGCCTGCGGATGCAATAACGAAAGGCAATAGCCGCCTGCTGCGCTATCTGCAGGAGCCGGGCCTGATGACCATCCGCTATACCGATGACAGCCAGGCGAGCCGCTTCGCCGTGCAGTCTTATGCCGCTCTGGTACTGGCCCGTCAGCAGAAGGCACCGCTGGGTGCGCTGCGTGAAATCTGGGAGCGTCACGCTCAGGCGAAAGCTGGCCTGCCGCTGATGCAGCTGGGCTTTGCTCTGAAAGCGATGGGCGATGCAGCGCGTGGCGATGAAGCTATTGCGCTGGCGCAGAACACGTCGCGTCAGGATAAAAACAGCTGGATGGCAGACTACGGCAGCACGCTTCGCGACAACGCGCTGATGCTGAGCCTGCTCGAAGAGAACAAACTGCTGCCAGACGTGCAGAACACGCTGCTGAATGAACTCTCTCAGCAGGCATTCGGCGAGCGTTGGCTGTCGACCCAGGAGATGAACGCGCTGTTCCTGGCGGCGAAAGGCCTGCAGGATCTGCCGGGCAGCTGGCAGGCGCAAACCTCACTCCAGTCTGAACCGCTGAGCAGCGATAAGGCGCAGTCGCGTAGCCTGAATGCCGATCAGCTGACCTCGCTGAACGTGAAAAATACCGGCACCCAGCCGCTGTGGCTGCGTCTGGACAGCAGCGGCTATCCGGAATACGCGCCGCAGCCTTCCAGCAACGTGTTGCAGATTGAACGTCAGTTCCTCGGCACCGATGGGCAGCTGAAGTCGCTCTCTTCGCTGCGCAGCGGTGATTTGGTGCTCGTACATCTGCAAATCAAGGCGACGCAAAACGTGCCGGATGCGCTGGTGGTCGATCTGTTGCCTGCGGGCCTGGAGCTTGAAAACCAGAACCTGGCCAACAGCAGCGCTAGCCTGCAGGATAACGGTGCCGAAGTGCAGAACCTGCTCAATCAAATGCAGCAGGCAGACGTGCAGCACATTGAGTTCCGCGACGACAGATTTGTTGCGGCGGTGGCGGTCAGTGAAGGGCAGCCTGTCACGTTGGTTTACCTGGCGCGCGCGGTGACGCCAGGAACTTATGATGTGCCCGTATCGCAGGTGGAATCCATGTACGTTCCACAGTGGCGCGCCACGGGCACCACCGACGGACCGCTGATCATCACGCCATAACATGACATTGACCCGTCTGAAAAAATCCCGCTGGCTGTGGCTCGCGGGATTTCTCTTTATAGCCTGGCTGGCAATACTTGCCGCCGATCGCCTCTGGCCTTTGCCGCTCAGGGAAGTCACACCTGCGCGCGTTGTGGTGGCTGAAGACGGCACGCCGCTGTGGCGCTTTGCCGATGCCGAAGGGATCTGGCGCTATCCTGTCACCATTGAAGACGTTTCCCCTCGCTATTTGCAGGCGCTTATCCAGTACGAAGATCGCTGGTTCTGGGATCATCCTGGCGTGAATCCGCTGTCGGTGCTGCGTGCGGCCTGGCAGGATCTTAGCGCCGGAAGGGTGATCTCCGGCGGCAGCACGCTCACCATGCAGGTGGCGCGCCTGCTCGATCCTCATCCCCGCACTTTCGGCGGCAAAATTCGCCAGCTCTGGCGGGCTATGCAGCTGGAATGGCATCTCGATAAGCGGCAAATTCTGACGCTGTATCTCAATCGTGCTCCGTTTGGCGGCACGTTGCAGGGCATTGGCGCGGCCAGCTGGGCGTACCTCGGAAAGCCTCCGCAGCAGCTGAGCTACTCCGAAGCCGCGCTGCTGGCCGTTTTGCCGCAGGCACCGAGCCGATTACGCCCCGACCGCTGGCCTGAACGCGCTCAGGCCGCGCGCGACAAAGTGCTCGCTCGCATGCTGACGCAGAAAGTGTGGTCAGCGGAAGTCGTGAAAGAAGCCCGCCAGGAGCCGGTGTGGCTGTTCCCGCGGCAAATGCCGCAGCTGGCACCGCTGTTTTCCCGTCGCGTACTGGCGAGTAGCCGCAGCGAAAAAGTTGTCACCACGCTGGATGCATCATTACAGCGTCAGCTGGAAGAACTGGCCCTGAACTGGAAATCGCGCCTGCCGCCACGCAGCTCTCTGGCGATGATCGTCGTCGATCACACCAATATGAAGGTGCGCGGCTGGGTGGGGTCGGCAGATATTAGCGACGACAGCCGTTTCGGCCATGTGGATATGGTCAGCGCGGTGCGATCGCCGGGATCGGTGCTGAAACCCTTTATTTACGGCCTGGCAATGGACGACGGGCTGATCCATCCGGCTTCTTTGCTGCAGGATGTTCCACGCCGTTTCAGTGACTATCGGCCAGGAAATTTCGACAGCGGCTTCCACGGCCCGGTAAGCATGAGCGATGCGCTGGTTCGCTCCCTGAACCTCCCTGCCGTGCAGGTGCTGGAAGCCTATGGGCCAAAACAGTTTGCTGCGCGCCTGCGCAATGCCGGATTGCCGCTGATTTTACCGAACGGCGCAGAGCCGAATTTATCGTTTATTCTCGGTGGCGCGGGCGCTCGCCTGGCCGATATTGCTGCGGCCTACACGGCGTTTGCGCGTCATGGGCAGGCAGGGCGTTTGCGCCTGCTGGCAAGCGATCCGCTGATTGAGCGACCGCTGCTTTCCCCGGGATCGGCGTGGATTATTCGCCGGATCCTGGCCGGTGAAGATCAGCCATTGCCGGATGGTTCGCTGCCTGCGGTGGTGCCGCTGGCGTGGAAAACGGGCACCAGCTACGGCTATCGCGATGCCTGGGCCGTGGGCATTAATGCGCGTTATGTGATTGGCATCTGGACGGGCAGGCCGGACGGCACGCCGGTCGTCGGGCAGTTTGGCTTTATCAGCGCGGTGCCGCTGCTGAACCAGGTCAGTAATATGCTGTTGTCCAGGGCCACGTCTGCGAAGAACGGTTTGCCTGCCGATCCGCGTCCTGCATCGGTGAGCGCTGGCTCGATATGCTGGCCGGGCGGACAATCTTTGGCGGCGGGCGACAGCAACTGCCGACGCCGCTTATCAACCTGGCTGCTGGACAAAAGTCAGCCACCGACGCTGTTGCTGCCCGATCAGGACGGCCTGCGCGGTATTCGCTTCCCGGTGTGGCTGGATGCGGACGGCAAGCGCGTGGCGGCAGATTGCCCTGGGGCAACGCAAACCACGCTTGACGTCTGGCCGCTGCCACTGGAGCCGTGGCTGCCTCCAGGTGAACGGCGCGCGGCGCGTTTGCCCGCGGCATCCACAACCTGTCCGCCGATGCACCAGCAGGATCTGATCCCGCTGACTCTAACGGGCGTGCGGGAAGGGGCCATCATCAAGCGCCTTCCGGGCGAGAAGCAGGCGTCTTTGGCGTTGCAGACTCAGGGCGGGGAAGGGCGCCGCTGGTGGTTTGTTAACGGCGAGCCGCTGGAGAACAGCGGGCCGAACACCACGCTGATGCTCGAGCGCGCAGGTGAGTATCAGTTAGTGGTGATGGATGAGGCTGGACAGGCCGTGACGGCAGGCTTTACCCTGCAATAAATTGACTTTCAGTGGCTTAGCGAAGCGTGTTGCTGAAATTCGTCTTATTTTAACAAAATGTTACCTTCGTCCATATGCAGAGGCATTATTGCTCATTATAATGCGCGCCAGGTCATACAGTCGTATGCACAACAACAGAACACAGAACAGAGGTTATCATGGCTATTGAACGTACTTTTTCCATCATCAAGCCAAACGCGGTGGCAAAAAACGTTATTGGCAGCATCTTTGCGCGCTTTGAAGCAGCAGGGTTCAAAATTGTCGGTACCAAAATGCTGCACCTGACCGTTGAGCAGGCTCGCGGTTTCTACGCAGAACACGACGGTAAACCTTTCTTCGACGGCCTGGTTGAGTTCATGACCTCCGGCCCAATCGTTGTTTCCGTCCTGGAATGCGAAAACGCAGTGCAGCGTCACCGCGATCTGCTGGGTGCAACCAATCCGGCTAACGCCCTGGCAGGTACCCTGCGCGCGGATTACGCAGACAGCTTCACCGAGAACGGCACCCACGGTTCCGACTCCGTTGAATCTGCGAAGCGTGAAATCGCTTACTTCTTCGCAGAAGGCGAAGTTTGCGCGCGTACCCGTTAATCGGGCATTACACTTTATTTCGCTGATGTCGCGTGCAAACGTGGCATCTGTGCGCCAGAATTTGTACAATGCAACGCCCCCGGATGAGCCACTGCTCGCCGGGGCGTTTCTTTTTCAACCCTCCAGGGGCCATAACGTGTAATAACGAGGCCGGAAAACATTATGTCTGAATTAGTTAATACCACTGAAGTCATCACACCCGCGGTGCCAAACAAAAATGGAAAAATCAACCTGCTGGATTTAAACCGTCAGCAGATGCGTGAGTTTTTCAAAAACTTAGACGAAAAACCGTTCCGTGCGGATCAGGTGATGAAGTGGTTGTATCACTACTGCTGTGATGACTTTGATGAGATGACCGACATCAACAAAGTCCTGCGCGGTAAGCTCAAAGAAGTGGCTGAAATTCGTGCCCCGGAAGTGGTGGAAGAGCAGCGTTCTTCCGATGGCACCATCAAATGGGCAATCGCTGTGGGCGATCAGCGCGTTGAAACGGTTTATATCCCGGAAGACGACCGCGCCACGCTGTGCGTCTCTTCTCAGGTTGGCTGTGCGCTGGAGTGTAAATTCTGCTCGACGGCGCAGCAGGGCTTTAACCGTAACCTGCGCGTTTCGGAAATTATTGGCCAGGTCTGGCGTGCGGCGAAAATCATCGGCGCGCAGAAAAAAACCGGCGTACGTCCGATCACCAACGTGGTGATGATGGGCATGGGCGAGCCGCTGCTCAACCTGACCAACGTGGTGCCGGCGATGGAAATCATGCTCGACGATTTCGGTTTCGGCCTGTCTAAACGTCGCGTAACTCTGTCTACTTCGGGCGTTGTGCCTGCGCTGGATAAGCTTGGTGACATGATCGACGTCGCGCTGGCAATTTCCCTGCATGCGCCAAACGATGAAATCCGCGATGAAATTGTGCCGATCAACAAAAAGTACAATATCGAGACTTTCCTGGCGGCGGTGCGTCGTTACCTGGAAAAATCTAACGCCAATCAGGGCCGCGTGACTATCGAATATGTGATGCTCGACCACGTCAACGACGGTACCGAGCATGCACATCAGCTGGCAGAGCTGCTGAAAGACACGCCTTGTAAGATTAACCTGATTCCGTGGAACCCGTTCCCGGGCGCGCCGTATGGCCGCAGCTCTAACAGCCGAATCGATCGTTTCTCTAAGGTACTGATGGGCTATGGCTTTACCACCATCGTGCGTAAAACCCGCGGGGACGACATCGACGCGGCCTGTGGTCAGCTGGCGGGCGATGTCATCGACCGAACCAAACGCACCATGCGCAAACGCATGCAGGGTGAACCGATCACGGTGAAAGCTGTCTGACAGAGCGGACTCCGCGCACGTTTTTCTGCACGGGGTCTAAAATGTTTAAGGAATAACCGAAACGCACTGATCCGGTTAATAATTACGGTGCGTTTCTGCCAGGATTGAGGCAGTATGTAGCGGGGCAACAACGGGTTAGCCTGTCGTACAAAAGGTTAGCCGAACCTGTTAAGAGTGCCCGTCAGATGACGGGCAATCAGATGTTTCGCGGTGCGGTGTTTTCCGCCACCAGAACCTTAAATTTACGTACCAGCAGCTGTAGCGAATGAATACTGAAGCCACTCAAGACCCAAAAGCAGCACAAAGCACGGGCACGCGTCTGCGTACGGCCCGTGAACAACTCGGACTCAGCCAGCAAGCCGTCGCTGAACGCTTATGCCTGAAGGTTTCCACGGTTCGTGATATTGAAGACGATAAGGCGCCTGCCGATCTTGCTTCAACGTTCCTGCGTGGCTATATCCGTTCCTACGCTCGTCTTGTTCATATCCCTGAAGAAGAGCTTTTACCTATTCTCGCCAAAGAAGTGCCTGTTCGCGCCGCGAAAGTGACGATGGGTCAGAGCATGTCCCTGGGCAAGCGCCGTAAAAAGCGCGACGGCTGGCTGATGAGCTTTACCTGGCTGGTGCTGTTTGTGGTGATTGGCCTGACCGGCGCATGGTGGTGGCAGAACCACAAAGCGCAGCAGGAAGAGATCTCCACCATGGCGGATCAGTCCAGCGCTGAGCTGAATGCCAACGACAGCAGCAACAGCCAGTCTGTGCCGCTGGACACCAGTTCGGCACAGAATCAGGCACCAGCCGCGACGGCGGATAGCTCGCAGCCTGCTCCGGCGGATGCGAACGCGCCTGCGGCAACGGCCCAGTCCACGCCTGCGCAAACGGCTCCGGCAACCGCGCCAGATGCGCAAAGCAATGCCGTGGTTTCTCCTTCTCAGGCGAACGTTGACAGTACTGCGACAGCGGCGACCCCTCCTGCTGCGCCACTGCCAACCGATCAGGCCGCCGTCACACCGTCTGCAAACCCAAATGCGCTGGTGATGAACTTCAACGCCGACTGCTGGCTGGAAGTGTCCGATTCAACGGGCAAAAAGCTGTTTAGCGGCCTGCAGCGCAAAGACGGCACGCTCAATTTAGAAGGCCAGGCACCGTATAAGCTGAAAATTGGCGCACCGGCGGCCGTGCAGATCCAGTTCCAGGGTAAACCTGTCGATCTCAGCCGTTTTATCAGAACAAACCAGGTTGCACGTCTGACCCTCAATGCCGAACAATCACCGGCCCAGGCTCAGTAACAGACGCGTAACGCGGGAGATTTTACATGCATAACCAGGCTCCGATTCAACGTAGAAAATCCACGCGTATTTACGTTGGTAACGTGCCAATCGGCGATGGGGCTCCTATCGCCGTACAGTCGATGACCAACACGCGCACCACAGATGTGGAAGCGACGGTCAATCAGATCAAAGCCCTCGAACGAGTGGGTGCGGATATCGTCCGCGTCTCCGTGCCGACCATGGATGCCGCCGAAGCTTTCAAGCTGATTAAGCAGCAGGTTAGCGTCCCGCTGGTTGCCGATATTCACTTCGATTACCGCATCGCGCTGAAAGTGGCCGAATACGGCGTTGATTGCCTGCGCATCAACCCGGGCAATATCGGCAACGAAGAGCGTATTCGCATGGTTGTCGACTGCGCGCGTGACAAAAATATTCCTATCCGCATCGGCGTGAACGCCGGATCGCTGGAAAAAGATCTGCAGGAAAAGTACGGCGAGCCAACGCCGCAGGCGCTGCTCGAATCCGCTATGCGTCACGTCGATCATCTCGATCGCCTGAACTTCGATCAGTTTAAAGTCAGCGTAAAAGCCTCTGATGTGTTCCTGGCGGTGGAATCCTATCGTCTGCTGGCGAAGCAGATCGATCAGCCTCTGCATCTGGGGATCACCGAAGCAGGCGGCGCGCGTGCCGGATCGGTTAAATCGGCGATCGGCCTCGGCCTGCTCCTTTCGGAAGGGATCGGCGACACGCTGCGTATTTCGCTGGCGGCGGATCCTGTGGAAGAGATCAAAGTCGGCTTCGACATTCTCAAATCGCTGCGTATCCGCGCCCGCGGGATCAACTTCATTGCCTGCCCGACCTGTTCGCGTCAGGAGTTCGACGTTATCGGCACCGTTAACGCGCTGGAACAGCGCCTGGAAGACATCATCACGCCGATGGACGTGTCCATTATCGGCTGCGTGGTGAACGGTCCTGGCGAAGCGCTGGTCTCCACGCTCGGCGTGACCGGCGGCAATAAGAAAAGCGGCCTGTATGAAGACGGCGTGCGTAAAGACCGCCTCGACAACGACGACATGATTAGCCAGCTCGAAGCACGCATTCGTGCCAAGGCCAGCATCCTCGACGAAACCCGTCGGATTGACGTTCAGGAAGTGGACGCAAAATAACGACTTGGGAAGCCATGCGCTTCCCGTGTATGATTGAACCCGCGGCGCCCCGGGCGTCAGGGTTCATTTTTGTATCTATAAAGAGAAAAAACGTGGCAAAAAACATTCAAGCCATTCGCGGCATGAACGATTACCTGCCGGGCGAAACCGCTCTGTGGCAGCGCATTGAAGGCACACTGAAACAGGTGCTCGGCAGCTACGGTTACAGCGAAATCCGTTTGCCGATTGTAGAGCAGACCCCGTTATTCAAACGCGCGATCGGCGAAGTGACCGACGTCGTTGAAAAAGAGATGTATACCTTTGAGGACCGCAACGGCGACAGCCTGACGCTGCGGCCTGAAGGCACTGCGGGCTGCGTACGCGCCGGCATTGAGCATGGTCTTCTGTACAATCAGGAACAGCGTCTGTGGTACGTTGGCCCGATGTTCCGCCACGAGCGTCCGCAAAAAGGGCGCTACCGCCAGTTCCATCAGCTGGGTTGCGAAGTCTTTGGCCTGCAGGGCCCGGACATCGACGCCGAGCTGATCCTGCTCACCGCCCGCTGGTGGCGTGCACTGGGTATTTCCGAACATGTGCGTCTCGAACTGAACTCCATCGGTTCGCTGGAGGCTCGCGCTAACTACCGTGAAGCGCTGGTTGCGTACCTCGAACAGTTCAAAGATAAGCTCGACGAAGACTGCAAACGTCGCATGTATACCAATCCGCTGCGCGTGCTGGATTCCAAGAATCCGGACGTTCAGGCGCTGCTCGATAACGCGCCAGCGCTGGGGGATTATCTCGACGAAGACTCCCGCGAACACTTTGCGGGCCTTTGCGCGCTGCTGGATGAAGCGGGCATCGCCTATACGGTTAACCAGCGCCTGGTGCGCGGTCTTGACTATTACAACCGCACCGTTTTCGAATGGGTGACCAGCAGCCTCGGCTCGCAGGGCACGGTCTGTGCGGGCGGCCGTTACGACGGTTTAGTCGAGCAGCTGGGCGGGCGTCCTACGCCTTCCGTGGGCTTCGCGATGGGCCTCGAACGTTTAGTTTTACTGGTTCAGGCAGTGAATCCGGAATTTAAGGCCGATCCTGTTGTCGATATATACCTGGTCGCGTCAGGCACCGGTACTCAGTCTGCTGCATTGCGCCTGGCCGAGGCCCTGCGTGACCAGCTGCCAGCCATCAAACTGATGACTAACCACGGCGGCGGTAACTTCAAGAAGCAGTTTGCTCGTGCCGATAAGTGGGGCGCTCGCGTCGCGCTGGTGCTGGGTGAATCGGAAGTGACCGACGGCAACGTGGTGGTGAAAGATTTGCGCTCTGGTGAGCAGACGACTGTAACGCAGGACAGCGTTGCCGCGCATTTGCGCACACTGCTGGGCTAATCGCCCAGGATTATTATTCAGGAGAAGAACTGCGTGGAAGTTTACAACAACGAAAACGAACAGGTCGACGCGCTCAAAAATTTCTTTGCTGAAAACGGCAAAGCGCTGGCGGTTGGCGTCATCCTTGGGATTGGTGCGCTGGTCGGCTGGCGCTACTGGACGTCTCATCAGGAAGATACTTCGCGTGAGAGTTCACAGGCTTATCAGACTGCCGTGACCGGCCTGAAAGCAGGCAAGCCTGAAACTTATGCCGCAGCAGAGAAAATCGCTGCCGGTGAAAAGAATGCCTACGGTGCCTTTGCGGCCCTCGAGCTGGCTCAGCAGTTTGTTGATGCCGGTGAATTGGATAAAGCAGAAAAACAGCTGCAGCTGGGCCTCGCTGCCGCGCCTGATGACAACCTGAAATCGGTTATCAATATGCGTCTGGCGCGCGTTCAGCTGCAAATGAAACAACCGGACGCTGCCCTGAAAACCCTAGAAGGGATTAAAGGGGAAGGCTGGACGGCAATCGTTGCAGATTTACGCGGCGAAATCCTGTTGAGCAAAGGCGATAAGCAGGGGGCCCGTGCCGCCTGGGAAGCCGGTGTGAAAAGTGATGCTTCCCCTGCGCTCAGCGAAATGATGCGCATGAAAATGAATAATTTGTCCATCTGAGAGGGACCCGATGCAATTGCGTAAATTACTTTTGCCAGGACTGCTGTCTGTTACGTTATTGAGCGGTTGTTCACTGTTTAACAGCGAAGAAGACGTTGTGAAAATGTCCCCGCTGCCAACGGTTGAAAATCAGTTTACTCCGTCGACCTCCTGGAGCGAATCCGTAGGGAGCGGTATTGGTGATTTCTATTCCAACCTGCATCCAGCTATCGCCGATAGCGTGGTGTACGCAGCGGACCGTAAAGGTACCGTTAAAGCGCTGCACGCGGATAGCGGGGAAGAAGTCTGGTCCGTCAATCTGGCCGAGAAAGATGGCTGGTTCTCACGTGCTCCGGCGCTGCTGTCCGGCGGCCTGACGGTGAACGGTGGCCACGTCTACGTGGGCTCTGAAAAAGCGCAGGTTTATGCCCTGAATACCAGCGATGGTACCGTGGCATGGCAGACCCGCGTCGCTGGTGAAGCTCTGTCTCGTCCTGTGGTCAGCGACGGCATGGTGCTGATTCACACCAGCAACGGCCAGCTGCAGGCGCTGAACGAAACTGACGGTAGCGTCAAATGGACCGTTAACCTCGACATGCCAGCGCTCTCCCTGCGCGGCGAATCCGCACCGGCAGTCGCGTTTGGCGCGGCTATCGTCGGCGGTGATAACGGTCGCGTGAACGCCGTGCTGATGCAGCAGGGCCAGCTGATTTGGCAGCAGCGTATTTCTCAGGCTACTGGTCCGACTGAAATCGATCGCCTGAGCGACGTGGACACCACTCCGGTGATTGTTAACGGCGTCGTGTATGCTCTGGCGTACAACGGCAACCTGACCGCGCTGGATCTGCGCAGCGGTCAGATCATGTGGAAACGTGAGCTGGGCTCGGTGAACGATTTTGTGGTCGACGGTAATCGTATTTACCTGGTCGATCAGAATGACCGCATACTGGCGCTGAGCACCGATGGCGGCGTGACGCTGTGGACGCAGAGCGATCTGCTGCACCGTCTGCTGACCTCACCTGTGTTGTACAATGGCAGCCTGGTGGTTGGCGACAGCGAAGGTTACATGCATTGGATGAATCCGCAGGATGGCCGCTTTGTTGCTCAGCAAAAAGTGGACAGTTCCGGATTCCTGACCGATCCTGTGGTGGCCGATGGTCAACTGCTGATCCAGGCGAAAGACGGTACGCTGTACTCCATTACGCGTTAAGTCTGTTCGCAGTCTGCATTGCAAACGGCTCCTGTTTTAGCAGGGGCCGTTTTACTGTTTTTAGATTTTAAGAGGCATTTATCATGGTACCTGTGGTCGCGCTTGTCGGGCGCCCTAACGTTGGAAAATCCACGCTGTTTAACCGTTTGACGCGCACGCGAGATGCGCTGGTCGCGGATTTCCCGGGTCTGACTCGTGACCGTAAGTACGGTCGTGCTGAAGTGGAAGGCCGCGAGTTTATCTGTATCGATACCGGAGGTATCGACGGCACGGAAGAAGGCGTGGAAACGCGCATGGCGGAACAGTCGCTGCTGGCGATTGAAGAAGCCGACGTGGTGCTGTTTATGGTCGATGCGCGCGCCGGGCTGATGCCTGCGGACATTGCCATCGCCAAACATCTGCGCTCTCGTGAAAAAGCCACTTTCCTGGTGGCCAACAAAACCGACGGCATCGACCCGGATCAGGCCATGGCTGATTTCTGGTCCCTGGGCCTCGGCGATATTCACCCGATTGCGGCTTCCCACGGTCGTGGCGTAACCAGCCTGATTGAAGAAGCACTTCTGCCGTTTATGGAAGAGCTGGCACCGGCGGAAGAAGTAGACGAAGACGCCGAGTACTGGGCGCAGTTTGAAGCTGAGCAGAACGGTGAAGAAGCAGAAGAGGAACCGGAAGACGATTTCGACCCGCGTAGCCTGCCAATTAAACTGGCTATCGTTGGCCGCCCGAACGTCGGTAAGTCAACGCTAACTAACCGTATCCTCGGCGAAGACCGCGTAGTGGTCTACGACATGCCGGGCACCACTCGCGACAGCATCTATATCCCGATGGAACGCGACGAGCGTGAATACGTGCTCATCGACACCGCGGGCGTGCGTAAACGCGGCAAAATCACCGACACCGTTGAAAAATTCTCGGTAATCAAAACGTTGCAGGCTATCGAAGATGCTAACGTGGTGATGCTGGTCATTGATGCCCGCGAAGGCATTTCCGACCAGGATCTCTCGCTGCTGGGCTTTATCCTCAATAGTGGGCGCTCACTGGTGATTGTCGTCAACAAGTGGGATGGCCTGAGCAATGAAGTGCGCGAGCAGGTGAAAGAGACCCTCGACTTCCGTCTGGGCTTTATCGACTTTGCCCGTGTGCATTTCATCTCCGCCCTGCACGGCAGCGGCGTTGGCAACCTGTTCGAATCTGTCCGCGAAGCCTACGACAGCTCGACCAAACGCCAGAGCACCGCGATGCTGACCCGCATCATGAACATGGCGCAGGACGATCACCAGCCGCCGCTGGTGCGTGGCCGTCGCGTGAAGCTGAAGTATGCGCACGCCGGTGGCTACAACCCACCGATTGTGGTCATCCACGGCAACCAGGTGAAAGACCTGCCGGATTCCTACAAGCGCTACCTGATGAACTACTTCCGCAAGTCGCTGGATGTGATGGGCACGCCTATCCGCATTCAGTTCAAGGAAGGGGATAACCCGTTCGCCAACAAGCGCAACACCCTGACGCCAAATCAGATGCGTAAGCGTAAGCGTTTGATTAAACACATCAAGAAAAGCAAGTAACCGCCGCAGCAATGCTGGCGCGGAACTGATACTAACCCGCCTTTATGGCGGGTTTTTTCTTTCTGAGGTTGATGATGAAATTTGGATTTATGGGTCTCGGCGCAGTCGTTGAAACCGCATACCTGCCGGCATTGAAGCGGCTGAATATTCCACTTGAGCACTGTTACGGCTTTGATGTGGACGCCTCCCGCGCACCCATTGGGATTCAGCGCTGCGAATCGCTGGACGCGCTGCTGGCAAAAAAGCCTGAGATTGTCTTCATCACCACGTCTTCGCTGTGGCATTTGCCCGTGTTGGAACAGATACTGGCGTCTGACGTGCCGCGTATCGTGGTGGAAAAACCTGTCGCGGCCACGCTGGAGCAGCTCGATCAGCTTCAGGCGCTGCTGGCCGAGCCTGAAAACGCCCGCCGCGTTCTCGCGCTCGATCACTGGATGGCAAGGGACGGCGTGGCGCAGATAGTGCGCGGGGAAGTGGAAAGCGACTGGCTACCTGAGTCTGATGTTTCCCTGGCCGTGCCGCCGCTCACGCTTGTCGATATCGTTAAAATCGAAGGCTATCTGTTAGAGCCCAGCGGCTTTAACGACAAGGGTGAGCCTGTTGCCCTTAATTTCGCCACCGGCGAGCCGGACACGCGCACGCTCAGACACCCTGATGGCGTCATTGTGGATATCGGAACCCACGTATTGGCGATGATGCATGAGACGCTGGCGACGCTCGGGGTGAATAATCAGTTAGCGCTTACTTTGGTTGAGGCCAAAGACCGCCTGGGCAACGCCATTGCGCAAGGCGATTTTACGACCGCGGAAGGCAGCGCGCATCTGCAAGGGCAACTCTGCGGCATTCCGCTGGAAATGTGGCTGAACAAATACGCAGGTCCCGCGGGTGGCCAGAAAGGAATTCGCCTTCATCTGCTCGACGGCACTATTCTCAGCCAGGATCGCCGTGGGGCAAATGACGTGCTGGAAATCTGGCAGGGGGAAACGGTGCAGCGCTGGACGTTGAACGGCCCGGTTTACGACCGCTGCCTGGCGCGGTGGATCCTCGGTGAAAACAGCCTGTTTGTGCGAGCCGCAGACCAGGTCAGCCAGTTCACTCAGCGCCGCATCGCCGAAGTGGCTGCGCTGCTGGAATTACAGCAGCTGCTGCGCGGTGCTCATTAACTTCTCATCACATGCATCAGGAGATCACGATGGAACTGAATTGTCCGATTTGTCATAGCGCGCTGGAACAGCAGGGCGAACAGGGACACTGCGCGCACTGTCAGCAGGATTTTGCTTTACAGGCGCTTTGCCCGGAGTGTCATAAGCCGCTGGAAGTGCTAAAGGCCTGCGGTGCGGTGGATTATTTCTGCCAGAACGGCCATGGGCTGATTTCGAAAAAGCGCGTGGAGTTTGTTGTTGCCTGATGGCTTATGCCCGGTGGCGGCTTACGCCTTACCGGGCTACGGTTGCGCTTTACGCGCCCGCGTTTTCTTCACGGGTGTCACTTTTGTCACTTTACTTTCTACCACGCCATCAGCCAGACGCGTGGTCAGCGTTTCTCCCGCTTTCAGCTGCTTCGCCTGTTTCACCAGCTTGCCATCCGACGCGGTGGTGACGCTATAGCCGCGCGCCAGCGTGGATAACGGGCTGACGGCTTCCAGGTGCGTGACCGCATTGCCAAAACGTTCACGCGTGGCGCTTAACTGGCTGCGAAGCGTCTGCACGAGCCGATATTCCAGCTGCTGAATACGCGTCTGAGCGCGATAGATTCGCGGCTGTGGGTTTTGCTGGTTCAGGCGCTGAGTGAGCCGCTGCTGGCGCTGGGTCGTTTTCTTCAGCTGATTATCGAGCGCAAAGCTCATGCGCTGGCGCAGACGGTCGAGCACGGTTTGCTGACGAGCCAGACGCAGCTGAGGATGCTGCTGTTGCAGGCGATGATGCAGCTGGCTGAAGCGGCGGTTGCGGTTGGCAATGAAATAATCCATCGCCATTTCCAGCCGCTGCTGCGCCGACTGCACCTGGCGCAGAAGCTCCAGCTGATTACGGCTGACCATTTCTGCGGCTGCGGAAGGCGTGGGGGCCCGTAGGTCTGCCACGAAATCGGCAATTGTCACGTCGGTTTCATGCCCGACGGCACTCACCACCGGAATGCGGCTGGCGAAAATTGCCCGCGCCACTCGTTCGTCGTTAAAGCTCCACAAATCTTCCAGCGAACCGCCGCCGCGGCCCACGATCAGCACGTCACATTCTTCGCGCTGGTTTGCCAGTTCAATCGCGCGAACAATTTGCGCGGGCGCATCTTCGCCCTGAACGGAAGTGGGATAAATAACCACCGGCAGCGACGGATCACGGCGTTTCAACACGTGCAGAATGTCGTGCAGAGCGGCACCTGTTTTAGATGTAACGACACCCACGCAGTGCGCAGGAGAGGGGAGTTCTTGCTTGAACTGCTGATCAAACAGACCTTCCGCCGACAGCATTGCCTTCAGCTGTTCATATTTCTGCTGAAGCAGGCCTTCACCGGCGGGCTGCATGCTTTCGACGATGATCTGATAGTCGCCGCGCGGTTCATACAGAGTGATATTCGCGCGGACTAAAACCTGCTGGCCGTGCTGCGGGCGAAATGTGACGCGGCGATTGCTGTTGCGAAACATCGCGCAGCGCACCTGAGCGGTGTCGTCTTTAAGCGTGAAATACCAGTGGCCGGAGGAGGGCTGAGAAAAGTTGGAGATTTCGCCGCTGATCCAGACTTGCCCCATTTCCTGCTCAAGCAGCAGTCTTACCGTCTGATTCAGGCGGCTGACGGTAAAAATTGAGGGAGATTGAGAGGGCAACATGTGAGCGAGATCAAATTCTAAATCAGCAGGTTATTCAGTCGATAGTAACTTGCTCAGAGGCCAGTGCAAGTATTTTTTGCAAAAAAGTGTGGATGCAACCGATTACGCTCTGTATAATGCCACGGCAATATTTATTAACCTCCAGGTAGAGATATTGCCCATGCTACGTATCGCCAAAGAAGCCCTGACGTTTGACGACGTCCTCCTCGTTCCCGCTCATTCCACCGTTCTGCCGAATACTGCTGACCTCAGCACGCAGCTGACTAAAACCATTCGTCTTAACATTCCTATGCTCTCCGCAGCCATGGATACCGTGACTGAAGCGCGTCTGGCCATTGCCCTGGCTCAGGAAGGCGGCATCGGCTTTATCCATAAAAACATGTCCATCGAGCGCCAGGCGGAAGAAGTTCGCCGCGTGAAGAAGCACGAATCTGGCGTGGTGTCCGACCCGCAGACCGTGCTGCCAACCACCACCCTGGCTGAAGTGAAAGAGCTGACCGCCCGTAACGGCTTTGCTGGCTATCCGGTTGTGACCGAAAGCAACGAGCTGGTCGGTATCATCACCGGTCGCGACGTGCGTTTCGTTACCGACCTGAACCAGCCTGTCAGCGTTTATATGACGCCGAAAGAGCGTCTGGTGACCGTGCGTGAAGGCGAAGCCCGCGACGTGGTGTTCGCGAAAATGCACGAAAAACGCGTTGAGAAAGCGCTGGTTGTCGATGCCAGCTTCCACCTGCGCGGCATGATCACCGTAAAAGATTTCCAGAAAGCAGAACGTAAACCAAACGCCTGTAAAGATGAGCAGGGTCGCCTGCGCGTTGGCGCGGCTGTTGGTGCAGGTGCGGGTAACGAAGAGCGCGTTGATGCGCTGGTTGCTGCAGGCGTGGACGTGCTGCTGATCGACTCCTCCCACGGCCATTCCGAAGGCGTTCTGCAACGTATTCGTGATACCCGCGCGAAATACCCTGATCTGCAAATCATCGGCGGCAACGTGGCGACAGGCGCAGGGGCTCGTGCTCTGGCTGAAGCAGGTTGCAGCGCAGTAAAAGTAGGTATCGGCCCTGGCTCCATTTGTACTACCCGTATCGTGACCGGCGTGGGTGTGCCACAGATCACCGCCGTTGCCGACGCGGTTGAAGCGCTGGAAGGTCTGGGCATTCCGGTTATCGCCGATGGCGGGATCCGTTTCTCTGGCGACGTGGCGAAAGCTATCGCCGCTGGTGCAAGCGCGGTGATGGTTGGCTCCATGCTGGCAGGCACCGAAGAATCTCCGGGTGAAATCGAGCTGTATCAGGGCCGTTCTTACAAATCCTATCGCGGCATGGGCTCCCTGGGCGCGATGTCCAAAGGCTCTTCTGACCGTTACTTCCAGACCGATAACGCGGCGGACAAACTGGTGCCGGAAGGTATCGAAGGCCGCGTGGCTTACAAGGGCCGTCTGAAAGAGATCATTCACCAGCAGATGGGCGGCCTGCGCTCCTGTATGGGCCTGACCGGCTGTGGTACCATCGACGCGCTGCGTACCAAAGCTGAATTCGTCCGCATCAGCGGGGCGGGCATTCAGGAGAGTCACGTTCACGACGTGACCATCACCAAAGAATCCCCGAACTACCGCATGGGTTCCTGATAATTCCGCGCCCGGCTCTCGCCGGGCGCTTTGATTTTGTTTCACTTGCCCTGGAATTACCGTCAATGACCGACAATATTCATAAGCATCGCATTCTTATCCTCGATTTTGGTTCTCAGTACACCCAGCTGGTGGCGCGTCGCGTACGTGAACTCGGCGTTTACTGCGAACTGTGGGCCTGGGACGTTACCGAAGCGCAGATTCGTGAGTTCAATCCGAGCGGTATCATCCTTTCCGGCGGCCCGGAAAGCACCACTGAAGACAACAGCCCGCGCGCGCCAGAGTACGTGTTTAATGCAGGCGTGCCGGTGTTCGGCGTCTGCTACGGCATGCAGACCATGGCAATGCAGCTTGGCGGCCACGTTGAGTCCTCCAGCGAGCGCGAGTTTGGCTACGCGCAGGTGGAAGTGAAAACCGACAGCGCGCTGATTCGCGGTATCGAAGACTCCCTGACCGCCGACGGCAAAGCGCTGCTCGACGTGTGGATGAGCCACGGCGACAAAGTCACCGCGATCCCGTCTGATTTCGTCACCGTTGCCAGCACCGAAACCTGCCCATTTGCCATTATGGCAAACGAAGAAAAACGCTTCTACGGCGTGCAGTTCCACCCGGAAGTGACGCACACCCGCCAGGGCCAGCGTCTGCTGGAGCGTTTTGTGCTGGACATCTGCGGCTGCGAAGCGCTGTGGACCCCGGCTAAAATCATCGAAGACGCGATCGTCCGCCTTCGCGAGCAGGTTGGTAACGACAAAGTTATTCTTGGCCTGTCCGGCGGCGTGGACTCTTCCGTCACCGCGATGCTGCTGCACCGCGCCATCGGCGAAAACCTGACCTGCGTGTTCGTCGACAACGGCCTGCTGCGCCTGAACGAAGCCCAACAGGTTATGGACATGTTTGGCGATCATTTCGGCCTGAACATCGTTCACGTGGAAGGTGAAAAGCGCTTCCTCGACGCGCTGGCGGGTGAAAACGATCCTGAAGCGAAACGTAAGATCATCGGTCGCGTATTCGTGGAAGTGTTCGATGAAGAAGCGCTGAAGCTGGAAGACGTGAAGTGGCTGGCGCAGGGCACTATCTACCCTGACGTTATCGAATCTGCGGCGTCTGCCACCGGTAAAGCGCACGTCATCAAATCTCACCACAACGTGGGCGGCCTGCCGAAAGAGATGAAGATGGGCCTCGTTGAGCCACTGCGTGAGCTGTTCAAAGACGAAGTGCGCAAGATTGGCCTGGAACTGGGCCTGCCGTACGACATGCTCTACCGTCACCCGTTCCCGGGCCCGGGCCTTGGTGTTCGCGTGCTGGGCGAAGTGAAAAAAGAGTACTGCGACCTGCTGCGCCGTGCCGATGCTATCTTCATCGAAGAGCTGCATAAAGCCGACCTGTACAACAAAGTGAGCCAGGCGTTCACCGTGTTCCTGCCGGTTCGTTCCGTCGGCGTGATGGGCGATGGCCGTAAATACGACTGGGTTGTTTCCCTGCGTGCGGTAGAAACCATCGACTTTATGACTGCCCACTGGGCGCACCTGCCATATGACTTCTTAGGCCGCGTCTCCAACCGTATCATCAACGAAGTGAACGGCATTTCCCGCGTGGTGTATGACATCAGCGGCAAGCCGCCAGCGACGATTGAGTGGGAATAATCTTTCTGACTTAATGTATCAACCCTCTGTTCGCAGAGGGTTTTTTTTGCCTGAAATTCAGGCCTGCCGATCAAAACGCACAATCGCCTGGCGCAGAAAATCCACCATTCGCTGGGCGGCTTCACTCTGCGGACGATCGACGGTTTTCACCACGCCGACATCCATATACGTGATGCAGTCTTCGATCGTGCGGCGAACCACGCGCTGACCGTTGAGCGACCACGGGCGGTAAACCAGATCGGACAAAATCGTAACGCCTTTTCCCTGAGCTACCAGGCTGCGAACGGCTTCGAATGAATTGCTGCGAAAATGGATATTCAGCCGATAGCCCTCATGCTGCCAGACGTCACCGATAACCGTCGGGTATTCGTCGGTGTCGAGCATCAAAAACGGCAACTTTTCTACGTCGCGGAGATGGACAACCGGCTGGCTGAGCAGCGGGTGGCCCGGCGCAACCCACAGCTGACGCAGGGAACGGAGGAAGGTTTCGACGTTCAGACTGCCGTCGTGCTCAATGTTCGAGGTCAGCAGCAGGCAAAAATCGACCTTGTTTTCACGCAGTGCGGTCAATAGCTGGGGGGCTGTTGCTTCGTACCAGTCGATATTCAGGAGCGGAAAGCGGCTTTCAATGTCGCTGATTATTTCAGGCAGCAGATAGGCTGAAAGCGTCTGAGCGATCCCTATTCGTACCGCGCCCGTCACGGTCTCTGGCTTGCGGTGCAGATCTTCAATGGCAAGCTGGCTGTCGGTGAGAATTTTGCGGGCATGCGCCAGGAAGCGCTCGCCTTCCACCGTCAGCCTGATGCCTTTCGGCTGACGCAGGAAGAGTTGAGCGCCCAGCGCCTCTTCCAGATTTCGCAGGGCAACGGTCATCGACGACTGAGAGATATGGCAGCGACTGGCGGCTTTAGAAACCTGTAACGTTTCTGCTAAAGCGATGTAGAACTCAAGTTGTCGCAGTGTAAACTTCATAGTTTAAAACGATACCGGATGGGTAAAACATTATATTAGCATCTCGATTGTGCTGGCGATAACCTTCTTCCTATCCCGTTATCGTTATTTCAGGACAGCTTATGCCTTATTTACTGCTCAGCCTTGCCGCCTGTTTCTGGGGCGGAAATTATGTCGTGGGCCATATACTTGTCTCTCATGCCGACCCGCTTTTATTATCCTCTTTTCGCTGGATTCTGACGGCGATGCTGCTGATGGTTCTCTATTTCAGGCAGGTCAGAGCGCAGTGGGGAGCGATGAAGAGATGCTTTCCGGTTATCCTTTTTTTAGCTTTATTTGGTCAGGTTTTATTTCCCGTTACGCTGTACATTGGTTTGCAATACACCTCATCGTTAAATGCGGCGATATATTTATCCACCACGCCGGTGCTGGTGTTGCTTATTAATCGGCTGGTATTTAAAGAAACGATATCCCGGAACAACATTGCCGGAGTGGTGCTGAGCTCCTTCGGCGTGCTGTGGCTGATTATGCAGGGTGATTTGTGGCACCTCGATACCCTGAAAAACCTGAGCCGGGGCGATCTTTGGACCATGGGGTCGGCGGCCAGTTGGGCTATCTACTGCGCGTTTCTGCGGATAAAACCGCGTGAGGTGAAAGGCAATGCGTTTGTCGCCGTCAGCGCCAGTATCGGGGCGGTGGTTTTACTTCCGGTGTTAGCCTACGCGCTGGTCAAAGACGGAATACCTTCCGTAACGGCCTATACGACACCTGAATTTATAGCGGGCCTTGCGTATCTGGTCGTCTTCCCGTCCTGGCTCTCTTATCTGCTGTGGAACAAAGGGATCGATGCTATCGGCGCGACGCGGGGCGAAGTTTACTCTCACCTGATCCCGCTGAGTGGCGGATTGCTGAGCGTGCTGTTTCTTCACGTCACGCTGCATCCTTTCCATCTTGTCAGCACGCTGCTGATTGTGGCTGGAATAGCCCTTTGCTCGGGGCATTCACGCAAAAAAGAGAAAGAGACGCTGGCCGCAGAACAATCGGGGGCCTGAACTGGCCCCGTTCACCTGCCAGATTACCGCGCGGCTTCGCTCTCCTCTGTCGAAGGTTCTGCCGGTGTGTCCACCATGACCTCCTGAATCACCTCTTCGTCGAGCCCAGGGTTGAGCGCCACCGCCAGCGGGGAAGAGGTCAGGCTGTCTGGCATCACCACGTGCGGCAGCGGTGCGTCGACGATAATTTCGGGCTTGCGCTTTCTGATCCAGCTGATTGCGCCGATGGTGACGCCGCAAAGCGTAAAGCAGAAGTAGAGCACGTTGCCGCCAAAGGGTTGCATCACGGCGCCGGTGATAAGCGGCCCCACGCAGGCCCCAACGCCGAAGGCCATCAGCAGACAGGCGGTGAGCGACACTCGCCGCTCCGGGTCTACCGCGTCATTAGCAATCGCCACGCCGAGCGGATAAAGCGAGAACATCGCCATGCTGGACACGAACGCCATACCCAGCAGCCAGTAAAACCCCAGATGGGGCAGGACGGACAGCGGCAGCGATGCCAGCGCAAACAGCACCGCGGTATAGAACAGCAGGTGCTGACGGTCATAGCGGTCGGACAGCCAGCTCAGTGGAAACTGCGAAACCATGCCGGCGAAAATCGTGACGCCCATAAACAGCCCTGTCTGCTGCGTGCTCAGCCCTTTGGAAATGGCGAATACGGGCGCGAGGCCATAAAACGCACCTGCTGCCATCCCCATCACCAGCGTAGCGGCCAGCAGCTTCGGGATGGCTTTGAAAAAGTAGCCAAGCTCCATCGGCGCAGGCGACATCGGCTGGGCTGTTGTGCGAGTGGTGAGCGCGATCGGCACCAGGCACAGGGCAAAGCAGAGTGCGACAATCAGCAGCATTGACGGGCCGGTTCCGGCGGCGGCCATCAGGATTATCTGCCCGCCGCAAAGGCCGAGGTAGGTGGCGACCATGTACAGCCCAAAGATGGTCCCGCGCTGGGAGGATTCTGCCCGGTCGTTCAGCCAGCTTTCCAGCACCATGTACTGACACATCATGCACAGGCCGATAATCAGGCGCAGGAAAATCCACAGGGGAATGTAGTCGGTGAGGCCATGACCCACCACTGAGGCGGTGATAATCCCGGCACAGGAGACGTAAGCGCGAATGTGCCCAACGCGGGCAATGAGGTTGTGACCGACTTTACCGCCAATGACCAGCCCGAGATAGTTCGCGGCGGTAATCGCCCCGATAAGCGTGCCACTCACTTCGTCGTGGGCCAGGCGCAGAGAGATGTAAGTCGTCAACAGGCCAGAGCCGAGCAGCATCAGCAGGGTAGTGGTATAGAGCGGCAGAAATGTATTCAGAACATTTTTCATACGTTTCCCTGTATTGGCTTCTCATTACGGGTTGACCTTCATCGTGCTAGGTTTTGCCGCAGGATGCAAATTCAGGGAAGAAGCGAGGAATGCAGGGCGCTAGTTTTTTTCTGCACGCAGCTGAGATTCTGTGACCAGGCTTGACTGTTGTGCGGCTTTCTTGTCCTGATGATGATACCAGGCACCTACGGAGGAATAGATAAAGCGGCCAACGAAAAAGAGGAAGCTGATAAGAATGATGATCCGGGTCATGCGGCTGTTGAACTGGTGTCGTTTGCGCATTGGTGTTGCCTGGCTCACGGAGGGTTCCTTGAAAAATACCCGATTTGGGCGACAGGCATATTAAGGCACAGCGGGGCAGCCGGGTCAATTAACAATTGGGTGAAAATTGCGCAAATCAAGTGGGAATGGCACAACAGGCTTATGAGAGAATCAGCTGAATAAGCCGTCACCCCCGTCGTTATTTATTTTGATTTAAGTCAAATCGCCATCACTGCTGCTGATTATAATCTCTTGCCCCATTCCAGGCTGCGATTTATTCGGGGATTCAAAACCAGGTTGGAAACCTGTCTGAACTTGCCCATCGGGAATCGGGTCCTCTGTTGAGCAACTATGCACCTTACTGAGTTTTATAAAAATAATCGTGATAAATGGTGGGGACTTCCGCTTATCCTGCCGCTGGTCTTGTTACCTGTCGCCCGCAGCGCGGACACCTTCGCGCGTATCGATGGCGGTATCGTCTCGCTCTACTATCTCCCGTTAGCATTCCTGCTGACGATGATGCTTTTCTTTGGCTGGGAAGCACTTCCCGGCATCGCGCTGGGCATCTGGTTTATCATCGCGCATGACATGTCGATGCCGGAGCGTATCGTTATCGTCTTCCATTTTTTAATTCCGATTATCCTGAGCTGGGGCGGCTATCGGGTGTTTGTCCCCCGCCGACACGCTATCGCCTACGACTGCACGCGGCTGATGCCGCAGCGGCTGTTCTGGCAGGTATTTTTCCCCGCCACGCTGTTTCAGCTGCTGCTGTTGGCCTGCGTCTTTTTTAACATTCTTCCAGCCCGTATTTCGCTGGCGGGCGCTGGGCCAATGACGCTGCACAGTCTGATTAACTATCAGTCCATGCTGATGGGGTGCTTAACGGGCGTTCCGCTTTGCTATCTGGCGATCAGGACTATCCGTAATCCGTTATATTTACGCTCTTTTTACTCCCGGCTTCGTCTGCAGATTGACGCTAAAGCTTCGAAGACGGAGATCGCATTCTGGTTGTTAATCTTATTGGTGATAACCGGATTGCTGTTCATCCCGGATGCGAATGCCGCGTCTATCTTTACCACTAACTACACGCTTTCCCTGCTGCTGCCGGTCATGCTGTGGGGGGCAATGCGCTTTGGCTATCGCCTGATGTCCATCGTGTGGACGCTGGTGCTCATTGTGACGATTCACTTCTATTATCGCTACTTGCCTCTGTACCCGAGCTACAGCAACCAGCTGGCGATCACTTCGTCAAGCTATCTGGTGTTCTCCTTTATCGTGATGTATATGGCGATGCTTGCCACACAGCAGCGCAGAATCCATGCCCGGGTGAAGCGCATGGCCTACATCGACCCCGTTGTTCAGATGCCTAATCTGTGGGCGCTGAGCCGTAAGCTCTCAGCCACGCCGTGGTCGGTGCTTTGCTTCCTGCGCATTCCGGAGCTGGAAGTGCTTGGGCGGCACTACGGCATGATGGTGAGGATCCAGTACAAGCAAAATCTGGGGAAATGGGTGGAGTCTGCCCTCCTGGAGGGAGAAAGCATTTATCAGCTCTCCGGCCACGATCTGGTTATTCGCCTGAATACGGACGCCCATGAGACGCGCATTGCTGCCATCGATACGCTTATCAAAAAATTCCGCTTTATTTGGGACGGCATGCCGCTGCAGCCCAACGTTGGCGTCAGCTACTGCCACGTCCGCTCCCCGGTTCAGCAGTTGCCGATGCTGCTGGGAGAGCTTAGCACCATTGCGAATGCTTCTCTGATTACGGGCTCTCCTGAGAATTTACAGCACCGTAATACCGTGCACCTGCAGCAGCGGCTGAAAGATAAAGTGACCATGATGAACCGTCTGCAGCTGGCGCTGGAACATGATGGCTTTTGCCTGATGGCCCAGCCGATCGTTGGGAGCCGTGGCGACAATTATCATGAAGTACTGCTCCGTATGCAGGGTGAGAACGATCAATTGATCTTCCCGGATGATTTCTTGCCCGTGGCCCATGAGTTTGGTCTCTCTTCGCGGATCGATCTGTGGGTGCTGGAGCATACGCTTATCTTTATGGACAGCTGTCGCGAAACGCTGCCGGGTCTGCGTTTGTCGATCAATATTTCATCTGCTTCGGCCTGCGGTTCGCAGTTCGCCAAAACGGTCGCTGGCCTGCTCCTGCGTTATAATATTCAGGGCTGGCAACTGGTGTTTGAGATAACCGAAACGCAGTCGCTGAACCACCCTGAGCAGGCGATGCAAAATATGGAGCAGCTCCAGACGCTCGGTTGTCGGATTGCCATTGATGATTTCGGTGCCGGCTACGCCAGCTATGCGCGGCTGAAAAAAGTGAGTGCCGATATCCTGAAGATTGATGGAGGCTTTATCCAGAATCTGCTCTCGAGCAGTCTGGACTACCAGATAGTCTCTTCCATTTGTCAGCTGGCGCGAATGAAGAACATGCAGGTGGTGGCAGAGTTTGTGGAATCGGAAGAGGTGCATCAGGCGGTGATGGCGCTCGGCATTGACTATGTGCAGGGCTTTTATATCGGCAGGCCAGAACCTTTAGAAGGCCTGGCTGCCGCAGGAAGTGAACCGCAGCCGTCAGGCCGCGATATCTGGTGAGGCTTCTTCTTCGGTAATTTTCAGCATCCAGCCGGTGACCGCCTGCCAGTACTGCTGCTCTTTTTCCAGGTCGAGCAGCACCAGCGCATTCTGGCTAAACCAGTCGTGCGGGAAGCACAGCGTCCAGTGATTGGCTTCGGTGGTGAGCTTCAACGTCGGCGGCGTGGTTGTCGCCTGTCGCTGGTTGTTCAGCAGCACGCCGAGGCGCAGCAGCTGGATCATCGGCAAGAACTGCTTTTT
Source organism: Enterobacter sp. CC120223-11 (assembly GCF_900215375.1). Taxonomy (GTDB): domain Bacteria; phylum Pseudomonadota; class Gammaproteobacteria; order Enterobacterales; family Enterobacteriaceae; genus Scandinavium. The sequence continues at coordinate 104,045 of NZ_OBEF01000009.1, read as the reverse complement.
CTTAAACAGCGTGAAGCGCGGCAGGTCGTCGAGCTTTACCGCTTTGCGATGATAGCGAACCAACGTGGCGATAAGCATCTGCTGTTCCTGATTAAAGCCCGGCAGGTCGCTGTTTTGCAGAATGTATGCCGAATGGCGATGCATTCCGCTGTGGTTGATATTCAACCCAACCTCATGCAGCATCGCCGACCACTTCAGCAGCGCGGCCAGCTGAGGATGCGCCTGCTTCGCGTTCTGCTCCACCCACTGTTCATACATGCTGTTCGTGGTTTCCAGCACACGGCGCGCCTGTTCGCGGTCAACGTTGTACTGGCTGGCCAGGCTCTCGGCGGTGCGGCTGCGAATATCATCGTGGCGGAAGCGGCCTTCCATTTCGTACAGCACGCCTTCGCGCAGTGCGCCGTCAGAGAGGCGTAGCTCTTTGATGGCCAGCGAATCGAACACGCCGCACAGAATAGCGAGGCCAGGCATGAAGACCGCCTGACGATCTTCTGATAACCCCGGCAGGCTGAGCGCGCTGAAGTTTTTAAACTTCAGCACTTCGGCCACCAGCATCTCCAGACGCTCAGGGGTGATAATGCCGTCCTTCTCGCCCATTTCGACCAGCACTTCATGCACCGCCTTGATGGTGCCGGATGCGCCCATCGCCACGTTCCAGCCCTGAATGCGGTACTGCCAGGAGAGCGTCTCCAGCTTCTGAACCGCCGCGAGACGGGCACGCTGGAAGTTCTCTCTGCTGATAGCGCCGCCCGGGAAGAACATCTGGGCGAAGCTGACGCAGCCCATGCGGCGGCTTTCTACCAGCTGCGGCGTGAAGTCTTCGCCAATCACCAGCTCCGTCGAGCCGCCGCCGATATCAATCACCAGCTTGCGGCCTTTTTCCGGCTGCGTGTGCTCCACGCCCATAAAGATCAGGCGCGCTTCTTCGTTCCCCGAAATGATTTCAATCGGGTAGGGGATAACCTTTTCGGCCCGCTTGAGAAACTCCGGCGCGTTCAGCGCCTGGCGCAGCGTATGGGTGCCGACGATAACCACGTTCGCCGGTGAGAACCCCTGAAGGCGCTCGGCAAACAGTGACAGACAATTCAGGCCGCGTTCCATCGCTTCTTCACTGAGCATGTTGTTTTCATTCAGGCCGTCGGCCAGATGGACGCGCTGTTTCAGGCGGCCAATAATCTGCAGCGCACCGTCGACGACGCGCGCGATCACCATATGAAAACTGTTCGATCCCAGGTCGACCGCAGCAATCTCCTGCGGGCGTGACGTTTTGGTTTTTATGGGCATAGATTAGTCAGGTTGCTCTAGGGTTTTGATATAGTCGTAAATCGCCAGCTGGGCCCGGACTTTGCGGCGGTTGCCGCGGGGCACATAGCGATTACTCAGTTCTTTGTCGATAAAACGGGCTTTCACGGTGTCGCTGAGCAGCAGATCGATGATGTCCAGAACCTGTTGCTTCAGGCGTGGATCGAGCAGCGGCGTTGCGACTTCGATACGGTAATCAATGTTGCGCGTCATCCAGTCGGCGGAAGACAGCCACACTTTTTTATTGCCACCATCTTCGAAAATATAGATCCGATCGTGCTCCAGGTAACGGTCAACGATGCTGATGACGTTAATATTTTCGCTGATGCCTTCCAACTGCGGAATAAGAGAACACATGCCGCGAATCAGCAGGTTTACCGGCACGCCAGAGCCAGAGGCCGCATAGAGCCTGTCCACCAGGCCTTTGTCGACCAGGTTGTTCAGCTTCAGCGTAATGCCCGACGGCAACCCTTTCTGGGCGTTGGCAATTTCGTTGTCGATCATCTCGTACAACAGGCGACGCGAGTTCTGCGGCGACACCATCAGATAATCGAAATTCACCGGGCGATACGGATTCTCGATGAAGTTAAACACCCGACGTACTTCGTTGGTGATGCGCGCGTCGGCGGTCAGCAGCGAGTAGTCTGTGTAGATACGGGCGGTCTTCTCGTTAAAGTTGCCGGTGCCGATATGCGCGTAGCGCACCACGTCATCGCCTTCTTTACGGGAAATCAGGAACAGCTTGGCGTGAATTTTCAGGCCCGGCGCGGAGAAGATAACGTGCACGCCCGCTTCCGTCAGCCGCTTCGCCCAATGGATGTTGGCCTCTTCATCGAAGCGCGCCTGCAGTTCAACCACCACGGAGACTTTCTTACCGTTATGGGCGGCGTGGATCATCGAATCAATAATGCGGGAGTCTTTCGCCACGCGGTAAATATTGATTTTGATGGCCAGCACGCTCGGGTCAAACGATGCCTGACGCAGCAGTTCCAGCACGTGCTCGAAGGTGTGGTACGGGTAGTAGAGCAGCACGTCGCGTTCGCGGATGGCGTCGAAGCCGTTGCGGAATTTATCAAACCAGATATGACGCAGGCGCGGCAGCGGCTTGTTCACCAGGTTTGCTTTGCCGACGTTCGGGAAGCCGATAAAGTCTTTAAAGTTGTGGTAGCGCCCGCCCGGCACGATGGAGTCATAGCGGGTGATGGCAAATTTATTACGCAGCATTTCGACCATCGCGTCCGGCATGTCGCGCTGATAAACAAAGCGCACCGGTTCGGCGGTCAGACGCTGCTTGAGGCTCGAAGACATCAGCTCCATCAGGCTCGATTCCATCTCGTGCACCAGGTCGTACTCGGCATCACGGGTCATTTTCATCGAGTAGGCGTTCAGCGCGTCGTAATCAAAGAAGCCTTTAAAGATATCGTCGAGGCAATAGCGCAGAATGTTATCCAGCAGGATCATCGGCTTGCGGCGGCGCGGGGTTTCCGGCGGCAGGTTCACAAAGCGCGGCACCTTGTCCGACGGAATTTCCAATAGCGCGTAGCTGATTTCTTCGCCGCGAATAATCTCCACGGCCAGATAGGTGTAATCGTCCTTCAGGAACGACACCAGATCGGTTTCACGGTTAATGAGGATCGGCGTGATGTGCTGGCGAAGATAGTGTTTGAAGTAGTGACGTAACCAGCCTTGCTGGTTGACCGAGAGCTGGCGTTCGTTAATCAGGAAGATCTGGTTGCGGGCCATTTCCAGCAGCAGCTCATTATAAAGGCTGTCGAACTCCTGATCGGCCTTCAGCACTCGGGCCTGAATTTTGCCGAGTAAATGACGGGAATGAGCGGTAATGCCTTGTTCTTCACTGATAATAATGCGGCGCTTGAGTTCGGCAAAACGCACCTTGTAGAACTCATCCAGGTTATTGGAGTAGATCCCCAAAAACCGCATACGTTCTATCAACGGGTTGCTTTTATCCGCCGCTTCCTGAAGAACGCGCTCGTTAAACGACAACCAGCTCAGTTCTTTTTCGATATAAAGCTTATCCTGACCCATTACTTCTCACACTCCGGTTGATTGACGCGGACAGCTCTCACATTATGGCGAGCTTTGACCTGTTATGTCCAACTGTGCCAGAAAAGTATGACAGTAAATTTTTTCTCAGGGGATATTAGGAGGTTGGGATGTGAAGGAGAGGTCGGGTAAGCGGAGCGCCACCCGACAATAAATTACTCTTCGGAAGCGTAGCCCTGAGCCGGCAGTTGAACGCCGTCGAGCAAGGCGCTGTTGCCTTTCATCTCCAGACGACCGTCAACAAACCAGCTGACGACCAGGGGATAAATGGCGTGCTCCTGATGCTGCACCCGGTCAGTAATTTCTTCTTCCGTGTCACCGGCGAAGACCGGCACTTTGGCCTGAAGGATAACAGGGCCGCCGTCCAGCTCGTCGGTCACGAAATGCACAGAGGTACCGTGCTCTTCGTCGCCATTGTCCAGCACCTGACGGTGAGTGTTGAGGCCCGGATATTTCGGCAGCAGGGAAGGGTGAATGTTCAGCAAACGTCCCTGATAGTGTGCGACGAACGCCGGGCTGAGAATGCGCATATAGCCCGCCAGCACCACCACGTCGGGTGCATAAGCATCAATTTCCTGCATCAGCTCGCGATCAAAGGCTTCGCGGCTGGAAAACTGACTGGCGGAGAGCGCATGAGCCGGGATCTCCGCTTCACGGGCGCGTTCCAGGCCGAACGCGTCGGCCTTATTGCTGAACACTGCACGCAGGGTGCCGTTGATTTTCTTCTGCTTGCAGGCATCGATAATCGCCTGCAAGTTGCTTCCGTTGCCGGAAATCAGCACCACAATGTTTTTCATTACTCGATGACCACACGCTGTTCAGAATCGGATGCTTTGATATACCCGATTTTCCACGCGTTTTCACCTTTCTCGTTCATCAGCGCCACGGCCTTGTCTGCTTCTGCCGCAGGCAGCGCAATGACCATGCCCACGCCGCAGTTAAAGGTCCGGTACATTTCGTGCTGGCTGACGTTGCCCGCTTTTTGCAGCCAGTTGAACACGGACGGCCACTGCCAGGAGGATTCGTCGATCACGGCCTGAGTGTTGTCCGGCAGCACGCGCGGAATGTTTTCCCAGAAGCCGCCACCGGTGAGGTGGGCGATGGCGTGAACGTCAACGTTCGCAATCAGCTCCAGCACGTTTTTCACGTAGATGCGGGTCGGGGCCAGCAGGTGATCGGCCAGCGATTTGCCGTCCAGCTCTTCGGTTTCCGGGTTGCAGCCGCTCACTTCGATGATTTTACGCACCAGGGAATAGCCGTTGGAGTGCGGGCCGCTGGAGGCCAGGGCGATCAGCACGTCGCCGTCGGCCACTTTGCTGCCGTCGATGATCTCTGATTTTTCCACCACGCCGACGCAGAACCCTGCCACGTCATAATCTTCACCGTGGTACATGCCCGGCATTTCTGCCGTTTCACCGCCAACCAGCGCGCAGCCAGACTGTAAGCAGCCTTCGGCGATGCCGGAAATAACGCTGGCGGCGGTATCGACATCCAGTTTACCGGTGGCGTAATAATCGAGGAAGAACAGTGGCTCAGCGCCCTGAACCACCAGGTCGTTAACGCACATCGCCACGAGATCGACGCCGATAGTGTCGTGACGTTTGAGATCCATTGCCAGGCGCAGCTTGGTGCCGACGCCATCCGTGCCGGAAACCAGCACTGGCTCACGATATTTTTGCGGCAGTGCGCACAGCGCGCCGAAGCCACCCAGGCCACCCATCACTTCCGGGCGGCGGGTTTTCTTCACCACACCTTTGATTCGGTCAACCAGAGCATTGCCTGCGTCAATATCAACACCGGCATCTTTGTAGCTGAGAGAGGTTTTATCGGTCACTGCAAATCTCCACGAAGGGCGTTAGCAAATAAAATCGGCGCCATTCTAACAGCCTAAGCAAACGTTTGCGAGCCTGAGCGAGGGATATCTTTTGCTGACGAAAATTTACACGCCAGGGGCGGTTCCGGGCGCAAATTTGAACCCGTTCACGAAAATGAAACCGGTTGCGGTTTAATGCTTGCAGGTTATTGCCACAGCACACAATATCGCACTGAAACCGGTTTCTGAAATGGCCTTCAGGAGGAGTGGGTGTGATGCACATTGCCGCATTTGATATTGGTGGCACGGCGCTAAAAATGGGCGTAGTGACGGACGAAGGCGCGATCCTCGAGAAGGGAAAAATCGCCATCAAAGAGAGCGACGGCGACGCCATTCTACAGGGGATCCTGAGCTGGATTAACGCGCACCCGGAGTGCGAAGGTATCGCCATCAGCGCACCAGGCTATGTGAATCCTCACACCGGTTTTATCGAAATGGGCGGCGCTATCCGCAAATTCGATAATTTTGCGATTAAAGAGTGGCTTCAGGAGCGCACGCGTTTGCCCGTCGCCATTGAAAACGACGCTAACTGCGTGCTGCTGGCCGAGCGCTGGCAGGGCAAAGCCGCTGAGATGAGCGACTTTCTGGTACTGACCATCGGCACAGGTATCGGCGGGGCCATTTTCTGCAACAACCAATTGGTGCGCGGCGCACGCTTTCGCGGCGGAGAGTTTGGCTACATGTTTACCGACAGGCCCGGCAGCCGCCATCCCACGCACTACACCATGAATGCCACCTGCACGCTGCGAGTACTGCGCATCCGCTATAGCCATCACACCGGCAAACCGCTGGATGACGTCAGCGGCGAAGAGATTTTCGATGCTTATGACGCGGGCGATGCCATTTGCGTCCGGCTGGTGGAGGATTTCTTCAACGGCATTGCCAGCGGGCTTTATAACCTGGTCAACCTGTTTGACCCGCAAACCATTCTGCTCGGCGGCGGCATTACCGAACGCCCGGGCTTTCTGCAACAGCTTAAACAGCATCTGGCCTGGTTTGGCATCGACGAGTACGTCGATACCGTGAGCCACGGCAACGACGCCGGCCTGCTCGGCGCGGTTTATCATTTTAATCAGCAGTCAGAACGTTAAAGAGGGAGTTGTTATGTCCGGATTTAAAAGCGATTTTCTGTGGGGCGGGGCCGTGGCGGCGCATCAGCTGGAAGGCGGCTGGAAAGAGGGCGGGAAGGGCCCAAGCGTGGCCGACGTAATGACCGCCGGTGCCCACGGCGTGGCGCGTGAAATCACCGACGGCGTGCTGCCAGGAAAAAACTACCCGAACCACGACGCGATCGATTTTTATCACCGCTATAAAGACGACATCAAACTGTTCGCCGAAATGGGCTTCAAATGCTTCCGTACTTCTATCGCCTGGACGCGCCTGTTCCCGAAAGGCGACGAACTGGAGCCGAATGAAGCAGGCCTGAAGTTCTACGACGACCTGTTCGACGAGTGCCTGAAGTACGGCATTGAGCCAGTCATTACTCTGTCGCACTTCGAAATGCCGTACTACCTCGTTAAAGAGTACGGCGGCTGGCGCAACCGTAAAACTATCGACTTCTTTGTGCGCTTCGCGAAAGTGGCCTTCGAGCGCTATCAGCACAAAGTGAAGTACTGGATGACCTTCAACGAGATCAACAACCAGGCTAACTTCCACGAAGATTTCGCGCCGTTCACTAACTCTGGCATTAAGTATGAAGAGGGTGAAGATCGCGAACCGATTATGTATCAGGCGGCGCACTATGAGCTGGTGGCCAGTGCCCTGGCGGTGAAAATCGCCCGCGAAATTAATCCGTCATTGCAGGTCGGTTGCATGATCGCTATGTGTCCAATTTACCCGCTCACCTGCGCGCCGGACGACATGATGATGGCGATGAACGCCATGCATAAACGCTACTGGTTCACCGACGTGCACGTGCGCGGCAAATACCCTCAGCACCTGCTGAATTACTTCGACCGTCGCGGCTTTGAGCTGGATATCACCGCCGAAGACAAAGCGGCGCTGCTGCAGGGTTGTGTCGATTACATCGGCTTCAGCTATTACATGTCCTTCGCCACTAAAGCGACCGAGGACAACCCGCAGCTGGACTACGACGAAACCAAAGCGCTGGTGTCCAACCCGTACGTGAAGAAATCCGACTGGGGCTGGCAGATTGACCCGGTTGGCCTGCGCTACTCTCTGAACTGGTTCTGGGATCACTACCAGCTGCCGCTGTTTATTGTGGAAAACGGCTTCGGCGCAATCGACGTGCGTGAAGCGGACGGCAGCGTGAACGACCAGTACCGCATCGACTATCTCTCGGCGCACATTGCGGAAATGAAAAAAGCCGTAGTAGAAGACGGCGTGGATCTGATGGGCTACACGCCGTGGGGCTGTATCGACCTCGTTTCTGCGGGCACCGGCGAGATGAAAAAGCGCTACGGCTTCATCTATGTCGACAAAGATAACGAAGGCAACGGCACGCTGGAACGTAGCAGGAAGAAGTCATTTGACTGGTATAAGAAGGTGATTTCCAGTAACGGAGAGAACCTGTAATTGCCAGGTGGCGCTTCGCTTACACGGGCCTACGAAATCCGTAGGTCGGATAAGCGTTAGCGCATCCGACGGTCAATGAAATCAAAAACCTCGCTTCGGCGGGGTTTATTTTTGTCCTTATTTTATAATCAGTAACAGAGTGTTAATCGTCTGACTTGATCGAACAGGTATGGCGCTTCGGAAAAAAAGCGGTATAATCCCGCGATTTTTTTGTGGCTGCCCCTCAGAGGAGAAAGAGAATGAAGATTGTGGAAGTGAAACACCCACTCGTCAAACACAAGCTGGGACTGATGCGTGAGAATGACATTAGCACCAAACGCTTCCGTGAACTCGCCTCAGAAGTTGGCAGCTTACTGACCTACGAAGCGACCTCCGATCTGGAAACCGAAACCGTCACCATCGAAGGCTGGAATGGCCCGGTGCAGGTTGAGCAGATCAAAGGCAAGAAAATCACCGTTGTGCCAATCCTGCGTGCAGGCCTCGGCATGATGGAAGGCGTGCTGGAGCACGTTCCGAGCGCGCGTATCAGCGTGGTCGGCATCTACCGTAATGAAGAAACCCTCGAGCCGGTTCCTTATTTCCAGAAGCTTGTCTCCAACATCGACGAGCGTATGGCGCTGGTGGTTGACCCAATGCTGGCAACCGGTGGCTCTATGATCGCCACCATCGACCTGCTGAAAAACGCGGGCTGTAGCAGCATTAAAGTGCTGGTACTGGTTGCCGCACCGGAAGGTATCGCCGCGCTGGAGAAAGCGCACCCGGACGTCGAGCTGTACACCGCCTCCATTGACCAGGGCCTCAACGAGCACGGGTACATCATCCCGGGCCTCGGCGATGCCGGCGACAAGATCTTTGGTACCAAGTAAGTGATTCACTAAAAAGAGCCGACTTTGAGAGTCGGCTTTTTTTTGATTAAAACACAACAACAACCCACTCAGAGGATATTACTATGACGCGCCGCGCTATCGGGGTTAGTGAAAGACCACCGCTTTTGCAGACCATCCCGCTTAGTTTGCAGCACTTGTTCGCCATGTTTGGCGCAACCGTGCTGGTGCCTGTGCTTTTTCATATTAACCCGGCAACGGTCCTGCTGTTTAACGGCATCGGCACGCTGCTGTATCTGTTCATATGCAAAGGCAAAATTCCGGCGTATCTCGGCTCAAGCTTTGCGTTTATTTCTCCGGTGCTGCTCCTTCTGCCGCTGGGATATGAAGTGGCGCTCGGTGGCTTCATTATGTGTGGCGTGCTGTTCTGCCTGGTGTCGTTCATCGTTAAGAAAGCGGGTACCGGCTGGCTCGATGTGATGTTCCCGCCTGCGGCGATGGGGGCCATCGTGGCCGTTATCGGTCTGGAACTGGCGGGCGTTGCGGCGAACATGGCGGGTCTGCTGCCTGCCGACGGCCAGAGCGTCGACAGCAAAGTGATCATCGTGTCGATGGTGACGCTGGCGGTGACGGTGTTTGGCTCCGTGCTGTTCCGCGGCTTTATGGCGATTATCCCAATCCTGATTGGCGTGCTGGTGGGCTACGGTCTTTCCTTCGCGCTGGGCATGGTGGATACCACCGCCATCAGCCAGGCGCACTGGTTTGCGCTGCCAACGTTCTATACCCCACGTTTTGAGTGGTTCGCTATTCTCACCATTCTGCCTGCGGCGCTGGTGGTCATTGCGGAACACGTTGGCCACCTGGTGGTGACCGCGAACATCGTGAAAAAGGACCTGATTAAGGATCCGGGCCTGCACCGCTCCATGTTCGCCAACGGTTTGTCCACCGTGATCTCCGGTTTCTTCGGCTCCACGCCTAACACCACCTACGGCGAAAACATCGGCGTTATGGCGATCACCCGCGTGTACAGCACCTGGGTTATCGGCGGCGCGGCGATCATTGCGATTCTGCTCTCCTGCGTGGGTAAACTGGCGGCGGCCATCCAGATCATTCCGGTCCCGGTGATGGGCGGCGTTTCCCTGCTGCTGTATGGAGTAATCGGTGCCTCCGGTATTCGCGTGCTGATTGAATCCAAAGTGGATTACAGCAAAGCGCAGAACCTGATCCTGACCTCCGTTATCCTGATCATCGGCGTCAGCGGTGCGAAAGTGCACATTGGCGCGGCGGAGCTGAAAGGCATGGCGCTGGCGACCATCGTCGGCATCGCGCTGAGCCTGATCTTCAAGCTGATCAGCGTCCTGCGCCCGGAAGAAGAAGTGCTGGATGCCGAGGAAAGCGACGCAGCGTCGCATTGATCCTTCAGCCGGGCGGACGATCCGCCCGGTTCTCTCCTTGATGGCTTTTGTGTTACACTCACCGCGTTTTTAGCAGTTCCATGTTGAGGTCACTCTGAACGCTCCGGCTCAGCTCTCTCTGCCACTCTATCTTCCCGACGACGAAACCTTCGCGAGTTTCTGGCCGGGCGATAACTCTTCTCTCCTTGCCGCAGTGCAAACCATGCTGCGTCAGGAACACAGCGGATATATCTACGTCTGGTCACGTGAAGGCGCTGGCCGCAGCCATTTGCTGCACGCAGCGTGCGCCGAACTGTCACAGCGCGGCGATGCCGTGGGCTACGTTCCGCTTGATAAGCGCACCTGGTTTGTGCCGGAAGTGCTGGAGGGAATGGAGCAGCTGGCGCTGGTCTGCATCGACAATATCGAGTGCATTGCCGGGGATGATCTGTGGGAAATGGCGATTTTTAATCTCTACAATCGCATTCTGGAATCCGGCAAAACGCGTCTGCTGATCACCGGCGATCGTCCGCCGCGTCAGCTCAATCTGGGCTTGCCGGATCTGGCCTCGCGCCTCGACTGGGGACAAATCTACAAGCTGCAGCCGCTGTCGGATGAAGACAAACTTCAGGCGTTGCAGCTGCGCGCGAAAATGCGCGGCTTTGAAATGCCGGAAGACGTGTGCCGCTTCCTGATGAAGCGCCTCGATCGCGAAACCCGCACCCTGTTTATGACGCTGGATCAGCTCGATCATGCGTCAATCACCGCCCAGCGTAAGCTGACGATTCCTTTTGTGAAAGAGATCCTCAAGCTGTAGAGCTGTCCCTCTCCCTAACCCTCTCCCACAGGGAGAGGGAACTGTTCTGTACTGTCTTCTTCCCCCTCTCCTGAAGGACTGAGGAAATGGCCACGTGCGCTTTTCTCCCTCTCCCACTGGGAGAGGGCCGGGGAGAGGGGGAACTCCGCTACTTAAGATCGTCCAACAGATGCTGCACCAGCAGCGGAATCGGCCTGCCGGAGGCCACGCTTCTTCCTCCTTCGCGCCACAATGCCGTGCCGCTGACGTCCAGATGCGCCCAGGGGATTTCCGGGGGGCAGAAGTATTGCAGCAGCCAAGCCGCTGAGGCGCTTATCGCGGCGTTATTGGTCGGCGTGTTGCACAGATCGGCAATCGCGCTTTCGGTCTGCTTTTTCAGGCGATTATCCAGCGGCAGCGACCACACTTCATCGCCGCTTTTCCTCCCGGCGCTTGTGAGCTGCTCCCGAAGGGTTTCACTTTGCGTCATCAGCCCGCTCAGCTCATAGCCCAGCGCTTTCACTACCGCACCCGTTAATGTCGCCATATCGATAATGAAATGCGTCTGCTTATGGCGCTGGCTGGCCCAGGCAATGGCGTCCGCCAGCACCAGGCGGCCTTCGGCGTCGGTGTTGTTGATTTCCACCGTCATGCCGTTGCAGGCTCGCGCCACGCTTCCGGGCTGCATTGCATCCGGGCCAATGGCATTTTCTGCCAGCGCCAGCACGCCCATCACTCGCACCGGCAGCACCAGTTCGGCGATGCTCAGCATCAGCCCCAGCACGTTCGCCGCGCCGCACATGTCGTACTTCATGGTGTACATACCCGCGCCTTCCTTCAGCCACAGGCCGCCGGTATCGAAGGTAATGCCTTTGCCGACGTAGGTGCGAACCGGGCCGTTTGCCGCGCCATCATAGTGAATAGCCAGCAGACGAGGAGGACGCGTGGAACCTTTACCGACGGCATGCAGCAGCCCAAGTCCTTGCTCCTGAATGGCGTGTTCATCCAGCACTTCGCAGCGCAGCGCCGGGAATGTGGCGCAAAGCTTCTGAGCTTCCTCCACAACAAACTGCGGCGTGCAGGTCTCCGAGGGAATATCTGCCAGACGGCGAGCCGCGAGCATCCCGCTGGCGATGGCTGACTGCTGGCGACAGGCATTCTGCAAGGCTTCCTGCTGTGAGGGCTGGCAGAAAACGGTCAGCGTTTTGACCCGCACGCTGCGACCAGCCGTCGTTTTCAGACCCAGATCGTCGAGTTGATGATCGAGGTTGAAGAACCAGCGCAGCGCTGAATCACGCACGCGAGGTTCGGTCATGACGGAGAAATCCAGCGCCACGTTTTCGCTTACGGGGGCTTTGAATAGCGGACGCAGATGGGCCAGCAACTCGTCCGTCAAAGTATCGTGCCAGGCTGATTCCGGGATTAGCGTCACGCGTGAAAAAGGCGCACAGGCAAAGCGGCAGTCTGCCACTTCACCTTTTTCAGTCAGCGCGAGCATTTCGCCCATAGCGGACAGGTCGAGAGAGGCCAGCAGCGGGCTGCGCGGCGAGGTGATTAAATGGCTGCCTTCGGCAAGAGCAGCAGCCTCAGCGATAATGCGGTATTCCATTCCTTTACTCCTCAATCGGGGCGCGAATGCGTGCGGCGTAGGCCTGCATCCATTCATCGTCGACTGGCTGATAATGGGTTTTTTCTGCGCGGCGTTCCGCACGGAACACGGTCAGCGGCTGTTTCTCCGTCGCCACCACAAACGAGAAGGTTTTGATGTTGGTCGCCGCGCCAAACTCGCCCTTGCGGTTCATGCACACCACCGAGAGATCGCCTGCGCGGCCAAATCGCGACATCAGCTTGTCTTCCAGTTCAAACACCACCGAATCGGCGGCCTGCTGCGGCGTCATGCCGCCCGCCATGCGGCGAACGATTTCATAGCTGGTACAGCCCTTCATCAAATCTTCACCCACGCCCGTGGCGGTGGCCGCGCCAGTTTCGCTGTCACAGTAGAAACCGGAGCCCATAATTGGGGAGTCACCGATGCGCCCGCGCTTTTTCATAAACAGGCCGCTGGTGGAGGTCGCGACGCTCATCGAGCCTTGCTTGTCGAGGCCGATAATACCGACGGTGTCGTGGCCGTCATAGGGACTCAGGCCTTTATCCAGCGTTTCTCGGCAGCGCTTGCGGTAATGCTGCATCGCGCGGTCGGTGAGCATAGTTTTTTCGGCGAAGCCCTGCTCCAGCGCCCATTCGCGCGCGCCCTGGCCAACCAGTAGCGAGTTGTAACGCTGGCGGCTCAGCGCTTGCGCCACGCGCACCGGGTTGGCGATATCAATCAGATTGCCCACCGCGCCAAATGCCAGCGTATCGCCATCCATAAAGGCGGCATCCAGCTCCACTTCGCCGTTCTCCGTCGGCAATCCGCCGTAGCCCACGGATTTGTAGTACGGAAAATCTTCAACGGCGGCAACGGCATCGACGATACTCGCCGATGCACCGCTCCCTGCGGCAAGCTGAGTGGCGGCCTCGGTAACCCCTTCCAGCGCCATACGCCAGGTTGCAATAATTCCCCACATCGTTACGACTCCTGTTTTGCAAGCTTGCTGGTTTCTGTTTCGGTGATGATTTCCGCGGCGCGGTACTGCTTGTCGAGAATGCGCATAAACGGCAGGTAGAGCATCGCGCCAATCAGCAGGTTGAGGATTTGCATCACGCTGCCGGAGAGGTGCCCGGTGACGATAAACCCGCTCAGCACCGGCGGCAGCGTCCACGGAATAAACACCCCGGTGGTGACGGCGACCGCGCCAATTTTCATGGCCACATACTGGATGGTCACCAGCACCAGCGGCACAAGGTTGAACGGGATCAGCATGATCGGGTTCATGATCACCGGCAGGCCGAACAGCACCGGTTCGTTAATATTGAAAATGGACGCGCCTGCACCGAGGCGTGCCACTTCGCGCATGTTTTTACTGCGGGCGAAAATCAGCATCGCGATAACCAGCGACAGCGTGGCCCCCGCGCCGCCCATCCAGATCATGTCGAAGAACTGCTCGGTAATGATGTGCGGCGGCGTCACGCCTGCCTGAATGGCGGCGATGTTGTCGGTCTGGTTCTCCATCCACAGCGGGCGAATGATGCCGTTGATCATCGAGCCGGAGTTAATGCCGACGGACCACAGAATAGTGATGCTGAACACCGTCATCAGCGCGCCAAAGTAGGAGGTGCCGTAGTGGCGCACCGGCGTGGCGACCACTTCATAAATGAACTGGTGAATAGTCCTGTAATGCGTATTTTCAAAGCCGATACGGATAACCAGCACCAGGATCATTACCAGCAGCGCCGGGATGAGTGCTGCGAAAGACTCCTGCACCGCAGGCGGCACGCCGTCCGGCATTTTGATGACCAACTTCTTGCGCTTCAGCCAGCAGAATAGCTCGGTCCATAGCAGGGAACCGATCATCGACACGAACAGCCCCTTGGTGCCGATCCATTCGACGGGCATCACGGTGATGCCGCCGTTTTCCGCCACCTTAATGAAAGGGGTGAGGATCAGGAAGCTGACCAGCGCCAGGATCCCGCAGGAAAGGCGGTCTTCTTTGTAGTGTTCCGCCAGGCGATAGGCGACGAGGAAGCTGATAAACAGCGACATGGTGGAGAACACCGCGTTGAACGGGATCTCGACGATGCTGCTCCAGCTGTCACCAAAGGTGTGAGACATGAACTGCTGATACCCCTGATTCGGGAACGAGGAAATCACCAGCAGGATCGAGCCGACAATAATAAACGGCATGAATGAAACATAGGCACCGCGAATGGCGCACAGGTGGCGCTGCTGCGAAGCCTTTGCCGCCAGCGGCATCAGCTTGGCTTCTAAAAATCCCAGAACATTGTTCATTGTGAGCTCCGCACGAGACTGAGAGTCGGGTTGTGTGTTATGACTGCGGATTATCAATGAAAGCCAGGCGGTGAAAGGTGAATTCGGTCACAATGCCAGCGCGTTGATAATGTAAGTCTCATATGATTGGTTCTATGAAGCCACCAGGAATTGACGATGGAAATTAAGCTGCACGCCAATGCCACCACCACACCGCGAGTTCGCCGCTATTTGCAGGAGTCCGATAAAAGCGACCGTGAGCTGGCTAAAGAGCTGGGGATTTCGGTGACTACCGTGCGGCGCTGGCGTAATCGCGAGCAGACAGGCGATCGCCCGACCACGCCTGATGTGGTACACAAAGCGATGAGACTTGAACAAATAGCGGTGGTGAATGCCCTGCGCGACACGCTGCACGCCCCGCTGGATGAACTGCTGTTTATGGTGACCGAAGGGTTGGGGATTGCGGTTTCCAGAGCAACTCTTAACCGCTATCTTCGCCCGGCGCACCAGCGGGAAAGGTCGGGGCCGCAGGGCGTCCGGGCGCTGAAGGGCGGTCATCTGCCTGATACGCTGACGCTGCACTACCGCAGATTGTCGATGACTATGGACGACGGCGGCGAACATCATTTGCTGTGGGCGCGTGAGCCTGTCAGCGGCTGGTGCTCGGCGCGTGTGTTTTCCGGGGTGTCGCTCCCGCTGGTCAAAAACTGGCTGACTGAAATGCTGGCACGCTGTCCGGCTGATATTCAATGTCTTGAGACTGAAGCCATAAAATGGCTCTCAATTGAGATGCCGGGGCTGACCGTTACCCGCCAGCCGGAAGCAAGTGGCACGGCGATAACCCTCACGGAAAACCTGAGCACGCTGATCCCGGCGGCTAGCGAGCCTGACGCACTGGCGCAGCGGCTGTGTGAATTGTGGAACACGGGGAAAGTGCAGAAGAAGCTAGGTGAGCGCACGCCGCAGGCTTTTCTGGAAGCGCTGCGGCGTTAGAGATTACAGAATTTCCAGCACCGACTCCGGCGGGCGACCGATGCGCGCCTGGCCGTTTTTCACCACAATCGGGCGCTCAATCAGCTTCGGATTGGCAATCATCGCTTTAATCAGATCGGCTTCGCTGAGCGCGCTGTCCGCCAGGTTCAGCTCTTTGTAGAGATCTTCCTTCTGGCGCATCAGCTCGCGGGCGCTTTTCATGCCGAGCATTTTCAGCAGGCTTTTCAGCGTGGCGGCATCCGGCGGCGTGTCAAGGTACAGCACCACGTCTGGCTCAACGCCTTTCTCTTTCAGCAGCGCCAGGGTTTCGCGGCTTTTGGAACAGCGCGGGTTGTGGTAAATCGAGACCGGGTGACTCATCGGGTGTCCTTACATTTTCATATAGGGTTTAAAGGTGTCCTGCAGCTGGCGGAACTGATCGATGCGCGCGTCATAGCGGGCCTGTTGCAGACTGCCAAGCTTGACCTGCGAGCTGGCGCTGCTGAGCAGGGAAATCGCCTGATCGAGTCGGCCAACCAGCGCCATGCCTTCCGCCCGCGCGGCAAGTTCCTGATCGCGGTTGCCAAGCTGGCCTTCCGCCTGCGCCAGCAGATCCCAGCCGTTGGTATCGTCTTTATAGGTAAACGTATAACGGTTGAGCAGGGTGGCCGCTTCGCCCGGATTGCCGGACTGCAGCAGGGCGTTGGCGAGGTTCAGTTGCAGCACTGGATTGGTGCGCAGATCCTTCGCCGCTTTCAGGCGGTTGACCGCCTCGGCGTTCTTTTTCTGCCCCAGCGAAATGTCCGTGGCGAGGTCGAGATACCAGGCATTCTGCGGGTTTGCCGTCAGCAGCGGCTGTAGCTGCTTGCTGGCTTCGGCATAGTTGCTGGCTTCCATGGCCTGGAGTGCGCGCCCGTACTGCGCGGCGTGCTGCTCGCGGATATTGCCCTTCGACCAGTTGTCGAGCAGGTCGCTGCCGAGCTGGTTTTGCCCGTTGTTATACATGCCGAGCGTACGCGCCTTGGCCATGTAGAAATCTTCTGAGGATTGCACGACGACCGGGCGCATCTGGTTGGCGCGGTTACGCGCATCAGACAGACGGCTTTCCGGCAGCGGGTGCGTCAGCAGCATCTCCGGAGGGCGTGAGGAGTAGCGGGACTGATCCATCAGCTTGTCCATAAACTGCGGCATGCCCTGCGGGTCGAAGCCGGAGCGTTGCAGGACCTGGATCCCGATGCGGTCCGCTTCCTCTTCATTCTGGCGCGTGAAGCTGATAAGCCCCTGTTGGGTTCCTGCCAGGGTGCCCGTCAGCGCGGCCATCCCTGCCTGCGGGCTTGCCATCGCTAACAGAATGGAGCCGAGCGCGCCAACCCATGTCAGCGGGGCGTTACGCTTCTGATCCTCCATGGCACGCGCCAGGTGGCGCTGAGTCACGTGTGAAATTTCGTGCGCCATAACTGAAGCCAGCTGGCTTTCGGTATCGGCATAGCGGAACAGCGCCGAGTGCAGGACCACGTTGCCGCCGAAGAAGGCGAAGGCGTTCAGCTCGTCGTTGTTAATTAAAAAGAAGTGGAACGGCGTGCGCACAGAGTTGGCGTGGGAAACCAGGCGCATCCCGAGACCGTTGATGTACTGCACCAGCAAAGGATCGTTTATCAGCGGCGCGCTGCCGCGCAGCTGGCGCACGTAGTAATCACCCATCTGCATCTCTTGTCCGATAGAGAGCGTGCTGCCTGCGGTGGTGCCCATATCCGGCAGGGAATCGGCGGTGTCCGCAAAGGCGGGCAGGGCCTGGCCCAGGGTCAACGACGCGATGAGAGTCGCAACCAGCGTTTTCTTTAACTGCCTGAACATAACTCGGTCCTGTCTGTAGGGTGTGCCAGTTTGACCGACGACGCGGCGTAACGTTCCACTGTCGGCTGCCCTGGCAGTTTAGCTGGCTGAGGCACGCCTGGAAATAGCCGCGGGCGACTTTTGCTGTACAGTGCGGCGCAGGGCAAAAAGCACAGGCAATTTCGTGACATTTCGATACAATTCACGCGGGCCTTTTGCCCGCCATTCAGGGAACGGTGTAGTCATGCTCGAAATGTTAATGCAGTGGTATCGTCGTCGTTTTAGCGACCCGGAAGCGATAGCGCTGCTGGTCATTCTGCTTGCCGGTTTCGGCATTCTCTTCTTCTTCAGCGGCCTGCTGGCACCGTTACTGGTGGCGCTGGTACTGGCCTATCTTCTGGAGTGGCCGACCGTACGCCTGGAGCGCATCGGCTGCTCACGACGCTGGGCGACCTCCATTGTGCTGGTGCTGTTCGTCGGCGCGATGCTGCTAATGGCGTTCGTAGTGATGCCGGTTGCCTGGCAACAGGGCATTAATTTAATCCGCGACATGCCCGGCATGCTCAATAAGCTCTCTGATTTTGCCGCCACGCTGCCGCGCCGCTATCCGGCCCTGATGGATGCGGGGATCATCGATGCGATGGCGGAGAACCTGCGCGGGCGAATGACGACCATGGGTGATTCAGTGGTGAAATACTCACTTGCTTCGCTGGTCGGGCTGCTGACCCTTGCCGTCTATCTGGTATTAGTGCCGCTGATGGTGTTCTTCCTGGTGAAGGACAAAGAGCAGATGCTCAACGCCGTGCGCCGCGTGCTGCCACGAAACCGCGGGCTGGCGGGGCAGGTGTGGAAGGAGATGAACCAGCAAATCACCAACTACATTCGCGGTAAGGTGCTGGAAATGATCGTGGTTGGCGTGGCGACCTGGATTGGCTTCCTGCTTTTCGGACTGAATTATTCGCTGCTGCTGTCGGTGCTGGTGGGCGTCTCGGTGCTGATCCCTTATATCGGCGCGTTCGTAGTGACCATTCCTGTGGTGTTTGTGGCGCTGTTCCAGTTTGGCCTGGGAACGGAGTTCTGGAGCCTGTTTGCCGTGTACCTGATTATTCAGGGACTCGACGGCAACCTGCTGGTGCCGGTGCTGTTCTCCGAGGCGGTGAACCTGCACCCGCTGGTGATCATCCTATCAGTGGTAATTTTCGGCGGCCTGTGGGGCTTCTGGGGCGTCTTCTTCGCCATTCCACTGGCGACGCTGATTAAAGCGGTGGTACACGCCTGGCCGGACAGCCCGGCGGCGGCAGAGTAAAATAGCGACAACACTGCCGGGTGGCGGCCACGCCTGACGCCGGCCTACGATACATAGAGAATTTGTAGGCCAGGCAAGCGGGAGCGCCGCCGGGCAATGAAGCAAAAAAAGGCCCGTCAGCAATGAGATGCAAACGGGCCTTTTCTTTCTTAAGGTTCGTTATCAGGCGTTCTCTTTCAGCCAGTTCAGCACCACGTCGTGGTGATTGCTGGTTTTGAAGTCGTCGAAGACGTGCTGAACTTTGCCGTCGCCGTCGATGAGGAAGCTGATGCGGTGAATGCCGTCATAGGTTTTGCCCATGAAGGACTTCTCGCCCCAGATACCAAACTGTTCGCAGACCTGGTGGTCTTCGTCAGAAAGCAGAGTGAAATTCAGCAGCTCTTTTTCGGCGAAACGGGAGAGCTTTTCCGGTTTGTCGGTGCTGATACCCAGCACTTCAACGCCCGCTTTCTTCAACTCATCCATATTGTCGCGCAAGCCGCAGGCCTGGACGGTACAGCCCGGGGTCATGGCTTTCGGGTAGAAATAAACCAGAACACGCTGTCCCTGGAAGTCGGTCAAATTTACTTGCTCGCCGTCTTGATCGGGCAGGCTAAATTTCGGTGCGATGTCACCGGCTTTCAGTGGGGTCATTACTAAACTCCATCTTGTTCATCATGCTGTGAATAATTGACGATGTTTATACTGCCTTGCGCTTTCAGTTCTGTACACAGGTCTTTAAACGCTTGTTCGATCTTCGCCGCATTTTGCGACGCCGGACTGTGCGCTGTCACCTGAATAAACAGCTGCGGCGCAGAGGCGTTATTGCCAGGCTGAGTGCGTGACACCAGCTCGGCGATGTTCATCTCATTGGCGTCCAGCAAACCGGTAAAACGCTCGATGATGTGCGGTGAATCAGGCACTTCCACCTGCAGCCAGACGGTTGACGGCTGCGCCGGGCGCGGCTGAGCCGAGGTGCGCTTCATCACAATCAGCAGATCCAGCTCCGCCCCTTTCAGCGGCAGGGTCGATTCAATCAGCGTAATGGCGTTCCAGGAGCCGGAGAGCAGCATAATAAACGTAAACTCATCGCCGAGCATCGCCAGGCGGCTGTCCTCAATATTACAGCCACAGCTACTGACGTGACGAGTGATGGTGTTTACGATGCCGGGGCGGTCGGCACCCAGGGCGGTAATCACCAGATAGTGATGCAGGGAGGCTGTCAAACCTGTTCTTCCTGTGAAAAGGGGAGGTTGTGACTAGGAAAGCATAAAAAAAACATGCATACAACATCCTGAGTGTCTCTGCTCTCTTGCTTTTATAACAGGACCAAACGTACCATTGAGGCTCTTGTCCGCACCCGCACCGAGGATGGCCCATGTTCACGGGAAGTATTGTAGCGCTTGTCACGCCGATGGATGAAAAAGGTCAGGTCGACCGTTCCAGCCTGAAAAAACTGATTGATTACCATGTCGCCAACGGAACCTCGGCGATTGTGTCGGTAGGGACGACCGGGGAGTCTGCCACCCTGAGCCACGACGAGCACGGCGACGTAGTGCTGATGACCGTAGAGCTTGCCGATGGCCGTATTCCTGTCATTGCCGGTACAGGCGCGAACGCCACCGCCGAAGCAATCAGCCTGACCCAGCGCTTCAATAACAGCGGCATTGTCGGTTGTCTGACCGTCACCCCTTACTACAATCGCCCGACCCAGGAAGGGCTGTTCCAGCACTTCAAAGCGATTGCCGAACATACTGATTTACCACAAATTCTGTATAATGTGCCGTCCCGTACCGGCTGCGATATGCTGCCGGAAACCGTGGGCCGCCTTGCCGAAATCAAAAATATTATCGGTATTAAGGAAGCCACAGGGAACTTAAGTCGCGTTCACCAGATCAAAGAGCTGGTTTCAGACGACTTCATTCTGCTGAGCGGCGATGACGCTACTGCGCTGGACTTCATGCAGCTCGGCGGCCACGGTGTGATTTCCGTGACCACTAACGTTGCCGCGCGCGACATGGCGGAAATGTGTAAACTGGCCGCCGACGGGCGCTTTGCTGAAGCCCGTGCGATTAACCAGCGTCTGATGCCGTTGCACAATAAATTATTTGTCGAACCCAATCCTATCCCGGTGAAATGGGCCTGTATGGAGTTGGGTCTTGTGGCGACCGATACGCTGCGCCTGCCAATGACCCCGATCACCGCCCATGGCCGTGACGTGGTGGCTTCCGCGCTGAAGCATGCCGGTTTGCTGTAAAGTTTAGGGAGATTTGATGGCTTACTCAGTACAGAAGTCGCAGCTGGCAAAAGTTGCGGGTGTTTCGCTTGTTCTGCTTCTTGCAGCCTGCAGTTCCGATTCGCGCTACAAGCGCCAGGTAAGTGGTGATGAATCCTACCTGGAAGCGGCGCCGCTTTCTGAACTTCACGCGCCTGCCGGGATGATCCTGCCGATTCAGAACGGCGACTACAACATCCCGGTTGCTCGCGGCGACGGTGCCACGGGGAAAGCGCTGGATATTCGTCCGCCTGCACAGCCGTTAGCGCTGGTGTCCGGTGCGCGCACCCAGTTCACCGGTGACACCGCTCAGCTGCTGGTCGAAAGCGGCCGTAGCGGCAACCTGTGGCCGCAGGTAGTGAGCATTATTCAGGGCAAAAACTACACCATCGACAAGCGTGACGATGCTTCGCAGTCTCTGACCACCGACTGGGTACAGTGGAACCGTCTGGACGAAGACCAGCAGTACCGCGGTCGCTATCAGGTCTCCGTGAAACCGCAGGGCTATCAACAGGCCGTAGTGGTGAAACTGCTGAATCTTGAGCAGGCGGGTAAACCGGTTGCCGATGCCGCTTCCATGCAGCGCTACAGCGCCGAAATGCTGAACGTGATTTCCGCCGGTCTGGACAAGAACGCGACCACCGCGCAGAACGCCGCACAAAGCCGCGACGGTGCCACCTTCGACGTGCAGAGCGCCGCAGATGACACCGGCCTGCCAATGCTGGTGGTGCGTGCACCGTTCAACCAGGTGTGGCAGAAGCTTCCGGCCACGCTTGAAAAAGTGGGCATGAAAGTGACCGACAGCACCCGTTCTACCGGTAGCGTGACCGTTACCTACAAACCGCTGTCGGACAGCAGCTGGCGCGATCTGGGCGCTCGTGACCCGGGCCTGACCTCTGGTGACTACAAGCTGCAGGTCGGCGACCTCGATAACCGCAGCAGCATGCAGTTTATCGATCCGAAAGGACACACCCTGACCCAGTCGCAGAACGACGCGCTGGTGGCGGTGTTCCAGGCGGCATTTAAGTAAGATTTTAAAGGGCTGGCGCAATCCGGCCCTTTTTTCTGATATGATACGCAAACGTGTGCGTAGCGCAGAAAACCTGATTTTTTGTTCATTTTCCTGACCGGAGTATTGAAAGATGCAAAAGCAAGCTGAGTTGTATCGCGGCAAAGCGAAAACCGTTTACAGCACGGAAAACCCGGACCTGTTGGTGCTCGAATTCCGCAACGATACGTCAGCAGGTGACGGAGCGCGTATTGAACAGTTCGACCGTAAAGGCATGGTGAACAACAAGTTCAACCATTTCATTATGAGCAAGCTGGAAGAAGCAGGCATTCCGACCCAAATGGAGCAGCTGCTCTCCGATACCGAATGTCTGGTGAAAAAACTGGATATGGTCCCTGTGGAGTGCGTGGTGCGTAACCGCGCGGCAGGCTCGCTGGTGAAGCGTCTGGGCATCGAAGAAGGTATCGAGCTGAATCCACCGCTGTTCGACCTGTTCCTGAAAAACGACGCCATGCACGATCCAATGGTCAACGAATCCTACTGCGAAACTTTCGGCTGGGTCAGTAAAGAAAATCTGGCAACCATGCAAGAGCTGACTTTCAAAGCTAACGACGTGCTGAAAAAGCTGTTCGACGATGCCGGTCTGATCCTGGTCGACTTCAAGCTTGAGTTTGGTCTGTTCAACGGTAAAGTGGTTCTCGGCGACGAGTTCTCCCCGGACGGCAGCCGCCTGTGGGACAAAAACACCATGGATAAAATGGACAAAGACCGCTTCCGCCAGAGCCTCGGTGGCCTGATTGAAGCCTACGAAGAAGTGGCTCGTCGTCTGGGCGTGAACCTCGATTAATCCTAACTCCTTATAAAATGAGAGGATGCTTAGCATCCTCTTTTGCTATCTGCCTTGTTTACTATGGTAATTCCACGCTTAACCGCCTACGATCTCTGTATCAGAAACATAAAATTCAGAGGTTCCTATGCGTTGGCAAGGTCGTCGCGAAAGCGACAATGTGGAAGACAGGCGGAACGATTCCGGCGGCATGCCGCCAATGGGCGGTGGGCGCGGCGGTTTTCGTCTGCCGAGCGGTAAAGGCGGCATTATTCTGCTGATTGTTGTGGTGGTCGCTGGCTATTACGGCGTCGATCTCACCGGCATGCTCACCGGCCAGCCGATGGTGCAGCAGCAGAGCACTCAGCGCTCTATCAGCCCGAACGATGAAGAAGCGGCCAAATTCACCTCCGTGATTCTTGCTACCACCGAAGACACCTGGGGGCAGATTTTCCAGAAAATGGGCCGCCAGTATCAGCAACCGAAACTGGTGATGTATCGCGGCGCAACCCGCACCGGATGCGGCACCGGCCAGTCCGTGATGGGCCCGTTCTACTGCCCGGCGGACAGCACAGTCTATATCGATCTCTCCTTCTACGATGACATGAAAAGCAAGCTCGGCGCCGACGGCGACTTCGCCCAGGGCTACGTGATTGCCCATGAGGTCGGCCACCATGTGCAGAAGCTGCTCGGCATCGAGCCGAAAGTGCGTCAGATGCAGCAGAATGCTTCCCAGACGCAGGTCAATCAGCTCTCGGTGAAAATGGAACTGCAGGCCGACTGCTTCGCGGGCGTCTGGGGCCACAGCATGCAGCAGCAGGGCGTGCTGGAAGCGGGTGACGTGCAGGAAGCGCTGAATGCCGCCGAGGCGATTGGCGACGACCGTCTGCAGCAGCAGAGCCAGGGCCGCGTGGTGCCGGACAGCTTCACCCACGGCACCTCCGAGCAGCGTTACACCTGGTTCAAACGCGGCTTTGACAGCGGCGATCCGTCCCAGTGCAACACCTTCGGTAAAACTGCGCTGAACTGATTGATGACCGACAGGGAAGCCATTCTCGCGTTAACCGCGACCATGAAGGCGCAGGGCATTCGCCGCCTGCTGGTGCTGAGCGGCGAAGTCGACTGGGCTGAACAGCAGGCGCAGTGGCTGAGAGAAACTCTCGGCGGCGACGGCCTGTTTATCAGCCCTCACTCGCAACCTGAACCCTGGTGTGCGCCTTCGGCCGTGAAAACGCTGCTCGGGCGTGAGTTCGAACACGCCCTTTTTGATGCCCGCGACGGGTTTGACGTTGCCGCCTTCGCGGCGCTGGCCGGAACGCTGAAAGCCGGAAGCTGGCTGGTGTTGCTGACGCCCGATTTAAACCGCTGGCACGAGAGGGCGGATGCCGATTCCATCCGCTGGAGCGACAGCCCTGAACCGATCCTCACGCCGCACTTTGTCCATCATTTCTGTCGAACGTTGCAAAACGATGCCGAGGCCCTGATCTGGCAACAGCCTCAGCCTTTCGCGCTGCCTGAATTTGCTGCCCGCCCGGCGTGGCATGCCGCTAACGGCGAACCGCAGGCAGAACAGGCCGACATTTTGACGGCGTTGAAAAGTATGCCACCCGGCGTGGCGGTGGTAACGGCGGAGCGTGGACGCGGCAAATCCGCCCTGGCGGGAATGCACTTACGAACGCTTCCAGGCACCGCTATTGTTACCGCCCCGGCCAGAGCCGCCACCGACGTGCTCGCTCACTTCGCCGGGGAACGCTTCCGCTTTATGGCTCCCGATGCACTGCTGGCCTCATCAGAACAGGCCGACTGGCTGATAGTCGATGAAGCCGCCGCCATTCCCGGCCCGCTGCTGGAGAAGCTGGTTAAGCGTTTCCAGCGCGCGCTGTTAACCACCACGGTTCAGGGCTATGAAGGTACGGGGCGCGGTTTCTTACTCAAGTTTTGCGCGCGCTTTTCACATCTGAAAACTTATTCTTTGCATCAGCCCGTGCGCTGGGCCAGCGGCTGCCCGCTGGAGATTTTTGTGGCTCAGGCGTTACTGTTTGACGACGCACTGCCCGAATTATCAGTACCCGGGCCACTATCCCTGAGGCCAGTGGAGCAAAGCGCCTGGCAACAGGAGCCTGATTTACCTGCGTCGATGTACCGACTGCTCTGTGCCGCGCATTACCGCACCTCGCCGCTGGATTTGCGACGCATGATGGACGCGCCGGGCCAGCACTTTGTCAGCGCACAGGAAGCCCAGGATCGGGTTGGCGCACTGTGGCTGGTCGAAGAGGGCGGCCTGAGCAAAGCGCTGAGCGAAGCCGTCTGGGCCGGATTCCGCCGCCCGCGTGGCAACCTGGTGGCGCAGTCATTAGCCGCACACGGCGGTAGCCCGCAGGCCGCCACGCTGCGAAGCCGACGCGTCAGCCGTATTGCCATCCACCCGCAGCGTCAGCGGCAGGGCATCGGGCAGAGAATGATTGAGCAAGCCATCGCCAGCGCGGACGGCTGCGATTATCTCTCCGTGAGCTTTGGCTTTACTGATGAGCTGTGGCGCTTCTGGCAAAAATGTGGCTTCCGGCTGTTGCGGCTTGGCACCCACCGCGAGGCCAGCAGCGGCTGCTACAGCGCCATGGCGATTTATCCGCTGAATGCGGCAGGGCAGGCGCTGGCAGAGCGCGAACAGCAACGCTTCGCTCGCGACGAAGCCTGGCTGGCGGCCTGGCGCGATGAGTCCACGCCCACGGCGAATCCGCCGTCAGAGACTATCCTTACAGAAGATGACTGGCAGGAGCTGGCAGGGTTTGCCTTTGCCCATCGCCCGCTGATGGCGGCGGTGGGGAGCCTTAACCGGCTTGTCGCCACGGTCGCGCTGCCGTCGCCCGCGCTGCGCAGTGCGCTTCAGCCTCAAAGCCCGGCTGCACAGGCGCACGGTGGACGAAAAGCCTTGCTGGCGCAGCTGCGTGAAGAAACGGCTCATGCGCTGATATCGCTCGACCCACAGCGGACTCAGCGTCTGGCGGACAAGGTCAAAAACCTGCAATTTTTTTAACTAAGTCATTCAGTTAAATGTCATGGTCATTGCCGCCCAACGGCGTAGACTCCCCTGCAACAGACTAAGGAGAAAGCCATGAAACACGACCATTTTGTTGTCCAGAGCCCTTCCGCCCCGGCGAAGCAACTGCTGCTGCTGTTTCATGGCGTGGGCGATAACCCGGTGGCGATGGGGCAGATTGGCAGCTGGTTTGCGCCGCTGTTCCCTGAAGCGCTGATCGTCAGCGTCGGCGGCGTGGAACCCTGCGGCCCGACGGGCCGACAGTGGTTTTCGGTGCAGGGCGTGACGGAAGAAAACCGTCAGGGCCGGGTCGACGCCATCATGCCAACGTTCATCGAGACGGTACGGCACTGGCAGAAAGAGAGCGGCGTCAGCCCACTGGCCACCGCGCTGATTGGCTTCTCACAGGGCTCGATCATGGCGCTGGAAAGCACCAAAGCAGCACCGGGCCTGGCGTCACGCATCATCGCTTTCAGCGGACGCTTCGCAACGCTGCCAACCGAAGCCACCACCGCCACCACCGTGCATTTGATTCACGGCGGCGAAGACAGAGTCATTGATCTGGCGTACGCGGTATCGGCCCAGGAAGCACTGATCCAGGCAGGCGGCGACGTCACGCTGGACATCGTGGATGAGCTAGGTCACGCCATCGACGACCGCAGCATGCAGTTCGCGCTCGATCATCTGCGTTTCACCGTGCCGAAGCACTACTTCGACGAAGCGCTGAGCGGCAGCAAGCCTCAGGACGACGATATTATTGAGTTTTTGTAATCGCTTAAGTTTAAAAACGCCTCGATGCGGTGGTATCGCGGCGTTTTTGTCTTCTTCTATGCATCAAGAAAGCTTTTTCATCTTCATTATTCCCCGCCTCATAGTTTCCTCTATCTGACCATTACCCGGAAAATAGTTTTCCCCCGGTGTTTCCCTTCGTCGCGCAATGGGAAAGAAATGTTCCGCCCTGGTTAAATCGTTCACATCCCCTATAGGAATTTTCCTGGTTGTTTTAGGACGATTCTCGCTTTTTGATAATGGTCAAAAAGATTTTAAAGAATCAAAAATAGTATGTGTCAGAAACAAAATCTTACAACGCCCTTACAACTACTTACATCGCCCTGAAGGATCCTGCGGATTTTTGCCGGGGCGATATTTCATTTTTCACTGCCCGTTTAATCTCGCTTCGTCCTGTTAAATGGCAGGCAGAAGGTCCGCCGCTATGAACAAAATCTATCGTGTTGTCTGGAGTTCAGCATTAGGGTTATGGGTTGTCGCCTCAGAAACGACCCGCAGCCGCAAGAAAGGTCGCGTCCGCCGCGCCTTGCGAGCTGCTGCCGCTGCAGCCCTGAGCAGCGTGCTGCTCTCTCCCGCCTTGGCGGCGGATGAAACGGTGAACTGGTCTCAGGCAGGCGTCTATCTGCCGGCGCCGGACAAAGACGGGGTGTATGACGATTTTGGCTATTTTGCCACGCTCAGCGATGCCATCGCCGCGCAGCCGGATGTGCAGCACACGACCTGGGTCGGCGGCACGAATTTGACGATTAACGGCCCGGTGCCAGATATCACCATGGGCACAAACGGCACTTCTGAAAATAAAACCTTAAAAGAGCTGCTCGCTTCCGGGTCGATGAAATCCATCACCGACAGCCAGGGCAATGCGATCACGATCGATAATATTGACCAGTATGTTGTCTCTTCAGGTTTTAACAACCCGGCCCCTGGAACGGGGATGGATCTGATCATTCCAGGCACCGATGGCAGCGTTGAACAAATCACGATTTACAACTCCGACGATTTCCAGAATGCCGGAACCCGCACCCTCGGCGATATTACCGTGGCCGTGTATGACTTCGACAGCATCTACCAGTACAACCATTTTGGCATCAGCCACATTACCGATGACGGCGGTGACGTCACCGTGGATATTGGCGCGGATACCAACGGCGCAACCGCCATTGCCGATGCGCAAAATACGCTGCGTCTCTATACCAAAAATACCGAACTGACCCGCGCGGAAGGCGCACAGGGCAACAGCAGCCAGACCCACTGGCAGTCTGACAACTACATTCAGTTTGGCGGGGCGATTACGCTGCCATCGGATACCAACTCCGGCAGCGGCGCTTTACACAGCTGGAATAAAACCATTGAGGTCCCGACGTTCTCGATGGATGCCGAGGGCAATGTGGTCGCGGGGCCTGCCAGGACCTTCACCGTCAATTCGCTCAGTGATATCGCGCAGGTGAACGACTTCTTGACCCAGTCTGAGAAAGGGCAGCCGACGCAGCTCCAGCTCTGGCTGGTTGGGGAAGAAACCATCAACGGCGTGCAGGTAAAAGATGCCACCGGCGCGCAGAGCGCCTATCAGGCGATCATCCAGGAGCTGCTTGATGCCAGGCAGTCGCAGAACGTTGACTGGACCTACAACCTCTGGTCTGACGATCAAAGCCACAGCGGCAATGCCACGCAGGGCGCGGGTAACGTCAGCGTGATCTTTGCCACCGGCAAAGACGCATTGGGCGAAATAACCAAAGAGGGCAGTCTGGCGGTGTCCGGCAGTCACCAGGGCGTAATGCATGCGGAAGCGGGCGCGGAAATCGTCAATAACGGGGCGCTGAATACCTGGAATGAAACCGGGGCACGCGCCGACGGGATGTACGCCAGCGACGCGACGGCAACCAACAACGGCACGCTGAACGCCGGGCTGTTTATCGAAAAAGATGGCTCCCGCGTCAATCATATCGTGGTCAGCAATGTCGATATCATCAACCAGGGCTCCATCGGCATCTTCGCCACCACCACCGGCAGCAACACCAGCCGCGTTACTAACAAAGGCATCCTGAACGTCGCCCTGGCCGATAACGGCAATGCGGTGGCGGAAGGGATCCACGCCGAAGGCAATACCGCAGCAACCAACAGTAGCGCCATTAACGTGGTGAACAACCCGCGCAATACGCTCGGCAGCGCCGCAGCTTACGGCGTGAACGTGCTTGGCAATTCCACCTTCACGAATGCCAGCAGCGGCACCATTAAGATTGGCGTACAGCTGGACGGCAGCAGCGCTCAAAGTGATGAAGCGGTAATGGCGGGCGGTTCGACGCAAAGCGCCGCCGTGCGCAGTCAGAGCACGGGCGATGTCATTAACGAAGGCAAGATCCTGCTGGGGAAATACGTTCGCAACGCCATCGGGATGCTCTCTGACGGCGGGCAAGGCCAGGTCATCAACAATGGGCAGATTGACGTGATGGGCACGACCCTGCCGGGCTCCAGTAACATGGCGGGCAACTTTGGCTTGTACGCGCATGACTCAGCAGGCGTCACCAACAACGGTCAAATTAACGTGGGCGGTGCGGGCAATAACGGTCTGCGGGTTTACGCTGAAAACAGCGATGCTCACGCGGATTCCACGGCGACAGGCACGATTACTGTCATCAAAAACAGCGACGGCAGCGATGACCTGAAATACCGCAACTATGCGGTCTATGTGGCCAGCAAAGACGAACAGCATCAGGCCACCGCGAATGTCGATTCGGCCATTACGCTGAATGCGCAGGGGGCGATCGGTGTTCACGTGCGGAACAACGCGCAGGCAGAACTCGGCCAGAACACTACGGTGACATTCAACAACAGCGATCAGATTGGCTACTACGCCTACGGCGATAAGGCACAAGTCAATCTCTCTAATTTGACCCTCGACGACAACCAGCAGACCAATACCACGCTGTTCCTGCTCGATCACGGCGCAAGCTTTGATGGCGACAGCGTTGGGTACGATTTAACCCTCACAGGGGATAACTCCGTTGGGGTACTGGCGAACGGCAGCGGCACTACCGTCAGCACCGGGAAAGCGAAAATCCACGTTGCCAATGAGGGCGGCGTGGGCGTCGAAGTGAGCGGCGGGGCCAGCGGCACCATTGCCGACGGCGCAATCAGCCTTGAGCACGACAACACCACGGCTGTGGTGGTCGACGGAAAAGGCCACGGCCTGGACGGCGCTGACAACAGCAAAACCTTCGCCACCTCCGTCACCTCGAATGCGAACATCGCCACCCTCGACAGCCAGAGCAACGTCACGGGCTATCATGTCAGCAACCAGGGCGTGCTGACCCTCAGCGGCAGCTCGGGCCTCGATATTCGCGGTCAGAACAATATCGGCGTAAATCTCGACACCGACGGCACCCTCGACAATCAGTCCTCATCGGCGCTGACCGTCAGCGGCAACGGTCGTCAGTCCGGTAACATCGGCGTGCTGGTGAACGGCGCGAACGCGAAGGTCAAACAGCTCGGCACCGTAACGGCGAACGGCGGGGAAGCGGCGGTTAAACTGCAAAACGGCGCGACGCTGAATATCGCCGGGACCGGCAACCACATCTCTGCGGCAGACGGCGCCGACGCCATCCTGCTGGCCGACGGCGCAAAACAGCTCACCGCGTCCAACACGGAAATTGACGTGGCGGGCACCGGGGCCGGTATCCAGAACGACGCTAACAACTCCGATATTCAGCTGAATAACGTCACGATCAACGCAGGTGACGGCCCGGCGATCAGGACGTCTGTTTCTCTCACCGCAGGCGGCTCTAATAACGTCTTAAATGTTACCGGTAACGATTTGGCGGGCAGCGGCGCGGGCTTTGCGTTTGAGAATAAAGATTCCAGCGACCTGATTCAGGGCAAGGATCTGACCATCGACGGCAGCTACACCATCAACGTCGGCAATGCGGCGGGGGATGCAACCGGCAGCGGTATTCGCGCCAGAACCACCGGCAACGTGAGCACATCGACCACCGTAAATATTCTCGACAAAACCGGCGGCAGTGCGCTGCTGGCGGAGAATGCGAAGTCGGTGAGCAACAGCGGAAAAATCACCACCGCCAGCGACGCGGCTGCGGCGATCAATGCGAAATCTGCCACAACCTTCACCAACACCGGCGATGTGGAATCCACCAGCACCAGCAGCACGGCATCGCTGATCGATCTCTCGGGCACCGATGATGACACCGGCAGCAGCAAAACCGTCACCAACAGCGGAGCGCTGAAAACCGCCAGTCAGAACTCCGTGGTGCTGAACGTCAGCAGTGACACCAACAACACCATCACCAACCGCGGCGATCTGATCGCGGCGAACGGTGGCACCGCACTTTTAAGCGGCGCAGGCAGCGACAGCATAATTTTTGAATCTGGAAATGTTACCGGTAACGTCATGGCGGGTAACGGAAATGATACGCTGCGGATCAACGGCGGTAATGTCGCCAGCCGAATCGATCTGGGCAACGGCAGCGATACCTTTGCCTGGAATGCGGGCACGCTTGCGGGCAGCGTTGATTTTAGCGGCGCTGAGGGCAACGACAAAGCCAGCATCGCCGACGTCGATCTGAGCAAGGTGACGCATGTGCAGACCGCCTCGAACAGCGGCAACGCGCTGACCTTCACCGACACCCACGGCGACGCGGCGAAAATCGGCAGCTTCGGCAGCGACGATCTCAGCAAAGGCACCAACATCGGCAGCGGCTGGAACGCGCTGACCGTGACTGGCACGAAAGCCGATATGCGCGTGGTAGATAATCTGCTGGGCGTGAGCGACCTGAACATCAGCAACGGCGCGACGCTGCGCTCTGGCGACAATGCCGCGACGGCAGGCTCGCACAGCATCAACAACCTGGATGTTAAAACGGCAGGCGCTAACAGCAAACTGGTGCTCGACGGCGACAGCGATACCGTTTACAGCGGCGTCATTAGCGGCGACGGCCAGATGGAACGCGCAGGCTCCGGCACCACGGTTCTGCTTGGCGACAACACCTACACCGGGCAAACGACCATTGATACCGGCGCAGCGGTGCAGGTGGGCAACGGCGGCATCGCCGGGGCGCTCTCAGAAGCAACGCGCATTCTCGACAACGGCCTGTTCACCATCAATCTCAGCAAAGTGCTGACCCTCGGCGGCATCATCAGCGGCAGCGGCAGCTTCCACCAGGACGGCAGCGGCCTGACGCGCCTCAACGGTGACAACAGCTACGCGGGCGAAACCAGGGTGAATCAGGGCTCGCTGATTATCAACGGCAACCAGAGCGCGGCGGGCGGCGATGTCACCGTGGCGGACAACACCTTGCTCGGTGGTCACGGCACACTCGGCGGCAACGTCGTGATGGGCGATAACGCCACCCTGCAACCGGGCGACGGCGGCACCGGCACGCTGTTTATCGTCAACAGTAAATCGCTGACGCTTGGCAAAAACACGCTTTCCGATTTCGAATTCGGCGAAGCCTACAGGCCGGGCGGCAACCTCAATGACCTGGTCGACGTGGCGGGCGACCTGACCCTCGGCGGCACGCTCAACGTCAGCACATCCTCCGGCGGCAGCTTCGGGCCGGGCGTCTATCGCGTTTACAACTACGGCGGCAGCCTGCACAACGACGGGCAGCTGCAGCTCGGCTCGCTTCCGGCGGGCACGGAAGACGATTATTACGTACAGACCAACATCGACCATGAGGTGAACCTGGTCAATGACGGCGGCCTGTATTTGCAGTTCTGGGACGGTGCGGAAAACATCGCGACCCGCAACCACGGCGCCTCTGGCATTGAAGGGGATAACCGCGTCGACGGCGGCGACGGCGTCTGGATGTCGCGCGGCGACGCCGGGGATAACAACTGGACTAACGCCTCCGGGAAAGGCAATGCGCCGTGGGCTCAGTACGCCTACGCTATTTTCCAGAGTACCCCGGGCACGGTGACCGTTGATGATAAAACCGGAGACGTGCATTTCGCCGGGGCGCAGTTCGCCAGTGACGGCTACGTGGTCAAAGGCGATGCGCTGCATGCGGTGGATACGCTTTCTGCGGCGGCCAGCGACAGCTCGGTGCCGTCAGATTCCTCACTGAAAAAAGGCGATTTGTGGCTGAGTGTGGGCGACGGCACCGCAGGCTCGGCAAACTGGAAAGCGACCATTGAGTCGAATATCGTGCAGGCCAACGCCAGCGATTCGATCGAACTGGTGAAAGGCAACACCGGTGTGCTGATCCTCAAGGGCAACAACGACTACCTGGGCGGCACCCGCATTGAAGGCGGTACCTTGCAGGTTCAGGGCAATCAGAACCTGGGCGCGGCGGGTACGACCGTCGCTATCAACAACAATTCGACCCTGCAAAACGGCGCGGACTGGGAAACCTCACGCGGCATTATTTTAGGAGATGCAGGCGGGCAGCTCGATCTGAACAGCCACGCGCTGAAAGACGACGGCGTGATTAGCGGTAACGGCAAGCTCACCGTGCGCAGCAGCACGGCAGACGCCGACAGCCTGCTGACGCTGCTCGGGGGTAACAGCTATCAGGGCGGCACGGCGATTATCGGCACCGATCATCGTTCAGACGTGGTTGTGGATGCAGAAACCAGCGCCGCGCTTGGCCTGGGCAGCAGTAAGGTCGATCTAAGCCACGGCGCAACGCTGAACGTGAATAACGCCAGTTCGACGCTGACGCACCACTTCACCGTTGACGACAGCCTGCTGACGCTGAATGAGACCAGCGAAGCCGCAGATTCTGTTATCGACATTACTAACAAAGGTGAGGTGCAGTTCAACGACAGCGCGCAGGGTGACAACGCGCAGATCAACGTCGGCGCAGGCGCAACGCTTGCGATGAACGACAGCGCCGACGCAGGCCAGGCGCAGATCCGCAATAGCGGTCGGGTGAACTTCAGCAATAACGCGCAGGGCCGCAGTGCGACGGTCAGCAACCAGCAGGGTGGCGTGGTGAGTATCGCGGGCGCCGACAGTGACACTGATATCGGTTCACTGTCCGGCGCGGGTAACGTCGAACTCGGTGCGAATACGCTGCACGAGGGGGCGCTGAACCGTAACGATGCCATCAGCGGCATCATCAGCGGCGCTAACGGCAGCCTGGTGAAAGAGGGCGACGGTACGCTGACCCTGACAGGCGCTAACACATACACTGGCACAACTCACGTTGAACAGGGCGTGCTGCTGGTAAACGGCGATCAGCACGCGGCGACCGGTGATGTAACCGTTGATGCGGGTACCACGCTCGGCGGGGACGGCATCATCGGTGGCGCGGTAAGCGTTGCCGACAACGGCCACATTGCGGCAGGCCGGGATCTGAACAGCGTCGGTAAACTCACCACCGGCAGCCTGACGTTCAGTCAGAACTCGCAGCTCGATTACCAGTTAGGTGAGGCGTACATCGTTGGCGGTAAGCTCAACGACTTAATCGACGTCAACGGCGACCTGAACCTCGACGGCAAGCTGAACATCACCGAAACCAGCGGCGGCAGCTTCGGTGTCGGGGTGTACCGCCTGATCAACTACACCGGCAGCCTGAACAATAACGTTCTGGATATCGCGAACGCGCCGGAAGCGGCGGACAGCCTCTACGTGCAGACATCGGTCAACCATCAGGTGAACCTGGTGAACCGTGCAGGCCTGCAGCTGCGCTTCTGGGACGGCGCGGGCGGCAAGGATGGCGTGAAGAAAAACAATAACGTCATCGACGGCGGTGACGGCGTCTGGCAGAGCGGGGCCGGGAACGACAACTGGACCACCGACGGCACCAATCCATCGGGCGCGCTGAACGCGCAGTTTGATGATGATGCCTTTGCGGTGTTCGAAGGTGACAAAGGCACCGTCACCGTTGATAAATCTCTCGGCGACGTGTGGATCAGCGGCGCGCAGTTCGCCACCGACGGCTACGTGGTGCAGGGCGATGCGATCAACACTCACACCGCAGACACTATTCTGCGCGTGGGCGACGGCACCGTCGACGGCGTGGATATGACCACAACCATCAACAGCATTATCCAGGGCTCTGGCGGCATCGACAAAACCGACGTCGGTACTCTGGTACTGAACGGCAACAATACCTACAGCGGCGGCACGACAGTCAGCGGCGGGGTGTTGAACGTCAGCGCCGACAACAATCTTGGCGTGCATGACACCACTCTGACGTTGAACGGTGGGGCATTGCAGTATGGCAAAGGCTTCGACACCGATCGTCAGGTAACGCTCGGCGAACACGGCGGCGGCATCGACACCAACGGCAATCAGGCCACGTTGTCCACCGCGCTGACCGGCAGCGGCAGGCTGACCAAACTCGGCAAAGGCACGCTGACGCTCACCGCCGACAGCAAAGCCACGGGCGGCACGACGATTAACGGCGGAGTGCTGCAACTGGGCAACGGTGGCACCACCGGGGCGATTATCGGTAATGTTGAAGATAATACCGCGCTGGTGGTGAACCGCAGCAATACTCTGACGCTGAGTGGAAACATCAGCGGCAAAGGGGACGTGCAGCAAATCGGTAGCGGCAGCACGGTGCTGACGGGCGATAACAGCTACAGCGGCATAACCCGTGTCGTGAACGGTATCTTGCAGGCGGGCGGCACGCAGACCCTGAGTGAAAACTCCGTTCATACCGTTTACCAGGGCGCGAAGCTGGATACGCAGGGCTACAATCAGCAGATCGCCGGGCTGAACAACGCCGGGACGGTGAACCTGACCAGCGGGCATATCGGTTCGCGACTGACGGTAAAAGGCAATTACGTCGGTGATAACGGCACCATCAATCTTGCCGCGCAGCAAAAAGGCAGCGAAGGCACGGCGGATAAACTGGTGATCGACGGCGGCAAGGCTTCCGGCCAGACGACGCTGAATATTGATATCACCCGTCTCGGCGCGCCGACTCACGGCAACGGCATTGAAGTGGTGGAAGCCCTGAATGGCGCAACGACCACCGCGCAATCGACACGTGATGCGTTCACCCTTGGCGCGGATCACCTGGAAGCAGGTGCGTTTGAATATCACCTCTTCGCGGGTGACCTGAAAGCGCAGGGCGAGAACTGGTATCTGCGAACCGATTACCGTTCAGAAGTGCCACTGTTCAACGGCATTGCGCAGGCCGTGCGCACCGGCGATCTGGCGGTGCTGAGTAACCTGCATAAACGCATGGGGGATGAGAACAGCTTCGCCAAAGGTAACGACGACGACAAACGCGTCTGGGCGCGCTACCTGGGTGAAGCGGGCAAAACGCGGCTGAACGATGCGGCCAGCACTTCGCTCGATACGCATATGAACGGCGTGCAGGTGGGCAGCGACATCTGGACCAACAAACAATGGAAAACCGGGCTCTACGCCAGCCTGCTGGATAACCGTTCGTCCATCTATGGCGAGGCGGGCGGTAGCCACGGCTATGTGGGTGATATCAAAGATCACGCCCTGTACCTCGGCGGCTATGCCACCTGGACGGCGGACAACGGTTTCTGGGTCGATAACGTGTTGCAGTACGGTCGCCACGATTTGCGCCTGAAAACCGAGGGCAAATCTTACAAACCGAACGGCAACAGCTTCGCTGCCTCGGTGGAAATCGGCAAACCGTACCAGCTCGGCGACAGCCGCTGGCAGCTGGAGCCGCAGGCGCAGTTTATCTGGCAGCACAGCAGCTTTGACGACATCGACGTGAAAGGCGATACCAAAACCAAAGCGAGCATCAACGCCGGGGACTCTGTGACCGGACGCATCGGCACTCGTCTGGTGGGCCACTACCAGACACGGCAGGGCGAAGTGACGCCTTATGTACGCGTCAATCTGTGGCAGGGCATGGGCGGTTCGGACAACACCCGTTTCAGCAACAGCACTGCTACCACGAAACTGACCGCAGGCCAGCGCTATTCCAGCACCGAAGCCGCTGCCGGTGCCACCTGGAGCGTGAAACCTGACCTGCAGTTCTACGGCGAAGTGGGCCGCGAATGGAGCAACAAAGGTGGACAAAGCGAGGTCAGCAAGGATGTGACAGGGAGTATTGGGTTTAAGGGCAGTTTTTGATTAATCGCTGAGTACGACAGGCGACCTTCGGGTCGCCTTTTTTATTTTACGGATGATGGATTGGGTTTGTGGCTGTGTTTTATGGAAGGGGAGGTTTGTGACTGGAGCGGACCCTTATTTGTAAGAGAGCTGAGTTTCTTTGACAAGCCTGCCTTTATCAAGCTGAATCAGGTGATGGGCCACGTTCCAGGAACGTAGAAAGCGCGATATAGCTGCGAACAGAGCGAACACCTTCAAGACTCTGAATCTCCATCAGGAAATTTTCCAGCGATTCGGTATCGGCGGCGCGTACTTTGATAAAGACGCAGCCATCCCCGGCAACGGTATGCAATTCTTCCACTTCCTTGCGACTGGTGAACTGCAAAAGGGCTCGCGTCGCTTGATAGCTACTGGTATCGATAACCAGGAATGTTAATAGCGTCCGTCCCAGCTTGCAGCCATCCAGCACCGCCACAGTACCCTTGATCACCCCGTCGCGTTTCAGTCGTTTTACGCGATCGTGAACCGCCGGGGCCGATAAGTTCACAATCTCACTCAACTCTGTGTAACTGCGACCTGCATCTTCCGCCAGGGCACCTAATATTTTTCGGTCAATGGTATCCAGTTCTACTGGTTTGTGCTTTGTCTGCCGAATGCCATCTTTTTCTTTATCAAATGCGCTCATTGGGCTTCTCGGTCTGAATGAAAGTATGAATATAATTAATTATACCTAATTTTATTAAGTCACAAAACAGAGAATGGAGTTGCAATGCCTATCGCACTTTTCGCCCTCGCCGTGGGGGCATTTGGTATCGGCCTGACTGAGTTTGTCATTGCCGGGATCCTCCCACAAATCGCCGCCGAATTTAGCGTCAGCATCCCGAAAGCGGGAATGATGGCTACGTCCTACGCTCTGGGCGTATTTATTGGTGCACCACTGCTAACGATTATCGGTGCGAGGATCCCTCGCAAGGCCATGCTGATTGCATTAGCGGGTATTTTTACGGTCGGTAATATTATTACGGCCATCGCGCCGACAATGGAGATAGCGATTGTGGGCCGAATTATCACCTCCTTTAACCACGGTGCTTTTTTTGGTATCGGTTCGATTATTGCCGCATCGCTAGTGGCGCCCGGACGCCAGGCAAGTGCCATTGCCTTTATGTTTTCGGGGCTGACATTAGCCAATCTTCTTGGCGTTCCTGCGGGTACCTGGCTTGCGCAAACCTTTAGCTGGCGACTGGTATTCTGGGTCATTGCCGGTATCGGTCTGCTGACGATGGCCAGCGTAGCCCTACTGGTTCCACATATTGCGAAAGGCAAAGCGATTGCTTTACGTAACGAACTGAGAGCCTTTATTGACCCGCAGGTGCTGCTTGTCATGGGGATCACTATTTTCGGTCCGGCGGCCTTTTTCACGTCCATCACGTACATTGCACCAATGATGGTTCAGGAGGCCGGTTTCTCCGCAGGCGGCGTGGCAGGGTTAATGGTGCTGTTTGGTCTGGGGCTCGCCGTCGGCAACTGGATTGGCGGACGCTTCGCCGATCGTTCCCTGTTTGGCACGCTTTTCGTTACCCTTGCGGCTCAGGGACTGGTGTTGCTGGTATTCTGGGCTGGTGTTGAAAGCCAGTGGGTTGCCGGCATCTCTGTATTCCTGATGGCGGCATTCGGTTTTGCGACAGTCTCTCCGATTCAGAAGCTGGTAATGGAGCGTGCCAGCCATGCGGGTGCCCCCACTATGGCGGCATCGGTCAATATTGGTATGTTTAATCTGGGAAATGCGCTGGGGGCATGGGCTGGCGGGGTAACCATTGCCGCAGGTTTTGGTCTGGATTCACCGAACTGGGCGGGCGCAATTTTATCCTTCATTGCGCTGGGTCTGGCTTATTTTGCCTGGCTCAGTTCTCGCAAAGGATATGTGTTAAATGTCGGTTCTTGCTGATTAAAAAAGACGGTTGCTTGCGGCCCTAATGAGGACATCGGTTTAGATCTGACTGATGTCCGCTCCCCGTTCAGAGCGGATAACCCCAAGGGCAGGTATCAGTGAAGGGCCCAACAGAAGCGCAATTGGCGAATCTTTTGCGCCCTTCTGGAGCGTAAGAGATATGATTATCGGTCAGTGCGCAGTGCCGCTGGGAATACCTCGGTTAGCCAGTCAATAAACACGCGTAACCGGTGCGTCATGTGCCTGTTTTGGGGATAGACGACATAAAAAGGATAACTCGCGGGACGCCATGCCTGCAGGATCTCAACCAGCGTGCCGTTGTTCAGTTCATCTTTAGCCGCATAGTAAAAGGTCTGGATAATGCCCATCCCGGCCACGGCCGCCGCCAAATGCGCATTACTTTCGTTAATCCCGATGTGATGCTGCGTCTTCATCTCCCGCACTTCACCTTCTACGATAAAGCGAAAAGGAAAGGCTCTGCCCGTCAGCGGAGACAGATAGCTCACCAGCTTATGCCCATTTCTTAATTCATCCGGATACGCAGGCACGCCAGCGGCTTTCAGATATCCAGGCGTAGCGCAGGTCACCATCGAGGCATCACCAATATGGCGGGCGATCAACGACGAGTCATCGAGAGCGCCACCGCGGATGACGCAGTCCACATTGCCGCTAATAAGATCCACCGGTCTATCGGACACGCCTAAATCGATTTTGATTTCCGGATAGCGCTGCAAAAAATCGGGTAATGCCGGGATCAGGACATCACGTGCGGTAGAGCCGCCGACATCAATACGCAAATACCCTTTAGGTCTGCTCTGCAAGGCGCTAAACGAAGTGTCTATCTCCTCAATTTCAATGAGCACCCGCGAGGCTTTTTCATAATAGTCCTGACCCTCTGGGGTTGCGACGACGCGCCGGGTCGTGCGATGTAAAAGCCGCACGCCGAGATGGGCCTCCAGGGATTTAACCAGCTTACTTAATGTGGCATTCGGCAGGTTCAGTGAATCCGCAGCCCGCGTAAAATTGCCCGTTTCCACCACCCGCGTAAACGCGCGCATAGCCATTAACTGATCCACGTTCTGTTCTCCGTGAGATATCTGATTATTCACCAATGGAAATAGTGTTTTCTATTTATGCTAATTTATCAATAATTCCTCTGCGGCTAAAGTTGGTTCACAGGCTGAATGACGGCCAATTCGAAACAACAACCGAGGACATGAATAATGAGCAAACCACTTTCAGACAAAATTGCACTGGTCACGGGCGGCAGCACAGGAATCGGTCTTGCCAGCGCTCAGGAACTGGCGGCGCAGGGGGCAAAAGTCTACATCACCGGACGTCGTCAGGAGGAACTGGATGCGGCCATCGTGCTGATCGGCTCGTCGGCTAAGGGGATTCGGGCCGATGCTTCACGTCTTGACGACCTGGATAAGGTTTACGCGCAAATTGCAGAAGAGTCAGGGCGTCTGGACATTCTGTTTGCTAACGCCGGTGGCGGAGATATGCTGCCGCTGGGTGCCATAACCGAAGAACATTTTGACCGAATTTTCGGGACTAATGTGCGCGGAGTCTTATTCACCGTCCAGAAAGCACTGCCACTGCTAAGTGCCGGTTCATCCATTATCCTCACCGCTTCCACCGTTTCGGTAAAAGGGACTGCTAACTTTAGCGTGTATAGCGCCAGTAAAGCCGCAGTGAGAAACTTTGCTCGCTCATGGGCGCTGGACTTGCAGGGGCGTGGTATTCGGGTGAATGTCGTGAGCCCGGGCCCGGTCAAAACGCCTGGATTAGGGGGGCTGGTTGCCGAGGACCAGCGTCAGGGCCTGTTTGATGCACTGGCGGC
Organism: Enterobacter sp. CC120223-11; assembly: GCF_900215375.1. Classification (GTDB taxonomy): domain Bacteria; phylum Pseudomonadota; class Gammaproteobacteria; order Enterobacterales; family Enterobacteriaceae; genus Scandinavium. The sequence continues at coordinate 63,566 of NZ_OBEF01000009.1, read as the reverse complement.
GCAGGTTCCGTTGGGCCGGATTGGTGAGCCCGCGGAAGTCGGCAAAGCCGTTGCGTTTCTGGCGTCTGATGCTGCCAGTTTTATCAATGCCATAGAGCTGTTTGTTGACGGCGGTATGGCGCAGATTTAAATCTGATATCACACCGTCAAATCCTTCGAGGCGACGGTTTTTCAATAGATGGCTGGAGTCGCGCGGTCTTAGCTTCGCAGTGAGACAGCGCATAATACGGCTCCAGCCATTTCTGCTGGGTATTGTCATCCCGCAAAATATAGCGACCGGTTGCAAATCACATCACTCTCGTCGACAAGATTTGCTCATAACTCCCTTCTTATGACGAGGTTGGGTCAGAATGGCTGCTGGGTGCCAAAGCAGTCGTTGTCGGCCAACTATGCTGACACTTTCTGGTGTATGTCTGTCAACGGACGGCTTGATTAACAAATACGAACTTCCGGATAGGCCTCAATATAACTTTCGCCATTGCAGCCATAATAAGAGACTTCACGAGCGGAGAAATCGACGCTATATCGAACAATCCCTGCTTTCCAAACCGCGGACAGAAATTCGGGGAAGGTGGTTTTACCTGCCTGATCTTCCCTTAATGCGTGGATAAGCGCGCGCTCATCAAATGTCGGAATATCCGCTGGATTTGTCGTGAGATACTGACCCGGCATCATTACCGGCCCGAGCGTAGTGATATACAGACTTTGGCATGAAGGGAGCTCCCATTCATTCTTTATGACTCCGGCCTTTCGGAGGGTTTCTGCCAGATAGGGAAATCCACCTACAGCAGGGCGACCTGCGATAGCTTTTTGCATTGCGGCGTTGAGATTATTAATCGCTTCACTCATCGTACCTATTCCTTCTTAATTCAATTGGTTATTCCACTATAGTCAGTTTATTTGTAGAAGGAAAACGAATGAGTGTGTATGCAATCTGAATTTTGTATCGATGTCTGATGCTATTTTGCCACCCCTGGGGAATCTCGGTATTACGCTACAGCAAGGGGCGGGAAATGAGGTGATTCATGCGGCTCAAATGACGCTGAAGCAGCTAATGGAAAAAGCGTTGTTAAGTACGGCTTAAATATGAACTTGTCATTGGCCTGTGATACCCAGCCCCAATATGGGCTGGGTGATATCTTTGCCGCGATCAGTTATCGCAATGTCCTGGCACAGCTAACTTTACTTCAGATTTAGAAACGACACGCATCCCTTCGATGTCAGAAACCTGCTGCAGCCCAGCCCCGCCTACAAACACGCCCATTTTGATGTACTGGCGAACAAAATAGTTCTTCCCGGGCATCGCATTGAGGGTCAGATTATTGGGTGAGAACTCGGATTCAGTGCCCAGCGTGTGTGGCTGGTCGGTTGATATTTGCTGATAGAAAAAGACTCTGTCGGACGTTTCACCAAGGCAACGTCCGTCAAGATAGACATCCTTTTTTAACGCTTTCCCGACGAAGCTATCTCTGTACACATAGAGGCCTGCCTTGCCATTTTCCGGGACCGGGAATGATTTAGCAGTCGCATTTTCTGCAGTACTGGCCAGAGGAACCGACGCACACCCACCCAGAAGCATCGAGGAAAGAATGACTGCTGCGAAAATTATTTTATTCATAGTATTCTCATAGAGTTAAGTAAAACAGCGGGATGAGAATAATCTTATTTTTTGTGCCTGTCACCAGGGGATAAATCAGAGCGCGACGTCACCGATTTTCATCCTGCAATAACGATTTCATCAATTAGATTGCCGTGGGCGCAGGGTCGTTTGCAGGCGGGATCAGCCTTAATTGCTCATATTGTTTTAAACGGTTCCGGCGATGACCAGAACCGTTTAGCCTGAATACTGACTATTCAGCTTCCCTTTTATAAGAGGGAGGTGTGCGTAAATCTGGAAAGATTAAAAGGCAACCGCGACGTCCAACTGACCAGAAATGCCGTCACTGTGGGTATCGGCGGTGAGGTAATCCGCGCGTGAAGTGACCGTCACATTACGATAGCCGCCGCTAAGACGCAGGCCCGCCTTATACAGGTTTTTGCTACCAAAGGCAGAGGTCTGGTCGATGCCGATGCCATAGAGTGTGCTATGGCTGGTGGGGCGGTCGTCATTCAGCAGGCGCTCATAGCCAAGATTGATGCCCGGCGTTAACGTCCAGCTTCCGGCCTGCTGCGGCAGGATCCCAATGCCAAGATCGGCAGTCAGGCTGGTCTGTGTGTCATTCACACCCGCCATGTCCAGCGCCAGTTCGCTCCCTGTCTCCTGGAATCCATCGATAGCAAGATGGGTGACCTGAACGCCAAGGGCCGGATCAATCGTCAATGTTTTCGCAGTGCTGAGCCAGCCTAACGAGGCCCGGCCGCTGTAATATTGCCCGTTGCTGTCACCCTTTGCCGTCCCCAGACCCTGAGAAAGGTGCCGCTCGCTCTGATAATCGATATAGCCCGCGCTGCCCTGAACGCCGGCCCACGGGCCGGTGTTGAGAGAGCTGAAACCATAGCGAACGCCGAGCGTTGCGGAAGTGGTATTGGTTTTAACATTGCCACCTGCTGCAGAGACGGAACCATGACTGTAACCGATAGCGCCATTCGCCGCGGCGGCGTCGTTAAAGCGGTGGGTGACGCCGACGAGTGCGCCGCTGGTATGCTCATTACTGGAGCTTGCTCCATCCTGGCGGTCGGTACCCAGGTAACCCGTCAGTCCTTGTAGCCAGACCTGCGACTGTTCGGCCTGAAGGTTGCGGCCTGAAATTTGCGGGGTGATGGCATCGTACTGGCGGGACGGCTGGCGCAGCAGATAACTTTCGGTATCAGCGTGAACCTGGCCGCCAATCTGTGTTTCCACCCCGCCCAGGGAGCCCTGAACGATGGCATTTTGCAGATAATAGTTATAGGCGGTGTAGTGCCCGGAGAGTGACGAATCCTGCAAGGCATTCAGCGCGCTGGCTCCTGCCGCCGCGTTGCCAGACAGATTTTCCTGACCGGGCAGCATCAGATAACGCACCATCTTGCCTCTGAGCACATAAATTGTGGCCTGATCGAGGCCCAGACCTTCCTTGAGATAATTATCCATTGAACCATAGCTGGCGACGACCTGCTCCAGTCCTGCCTGCAGCCAGTTTGCCCGCACGCCCATCAGCGCGCCGTATGTCTCTTTCATCGAGGCAGGTAGCATGGCGACGGTGGCATTCAGGCGTGCCGCCGTATAATCGTTGGTGGCGAGATAGTTCGCCATAATATCGTCCTGGCTTACGCCCGCGATTGATTGCAGCACCGCGCTTATCCAGCCTGTGCGATCTTTTCCTGCCGTACAGTGGAAGAGTGCGGCATCATCCGCACTGGCGAGCTCCCGGAATACGCTGCCAAGCCCCTCGCGCGCATAGCCACTGGTCACGAAGCTTCGCTCGCCATCTTCCATCATCGCGTCAACATCGCCGACGGTCATTTTCGACAGATCGATAACGAACGCGCCGTTATTCCCGATAAGGTCAATGTTCACGTACCGGCTGCCTTCAGGCAGCGTATCGCCCTGTGCGGCCACTTCTGCGGGGGAACGCACGTCAACAACCGTAGAGATATTCAGGCTGTTCAGCGTGGCAAGATCGTCACCTTTTGGCGTCAGGGCATTGGAGCGATAGAAAACCCCTGAGCGCATTTCACCGTTGTGGGCGGTGGTATAAGCCGTACCGATCCCCGCAATATCACGAAAATTGTCGATCCCGACGAGGTGGGGCGTCGTGAGAACGGTTTCAGCCTGGGCGGCAGAGCAGATCAGGCAAATCAGAACAGCCAGAGGACGTACGGACAATTTCAAAGCAACACTCCTTGCAGGTAAATGTAAACAAGGCGCGGAGTATATTGATATTATGTTGCAAATTTGTTACATAATTGCGTGCGTATCAAATCAGCCGAAGGAGGACGGCAGAATGGCCTCGCGGTACGCCATAAATGAGCGATACGACATATCAGTATTAACGAGGTAACCTTTGCTTTATTGCGTGTTTATTTGCCTCGAATAAATGAGCTGGTTGTTTTTTGTTCAATGATGTGAGGGTTTAGTGCGACTTAAATAAAAGTATGGCTGTTGCTTAATTAATATTAAAAATATAACTAAAATTAATGTATTGATTTATAAGGGATTTAAGTCAAAGGCGTGTGATTGCATCAACAATGCCCAAGCCGCATATATAAATAGCACAGTAACTAAATTATAATTCTTTAACATACGGTAGAAAGACGAGGTCAAAATGCGGTTCATTGTCATGCTGTTAAGCCTGGTAGTCTGCACACAGACATGGGCGGGTGAAATTCCCAAACCTGCCGGTAAAGTCCTTTTAACAATGTCGGGTAATATCGAAAATACCAATGAGGATGGCAAAGCGGTTTTTGATGTCGCCAGCCTCGAGAAGTTAGGGCTGGTTAGCTTCCAGACGACGTCCCCCTGGTATGATGGCCGTACGACCTTCACGGGTATCTCCCTGCAAAAACTCATGGATTACGTCGGGGCAAAAGGCTCTGTTGTTAAGGTCACTGCGCTTAACGACTACACCACGGATATCCCTCTCAGCGATTTCAAGAAGTACAACGTTATCCTTGCCCTGAAAATCAACGGCGAATACATGCGTGTCCGTGATAAAGGCCCGCTGTTTGTGGTCTACCCTTACGACAGCTTGCCTGAGCTGAATAATCAGATCTACTACTCAAGGTCAGCCTGGCAGGTCAGCAAAATGACGATTGAGTAAGGGGTCAGAAGACCAACATGAACAGAATTCTGGCTGGCATCATTTTTTTCCTGTTTATATCGACCGGGTATATCTCTTACCTTGTGCATGAAAGGCAGCAGGAGCTGCAAAAGCTGACCCATTACACGGCTTCCTGGTCTGCTGCACAGCTGGTGTCAGAGTATTACCGGTTTGAATCGATGCTGGGTCTTTACACTATCGATGAGAATATGTCGATGGACGAGGCGCGCCTGCGTCTCGACATTATGCTCAGCCAGAGCGATTTAATGAAAGAGGGCGACCTGAAGGGATACATTGACAGCAGTAAAGCCCATCAGGAGTTAGCGTCACAGCTCGAGCAGGCCCTTGATTATCTGGATACTCATCTTGAGAAGATGAACCGCCCTGAAATCCAGGCCTATCTGAAGACCATGCACTCGCTCGATGCCCGGTTGGGCAGTCTGTCGTCCGGTGCTTTGGACAGGGATATCAACTCGGTTAGTGACGCCAACCTGAAGATTAAAACCCTGTACTATATCTACTCCGCGACCTCTGTATTGCTGATTATTATGAGTGCGATACTGGGGTTGCTGATATTTTACCAAAACAGAAATATTCGTCTGGCACATCTTCAGGTCAAGAGCCTTGCTGATGCGCTGCAGGAATCTAAAGAGCAGCTGCAAATCCAGAATGCCCGACTGGAATATGACGTCTATCATGACTCGCTGACCGAGATGAATAACCGACATTTCTTCTGGGGCAATCTAACTGAAACCATCGAGGTCGCAGCAAAAATTGATAGCTCTGTGACGGTGATGTTGTTTGATTTAGACCGATTCAAGGAAGTCAATGACACCTATGGTCATGATGTCGGTGACATGTTATTACGCCAGATCTCACAACGCCTGATTGCGATTGGCCTGACCTCCGCAACGCTTTATCGCTTAGGCGGGGATGAATTTGCGTTTCTCTCCAGTGGCTTGACGGAGACGGGTGCCGTTTCACGAGCACAAAAAATCTGTGATGCCATCAACCAGCCATACACCATCTATAACACGGTTATCAATATCACCACCTGCGTCGGTATTGTTATCTCAGACACTGAACGTCGCTCTGACTACCTCTATAAATTTGCCGACCTGGCCCTTTATGAAGCAAAAAATGAAGGTGCAGGTAAGATAAAAGTCTTCCGGCAATGGATGTTAGACAAGCTGCAGGAAAGCCGAACGCTTGAGCACGATATGGCCCAGGCCTTAGTGAATAAAGAGTTCGTGGTTTACTATCAGCCGATAGTCGACTCCTTCAGCCGCGAAATTTACAGCTATGAAGCGCTGATTCGCTGGATACATCCCCTGAAGGGCGTGCTGTCGCCGGACACCTTTATTCCCGTGGCCGAAAAAACCGGCATGATTAACGAGATGGGGAAATCTGTACTTGAAATGGCCTGCCGGGAAGCCGCTTGCTGGGCGGTACCGACCAAAATTTCTGTCAACGTCTCTCCCGTTCAGCTCAGCAGTAAAGCTTTTACCGGCATAGTGATGTCTATCCTGAAGGACACGGGGCTTGCGGCTGAGCGGCTTGAGCTGGAAGTGACCGAATCCTCTCTCTTTACCGAGAGCAGCACGCCGGTGAATACGCTTAACAGACTGCGTGCTCTGGGCGTGAAAATCTCTATCGATGATTTTGGTACCGGATACTCTTCTCTGTCGCGCCTCAGCAGGATTGCCTTCGATAAAATCAAAATAGATAAGTCCTTTGTGCATTCGATATCTGCCCAGGGCGATGCTTTGAATATCATCAGGCTTATCACAGGTATGGCGAAATCCCTCAATATGAAGGCCGTTGCCGAAGGGGTTGAAACGCAGGAGCAGCTGGAGAGCCTTCAGGCGCTGGGCTGTGATTTTGCTCAGGGTTATCTGTTTGGCAAACCTCAGCCTTTTATCGATGCAAAAATCAGAAACGGCTAGGCCGTGAAGAGCGGCTGTAATTGAAGTATGCAAGAAAATCTGACAATTTTTATGGTTACGTTATAGTATAACGATGGTGTTTGTCGTCGCGAAGGATGCGCGCTTATCACGACAAATCGTAGAAACGCCCGTTGCTTACAGTTTCGGATGACCTAAATGAAAATTCGCAGCATGATTGTCGCATCGCTTGCCTTAAGTTCTTTCAGTTGTCTGGCCTTTAAAGCAGAAACGGTCAGTGTTTCTCCCCTCCCGACGAGCCAGCTCAGCCCGATAGCATCCGGTATTTTTACTGGATTTAACGCATCTCATCCACCCACCGCGCTCGGCGGTACCTGCAAGGCTTCCCCGCTAGCAGGCTGCAGTTGTCCATTCTGTACGATGTTGCGAACGCATTCACGTTAGTCACCGTCTCAGAGCAGAAAAGCGCAGTCATTGTCAGTTCAAGACTCCCTTAAGGGAGCCGAAATGTGTTGCGTGTTCTGGTATAACAATTGACCTCATCGACTCGTTATCACGTTTTTAGAGTGTGTCTTCTTTAAACAGGAGCCCTAATGGAGCCTAGCCTTCAAAGTGATGCCACCCGCCTGGATACGCGACTACGTTCTCGCCTTTTATGGTGCAGAGCCATTGTCAGCATGCTCCTTGGTGTTGTGGCTATCCTCTTCTTTCTGCTGGAGTTTATCGATACGCAAAGTGTCTGGATGATGGTTTTTCGGCCACTTCTGGCATCAGGGTTATTAACTTTTGCAGTGGTAGACAATGCGCTGAGGGCATCTTCCATTCCTGAGCCCTGGGAAGCAGAGACTCAAACAGCACCCCCCGAAAAACCACGCTGGAAGAAACTGGCCTGGCTTAAAACGCTGGACGAATATTTGGCGAGATGGGAACCGCACATTATTCATCTTGGGCTGACCGCCGCTTGTTCCATTATCGCGCTGGTGCTGGTCAGTAAGAACCTCAGTACGGACAACGTTTTCGCGCCGCTTGAAAGCGGTCTGATCCCGGTGGGTTCGGCGCTTCTGGCCGGTTGCTTTGCACTGCTGGTCTGTGAACGCACTCTCAGCTTCCGTCGTCTGAAAAGTTGGCCGCAACAAGCCGCGATGATTGGATTATTGCGCACGGCGTTGAGCATCAGCGTGCTGATGATGGTCGCCGTTGCCGTTTCGGCGTTATCCCTCACCATTGCTTTTTGGATAGTCTGGCTTGCCAGCCTGATTGTTTTCCTGGTCGCTCTCGAGTTTCTTCTGCGCACGCTGGCTGCGGCCTGTGTAAAACCTGATCTCACCCGTAAGCCGCCATTTCTGACCCAAAGCCTGGTTGCCGAACAGTATCGCTGGCCGCTTCATCCTCTGCTGGCGCTGCGCAAAAAAATCATGCAGCACTTTGGCGTGGACGTCGGCAAGATTCAGGCGTTCAGGCTGCTGGGTCAAATCCTTTTGCCTGTCACCTTTGGCGTGGTGTTGATTGGCTGGCTCGTCAGCGGGCTGCATGAAGTTCCTTCCACCCAGCGCGGCGTCTATGAACGCTTTGGTCGCCCTGTCGCTGTTCTGCCTCCGGGGCTGCATGTCGGTCTGCCCTGGCCATTTGGTCGGGTGCTTGCGGTCGATTATGGCGCAGTGCATGAGCTTCAGCTCAGTGACAAGCCGGCAGATGAGAGCGTAGGCCGCAAGATAGCCGACACCATTGAGGGCCCGGCCCCGCAGGAAAGCTGGCGTTTGTGGGATAACTCCCACACCACCGACCAGGCGCAGGTGATTGCCAGCGCCGTGGGTGACAAGCAGAGCTTTCAGATTGTGAACATGGATATCCGTCTTATCTGGCGAGTGGGATTACAGGACAACGATGCCATGAACAGTCTGTATCAGACTGACGACCTCCCGACCACCATTCAGCGCATCGCCCGTCAGGTTCTGACGCAATATTTTGCCCATCAGCAGCTCGATGCGTTACTGAATGAACAGCGGGCGTCGATGTCTGCGGCCATGAATACTGAAATACAAAAACGCCTCGATAAACTCCACACAGGCGTGGAATTGCTCTATACCCGCGTGGAATCTATTCACCCTCCAGCCGGGGCGGCGAATGCCTATCACGGCGTGCAGGCGGCACAAATAGCGGCCAATACTCAGATAGCGAAAGAGAGAGGATATGCCGCCGCGCAGGGGAAAGAGGCACAGCGTAAAGCGACCACGGCAATCAGTAACGCCGAGGCATCAGCTGGCGAACGTATGGCTCAGGCCAATGTCGCCCTGACGCGCTACAGCGCTGAGCATAATGCCTGGAAAATCAATCCTGAGGCTTACCTCAATGAACGCCGTTACCAGACGTACAGCAAAGCGCTGTCCAGAACGCCGCTGCTTATTCTGGACAGTCAGGTGGCAGAAGATAATCAAGCCATGCTCGATTTACGTCAGTTTTCCCAGCCTTCGCGCTAGCACCCGATAAATAAGGCCCGCTGAGAATGAAAATTCGTACTATTTCAACCGCCGCAGAAAGCGATAAGGTTGGTTTAACTCCCGCATCACATCAGATGCGGGCTTCCCGTCCTGACCGCCGCTGGTTGCGTTACGGTATCGCAGCCCTGCTGGTCGTGCTGGCATTACTGACCGCCTGTCTGGTTCAGGTTCATGCCGGCAGCGCCACCATTATGACCCGTTTTGGCAGCCCGGTTCGGGTCCTGCTCTCACCGGGGCTGGCGTGGCGTCTTCCTGCCCCGTTTGAAACACCCGTCGAGGTGGATTTGCGTACCCGCTCAACGTCCAGCGGATTGCAGGATGTCGGGACCCGCGATGGCTTAAGGGTCATTGTCCAGGCCTGGGCTATCTGGAAAGTCAGTCCGGAACAGCCGCATGTGCTGCGTTTTATCCGCGCGGTACAGAACCAGCCTGAAGAGGCTGCGCGCCAGATCCGTACTTTTATCGGTTCTTCCCTCGAAACCACCACCAGTAACTATGCGCTGTCGGAGATCGTCAATACCGATGGCAAGCAGGTGAAAATTCCACAGCTGGAGCAGCAGATTAAAAGCCAGCTGAAGGCGCAGTTGCTGAACAGCTATGGCATCGAGCTGATTGATGTCGGTATCGAGCGTCTGACGCTGCCTGCCGTCACCCTGAATGCGACCGTTGACAGGATGCGCGCAGAGCGTGAAACCATCGCCACTGAGCGGACGGCTGAAGGCAACCGTATGGCGGCCGAAATTCATTCCAAAGCGGATAAAGAAGCGCGTATTACTGAAGCCGATGCGTCAGTGAAAGCTGCGACGATCACAGCCCAGGCGCAGCAGGATTCCGCAGCCATCTACGCCAAAGCCTATGCGCTCGATCCGCAGCTTTATAATCTGCTGCGTTCTCTGGATACCCTTAACGACGTGGTGAACAAAAGCACCCGCATTGTGCTGAGCACTGACGCCGCGCCATTCAAAGCCCTGGTGCAGAAACCGGATGATGCGCAGAAGGCGAATCCATGAGAAAAGCTTCCACAGTATTAAGCCCCTGGGGCCAGTCATACCGGATTGCCTTCTTTGGCTTGTATGCCGCAACCGTGGTGGCGGCGCTATCCTGGGTCGTTTCCAGTTTTCATCAGGTCACGCCCGACACGCAGGCTGTTGTTTTCCGCTTCGGTAAAGCGGTGAACGTAGAAAGTTCAGGTATGTTGTTTGCCTGGCCGAAGCCGGTTGACCGTGTGGAAATCATTCCGGGTCCGGCCCGCATTTTGCAGCATGACGTCCTGCCCTTGCTCCGCCGCGAACAGCTGAATCTGTTGAGCAACGATCAGTACACCAGCGATGCCGGGGCCGGAGCCGGGTATTTACTGACCGGTGATTCCGGCGTCGTCCAGCTCAATATGCAGGTGTACTACCGCATCAGTTCGCCGCTGCAGTATGTGCTTCAGCAACAGCATATCAACCCGCTGCTCGACAGACTGGCACAGCGTGCCGCGACAGTGGTCAGCGCAGGGCGAGATCTGGATACGATCCTGGTCGCCCGCCCTGAAACACTTGAGAACGACAGTCATGCCGCGCAGGAGCGTTCGCGTTTGCGCAGCGATCTGCGTCAGGTGATGATGCAGGATCTGCAGAAACTGAAGGACAGCGACAACGATCCGGGTATTACCATCGAACGTGTCGATATAGCCTCATCCCTGCCGGATAACGCCGTGGATGCTTTCAACGCCGTACTGACTGCCAGTCAGCGCGCAGAGCAGACCGTTGCGCAGGCACAGAACGATGCCACGCTGCGCCTGCAAAAAGCGCAGCAGCAGTCCGACAGGGTTATCCAGCAGGCGCAAGCGGACAGCCGTGAAATGCTTGCTCAGGCCGAAGTGGCAACGCAGACCATCACCAAACTTGCCCAGGCGCGCGCAACGGGTACCGATGCCGGCATGCTGTCACGCATCTGGCGCGACAGAATTACCACCATCTTCTCCCACGCCGGACAGGTACTGACGGTGGCGCCGGAGAATAAAAACCGGCTGGTGCTTACAGGACCAGACGGGCAGGGGATCGATCAGCCGGCGGCGACCCGTTCTGCTTCGCCGTCTGACATCAGCATCAATTCTGACTGGTCTTCTGCGCCATCTTCAGCATCGACCCCAGCCTCATCTTCGGCCCCTGCGTCGAAGACTCCCACCTCTCTGTCTGATGTATTTGGAGATCTGCGATGAGTCATCAGTGTAGTCACGGGCATATTCATCCTAACTTCAGCCAGGCTCTGCTGACGCCGGAAGAGCAGCGTAAAATGACCGTGCAGCTGACCCTGGCCATGACCACCATCGGCCTGATAATCCTGAGTCTGGTGTGGCGTTCCATCGCGCCACAGCAAGCGGCTATCAGCGATTTGCTGGCGGGCGTGGCCTGGCTTATTGTCGCCATTCCGGTGTTTCGGGCAGGATTCCACAGTCTTCGCCATCCGGACCTGCACGGCGTCACCGATTTATTAATCGTGCTGGCGATGCTCGGCGCCTGGGCGCTTGGCGACCTGATCACTGCCGCATTGCTGCCGGTATTGATGATTTTCGGTCATATCCTCGAAGAGCGTAGCGTGATGGGGACGCGTCAGGCGATTGCGGGCCTGACGAAGCTGACCCGCAGTAAAACGCGGCGGGTGCGCGAGGATGGCTCGTTCGAAACGGTCGATAGCGATAAGGTCCGCAAAGGCGACGTTGTGGAAATCCGCGCTGGCGATAACGTGCCTGCGGACGGCAAAATCCTCAGCGGCTTTGCCAGCCTGGATGTGGCCTCCATCACCGGGGAGTCAGTACCGCAGGAAGCCGGGCCAGGAGCGCTGATTTTTGGTGGCTCCATCAACCTCAACGGACTGCTGCGGATGGAGGTGATGCACACCGGCGAACAGTCGACGCTCGGGAAAGTCATCGCCCTGATGAAGGATGCCGAGCAGGCAAAACCGCCGATCACCCGTCTTCTGGAGCGCTACGCCTCGCACTATCTGGTACTGGTATTGCTCATCGCGGCCAGCACGTGGTTTTTAACCTATGACAGTCAGGCGATGCTGGCGGTACTGGTTGCCGCTTGTCCGTGTGCGCTGGTGCTTTCTGCACCGGCAACGGCAATGGCAGGGATAGCGGTCGCGGCACGTCACGGTATCCTGATCCGCAACGCGGCGTTTCTGGAAGAGCTGGCAGATGTTGATGCCCTGATCGTCGATAAAACCGGCACCCTGACTCAGGGGCGTCTGAAGCTGGTGGATTCGGTTCTGGCGCAGGACTGCGACTATGACCAGGTGCTACGTCTGGCGGCGACGCTGGGAGCGACCAGCAGCCATCCGGTCAGCCACGCGCTGGCTGAATATATCAGCGTTGATAAGCGCTTGCCGGTGCTGGACGTGCAGGAGAAGCAGGGCTTAGGCATCGTGGCGCAGACGGAGCAGGGGACAGCGCTGCTTGGACGTGCCGATCTGTTTGCCGAACACGGCGTCAGCATGTTGCCGCAGCCCGATCATCAGGGGCCGATTGTCGGGGTTGCCCATCAGGGGCAGTTCCTGGGCTGGTTGCTGCTGGCCGATACCCTTCGCCCGGAAGCGCCGGAAGCGCTGCAGGAATTAAAGCAAATGGGCATTGATAAGCAGCTCCTGCTCACCGGCGATCGGCTTGCGGCGGCGCAAAGTGTGGCAGATAAGTTGGGTATTCAGGACGTTGTCGCCCAGGCGCTACCCGCAACTAAATTGCAGGAAGTGCAGAAGGCCGTTAACGAGGGCTGGCGTCCTCTGGTGGTCGGCGATGGCATCAATGATGCGCTGGCGTTGAAGGCCGGGGCAGTCGGGATGGCGATGGGTGCAAACGGCGCGGATATTGCGCTGGTGTCAGCGGACGTCGTGCTGACAGGCAGTGACCTGCGCCGTATCGCCTCGGCAATCCGCCTGAGTCGTAAATGCCGACAAACGCTGATGGTGAACGTGTTTATCGGCCTCGGCTGGACCATCATGATTGTTGCCGCTGCGGCACTCGGCTGGCTTGGCGGCGCGGGTGCGCTGGTGGCGGCATTGCTGCATAACCTGAGTACGCTGATGGTTCTCGGCAACACCGGCCGACTGCTGCAGTTCGACGAGACTCATTAATCTATCCCCCCGGTGCGCAATGTGCCGGGGTAACCGCGCTTGACTCTCCGTACTTCATCATCGGCAAGGTATCTTCGCCACTGTCATCATTAGATGAGGATTTCTCATGTTGTGATGAAATTTAGTCGCTTCCGTTGGACCCCTGGCTCTGGCATAAATTATCAAGAGTTAACGTTTTCACAACATCATGACTGCTAAATGAAAACAAGTCTCTCTCGATACTTTAGCCAATAAACTCAGCTGTCATGGATGGGTGCAGGAACAACGCGATGAATACTGATTTGACTTTCTCTTTGAAATATACGCCTTTCGACGAAAACTATAACCCCTCTGAAAATACACGTATTACCACTAACTTTGCTAATTTAGCCAGGGGGAAAGAGCGTAGGGAAAATTTACACAACACGCTGGTGATGATTAACAACCGTTTTAATAGTCTGGTTCACTGGGATAACCTCACCAGCGATCGCTATTCCGTTGAACTGGAAATTGTCTCTGTTGAAATGCGTGTGGAAAGTAATGAAGAGACTTTCCCGGTGATTGAAATTCTGAAAACGGTCATTGTCGACAATAAAACTAATGAGCGTATCGACGGTATTGTCGGTAATAATTTTTCCTCTTACGTCAGGGATTACGATTTCAGCGTGCTGTTGCCAGCCAGTAATGCAGGTGGTTCGGCGTTCCGTATCCCCGAAGGATTTGGCGATTTACACGGTAATATTTTTAAAGCATTTATTGGATCTGCCGAATACAGGCAGCACTTTAATAAGTCACCGGTGATCTGCTTAAGTGTATCCAGCAAAGAAACCTATACCCGAACAGGAAATCAGCACCCGGTACTGGGATTCGAGTACCAGCAGTCCGGCACCTCGCTGACGGAATATTACTTCAATAAAATGGGATTGCAGGTGCGCTATTTTATGCCGCAAAACAGCGTCGCGCCTCTGGCTTTCTATTATTCCGGGGATTTGCTGAGCGATTATTCAGATCTGGAACTCATCAGCACCATCAGCACAATGGAAACATTCCAGAAAATTTATCGGCCTGAGATATACAATGCTAACTCTGTCGCCGGGCGTCAGTACCGGCCGGACCTGAATCATCATGACCATTCGGTGACAAAAATTGTTTACGATCGGGAAGAGCGTAGTCATTTGGCGATTGAACAGGGAAAATTCACTGAACAGCATTTCATCAAACCCTATAAAAATTATTCTTGAACAATGGTCCACGAATGCATAACGCATTTAATCCGATCTAAAAGGTCCGCGAGCATGAAAAAATTATTACCTACCTCCACCGCCGGGAGTTTACCGAAGCCATCCTGGCTGGCGCAGCCAGAAACGCTGTGGTCGCCATGGAAGCTGCAAGACGAAGGGCTGCTTGAGGGAAAATACGATGCGCTTCGTTTATCACTGGACGATCAGTTACGCGCCGGGATTGATATTGTCAGCGATGGCGAACAAACCCGTCAGCACTTCGTCACGACATTTATTGAGCATCTCAACGGTGTTGATTTTGAGAATCGTAAGGTCGTTAAAATTCGTAATCGTTACGATGCGAGCGTCCCGACTGTGGTGGGTGAGGTCAGCCGACAGAAACCCGTTTTTGTTGAAGATGCCGCTTATTTACGTCAATTAACCAAACAGCCGATTAAATGGGCGTTGCCAGGTCCAATGACCATGATCGATACCCTTTATGACAATCACTATAAGAGCCGGGAAAAACTGGCGTGGGAATTTGCAAAAATTCTTAACCAGGAAGCCAGGGAATTAGAAGCGGCAGGTGTCGATATCATCCAGTTCGATGAGCCAGCCTTTAATGTGTTTTTTGATGAGGTCAATGACTGGGGTATCACCGCGTTAGAAAGAGCGACCGAAGGGCTGAAGTGCGAAACGGCCGTACATATTTGCTATGGATATGGTATTAAGGCCAATACCGACTGGAAAAAGACGCTCGGTTCCGAGTGGCGCCAATATGAAGAAGCGTTTCCAAAGCTGCAAAAATCCAGCATCGATATTATTTCCCTGGAGTGTCATAACTCGCTTGTGCCGATGGATCTGCTTGAATTGATACGCGGGAAGAAGGTCATGGTGGGGGCCATTGATGTGGCAACAAACACCATTGAGACAGCGGAAGAAGTAGCGAATACCCTGCGAAAAGCGCTTCAGTTTGTCGATGCAGATAAGCTCTATCCTTGTACCAACTGTGGTATGGCTCCCTTGTCCCGCCAGGTCGCCACCGGCAAGCTTCGCGCATTGAACGCGGGGGCTGAGATCATCCGCAGGGAAATAGAGGGGCTATAATCCCGCAGGCCAGGCTAACTTAGTGAGTACTGGCCATATTAAGTTGAAAATAATTATCATTTTTTTTAGGAGGCGGTGCCGGTAGAAGAGGGAGTTGCAGTTGCTAAGCGAGGGAAAACATATGATTTTCGTATATCACCTTCGTTTCAACGCCATTCGATTGATCCTGAATAAGTCATAAGTATGATGATTAACTAGAATCGTCATACTCATTAAGTTGTATCAGGGTTACCTTCAGGATCACTACCTTGTCCAGACTACGCCACACACTCTTTGCGTTGTTGGCCAGCGCGTCCTTCTTCGCATCCGCCAGCGCACCTGTCACGATAACCACCGCATGGCCGGTAAACGTCGGGCCACTTAACCCGCATCTTTACACCCCAAATCAGATGTTCGCCCAGAGCATGGTCTACGAGCCGCTGGTGAAGTATCAGGCAGATGGGTCGGTAAAGCCGTGGCTGGCAAAAAGCTGGAGCCATTCGGCGGATGGCAAAACCTGGACCTTTATCCTGCGCGATGATGTGACGTTTTCCAATGGTGAACCCTTTGACGCGCATGCCGCAGCTGAGAATTTCCGCGTTGTGCTGGATAATCGCCCGCGTCACGCCTGGCTGGAACTGGCTAATCAGATAGTTAGCGTCAAGGCGCTCGACAAGAATCAACTGCAAATCACGCTAAAAAGCGTCTATTACCCGTTTCTGCAGGAGCTGTCCCTGCCGCGTCCATTCCGCTTTATTGCGCCGTCGCAGTTTAAAAACAACGAAACAATGAACGGAATTAAAGCGCCGATTGGTACCGGTCCGTGGAAACTTAAAGAGTCGAAGCTCAATCAGTACGATGTGCTGGTGCGAAACGATCGTTACTGGGGTGAAAAACCGGATATTCAAACGATTACGGTGAAAGTGATTTCAGACCCGACGACGCGCGCCGTGGCGTTTGAAACAGGCGACATCGACCTGCTGTATGGTAATGAAGGGCTGCTGCCACTCGATACCTTTGCCCGCTTCAGCCAGAACCCGGCATACCGTACCCAGCTTTCGCAGCCCACAGAGACGGTGATGCTGGCCCTCAATTCAGCCAAAGCGCCCACAAATGAGCTGGCTGTCCGTGAAGCGCTGAACTTTGCGGTTAACAAAAAATCGTTAATTGATAACACCCTGTATGGTACGCAACAGGTTGCCGATACGTTGTTCGCCCCTGGCGTTCCTTACGCCAATATTGGTCTGAAACCGCGACAGTATTCACCACTGCAGGCGAAGGCATTACTGGAGAAGGCCGGCTGGACGCTGGCTGACGGCAACCCCATCCGTGAGAAAAACGGCCAGCCGCTGCGGATTGAACTGGCCTTTATTGGTACCGATGCACTGAGCAAGTCGATGGCGGAAATCATCCAGGCGGAAATGCGTCAGATTGGCGTGGATGTGGCGTTAGTGGGTGAGGAGGAGAGCAGCATCTACGCCCGCCAGCGTGATGGTCGCTTCGGCATGATTTTCAATCGAACCTGGGGGGCGCCTTACGATCCGCACGCCTTTATGAGTTCAATGCGCGTCCCGTCCCATGCCGACTACCAGGCGCAGCAGGGCCTGGAAGACAAGCCTCTGATTGACAAAGAGATTGGTGAAGTACTTGAAACCACTGACGAAACAAAGCGTCAGGCTTTGTACCGCGATATTCTGACGCGACTGCACAACGATGCGGTTTACCTGCCCATCAGCTACGTCTCAATGATGGTCGTTGCCAGACCGGAGCTTGGCGTCATCCCTTACGCGCCTATTGCTTCCGATATTCCCTTTGAACAGATTAAACCGGTGAAGCCCTGATGCTGCGTTACGCGTTGCAGCGCATGGTGCTGCTGATCCCCATGATTTTCGCCGCCTCGGTCATTATCTTCCTGATGCTCCGTCTGGGGACCGGCGACCCGGCACTCGACTATTTGCGGCTGTCGAGTCTGCCACCCACGCCTGAGATGCTGGCCTCTACACGCATTATGCTGGGGCTGGATCAGCCGCTTGTCGTGCAGTACGGCACCTGGCTTTGGAAGGCGCTGCATCTGGACTTCGGTATCTCTTTTGCCTCTCAGCGACCGGTGCTGGATGACATGCTGCACTTCCTGCCCGCGACGCTACAGCTGGCAGGCGCTGCGCTGGTGCTTATCCTGCTTACCTCTGTCCCGCTCGGCATCTGGGCGGCGCGTCACCGCGATCGTCTGCCTGATTTCGCCGTACGCGTTATCGCCTTTTTGGGCGTGTCGATGCCTAATTTTTGGCTCGCTTTCCTGTTAGTCATGTTTTTCTCGGTTTACCTGCAATGGCTACCGGCGATGGGCTACGGCGGCTGGCAGCACATCATTTTGCCCGCGGTGTCGATAGCGTTTATGTCACTGGCGATTAACGCCCGTCTCCTGCGCGCCAGCATGCTGGAAGTCACCGGGCAGCGCCATGTGACATGGGCGCGACTGCGCGGGCTGAGCGAGAAGCAAACCGAACGCCGGCATATTTTTTATAACGCTTCGCTGCCGATGATCGCCGCCGTGGGCATGCATATCGGTGAATTAATTGGTGGCACTATGATTATCGAGAACATCTTTGCCTGGCCCGGCGTCGGGCGCTATGCCGTCTCTGCGATTTTTAACCGCGACTACCCGGTGATTCAGTGCTTTACGCTGATGATGGTGATTGTTTTTGTGGTCTGCAACCTGATAGTCGATCTGGTGAGTGCGGCGCTGGATCCGCGCATTCGTCACCATGAAGGAGCGCATTCGTGAATTTTTTCTGCGCTTCACACTGGCCGGTGCGCTTTGCGATGGTCATCATTGCGCTGCTGGCGGTGATTGCCCTTACCTGTCAGTGGTGGCTTCCTTACGATCCTCAGGCCATTGATTTGCCGTCGCGTCTGCTTTCGCCTGACAGCCAGCACTGGCTGGGCACCGACCACCTGGGGCGCGATATTTTTTCACGCTTGCTGGCGGCAACCCGTGTCTCACTCGGGTCTGTCATGCTTTGCCTGCTGCTGGTCCTGACGCTGGGACTCCTTGTTGGCGGCAGCGCAGGACTTATCGGCGGTCGGGTTGATCAGGCCACCATGCGCGTCGCAGATATGTTTATGACCTTCCCGACCTCGATCCTTTCATTCTTTATGGTTGGCGTGCTGGGAACCGGGCTCACCAACGTGATTATCGCCATCGCCCTGTCGCACTGGGCGTGGTATGCGCGAATGGTGAGAAGTCTGGTGATCTCCCTGCGACAGCGCGAGTTCATCCTTGCCTCCAGGCTTTCCGGGGCAGGTCATGTCCGGGTGTTTATCGATCATCTGGCCGGGGCGGTTATGCCGTCGCTGCTGGTGCTGGCGACGCTGGATATCGGCCACATGATGCTGCACGTGGCCGGAATGTCATTTCTTGGTCTGGGCGTCAGCGCCCCAACCGCGGAATGGGGCGTCATGATTAACGATGCGCGCCAGTACATCTGGACTCAGCCGCTGCAGATGTTCTGGCCGGGGCTGGCGCTGTTTATCACGGTAATGGCCTTTAACATGGTGGGGGATGCGCTGCGCGATCGCCTGGATCCTCACCTGGTCACGGAGCATGCCCACTGATGCTGAAACAGATTGAACTGCAAAACATCACCCTGCAGGCAGGATGCCCGCTGGTGGAAGGCGTCTCTTTGTCGCTTAAACGGGGACGCGTACTGGCACTGGTCGGCGGTAGCGGCAGCGGTAAATCGCTGACCTGCGCGGCGGCCCTTGGCGTTCTGCCAGCGGGTGTAAGACAAACGGCGGGGACAATTCTCGCCGATGGCAGGCCAATACTCCCTCGCGAGCTTCGCGGTAGAAAGGTCGCCACCATTATGCAGAATCCACGTAGCGCCTTTAACCCGTTGCGTACCATGGCAACCCATGCGCGAGAAACCTGCCGGGCGTTGGGCAAACCCGCAGACGACGCGACGCTTATCGCGGCCCTGGACGCCGTCGGACTGGAACATCCGCAGCGCATCCTGAAGCTTTACCCGTTTGAGATGAGCGGAGGCATGCTGCAACGCATGATGATTGCCATGGCATTTTTGTCAGATGCGCCGTTTATCATCGCCGATGAACCCACCACCGATCTGGACGTCGTGGCTCAGGCGCGCATTCTTGACCTGCTGGAAAACATTATGCAAAAGCATGGCCCGGGAATGCTGCTGGTGACGCACGACATGGGCGTGGTCGCGAGGTTGGCGGACGATGTCGCGGTAATGGATCACGGCCGCATTGTGGAGCAGGGCGATGCCGGAACGCTGTTCAAATCACCACAGCATGCGGTCACCCGAGGTCTGGTTGCGGCGCATCTCGCCCTGTACGGTATGGAGCTTGCCTCATGACATTACTCAGCGTATCCGCCCTGACACATAAGTATGCGCACGCAGGATTTCGCGGCAATCATCAGCCCCAGACTGTGCTGAAAGCGGTCTCTTTTGCGCTGAACAGCGGCGAAACGGTAGCCTTGTTGGGGCGTAGCGGCTGCGGAAAAAGTACGCTGGCGCGCCTGCTCATCGGCCTGGAGTCGCCAACGGAAGGAAGCGTCTGCTGGCAGGGCGAGCCACTTTCACGTCTCAATCGCGCAAGGCAAAAGGCATTTCGCCGCGATATTCAGATGGTTTTTCAGGATTCCATCAGTGCGGTCAATCCACGTAAAACCGTGAGTGATATTTTGCGTGAACCCATGCGACATCTGCTGTCGTTAAGCAAATCAGAGCAAATGGCGAGGGCCACAGAAATGCTCCGCGCGGTCGATCTCGATGAGACCGTGCTCGATAAGCGTCCGCCGCAGCTGAGCGGGGGGCAACTCCAGCGAGTCTGTCTGGCCCGAGCGCTGGTTGTGGAGCCGAAACTGCTGATCCTGGATGAGGCGGTGTCGAATCTCGATCTGGTATTACAGGCAGGCGTGATCCGTCTGCTAAAAAAACTGCAGCAGCAGTCTGGTGCAGCTTTCCTGTTTATTACTCATGACCTGCGCCTGGTTCAGCGTTTTTGCCATCGGGTGATGGTCATGGAAGAGGGGCAAATCGTGGAGATGCAAACCGTGGGAGACGCTTTACACTTTTCCTCTGATGCGGGCCGCGTGTTACAAAATGCCGTACTGCCTGCTTTCCCTGCGCCCCGTCGCGCCATAGCCTAAGGTTTAAATCAGATGCAACGTGTAACCATCACCCTCGATGACGATTTACTGGAAACGCTCGACAGCCTCAGTCAGCGTCGTGGCTACAATAACCGGTCTGAAGCGATTCGCGACATTCTTCGCGGCGCGCTGGCGCAGGAAAAAACGCAGGAGCACGGCGTCCAGGGATTTGCGGTGCTGTCGTATGTCTACGAGCATGAGAAGCGCGATCTGGCCAGCCGACTGGTCTCTGCCCAGCATCATCATCACGATTTATCCGTCGCCACGCTGCACGTGCACATTAATCATGACGACTGCCTTGAAATTGCGGTACTCAAAGGTGATATGGGCGATGTTCAACACTTTGCCGATGATGTTATTTCTCAGCGCGGCGTCCGCCATGGCCTGTTGCAGTGTTTGCCTGTTATAAAGTGATAATCAGCCGGGTGTTTCAATCGCCCTGCTAAGCACCGCCCAAAAGACACAAATCAAAGCCAAAAAAAAGCGCCCGCAGGCGCTTTTCATCATAACCGATCAAGGCTTTTTCTTCGGCCAGTCGTCCTCATCGTCCCACTTGTCGTTGAAATCACGATGCGGAGGAAGGTCCGGTTTGTTGGCCATAAATTTCTTCGGATCGACGCGATTGAGATCTTTGATAACGTTGATCATCACGCCCACCAGAAACACCAGCACCAGGATCCACCAATATTTTGCCAGCCAGTCCATGCCTGTTACCTCTCAAAGTCATGCCGCTTACGCGACCAGTTGTTCCATAATCCGCTGATACATTCGGGCCAGAAGCTGCAGGTCGGCGGCGTTCACGCACTCGTTAATTTTATGAATGGTGGCGTTCACCGGCCCAAGCTCCACCACCTGCGCCCCCATTTGCGCGATAAAACGCCCGTCGGAGGTGCCGCCCGTGGTCAGCAGCTGTGGTTTAATTTCATTATAGTGCTCAATGGCATTCACCACCGCATCCACCAGCTTGCCGCGGGAGGTCAGGAACGGCTGGCCGGATACCCACCAGTCGACACTGTAGCGCAGCTCGTGCTTATCGAGCAGGGCGAGCACCTTCTGCTTAATCATCTCGTCGGTCAGTTCGGTGCTGAAGCGGAAGTTGAACTGCACGAACAGATCGCCCGGAATGACGTTGTTGCTGCCGGTGCCCGCTTTGATGTTGGCAATCTGCATGCTGGTCTGCGGGAAAAACTCGTTGCCTTTATCCCACTCCGTTGCCACCAGCTCGGTGAGCATCGGGGCCGCACGGTGAACCGGGTTATCGGCCAGATGCGGATAAGCCACGTGGCCCTGCACGCCGTGGATGGTGAGATTACAGGTCATGGAGCCGCGGCGGCCATTTTTCACCACGTCACCCACCACTTCGGTGCTTGACGGTTCGCCGACCAGGCAGTAATCCAGACACTCGTTGCGCGCCATCAGCGCTTCCACCACCTTCACGGTGCCGTGGGTGGCGCTGGCTTCTTCGTCTGAGGTGATAAGGAACGCCAGACGGCCTTTATGGTTCGGATGCTGCGCCACAAAGCGCTCTGCCGCGACGACCATAGCTGCCAGCGAGCCTTTCATGTCTGCCGCGCCGCGTCCGAACAGCATGCCGTCGCGAATGGTGGGTTCAAACGGCGGGTTGATCCAGCGGTCGGCATCGCCCGTTGGCACCACGTCGGTATGTCCTGCGAAGGCGAGCGTTTCCCCTTTGCCACGCCAGGCCCAGAAATTTTGGGTATCGCCAAAGTCCATGGCTTCCACGGTAAAACCAATTGCGCGCAGGCGCTCAATCATCAGCGCCTGGCAGCCCGCGTCGTCGGGGCTAAGGGAAGGGCGGCGAATAAGCTGCTGAGCCAGCTCAATGACCGGGCATGACATACACTACACCTCGTTAAACGTCTGGTAACTGGAATCACTAAAGCCCAGCAGCATAGGCTGACCGGGCGCGCAGAGCAATGGGCGTTTGATGATTGCCGGCATTTCCAGCATCAGCGCGGCAGCGGCATCGGCGTGAGTAATCGTCGAACGGAGGGATTCATCCAGTTTGCGCCAGGTGGTGCCGCGAGTATTCAGCAGTGCTTCCCAGCCCAGTTCGGCAATAAAGGTGTCTAATAATGCACGATCGAGGCCGTCAGCGCGGTAGTCGTGAAAGCGGTACTCCACCTGATGTTCGTCCAGCCAGCGGCGGGCCTTTTTAATGGTGTCGCAGTTTTTAATGCCGTACATGATAAGTGTCGGTTCAGAATGGTCCGTCATGGCGTTTTACCTGTGGGTTTTTATAGGGTTGTAGAATACAGGCGATTACGACCATGAAACATCAGAAATTATGATTTTTAGTCAATGTGTTACCTGGGTGTCATCCGAGTCAAGATGCGCAGTATAAGCCTGTTTCTAAAACGGCATTAGTACAAATGTCGAGCGTTATGATCAGAAGGCGCGCTATTTTATAGAGATAAATATTTATATAAGAACATGTCGTCTTTCAACTTTTTACTATTCCAATTTTTTTTGTGTGTGTAATAGTCAAGTTTCACCAAGTGCAAAAAACAACCAAAAAGAGGGATTTTTATGCCTAATATCAAAGATCTAAATTTTGATGAGATAGCTTTGGTTAGCGGTGGAGAAGGTCATGGAACGGAAGTCAATCGTGAGCGGCAAGAAGCTAGAAATTCTGTGGTAAGAAATGCACCAACATATATTTATAGTGACCCAAACACTGTTAAATGCGCCAATAATGTACTCGGCGGTTTAGTCAGTGGTATTCCCAAAGGGCCTGGTGGCATGATTTCAGGGGTAGTTGGAGGTGCAATTAAAGGTGATTGCCTTGGGTCATCAAACAGCAAAAGTAATGGATGTAATTCAGGTAGTAGCAAGTGTTCAGGAAGTAACGCGGCTTCTACTTGTAATAGATAATTAAAATCCATGGGGGAAACAATGAATTTAGTTAAATTAACATCTGCTATATTAGGTATGCTAATAGGCTTTTCACTGTTAAGTGGTTCCTCCATTATTGACTCTCCAGAATTTTATTTTTTTTCAAAAATATTTTCTGATTTCATCATTATAATCTTTGCGCTGCATACATCTGCTGCATCTTTTAATAAAATCATAACATTAGTAAAGAATTACTTGATTTAAAGGTGATGTATCAAATGAAAGGAAATACTCAGATGGCCATGGTCCTTTTGGTAGCATTTTTTTCCTCCGTGCTAATTACGTTTTTACCTTTGATAACATTAAGGTACTATAGCAAGGATGTATCATTTCTTATGATGCTTACCACCGAATTTATATTGTCACTATTAGTGTATTTTTCTTTTTTAAGAAAGACTATGGACAATAGTCTAATGCCGAAATTTTCAAAAAAATATGCGACAATTTTTATTTATTGCTTTGCAATACTCGCTGCATTGCAAATAATAGCCTTTATTCTTGTCTTGAAAAGGGGGGAAGCAATACAAGCGCACTTCTCACTTATTCTTACCATAATAATGACCGTTATAGTACCATTGCATGAAGAGATATTTTACAGGGGATGCCTTTTCACTGGATTATGCTTGTTTTTTAAAGGTAAACATATTATTGCTTCCGCATGTGTGTCTTCCTTGATATTTTGCGCGATGCACTTTCAGTATAGTGATCCCTTCGATTTTATAGTGTTATTAATCGCATCAACTTTATTAATTATCATAAAGCTTAAGACAAGTGGTCTATTCTACCCTGTAATATTACATTCAAGCATGAATATGGTTTTCTTATCAGTAAACCTTCAAAATATTTATAGATAAATGAGCTTGTTTAGAAAGGAAGCTATAGAGCATAAAAATGATGGCGCACATGGCGATATCATTATTCCTGCATCATTTGGTATGACATTCAGCTCGATAGCTACAATCGCTCTACTCATTCTTATAGCTTTATTCCTGTACATTGGTGAATACACCCGCAAGGCTCAACTTTCCGGAATTGTTATGCCCTCAGGGGACATAATCAGTGTGTCGGAAGATCTCTAAAAGTGAATGGTCCGATTAAGCGGGATACTTACAGTGTTACCTGAGTGTCATCCGATTCACGATGTGCAGTATAAGCCTGCTTCTAAAACGGCATTAGTACAAATGTCGAGCGTTACGATCAGAAGGCTCGCTATTTTTTAGAGATAAATATTTATATAAGAACATGTCGTCTTTCAAATTTTTACTATTCCAATTATTTTTGTGTGTGTAATAGTCAAGTTGCACCAAGTGCAAAAAACAACCAAAAAGAGGGATTTTTATGCCTAATATCAAAGATCTAAATTTTGATGAGATAGCTTTGGTAAGTGGTGGGAATGGAGCTGACTCGGCAGATCGTGACCGGGCTCTGAGAGCCGCACGCAATGCACGCAATGCTAGTACTTCCTATGGTGGGCAGGCTAATGGTTTTCAATCTAATTATGCCGCTGGAGCTGCCGGTGCCAATATGTACAACGATTTGAGCAGTAACTGCGGGCTAGCTATGATGGGGGGTATTGCTGGGTTAGTAGGTGCTGTTGCATCTAGAAGCATTACAGGTGCTGTATCATCTATTACCGGTATGATTGCAGGTTGTAAGCCTGATTCTAATGCTGCGTCAAAAAATGGTGCTCCATTCCGTTGATTTATGGCAGGGCTACAGATTATGAACTTCAGTAAATATCTTAGTATTATATTAGCCTCGATTTTAGCGATATTTATTACTTACTATTCAGTAGTTCTACTTGATTGCAATGAGCCATCAACCGGTGTTAAGAAAGTTGCTTATGTCTTTACAGTTTTTAGTATTATTTATACTAGTGGGAAATTAGCTCCATTAGTAGTGAGGAAGCTAATTTCAACTTCTGAAAAGTTGGTTGGGTTTATAGTCAAGGGTTAAGTAGTCCAATGTTATGCCCCCTCACTTTCATAAAATGGAGAGGGGGTATTTATTCATAATCACGGATATCTAGAAGAAAATAAATAAATGGAAAAATCAGAGCCTGAAAATGTTTATCAGTACAGTGGTTTTAGTAAAAACACATTAATACTTTTAATTATCTTTTTCCTGTCTGTTGGTATTACCGGTTTGCCGTTATTGCTTTACCCCAAATTCATGGGGGTTGATTATGCATTTAGCGTAATGTTCATAGCTGAATTTATACTTGGTGGGATAACTTATTATATTTATTTCAAGAGATCTGATTCTTTCCCTGGAATTAATAAAGGGATGTTGGTTAAGTCGATACTTATAATTCTGAGTATTCAGTTGTTAATGTACTTTTCTGGTCCACACAATATAGGATCAATGAAATTTACTCTTGCAAATACATTGCCACTCGCCATGCTAGTAGTTCTCATTCCGTTTTATGAGGAGGTTTTTTATAGAGGATGCCTTTTAGAGGTTTTGTTTTCAATTTTCAAAGGTCAACGATATTTTCCTTATGTTATTAATTCTGCGGTATTTTGCTTGATGCATACGCAATACCATCGAGTGAGTGAATATTTTGTTTTGTTTGTGGTTTCACTTATATTTACGCATGTTAGAGTGAAAAGTAATAGTATAATTCACTCAGTGATCGCTCACTCCAGCATGAATGCTTTCGTTGTTATTATAAATATGCAGGTTTTTTTCTAACTATGTCTTTATTTAGAAAAGAGTCAATTGAGCATGGAAATGATGAAATACATGGTGATATAATTATTCCTGCTTCATTCGGTATGATATTTAACGCAATAGCTACAATTGGCTTGCTTGTTCTGTTATTTTCATTTCTCTACTTTGGAGAATATACTCGAAAAGCCCATCTATCAGGTCTGGTCATGCCATCATCCGGGCTGATAAAAGTCACACCCCAGTATTCTGGGTTTGTCACGCGTATGGAGGTGACTGAAGGGGAGCATGTCAGCGCCGGAAAGCCTTTATATTATATCAGCGGTGAACGATACAATGCCCAAGGCACGGGTACGTTGGCTGCGATGAATATCTCCCTACAAACACAGTATTCCATGCTTTCTTCTCAGCAGGAGTTGGAGTTGCGCGACAATCTGCAACAACAACAAGCTGCCAGGCAGAGGATATCGTCTTTACAGCCACAGTTGTCCACTTCGGTAATGAGCCGTTACAGGAAACTGGTATCTTCACATTACGTATCCGATATTGAGTACCAGCAAAAGCAAATTGAAGTTTCCGCAGCAAAAGAAAATGTTGAGGATCAACGCCAGGTTCTTCTGCAACTTCACACCGCTCTGGATACAGCAGAAGATGATCTCAGGCATCTTGTCACCCTTGGTGAGAGCAGGAAGTCAGAGCTGGACAGGCAGCTTCAGGCCTTAAAACAACAGCAGGTTGAACTTGCAGGACAAGAAAGCTTTACGCTGACCTCCCCGGTGTCCGGCACTGTTGCTGCTGTTCTTGTGAGGCAGGGGCAGTCTGTAAAAGTTTCTGAACCTGTCATGACTCTCGTTCCGGATAATGCCCGGTTACAAGTAGAGCTCTACGCCACCAGCCAGAATGCGGGATTTATACAGCCAGGTCAGCGGGTTGCATTGCGATTTGCTGCATTTCCCTATCAAAAATTTGGCACTCAGCACGGCACTATTCGCGAGATAAGCCGCACTACGTTGACGCCTTCAGACATACTTTCCGTTTCACCTGTCACCTGGAAAGAAAATGAAGGGCATTATCGGGTGATCGTTGAACCAGAACATGCCTTCATCCTTGCTTACGGCAAAAAAGAACCATTACGTCCCGGTATGACTCTGGAAGGTGATGTCAGCCTAGATACCCGCCATTTGTGGGAATGGCTGACAGAACCGCTCTGGAGCCTTAAAGGAAAATTATAAATGGATGTATTGAATTGGACGGGTAGAAAGCATCTGCCCATTATCCGACAGACAGAATCGGCTGAATGCGGGCTGGCCTGTCTGGCAATGGTTGCCAGTTGGCATGGGTTCAAAACAGATTTGCCTGCATTACGCGAGCGCTTCAGTATCAGCACTCAGGGTATGACATTACAACGGTTGATCGAATGCGCTTCCAGTATTCGTCTTTCTCCTCGCGCTGTCCGCCTGGAGCCGGAGGATCTGAAATCCCTCAACCTCCCCTGTATTTTGCACTGGAATATGAATCACTTTGTCGTGCTTCACAAAGTACGCAGAAACAGGCTGGTCGTGCATGATCCGGATCGGGGATGCGTTGTTATTTCTCTCAAAGAGGCGGGTAAGCATTTTACTGGCGTAGCGCTGGAATTAGCTCCTACAGCAGATTTTATCGCCCGTGACGATCGTAAGAAAATACGTTTACGCCAGCTAACAGGTAAAACGCCGGGACTATTTTCTGCGATGGTGAGAATTATCATTTTTGCTCTCGCACTGGAAATTCTCGCATTGGGTAGTCCTCTGCTTAACCAGATGGTTATCGATGAAGTGCTGGTTGCGGCGGACCATAGTTTGCTTACCGTTATCATTATCGCCTCGCTGTTACTGTCCTTTACGCAGTTGCTTTTATCACTGGCTCGTCAGTGGGCCAGTATCACGTTGTCCGTTAACTTCAACATGCAGTGGACTGCGAAAGTTTTTCACCATCTGATCAGACTTCCTCTCACCTGGTATGATGCCCGCAGTAAAGGCAGTATTAACGCCCGTTTTGGCGCGATAGATACCATCCAGACAGCACTAACGACACAGATTCTTGAAGGGATCCTGGATGTGCTGCTGGTATTCACATCGTTGGGTATGATGCTGCTCTACAGTCCTGAAATGACGCTAATAGCGCTAGCAGCGGCAGTGATTTACGGCGTACTGAGAGCACTTTGGTATCCTGCTCTCCGACAGGCCGCAGAAGACGCCTGGGATGCAGAAGCCCGAGAATCAGGACATTTTCTGGAAACGCTGAATGGTATTCTGAGCCTGAGAATAAACGGGGTGGCGGCGCATCGTGAAGCCGCTTGGCTTAATCTCAATGTCACTCGACGAAATACTCAACTGCATCAGAGCAGGCTGAGTATGTACTATGACGTGGCTCATACTCTGGTCGGGAGCCTGGTTTCGGCGCTGGTATTATGGAAAGGGGCAGGTGAAGTGCTGAACGGAACATTTACCGTCGGGATGTTAGTTGCCTATCTCTCCTACCAAGGGCGTTTTACCTCGAGCATCAGCAGTCTGACCGATAAGTTTTTTTCCTGGCGCATGCTGGACGTTTACAACGAACGACTGGCGGATATTGTTACTGCTCCCGCTGAAGGTCAACAGCAACAGCAAAAAGAAGGGCTGACAGTCGAACATATACCGGATGGCGTTTCCATGCTGCCAGGCTTTGTTCCACAAAAAACCAGCGTTCCTTTGTCCATTGAGAACATAGCTTTCAGCCACAAAGGAAATCTTGCCCGGGTCATTAAAGACGTCTCCTTAACGTTGAATCCAGGTGAAATCGTTGCCATTACAGGAAAATCCGGCTGTGGCAAATCAACACTGGTTAAACTCATTTTGGGTATTCACATACCGGCAGAGGGGGTGATCAGTAGCTTTGGTATCCCTCATACCCATCCTGATTATTTTCAGGTTCGTCAGCGAATTGGAACCGTGCTTCAGGATGACCACTTATTCAGGGGCTCGATAGCGGACAACATCATTTTCTTCAATGAGACTCGGGACCAGGAGAGAATGATGCAATGTGCGACCCTGGCACTCATTGATGCAGATATAATGGCAATGCCGATGGGCTATCAAACACTTGTTGGTGAAACGGGTGGGGGTCTGTCCGGAGGGCAGAAGCAGAGGATCCTTCTGGCACGTGCTTTATACAAAAATCCAGGATTTTTATTGCTTGATGAAGCGACCAGTCACCTGGATGTGGAGAGTGAAATTATCATTAGCCAGACGCTGCGACAGACAGGTATCCCCATACTTCTTATCGCTCATCGCCCTGAAACGCTTGCTTCCGCCGATCGTGTACTCATACTGGAAAATGGCGAGCTACTTGAGAAAATGATCTAATTTTTCAATGGGATATTTTTTCACGCTAACAACATAACCCGGCTGCCCGTTCATTTGGTTTCAGAGCATCGGCCCTGGTCCCTGATAAGCAATCTAAAACGCCAGACTCACAGCCTGAACTTCTCTACAAATTTTATGGTTCTTTCAGCAAAAACAGCTCGCAGTTTTTAATGCCGTACATCGTGATCATGGTTAATCTTTTTGCGGTATTGCCGGTGTATTACTCAGAATTTTCGAATAATCAAAATGCCTGTTGGAATCATACGCGAAATAGCCGTCAGACCCTACGTAACCCTGAGTAAAATATCCATTCGCAGGTGGTGAATGAATTTTCATGCAGAGTGCATAATAGTGCGAAATCATGCAGAAGTCTTAATGTTTCGAAATATTGCAGTAAGTCACATTAAATTAATGGTTATCGGTCATAGTAGCTGTAAGCCCCGTGGTACGGTACTCAGGCCCATATCGCAGCGATGGGCCGAACCTTCTTCACACCGCCAGGCTAATTTTGTACACTACCCATAATAATAAGAGAGGTTGTTATGATCGAACATGAACTGGGGAACTGGAAAGATTTTATCGAAGGGATGCTTCGTAAATAATTCCAAAAAAGAGCAAATGCGCTAACTGTTTTTTAATAGTACCGGCCAGGAGCGACAAAAAAGGCGACCATCACAGTCGCCTTTTTTAATGCCTGCTTTTTATTCCGGCTTCGGCTTCAGTGGGAAGCGACGGCGCACCAGCACGAAGAACAGCGGCACGAAGAAAATGGCCAGCACGGTGGCGGAGATCATCCCGCCCATTACCCCGGTACCGACGGCATGCTGGCTGCCGGAGCCCGCGCCGGTGCTGGTCGCCATTGGCAGTACGCCGAAAATAAACGCCAGTGAGGTCATCAGGATCGGGCGCAGACGCTGGCGGCAGGCGTGCAGCGTCGCCTTCAGCAAATCTTCCCCTTTCTCATTCATCTCATTGGCAAATTCGACAATCAGAATGGCGTTCTTCGCCGAAAGCCCGATAACCGTCAGCAGGCCGACCTGGAAGTAAACGTCGTTTTCCAGCCCGCGCATCCAGGTGGCGAGCAGGGCGCCGATCACCCCGAGCGGCACCACCAGCATCACGGAGAACGGCACCGACCAGCTCTCATACAGCGCCGCCAGGCACAGGAAGACGACCAACAGCGAAATGGCATACAGGGCAGGGGCCTGCGCGCCGGAGAGGCGTTCCTGATAGGACATCGCCGTCCACTCGAGGCCAAAGCCTGTCGGCAGCTGGCTCACCAGTTTTTCCATCACCTCCATTGCGGTCCCGGTACTCACGCCCGGCGCGGCTTCGCCAACAATTTCCAGCGCGGAGTAGCCGTTATAGCGCTCCAGGCGCGGCGAACCGGTTTCCCATCGCGAGGTGGCGAAGGCGGAGAACGGCACCATCTGCCCGTTGCTGTTGCGTACGTACCAGTAATTGATATCGTCCGGCAGCATGCGGTACGGCGCGGCAGACTGCACGTAGACCTTCTTGGTACGCCCGCGATCCATAAAGTCGTTCACATAGTCTGAGCCCCAGGCGGTCTGCATGGTGTCGTTGATATCGTCAATGGAGACGCCGAGCGCCTGCGCTTTACGCTGATCGATATCGATTTGCAGCTGCGGGCTGTCGTCGAGGCCGTTGTGGCGCACTCGGGTGAGCTCTGGCTCGTTACTCGCCATATCGAGCAGCTTGTCACGGGCGGCCATCAGCGCCGTATGGCCGAGGCCGGCGTGATCCTGCAACTCCATGTCGAAGCCCGCAGAGCTGCCCAGACCGCTGATTGCGGGTGGGTTGTTGGCAAATACACGCGCTTCGTTGATCTGGTTAAAGGCTTTCGTGGCCCGTTCGATAATGGCAAAAGAGGTGCCGGTCTTCGCATCGCGGTCGTCCCAGTCCTTCAGACGGATAAACATACGCGCCACGTTCTGGCCGTTGCCGCCCGGGCCGGAGCCGATGGTGGCGAAGATAGAAGCGACGTTTGCCTGCTCGTTTTTGAAGAAATAGTCCTCCACCTTTTCCACCACTTTCAGCGTCTGCTGCTGCGTGGAGCCGCTCGGCAGCTGAATGGAGGTGAGGAACATACCGCGGTCCTCCTGCGGCAGGAAAGAGGTCGGCAGTTTGAGGAACAGGAACACCATTCCGCCGAGCAGCAGCAGGTAAATCAGCATCCAGCGCACGCTGCGGTGGAGGATCTTACCGACGCGGGTCTCATAGCGCTGGGCGTTGCGGTTGAACATGCGGTTGAACCAGCCGAAGAAGCCTTTCTGTCCGTGCTGTTCACCTTTGTGCAGTGGTTTAAGCATCGTGGCGCACAGGGCGGGCGTCAGGATCATCGCCACCAGTACCGACAGCACCATCGCCGAAACGATAGTCACCGAAAACTGACGGTAAATCGCCCCGGTAGTGCCGCCGAAGAAAGCCATCGGGATAAATACCGCCGACAGCACCATCGCGATGCCGACCAGCGCCCCCTGAATCTGACCCATGGATTTTCGCGTCGCTTCACGTGGCGAAAGCCCTTCCTCGCTCATGATGCGTTCGACGTTCTCCACCACCACGATGGCGTCATCCACCAGAAGGCCGATGGCCAGCACCATCGCGAACATCGTCAGGGTGTTTATCGAATAGCCGAAGGAAAAGAGGATCGCGAAGGTGCCCATCAGTACCACCGGCACAGCGATGGTCGGAATAAGCGTAGCGCGGAAGTTTTGCAGGAACAGGTACATCACGAGGAACACCAGCAGTATGGCTTCCAGCAGCGTTTTCACCACGTCGTGAATTGAGGCCTTAACGAACGAAGTGGTCTCGTAGGCAATTTTGTATTCCAGCCCGTGCGGGAAGTAGTGCGAGAGCTCGTCGAGACGCGCCAGCGTGGCTTCTGCCGTCTGCATTTCATTCGCGCCGGAGGCGAGCTGAACCCCAAGGCCGGAGGCTGGATTGCGGTTATAGCGGCTAAGGTAATCGTAGTTTTCCGCGCCGAGTTCGACGGTGGCGACATCGCCCAGCGTGACCACGGAACCGTCCTGATTCACGCGTAATGTGATATCACGGAACTGCTGCGGTGTTTGCAACAGCGATTGTGCATTTACCGTGGCGTTCAGCGCCTGTTTATTCACCTGCGGCGTGCCGCCAAGCTGGCCGACGGCGACCTGGGCGTTCTGCGAGCTGACGGCGTCGGTCACATCTTTAGTGGTCAGTTGATAGGCGTTGAGCTTAGCGGGATCGAGCCAGATACGCATCGAATACTGCGACCCGTAGGCGGTGATGTTACCCACGCCGTTGACGCGGCTCAGCGGCTCCTGCACGTTACTGGCTACATAGTCGGCGATATCCTGCTTATCCATGCTGCCGTCAGTCGAGACGAAGGCGATAGTCAGAATGTTGGTATCGCCGGTTTTACGCACCGTCACGCCCTGATCCTGCACGGCCTGCGGGAGCTTCTTCAGCGCCGACTGCAGCTGGTTTTGCACCTGCTGCATCGCTTCGTTCGGGTCGGTTCCCGCGGCAAAGGTTATGGTCACGGTGGCCTGCCCGGCAGAGCTGCTCTGGGAGGACATGTACATCATGTTATCGAGCCCGGTCATGTTCTGCTCGATAACCTGGGTGACGGTGTTTTCCAGCGTTTGTGCGGAAGCGCCAGGATAGTTCGCGATGATGCGCACATTGGGTGGCGCAAGATCGGGGTATTGCTCAACGGGAAGCGACAGAATGGCCAGCGTACCGGTCAGACACAGCAGAATGGCCAGCACCCAGGCAAAAATGGGGCGATCGATAAAGAAATTCGCCATCGGAATCAGGACCTCATTACGCGTATTTTTTGTTATGACAGGCTCTGAATACTGTAGCGGCAAGGCCTGAGCGAAACGTGGAGGAATTAAGGAGATAGTGTAAATTATCATGCCGCTTTCGTGCATAAGCATACATAAATCAACGTAAACCTGCGTAAGGACAAAATATGACGCAGCGCGTAGACTGAGAGGCTTATTCGACGCTGAGGAGCCCGCATGGCGGTTAACATTACACTCATCAAAGACAAAATCCTGTCGGAAAACTACTTTGTCCTGCGCAACATCACCTACGACCTGACGCGAAAGGATGGCGAAGTCGTTCGCCACAAGCGTGAGGTCTACGATCGCGGCAACGGCGCGACCATTCTTCTCTACAACCCGGGCAAGAAAACTGTGGTGTTGGTCCGCCAGTTCCGCGTGGCGACCTGGGTCAACGGGAATGCCGACGGCAGGCTGATTGAAACCTGCGCCGGGCTGCTCGATGACGATGAACCGGAAGCCTGCATTCGTAAGGAAGCGGTGGAGGAAACCGGCTATCAGGTGAAGGACGTGCGTAAAGTCTTCGAACTTTACATGTCTCCCGGCGGCGTCACGGAGCTGGTGCATTTCTTTATCGCCGAATATGACGACGCGCTGCGCGCGAACGCAGGCGGTGGCGTTGAGGATGAAGACATCGACGTGCTGGAGATGCCGTTCGCTCAGGCGCTGGCGATGGTCAGAAGCGGTGAGATCCGCGATGGCAAGGCCGTCATCCTTCTGCAATACCTGCAAAACGCCGCTTTAATGGACTAATCCGATTGAGTAAAAGATGGCCGCCAGCGAGGATACGCGCCAGTAACGGGTGTTTTTTCTGCTGGGGTCATCGCGTGTCTTACCGTCTGTTTTTCCTTTTCTGGCTTCTCGGGTTGCCGTTGACGCAGGCCTGGAGTGCGCCTGTGCAGCAGGAATTCAGCGACTGGCAGGTCACCTGTAATAATCAGAATTTCTGTACGGCGAGAAATACCGGCCTGCATCATGGGCTGGTGATGACGCTGAGCCGCAGCGCCGGGGCGCACAATGACTCCACGCTGCGCATCGAACTGGGCGGCCCGGAAAATGTGCTGCCCAAAATCCCTCCCATCGCGCCCCGTTTGCTGCTGGATGCATCGCCGCTGAAGCTCACCGGCGAGCGCTGGCAGGTCACGCCCTGGCATCTCAGCACCAGCGATACGCCAGCCATCAACGCTTTCCTGCAACATATTCAGGACGGGCAGGCGCTGACGCTGGTGAAGGGCACGCAGCAGATTTCCTTACAGGGGCTGAAAGCGGCGCTGCTGTTTATCGACGACCGGCAAAAGCGCGTGGGGAGTGAAACCGCCTGGATTGGCAAGGGTGATGAGCCGCCGCTCAGCGTGCCGCCTGCGCCTGCGCTGAAATCCGTAGCGAAGGTTAACCCGACGCCCACACCCTTCAGCCGCGAAGAGTTTGATGCCCTGCTGGACTACGGCACGCAGCGCCTGAACAACAGC
This sequence comes from Enterobacter sp. CC120223-11, assembly GCF_900215375.1. Taxonomy (GTDB): domain Bacteria; phylum Pseudomonadota; class Gammaproteobacteria; order Enterobacterales; family Enterobacteriaceae; genus Scandinavium. The sequence goes on along the minus strand of NZ_OBEF01000009.1, from coordinate 28,556 downwards.
CAGTGCTCGCTCGATCCGCTGCGCCGCGAAGCCTGGGTGACGCCGCTCACCGACGATAAGGCGCTGCTGATGCTGAGCTGTGAATCAGGCGCCTACAACACCATTTATCGCGCGTGGCTGGTGTCGCGACAGAAGCCGTTTGTGGCGCAGGTCGTGCGCCTGCGGCTGCCGTTTCAGCCGCCGGACAGTGAGGAAAGGGAGATCGAACTGGTCAATCTGACCTTCAACGATAAAACCCGCGAACTGCAGACGCTGGAAAAAGGCCGTGGTCAGGGCGACTGTGGCGTGCAGACGCGCTGGCGTTACGACGGGCAGCGTTTCCGCCTGGTGCGCTACGCCGGGCAACCGACCTGCGATAACTGGCAGGGACCGGATGCCTGGCCGACGCTGTGGATCACTCGCTAAGTTTTGCCTGATGGCGCTTCGCTTATCAGGCCTGCAAACCCGTGGGCTCTGTGTGCAGACCCGGTGAGGCATCAGCCGTCACCGGGCGCTTCACTATTTCCCCAATACCTTCTCCGCCTTCGCGACAATGTTCTCCACCGTAAAACCGAAGAACGGGAACAGCTTATCGGCAGGTGCAGATTCGCCAAAGGTGGTCATGCCGACAATCGCACCTTTCAGACCGACGTATTTGTACCAGTAGTCGGCGATCCCCGCTTCAACAGCCACGCGGGCTGCAACGTCCGAAGGCAGCACGGATTCGCGATACGCTTCGTCCTGTGCATCGAACACATCGGTTGAAGGCAGCGACACCACCCGAACGTTATGCCCGGCGCCTGTCAGTTTCTCCGCCGCCAACACCGTAATTTCAATTTCAGAACCCGTGGCGATGAGGATCAGGTCCGGCTTGCCGCCTGAATCTTTCAGCACGTAGCCGCCGCGTGCAATGGCTTTCACCTGCTCGGGCGTGCGTTCCATCTGCGCCAGGTTTTGACGAGAAAGGATCAGCGCCGTTGGCCCGTTGTGTCGTTCGATAGCCGCTTTCCACGCTACCGCCGTTTCCACCTGATCGCACGGCCGCCAGGTGCTGAAGTTCGGCGTCAGGCGCAGGCTGGCTAACTGCTCCACCGCCTGGTGCGTCGGGCCGTCTTCACCCAGACCGATGGAGTCGTGGGTATAGACCATAATCTGCCGCGCCTTCATCAGCGCCGCCATGCGCGCGGCGTTACGGGCGTATTCGACGAACATCAGGAAGGTGGCGGTGTAAGGCACGAAGCCACCGTGATTGGCGATGCCGTTGGCGATGGCGGTCATGCCGAACTCACGCACGCCGTAGTGGATGTAGTTCCCGGCGTGATCTTCTTTTAGCGATACCGACTCTTTCCAGATGGTGAGATTGCTCGGCGCGAGGTCGGCAGAGCCACCAAGTAGCTCTGGCAGCATCGGGCCAAAGGCATTGAGGGCATTCTGTGAAGCTTTACGGCTGGCGATTTTTGCCGGTTCGGACTGCAATTTTTCAATATAGGCCTGGGCCTGGCTCTGCCAGTTTTCCGGCAGATTACCGCCTGTACGACGTAAAAATTCCGCAGCCAGTTCAGGGTGCGCTTTTTTGTAGGCCGAGAGTTTGTCATTCCAGCTCTGCTGGGCTTTCTCGCCTTTCTGATGGGCGTCCCAGGCCTGGTAAATCTCTTTCGGGATCTCAAACGCCGGGTACTTCCAGCCGAGCTGCTTACGCGCCAGCGCCACTTCTTCCTCACCGAGCGCTGAGCCGTGCGACTCCTCCTTCCCGGCCTTGTTCGGCGAACCGAAGCCAATCACCGTGCGGCAGAGGATCAGCGACGGTTTGTCCTTCACGCCCTGCGCTTCAATAATCGCTTTCTTCACCGCTTCCGGGTCGTGGCCGTCGATGTCATGGATCACGTGCCAGTGATAGGCTTCGAAGCGTTTGGCGGTGTCGTCGGTGAACCAGCCTTCCGTTTCGCCGTCGATCGAAATGCCGTTGTGATCGTAGAAGCCAATCAGCTTGCCGAGCCCCAGCGTGCCCGCCAGCGAACAGGCCTCGTGGGAGATGCCTTCCATCAGGCAGCCGTCACCCATAAAGACGTAGGTGTAGTGGTCGACAATCTCATGGTCCGGCTGGTTGAACTGCGCCGCCAGCGTGCGTTCGGAAATCGCCATCCCGACGGCGTTCGCCAGCCCCTGGCCGAGCGGCCCGGTGGTGGTTTCCACGCCCGGCGTGTAGCCCAATTCCGGGTGGCCCGGCGTTTTCGAGTGGAGCTGACGGAAGTTTTTGAGCTCTTCCATCGGCAGATCGTAGCCCGTCAGGTGCAGCAGGCTGTACAGCAGCATGGAGGCGTGACCGTTGGACAGAATAAAGCGGTCGCGGTCGAGCCAGTGCGGGTCGTTCGGGTTGTGCTTCAGGAAATCGTTCCACAGCACTTCAGCGATATCCGCCATCCCCATGGGCGCACCCGGATGGCCGGAATTGGCTTTCTGCACCGCGTCCATGCTCAGGGCGCGGATGGCGTTGGCAAGTTCTCTACGGGACATAAGCTATTCTCCGTGGCAAAAAATTACAGTTTGGCGGCAAGCAGATCTTCAAGTTTGCGCTGGTCGACGGCGAACAGGCGAATACCTTCCGCCAGTTTGTCCACCGCCATCGGGTCCTGATTGTGCTCCCAGCGGAACTGCGCTTCGGTCAGCGGGGCAGGACGGTTGAAGAACTGCGAGGCCGGGATCAGTTTGCGCTTCACTTCGGCCTCTTTCTCCTGCAACTCTTTCAACAACGCCGGGGCGATGGTCAGCCTGTCGCAGCCCGCCAGCGCCAGAATTTGCTCGGTGCGGCGGAAGCTCGCGCCCATCACCACGGTTTCATAGCGATGCTGCTTGAAGTAATCGTAGATATTACGCACCGATTTCACGCCCGGATCTTCTTCCACGACGTACGGATCCATTGGCTCGCGCTGCTGATACCAGTCGTAAATGCGCCCGACGAACGGGGAGATCAGGAACACGCCCGCTTCGGCGCAGGCGCGGGCCTGAGCAAAGGAGAACAGCAGCGTCAGGTTGCAGTGAATGCCTTCTTTCTCAAGGACTTCAGCGGCGCGGATGCCCTCCCAGGTTGAAGCGAGTTTTATCAGGATGCGGGACTTGTCGATGCCCTGATCGGCGTACAGCGCCACCAGATGGCGCGCTTTGGCGATGCTTTTGTCTTTATCAAACGACAGGCGGGCGTCCACTTCCGTCGACACGCGACCCGGCACGCTTTTCAGAATTTCTACCCCAAAATTGACCGCTAACTTATCGCTGGCGTCGATGACCTGCTGTTCGCGGCTTGACCCCTGTTTTTTGGCGAAAGCAACGGCGTCATCAAGCAGGTGCGCGTAGTGCTCAAGCCCGGCGGCCTTCAGCAGAAGTGACGGGTTGGTGGTGGCATCTTCAGGCTGATAGTGGCGGATGGATTCGATATCGCCGCTGTCGGCGACCACGGTGGTGAATTTTTTAATGCCGTCTAGCTGGTTCATGAAAGAAGACTCCTTAGAAAGCAAGGCGTTATGCGAATGTTTTCGCTTGCCGTTCCGGACGATGAATGAGGGTCTTAACTCAAAAGCATAGCAGACGACGATCGCCTTGCTTTGCGATGCTTGTTAACAGGAGTGTTAAAAATTACTAACAAAATGGCGTTTTGATGACGAGAGTATGGCAGCCTTCAAAGTTTACAAAACCGTAACGGAGGATACTCAGGGGTTAGCACCGGGAAGACATTTCTCCTGAAAATGACGTGATGTAAAAAAGGAACCCCAAATGGATGACCAGTTAAAACAAAGCGCCCTCGACTTCCACGAATTCCCGATCCCGGGGAAAATCCAGGTTTCACCCACCAAGCCCCTTGCCACGCAGCGCGATCTGGCGCTGGCTTATTCGCCGGGCGTTGCCGCGCCGTGCCTTGAAATCGAAAAAGATCCGCTGGCGGCCTACAAATATACCGCCCGTGGCAACCTGGTGGCGGTGGTGTCTAACGGCACTGCGGTGCTTGGGTTAGGCAATATCGGCGCGCTGGCCGGGAAACCGGTGATGGAAGGGAAGGGCGTGCTGTTCAAAAAATTTGCCGGTATTGACGTGTTCGATATCGAAGTGGATGAGCTCGATCCGGATAAATTTATTAACGTTGTCGCCGCGCTGGAGCCGACGTTCGGCGGCATCAACCTCGAAGACATCAAAGCGCCGGAGTGTTTCTACATCGAGCAAAAGCTGCGTGAGCGCATGAATATCCCTGTATTCCATGACGATCAGCACGGCACGGCGATTATCAGTACGGCGGCAATCATCAACGGCCTGCGCGTGGTGCAGAAAAACCTCTCAGACGTGCGCATGGTGGTGTCCGGCGCGGGCGCGGCGGCGATTGCCTGTATGAACCTGCTGGTGGCCCTCGGCATGCAGAAGCACAACATTGTGGTGTGCGACTCCAAGGGTGTGATTTACAAAGATCGCGAGCCGAACATGGCGGAAACCAAAGCCGCCTACGCCGTGGTCGATGACGGCAGACGCACCCTTGCCGACGTTATGAAAGATGCGGACATCTTCCTCGGCTGTTCAGGGCCTAAAGTGCTGACCCAGGAGATGGTCAAAGAGATGGCCCGCCAGCCGCTGATCCTGGCGCTTGCCAACCCGGAGCCAGAAATTCTGCCGCCGCTGGCGAAGGAAGTCCGTCCGGATGCCATCATCTGCACCGGGCGCTCCGATTACCCGAATCAGGTGAACAACGTGCTCTGCTTCCCGTTCATCTTCCGTGGTGCGCTGGACGTGGGCGCGACCGCCATTAACGAAGAGATGAAGCTTGCGGCGGTGCACGCCATTGCTGAACTGGCGCACGCAGAGCAGAGTGAAGTGGTTGCTTCGGCCTATGGCGATCAGGATCTGAGCTTTGGCGCCGAGTACATCATTCCGAAGCCATTCGACCCGCGCCTGATTGTAAAAATCGCCCCGGCCGTGGCGAAAGCCGCGATGGATTCCGGCGTGGCAACGCGTCCGATTGCCGATTTCTCCGCCTATGAAGAGAAGCTGAGCGAGTTCGTCTACAAAACCAATCTGTTCATGAAGCCGATTTTCTCCCAGGCGCGCAAAGAGCCGAAGCGTGTGGTGCTGGCGGAAGGCGAAGATACGCGCGTGCTGCACGCCACCCAGGAGCTGATTACCCTTGGCCTGGCGAAGCCGATCCTGATTGGTCGTCCGAACGTGATTGAAATGCGCCTGCAAAAACTTGGCCTGCAAATGAAGCCAGGTGTGGACTTTGAAATCGTCAACAACGAGTCGGACCCGCGCTTTAAAGAGTACTGGATGGAGTATTACGCCATCATGAAGCGCAAGGGAATCACCCAGGAGCAGGCGCAGCGCCACGTGATCAGCAACACCACGGTGATCGGCGCGATAATGGTCCAGCGCGGTGAAGCGGATGCGCTGATTTGCGGCACCATCGGCGACTATCACGAGCACTTCACCGTTATCCAGCAGCTGTTTGGCTACCGCGACGGCGTGCATACCGCAGGCGCAATGAATGCGCTGCTGCTGCCAAGCGGCAACACCTTTATTGCTGATACCTATGTGAACGACGATCCGACGCCGGAACAGCTGGCGGAGATCACCCTGATGGCGGCGGAAACCGTGCGTCGTTTCGGGATCGAACCGCGCGTGGCGCTGCTGTCGCATTCGAACTTTGGTTCATCGAACTGCCCGGCGGCGACAAAAATGCGCAACACGCTCGATTTGGTTCGCGCGAGCGACCCGGAGCTGATGATTGACGGGGAGATGCACGGCGACGCCGCGCTGGTGGAAAGTATCCGTCACGAACGGATGCCGGACAGCCCGCTGAAAGGGGCCGCCAACATCCTGGTGATGCCCAATATGGAAGCGGCGCGTATCAGCTATAACCTGCTGCGTGTATCGAGTTCAGAAGGGGTGACGGTGGGGCCAGTGCTGATGGGCGTGGCGAAACCAGTGCATATTCTGACGCCAATCGCCTCGGTTCGCCGTATCGTTAATATGGTGGCGCTGGCGGTGGTTGAGGCGCAGACTCAGCCGCTGTAATCGCTGTTCCCCCTCCCCCTAACCCTCTCCCTCAAGGGAGAGGGGACTGATTGTGCTCGCTTGTGGCTTCGACTTTCTGGGTCGATTGCGCAAGAGTTGAGTGCGGCGCAAGGTGTCTCCCTCAAGGGAGAGGGGACTGATTGTGCTTGCTTGTGGCTTCGACTTTCTGGGTTGATTGCGCAAGAGTTGAGTGCGACGCAAAGAGTCTCCCTCAAGGGAGAGGGGACTGATTGTGCCCGCTTGTGGCTCCGACTTTCTGGGTCGATTGCGCAGGAGTTGAGTGCGGCGCTAAACGTCACCCTCAAGGGAGAGGGGACCGGTTGTGCTCGCTTGTGGCTTCGACTTTCTGGGCCGATTGCGCAGCAGTTGAGTGCGACGCAAGGCGTCTCCCTCTCCCTTTGGGAGAGGGTCGGGGAGAGGGGAACAGGAGTGTTCACTCAAATGCTGTCCGGACTTTCTCCCTCTCCCTTTGGGAGAGGGTTGGGGAGAGGGGATTCAGAGTGTTCAACTCAGATGCTGTCCGGGTTTTCTCCCTCGCCCCTTTGGGGAGAGGGGCGGGGTGAGCGGCGTTACACCCAGTCTCTCACCTGAATAAACTCACTTAAGGCAGCCTCCGGGCTGCCTTCTTCCGCCTGCCAGTTGTACTCCCAGCGCACCAGCGGCGGCATCGACATCAAAATCGACTCCGTGCGGCCTCCGGTTTGCAGGCCGAACAGCGTGCCGCGATCCCACACCAGGTTAAATTCCACATAGCGCCCGCGGCGGTAAAGCTGGAAATCTCTCTCTCGCTCGCCGTACGGCGTGGCTTTCCGGCGTTCCACAATGGCCAGATACGCTTCGGTGAAACCGTCGCCGACTGCGCGCATAAAGGCGAAGCAGGTGTCGAAATCTGGCGTGTTCAGGTCGTCAAAGAACAGGCCGCCGATGCCGCGTTGTTCGTTGCGATGCTTGAGGAAGAAGTAGTCGTCGCACCATTTTTTGTAGCGTGGATAGACGTCTTCGCCAAACGGCAAACACAGGTCACGGGCGACGGTATGCCAGTGAATGGCGTCTTCTTCCACGCCGTAGTAGGGCGTTAAATCGAAACCGCCGCCGAACCACCACACGGGATCGGCACCGGGTTTTTCGGCGATAAAGAAGCGCACGTTGGCGTGGCTGGTGGGCACATGCGGATTGCGGGGATGGATAACAAGCGACACGCCCATGGCCTCAAAGCTGCGGCCCGCCAGCTCCGGGCGATGCGCCGTAGCGGAGGCTGGCATGGCATCGCCGTGGACGTGGCTGAAGTTCACGCCCGCCTGTTCGAATACGCCGCCGTCGCGCAGCACCCGGCTGCGACCACCGCCGCCAGCCTCACGCTGCCAGCTGTCTTCAATAAACTCACTGCCGTCGATTTCAGCCAGCTGCTGAGAGATACGGTCCTGAAGATTCAGTAAAAAGGCTTTGACCTGGGCGACATCGGGTTTCATTAACGTCTCTTCACGTGGGCTTTCTGGTTATCGAACCAGCTGAAATAGCTGACGATGCCGGAGGCAATGGCATTGGCAATCTTCTGGCGAAACGCGGTGGTGCCGAGCAGCTTCTCTTCACCCGGGTTGGTGATAAACGAAGTTTCGACCAGCACTGAAGGAATCGACGGTGATTTGAGCACCACAAACGCCGCCTGTTCAGTGCTGCGGCTGTGCAGCTTATGCACCGGTTTGATCTGCTTAAGAATATGCGAGCCCAGCGTCAGACTGTTCTTGATAGTGTCAGTTTGCACCAGATCGAACAGCACCTGCTGGAGCAGATGATCTTTGTCGAGCGCCTTCTTGCCCGCCAGTTCATCGGCGGCGTTCTCTTTATCAGAGAGGTATTTCGCCATGGCGCTACTTGCCCCACGGTTAGAGAGGGCGAAGACGGAGGCACCGGCGGCGCTCGGGTTGGTAAAGCCGTCGGCGTGGATCGACATAAACAGATCCGCGCCGTGCTTGTGGGCGATTTCAACGCGATCGTAGAGCGGAATAAAGGTGTCGCCGGTACGCGTCAGGCGGGCATCAATGCCGTGGCCGCGCAGAATGGCGCGAACGTTTTTGGCAATCGCCAGCACCACATGCTTCTCTTTCGAACCGCCGTGGCCGATGGCGCCGGTATCAATGCCACCGTGGCCTGGATCGAGCATGACGATGCGCCGGGCTCCGGCTTTTTTTGCCGCTGGTTTGCTGTGACCGTTGCTGGTTTTCAGCGTTTCTTCTTTCGCGATGGCTTTGGACATCCCGGACAGCGTCAGCGCAGCCAGCCCGGCTTTCAGCACCTGGCGGCGCGAGGCGAGTGTTTTTAAAGGTTTAAACGTGCTCATACGGCCCGATGTGTAAAAATAAAATTTCCATGTGTTATATCGTATCGTGTTTTCCGTTACGACTTATCCTGGATGAGAATTGTTTTACTTTTCATTTCAATACGTGACAATGCAACATTATGCCATTTTTTTGCTCTCTCTTCGCGAGTTATTGGCTAATCAGGGCGTTCGCGCCATAATCACTGTTTTTAAACCTGAAAAGATGGGTAATACCATGGAGATACGCGTTTTTCGCCAGTCCGATTTCGAAGAGGTTGTGACGCTCTGGGAGCGTTGTGACCTGTTACGTCCATGGAACGACCCGGAAATGGACATTGAACGTAAGCTCAATCATGACGTCAGCCTGTTTCTGGTAGCGGAAGTGAATGGTGAAGTGGTGGGGACCGTTATGGGTGGCTACGACGGTCATCGCGGATCGGCTTATTACCTTGGCGTTCATCCGGATTACCGCGGCAGGGGCATTGCCAATGCATTGCTGAACCGTCTTGAGAAAAAACTGATCGCCCGCGGCTGCCCGAAACTGCAAATCATGGTGCGCGAAGATAACGAAATGGTTCAGGGCATGTATGAACGCCTGGGCTACGAGCATAGCGACGTGCTGGTACTCGGTAAGCGTCTGATTGAAGATGAAGAATATTGATTTTTCACCGTCGGCATACGATGGTCATGGGCGGCTTCGGCTGCCCTTTCTGTTCTGGTGCGTACTGCTTTTGCAGGCGCGTACCTGGGTGCTGTTCGTGATGGCAGGTGCGTCGCGCCAGCAGGGCGACACACTGCTGAATCTGTTTTATCCCGATCATGATAATTTCTGGCTTGGCCTGCTGCCTGGGGTGCCTGCGGTCATTGCTTTTTTGGTCAGCGGGCGGCGGCATCAGAACCCGCGCCTCTGGGCCGCAATGCGCTGGGCGCTGATAGCGGCACAGCTGGTGCTGATGGTCTGGCAGCCGCTGCTGTGGTGGCAGGGCGAGCCGCTTTCCGGCATTGGTTTCACGCTGGTGATACTGGATATTTTTGCCCTCTGGTGGCTGCTCAGCAACCGCCGTTTACGCGCCTGTTTCTTACCGGTTGAGGATTAATGGCACTTTTCTGCCGTTCCGGACTCCAACTGGCGTTGTGTTGACATAGAAAGGACCCTGAAATGAAATCAATGCGTTTATTACTCTGCGCTCTGCCTCTGGCGTTAACGGGCTGCGCAACCGTCAGCTCTGGCTTCAGTTCGGTACACTGGTCATCTGCGCTGCCGTGGAACTGGTTTGGTTCCTCAACGGAAGTCACCGAGCAGGGCGTGGGTGACCTGACCGCTTCCACGCCGATGGACGAAAAAGCCATCAGCGTTGCGCTCGACGGCGATTACCGTCTGCGGACTGGCATGAAGACGGACAAGGGCAATATCGTCAAATATTTCGAAGCCCTGAAAGATGACAAGGTCGCGCTGTTGGTGAACGGCGAGGCGGGAAGCGTTAGCCGAATCGACGTCATGGACAGCGATATTGCCGTGGCGGACGGCGGCAAAATCGGCACGCGCTTTAGCGAACTGTACAGCAAAGCGTACGGCAACTGCGTAAAAGCCACCGGCGATGACAGCGCAGGCGTGGAGTGTAAAGCCAAAGAGAGCCAGCATATCAGCTACTTGTTCAGCGGCGAATGGGCCGGGCCGCAGGAGCTGATGCCGCCGGACGACTCCCTGAAAAACTGGAAAGTCAGCAAAATTATCTGGCGCCGCTAATTTGCGCCCGGACAAGCTGCCCTGATTAAAAAACGGGTATAATACGAGCCATCAGTCAATGCCACGGAGTCGTGGCATCTTTTATTTGTTTTTCAGGAGAAGCAGCGATGTCTCAGGTTCAGAGCGGCATTTTGCCGGAACATTGCCGTGCGGCGATTTGGATTGAAGCCAATGTGAAAGGGGACGTCGACGCCCTGCGTGAGTGCAGCAAAGCGTTTGCCGATAAGCTGGCCACCTTTGAGGCCAAATTCCCTGACGCGCACCTCGGCGCGGTGGTGGCATTTGGGCACGATACCTGGCGCAGCCTCAGCGGCGGCGTGGGTGCCGAAGAGCTGAAAGATTTCACCCCTTACGGCAAAGGCCTTGCGCCTGCCACGCAGTACGATGTGCTGATCCACATTCTCTCCCTGCGTCATGACGTGAACTTCTCCGTTGCTCAGGCGGCCATGGAAGCCTTCGGCGGCGCTATCGAAGTGAAAGAAGAGATCCACGGCTTCCGTTGGGTGGAAGAGCGCGACCTCAGCGGTTTCGTGGACGGCACCGAAAACCCGGCTGGCGAAGAGACGCGTCGTGATGTGGCGGTGATTGCTGACGGCGTGGATGCGGGCGGCAGCTACGTGTTCGTTCAGCGTTGGGAGCACAACCTCAAGCAGCTGAACCGCATGAGCATTCCCGATCAGGAAATGATGATTGGCCGCACCAAGGAAGCCAACGAAGAGATCGACGGCGACGATCGTCCGGAGACTTCACACCTGTCGCGCGTCGACCTGAAAGAGAACGGCAAAGGGCTGAAGATTGTGCGTCAGAGCCTGCCGTATGGCACCGCCAGCGGCACGCACGGCCTGTACTTCTGTGCCTACTGCGCGCGCCTGTACAACATTGAGCAGCAGCTGCTCAGCATGTTTGGCGATACCGACGGCAAGCGCGATGCGATGCTCCGTTTCACCAAACCGGTGACCGGCGGTTACTACTTCGCGCCTTCTCTCGATAAGCTGCTGGCGCTGTAAGTGACGAAGTGCCCGGTGGCGATAATGCTTGCCGGGCCTGTGTTTCGCTACAATAAGCCTTTATCAATGAACGTCTGGCGCGTGGCCACGTTCAAATCGTATTCCCCAAGCTTCTCCGGGCGGACCCACGCAATCTCCTGAAACTCTTCGTTAAAGGTCACTTCACGGTTGGCGCTGATGCAGTCAAACATCAGGTAAATCATGTAAATCTCTTCCTTGGTGCCGTCGGCGTAGGTTTTGATACGCGTGTCGTCACGGAAGTGCCACGGAGTGATTTGGCTGATTTCCAGTTTATCCCCCAGCTCCTCGCCAATCTCGCGCAGCAGTGCCTGCTCCATGGTTTCACCGGGCTCCATTCCGCCGCCGGAGATAGCCCACTGGCCGGGGAAAACACCTCTGTCGTCGGCCATTTTGCACAGCAGATACTCACCGTTGTTCTGAATAATCGGGCAGACAATCGTCCTCTGACGCATCGTTTCATCCTCATTGTATTTTTGTCGAGTGTACCAAATCGGCGCCGGATCACCCCTTATTCTGTTTTCAACTTGCAAATCACCAAACGGTATATAAAACCGTTACTGGTTTCATCCTTGTTATAAATATGATGACCATAAGATAGTCATTATTTTGATAAGGGTGCGCAATGGTCGTTACATCACTGAAAAAAGGAACGCTGGCGCTGGGCGCTTTGCTGCTGGCGACGCAGGTTCAGGCAACTGAACTCCTGAACAGCTCCTACGACGTTTCCCGCGAGCTGTTTGCTGCCCTGAATCCGTCGTTTGAACAGCAGTGGGCGAAAGAGAACGGTGGCGATAAGCTGACGATCAAACAGTCCCACGCCGGTTCCTCCAAACAGGCGCTGGCGATTTTGCAGGGCCTGAAGGCGGACGTGGTGACCTACAATCAGGTGACCGACGTGCAAATCCTGCATGACAAAGGCAACCTGATCCCGGCCGACTGGCAGAGCCGTCTGCCGAATAACAGCTCGCCGTTCTATTCGACCATGGCGTTCCTGGTGCGCAAAGGCAACCCGAAGAATATTCATGACTGGAACGATCTGGTTCGCACAGACGTACAGCTGATTTTCCCGAATCCAAAAACCTCCGGTAACGGGCGTTACACCTATCTCGCCGCCTGGGGCGCAGCCGCCAAAGCCGACGGCAACGATAACGCTAAAACCCAGCAATTCATGACGCAGTTCCTGAAAAACGTGCAGGTGTTCGACACCGGCGGCCGCGGCGCAACCACCACCTTCGTTGAACGTGGACTCGGCGATGTGCTGATCACCTTTGAATCCGAAGTGAACAACATTCGTAAACAGTATGCTGACCAGGGCTTCGAAGTGGTGGTCCCGAAAACGAACATCCTCGCGGAGTTCCCGGTGACATGGGTGGACAAAAACGTAAAAGCCAACGGCACGGAAAAAGCCGCTAAGGCCTACCTGACCTGGCTCTACAGCCCACAGGCGCAAACCGTCATCACCGATTACTACTACCGCGTGAACAACCCGGAAGTGATGGATAAGCTGAAAGACAAATTCCCGCAGACCGATCTGTTCCGCGTGGAAGATCAGTTTGGTTCCTGGCCGCAGGCTATGAAGACGCATTTCGCCAGCGGCGGCGAGCTGGATAAGCTGTTAGCGGCGGGGCATAAGTAATGTTTGCGGCGGCTTCCCGGCGCGTGCTGCCGGGTTTTACCCTCAGTCTCGGCACCAGCCTGCTGTTTGTGTGCCTGATTCTGCTGCTGCCGCTTAGCGCGCTGGTGATGCAGCTGGCGCAGATGAGCTGGGCGCAGTACTGGGAGGTTATCACCAATCCTCAGGTGGTTGCGGCCTACAAAGTCACGCTGCTGTCGGCGTTTGTGGCATCCATCTTTAACGGCGTGTTCGGTTTGCTGATGGCGTGGATCCTGACGCGCTACCGCTTCCCGGGCCGCACATTGCTCGACGCGCTGATGGATTTACCCTTCGCGCTGCCGACGGCGGTAGCGGGCCTGACGCTCGCCTCGCTGTTTTCCGTGAACGGCTTCTACGGTGAATGGCTGGCGAAGTTTGATATCAAAGTGACTTACACCTGGCTTGGTATCGCCGTGGCGATGGCCTTCACCAGCATTCCGTTCGTGGTGCGAACTGTTCAGCCTGTGCTGGAAGAGCTGGGGCCGGAATATGAAGAAGCGGCGGAAACGCTCGGTGCCACGCGTATTCAGAGCTTCCGCAAAGTAGTGCTGCCGGAGCTTTCTCCTGCGCTGCTGGCGGGGATTGCGCTGTCGTTCACTCGCAGTCTCGGCGAGTTCGGCGCGGTGATTTTTATCGCCGGCAACATCGCCTGGAAAACGGAAGTGACCTCGCTGATGATTTTCGTGCGTTTGCAGGAGTTTGACTATCCGGCGGCGAGCGCGATTGCGTCGGTCATTCTGGCGGCATCGCTGCTGCTGCTGTTTTCCATCAACACCCTGCAAAGTCGCTTTGGTCGACGTGTGGTAGGTCACTAATGGCGGAAGTTACGCAATTGAAACGCTATGACGCGCCCCGCATCAACTGGGGAAAATGGTTTCTGATTGGTACCGGGCTGCTGGTTTCGGCCTTTATTCTGCTGGTGCCGATGATTTATATCTTCGTGCAGGCGTTCAGCAAAGGGCTGATGCCGGTGCTGCAAAACCTGGCCGACCCGGACATGCTGCACGCCATCTGGCTGACGGTGATGATTGCGTTGATCACCGTGCCGGTGAACCTGGTGTTCGGCACGCTGCTGGCCTGGCTGGTGACGCGCTTTAACTTCCCCGGCCGTCAGCTGCTGCTGACGCTGCTGGATATTCCTTTTGCGGTTTCGCCCGTGGTGGCGGGGCTGGTGTATCTGCTGTTCTACGGCTCGAATGGTCCGCTCGGTGGCTGGCTGGATGAGCACAATCTTCAGGTTATGTTTGCCTGGCCGGGCATGGTGCTGGCGACGATTTTCGTCACCTGTCCGTTCGTGGTGCGTGAACTGGTGCCGGTGATGCTGAGTCAGGGCAGCAATGAAGATGAAGCGGCTATTCTGCTTGGCGCGTCCGGCTGGCAGATGTTCCGCCGGGTGACTTTGCCGAACATTCGCTGGGCGCTGCTGTACGGCGTGGTGCTGACTAACGCCCGCGCGATTGGTGAGTTTGGTGCGGTTTCGGTGGTGTCCGGCTCGATTCGCGGTGAAACGCTGTCGCTGCCGTTGCAGATTGAATTACTCGAGCAGGATTACAACACGGTCGGTTCCTTTACCGCCGCGGCCCTGCTGACGTTAATGGCTATTTTGACCCTGTTTTTGAAGAGTGTGGTGCAGTGGCGCCTGGAAAATCAGGAAAAACGCGCGCATCAGGAGAAGCATCATGAGCATTGAAATTGCCAGCATTAAGAAGTCGTTTGGTCGCACCCAGGTGCTGAATGATATCTCTCTGGACATTCCGTCCGGCCAGATGGTGGCGCTGCTCGGGCCTTCCGGATCCGGCAAAACCACGCTGCTGCGCATTATTGCCGGGCTGGAGCATCAGACCAGCGGGCAAATTCGCTTCCACGGCACCGACGTCAGCCGCCTGCATGCCCGCGATCGCAAAGTCGGCTTTGTGTTCCAGCACTACGCGCTGTTCCGCCACATGACGGTGTTCGACAACATTGCGTTCGGCCTGACGGTGCTGCCGCGGCGTGAGCGCCCGAATGCGGCGCAAATCAAAGCGAAAGTGACCCAATTACTGGAAATGGTTCAGCTGGCGCATCTGGCGGATCGTTTTCCTGCTCAGCTTTCCGGCGGGCAGAAACAGCGCGTGGCGCTGGCACGCGCCCTGGCCGTCGAGCCACAAATTCTGCTGCTGGATGAGCCGTTCGGCGCGCTGGATGCCCAGGTGCGTAAAGAACTGCGCCGCTGGCTGCGTCAGCTTCACGAAGAGCTGAAATTCACCAGTGTGTTCGTGACCCACGATCAGGAAGAGGCGATGGAAGTTGCCGACCGCGTGGTGGTGATGAGCCAGGGCAATATCGAACAGGTAGATGCCCCGGAACAGGTCTGGCGCGAACCTGCAACCCGCTTCGTGCTGGAGTTTATGGGCGAAGTGAACCGCCTGAAAGGCACCGTCCGCGGCGGGCAGTTCCACGTTGGCGCGCACCGCTGGCCGCTTGGCTACACGCCTGCTTATCAGGGGCCGGTTGATCTGTTCCTCCGCCCCTGGGAAGTGGACGTGAGCCGCCGTACCAGCCTCGACTCGCCATTGCCGGTACAAGTGCTGGAAGCTAGTCCGAAAGGCCACTACACGCAGCTCGTTGTGCAGCCGCTCGGCTGGTATGACGAAACGCTGACCGTTGTCATGCAGGGCGATGACGCCCCACAGCGCGGCGATCGCCTGTTCGTTGGCCTGCAGCATGCTCGCCTTTATGACGGCAAAGATCGGATTGAAAACCGCGAGGAGCTTGCTCTGGCTGAATCTGCCTGATAGGTTTATGGCATCCTGATGTTGCCGGGTGGCGATCTGCTTACCCGGCCTACAAGAAAATGCATGGTTTTGTAGGCCCGGTAAGCACAGCGCCACCGGGCTTTTTTATTGGAATGCAGAAGTGACAACACTCGAACACACCATCGGCAATACGCCTCTGGTCAAACTCCAGCGCCTGATGCCCGATAACGGCAGTGAAATCTGGGTCAAGCTTGAGGGCAACAACCCCGCAGGTTCCGTCAAAGATCGTGCTGCGCTTTCCATGATTGTCCAGGCGGAAATACGTGGTGAAATTAAGCCTGGCGACGTGCTGATTGAGGCGACCAGCGGCAATACCGGCATTGCGCTGGCGATGATCGCGGCGCTGAAAGGCTATCGTATGAAGCTGCTGATGCCTGACAACATGAGTCAGGAGCGCAGAGCCGCAATGCGAGCCTACGGCGCTGAACTGATACTCGTCAGCAAAGAGCAGGGCATGGAGGGCGCACGCGATCTGGCGCTTGAGATGGCTAAGCGCGGCGAAGGCAAGCTCCTCGATCAGTTTAACAACCCTGATAACCCCTACGCACACTACACCACCACCGGGCCGGAAATCTGGCAGCAAACCTCGCAGCGAATCACGCATTTCGTTTCCAGCATGGGGACAACGGGCACCATCACCGGCGTTTCTCGTTTTCTTCGCGAACAGGACAAACCGGTGACCATCGTCGGGCTGCAGCCGGAAGAGGGCAGCAGCATTCCGGGGATTCGCCGCTGGCCTGCGGAATATATGCCCGGAATTTATAATGCCACTCTGGTGGATGAGGTCATGGATATTCATCAGCGCGATGCGGAAAATACCATGCGCGAACTGGCGGTGCGGGAAGGCATTTTCTGCGGCGTGAGTTCCGGTGGTGCTGTCGCGGGTGCGCTGCGGGTGGCGAAGGCCAATCCAGGTGCGGTTGTGGTCGCCATCATCTGCGATCGTGGCGATCGTTATCTGTCGACCGGCGTATTTGGTGAAGAGAGTTACAATCAGGGAGCGGGAATTTAACTGGCATGGATATGATTCTTTTTCGGGATAAAACCCGGGCGCAGCAGGCTGACATTGTGGCCGTGCAGTCTCAGGTTGTATATGGCAGCGTCGGCAACAGCGTGGCGGTGCCGAATATTAAGCAGCATCATCTGAACGTGCTGGCAGTGCCGACGGTCCTGTTCAGCAACACGCCGCATTACGACACCTTCTACGGCGGGGTGATCCCCGATGAGTGGTTCAGCGGTTATCTGCGGGCGCTGGAAGAGCGCGATGCGCTGCGTGAGCTGAAAGCCGTGACAACGGGCTATATGGGGAGCGCCAGCCAGATCGCTATCCTGGCCGAATGGTTGAAGGCCATTCGCGAAAAGCATCCGCAGATAATGATTCTCGTCGACCCGGTCATCGGTGATACCGACAGCGGCGTGTACGTGAAGCCTGAAATTCCGGCTGCATACTGCGAGCATCTGCTGCCGCTGGCACAGGGGATTACGCCAAACGTCTTCGAGCTTGGCGTGTTAAGCGGCAAGCCGTGCGATACGTTGGATGAAGCCATTGCCGCTGCAAAAGGGCTGCTTTCTGACACCCTGAAATGGGTGGCGATCACCAGTGCCCCGGTTCCCGATGACAACGATATTCACGTAGTACTGGTTACTGAAGAGAGCGTGGATATCAGCGGCTGGCCGCGCGTAGCAACTGATTTAAAAGGAACAGGCGATCTGTTCTGCTCGGAGCTAATAAGCCGTGTTGTGCAGGGAAAAACCTTGCAGGAGGCCGTGCATGCAGCCGGAAGTCGCGTCGTTGAGGTGATGGATTACACGCTGGAAAAAGGCTATGACGAGCTGATTTTGCCGCCGCGCTAATCACAATATGCAGAAACGAAAATGGCGCCCGAAGGCGCCATTTTTCTATTCATGCGGCATCAATTATTTTTTGATGCGGATAACCGGGGTTTCACCAACGGTCACGCTACCGGACAGTTTGATCAGCTCTTTGATCTCGTCCATGTTGGAGATAACAACCGGGGTCAGGGTAGACTTGGCTTTCTCTTCCAGCAGTGGCAGATCGAACTCGATCACCGGGTCGCCAACTTTAACGCGCTGGCCTTCTTCTGCAATACGTTTGAAACCTTCGCCTTTCAGTTCAACGGTGTCGATACCGAAGTGAACGAACAGCTCAATACCACTGTCGGACTCGATAGAGAACGCGTGGTTGGTTTCAAAGATTTTACCGATGGTACCGTCAACCGGCGCAACCATTTTGTTGCCGGTCGGTTTGATAGCAATGCCATCGCCCACGATTTTCTCAGCAAAAACTACATCCGGCACGTCTTCGATGTTGACGATTTCGCCAGACAGCGGAGCAACAATCTCAATAGTTCCGGTGTCTTTCTTATCATCAGAAACCAGAGATTTCAGTTTATCGAACAAACCCATGATCTTCTCCTAAGCAGTAATTTGGGCCGCATCTCGTGGATTAGCAGATTGTTTTTTCTTCAATGAACTTGTTAACCAGCGTCATTAACTCGTCCGTTGTCGGTTGAGCAAGAGCCTGCTCTGCTAATACCTTCGCATCTTCGAAGTTCGTGTTACGGATAATCTTCTTAATGCGCGGGATGGAAATGGCGCTCATAGAGAATTCGTCCAGACCCATACCCAGCAACAGAAGTGTAGCACGTTCATCGCCTGCAAGCTCACCACACATGCCAGTCCACTTACCTTCAGCATGAGAAGCATCAATAACTTGCTTGATAAGCGTCAGGACGGACGGCGACATTGGCTGGTAGAGATGCGAAATCATATCATTACCACGGTCAACTGCCAGGGTGTACTGCGTTAAATCATTGGTACCGATACTAAAGAAATCAACTTCTTTCGCCAGATGACGGGCAATGGTCGCCGCGGCTGGGGTTTCCACCATCACGCCGATTTCGATTGCTTCGTCAAAGGCTTTACCTTCGTCACGCAGTTCCTGTTTGTAGATTTCGATCTCTTTGCGCAGGGCGCGAACTTCTTCAACAGAGATGATCATCGGGAACATGATGCGCAGTTTACCGAAAGCGGATGCACGCAGGATAGCGCGGACCTGATCGCGCAGGATCTCTTTACGATCCATAGCGATACGGATTGCACGCCAGCCCAGGAACGGGTTCTCTTCTTTCGGGAAGTTCATGTACGGCAGCTCTTTGTCGCCACCGATGTCCATGGTACGGACGATAACTGCCTGGGAGCCGCAGGCTTCAGCCACAGCTTTGTACGCGGCAAACTGCTCTTCTTCTGTAGGCAGAGAGTCGCGGTCCATGAACAGGAATTCTGTACGATACAGGCCGACACCTTCAGCGCCATTGCGCTCTGCACCGTCGATATCACGTACGGTACCGATGTTGGCACAGACTTCAACCTGATGGCCGTCGAGAGTGATAGCCGGCAGATCTTTCAGTTTTGCCAGTTCAGCTTTCTCTTCAGCAACCTGGGTCTGAATCTTACGCAGGGCTTCGATCTCGTCGTTGGTCGGGTTAACGTAAACTTTGTTGTTAACCGCGTCGAGGATCAGGTAGTCGCCGTTTTTGACTTCAGAGGTCACGCTACCGGTGCCCACGATCGCTGGCAGTTCAAGAGAACGCGCCATGATAGAGGTGTGGGAGGTACGGCCGCCGATGTCGGTGATGAAACCCAGCACCTTGTTCAGGTTCAGCTGTGCGGTTTCAGATGGCGTCAGGTCTTTGGCGACCAGGATAACTTCATCCTGAATGGCGCTCAGATCGATGATGGCGAGGCCGAGGATGTTGCGCAGCAGGCGCTTACCGATGTCACGTACGTCAGCCGCACGCTCTTTCAGGTATTCATCATCCAGCTCTTCCAGGGCAGTTGCCTGACCTTCGATAACCTCATGGGCTGCTGCATCAGCAGTCATGTGTTTATCTTTAATCAGGGCTATGATTTCCTGCTCCAGCTCCTCATCTTCCAGCAACATAATGTGGCCTTCGAAGATGGCTTCTTTTTCTTCGCCGAACGTTTCGCCAGCTTTTGTCTTGATAGCTTCCAGCTGAACGGACGCCTTAGAACGACCACTCAGAAAGCGTTCAACTTCCTGGTCGACGCTGTCGGCAGAAATTTTCTTCCGGTCGATGACAATCTCATCTTCAATCAGCAGCAGTGCTTTGCCGAAAGCGATACCCGGGGATGCTAAAATGCCTGAAATCATAACCCTACCTTACTTGTGACTGATTTTTAAGAGAACTCGTGAACTTACTCGAGTTCAGCCATCAGTTTAACCAGATGCTCAACTGCTTTCTGCTCGTCTTCGCCTTCTGCAGAAATGGTCACCACGGTGCCCTGAGTCAGACCCAGAGTCTGCAGTTTGAACAGGCTTTTAGCGCTGGCGCTTTTGCCGTTGGAGGTCACGGTGATCTCGGAAGCGAAGCCTTTAGCTTCTTTAACAAACTGAGCGGCAGGGCGGGTGTGCAGACCGTTCGGAGCGGTAATGGTAACTTCTTGCTGGAACATTATATTTCCCCAACTTATAGGTTTAGTGTTGTGGAACTAAAGTCTAGCCTGGCGGCTACACTTTAGCCTGTATAGATTAGCGCCGGCGGATACGAAACGACGCAGAAGGTCTGACGCAATCCTGGCAGGCACTTCTGGCCTGTGACGTTTAGCTCGTCATTAAACATTATGCAGCGAAAGCAAGACTTGAACCAAATCATAAAATCGATTCAGCAAGCGGAAATCCTGAACTGAATAATTTCGCGCATCAAAATAAATGTGATGGTTAAATACCAGACCCGACGGGGGGAAGCAATGCCAGGTGGGCTAAAAGTATGACGGATGCCACAAAAAAGCACCCTGGAGGGTGCTTTTTTCGTCACTTTTTTACATTTGGCATTACTGTTGCAGTTCTTTTTCAGTGAAGAGATCGGCAAATAATGCGGTGCTTAAGTAACGTTCACCCGAAGAAGGAAGGATAACCACAATCGTCTTGTTGGTAAAGGTTTCATCTTCCTGCAGTTTTAGCGCGGCGGCTACGGCTGCACCGGAGGAAATCCCGGCCAGGATGCCTTCTTCTTCCATCAGACGACGTGCGGTGGAGATGGCTTCGTCATTGGTGATGGTCACGACTTTGTCGATAAGCTTCAGGTCGAGGTTGCCAGGAATGAAACCGGCCCCGATGCCCTGGATTTTGTGAGGGCCAGGCTTGATCTCTTCGCCCGCCAGCGCCTGGGTGATAACCGGGGAATCGGTCGGTTCAACCGCAACGCTAATCAGGTCAGTTTTGCCTTTGGTGCCTTTAATAAAGCGGGACACGCCGGTCAGGGTTCCGCCGGTGCCGACGCCCGCGATAAACACATCCACCTGACCGTCAGTGTCTTCCCAGATCTCTGGGCCGGTGGTTTTTTCGTGAATTTCCGGGTTCGACGGGTTGCTGAACTGCTGCAGCAGCAGGAATTTTTCCGGATTGCTAGCCACAATTTCTTCTGCTTTCTGAATGGCACCTTTCATGCCCTTCGCGCCTTCGGTCAGCACCAGGTTCGCACCCAGCGCTTTCAGGAGCTTACGGCGTTCGATACTCATGGTTTCCGGCATGGTCAGCGTCAGCTTGTAGCCACGCGCGGCAGCGACGTAGGCGAGGGCGATACCAGTATTGCCGCTGGTTGGCTCAACCAGTTCGACACCGGGCTTCAGCACGCCACGTTTTTCGGCATCCCAAATCATGTTGGCACCGATACGGCATTTGACGCTGAAGCTCGGGTTGCGTGATTCCACCTTCGCGAGGATGCGTCCATTACCGATTCGGTTCAGTCGAACCAGCGGCGTATGACCGATTGTCAGCGAGTTATCTTCAAAAATCTTACTCATAGCCCGTCCTTAACTGTCTGAAATTTGGGAAACGACACCAGCATACGCGGATGCACATGATGCGGAAGGAAAGTTTTCGCATATCGATATGCTGATGTGAAATAAAGGTTATCAGTATGGAATAAGGGGTGGCATATGCCACCCCAGATTTACTTTTATATACAGAAGACAATCACTTCCAGAGGGCGTGCTTATCGCGATAGCAGTCGACCCACATCGCCGTGGCACCACAGATTGCCACGGGCAGGATGACCAGATTGAGGATGGGGATCATCGTAAACAGGCTGGTCAGTGCGCCAAACTGCATGTTGGTGACCTTGCGGGCACGAAGCGCTTCCCGCATGGTTTTGAACGGCACTTTATGGTTGTCGAAAGGATAGTCGCAGTACTGGATAGCCATCATCCATGCGCTGAACAGGAACCAGAGTACAGGGGCCACCGTCTGGCCAATTCCGGGAATAAAGTAGAGCGCCAGCAGCACCACCGCGCGAGGGAGATACCACGCCAGCTTCTGCCATTCACGCTTCATTATACGTGGCACATCTTTCATTATGCCGAGCATGCCGGTGTCCGGCGGTGTGGCGCCCGTCAGGCGTGCTTCAAGCTGTTCCGCCAGCAGCCCGCTGAACGGCGCGGCAATCCAGTTGGTGATGGTAGAGAATAAATAGCCGAATACCAGCAGCACCGAAATCACTGCAATCGGCCACAGCAGATAGCTGAGCCACTGCAGCCAGTCCGGCACGTGGCTCATCATCGCCGGGATCCAGTTGCCCAGTTCACTGAACAGCCACCAGAAGGCGCCGCCCATCAGGATGATATTGACCAGCAGCGGCATAAAAACATAGCGGCGAAGGCCCGGCAGGCGGATAAGCTTCCAGCCCTGTGAAAAGTAATAGACGCCACTACGGGGTGCAGATGAGGAAACCATGGTCAGGGGAGACTCCTTTTATAAAATCCTGGTGGTTGCGCGAGTATACTATCGGCTTGTCAGGAAAGAATCAGTTCAGAAATGTTCGAAAAAACAGCAAAAAGCACGATTTAGTTCATCTTTATCGTCCGATTTCCGGGTACGCACTTGCACTTGACGTAATGGGCAAATACTCTTAGTGAGTAAATGTTTGCCGTGGTGGCAAGGTGTTAGAACAACAGAGAATATAATGATGCAGGATTTGCGTCTGATATTAATCATTGTTGGCGCGATCGCCATAATTGCACTGCTGGTTCATGGTTTCTGGACCAGCCGCAAAGAACGTTCCTCGATGTTCCGCGATCGCCCGATGAAACGGATGAAATCACGTCATGACGATGAGTCGGATGACGACGGTTTCGATGACGATGCTGAAGGCGTGGGTGAAGTTCGCGTTCATCGGGTGAATCCTGCCCAGAACCCGAATGCCGCAGAGCATGATGCCAATCGCCAGGCACCGCAGCATCAGTACCAGCCGCCCTATGAGCGTCAGGTACAACAGCCTGTGCGCCATGAGGAGCCGGCTCGTCAGCCCGTTCAGCCACAGGAGCAACCCGTGCGTCAGCAGCCTGTGCATCAGGCTCCGGTTCAGCCGCCTGTGGAACCCCAGCATGTGCCGCCACAGCAGCCTGCGACACCACAGTATCAGCAGCCCGTTCAGCAACCTGTAGCGCAACCTCAGCAGCCTGTCGTTGCCGAGCCGCAGCCTGTTGCCGCACCACAGCCTGCGCCAGAAGCCAAGCCTGTTGTCGCAGAAGAGCCTCAGCCTGCAAAAGCCGAACGCAAAGAGACGGTGATTGTGCTGAGCGTGGCCGCGCACCAGGGGTCGTTTATCAACGGCGAACTGCTGCGTAACAGCGTAGAGCAGTCCGGGTTTGTCTTTGGCGACATGAATATCTATCACCGCCATCTGAATCCTGGCGGCGGTGGTCCGGCGTTGTTCAGCCTTGCCAATATGGTGAAGCCTGGCACCTTCGACCCGGAAAATATGGCCGATATGCAAACGCCTGGCGTCACCATCTTTATGCAGGTGCCGTCCTACGGCGATGAGCTGCAAAACTTCAAACTGATGCTCCAGTCTGCGCAGTACATCGCAGATGAAGTGGGTGGCGTGGTGCTTGATGACCAGCGCCGCATGATTACGCCACAGAAAGTGCGTGAGTATCAGGATCGTATCCGCGAAGTGAAAGACGCCAACGCCTGATAGCCTTGTGTGTCGCAACCCCTTCTGAACCCCCGCCTGTCGGGGGTTTTTTATCATTGATGGTGAGATATGCAATCAATCGAACAACAGCTGACAGACCTGCGAACCACGCTTCGCCATCACGAATACCTCTATCACGTAATGGATGCACCGGAAGTGCCGGATGCCGAATACGATCGGCTGATGCGCGAACTGCGTGAGCTTGAGGCGCAACACCCCGAACTCATTACGCCTGATTCACCGACACAGCGCGTGGGCGCGGCGCCGCTGGCTTCGTTCAGCCAAATCCGTCATGAAGTGCCAATGCTCTCGCTGGATAACGTCTTTGATGAAGAGAGCTTCGTTGCCTTTAACAAACGCGTGCAGGACAGGCTGAAAAGCACCGATGCGCTGACTTACTGCTGCGAACTGAAGCTTGATGGCCTCGCGGTCAGCATTCTGTATGAGAACGGGGTACTGATTCAGGCGGCGACCCGCGGTGACGGTACAACCGGCGAAGATATTACCGCCAACGTGCGTACCATTCGCGCCATTCCGTTGAAGCTGCGCGGCGACAACATTCCGGCCCGTCTGGAAGTGCGTGGTGAAGTCTTCCTGCCACAGGCGGGCTTTGAAAAAATCAATGACGATGCGCGTCGCACAGGTGGCAAGCTGTTCGCTAACCCACGAAACGCCGCAGCAGGTTCGTTGCGTCAGCTTGACCCACGCATTACGGCGAAGCGACCGCTTACTTTCTTCTGCTATGGCGTTGGCGTGCTGGAAGGCGGTGAGCTGCCGCGCAGCCATCTGGGCCGTCTCCAGCAGTTCAAAGCCTGGGGCCTGCCCGTCAGCAACCGCGTGAAGCTGTGCAGTTCCCCGGAGGAAGTACTCGCTTACTACCACAAGGTTGAAGAGGACCGCCCGACGCTGGGGTTCGACATCGACGGCGTGGTGATTAAGGTTGATTCGCTCGATCTGCAGGAACAGCTGGGCTTTGTGGCCCGTGCACCTCGCTGGGCGGTGGCATTCAAGTTCCCTGCGCAGGAGCAAATGACCTTTGTACGCGACGTGGAGTTTCAAGTGGGGCGCACCGGGGCGATAACGCCCGTTGCCCGTCTGGAGCCTGTGCAGGTTGCGGGGGTGCTGGTGAGCAACGCCACGCTGCACAACGCCGATGAAATTGAGCGTCTGGGCCTGCGGATTGGCGACAAAGTGGTGATTCGCCGTGCCGGTGATGTTATTCCGCAGGTGGTGAACGTGGTGCTCTCAGAGCGCCCGGAGGAGACACGCGCCATAGAGTTTCCTGCTCACTGCCCGGTTTGTGGTTCGGACGTTGAACGCGTGGAAGGCGAGGCGGTTACTCGCTGTACCGGCGGCCTGATTTGCGGCGCACAGCGTAAAGAAGCGTTGAAGCACTTTGTTTCCCGCCGTGCGCTGGACGTCGACGGCATGGGCGACAAAATCATCGATCAGCTGGTCGAGAAAGAGTATGTCGACACGCCGGCGGATCTGTTCCGTCTGACGGCAGGCAAGCTCACCGGGCTCGATCGTATGGGACCAAAGTCTGCGCAAAACGTCGTCAGCGCGCTGGAGAAAGCCAAAGAAACAACCTTCGTTCGCTTCCTCTATGCGCTGGGCATTCGTGAAGTTGGCGAGGCTACAGCGGCTGGCCTGGCCTCCCATTTTGGCGCACTGGATGCGCTGGAAAATGCTTCCATCGAAGAGCTGCAAAAAGTGCCGGATGTTGGCATCGTGGTCGCCACGCATGTGTTTAACTTCTTCGCCGAAGAGAGCAACCGCAAAGTGATTCAGCAACTGCAAGCCGAAGGTGTGCACTGGCCAGCGCCGGTAGTGGTTAATGCCGAAGAAATCGACAGCCCGTTTGCCGGTAAAACCGTGGTGCTGACCGGAAGCCTCAGTCAGATGTCACGTGATGATGCGAAAGCCCGACTGGTGGAGCTGGGCGCGAAAGTGGCCGGCAGCGTCTCGAAGAAAACCGATCTGGTTATCGCCGGAGAAGCCGCTGGCTCCAAGCTTGCCAAAGCACAGGAGTTGGGTATTGACGTGATCGACGAAGCAGAAATGCTGCGATTGCTGGGAGCGTAACGTGGAAAAAGAGCAGCTGATTGAGATAGCCAACACGGAGATGCCCTTCGGGAAATACAAAGGGCGGATGCTGATCGATTTGCCGGAGGAGTATCTTCTGTGGTTCGCCCGTAAGGATGAGTTTCCTGCCGGGCGGCTCGGCGAGCTGATGGCTATCACGCTGCTCATTAAAACAGAGGGGCTGACGCATCTGGTTCAGCCCCTGAAGCGCGGTCGTTAGGCCTTCGCTTCACCGGCGGTGCTTTTGGCATGCAGTGCTTCAGTTTGCCGCTTATAGCGCCGGGCCAGCACGGCGCAGACCATCAGCTGGATTTGATGGAAAATCATTAATGGCAGCACCATCATGCCAATCATCGCCGTCGGGAAGAGAATGTTGGCCATCGGAATGCCGTTGGCCAGACTCTTTTTCGAACCGCAGAACACAATCGTAATTTCGTCCGCTTTATTGAATCCGCATTTACGGGCCACCAGGACGTTGATTGCAATGACAATTGCCAGCAGCACGCAGCTCACCACCACGATAAACAGCAGCGATCCCACGCCTACTTTGTGCCAGATGCCATTCACCACCGCTTCGCTGAAGGCGGAGTAAACCACTAACAGAATCGACGTCTGGTCGGTTTTGGAAATCCATTTCTTATTTTTCGCCACCCACGCGGCGGTCCACGGGCGGGACAAGTGCCCCAGCACGAACGGCAACAGCAGCTGAAGCATAATCTTGCCGACCTGCTCCAGGCTGCCTTCCGCGCCGTGAAGATTCATTAACAGGCCAACCAGCAGAGGCGAAATAAAAATACCGAGCAGGCTGGAAGCCGACGCCGAACAGACCGCGGCAGCAACGTTGCCCCCCGCCATGGAGGTAAACGCGATCGCTGACTGCACTGTGGCGGGCAGAATACAGAGATACAGGAAGCCGTTGTATAACGCAGGATCGACATTCACCGGCGCCCAGCGTGCGAAAAGCACACCTAAAACCGGGAACAGAATGAAGGTGCTGCACATCACCCAGAGGTGGAGCCGCCAGTGGCTACCGCCAGCAATGATGGCTTCGCGAGACAGCTTGGCTCCATGCATAAAGAACAGCAGGGCAATGGCTGCGGTGGTCAGCCCTTCAAAAAACGGAACGTAGCCGCCGCGAGCGGGAAACAGCGAGGCGAGCAAAACGGTGCAGATTAGCGTCAGCGTGAAAGGATCAAGAATGCGGAAAAGTTTCATAAACGCTCCTGAAAATACGATGCCGCTATTGTGCTTTTTTCACTTTGAGAAATAAAATTGATTTATTGCATCCATTGATGAATTTATCCCATGAATTATTCACTGCGTCAGTTAAAGGTGTTTATTGCCGTTGCTAAGGCGAAAAGCTTCAGCCGGGCAGGGGAGATGATTGGCCTTAGCCAGTCTGCCGTCAGCCACAGCGTAAAAGAGCTGGAGCAGCAGACAGGCGTGAAATTGCTCGACCGTACGACCCGTGAAGTTTTATTGACCGAGGCCGGGCAGCAGCTGGCGGTGAGGCTTGAGCGGCTGCTTGATGAGCTCAGCAGCACGTTGCGTGAGGCCGGGCGCGTAGGGCAACAGCTAACGGGTACGGTCCGCGTGGCCGCCAGCCAGACGATTTCGGCGCATCTCATCCCCCAGTGTATTGCCGCCAGCAACCGCCGCTATCCGGAGATTGATTTTGTCCTCCACGACCGTCCGCAGCAGTGGGTGCTGGAAAGTATCCGCCAGGGCGAAGTTGATTTCGGGATCGTGATCGATCCGGGAGCCGTCAGCGATTTACAGTGTGAGTCGATTCTCTCGGAGCCCTTTTTTGTGCTGTGCCATCAGGAGCACCCTTTTGCCGGGCAGCCGGAGGTGAGCTGGCAGGCGCTGCAGGGGACGCGTCTGGTATTGCAGGATTATGCCTCTGGCAGCCGCCCGCTGATTGATGCGGCGCTGGCAAACCACAGTATTAGCGCCAGCATCGTTCAGGAAATTGGACATCCCGCGACGCTTTTTCCGATGGTGGAAGCGGGGATCGGCATCAGTATTTTACCGGCGCTGGCTTTACCACTGCCGCAGGGCAGCAGGCTGACGGTGAAACGTCTGACGCCCGTCGTCGAGCGGCAACTGATGCTGGCAAGGCGCAAGAACCGTTCACTTTCGACGGCCGCCCAGGCGCTCTGGGATGTAGTCGGGCAGCAGGCGCAGGCCCTGACTGCCGCCCGTGCGCACGATCCGCTGTATCAGACGTAAATATCGATCTGATGCTCGTCAGACGGTTTATTGACGCCGGTTACCGGTGCTGCTGCCGATTGCTGATCCTGCTCTTTCTCTGCCTGCTGGCGCTGAAGCTGAGCCAGTTGGGCTTCGAGCATCGTGATTTGCTCCTGAATCATCTCTGCCTGTTTTTGCTTTTCATCGGCATCGCCAGGACCATCAGCAATGGTCTTCAGCTGCTGGGTCAGTTTGGTGATTTGCTGTGTGATACGCGTGATTTGCGATGAGATGTCGTTGCCCTGCGGTGCGGCTGTGCTGGTGGTTGTCTGTAATCCAGGGGCAGAAGAAGAGGGCATGGAAATGCTGGTCATCGTGAACGCCTTTCAGGGATGAAAAAAGAGTTATCGGCAAGGCGTAGTGGGAGCTTGAGATAAAAATTAGGGCGAGAAAGGCAGGAATTTGACAGAAGTCGTGCAGGTTATCACTCGTCTCATCCTGAGACTCGCCCTTCGGGTCGCCGTGAGTGGCGATGCAAAATTGTTCCCGACAATTTTGTCTCATCCAGCACGAATCGCGCATAGCAAAAAGGCGCCTTTAGGGCGCCTTTCTACATTGGTGGGTCGTGCAGGATTCGAACCTGCGACCAATTGATTAAAAGTCAACTGCTCTACCAACTGAGCTAACGACCC
>NZ_OBEF01000010.1 GCF_900215375.1 Enterobacter sp. CC120223-11 | reverse complement strand
GGGCCGTCAGTCGCAGCAACAACCAGGATTGCGCCATCCATCTGAGCAGCACCGGTGATCATGTTTTTAACATAGTCGGCGTGGCCCGGGCAGTCTACGTGTGCGTAGTGGCGAGTCGGGGTGTCATATTCAACGTGGGAAGTGTTGATGGTGATACCACGAGCTTTTTCTTCTGGTGCGTTATCGATCTGGTCGAATGCGCGAGCAGCACCGCCGTAGGTTTTAGCCAGTACGGTAGTGATTGCAGCAGTCAGAGTGGTTTTACCGTGGTCAACGTGGCCGATAGTACCAACGTTGACGTGCGGTTTTGTACGTTCAAATTTTTCTTTAGACACGGCTATATTCCTTACTATAGTGCTCTCCCCTCAAGGAGAGAGCACGGGACATTAGTTGTTAACTTGCGACTTATTTGCCACGAGCTTCGATAACGGCCTGAGCAACGTTGTTCGGCGCGTCGTCATACTTCAGGAACTCCATGGAGTAAGAAGCACGACCTTTGGTCAGAGAACGCAGCTGAGTTGCATATCCGAACATTTCAGACAGCGGAACTTCAGCATGAATCTGTACGCCAGTAGCGTTGGATTCCTGACCTTTCAGCTGACCACGACGACGGCTAAGGTCACCGATAACATCACCGGTGTTCTCTTCCGGAGTCTCTACTTCAACCTTCATGATTGGCTCAAGCAGAACTGGTTTTGCTTTCTTAAAGCCATCTTTGAAGGCGATAGAAGCGGCCAGTTTAAACGCCAGCTCGGAGGAGTCAACGTCATGGTATGAACCGAAGTGCAGACGCACACCGAGATCAACAACCGGGTAACCAGCCAGCGGACCTGCTTTCAGCTGCTCCTGGATGCCTTTATCAACGGCAGGGATGAATTCACCAGGAATTACACCACCTTTGATGTCGTTGATGAACTCATAGCCTTTCGGATTTGAGCCCGGCTCCAGTGGGTACATGTCGATAACAACATGACCGTACTGACCACGACCACCAGACTGCTTGGCGTGTTTACCTTCGATATCGGTAACTTTCGCGCGAATCGCTTCACGGTAAGCAACCTGAGGTTTACCGACGTTCGCTTCAACGTTGAATTCACGCTTCATGCGGTCAACGATGATGTCGAGGTGCAGTTCACCCATACCAGCGATGATGGTCTGGTTAGACTCTTCGTCAGTCCATACGCGGAATGACGGGTCTTCTTTAGCCAGACGACCCAGAGCCAGACCCATTTTTTCCTGGTCAGCTTTGGTTTTCGGCTCAACGGCGATGGAGATTACCGGCTCAGGGAATTCCATACGCTCCAGAATGATCACGTTGTCCGGATCACAGATGGTGTCACCTGTGGTCACGTCTTTCAGACCGATTGCTGCAGCAATGTCACCCGCGCGAACTTCTTTGATCTCTTCGCGTTTGTTAGCGTGCATCTGAACGATACGACCGAAACGCTCACGAGCAGATTTCACTGGGTTATAAACGGTATCACCGGAGTTAACCACACCTGAGTACACACGGAAGAACGTCAGGTTACCAACGAACGGGTCGGTTGCGATTTTGAACGCCAGTGCCGCGAACGGCTCTTCATCACTTGCGTGACGCTCAGCCGGGGTATCTTTACCGTCGTCCAGCAGACCGTTGATCGCCGGTACGTCAACTGGGGATGGCAGGTAATCAATTACCGCATCCAGCATCGCCTGAACACCTTTGTTCTTAAACGCAGAACCACAGGTAACAAGGATGATTTCGTTGTTCAGCACGCGCTGACGCAGAGCAACTTTGATTTCTTCCTCGGTCAGCTCTTCGCCGCCCAGGTATTTCTCCATCAGCTCTTCAGACGCTTCCGCAGCGGATTCGATCAGGTTCTGGTGCCATTCGTCAGCCAGGTCCTGCATCTCAGCCGGGATATCTTCGTATTCGAAGGTTACGCCCTGATCGGCATCGTTCCAGTTGATGGCTTTCATTTTCACCAGGTCAACAACACCGGTGAAACCTTCTTCAGCACCAATTGCCAGCTGCAGCGGAACAGGGTTCGCGCCCAGACGGGATTTGATCTGACCAACAACTTTCAGGAAGTTAGCACCCATACGGTCCATTTTGTTAACGAACGCGATGCGTGGAACTTTATATTTGTTAGCCTGACGCCATACGGTTTCAGACTGTGGCTGAACACCACCAACTGCGCAGTAAACCATTACCGCACCGTCAAGAACACGCATGGAACGTTCTACTTCGATGGTGAAGTCAACGTGGCCCGGGGTGTCGATGATGTTTACGCGATGCGGTTCATACTGCTTCGCCATACCAGACCAGAATGCAGTGGTCGCTGCGGAGGTGATGGTAATACCACGCTCCTGCTCCTGCTCCATCCAGTCCATGGTTGCGGCGCCGTCGTGAACTTCACCGATTTTGTGGTTTACACCGGTGTAGAACAGGATACGTTCGGTAGTAGTGGTTTTACCGGCGTCGATGTGCGCACTGATACCGATGTTACGATAGCGTGCGATGGGTGTTGTACGAGCCATTTGATTCCTCGTTTGTTTCTTTAGACGTTCAATTAAGTAACCCAAAGCGAGCGACTTACGTGAAGCGCTCGCCTGGGGACTAACACTCCGAAGGGATTACCAACGGTAGTGAGCGAACGCCTTGTTGGCTTCTGCCATACGGTGAACGTCTTCACGTTTCTTAACTGCAGTACCTTTGTTGTCTGCAGCGTCAGTGAGTTCGTTCGCCAGACGCAGGGCCATGGATTTATCACCGCGTTTACGAGCAGCTTCAACGATCCAACGCATTGCCAGGGCATTACGACGAACCGGACGAACTTCAACTGGAACCTGATAAGTAGAACCACCTACGCGGCGGGACTTAACTTCGACGGTCGGACGGACGTTGTCCAGAGCGACTTCGAATGCTTCCAGTGAGTTTTTACCAGAGCGCTGAGCCAGGGTCTCCAGCGCGCTGTATACGATTGCTTCTGCAGTAGATTTTTTACCATCTACCATCAGGATATTTACAAATTTAGCCAGCAGCTCTGATCCGAACTTAGGATCCGGAAGGATTTTACGCTGACCAATGACGCGACGACGTGGCATGGGAATACTCCGTTGTTAATTCAGGATTGTCCAAAACTCAAAGAGTTTAGTTTGACATTAAGATAAATCAGTTTGGCCTTACTTAACGGAGAACCATTAAGCCTTAGGACGCTTCACGCCATACTTGGAGCGAGCTTGCTTACGGTCTTTAACACCGGAGCAGTCAAGCGCACCACGAACGGTGTGGTAGCGAACACCCGGGAGGTCTTTTACACGACCGCCACGGATCAGGATCACGGAGTGTTCCTGCAGGTTGTGACCTTCACCACCGATGTAGGAAGTCACTTCAAAACCGTTGGTCAAACGCACACGGCATACTTTACGCAGTGCGGAGTTTGGTTTCTTAGGAGTGGTGGTATATACACGAGTACATACGCCACGTTTCTGCGGGCAGGCTTCCAGCGCAGGCACGTTGCTTTTTGCAACTTTGCGTGAGCGTGGTTTGCGAACCAGCTGGTTAACTGTTGCCATTAAATAGCTCCTGGTTTTAGCTTTTGCTTCGTAAACACGTAATAAATCGCCTCATATAATATGAGGACGCGAAATTTTAGGGCCACGTCGAAAGGGTGTCAAGAAATATACAACGATCTGCTACCAGGTGAGTTGCCCGGCATGCTGGATCGTGAGCCTGACGAAGTCAGTATAGCTAACCCTGACGACGTCGCTCGAAATTTGACCAGTGAGGCCGCGGGCCTCAATGTCCTCATTCAACGCATGTAAGTTAATGGGGGCGGCGCGGAGAATATCAAGGAAGCGGCTGCCTTCCAGCGCCACTATGACGCCATCGGACAACAGCAGCAAATCGTCCCCAGCTTTCACTAAGCGAAGCTGGGCGCTGATATCGTGTTGCCAGGGAGAGTAACTAAGCGTGTGCAGCATCGTGGCCTCAGAACCGTAAAATCACATCAAAGGTATCGAGCTGCTGGCGAAGCGCATCCGGCTCCAGAACCTCAGACTCGATAATAAAGGAAGATGATTCGCTCAGGCCACGCTCACGCAGCGACGCCGCGCAGGTCCAGCAGCTTTCGATATCGTAAAGCGCCATCAGTTTGAAGGTCGGGATGTAGTCGCGCATCAGAATTGTTTCAGGTTTTTGCGCGCTAAGGATCTGCAAAACGCCATCACCAACAAAGAAGACGCCAATCTCTTCCGTCAGCGCCGAAGTTGCCAGAAGCGCGTCGAGCCCCTCTCGTCCGGCGCTGCTGCCGTGCGGCGGCGTCATAAAAATGAATGCAACGCGTTTCATCAGAATTGCACCATCCGATCGCAGGTCAGCGAGGCTTCCGCCAGCGCACCGAGCCCGCTCAACATGAAACCTGGCTGCAGGTTGGCCGCAGGAAGACCCAACTGCTGAGCTTCCGTTTCATCCGTCACACCGCGACGCAAAGCCGCTGCTACGCAGATATGCAGCGACACGCCGTGCTTTTCATGCAGAGATTGCCAGCCGCGCACCAGGTCAAACTCGTCGTTTGCCGGGGCGGTCAGCTGATTGGCGTTGTAAACGCCTTCACGATAAAAAAATACGCTGGCAAGTTCATGGCCTTCAGCCAGCAAAGCGTTGGCAAACTGCCATGCGCTGCTGGACTGCTGGGTGCCGTATGCCGGCCCCGTCACCATCAGGGCAAAACGCATTACTTCTCTTGCCCCTGGAAATCGCCGCTTTTGAACTGGCGAATATAGAGATAAACCGTGTGTTTGGAGATGTTTAGACGATCGGCGACCTGGTTAATCGCATCCTTAATATCGAAGATCCCTTTCTCGTAGAGATTAAGCACGATCTGACGATTTTTAGCGTTGTTAGACACGTTGCGATCGGCGTTGACCTCTTCAATGGTGAACTCCAGAGTCTGTGTCACCAGGTCCTCAACGGAGGAGGCAAAGTTCACCTGAGAATCCGCTTCCGGCGTTTCCGGCGGAATAAAGGTGCCCATGATTTGCGAGAAAGGTACGTCGAGGTTCATGTTAATGCACAATAGCCCAATGACCCGCTGCTCGCGGTTACGAATCGCGATAGTCAGCGACTTCATCAGCACACCGCTTTTTGCACGGGTGAAATAACATTTTGACACGCTGCTGTCTGCGCCGGTCATGTCGTGCAGCATACGCAACGCTAAGTCAGTAATAGGGGAGCCGACTTTACGGCCGGTGTGTTCACCGTTGGCAATACGGATGGCGGAACATTTGAGATCCTGCAAAGAGTGCAGCACGATTTCACAATGGGAGCCAATGAGCATCGCTAACCCGTCCACAACCGCTTCGTAGGATTTCAGAATATCAAAATCGGTCTGGTCGAAAGGACGTTGATCCAGCAGATCGAGTTCGCTGGTTTCGTTGGTTAAAAGCGACCTGGACATGTAAAAAAGCACTCCTTTTCAGGAGCCTGTCGTTAGGTTGTCAGGGCAGGCTCATATCATCATCAAAATTGAGGCATCTAAGGTAATACGCACACCAAGCGCTTTCCAGTGTTAATTATATTGCACCCAATAAAAAACCGCCGCCCTTTCGGACGGCGGTTTTCAGCGACTTATTTTTGGCTGGCAGCAGCTGCTTTATCATCTGCCGCGGCTGCAGGGGCTGCATCCGCTTTCGCTGCTGGTTTGATATCCAGCAGCTCAACGTCAAACACCAGGGTGGAGTTAGCCGGAATACCAGGGACGCCGGTTTTGCCGTAAGCCAGATCCGGTGGAATAACCAGCTTGATCTTGCCACCTTTCTTGATGTTTTTCAGGCCTTCAGTCCAGCCTGGGATCACGCCGTCCAGGCGGAATGACAGCGGCTCGCCGCGGGTGTAGGAGTTATCGAACTCTTTACCGTCGATCAGCGTACCTTTGTAGTTCACCACCACGGTATCGCTGTCTTTCGGCGCATCGCCGGTACCTTCTTTCTCAACTTTGTACATCAGGCCAGTAGAGGAGGTCTTAACCCCTTTCTCTTTAGCGAAGGTATCACGGTAGGCTTTGCCTTTGGCTTCGCTTTCAGCCGCGTCTTTTTCCATTTTCTGCTGTGCAGAAGTTTTCACGCGAGTTTCAAAAGCTTGCAGAGTCTGCTCAATTTCCTGGTCAGAAAGCTTGCTCTTATCAGCAAACGCATCCTGAACACCGGCGATCAGCTGAGCTTTATCCAGTTTGATGCCCAGCTTTTCCTGCTCTTTCAGGGAGTTTTCCATGTAACGACCCAGAGATGCACCCAGTGCATAAGCAGACTGCTGGTCGTCGGTTTTGAATGCAGCATTCAGGCCAGCAGGAGCAGCTTTAGCCGCATCGGCAGCCGGAGCCGCTTTTGCTGCAGCAGCATCGGCCGCAAAGGTCATTGGGGCATTCAGTGCAACGGCCATCGTGGTTGCCAGAAGCGTTACTTTAAACAGTGATTTCATCCATTTCTCCAGGGCCGGGGCATCTCACCCCAGGGTTTCGTCAGTAAGTAGCGTACTATAAAACGTTGTAGAAGAAATCTACATACGAACGCTCTGTATTCTCGAATCTTTTGAGACTCTTTTTGTGTAAATAAGTTTCGTGCAAAGAGTTATATGGCTGCACCTGAGGGGAAACTCAAGTAGAATCCGCCGCGCAATGACATAAGAGGTGAATCATGAGCGAATTAACATTAGAAGCGCGTCTGGCTGAGCTTGAAAGCCGACTGGCGTTTCAGGAAATCACCATTGAAGACCTCAACCAGACGGTGACCGCCCACGAAATCGAAATGGCGAAAATGCGCGATAATCTGCGCCTGATGGTCGAAAAACTGAAAGCCAGCCAGCCGTCGCACATGGCGTCTCAGTCCGAAGAAACCCCACCGCCCCACTATTGAGGCGTAAAAAAAGCGGGTTTCCCCGCTTTTTATCATTAATCTGAGCGCCCGAGGGCGAAACAGATTAGTGGCAGCCGCAGCCACCGTTACCGCAACCACCTTTGCCATGTTCATGGTCGCCGTGATCGTGGCCGTGGCCACCGCAGCAACCGTCATGGTCGTGATCGTGGTGATGGTCGTGCGCGCCGTGAACGTGGCCATGAGCCAGCTCTTCTTCGGTCGCTTCACGCATCGCAACAACTTCTACGTGGAATTTCAGGTTCTGGCCAGCCAGCATGTGGTTGCCGTCAACCACAACGTGGTCGTCTTCCACTTCGGTGATTTCAACCGGTACCGGACCCTGGTCAGTTTCTGCCAGGAAGCGCATGCCAACCTGCAGCTCGTCAACGCCCATGAAGACGTCTTTCGGTACGCGCTGTACCAGGTTTTCATCGTACTGACCGTAGGCATCGTTCGCGCCAACTTCAACGTCGAATTTATCACCTACTTCGTGACCTTCCAGCGCTTTTTCCAGGCCAGAGATCAGGGAACCGTGACCATGCAGGTAGTCGAGCGGCGCGCTTACCGGAGACTCATCAACCAACACACCGTCTTCTGTACGTACCTGATAGGCCAGGCTGACCACCAGGTCTTTTGCTACTTTCATGATATCTCCTGAGCATGGGAAGAATAGTGGCGCAGATTGTAGCGGAATTCTGCACCCGTGTACCCCTAAGCTTAAAAAAAGACAGCACGGATCGCTACTCGGGATGGAAAATGCCTATCACTTGCTCGTCTTTGCGCACGTGCTCGCGGGCCTGCTTATCCGCCTCCCGCATCTGGTGACCGCACTTAACGCATTCAACAATATCGACATTATTCTCGCGCCACATCGCCAGCGTATCCTGCTCCTGGCACGAGGGGCATTTTGCCCCGGCGATAAATCGTTTTCGGATTGCCATTGCTCACCTTCTTATTCAAATTCGTCCCAGCCGTCCAGCTGGCGTCGTTCCTGCTGCATTTCGCGTTGGAAAATCTCTTCCAGCTCGCGCCGTGCCTCTCGCACTCGGGAGATTTGCTGCGTATCAGTATGAATCGGCATTAGCTCACGTAGCATGCGCATATCCAGACGACGGAAATGCTGTTGCGCGCGATGCGCCTGATGCGGGTGCATGCCTAACGTAATGAGTGCTTTGCGCCCCAACTCCAGCGCACTGGAAAATGTTTCACGGGAGAACTGCTTCACGCCTGCCTGCAAGAGTTCGTGGGCTTCAACACGGCCTCGTGCGCGGGCCAGTATGTGCAAATGCGGGAAATGCTGCTGGCAAATCTCCACCAGCTTCATGGTGTCTTCCGGTGCATTACAGGTGATCACTATCGACTCCGCCTCTTCTGCACCCGCCGAACGTAGCAGCTCAATCTGCGTAGCGTCGCCGTAATAGACTTTATACCCATACTTGCGCATCAGGTTAACCGCGCTGATATCTCGCTCCAGCACGGTAATGCGCATTTTATTCGCCATCAGCAGGCGACCAATCACCTGCCCAAAACGTCCAAAACCGACCACAATCACCTGCGGCTTATCGTCTTCCACCCACGGCGCTTCGTCTTCATCTTCCGGGCCGTTGAAGCGACGTGACAGGACTTTATCGACAATTTTCATCAGCAGCGGCGTGGTCATCATCGACAGCGTGACCGTCACCAGCAGCAGCGCCATTTGATCGTGGTCGAAAAGGCGCTGCGACGACGCCGTAGAAAACAGCACGAAGGCAAACTCCCCGCCCTGGCTCAGGACGCCAGCAAACTGCGTGCGCTCCGAACTCCGTAAACCGTACAGCCGCGCCAGCAGATACAGCACCAGATATTTCACCGCTACCAGCACAATCACGCCCGCCAGCACCAGCAGGAGGTGGGTATAAAGGATACCCAGATTGAGCGCCATCCCGACAGAAATAAAGAACAGCCCCAGCAGAAGCCCCTTGAACGGCTCGATGGCGATCTCCAGTTCATGTCGGTATTCGCTTTCTGCCAGCAACACACCTGCGATAAAGGTGCCGAGGGCCATCGACAGGCCAAGAGAATCCATAAATAACGCGGAGCCCAGTACCAGCAGCAACGTCGCCGCCGTGAACACTTCACGCACGCCTGAACCGGCGATGAAACGAAACACCGGACGCAGCAGATAACGCCCGCCAATCAACATTCCGGCAAACGCCAGCACCTTCATGCCAAGCTTGATCCAGTCAGGATGTTCATCCCCGGCCCCGGCCAACAGCGGCACCAGTGCCAACGCCGGGATCACCGCCAGATCCTGGAACAGCAGGACGGAAAAGCCAAGCTGCCCGCCTTCGTTGCGGTTCATGCCCTTTTCGCGCATCAGCTGCAGCGCCATGGCGGTCGACGACATCGCCAGGCCAATACCGCCAATAACCGCCGCCTGCCAGGAGAATTTTGTCAGCATTAGCAAAGCGGCAAGCAGCGCGGCACTCAGCAAAACCTGCGCCGCACCGATACCAAAAATGGAACGCCGCAGCTGCCACAGCTTCGACGGATTCAGCTCCAGCCCGATGATAAACATCAGGAACACCACGCCGAGCTCGGAGAAATGCAGAATTTCGTCCACGTCGCTGATGAAACCTAATCCCCACGGGCCGATGGCAATGCCCGCCAGCAGGTAACCCAGCACCGGGCCAATACCCAGGCGAGAAGCCAGCGGTACGGCAGCCACGGCGGCAAAGAGGAAAAGCACCCCGGCCAGTAACAGATCTGAGCCTTCCATTAGCGGCCTCCCGCATTAACAGGATTAGCCAGCCAGTCGCCGTAAGCTCTGGCGTGACTCGCCAGCTCTTCCGGAGGCTGACGACGCGCCCAGTAGACAATAATCGGATTCATCCAGTGCATGCGGCACAGCCCTGCCGTGAGCTCGAACGGCCGCAAAATGTCATTCATTGAGTAGCGGTTCAGGGAATCGTGGCGATAGGCACTCTCCGGTTCCCCGGTGGTGATGACGCTACGCCAGTACTTTCCCGCCAGCTGATTCCCACCCGGCCCGCTGGCAAAGCCACGGCTCAGCACGCGGTCGAGCCACTCTTTCAGCAGCGCCGGGCAGCTGTAGGTATAAAGCGGGTGCTGGAACACGATCACATCATGTTCCTGGAGCAGCTTTTGCTCGCGCGGAATGTCGATAAAAAAATCAGGATAGTGCGCGTACAGGTCGTGTACGGTCACATTTTCAAGCTGTTGTGCCGGTTTGAGCAAAACCCGGTTGGCCACCGAGTCCTGAGATTCCGGATGGGCATACAGCAGCAAAACTTTTGCTGGCTCTGACATCATTCCCCTCCCGGTATAAGAACAATCAGGCCTTTTTCCTCTGGTACGTTCCCGAAGGAGCCTGAATACTTTTGTCTGACGTTATTGTTTTGGGCTACCATTGCCGCCCGGTGTCGCGCTGCGTCACCACACTACATTATCATAATGACAATTTAACATAGTCTGAACATACGGCGCCTTATGATTGTTTTCTCCTCGTTACAAATTCGTCGCGGCGTGCGTGTCCTGCTGGATAACGCCACAGCCACCATTAACCCCGGGCAAAAAGTTGGCCTGGTGGGAAAAAACGGCTGCGGCAAATCCACGCTGCTGTCGCTGTTAAAGAACGAGATTAGCGCCGACGGCGGGAGCTTCACCTATCCCGGCAACTGGCAGCTGGCCTGGGTGAACCAGGAAACTCCGGCACTGC
This sequence comes from Enterobacter sp. CC120223-11, assembly GCF_900215375.1. Taxonomy (GTDB): domain Bacteria; phylum Pseudomonadota; class Gammaproteobacteria; order Enterobacterales; family Enterobacteriaceae; genus Scandinavium. The sequence goes on along the minus strand of NZ_OBEF01000010.1, from coordinate 168,573 downwards.
CGCAGCCCGCACTCGACTATGTGATCGACGGCGACCGCGAATATCGCCAGCTGGAAGCTGAGCTGAACGCCGCCAACGAACGCAATGACGGCCACGCCATCGCCACCGTTCACGGCAAGCTGGACGCCATCGATGCCTGGACCATTCGCTCCCGAGCCTCCAGCCTTCTGCACGGCCTGGGCTTCAGCAATGAACAACTGGAACGTCCAACCAGCGATTTCTCCGGCGGCTGGCGGATGCGTCTGAACCTGGCCCAGGCGCTGATTTGCCGCTCTGACCTGCTGCTGCTCGATGAGCCAACAAACCACCTCGATCTCGATGCGGTTATCTGGCTTGAGAAGTGGCTGAAAAGCTATCAGGGCACGCTGATCCTGATTTCCCACGACCGTGATTTCCTCGATCCGGTGGTCGGCAAAATTATTCATATCGAGCAGCAGTCGATGTTTGAGTACACCGGCAACTATTCCTCGTTTGAGATCCAGCGCGCCACGCGCCTGTCTCAGCAGCAGTCGATGTATGAAAGCCAGCAGCAAAAAGTGGCGCACCTGCAAAGCTTTATCGACCGCTTTAAGGCCAAAGCCTCAAAAGCCAAACAGGCGCAAAGCCGCGTGAAAATGCTGGAACGCATGGAGCTGATTGCCCCGGCTCACGTCGATAACCCATTCCAGTTCAGCTTCCGCCAGCCGGAAAGCCTGCCGAACCCGCTGTTGAAAATGGAAAAAGTGAGTGCCGGGTATGGCGACCGCACCATTCTGGACTCCATTAAGCTCAACCTGGTGCCGGGTTCACGTATCGGTCTGTTAGGCCGAAACGGGGCCGGTAAATCCACGCTGATTAAACTGCTGGCGGGTGAACTGGCCGCGCAGAGCGGCGAGATTGGTCTGGCGAAAGGCATCAAGCTCGGCTACTTCGCCCAGCATCAGCTGGAATTTTTACGCGCCGACGAATCCCCGCTTCAGCATCTCGCACGCATGGCGCCGCAGGTACTGGAACAGCAGCTGCGCGATTACCTCGGGGGCTTCGGCTTCCAGGGCGATAAAGTCAGTGAAGAAACGCGCCGTTTCTCTGGCGGTGAGAAGGCCCGCCTGGTGCTGGCGCTGATCGTCTGGCAGCGCCCGAACCTGCTGCTGCTCGATGAACCGACCAACCACCTCGATCTCGATATGCGCCAGGCGCTGACCGAGGCATTAATCGAATTTGAAGGCGCGCTGGTCGTGGTTTCGCACGATCGCCATCTGCTGCGTTCCACCACCGACGACCTCTATCTGGTTCACGATGCGAAAGTGGAACCTTTTGACGGCGATCTGGAAGACTACCAACAGTGGCTGACTGACGTGCAAAAGCAGGAAAATCAGCCTGACGAAGCGCCAAAAGATAACGCCAACAGCGCTCAGGCGCGTAAAGATCAGAAGCGGCGTGAAGCGGAACTCCGAACCCTGACGCAGCCGCTGCGCAAAGAGATCACCCGTCTGGAAAAAGAGATGGAGAAGCTCAACACCAAACTTGCCGCCGCGGAAGAAAAGCTTGGCGACAGCGGCCTGTACGATCAGTCGCGTAAAGCGGAACTGACCGAGTGTCTGCAGCAGCAGGCCAGCGCGAAATCGGGGCTGGAAGAGTGTGAAATGGCGTGGCTTGACGCGCACGAGCAGCTGGAAAACATGCTTCAGGAAGAGTGAAAAAGTTCGATAAAAGCATACCGCGGCTCATTTTCATAAACACGAAACCGTCATGACGGTATAGTAGACGGGTTTTTCACCACAGTAGCGTAAGAGTAATGGCTCAAATCACCCCAGTAGATTTTGACATCCCTCCTCAGGAGAGTGACACCTTTGTGCCGATGAAAGGCGTCAGCAACTGCCACCTGCAGACGATGCTGCCGCGCCTGATTCGCCGTAAAGTCCTGTTCACGCCGCACTGGCAGCGCCTTGAGTTGCCGGACGGGGATTTTGTCGATCTGGCCTGGAGTGAAGACCCTGAACAAGCCCGTCATAAGCCTCGCCTTGTGGTCTTTCACGGCCTGGAAGGAAGCCTCTACAGCCCTTACGCGCACGGCCTGATTAACGCGGCAAAGCAGCGCGGCTGGCTCGGTGTGGTGATGCATTTTCGCGGCTGCAGCGGTGAGCCAAATCGCAAAGAGCGTATCTACCATTCCGGCGAAACCGAAGATGGCACCTGGTTCCTCTCCTGGATGCGCAGAGAGTTTGGCGAAGTACCGACCGCAGCGGTGGGTTATTCCCTCGGCGGCAACATGCTTGGGTGCCTGTTGGCGAAAGAAGGCGACAATACGCCGCTGGATGCCGCGGTTATCGTCTCCGCGCCCTTTATGCTGGAAGCCTGTAGTTATCACATCGACAAAGGTTTCTCCCGGGTGTATCAGCGCTATCTGCTGAACCTGCTAAAAGCCAATGCGGCACGCAAGCTGAAAGCCTACCCCGGCACGCTGCCGGTGGATTTGAAGCGCCTGAAAAGCGTGCGCCGCATTCGTGAGTTTGACGATCTGATCACCTCGAAAATCCACGGTTTTGCCGATGCGATTGACTACTATCGTCAGTGCAGCGCCATGCCCGTACTGAGTCAGATAACCAAACCGACGCTGATCATTCACGCCAAAGACGATCCCTTTATGGATCATCACTCTATTCCGGCCCAGGAAGAGCTCCCGACAAACATTCAGTATCAGCTGACAGAATACGGCGGCCACGTTGGCTTTATCGGCGGCACCCTGCGTCACCCTGAAATGTGGCTCGAAAAGCGGATCCCCGACTGGCTGATGCGTTTTCTGGGGAAAGCCCTGTGATTATTCCCTGGCAGGATCTGGCTCCCGAAACGCTCGAAAACCTGATTGAAAGCTTTGTGTTGCGCGAAGGCACCGATTATGGTGAACATGAACGTTCGCTCGAAGACAAAGTCGCCGACGTAAAACAACAATTGCAGCGTGGGGACGTCGTTCTGGTGTGGTCCGAACTGCACGAGACGGTGAATATCATGCCCCGTACCCAGTTCCACGGCTGACTATACTCAACACTATTGCTGATTCAGGGAGTCGATATGTCTGCCAAACACCCGGTGATCGCCGTGACCGGCTCCAGCGGCGCAGGAACCACCACCACCAGCCTCGCCTTTCGTAAAATCTTCGCTCAGCTCGGCCTGCGGGCCGCAGAAGTGGAAGGCGACAGCTTCCACCGATACACCCGCCCTGAAATGGACATGGCTATCCGCAAAGCGCGCGATATGGGCCGTCACATTAGCTACTTTGGCCCGGATGCCAACGACTTTGGCCTGCTGGAACAGACGTTTTTGACCTACGGCCAGAGCGGACGAGGCCAGTCGCGAAAATACCTGCACACCTACGATGAGGCGGTGCCGTGGAATCAGGTGCCCGGAACCTTCACGCCGTGGCAGCCGCTTCCTGAACCCACCGATGTGCTGTTTTATGAAGGACTGCACGGCGGCGTGGTAACGCCTCAGCATGATGTAGCGAAACATGTCGATTTACTGGTCGGCGTGGTGCCTATCGTCAACCTTGAATGGATCCAGAAGCTCACCCGCGACATGAGCGAGCGCGGGCATTCCCGCGAGGCAGTGATGGATTCCGTGGTCCGTTCGATGGAAGACTACATCAACTACATCACGCCACAGTTCTCACGCACGCACATCAACTTCCAGCGAGTGCCAACGGTCGACACTTCAAATCCGTTCGCCGCCAAAAGCATTCCGTCGCTCGACGAAAGCTTTGTGGTCATCCATTTCCAGAATCTGGGCGACATTGATTTCCCCTGGCTGCTGGCCATGCTGCAGGGCTCATTCATTTCTCATATGAATACTTTGGTCGTGCCGGGTGGGAAGATGGGGCTGGCGATGGAGCTGATTATGACGCCGCTGGTCGAGCGGCTGATGGAAGGCCGGAAGTAAACTGCAAAACCTTCTCTTGTGAGAAGGTTTTTAGTCTTTACGCCCTCTCCCCGTGAAAGAGGGCAGCAGGCCGCACGCTATTACCCTTCAACCACCTCAAACGAGTGGGTGATCTTCGCAGCTTTCTCCAGCATCAGCGCCACAGAGCAATATTTCTCCGCAGAGAGATCGACCGCACGGGATACCGCGGCTTCTTTCAGATCTTTCCCGGTCACGATGAAGTGCAGATTAATGTGAGTAAACAAGCGCGGCGCTTCTTCGCGGCGCTCTGAGGTCAGCTTCACTTCGCAATCCGTGACGTCATGACGCCCTTTTTGCAGAATGGATACCACGTCAATCGCGCTGCATCCACCCGCCGCCATCAGCACCATTTCCATCGGACTTGGTGCTTTGTCCCCGGAGTTGCCGTCCATCAGGATCTGGTGGCCGGAAGCGGACTCGCCCAGGAAGGTTAACCCCTCAACCCATTTCACACGTGCTTGCATAATCGTTAACTCCTGAGTATCAAATTTCCTGACAGATTACGCGCACATAACAAATCTCGCAACGGAAGGCGACGTGCATCATGCTGAAGCGAGACACCAGGAGACAGGCGGCAAAAGCTATGCTAAAACAGTCGGGATGCTACAGTAATACATTGACGTAATGCATGTATGCAGAGGACATCACACACAGGCTGCAGTCAAATTCGACAGCCGACTTCCCAGGTACAGGGAAGAATACGAATGCAAAGCCAGTGGCAGTGTCGTGTCTGCCGCTGGAGTCAGCTTATAACAGAGGATAACCGCGCATGGTGCTTGGCAAACCGCAAACAGACCCTACCCTCGAATGGTTCTTGTCTCATTGCCATATTCATAAGTACCCCTCAAAGAGCACGCTGATTCACCAGGGTGAAAAAGCAGAAACGCTGTATTACATCGTGAAAGGCTCTGTGGCTGTACTCATCAAGGATGAAGAAGGTAAAGAGATGATCCTCTCCTACCTCAACCAGGGTGATTTCATCGGTGAGCTTGGCCTGTTTGAAGAAGGTCAGGAGCGTAGTGCCTGGGTTCGGGCGAAAACCGCCTGTGAAGTGGCCGAAATCTCCTACAAAAAATTCCGTCAGCTTATTCAGGTTAACCCGGATATTCTGATGCGTCTGTCTTCTCAGATGGCACGTCGCCTGCAGGTTACCTCTGAAAAAGTCGGCAACCTTGCCTTCCTGGACGTCACCGGTCGTATCGCACAGACCCTGCTGAACCTTGCGAAACAACCCGATGCCATGACCCACCCGGACGGTATGCAAATTAAAATCACCCGTCAGGAAATCGGTCAGATTGTTGGCTGCTCCCGTGAAACCGTTGGCCGTATTCTGAAGATGCTGGAAGATCAGAGCCTGATTTCCGCTCACGGCAAAACCATCGTCGTTTACGGCACCCGCTAAGTTCGCTTGACGGCGTATTGCTCCCGCAGTACGCCGTTTTTGTCTCTACCGCTATGTGGCGCAGGCTAATTTATCACCCGGAAATTAACTACGCACTGCGGCAAACCCTGGTGTTATGCACCCCTGTGGCTATCGGCCTGGTGTTAGGGTATCTCAAGTACGGTCTGCTGTTCTCCTTAGTGCCTGCCTGCTGCAACATTGCCGGTCTCGACACGCCCCACAAGCGCTTCTTTAAACGCCTGATTATCGGCGGTTCACTGTTCGCGGGCTGCAGCCTGGCGGTACAGTTACTGTTGGAGCACACTGTCCCCCTGCCGCTTATCCTGACCGGGCTCGCGCTGACGCTTGGGGTGACTGCGGAAATCAGTTCGCTGCATGCGCGCCTGCTACCCGCCTCGCTGATCGCCTCCATCTTCACGCTGAGCCTCGCGGGGAATATGCCGGTCTGGCAGCCGCTTCTCATCTATGCGCTAGGCACCCTGTGGTACGGCCTGTTCAACTGGTTCTGGTTCTGGATGTGGCGCGAACAGCCGCTGCGCGAATCCCTGAGCCTGCTCTACCGTCAGCTTGCCGATTACTGCGAGGCCAAATACAGCCTGCTGACTCAGCACACCGATCCTGAAAAAGCGCTACCGCCGCTGCTTAATCGTCAGCAAAAGGCCGTCGACCTGATCACCCAGTGCTATCAGCAGATGCACATGCTCGCCGCGAATAAGAATCACGAATACAAACGCCTGCTACGTGCATTTCAGATGGGCCTCGATTTACAGGAGCACATCTCCGTCAGCCTGCATCAGCCTGCCGAAGTGCAGAAGCTGGTCGAGCGCAGCCACGCCGAAGCGGTAATACGCTGGAACGCCCAAACCATCGCCGCACGCCTGCGGGTAATGGCCGACGACATTCTCTACCACCGCTTTCCGCAGCGTTTCAGCATGGATAAACAGCTCGGCGCGCTGGAAAAGATCGCCCGCCAGCATCCGGACAACCCCGTCGGGCAGTTCTGCGTCTGGCATTTTGGCCGCATTGCCCGAGTATTACGGCTTCAGCGTCCACTCTACCCGCGCAACCTGATGGCCGACAACGAGCGTCGTCTGCCGGTATTTGCCGCCCTGAAAAGCTATCTTTCGCTCAAGTCTCCTGCGCTACGCAATGCCGCACGCATCAGCGTCATGCTGAGCATCGCCAGCCTGATGGGATCCGCCCTGCATTTGCCAAAACCCTACTGGATCCTGATGACGGTGCTGCTGGTCACGCAGAACGGCTACGGTGCAACGCGGGTACGCATTTTTCACCGAGCGGCAGGCACGCTTGCCGGGCTGGTCATTGCCGGTGTGACCCTGCACTTCCACGCACCTGAAGGCTACGCGCTGGCGGCGATGCTGATTATTACGCTGGTCAGCTATCTGATCATCCGTAAAAGCTACGGCTGGGCGACGGTGGGTTTCACCGTCACTGCCGTGTACACCATCCAGTTGTTGACGTTAAACGGCGAGCAGTTCATCGTCGCCCGTCTGATAGACACGCTGATCGGCTGCCTGATTGCCTTTGGAGGCATGGTCTGGCTCTGGCCGCAGTGGCAGAGCGGACTGCTGCGGAAAAACGCCCAGCAGGCGCTGGAAGCGGACCAGGACGCCATTCGCCTCATCCTCAGCAATGACCCGCAGGCTCCGGCGTTGGCGTATCAGCGTATGCGGGTGAATCAGGCGCATAACGCGCTGTTTAACTCACTGAATCAGGCGATGCAGGAGCCGGGGTTCAACTCGCACTATCTGGCAGACATGAAGCTGTGGGTGACGCACAGCCAGTTTATCGTCGAGCACATCAACGCGATGACCACGCTGGCGCGCGAGCACAACATGCTGACGGAAGATTTGGCCGAAAGGTATCTGCAATCCTGTGAGATAGCGCTCCAGCGCTGCCAGCAACGGCTGGAGTATGACGAACCGGGAGGCAGTGGCGATGCCAACATCATGGAGTCGCCAGAGGCGCTGACTCACGGGCCGTTAAGCACCGTGGAGCAGCATTTACAGCGGATTCTGGGGCACCTCAGTACCATGCACACCATTTCGTCAGTGGCATGGCGTCAGCGCCCGCATCATGGAATTTGGCTGAAGCGTCAGGCGTAATCAGCCAACGATCTTCTTCACCGCCGTGGCAAAACGCTTCATCCCTTCTTCGATATCCGCGTTATCAACCACCAGCGAAGGCGCGAAACGCATCACGTCCGGCCCGGCGTTAAGCACCATCACGCCTTCATGCGCGGCGGCGTGCAGGAAATCACGCGCCCGGCCTTTGTACTGCGGCTTCAGTTCGGCACCAATCAGCAGGCCCATACCGCGCACGTCGCTGAAGACGTCCAGTTCGGCGTCAATCTGCTGAAGATGCCTCACAAACAGCTCACGCTTCGCATTCACGCCGTTCAGCACGTCTGGCGTGTTGATAATATCGAAGGCCGCTTCGGCCACCGCGCAGGCGAGCGGATTGCCGCCATAGGTTGAACCGTGGGAACCCACATGGAACGCACTCGCAATCTCTTCGGTAGTCAGCATCGCGCTCACCGGGAAACCACCGCCCAGCGCTTTAGCACTGGTCAGAATGTCCGGCGTCACGCCGTAATGCTGATAAGCGAACAGCGAACCGGTACGGCCCATGCCGCACTGCACTTCATCAAATACCAGCAGCGCCTGATGCTCATCGCACAGTTCGCGCAGGCCTTTAAGAAATTCTGGCGTGGCTGCGGTGACGCCGCCTTCCCCCTGAATCGGCTCGACGACAACCGCGCAGGTATGGTCATCCATCACCGCTTTCACCGCATGCAGATCGTTGAACGGGACATGAATGATATCGGCAGGCTTGGGCCCAAAACCGTCAGAGTATTTCGGCTGCCCGCCTACGGAAACGGTAAACAGCGAGCGGCCGTGGAAGGCGTTGTGGAAGGCGATAATTTTGGTTTTGAACGGGCTGTGACGCACGCAGGCATAATGACGCGCCAGCTTGAAAGCCGTTTCATTGGCCTCGGTGCCGGAGTTCATAAACACCACACGCTCGGCAAACGTCGAAGCCACCAGCTTGCGGCCCAGGCGCAATGCAGGCTCGTTGGTAAACACATTGCTGGTATGCCACAGCGTTTCACCCTGCGTTTTCAGCGCCTCTACCAGTGCCGGATGGCAGTGCCCCAGCGCGGTCACCGCAATGCCGCCAGCGAAATCAACGTACTCTTTCCCCTGCTGATCCCATATGCGGCTGCCCTTGCCCTTAACCGGAATAAATTCCGCCGGTGCATAAATGGGCAGGATCACTTCATCAAACGTGGCACGGGTAATTGCAGCTTGTTCAGTCGCCATGACAATCCTCTTACGCAGCAATGATTATGAAAATATAATCACGAAATATGCATAATAAATCAGATCGTGGCAAGGCAAATTATCGCTTCAGGAAGTTTTCCAGCAGGGCATGCCCCTGTTCGCTGAGAATGCTTTCAGGATGGAACTGCACGCCTTCCAGATCCCACTCCCGGTGGCAGATCCCCATAATTTCATCGGTTTCGCTTCTGGCGGTAACATCAAAGCAATCAGGTAACGTGGGCGGATCGATGACCAGAGAATGGTAGCGTGTAACGGTGAGCGGATTATTCAGCCCGCTGAAAACGCCCTGGCCGTTATGCGTAATTGGTGAGGTTTTGCCATGCATCACTTTTGCCGCCCGCACGATAGTCGCGCCAAACACCTGCGCAATGGCCTGGTGACCGAGGCAGACGCCAAGAATCGGCGTTTTTCCAGCAAAATGGCGGATAACATCCAACGAAATGCCTGACTCATCGGGCGTGCAGGGTCCGGGGGAAATCACGATTTTGGCCGGGGCCAGCGACGCTATCTCATCGAGCGTGATCTCATCGTTGCGCCTGACCAGCACCTCCGCCCCCAGTTCGCAAAAATACTGGTAGAGGTTCCAGGTAAACGAATCGTAGTTATCAATAAGCAGGATCATGGCGGCTCCGGTAACGGCAAACCGCGCTATTCTACTCAGTTTCCTGCGCTTCGTTGACCACTTTAGTGAACAAGGCTATCAACGGCTGTAAATCTCCCATCGCCCCGCTTTGGTTTGCCTGGCTCCAGGTTTCAGGCGTGATATCACCCCAGCGCAGCACGTATCCGGCGTGGATCGCCAGCTGCTCAAAGAAGATCCGCTGCGCCAGCCCATTGCCCAGGCGGAAAGGATGCAGGACATTAATTTCGCAGTAGTAATGGGCAAGCCTGGCGACAAACTCCTCATGCCCGAGCCCCGTCAGATAGGCCTCTTCTTCGAGGTCGCGCATCAGCGCATTACCCTCTTTTTCGATCCAGGCGAAATGGCAGAACGGGGTATCACCCTGATAAATATCGACTTCACGGTATTTCCCCGCCCAGTCGAACACGTCCTGATAGAGCTGATGATGGATAGTGCACAGATAAGGCAAGCCCCGAGCCGGTGGACCGAGCTTGAGCGTCGCCGCACGCAGAGATGTCAGCTCATAAGCGGCCTGCTCCAGCCGATGCGACTCGTGAATATTCAGACGGTTGCGCATCACATTAAGACCGGAGAACAGATAGGGGTCGCGGTCGTCGCCCATTTTATCGCTCATAGTGCCTCCTGAGCGCCTCAATACGCGCCAGCGCCTCGTCGCTGCTCAGCGTGACCAGCGGCGTGTCAACGCCTTCCAGGCGGCGGCTGGCCTGAAAATTGGCATTACGGCTTTTCTCCCAGAGGCGGGACTTTTGTTTGTCGGTGAGCTTTTTCATCTGGACCTCCCTGACGGTTCCCCTTTTGCCACAAGTATAAGCAGCAATTTCAGGTTACGCAGAGAGGCCAGCACGATGCGGGCTGAACGGCCCGCGCCGGGAGGATTTACGGCAGGACTTTCGCAGAGAGGATAACTACCGGTTTTGTTGGCACATTCTGGTAAGGACCCACGTTATGTGAAGCCACCTGAGAAATCTTATCGGCCACGTCCATACCTTTCACAACTTTACCAAATACCGCGTAGCCAAAATCACGCTGGCCGTGGTCGAGGAAAGCGTTGTCTGCCACGTTGATAAAGAACTGGCTGGTCGCGCTGTCTTTATCGGCGGTACGCGCCATAGAAATGGTGCCACGGGTGTTACGCAGGCCGTTGTCCGCTTCGTTTTTGATCGGCGGGTTTGGCTGCTTCTGCTGCATCTGTTCGGTGAAACCGCCGCCCTGGATCATAAAGCCCGGGATCACGCGGTGGAAGGTGGTGTTGCTGTAGAACCCATTGTTGACGTAGTTCACGAAGTTTTCTACGGATACAGGCGCTTTCGCGCTGTTCAGCTCAAGCTCAATATTACCGGCAGACGTGGTCAGCAGAACGTGCGGATCGGCTTTTGCCGCCAGTGCAGCAGGGGTAATCGCCGAGATTGCAAATACAGCCGCCACGGCAGCCAGAGTTGATTTGAGCATATGAATTCCTTAAACGGGAACGAGAGTGTCTGCGAATCGCTTGATTCTAAAAGGCTCTCGACGTGCAGACCAGCCTTTTACTTAAGTTTACGCAATAGAAACAGTTGTTACCGGTCAGTGCACAGGGCTCATAGTTAATGAATGTGATACGCGTCACTTCACACTCAGATTAATTTCATAGATTTCATAATAAACATTTGCCCTCGTCACAATAATGCTTAAGATCTGTCCGCCCCGCGCATTGTCAATGCGCTTTACCGTTCTATTCACAGGCCAGTCATGACTAACAGCAATCGCATCAAGCTCACATGGATCAGCTTCTTCTCCTACGCCCTGACCGGGGCGCTGGTGATCGTCACCGGTATGGTGATGGGAAATATCGCCGATTATTTCCATCTGCCGGTTTCCAGCATGAGTAACACCTTCACCTTCCTGAACGCCGGGATCCTGATTTCTATCTTCCTCAACGCCTGGCTGATGGAAATTGTGCCGCTGAAAACCCAGCTGCGCTTCGGCTTTATTCTGATGCTGCTGGCCATTGCCGGTCTGATGACCAGCCACAGCCTGGCGCTGTTCTCTGCTTCGATGTTCGTACTCGGGCTGGTCAGCGGGATTACCATGTCTATCGGGACCTTCCTGATCACTCACATGTACGAAGGTCGTCAGCGCGGCGCGCGTCTGCTGTTTACCGACTCCTTCTTCAGCATGGCGGGCATGATCTTCCCGATGGTTGCCGCTTACCTGCTGGCGCGCACGATCGAATGGTACTGGGTCTATGCCTGCATCGGGCTGGTTTACGTGGCGATTTTCATTCTGACCTTCGGGTGTGAATTCCCGGTGCTGGGCAAAAAAGCAGAGCCGAATGCGCAGCCGGTCGCCAAAGAAAAATGGGGTATCGGCGTGCTGTTCCTGTCCGTCGCCGCGATGTGCTACATCCTCGGCCAGCTGGGCTTTATTGCCTGGGTTCCGGAGTATGCGAAAGGTCTGGGCATGAGCCTCAGCGAAGCGGGTGAACTGGTGAGTAAGTTCTGGATGTCCTACATGTTCGGCATGTGGGCCTTCAGCTTCATTCTGCGTTTCTTCGATTTGCAGCGCATTCTGACCGTGCTGGCGGGGCTTGCTGCCGTGCTGATGTATCTGTTCATTAACGGCACGCCTGCGCACATGCCGTGGTTCATTCTGACGCTCGGCTTCTTCTCCAGCGCGATTTACACCTCAATCATTACGCTGGGCTCGTTGCAGACCAAAGTCGCTTCGCCAAAACTGGTGAACTTCATTCTTACCTGCGGCACCATCGGCACCATGCTGACCTTCGTGGTCACCGGCCCGATTGTTGCCCACAGCGGCCCGTTGGCGGCGCTGCATACCGCGAACGGTCTCTACGCTGTGGTCTTCGTGATGTGCTTCGTTCTCGGCTTTATCAGCCGCCACCGCCAGCACAGCGCGGCGGCAGCGAACCACTAAGCAGTCACCTACGCCCCTTTGCTACCCGTGAAGGGGCTGTTTCGGGTAAAGAACAGCTCCTCCCCGCCGTTATCCATCTGTACCCAGGTTTGCGCCAGCTGCGTTGTCGCAATCACCCTTCCCTGACGAATCGACCAGCGCACCGGCACCTGGCAGCGCACCGCTTCAAAGCCGTTTTCCGCAGGCAGAATAATCAGGTTTGCCGTGTTCCCCACTTCGATTCCGTAATCCGTCAGGCCGAACGTCCGGGCGCTGTTGTGAGTAATCAGATTCAGGCCGTCGTTAATCTGCTGATAGCCCATCATCTGGCAAACGTGCAGGCCCATATGCAGCACCTGCAACATGTTCCCTGTCCCGAGCGGATACCACGGGTCAAACACGTCATCATGGCCAAAACAGACGTTAATCCCTGCGTCGAGCAGCTCCTTCACGCGAGTGATGCCCCGCCTTTTCGGGTAATCGTCAAACCGGCCTTGCAGATGAATATTCACCAGCGGGTTCGCCACAAAGTTGATGCCCGACATCTTCAGCAGGCGGAACAAACGCGAGGTATAGGCGCCGTTGTACGAATGCATCGCGGTGGTATGGCTGGCGGTCACGCGCGGGCCAATGCCCTCCTTCAGCGCCAGCGCGGCAACCGTTTCGACAAAACGCGACTGCTCGTCGTCGATTTCATCACAGTGAATATCGAGCGGGCGATCGTATTTTTTCGCGAGCGCGAAGGCGATATGCAGCGACTCCACGCCGTATTCGCGCGTAAATTCGAAATGCGGAATAGCGCCAACCACATCCGCACCAAGCTGAAGCGCTTTTTCCAGCAGCGCCGCGCCGTCCGGGTAGGAAAGGATCCCCTCCTGCGGAAAGGCCACGATCTGCACGTCAATCCACGGCGCGACCTCTTTCTTCACTTCCAGCATGGCCTTCAGCGCCGTAAGCGTCGGGTCTGACACGTCCACGTGAGTGCGCACAAACTGGATCCCGTTGGCCATCTGCCACTTCAGGGTTTTCCAGGCCCGCGCTTTGACGTCCTCATGGGTGAGCATCGCTTTGCGCTCCGCCCAGCGCTCGATGCCTTCGAACAGCGTCCCGGACTGATTCCAGTTCGGCTCTCCGGCAGTCTGAGTGGTATCCAGATGAATATGTGGCTCGATAAACGGAGGAACGGCGAGGCCACCTCGCGCGTTAAGCACTTCCAAACTGTCATGCCGGGTTTCCCCCATTGGGGTAATCGAATGGAAACGCCCATCCTCAATGCCCAGTTGCCACAATCCCTCGCGTCCAGGCAAACGCACGTTTTCAATCAGCCATAACGGTGTCGTACCCATCTTCATTCTCCCGTAATCGTCGCGCAGCACGCCCTGATCCATTTGTAGGTCAAAACCCGCACTTTTTGTACATTATTTCAGCAACACAGAAAACTCTGGCATTTCCGTAACTTATAAAAATCCTGACAAATCAATCGACTACTCATTAAGGAGTAGGTAAAGGCGTAATTGATGCATATCAATAAGTCACCATGCTGAATCGTTAAGGTAGGCAGTAATAGAAAAGAAATCGAGGCAAAAATGAGCAAAGTCAGACTCGCAATTATCGGTAACGGCATGGTCGGTCACCGCTTTATTGAGGATCTTCTCGATAAAGCCCCCGCCGACCAGTTTGAGATTACCGTCTTCTGTGAAGAACCCCGTATCGCCTACGACCGCGTCCATCTCTCATCTTACTTCTCTCACCATACCGCAGAAGAACTTTCGCTGGTACGTGAAGGATTTTATGAGAAGCATGGCATCAAGGTGCTGATTGGCGAACGCGCTATCACCATTAACCGTCAGGAAAAGGTGATTCACTCAAGTGCGGGTCGCTCCGTGTTTTACGACAAACTGATCATGGCCACCGGGTCTTACCCGTGGATCCCGCCGATCAAAGGCTCTGAAACTCAGGACTGCTTCGTTTACCGCACCATCGAAGATCTGAACGCCATCGAATCCTGTGCCCGTCGCAGCAAACGCGGCGCAGTTGTTGGCGGCGGCCTGCTTGGCCTCGAAGCGGCAGGCGCGCTGAAAAACCTCGGCGTTGAAACCCACGTGATCGAATTTGCCCCAATGCTGATGGCAGAGCAGCTCGACCCGATGGGTGGCGATCAGCTGAAGCGCAAAATCGAAAGCATGGGCGTGAAGGTTCACACCGGCAAAAACACCAAAGAGATCGTTCAGGAAGGCACCGAAGCACGTAAAACCATGCGCTTTGCCGACGGCAGCGAACTCGAAATCGACTTCATCGTCTTCTCAACCGGCATTCGCCCGCGCGACAAACTGGCCACTCAGTGCGGCCTGGCAACGGGCGAGCGCGGCGGCATCATGGTCAATGACACCTGCCAGACCTCCGACCCGGATATCTACGCCATCGGTGAATGCGCCAGCTGGAACAACCGCGTTTACGGCCTGGTGGCACCTGGCTACAAAATGGCGCAGGTTGCGGTCAACCATATCCTTGGCACGCCGAATGCGTTTGCAGGCGCAGACCTCAGCGCTAAGCTGAAGCTGCTCGGCGTAGACGTGGGCGGCATTGGCGATGCACATGGTCGCACGCCGGGCGCACGCAGCTACGTCTATCTCGACGAAAGCAAAGAAGTCTACAAACGCCTGATTGTCAGCCCCGACAACAAAACGCTGCTCGGTGCCGTACTGGTGGGCGACACCAGCGACTTCGGCAACCTGCTGCAGCTGGTGCTGAACGCCATCGAACTGCCGGAAAACCCGGATGCGCTGATCCTGCCAGCCCATGCCGCAAGCGGCAAACCGGCTATCGGCGTCGATAAGCTGCCGGACAGCGCGCAGATTTGCTCCTGCTTCGACGTGACCAAAGGCGACCTGGTCAGCGCCATCAATAAAGGCTGCCACACGGTTGCCGCGCTGAAAGCAGAAACCAAAGCCGGAACCGGCTGCGGCGGCTGTATTCCGTTGGTGACTCAGGTGCTTAACGCCGAACTGGCGAAACAGGGCATCGAAGTGAACAACAACCTGTGCGAGCACTTCGCGTTCTCCCGCCAGGAGCTGTACCACCTGATCCGCGTCGAAGGCATCAAAACCTACGACGAGCTGCTGAAAAAATACGGCAAAGGCTACGGCTGCGAAGTCTGTAAGCCAACCGTAGGTTCCCTGCTGGCCTCCTGCTGGAATGAGTACATCCTCAAGCCGCAACACACGCCGCTGCAGGACACCAACGACAACTTCCTCGCCAACATTCAGAAAGACGGCACCTACTCGGTGATCCCACGTTCCGCTGGCGGCGAAATCACCCCGGACGGCCTGATGGCCGTGGGTCAGATTGCACAGCAATTTAATCTGTACACCAAGATCACCGGTTCCCAGCGTATCGGCCTGTTCGGCGCGCAGAAGGACGACCTGCCGGAAATCTGGCGTCAGCTGATTGAAGCAGGCTTCGAAACCGGCCACGCCTACGCGAAAGCGCTGCGCATGGCGAAAACCTGCGTCGGCAGCACCTGGTGCCGCTATGGCGTGGGCGACAGCGTCGGCTTCGGCGTTGAGCTGGAAAACCGCTACAAAGGTATCCGCACGCCGCACAAAATGAAGTTTGGCGTCTCCGGTTGTACCCGCGAATGTGCGGAAGCGCAGGGCAAAGACGTGGGCATTATCGCCACAGAGAAAGGCTGGAACCTGTACGTTTGCGGCAACGGCGGCATGAAGCCACGTCACGCAGACCTGCTGGCGGCAGATCTCGACAAAGAAACGCTGATCAAATACCTCGATCGCTTCATGATGTTCTACATCCGTACCGCCGACAAACTGACGCGTACTGCACCGTGGCTCGACAATCTCGAAGGCGGTATCGACTACCTGAAAGCGGTCATTATCGACGACAAACTCGGCCTGAACGATCACCTGGAAGAAGAGCTGGTGCGCCTGCGTGACGCCTTCGCCTGCGAGTGGACAGAAACCGTCAACAACCCGGCTGCGCAAGGCCGCTTCCAGCACTTTGTGAACAGCAAACAGCGTGACCCGAACGTGCAGATCGTCCCTGAACGTGAACAGCATCGTCCGGCCACGCCGTACGAACGTATCCCGGTTACTCTGGTGGAGGAAAACGCATGAGCCAGTGGATAAATATCTGCGATATTAACGATATCCTGCCGCAAACCGGCGTGTGCGCGAAGCTTGGTCACGAGCAGGTGGCGATTTTCCGCCCGCACCATGACGAGCAGGTCTTCGCCATCAGCAACATTGACCCGTTCTTCCGCGCAAGCGTGCTCTCCCGCGGCCTTATCGCCGAGCACAACGGCGAGCTGTGGGTCGCCAGCCCGCTGAAAAAGCAGCGCTTCCGCCTCAGCGATGGCCTGTGCATGGAAGATGAAAGCCACTCCGTCGCGCATTTCGATGTGCGCGTCAAAGACGGTCAGGTACAATTAAAACCCTGATGTCCTGTCCCTTCCGGCGGCGCTCTGCCGCCGGAATTGTTTTCCCCTTCTGACGGCGAGATTCCTATGGATCACTTACCCATTTTCTGCCAGCTGCGAGATCGCGACTGCCTGCTCGTGGGCGGCGGCGACGTTGCTGAACGCAAAGCCCGTTTGCTGCTGGACGCGGGCGCACGCCTGACGGTCAACGCACTCGAATTCGTCCCCCAGTTTCGCGTCTGGGCCGAAGCAGGGATGCTGCAGCTGGTAGAAGGTGAGTTTGATGCCACCTTGCTCGATATTTGCTGGCTCGCTATCGCCGCCACTGACGACGATGCAGTTAACGCCCGCGTCAGCGCGGAAGCGGAACAGCGCCGCATTTTCTGTAACGTGGTCGATGCGCCAAAGCAGGCGAGCTTTATCATGCCGTCGATTATCGACCGCTCCCCGCTGATGGTGGCCGTCTCGTCCGGCGGCACTTCGCCGGTGCTGGCGCGCCTGCTGCGCGAAAAGCTGGAAGCTATCCTGCCTCAGCATCTTGGTCAGGTTGCACAGTACGCAGGCAAGCTGCGTGGGCGAGTGAAGCAGCAGTTTGCCAGCATGAGCGAGCGTCGTCGCTTCTGGGAGAAGCTGTTTGTGAACGACCGCCTGGCGCAATCGCTGGCGAATCAGGATGAACAGGCAGTGGCTGAAACCACGGAACGTCTGCTCAGCGAACCGCTGGACAACCGGGGTGAAGTGGTGCTGGTTGGCGCGGGGCCGGGCGATGCCGGGCTGCTGACGCTCAAAGGCTTGCAGCAGATCCAGCAGGCGGACATCGTGGTTTACGACCGTCTGGTGTCAGACGACATTATGAACCTCGTTCGCCGCGATGCCGATCGCGTGTTTGTGGGCAAACGAGCGGGCTATCACTGCGTGCCGCAGGAAGAGATCAACCAAATCCTGCTGCGCGAGGCGCAAAAGGGAAAACGCGTGGTGCGCCTGAAAGGCGGCGATCCGTTTATCTTTGGTCGCGGCGGTGAAGAGCTGGAAACGCTGTGCGACGCTGGCATTCCCTTCTCAGTAGTGCCAGGTATTACTGCCGCGTCCGGCTGTTCAGCCTATGCAGGTATTCCGCTGACCCACCGTGATTACGCGCAAAGCGTGCGGCTGGTTACCGGCCACCTGAAAACCGGGGCTGAACTCGACTGGCACAACATGGCCGCCGAAAAGCAAACGCTGGTGTTCTACATGGGGCTAAATCAGGCGGCAACCATTCAGGCAAAACTGCTGGAACACGGTATGCCAGCCGATATGCCCGTCGCGCTGGTGGAAAATGGCACGGCTATCAGCCAGCGCGTAGTGAGCGGCGAACTGTCGCAGCTCAGCGAACTGGCGCAGCAGGTGGCAAGCCCAGCGTTGATTATCGTGGGGCGCGTGGTGGCGCTAAGAGAAAAGCTGAACTGGTTCTCAAACCACTAAAACGCAAAAAGGCAGGTTTCCCTGCTTTTTTATTGCCGGGTGGCGCTGACGCACGCCATCATGGAAGTTGGCTATCGTCGTCAAACGTAGGCCGGATAAGCGTAGCGCCATCCGGCAATGCCCGTGCAAACGAAGTGCCGCCGGGCAATTTCACTACGATTACGGCTTAGCAACAAAACCAATCGCTTCGTAAACCGCTTTCAGCGTTTCTGAAGCCTGAGCGCTCGCCTTCTGCGCGCCGTCGCGCATGATCTGCTGCAGCAGCGCTTCGTCGTTGCGGAAGCGGTGATAGCGCTCCTGCAGCTCGGTCAGCATGCCGGATACCGCTTCGGCCACTTCACCCTTCAGATGGCCGTACATTTTGCCTTCAAAGTGCTGCTCCAGCTCAGAAATGCTCTGACCGGTCACGCCGGAGAGAATATCCAGCAGGTTCGAAACACCCGCTTTGTTCTGCACGTCGTAGCGCACCACTGGCGGCTCGTCGCCGTCGGTCATGGCACGTTTGATTTTCTTCACCACGGACTTCGGATCTTCCAGCAGGCCGATCACGTTGTTGCGATTGTCGTCCGACTTGGACATCTTTTTGGTCGGCTCCAGCAGCGACATCACGCGCGCACCGGACTTCGGAATGAACGGCTCTGGCACTTTGAACACGTCGCCGTACAGGGCGTTGAAGCGCTGGGCGATATCGCGGCTCAGCTCCAGGTGCTGTTTCTGATCTTCACCAACCGGGACCTGGTTGGTCTGATACAGCAGAATGTCTGCCGCCATCAGCACCGGGTAGTCAAACAGTCCAGCGTTAATGTTTTCAGAATAGCGTGCGGATTTGTCCTTGAACTGCGTCATGCGGCTCAGTTCGCCGAAGTAGGTGTAGCAGTTCAGCGCCCAGCCGAGCTGTGCGTGCTCCGGCACGTGAGACTGAACGAAAATGGTGCTCTTTTGCGGGTCGATCCCGCAGGCCAGGTACAGCGCCAGCGTGTCCAGCGTCGCCTTACGCAGCTTTTCCGGATCCTGACGGGCGGTGATGGCGTGCAGGTCAACGATGCAGTAGATGCAATGGTAGTCGTCCTGCATGTTCACCCACTGACGCAGCGCACCCATGTAGTTACCAATGGTCAATTCACCGGACGGCTGTGCGCCACTAAATACGATGGGCTTAGTCATTTTTCACTTCCTGAGTTTCACTGTGCGGGAGCCCGAGCACGGGCAACAAATCGTTAAAACGGTCAAAGACGAAGTCTGGGTTGCTGTCGGCAATGGCTTCACCGTAGTTGTAACCATACGTCAGGCCGACTGAGCAGCAACCGGCCGCGGAAGCGGCGAGAATATCATTGCGGGAGTCGCCGACGAACAGCAGCTCGTCGGGGCTGAGGCCCAGTTTGTCGGCCACCAGCAGCAGCGGTTCCGGATGCGGCTTTTTGTTCTGCACGTCGTCGCCACCGACCACAACGGAGAAGTACTTCGCGATATCTAATGCTTCCAGAATCGGTGCCACAAACGGCGACGGCTTGTTGGTCACCAGCGCCAGCGGCAGGCCTTTCGCATACAGTGCTGCCAGCGTTTCAGCCACCGACGGGAACAGATAGCTCCCCTCTTCGGCAAATTCAGCGTAGTAGCGGTCGAACAGTTTACGCAGCACGCGCAGCTGCTCTTCCTGAGGGATATCAGCATGATCGACCGACGGTTTACCCTGCTGATTGCGCAACGTGGCGCGCTCCTGACGAGCCCACTTCAGCGCGCGCTCCATCAGCACATCGGCACCGTTGCCGATCCACGTAATCACGCGATCTTCGCCTGCAGTGGGCAATTCAAGCGCATACAATGCGTTGTCCACCGCAGCGGTCAGGCCTGGCGCGCTGTCGACCAGCGTGCCGTCGAGGTCAAATGCTACGCCCCGAATCGTTTCTGATTTACTCATGACTTACCTTTGCCAGCTCGCTGCGCATTTCATCAATCACTTTTTTGTAGTCCGGCTGGTCGAAAATCGCCGACCCGGCAACGAACATATCCGCACCCGCGGCCGCAATCTCAGCAATGTTGTTCGCCTTCACGCCGCCATCGACTTCCAGGCGGATGTCACGGCCGGAAGCCTCAATACGACGGCGGACTTCGCGCAGCTTATCGAGCGTATGAGGAATGAAAGATTGTCCGCCAAAGCCAGGGTTCACGGACATCAGCAAAATCACGTCCAGTTTATCCATCACGTGATCCAGATAGCTGAGCGGCGTGGCTGGATTCAGCACCAGGCCCGCTTTACATCCGTGCTCTTTAATCAGCTGCAGGGAGCGGTCGACGTGCTCAGAGGCTTCGGGATGGAAGGTGATAATACTGGCACCCGCGGCGGCAAAATCGGGAATGATGCGGTCAACGGGTTTCACCATCAGATGTACGTCTATCGGGGCGGTGATGCCGTATTTACGCAGCGATTTGAGGACCATCGGACCCATCGTCAGATTCGGCACGTAGTGGTTATCCATGACGTCGAAGTGGACCACATCGCCGCCTGCCGCCAGGGCTTTCGCGGTATCTTCTCCCAGGCGGGCAAAATCGGCCGACAGAATCGAAGGGGCAATCAAATACTGTTTCATCCGCATCTCCTTGAAAACGTTTATGGTGGGGTCGGGCGATAGAGCGCCAGCAGCTCATCCACCTTTTTGCGCGTACCGCCGTTGCTGCTAATGCTGCGCCGGACTTTGACCTTAAAATGGTCGGTTGCGGCTTTGTACCACTCACGCGTATCGGGCGTGTCATGGTTCGAAATTAACACCGGAATTTGCTTGCTGACCAGTTTTTCCGCCATTTCTGCCAGATGCTTTTGCTGGTCCGGCGTGAAGCTGTTGGTGTGGTAAGCGGTAAAATTCGCCGTTGCGGATAGAGGCGCATACGGCGGGTCGCAGTACACCACGGAATGCTTATTCGCCTTCTCCATGCACTCTTCATAAGACATGCAAAGGAACTGGGCATTCTGCGCCTTCTGCGCAAAATGGTTCAGCTCCGCTTCCGGGAAGTAAGGCTTTTTGTAACGGCCAAACGGCACGTTGAACTCGCCCTTCAGGTTGTAACGGCACAGGCCGTTGTAGCCGTGGCGATTAAGGTAGAGGAACAGCACCGCGCGGCGCAGTTTGTCCCTGCACTGATTGAACTCGGCCCGCAGCTGATAATAGATTTCGGCATCGTTATTGGCTGGCACAAACATCGCTCTCGCCTGATCGATATAGTCACCGGTGCGCGTTTTGACGATGTTATAGAGATCAATCAGATCGCTATTGATATCCGCGAGGATGTAACGATTGTATTGGGTATTGAGGAACACAGAACCGGCCCCGACGAAGGGCTCGATCAGACATTCGCCGTTCGGCAAATGTTTTTCAATATCGTTCAGCAGAGGGTATTTCCCCCCCGCCCATTTCAAAAAAGCGCGATTTTTTTTCATGCTGTCTGGCAACTTACACTTTCTCCGGCTGAGGAGAAAACGCTCCTGCAGCATCCTGCGCTTAAAACACATTCGCCTTCAGCCCGCGCTGGCAGGCTGAAGGCGCTGTGTCATGTACTGCTATTGTTTCAGATCGGACTGCACCTGATGCAGCGGCTTCGCCCATGGGTTTTTTGCCTGGACATCGGCTGGCAGCGCGGTGACGGCGCGTTTCGCATCGTCTTTCGTTGCATACAGGCCGCTGACCAGCACATACCATGGCTGACCGTTACGGGTGGTCTGATAAACCACATACTTCTGAATGTTCTCTTTCTTCGCCCACTTATTCAGGTTGTCGTAGTTTGACGAACTGCTGAGCTGCAGGGTGTAGTGGCTGCCTGGTGCCGTTTTCAGCGAGCTAACATCACCGGTTTCTTTGCCCGCAGCCGTTGCTGTGCTTGCCGTGGCGGCAGGTGCCGCGGTGGTCGCTGCAGGTTTTGCTGCGCTGGCTGTAGCGGCAGGCTTCGCCGCTTCTGCTACCGGAGCCGTCGATTTGGCAGGCGCAGTAGCAGCGGTCGCTTTAGGCTGCGCCGCAACAGGTTTTGGCTCGGTTGCTTTTACCGTTGCCTGCGGTTTGCTCTGCGGCTTCGGCTCAATCACAGCATGCTTACGTTCCGGACGCGCTGTAGCAGCTGGTGCGGTTTCTGCGGTGTTAGTCGTCGCCTGACGAGGCGTGCTGCCACCACGGATCGGGGCGACCGTTGCTGGCTCAGTTGGCAGGGTGGAGTTTGCCACGGCGCTGTCAATCTGGCCCTGCTGCTGGGTCAGCGCATTGTTCAGGTCGCCCTGTACTTCGACACGCTGCTGGCCATCAGGTGCGACGGTGTTTTGTCCCTGAGTTGGCGTAGAGGAAATCGGTGGCAGGGAAACATCCTGCTGCTGATTCGCGGCAGTCTGATTTGCAGGGGCGGCACCTGGCGCTGGCTGAGCACCATTTGCCTGATCGGCTACCTGACCATTGCTCTGACCGGCGCTATTGCCGGAAAGATCGATGTTTTTCGCATCGCTGGAGGCCTGCTCGCTGGAAGAAGAGGACGGCGCTTTAAGCGCAGAGCCAATCCCGACAATCAGCAGCAGCAGAACCAGAATGCCCACGCCCATCATGATGTACTGGCGGGAAGCGGGTTTCGCTGGTGCCTTTTTACGTTTACGTTGGCGACGCGCAGGCTGTTCTTCTGCCTCTTCGTCTTCCTCAGACTCGTAATACGCTTCTTCGTCCCGCTCTTCTTCGTGCTCATCGCGTGCTTTACGGGCACGCGCCGGGCGGCGCTCATCGGCGTCGAGATCGACGTCATCGAAGTTTATCTGCGGATCGTTTTCACGATCGGAAGATTGACGGGAACGACCAGCACGACGATCGCTGGGATCGGGTTTCAGATCGTCTTCTGGTTTGAATTCATCCATTTAACACCCCACTCAAAGGCTTATGCCAACAACACTTGCACATCACCTGAAGCTAAACGCCGCAACAGCGGCATGACCTTTCTTATTAGTTACGCCTGCTGACAATCAGCAATAGCGCCAAGAACGACATCGTGCGCAACACCACCACGCACCTCACTTTTGCCAATAGCGAGCGGCAAAATCAAACGCATCTCACCGGCGAGTACCTTTTTATCGCGCATCATATGCGGCAGGTACGCGTCAGGAGACATTTCACGCGGGCCGGTAACCGGTAGCTTCGCCCGTTGTAACAGGGCAATAATCCGCTGAGTCTCTTTGGCCTCAAACTGACCGAGGCGCTCTGAAGCACGCGCAGCCATCACCATACCGGCGGCAACCGCTTCCCCGTGGAGCCAGTTACCGTAGCCCATTTCTGCTTCGATAGCGTGCCCAAAGGTATGTCCCAGATTCAGTAAAGCACGTAAGCCTGTTTCTCGCTCGTCTGCGGCAACAACTTCGGCTTTCAGCTCACAGCAACGACGAATACAGTACGCCATGGTTTTCTCATCAAGCGCCATCAGCGCGTCAATGTTGTTTTCAAGCCAGGAGAAGAATTCCGCATCGAGGATGATGCCGTACTTGATAACCTCCGCCAGGCCCGAAGAGAGTTCGCGCGCAGGCAGCGTTTTCAGACAATCGAGATCGACAACCACGTTCACCGGCTGCCAGAAGGCACCGATCATGTTTTTGCCGAGGGGATGGTTAACGGCCGTTTTACCGCCAACGGAGGAGTCGACCTGCGACAGAAGCGTGGTCGGCACCTGAATAAAGCGAATGCCGCGCTGATAGCTCGCCGCCGCAAAGCCGGTGAGATCGCCGACCACGCCGCCACCAAGGGCAATCAGCGTAGTGTCGCGACCATGAGGTTTTTGCAGTAACGCGGTGAATACGGTGTCCATCACGGCTAAGGTTTTGTACTGCTCGCCGTCCGGAATGATCACGCTGTCGACTTTCACACCAGCCTGTTCAAGCACTGCGCGAACTTTGTCGAGATAGATGGGGGCCAGCGTTTCGTTAGTGACCAGCATCGCCTGATCGCCAGATTTGAGTGGCAGGAAGGAAGCTGGATCGTTAAACAAACCAGCCGCGATGGTAATCGGGTAACTACGTTCCCCAAGAGTTACTGTAAGCCTCTCCATAACGCGACGTCCACCTTAGTTACTTGCATTCTCTGGTGATGTACACGCCATCCTTCAGGCTGCTTGCTAGTTGGCGGCTTTCGCGCCCGGTTGCAGACCATCGTCTGCAAGAGTTCACGCCATTGCCGCCCGGATGCAGCCTGAACGATGTCGTATAGCCTTGACCAGACTCAGTTACTTTCCAGCATATGAATGATCTGGTTTGCCACCACCTTCGCGCTCTGATCGTCAGTGCGGATAGTGACATCGGCAATTTCTTCGTACAAAGGATTACGCTCGCCTGCCAGTGCTTCCAGGACTTCACGCGGAGGCGTTTCAACCTGCAGCAGGGGACGTTTTTTATCACGCTGCGTGCGCGCCAGCTGTTTTTCGATCGTCGTTTCCAGATACACCACGACGCCGCGGGCGGAGAGACGATTGCGCGTTTCACGTGATTTTACAGAGCCGCCGCCAGTCGCCAGCACAATACCCTGTTTTTCCGTCAACTCGTTGATGATTTTTTCTTCGCGGTCACGGAAACCTTCTTCGCCTTCGACATCGAAGACCCAGCCCACGTCAGCGCCAGTGCGTTTCTCAATCTCTTGATCAGAATCGTAGAATTCCATGTTGAGCTGTTGAGCTAACTGGCGCCCAATAGTGCTTTTGCCGGCACCCATAGGCCCAACCAGAAAGATATTGCGTTTCTCTGCCATTTTTTCGGTACTACTAAGACTATTTCGTTAATAATAAACCCGCGACGCGAACCACAGAGCGACGCCAGGCATGAACTGAAACCTCATATGCGATAGTGCGAGAGTCAGACGGAAAATTATCTCAATACTCCGGCAGGTTTGGCAACTCTAATCATTACCGGATTTTGCAGGGCCCGACTCTCAAATCGGTACTCCTTGTATGCTAAATCCGGTCCCACGTCAAACACCTGAAACGTGTTCACTAAGAAAAGGTGGCCCGTAAAACCTTATTGTGCAGAAATAATACGCGGCGTGATGAACACCACCAACTCGCGCCGCTCGCGGTCTTTACTGTCATGGCGGAACAGCTGCCCAAGCCAGGGAATGTCGCCCAGCAGCGGAATACCATTGCGGGCGGACTTGTTCTTTTGTGAGAAGATGCCGCCGAGCGCCAGGGTTTCACCGCTTTTAACTTCCACCTGCGTCTCTATTTCCTGCTTATCAATCGCCAGCACTTCACCGTTTGCCTGCTGTAACACCTGGCCGGGCATATCCTCAGTTATCTTCAGCTTGAGGCGAACCCGGTTCTTTTGCAGCACCGTGGGCGTCACCTCCATACCCAGCACAGCCTCTTTAAACTCGACCGAAGTCGCGCCGCTCTCACCGCTGGACACCTGATAAGGGATCTCCGTTCCCTGTTTGATGCTGGCAGGCTGTAAATGCGAGGCCAGCAAATGCGGACTGGCGATAATCTCCAGCTGCTGCTTTTGTTCGAGGGCAGAAAGCTCCAGCTCCAGAAGTCGGCCACTGATTTTGCCAATATTAAACCCTGCATGCGTTGACGCCGCCGCCACCGAAAGGTCACTACCCAGCGTCGTGACTTTGCCGCTTCCGGCACTCTCCTGCGCATCACCAAGGCTCCATTTCACGCCCAATTCGCGCAGGCTCTTTTCATTAATTGTGACGATATGCGCCCTTAGCTCGACCTGCCCGACCGGCAAATCCATCTCTTCGGCCCAGGCCTGTAGCGCAGAGAGGTGTTCTGCGTCATCACGAATCAGCAGCCGGTTAGTGCGCTTATCGACGGTCAGCGCGCCCCGGGCGCTTAGCAACGACGCCCCTGCTTTCGCAAGTTCCGCGGCGTCGGCGTAATGCAGGGCGATACTTTTGCTCCGTAACGGCAATGCCTGCATGCGCTTTTGCTGCTCTGCTTCCTTACGCGCATTCTTTTCCGTAAGCCAGGTTTTGCTGTGGACAAAGAGCACGTTCGCCTGGGTTTCAAGCGCCAGCCCCGCGCTGCCTGCCACCGTCTGCAATGCCTGCTTCCAGGGAAGGTTATTCAGCTGCAGCGATATTTGTCCGCTGACATCTGGCGAGATAACAATATTCCGCTCGCCAAGCGTCGCCAGAGCCTGCAGCACCTGAGCCACCGGGACGTCATCCACCGTCAGGGTGACGGGTTTCTCTTTGGCCAGTACGCCGAAGACCATTAGCACTAGCCCCAGCATCGTCCTTCGCATCATGTTGCGTTCCTTTTCTTAGCCAATGCCACTGTGAAGGCTCGCAGTCTGAGCCAGCGGTCATCTCTATGTGATCTGGCGCTATGCCCGCGACCGTCCAGCCGTTGTCCAGCGTCAGGCCTTGCGACAGACGCCGCCATTTCCCTTTTGCATCCCTCACAATGCCGGTACGCTCATCGCCGTGGCTGACCATCCCCCGGTACTGCCAGAGGGTTATCTGGGCGCCAAAGCAGCGATCTTCCGGGGGCAAAAACGGGTTACGCATCCCAAGCAGTAAAGGAAAAAGCAGCCCGAGGTACAGTCGCCAGTCAGTCATCATCAATTGCCTCAAGCTGGAGCCTCAGCGTCAGACGCGGCACCCCGGGCAAAATGCTGAACGCCCGGACGGCCTGGTTACGTTCCGCCAGTTGGTTAAACAGAGAGGGAATAGCCAGCCAGTCGGCTTCCAGGATGAGCTCCCCGCGCTTCCCCGAAGGTTCCCAGCTCAGCAGACGACTCTTCACGCCATCAAAGTCGAGAGCGGAAAAAGGTTTAGCAAGGTGAGACGAAACCTCGCCAGCAGGGCCGCGCAGCAGCATCACCTTTTTCCACTGCGCCTTGAGCGGGACTGCCGCTGGCCTGTTGCCCGGGTTATGCGTAAAGAAAATCACCACGCCCGTCAGCAGCAGAACCATCAGTAGCCCTGCGCCGAGGCGCATGCCCGGGGCATGATCACACCAGCGTTCAGCGAAGAGAGCCATTGTTGGCCTCCATCAGCAGCTCGTAGCTGAACTGCCATCGTCCTTCCCGATCGCGGCGGACAGGGCCCGATTCTGCTGCACGAACCCCTTCAAGCTGACTCACAGCCGTAGCGAGTTGCGCCAGCGCGGTAAAACGGTTCGCCAGCCCTGAAAAGCTCAGCGCTTCCCCCTGCCACTGCAGCGTTTTCAGCCATGCCTGCTGCGGTATCTGCTCGGACAGGGCCAGCAGCATGGACTGCCAGCGACGGGTTGCCTCGCGTTTTTGCTCACTCGCCAGCCTCCGCATCCTTCGCTGTTGTTCGGCTCTGAGCGGCTGCTCGCGCTGTACCAGGGCTTGATGAACTGCCCTGTCATTCTCCTGGCGCAGGTTTTGCCCGCGCAGCGAAGACGATGCTTCGGCCCGAAGTGCAGCCATCAAAGCCAGGGCAATCAGCCAGGCACCGGCAAACAGCAGGCCCCAGAAGCGCAGGCATTCACGGCGACGCCTTTCACGCCAGTCCAGTAAATTGATGGGGCGGCCCATATCAGCGCACGCCCAAAGCAAGCGCCAGCGCAATGGCAAAGTCATCCCCGCGCTCGGGTAAAGGAGGCTGGAGCTGAGTCAACGGAAACCAGGGATTGAAGCTCGGGCCGTTATGCGGCTGCGTGGTACAGCGCAACAGCCCTTCCGGTGGTTCTGCGCCACTGCCCCAGGCGTTTCGCGTTGCCCATAGCCAATGATGTTGCTCCTGCCAGCAAAGGCCCTGCTCGTCTTTGGCCATCCACGTGAAAAAGCTTTGCAGCGCGCTGGCATCGGGGGTTATGGCCTCCACGTTCAGGCCCGCCGTATGGAGGCGCTTTTGCAAAGCGGCCACGTCCCTTCGTCTGGCGGCGGTGACGCTGTAAATATTCGTTTCTGTGCTTTGATAATCAAACGTGAGGGTGTCGATGGGCATTTCGAGCTGCTTTGCGACGGTGCCAGCCACCCAAAGCGCCCGTTCACTTTCCCGAAGCGCCATCTGCGGTGACGGCAGCTGTTTTTGCAGGGTGTCTGACGCAGGGAGCGCCACCGCAACCCGATGAAATCGTGGCATTTCGCGCTGAATGCGGCGCAGTGCCGCCGACTGTTCCTCTTCGCTGGCATCCCGTGCGAGCGGCAGCTGCCACCAGCGCCGAAGTGCGTAACCAGAGCGTGATTTCTGCAACGCAACGCAGACAAGGTTATCCTGCTGGAAATGCAATCCTGAAAGCCACTGACTGTAAGCCATTCTTACGATCTCCTTATCCATCAACCCATTCGAGCTATATCAATGCTTCTGGCTTGCCTTTATACTACCGCGCGTTTGTTTATAAACTGCCCAATCGCCACTAAATGGGAAATCTCCGGTGAAGTTCGTAAAGTATTTATTCATCCTTGCAGTCTGTTGCATTCTGCTGGGAGCAGGCTCGATTTATGGCCTCTACAAATTTATTGAGCCGCAGCTGCCAGACGTGGCCACGCTCAGGGATGTGCGCCTGCAGATCCCAATGCAAATCTACAGCGCCGACGGCGAACTGATTGCGCAATATGGTGAAAAACGCCGTATCCCTGTCACCCTGAGCCAGATGCCGCCTGAGCTGACCAAAGCGTTTATCGCCACGGAAGACAGCCGCTTTTACGAGCATCACGGCATCGATCCTGTCGGGATTTTCCGTGCCGCGAGCGTGGCGCTGTTCTCTGGCCATGCCTCGCAGGGCGCGAGCACCATTACCCAGCAGCTGGCGCGTAACTTCTTCCTGAGCCCAGAAAAGACGCTGACGCGCAAAATCAAAGAGGTCTTCCTGGCTATCCGTATTGAGCAACTGCTCAGTAAGGACGAAATTCTCGATCTCTATCTGAACAAAATTTACCTCGGCTACCGTGCTTACGGTGTGGGTGCCGCTGCGCAGGTTTACTTTGGAAAATCGGTCGATCAGCTGACGCTGAGCGAAATGGCGGTGATCGCCGGCCTGCCGAAAGCACCATCAACCTTCAACCCGTTGTATTCCCTGGACAGGGCGACCTCGCGTCGTAACGTAGTGCTTTCCCGCATGCTGAGTGAAAACGACATCACTCAGGCGCAGTACAACGACGCTATCCGCGAGCCGATTGATGCCAAATATCACGCGCCTGAAATTGCCTTCTCCGCCCCGTATCTGACGGAAATGGTGCGCCAGGAGATGGTGACCCGCTACGGTGATAAAGCCTACGAAGACGGCTACCGCGTTTACACCACTATCAGCCGTAAAGATCAGCTGGCGGCGCAAACGGCCCTGCGCACCAACGTGATGGATTATGATATGCGCCACGGCTATCGCGGCCCGGCCAACGTGCTGTGGAAAGTGGGTGAAACCCCATGGGACAGCAAAAAAATCACTGACTCGCTGAAAAGCCTGCCGACCTACGGGCCGCTGATGCCAGCCGTTGTGACGGCGAGCAGTCCACAGGAAGCCACGGCGATGCTGGCAGACGGCACGTCAGTTTCGATGGCTATGGATGGCATGCGCTGGGCACGAGCTTACCGCTCAGACACTCAGCAAGGCCCGACGCCACGCAAAGTGGCCGATGTGGTCCAGACCGGCCAGCAAATCTGGGTTCGCCAGGTGAACGACGCCTGGTGGCTGGCGCAGGTGCCGGACGTCAACTCCGCCCTGGTGTCCATCAACCCGCAAAACGGTGCAATCATTGCCCTGGTCGGTGGGTTTGACTTCAACCAAAGCAAATTTAACCGTGCAACTCAGGCGCTACGCCAGGTCGGCTCCAACATCAAACCGTTCTTATACACCGCCGCGATGGACAAGGGCCTGACGCTGGCAAGTATTCTGAACGACGTGCCGATCTCCCGCTGGGATGCCGGCGCAGGCTCCGACTGGAGTCCGAAGAACTCACCGCCGGAGTATTCAGGCCCGATTCGTTTACGTCAGGGTCTGGGTCAGTCGAAAAACGTGGTTATGGTGCGTGCCATGCGCGCAATGGGCGTGGACTACGCGGCGGAGTATCTGCAACGCTTCGGTTTCCCTGCTGAAAACATCGTGCGTACCGAATCGCTGGCGCTGGGCTCGGCCTCCTTCACGCCGCTCCAGGTGGCGCGCGGTTACTCGGTAATGGCCAACGGCGGCTTCCTCATCGATCCGTTCTTTATCAGTAAAATCGAGAACGATATGGGCGGCGTGATTTTTGAGGCTAAGCCTAAAATTGCCTGCGCTGAATGCGACATACCAGTGATTTACGGCGATACACCAAAATCTGACGTGCTGGAAAATAAAGACGTTGAAAACGTCGCCACCTCCCAGACGCCGCAAAACTCCAGCGTGCCAATGCCAAGCCTTGAACAGGCCAACCAGGCGCTGGTAGCCCGCAGCGGTGGGCAGGAGTACGCCCCGCACGTGATCAGCACGCCGCTCTCCTTCCTGATTAAAAGCGCGCTGAACACCAACATCTTCGGCGAACCAGGCTGGCAGGGTACGGGCTGGCGTGCAGGACGCGATCTGAAACGTCATGATATCGGCGGTAAAACCGGCACCACCAACAGCTCGAAAGATGCCTGGTTCTCAGGTTACGGCCCGGGCGTGGTGACGTCAGTGTGGATTGGTTTTGACGATCACCGTCGCGATCTCGGTCGCACCAGCGCATCCGGAGCGATCAAAGATCAGATCTCCGGTTATGAAGGCGGCGCTAAGAGTGCACAGCCTGCCTGGGATTTGTTTATGAAGATGGCGCTCGATGGCGTGCCTGAACAGCCGCTGACACCGCCGCCGGGCGTGGTGACCGTCAATATCGACCGGGGTACCGGACAGTTGGCCAACGGCGGCAACAGCCGTGAAGAGTTCTTTATTGAGGGCACACAGCCCACCCAACAGGCGGTGCATGAAGTGGGCACCACGCTGATGGACAACGGCGAAACCCACGAGCTGTTCTGATAAAAAAAGCGCCTTCGGGCGCTTTTTTTATCGGGAAGCATTTATCACCTGACGCTACAGCCTGCCCTGCTCTTTCAGCCATTCCCGCACCAGAAACAGCGCGCTGACGTTGCGCGCTTCGTTGAAGTCCGGTTCTGCCAACAGATCCAGCAGCTGCGACAGCGGCCACCGCACCTGCGGTAAGGGTTCGGGCTCATCTCCGGGCAGCGATTCAGGGTAGAGATTCTCTGCCACCACAATGTTCATTTTGCTGGAGAAGTACGAGGGAGCCATGCTGAGCTTCTGCAGAAACGTCAGATTATGAGCACCAAAGCCCACTTCTTCTTTCAGCTCACGATTGGCAGCTTCAAAGACGCTTTCACCCGGGTCGATAAGCCCTTTGGAAAAGCCGAGCTCGTACGACTCCGTGCCCACGGCATATTCGCGGATTAGAATCAGATGATCGTCAACAATCGGGATAATCATCACCGCTTCACGCGTGGAAGGACGCATCCTTTCGTAGATGCGGCGCTCGCCATTGCTGAATTCCAGCTCCACACTCTCCACGGTAAACAGCCGGGAACGCGCAACTGTTTCAACTTTGTGGATGATGGGTTTTATTAATGGTTTATCCATGATGACCTGTGTTTGCTGTGGTAACAGGGTAATTGTGCGACATGCCGCACAGTTTAGGCAATTCCTGGCGTCATGTATTTACATTTGCGCAACTTCCGGTATTGACGACTATTTGAATAAAAAGTCAAGACCTTGCAATGGATTTGAGAATTTGCTGATATTCGCTTGCATTGACCTTTGATATGCTCAAAAGTTGCATCTGAACGTAAGAAATCTTTCAAGATCTGAGTGATGTGTGCCGATAGCTCACTACGGGCTCGCGTTCTGTGTTAACGAGCAACCGACGATACCTGTAAGAATAAGTTTGATGGGAAAAGCATGGGCACCTTTTTGATTTTTTTCGCTGCTATGCTGGCCTGCGCATTGCTTGCAGGGTGGTTTTATCGACAGCACAAGCAGCGCCGACTTCCTCGCCTGCATGCATTCAGCGGCGCGACCACGCGCAAACTGACTCTGGATGAACGAGCGGCTGTCGATAATTATCTGGAAGGCCAGACCCGCATTCTGGAAGTGCCCGCTTCCGGTACCTCTGGTGCCCCTGGCGCCATCACGCTGAACGCCCAGAGCAATACCGTTTACACCCTCACGCAGTCAATCACTCGCTACGGCATCACGACTGACGATCTGAACAAATGGCGCTACTTCCTCGACTCCGTTGAAATCCACCTGCCGCCCTTCTGGGAGCAGTACATCAATGATGAAAACGAAGTCGAACTGATCCACACCGATTCCCTGCCGCTGGTCATCGCCCTGAACGGCCACAGCCTGCGCGACCATAAACAGGAAGCCAAAGGCTTCGCGCTAGAGCAACGCTCATCGACACAAGCCTCCATTCGCGGCGAAGAGAGTGAGCAGATTGAGCTGCTGAATATTCGTCAGGAAACCCGCGAAGAGTATGCGCTCAGTCGCCCGGACGGTTTGCGTGAGGCACTGCTTATCGTAAGCGCATTTTTCCTGTTTTTCTGCGCGCTGATGGTGCCCGAGGTCTTTGTTCCGTGGATAACCGGCATCGCTATTTTGTTACTGGGCTTTGGTCTTTGGGGCGTGTTTGCTCCGCCGTCCAAAACCGCGTTACGCGAGATTCACTGCCTGCGAGGAACCCCAAAACGCTGGGGGCTGTTTGGCGAGAATGACCAGGAGCAAATCAACAACATTTCGCTCGGCATTATCGATCTTATCTATCCACGCCACTGGCAACCCTTTATTGCTCAGGATCTTGGCCAGCAAACGGATATTGATATTTACCTCGATCGCCACGTGGTCCGTCAGGGCCGATTCTTATCGCTGCATAAC
This sequence comes from Enterobacter sp. CC120223-11, assembly GCF_900215375.1. GTDB lineage: Bacteria > Pseudomonadota > Gammaproteobacteria > Enterobacterales > Enterobacteriaceae > Scandinavium. The sequence goes on along the minus strand of NZ_OBEF01000010.1, from coordinate 135,634 downwards.
GAAGTAAAACATTTTCCGCTTCAGCACTGGCTGCGCAGCGCCATCATTGCCATCGGCGCGCTGCTGATAGGTGCCATGCTGTGGATTAGCGTGCCGCTCAGTATGCCGTTCAAATTTACGCTTTTCTGGCTGCAGGGTGCGCAAACCATTGAGGCGACCACCGTCAGCCAGCTCGATCGGGCGAATATTCGGGTTGGCGATACGCTGCACATCTCCGGCACCGGCATGTGTAATATCCGCTCCCAGGGGACCTGGACGGCACAGGATAACTCGCCGTTCACGCCGTTTGATTGTTCGCAGATAATCTGGAACGAGGCACCACCGCTGCCGCTGCCGGAATCCGATATTGTCACCAAAGCCACCGCACTGATTCAGGCAGTGAACCGCCAGCTTCACCCAACCCCGGACGACAGTTCCCGCGTCAGCCCGGCCCTGCGCTCCGCCATTCAAAAATCGGGCATGGTGCTGCTGGATGATTTTGCCGATATTGTGCTGAAAACGCAGGATCTCTGCTCCGCTGAGGATGACTGCTCCCGCCTGAAAACGGCGCTGGTAAACCTCGGCAATACCCGGGACTGGGAAGCGCTCACGAAGCGAGCCAGCTCCGGCAAGCTGGATGGCGTGAACGTCCTGTTACGCCCTGTTAGCGCTGAATCACTGGATAATCTGGTGACAACATCAACCGCACCGTTTGTGATGCGTGAAACGGCCCGCGCCGCCCAGGCGTTAAACAGCCCGGCGCCGGGCGGTTTTCTGATTGCCAGCGACGAAGGCAGCGACCTGGTCACGCAGCCCTGGCCGTCGGTCAGCCTGTACGATTACCCGGCCCATGAGCAGTGGGGCGAGTTCCAGCGTCTGGCGGGCATGTTGATGCATACGCCGTTCACCGCGGAAGGGATTGTCACCAACATCACCACCGATGCCAACGGCACCAAACACGTTAATCTGCACCGCATTCCGGACAGCGCCGGGCTCTGGCGCTATATCAGCACCACTTTGCTGATGCTGACGATGCTGGCGTGCTGTGTCTGGAATGGGTTCCAGGCGATTCGCCGCTATCAGCGCCACCGCATGCGTATGGCGGAGATCCACGCCTACTACGAAAGCAGCCTCAACCCGAGCCTGCTCACCTCTCAGGACCTGCTGCCTCAGGATGCCACAGACCGCTAAACGCCCCTGCTCCCGCTGAGGCGGCCGCTGTGGTACCCTGACGCGCATTCTTTCGGCAGGAGACGCAGCATGCATTTTGATATCGCCTGGCAGGAGATCGACACCGTCCTGCTGGATATGGACGGCACCCTTCTCGATCTCGCCTTCGACAGCTATTTCTGGCAGCAGCTGGTGCCAGAAACTTACGGCACACAAAATGGCCTGAGCCTCGCGGAAGCTCGCCTGCGCATCAGCCAGGAGTATCATGCCGTGCAGCATACGCTAAACTGGTACTGTCTGGATTACTGGAGCGAACGCCTGGGGCTGGATATCTGCGCCATGACGACCCAACAGGGCCCACGTGCCGTGCTGCGCGAAGACACCGTGCCGTTTCTGGATTCACTCAAAGCGTGCGGCAAAAGGCGCATTCTGCTGACCAACGCCCATCCGCATAACCTGGCGGTGAAGCTGGAACACACCGGTCTGGCCTCGCACCTTGATTTATTGCTTTCCACCCACACATTTGGTTATCCGAAAGAAGATCAGCGTTTATGGCAGGCCGTTGCCGAAGAAACCGCGCTGGACGCGCACAAAACGCTGTTTATCGATGACAGCGAACCGATTCTCGACGCCGCCGCGCAGTTCGGGATCCGCTACTGCCTTGGCGTAACGAATCCTGACTCCAGCGTCGCGGAAAAGCAGTACCAGCGACATCCGGCACTGAATGATTATCGTCGCCTGATCCCTGCGATCCGGTGAAGGAGAAACCATGAAAGAGAACTCCGCTGAGGCCGTCCGACTGGATAAGTGGCTCTGGGCAGCTCGCTTTTACAAAACCCGTGCGGTCGCACGCGAAATGGTGGAAGGCGGCAAGGTGCACTACAACGGCCAGCGCAGCAAACCGAGCAAAGTGGTGGAGATGAATGCCACGCTGACGCTGCGGCAGGGCAACGACGAGCGCACCGTTATTATCAGAGGTATCACCGAGCAGCGTCGTCCGGCCACGGAAGCTGTTTTGCTTTATGAAGAGACGGCTGAAAGCATCGAAAAGCGGGAAAAGATGGCGCTTGCCCGCAAGCTTAATGCGCTGACCATGCCGCACCCGGACCGTCGCCCCGATAAAAAAGAGCGACGCGACCTGATGAGATTTAAACATGGGGACAGTGAGTAACGGTTCCCTTAAGAGAGAAAAAGATGATTCAACACGATCAATTACACCGCTATCTGTTTGAAAACGTGGCCGTCCGCGGCGAACTGGTCACCGTCTCCGAAACGCTGGAGCAGGTGCTGGCCAACCACAGCTACCCGCAGCCGGTCAAAAACGTGCTGGCTGAACTACTGGTTGCCACCAGTCTGCTGACTGCCACGCTGAAGTTCGATGGTGATATTACCGTGCAGCTGCAGGGCGATGGCCCGATGTCTCTGGCGGTGATCAATGGTAACAACCATCAGCAGCTACGCGGTGTGGCGCGTGTTCAGGGTGAGATCCCGGAAAACGCCGATCTGAAAACGCTGGTCGGTAACGGCTATCTGGTGATCACCATTGCGCCGGAAGAAGGCGAGCGCTATCAGGGCGTGGTGGGGCTTGAAGGCGATACGCTGGCCGCCTGCCTGGAAGATTACTTCCTGCGCTCAGAGCAGCTGCCGACTCGCCTTGTGATCCGTACCGGCGAGCATGAAGGTAAAATGGCCGCAGGTGGGATCCTGTTGCAGGTGATGCCTGCCCAGGACGCCCAGGCTGCCGACTTCGAACATCTCGCGACGCTGACCGACACCATCAAAGGCGAAGAGCTGTTCAGCCTGCCGGCGAACGATGTGCTGTGGCGCCTCTATCACGAAGAAGAGGTGACGGTATACGAGCCTCAGGCGGTCGAGTTCAAATGCACCTGCTCCCGCGAACGCTGCGCCGGTGCGCTGAAAACCCTGCCGGATGAAGAAGTAGACAGCATCCTGGCAGACGACGGTGAAATCGACATGCACTGCGACTACTGCGGCAGCCATTACGTGTTTAATGCCATGGACATCGCCGAGATCCGTAACAACGCTTCTCCGGCAGATCCGCAGGTGCATTGATTCGATTACGTGCAATCCCCTCTCCCTTTGGGAGAGGGTGCAAACACTAAAAACGGCAACCCTGTTGCCGTTTTGCTTTCGGCGCTGTGCGGCCTGATGCCCTCACCCCGACCCTCTCCCACAGGGAGAGGGGGCAAACACTAAAAACGGCAACTGAAGCTGCCGTTTTGCTGTTTACCTTGAGAAGTGAATCGATTTTTGCTGTAACTCTTTCGTAACTTTCTTTCAAGAATGCGATTACATTCACATTCCATCAGTTCATTAAACCATTTTTTAACCGTTTAAGAACATTTCCCCCCAATCAAAAACGTTTCCTGCCATAATCTGTCTCGCCTCGTGACAGGAGTCACCGTGTTTTCCGTTAGTTTGACGAGAGTCCGGATACGCAAATCTATGAGCCTGGTCGCGGTCAAAAACCCACGAAAAACCCTACAATGATTGGCAGTACATATTGGCTAAGGAGCAGTGACATGCGTGTTAATGGTATTACCCCGCAGGATCTCAAGGCTTATGGTATCAACGACGTCCAGGATATCGTTTACAACCCCGATTACGACACACTTTTTGAAGAAGAGCTCAGTCCCAGTCTGGAAGGATACGAGCGTGGCGTACTGACAAATCTGGGGGCTGTCGCCGTCGACACCGGTATTTTCACCGGCCGTTCGCCGAAGGATAAGTACATTGTCCGCGACGACACCACCCGCGACACCGTCTGGTGGGCTGATAAAGGCAAAGGCAAGAACGACAACAAGCCGCTCTCGCCTGAAACCTGGCAGCAGCTCAAAGGCCTTGTCACACAGCAGCTTTCCGGTAAGCGCCTGTTTATTATCGATGCTTACTGTGGCGCCAATGCCGACACCCGTCTGTGCGTGCGCTTCATCACTGAAGTGGCCTGGCAGGCACACTTCGTCAAAAACATGTTCATTCGCCCGACCGACGCGGAGCTGGCCACCTTCAAGCCTGACTTTGTGGTGATGAACGGCGCGAAATGCACCAACCCGAACTGGCAGGAGCAAGGGCTCAACTCCGAGAACTTTGTCGCCTTCAATCTGACCGAACGCATCCAGCTGATTGGCGGAACCTGGTACGGCGGCGAAATGAAAAAGGGTATGTTCTCTATCATGAACTACCTGCTGCCGCTGAAGGGCATTGCCTCCATGCACTGTTCGGCGAACGTTGGCGAGAAAGGCGACGTGGCGGTGTTCTTCGGCCTTTCCGGTACGGGGAAAACCACGCTCTCGACCGATCCGAAACGCCGCCTGATTGGCGATGACGAACACGGTTGGGACGACGATGGCGTCTTTAACTTCGAAGGCGGCTGCTATGCGAAGACCATTCGCCTGTCGGAAGAAGCAGAGCCGGATATCTATCACGCCATTCGCCGCGATGCGCTGCTCGAAAACGTCAGCGTGCTGTCCGACGGCACTATCGATTTCGACGATGCGTCTAAAACCGAAAACACCCGCGTTTCCTACCCGATATACCACATCGACAATATCGTGAAGCCAGTGTCGAAAGCAGGTCATGCCACGAAGGTGATTTTCCTGACGGCGGATGCGTTCGGCGTACTGCCGCCGGTTTCACGCCTGACGGCGAACCAGACGCAGTATCACTTCCTGTCTGGTTTTACCGCCAAACTGGCGGGTACCGAGCGCGGCGTGACGGAGCCAACCCCAACCTTCTCCGCCTGCTTCGGTGCGGCATTCCTCTCTCTGCACCCAACGCAGTACGCAGAAGTGCTGGTGAAGCGCATGCAGGATTCGGGTGCGCAGGCTTATCTGGTGAACACCGGCTGGAACGGCACCGGCAAACGTATCTCCATTAAAGATACGCGCGCGATTATCGACGCCATCCTCGACGGCACGCTGGATAACGCAGAAACCTTCACGCTGCCACTGTTCGACCTGCAAATCCCGACCGCTCTGCCGGGCGTGGATACGCATATTCTGGATCCGCGTAACACCTACGGCTCTCCGGAACAGTGGCAGGAAAAAGCACAAGCGCTGGCGAAGCTGTTCGTTGAGAACTTCGAGAAGTACACCGATACACCAGCAGGTGCAGCGCTGGTGGCGGCCGGACCTCGATAAAAAAAAAGCCTTCCACTCGGAAGGCTTTTCACTTTTTGCGGCCCCTTCTGTCAGGAGGGGGGCGCATTCATCTTCAATCAGCTCAGCAGCGTAAACGCAATCATCCCGACAATCGCGCCAACGGTACCCAGAATGGTTTCCATCAGCGTCCAGGTTTTCAGGGTTTGCGCTTCGGTGGCGCCAGTAAACTTACCGAACAGCCAGAAACCTGCGTCGTTTACGTGACTCACCACAATCGAACCACCAGCGATACAGATAGAGAGCGCCGCCATCTGCGCGCCGCTGTAGTGCAGCTGTTCGATAACCGGCATCACCAGACCAACGGCTGTCAGGCAAGCGACCGTTGCAGAACCCTGGATGATACGCACCGCCGCGGCCAGCACGAAGCAGGTAATCGCAATCGGCAGCCCCATGCCGGTCAGCGCTTCACCCAGCGCCGGACCCACACCGGAATCCACCAGCACCTGTTTGAACACACCGCCCGCACCGATAACCAGCAGGATAATCCCCGCAGGCTGCAGCGCCGCGCCGCAGATTTCCATCACGCGGTCTTTCGGCATGCCCTGACGCATTGCCAGGCCGTAAATCGCCACCAGACACGCCACCAGAATCGCGGTGAACGGGTGACCGATAAATTCAAACCACTCATAGGCTTCTGAACCCGGCGCCACAAAGCGGGCGGCGATGGTTTTCAGGCCAACCAGCACCAGCGGCAGCAGGATCAGCGCGAGGCTGAAGCCGAATGACGGCATTTTGCCCTCGCCCAGATGCGGCTCAGAGATATCGTCCGGAATGTGCAGCTCAACGTAACGGCTAATGAAGTTGCCCCACAGCGGCCCGGCGATAATCATGCCCGGGATCGCCGCACACAGGCCAATCAGAATCATCCAGCCGAAATCGGCGTGCATTTGCGAAGCCAGCAGCATTGGCGCAGGCCCTGGCAGCAGGAACGCCGCGGCGGCTGCCACGCCCGCAAACAGAGGAATAACCAGCTTCACCAGGTTGGTGCCCGTGTGGCGCGCCATAGAAAATGCGACGCTAATCAGCAGCACAATTGCCACTTCAAAGAACAGCGGCAGCGCGCAAATCAGGCCTGCCAGGCCAATGGCGTAGTGCGCCCGGCTGTGGCCGAAAGATTTCAGCATCTTCACGGCAATCTGATCGACCGCGCCGGTTTCATGCAGCACTTTGCCGAACATAGCCCCTAAAGCGACCACAATCGCCAGGAAGCCGAGCGTGCCGCCCATTCCTTTTTCCATGGTAGCCGCGATTTTGTCGAGCGGCATCCCGGAGAACAGCCCTGCACCAATAGAAACCACCATCAAAGCCACGAAGGCGTGCATACGCGCCTTCATGACTAAAAACAGCAGCAGCAATACTGAGCCGACTGCCGTTAAAACAAGCGTTAATGTACTCACTACTTACTGCCTTTGTTGATTAACTCAATGGTGCTGGCGACGACGCCGTCCAGCGGCTGGTCGATATTGACCGCCAGTACGTCCGGCTCATCCGCGCCTGGCTCTTGCAATGTTTCGAACTGGGTGACCAACATCTGAGTTTTAAAGAAGTGCCCTTTACGCGCTTTCAGACGGCTTTCGATCACGTCAAAATCGCCCTTCATGTAGATAAAGGAGAGGTTGGGATTCCCTTCGCGCAGAAGGTCACGGTAGCTTTTCTTCAGGGCAGAACAGACAATCAGCGACACTTTATTGGTGCGCTGCATCGCGAATGCGGCGTCGTTCAGGGCCTGAAGCCAGGGTTTACGATCGTCGTCGTTCAGCGGTTCGCCGGAGGACATTTTGACGATGTTGCTGCGAGGATGGAGGAAGTCGCCATCAAGAAACGCGGCATGCAGCCGATACGCCACTTCACTGGCGACGGCGGATTTTCCGCTGCCAGAAACGCCCATCAGAACGTAGACATGGTGATCATGGTTAGTCGTGCTCAAAGCGATACTCCCACAAGGTCATTTGTTACGGGTAACTGTTATCGGTAACATTGTCCTGCCAGACCAGTGGGGAAGCAATAAGCATCCGGACGAGAAACTGCGTTGTGTGATCTACTTCAAAGTTGCAGGTTTAAATAGATCCGCCTGGTGACAATGTGAAACCTAAATCTAACATCTTAGGTGTAACAATTTCACCCCGAATACGGGCCAACAGGCGCTCGGCACCAATTCGCCCCATCCGCTCACGCGGCGTCAGCACGCTGGCGAGACGCGGTTCCATGACCTGGCCAATGTCATGCCCGTGGAAACCGGCAATCGCCATATCATCAGGGATCTTCAGGCCCAGGCGCTGACACTCAAACGCGGCACCGACCGCAAGGTCATCGTTGGTACAGAAAATACCGTCGAGCTGAGGGTATTCACGACGCGCCTGACGCATCAACTCGATGCCGGAAGAGTAGGATGAAGATTGCTCCACCATCACGCTGTAGGGCGTCAGGCCCGCATCATGCATCGCCTGCTCATAGCCCTGCTGTTTGATGATAGTACGCTCATCCAGACGTGCGCCGAGATAGGCAATATGGCGATGGCCGCGCGAAATAATGGTGGCGGTCATCTGGCGGGCGGCTTCAAAGTTATCGAAGCCGACGGCGATATCAATGCACGGCGACTGGCTGTCCATCAGTTCGACGACCGGAATGCCCGCCACTTCAATCATCTTGCGGGTGCGCGCCGTGTGGGTACGTTCCGACAGGATCAGGCCATCAATGTTCCAGGAAAGCATCGATTCCAGACGCTCCTCTTCCATTTCTGGCTTATAGCCGTAGTGGGCAAGCATCGCCTGATAACCGTAGATATCGGTCACGCTCTCAATGCCTTTCAGCACTTCGGCGAACACCTGGTTGGTTAAGGAAGGCAGCAGCACGCCTATCGCCCGACTGGTGGAATTGGAAAGAATATCGGGAGCGCGATTGGGAATGTAACCCAGTTCATCCAGGGCGACGGCAATCTTGCCACGCAGCGCGACGGACACCTGTTCCGGGTTGCGCAGAAAACGGCTGACCGTCATTTTGGTCACGCCGACGCGATCGGCCACATCCTGAAGTACGGGTCTTTTCTTTTTCATCGTCCAGAGGGTGATAAAGAGGGAATCATTTCACCAGTTTATCATGGACGTGGTGGAACCTTCCCGCTTTCGCAGGAAGGTTGTCAGTTTTATTTAATCAGGATCATACTGGCGGCAGATCAAACAGCAGAATTTCCGCTTCGCTGTCGGCATGAACCGAAATCGCCTGCTCATCCCAGATAGCCAGGCCGTCTGCGGCAGTGGCTTTGGTGCCGTTGATAGAGACTTCACCTTTCACGACCTGGATCCACACTTTGCGATCGGCGGCAATCTGATGAACCGACTGCTCGTCTTTTGCCAGCGCCCAGCGATACAGTTCCATATCCTGGTAAACCTTCAGCGAACCGTCACGTGCGTCCGGCGACAGCACCAACTGTTTGCCCTGCGCGGCATCAAAGCGGCGCTGCTCGTAGCGTGGGGTGATCCCGGTATCTTCCGGAATGATCCAGATTTGATACAGGTGCAGCTTCTCCGTGTTGCTCGGGTTGTACTCCGAGTGACGGATCCCCGTCCCGGCGCTCATGATCTGAAATTCCCCGGCAGGCACCTGCTCTTTGTTACCCATGCTGTCCTGGTGCTCAACGGCGCCTTCCAGCACGTAGGTCAGGATTTCCATGTCTTTGTGCGGATGGGTGCCAAAGCCCTGACCGGCATCGATCACGTCGTCATTAATCACGCGAAGGGCAGAGAACCCCATAAAGTTCGCGTCGTAATAGTTGGCGAAAGAGAAAGTGTGCCAGGAGTCCAGCCAGCCGTGATTTGCATGGCCACGATCGTTTGCTTTGCGTAAGTAAATCATGATGTCTGAGTCCTTGTTCGTTGCGATGGATACAGTGTGGACTCGAATGCGCAGGGATGATAGTGGGTGAAAATTGACTCCTCTGTTCAAAATTTATGAACAAGTACAGAGGAGCCTAATTCGCTTATTTTGCGAGGGTTATCGTGGCGGGAGAAGCCTGTTCAAAGCCCCGCTCGAGGATCTCAAGGTTGGTCAGAGCTTCAGATTCCTTGACGAAATTCGGCGCGCCGTTTTTTAGCGTTTCGTACAGGGCGTCGTACACGCGGCCGTAGTCGCCTACTTCCGGTTTCACCTCTTCACGCACCGTCACGCCTTCAGCGTTCATATACTCCAGCTGGCCGAGGCTGTCGTCCGCCCCAAAGCCTGGCTCACCCGGCATGATGTTGGCTTTGAGGCTGGTTTCCTGCTGGTCGATACCGTATTTCACGTACGAGCCTTTGGTGCCGTGAAGGATAAATTTCGGATAATCGATTTTCACCAGATGGCTGGTTTTGACGATGGCTTTCAGATCACCGTAGAAAAGCTGTGCCTCGAAGGTATCGTCCGGGTTGGCCTTGTTACGCAGGCTACGAATGTCGTACGCCACGTGGTCCGGGCGGCCAAACAGGGAAATGATCTGATCCATCGTATGCACGCCGAGGCCGTAAAATGCGCCATCCTGCGGCAGCCCTGGCTTCGTCTCAGCGATCGGGCGATACATGTCGAAATGGCTTTCAATTTCGACCAACTGCCCAAGCTTGCCGCTCTCAATCACTTTTTTGGCGGTCAGGAAGCAGGAGTCAAAGCGGCGGTTCTGATAGGGCGTGATCGTCAGCCCTTTCGCGTTCGCCAACGCGAACAGCTCTTTCGCTTCCGCAAGCGTCGGCGTGAACGGCTTTTCGACCAGCACGTTTTTACCTGCTTCCAGCGCGCGTTTCGCATAGTCGAAATGGCTGTCGGCATGCGTACAAACCACCACCAGTTTGACCTGCGGATCGTTCAGGACTTCATCGAGTGAGCTGGTGAAATGAATGTGCTGATACTGCGGATGCTGCTCTTCCGGCTTCGCGCTGCGGCGGTAGATGTGCGCCACGTGCCAGCTGTTTTTGCGGTTGAGAACGTAAGGGAGGTGATAGCGGGTGGTGCTCTTTCCGAAACCAATAAATGCGCAGTGTAGGGTCATGGCTCAGTCCTTGTTAAGGTTGCTGCTGCCTACCATAGCGCAAGTTTGTGTTGAGGTTAAAGATTTGCTCAGACTGGTTTTCCAACCCACTTTAGCCTTTGTCCAAATTAGTTGGCGTTGTAGCAAGGCGGCAAGGGAGCTTATCCCCAGGAGCTTACTTCAGTAAGTGACTGGGGTAAGTGAGTGCAGCCAACGCAGCTACAGCGTCAAATAAGAAGGACAAAAAAAAAGCCAGCACCCGGCTGGCTATAAAATAATACTGGAAGCAATGTGAGCAATGTCGTGCTTTCAGGTTCTCCGTAAGGGGTCTCCCTGAACGCATGACAATAATAATCATTATCATTCGCACTTGTCTACCTCTTTTTTTGCAAAAATCAGCCGTTGACGAATTTTTGTGATTCAGGGATGTTTAAAGGGACAACCCACAACAGGAGATGAGGAATGAGTACAAGTGAGATAGTGATACGCCACGTTGCAGCCGCCGATGCCGAAGCTTTGCAGCAGATGCACATTCATCACGACGTTTATCACTCCACGCTACAAATTCCTCATCCTTCCATGGACATGTGGCACGAGCGCGTGAAGAGCAAGCCCGGCAGAAAACAGCTAGTTGCGTGCATTGACGAACGTGTCGTTGGCCATCTGGCGCTGGACGTCATGGAAAATCCGCGCCGCAGCCACGTGGCAACCTTTGGGATCAGCATCGCCTCTGAGTTCCAGAACCGGGGCGTGGGCAGCGCACTGATGCGCGAGATGGTGAACCTGTGCGATAACTGGCTGCGCGTCGAACGCATTGAATTGACGGTATTTACCGATAACCCACTGGGCATCGCGCTGTACCGCAAATTCGGTTTCGAAGTAGAAGGCACCGGGAAAAAATTTGCCCTGCGCAACGGTGAGTACGTGGATGCCTACTATATGGCGCGAATGAAATCGGTTTAAGAAAGTGCCCGGTGGCGCTTCGCTTACCGGGCCTACAATTGCACTAACGTAGGCCGGGTAAGGCGCAGCCGCCACCCGGCAACAAAATCAATACCCCGCCGTTAAGTCATCCACAGTGCGTGGGTCCGATGCGCCATACAGCGCACCGTCCGGGCCGACCATAATGCTTTGGGTGCTGCCCATCGCCTCTTTCACCGCCACCTTCTGGCCTTTTTCCTCAAGCAGCTTCAGCGTGTCCGGACTGAAGCCCTTCTCCACCCGCAGCTCGTCCGGCAGCCACTGATGGTGGAAGCGCGGCGCATTGGTCGCTTCGGCGACGTTCATCCCAAAATCTATGGTATTCACCACCATTTGCAGCACGGTGGTGATAATACGGCTCCCGCCTGGACTGCCGGTCACCAGCCAGGTTTTGCCGTCCTTCACCACAATGGTCGGCGACATTGACGACAGCGGACGCTTTTTCGGCCCGACGGCGTTGGCATCGCCGCCCACCAGCCCGTAGACGTTCGGCACGCCCGGTTTCGCCGAGAAGTCATCCATTTCATTGTTCATCAGAATACCGGTGTTGCCCGCCACAATACCGGTGCCGAAAGTGGTGTTGAGCGTATAGGTCACCGCCACCGCGTTGCCGTCTTTATCCACCACCGAGAAGTGCGTAGTCTGATTGCTTTCATACGGCGCCAGCTTGCCGGGGCGGATCTGGCTCGACGGCTTCGCCTTATTGACGTCAATCTCCTGCGCGATGGATTTTGCGTAGGCTTTACTGGTCAGAGCCTGCCACGGCACCTTCACGAAGTCCGGGTCACCGAGGTATTCTGAACGGTCGGCATAGGCGTGCTTCTCGGCTTCCGCCATGATTTGCATCGCATCGGCGCTGCCAAAGCCGTACTTCTGCATATCGAAATTTTCCAGAATATTGAGGATTTGCACGATGTGGATCCCACCGGAAGACGGCGGCGGCATGGAATAAACCTGATAGCCACGGTAATCACCGCTGATCGGCTCCCGCTCCACGGCTTTGTAACTCGCTAAATCTTCTTTGGTCATCAGCCCGCCGTTCTTCTTCATCTCCTCGGCAATCTGATCGGCAATCGGACCTTTATAAAACGCATCCGGACCGTTTTCGGCAATCAACTCAAGGCTTTTTGCTAAATTGGCCTGCACCAGCTTGTCGCCCTTTTTCAGCGGCTCACCGTCCTTCCAGAAGATAGCCTTACTGTTTTCGTGATTCGGAATGACCTCGCTGCCGTAGGTTTTCAGGTCATCGGCCAGCGCGTCGTTAACGGTAAAGCCCTCTTTCGCAAGCTTAATCGCCGGACGCACCACTTTGTTGAGCGGCATCGTGCCGTACTCTTTCAGCGCCAGCGAGAAGCCTGCCACGGTGCCTGGTGTGCCGGAAGCGAGATGGGAGGTGAGTGATTTTTTACTGTCCGGATTGCCCTGATCGTCGAGGAACATGTCGCGCGTGGCCTGTGAAGGTGCCATTTCACGGAAGTCGATCGCCGTTGTTTTGCCGTCTTTGGTACGCAGCATCATAAAGCCACCGCCACCCAGGTTCCCTGCCTGCGGATGGGTCACCGCCAGCGCGTATCCCACGGCCACCGCCGCATCCACCGCGTTACCGCCCTCTTTCAGAATATCGACGCCGACCTTTGTCGCCATCGCATCCACTGATGACACCATGCCCTTTTGAGCACGCACAGGATGGAAAACATCTTCCTCAACGCCGTAGGAAACAGCCGGTGCAGGTGCCGATACCGATGGCGCCGAAGCGGGCGGCGGAGTTGCCGCCACGCTGAACGTGCTTCCTGCCAGCAGAGCCGCGAGGGCTGCCCTGCGCCAAAAATGCGTTTCTGTCATTGTTCTTCTCCAGGTGAAGGGTTTTATGCTCCCGCTTAAGCCTGGTTCAGAATTCCTAAAAAATCATCGCAATGGCGAATTGGGGGTAAACTTAAGGAAGCCCCGAAAGGGCAGGAGGAAAAGATGAAAACGATACTCTTTCTGGCAGCGCTGACGCCGTTTGCCGTTTTAGCACAGCCGTTTAACACCACCAACAACCCCAACCAGCCGGGGTACGTGATCCCCAGCCAGCAGCGGATGCAGACGCAGATGCAGTCGCAGCAAATCCAGCAGAAAGGAATGCTGAACCAGCAGTTGCAGACCCAGACTCAGATGCAGCAACAGCATCTGCAAACGCAGATGAACAACAGCCAGCAGCGCGTGCTGAATGCGCAGCCGGGCCAGCAGGTTCTGCCGAACAACGGCGGCGGCATGCTGAGCGGCGGCAATAGCGACAAAATGCTCGGCGGTTCGCAGGAGCATATGCTGCCGCAGACTCAGAACGGCGACCTGTTAAGCACGCCGTCCAATCCGCAGCCGCTTTCCCGCTAAAAGCTAAAGTCAGGCCCGATAACGTCAATCGCATCGGTACAGATGCAGTCCACGCCCCAGCGCAGCAGCTCTGCCGCACGCTGGGGTCTGTTGACGGTATATACCAGAATATGCAGCCCCGCCGCCTTCAGGATTGTCACCCGCGCCTCATCCAGCAGCTTATGATTCAGGTGAATCGACACGCAGCCCAGTCGCGTGGTCAATGCCTGCCAGTCATCACGCCACTCATCGAGCAGCAGCCCCCGCGGCAGCTCTGGCACGGCAGCCTGTGCCGCTTCCAGCGCGTCGATTTCAAAGGATGACAGCAATGGTGGGGTCATGCCCGCCCACAGCTCACGGGCCGCGAGCGCCACGACTTTGCCCGTAAGCTCGCCGGTGCCGGATGTCGGTTTGATTTCGATATTCGCCATCATGCCGTGCTCGCGACAGCGCCCCGCCACCTGCGAGAGCAGCGGCAGTGGTTCGCCTTTGAACTCACCGGCGAACCAACTTCCGGCATCAACGTGCAGAAGCTCTTGCCACATAAGATCGCCCGCCACGCCCCAGCCGTTGCTGGTGCGCTCGAGGTTGTCGTCGTGCAGCAGGAAAATCTGCCCGTCTTTTGACAGCTTGGCGTCAAACTCAATCATGGTGTGGCCGTAGCGCGCGCCCACGTCGATCGCCGCAAGGGTATTTTCCGGAGCCCGCTTACCGCCGCCACGGTGGGCGACAATGCGGGGGTAAGGCCAGTTGCTCATACGCGTTGTCCTGTTTCGCCATCAAACAGGTGCAGATGATTTTCCGCTAAATGCAGCCACAGCGTGGTGCCTGCCTGTGGGCGCTGCTGATGCGGCAGCCGCACCACCATTTTTTGCTCACCCCAGCGGCCATGCGCGAGGTTATCTGCACCTAAAATTTCCAGCGTATCCATCACCAGCGGGATACCGCCTTCGGCCTGCGAGCTTAGCGCAATATGCTCCGGGCGGATACCCAACGTCATTTTGCGTCCGGCGTATCCGCGATACAGCCAGTTCAGCGGCAGCGCCATGCCGCTGTCCAGTTCGAAATGGGTGCCAGTGACGCTCACGCGGCCGTCGAGCAGGTTCATCGCCGGACTGCCGATAAAACTCGCCACAAAGCGCGTCGCGGGCTTCTCGTAAACCTCTACCGGCGTGCCGATTTGCTCAGCGATGCCTTTGTTCATCACCATCACACGCTGCGCCAGCGTCATCGCCTCCACCTGATCGTGGGTCACGTACAGCGAGGTTGTGTTCAGCCGATGATGCAGCTGCTGAAGCTCAAGACGCATCTGTACGCGCAGCTTGGCATCGAGGTTGGAGAGCGGCTCGTCGAACAGGAACACTGCCGGGTCTCGCACAATCGCACGGCCCATCGCCACGCGCTGGCGTTGGCCGCCGGAAAGCTCACGTGGGCGGCGTTTGAGTAACCCGTCCAGCTCCAGAATACGCGCCGCTTCTTTCACCTTCTCTGCGATATGCCCTTTACCCATGCCGCGAATTTTCAGGCCCCAAGCCATGTTCTCTTCCACGGTCATGTGCGGATAGAGAGCGTAGTTCTGAAACACCATCGCAATGCCACGCTCTTTTGGCTCAAGTTCAGTTACGCGCTGGCGATCGATCCAGATGTCACCGCCGGAGACGCGCTCCAGCCCCGCCACCATCCGTAATAAGGTCGATTTACCACAGCCGGACGGGCCGACCATCACGATAAACTCACCGTCGGACACGTCCAGCGTCAGCGGCTGGATCACCTGGGTTTTGCCGCTGTCCCAGCTCTTGGTTACTGCCTGTAATTTCAGTCCTGCCATCTTATTTCTCACTGTCGACCAGGCCGCGGACAAACGCGCGCTGCATGGCTAAAACGATAATAACGGGCGGGGTAAGGGTCAGCAGCATCGCCGCCATCACCTGATTCCACGCCGTGGTGCCTTCCCCGGTGGCAATCATCCCTTTGATGCCCGCTACCGCCGTGCCGAGATTGACGTCGGTGACGATAAGCAGCGGCCACAGGTACTGATTCCAGCCGTAGATAAAGGTGATCACGAACAGCGCCGCGAGGTTGGTTTTTGACAGCGGCAGCACGATGTCGCGAAAAAAGCGCATCGGCGAAGCGCCGTCAATACGGGCCGCTTCCATCAGCTCATCCGGCAGCGTCATAAAGAACTGGCGGAACAGGAAGGTGGCGGTGGCCGAAGCCATCAGCGGCAGCGTCAGCCCGGTGTAGCTGTCGAGCAGCTTAAGGTTGGCAATCACCTCCACCGTCGGGAAAATACGCACTTCAACCGGCAGCATCAGGGTGATAAAAATCATCCAGAAGAAGAGGTTACGCAGAGGGAAGCGGAACCAGACGATGGCGAAGGCCGAGAGCATCGACACCGCGATTTTGCCCACCGTAATGGTCAGCGCCATGACAAAGCTGTTGACCAGCATCAGCCAGAACGGCGCGCTGTTGGCTCCCACACCCTGCGTCCAGATGGTTTTCATATTCTCCAGCAGGTGCGAGCCGGGCAGCAGCGTCATCGGCGTGGCGAAGACGGCTTTGTCATCCAGCGTCGCCGCCACAAACGCGACGTACAGCGGGAAGAGGATCACCGCAATGCCGAGAATCAACATAATGTGGCTGAACCAGGTCAGCCCGCGACGATGTTCAATCATTGATAGCGCACCTTACTTTCCACATAGCGGAACTGAACCACCGTCAGCACGATCACCAGCCCCATCAGCACGACGGACTGCGCGGCAGACGCCGACAGATCCAGCCCGGCAAAGCCTTCGCGGTAAATTTTGTAGATAAGCGTGGTGGTGGCCTGCACCGGGCCGCCCGCGGTCGCCGCGTCGATCACCGGGAAGGTGTCGAAGAAGGCGTACACCAGGTTCACCACCAGCAGGAAGAAGCTCACCGGGGCAATCAGCGGCAGGGCGATGGAAAAGAAGCGCCGCACCGGGCCTGCACCGTCAATGGCGGCGGCTTCAACCAGCGATCGAGGAATGGATTGCAGCGCGGCGAAGAAGAACAGGAAGTTGTAGCTGATCTGCTTCCAGACCGAGGCGAACACCACCAGGAACATCGCCTGGCCGCTGTTCTGCGCGTGGTTCCAGCTGTAGCCCATCAGCTCCAGCCAGTGGGTGATCAGGCCGCGTCCAGGGTTAAAAAGGAAAATCCACAGCACGGCGGCGATGGCAGGCGCCACGGCGTAAGGCAGCAGCATCAGCGTCTGATAAATACGGCTGCCGCGCACCACGTAATCGACCAGTGCGGCGAAAAACAGCGACACCAGCAGGCCGCTCAGCGTGACAAGACCGCTGAACTTCATGGTGGTCCAGAAGGCGTCGAGGTAGTAGCTGTCGTGGAACAGGGCAATAAAGTTATCGAGGCCGACAAATTCACTGGAAAGCCCAAAGGGATCGACGCTTTGCAGCGAGTACCACAGCGCTTCGCCCGCAGGCCAGATAAAGAAAATAACGGTAATGGCGAGCTGCGGGGCCACCAGCAGATAAGGCAGCCAGCGCGAACGAAATACCGGACGGGATGATGACATAGGTTTACTCAAAATAGATGTGCCACATTCCCCTCTCCCCTGCCCTCTCCCAAAGGGAGAGGGAGAAAGACGGCTCCGACCAAATGTTCTCCCCCACTGGGAAAAAGAAAGCACCGGACAGATTCCCTCTCCCTCCGGAGAGGGAGAAAGACGGCTCCGACCGAGTGTTCTCCCCCATTGGGATAAAGTAAGCACCGGACAAGGTTTTCTCCCTCGCCCCTCTGGGGAGAGGGCCGGGGTGAGGGGTTTTTGAATTAAGACTTCGTTGACTTCTCAAAGCGGCGCAGCAGCTGATTCCCACGCTCGACGGCGGCATCCAGCGCCTGCTGAGGGGTTTTCTTGCCGGTCCACACTGACTCCAGCTCTTCGTCCACGATGGTGCGGATCTGCGGCATGTTGCCCAGACGCAGGCCTTTGGTGAACGGCAACGGCGGCTTGTTCAGCATCTGACGAGTCGCAATATCAGCCCCCGGGTTCTTGTCATAGAAGCCCTGCTGACGGGTCAGGTCATATGCGGCTTTGGTGATCGGCAGATAACCCGTTTTCTGATGCCATTCGGCGGCGATTTCCGGCTGGGTCAGGAAGTCGAGGAACTCTGCCACGCCTTTGTAGGATTCTTTGTCCTTGCCCTGCATCACCCACAGGCTCGCCCCGCCGATGATGGCGTTCTGCGGCGCACCTTTTGCGTCAGCGTCGTATGGCATCATGCCCACGCCATAGTTGAATTTGGCGTACTGACGAATGTCGGCCAGCGATCCGGAAGAGGCTGTCGTAATGGCGCAGTCGCCGTTGTAGAACTTCTCGGTGGACTCATCCTTACGCCCGAAGTAGCTGAAATCGCCCTTCTTGTTCAGTTCTTCAAGCATCGCGATGTGTTTCACCTGCTCCGGCTTGTTAAATTCCAGCACGGCGTCAGTGCCATCAAAGCCGTTGTTCTTCGTGGCGAACGGCAGGCCGTTCCAGGCGCTGAAGTTCTCCAGTTGGATCCAGCCCTGCCAGCCGCTGGCGTAGCCGCACTTCATCCCTGCTGCTTTCAGCTTCGCGGTATATGCCGCCAGATCCTGCCAGGTTTTCGGCGGCTGCTCCGGATCTAAACCGGCCTTTTTGAAGGCGTCTTTGTTGTAGTAGAGCACCGGCGTGGAGCTGTTAAACGGCTGGCTCAGCAGGTGGCCGGTTTTGGAATCGGTGTAGTAACCGGAAACGGTCGGCACGAACTGCGATTCATCAAACTTGATGCCCGCATCGTTGAAAACTTCATAGACTGGCTTGATGGCTTTCGAGGCCATCATGGTCGCCGTGCCCACTTCATACACCTGCAAAATGGCAGGCGCGTTGCCGGTGCGGAACGCGGCAATGCCTGCCGCCAGGCTCTGCTCGTAGTTGCCTTTGTAGACAGGCACAATTTTGTAATCAGGGTGCGTGTCGTTAAAACGCTGCGCCAGAGAATCAACTTCTTTCCCCAGTTCGCCTTCCATGGAATGCCAGAACGGAATGGTGGTGACAGCCATCGCCTGGCTGGCAAATGCCATGCCCAGCGTGACGGCTAAAGCGGTGTGTCGTAACGATGTCATTCGGTTATCTCTCTTGTTGTGCCGGATGCGCGAAATCACGCGTTTTATGCTCGCGAGGTAACATGACATGCGCGAATGACAGAAAAATAACCGAAAGATGACGAAGCGGTGACAGCCAGGCTTCAGGGAGGTGATGGAATGATGAAGGTGCGAATTAAATTTTGTGCGGAGTGATGCCCTCTCCCCGACCCTCTCCCACGGGGAGAGGGAGAAAAAAGGTGGATCAGGACAATTCCCTCTCCCTGGGGAGAAGGAGAAAGGCGGCCCAGGACAATGCCCTCTCCCTGGGGAGAAGGAGAAAGGCGGCTCAGAACATTTCCCTCTCCCTAGGGAGAGGGTTAGGGAGAGGGGAAAGAAAGACGGAGTGGCCTGATGCCCTCACCCCGGCCCTCTCCCACAGGGAGAGGGTGCAAACATAAAAAACCTTCTCCGAAGAGAAGGTTTTGCAGTTTACCTAGCCGCCCAGATAAGCGCTGCGCACCGCTTCGTTCGCCAGCAGCGCATCGCCGGTATCTTCCAGCACCACGTGGCCGTTCTCCAGCACGTAGCCGCGGTCGGCGAGCTTCAGCGCCTGGTTGGCGTTCTGCTCGACGAGGAAGATGGTCATCCCTTCTTTACGCAGCTGTTCGATGGTGTCGAAAATCTGCTGAATGATGATGGGCGCAAGGCCCAGCGATGGCTCATCCAGCAGCAGCAGGCGCGGCTGGCTCATCAGCGCACGGCCAATCGCCAGCATCTGCTGTTCGCCGCCGGACATGGTGCCCGCACGCTGAATACGACGCTCCCACAGGCGCGGGAACAGTTCGTAAACCCACTTGATGCGGTCCTGATACTGGCTGCGGTCGGCGAAGAAGCCGCCCATCGCCAGGTTCTCTTCCACGGTCATGCGGGAGAATACGCGACGCCCTTCCGGCACAATCGCCACGGCTTCGCGCATGATTTTTGCGGTCTGCCATTCGGTAATATCTTTGCCATCGAAGGTCACGCGCCCGCTGGTCGCGCGCGGGTCGCCGCACAGCGTACCGAGCAGCGTGGTTTTGCCCGCGCCGTTGGCACCAATCAGGGTGACGATTTCGCCCTGGTTGATATGCAGGCTGACGTCGTGCAGCGCCTGAATTTTGCCGTAGTGGGCGCTTACCTTGTCAAAAGACAACATCACTTTTTCCATTTTATGCCTCACCAAGGTATGCGCGGATCACGTCCGGGTTGTTACGAATTTCTTCCGGCGTACCGTTCGCCAGCGGCGTGCCCTGGTTTACCACATAAATGCGATCGGAAATGCCCATGACCAGCTTCATGTCGTGTTCAATCAACAGAATGGTGGTGTTGTGATGGCTGCGCAGCTCGGCGATCAGCTCATCAAGCTCTTTGGTTTCCTTCGGGTTAAGCCCCGCCGCCGGTTCATCAAGCATCAGGATTTCCGGCTGCGTCACCATGCAGCGCGCAATCTCCAGGCGACGCTGATCGCCGTAGGCCAGGTTGCTCGCCTGACGGTTGGCATGCTCAAGCAGGCCGATACGCTCAAGCCAGGTAGCAGCCCTGTCCAGCGCTTCGCTCTGCGCTTTGCGGAAGGACGGCGTTTTCAGCAAGCCGGAAAAGACGCCGGTTTTCAGCTGTTGATGCTGTGCCACCAGCAGGTTTTCAATCACCGTCATTTCACGGAACAGACGCACGTGCTGGAAAGTACGCACCACGCCCATCTGTGCAATCTGCTGGCCCGGCAGGCCTTCGAGGTGCTTGTCGCCCAGCATGATGGTGCCGCCCGTCGGCTTATAAAAACCGGTCAGGCAGTTAAACACGGTGGTTTTGCCTGCACCGTTTGGCCCAATCAGCGAGACGATCTCTTGTGGATGCAGCTCGAGATTGACGTTGTTGACCGCCAGCAGGCCGCCAAAACGCATCATCAGGCCGCTTACGGATAATAATGGCTGACTCATGCCTGCTCTCCTTTACTCTGCCCGTTTTTCAGTTTCAGCTGTGGACGGGTCATCGGCAGCAAGCCTTGTGGACGCCAGATCATCATCAGAACCATCAAACCACCCAGCATTAACATGCTGTATTCATTGAAATCGCGCATCAGCTCACGCGACACCACCAGCAGAATAGCCGCCAGAATCACCGCGAACTGCGAGCCCATGCCGCCGAGCACCACAATCGCCAACACGAACGCCGACTCGGCGAAGGTGAAGGATTCCGGGCTGACGAATCCCTGACGGGCGGCAAACAGCGTGCCGGCAAAACCGGCGAATGCGGCGCTGATGGTGAACGCCGTCAGCTTGATGCGCGTCGGGCTCAGGCCCAGCGAGCGACAGGCGATTTCATCTTCACGCAGCGCTTCCCACGCGCGGCCCAGCGGCATACGCAGCAGGCGGTTGATAACAAACAGGGAGAACACCACCAGCAGCAGCGCCACCAGGTAGAGCCAGATAATGCGGTCAGAAGGGTCATACTTCATGCCGAAGAAGTTGCTGAAGGTATCCCAGCCGCCCTCACGCGGCGTGCGGCTGAACTCCAGGCCGAAGAAGGTCGGTTTCGGGATCTGGCTGATGCCGTTCGGGCCGCCGGTCACTTCGGTGTTGTTCAGCAGCAGAATACGCACGATTTCACCGAAGCCCAGGGTCACAATCGCCAGATAGTCACCGCGCAGGCGCAACACCGGGAAGCCAAGCAGGAAGCCCGCAGCGGCAGACACGAGGCCCGCCAGAGGCAGACAGGTCCAGAAGCCGAGACCGTAATAGTGGTTCAGCAGCGCAAAGGTGTACGCACCGATGGCATAGAAACCACCGTAGCCAAGCACCAGCAGGCCGGACAGACCTACAACGACGTTCAGACCGAGGCCGAGAATGATGTAGATCATCGTCAGGGTCGCGATGTCCACGGTGCCGCGGGAGACCATAAACGGCCAGGCGACGGCAATCACCAGCAGCGCAATCAGGAACAATTTCTGCTTAACGGTGGAGCCATCAATTGCCGGCAGGATAAACTTCGGCCCGGAGACGCTTTTCAGGCCCTTCTGGAAAATCGGACGCAGCAGCTGGAAGAAGAAAACCACGGCGGTGCCGATGAAAATCCACTGCCAGCGGATGTCTGCGGCGGTATCAACCACCAGTTTGGTACCGCTTAACTCCAACTGAACGCCCATAAAGACGCCCGCCAGCACGAAGAACATCGCGGCAGAGAGCAGTGCCATCGCAAAATGCATCGGTTTCATACTTTCTCTACCTCCGGACGACCCAGAATCCCGGTCGGCATCACCAGCAGCACCACGATCAGCAGCGCGAACGACACAACATCTTTGTATTCAGTACTCAGATAAGCGGAGGACAGCGCTTCGGCAACGCCCAGAATCAGGCCGCCGATCATCGCCCCAGGAATGCTGCCGATACCGCCAAGAACCGCTGCGGTGAAGGCTTTCATCCCTGCCATAAAGCCGATGTAAGGGTTGATCACGCCGTAGAACTGACCGAGCAGCACGCCCGCCACAGCCGCCATTGCCGCACCGATCACGAACGTCAGCGCGATGACGCGGTCAGTGTTAATGCCGAGCAGGCTCGCCATTTTCAGGTCTTCAGCACAGGCGCGGCACGCGCGGCCCATGCGGGAGTAGCGGATAAACAGGGTCAGCGCCAGCATCGCCACGAAGGTGACAATCCAGATAACCAGCTGCATGGTGGTGATAGAGGCAGAGAAGTTGTCACTTGCGCCCACAATCCACTGGCCGTTGAACAGGCTCGGCAACGCGATGTCGCGCGAGCCTTCCGTCAGGCTGACGTAGTTTTGCAGGAAGATGGACATCCCGATGGCGGAGATAAGCGCAATCAGGCGCTTGGAGCTGCGCACCGGGCGATAGGCCACCCGTTCGATACTCCAGCCGTAGGCGCTGGCGATGATAATCGCCCCCACGAACCCGGCGCCGACCAGCAGCCAGCTGGTGTCGATGCCCATCATCATTAAGGCAGCGATGATCATGAACGACACATAGCTGCCGATCATGTAGACCTCACCGTGGGCGAAGTTGATCATCCCGATGATGCCGTAAACCATGGTGTAGCCGATGGCTATCAGCGCATAGGTGCTGCCCAGCGTGATGCCGTTAAACATCTGCTGGAGAAAATAGAGAAACTGCTCGGACATAAAATAACCTTTTTATAACCGCCCGGCAGGTGAACGGGCGGTGGGTTCTTATTATTTGGCGACGGTGGACGAGCCGTCCGCATGCCACTGGAAGACACCAAACTCAAATCCCTTCAGATCGCCTTTCTCATCCCAGTTCAGCGGCCCAATCACGGTTTTTGCCCCGTTTGCTTTCAAATCTTTAATCAGCGCCAGCGGATCCTGGCTGCCGGTGCGGTCCATAGCGGTTGCCAGAGACTGTACGGCGGCATAGGTGATCCACACGTACGGGCCGCTCGGATCTTTCTTCTCGGCCTTCAGCGCATCGACGATACCTTTGTTAGCCGGATCCTGGTCATAGCGTTTTGGCATCGTCACCAGCATGCCTTCGCCCGCAGCACCCGCGATGTTGGAAAGCGATGCGTTACCCACGCCTTCCGGGCCCATAAATTGGGTTTTCAGACCCACGGAACGCGCCTGGCGCAGGATCTGTCCCATTTCCGGGTAGTAGCCGCCGTAGTAAACGAAGTCGATATTTTCTTTTTGCAGACGGGCCACCAGCGCGGAGAAGTCTTTCTCCCCGGCGGTAATGCCGTCGAAGAACACCACGTTGGCACCCGCTTTCTTCAGGTTGTTCTGAACGGAACGCGCCAGGCCTTCGCCGTACTGCTGCTTGTCGTGGATGATGGCGATGCGCTGCGGCTTCACTTTATCCAGAATGTATTTCGCGGCGGTCGGCCCCTGAGAGGAGTCGAGGCCCGCGGTGCGCATGATGTACTGGTAACCACGCTGGGTCAGCTCCGGGTTGGTGGCGCCGGGGGTGATCATCAGAATGCCTTCGTCTTCGTAGATGTCAGACGCAGGCTGAGTAGAAGAAGAACACAGGTGGCCGATCACGTATTTGATGCCGTCGTTAACCACTTTGTTAGCGACCGCCACGGCCTGTTTTGGATCGCAGGCGTCGTCATACTCCACCGCAACCAGCTTGTCGCCTTTGATTCCGCCTTTGGCGTTGATGTCTTTGATCGCCTGGCGCGCACCGTTAAATTCCATGTCGCCCCACTGGGCAACCGGGCCGGACATCGCGCCAATCACCGCAACCTTAATGTCTTTAGCGAAAGCGGACTGCGTCATTGCCAACGCGACCATTCCTGCAATCAATGTTTTTGCATTCCGTTTCATCTTTCAATCCCCACTCGTGATGTAATTTGTATAAATATTGTATTTTTCTGGTTAAAAAGCATTCTGTACTTTTACTGTACAACGCTATTTTTGCCAGTCTCTTTAATGGTTTAGCGATGCCTTTTGCCAAAAACCTGACTAAAATCTCTATTTTTCAGTCGATTAAGCAAAGATAATATTCTGTATTTTGCTGGAGATAAACAAAAAAAAGCGCGGTTTTCAGCATAAAATAAGGGTACAAAGAGCCGAATAAATCACTGCCTTCCAGGGTAAAATTCTGCCTGTTTTTCGATCCATGACGCATTGCTCTGCTGCCGTTTGCCGGGGAAAACGAATCCCCTGCCATTCAGCATAAAAATAGAAATCGGTTCATCGTGAAATTAGATAAACTCGGGGCAAAATATTTTTAAGGATGGCTTCACATGAAACTGACGATCGTCAGACTGACAGCGCTCAGCGAACAGGACATTATCGATCTCAGCAAGATCTGGCCGGAGTACACCGCCGCGTCTTTGCAGATCGATGAGGAGCACCGGATCTATGCCGCACGGTTTAACGAAAGGCTACTTGGCGCGGTGCGCGTAACAATGAAAGAAGGCCAGGGTGCGCTGGATTCTCTGCGTATCCGGGAAGTGACGCGTCGCCGCGGCGTCGGCCAGTATCTGATTGAAGAAGTTATTCGCAGCAACCCGGAGATCGGCAGTTGGTGGATGGCGGACGTCGGCGTAGAGGATCGTGATGCGATGGCCGCCTTTATGCAGGCGCTCGGCTTTGCGGCTCGGGGAAATGGGTGGGAGAAGCGTTAAAAAATGCCGGATGGCGCTGACGCTCAATCGGCCTGTACTCCTCGCCTATCGGTTCCCTCTCGCTCAGGAGAGGGGAGATTCGTGCGGCCTGATGCCCTCACCCCGGCCCTCTCCCACAGGGAGAGGGGGCAAACACTAAAACGGCAACCAGAGGTTGCCGTTTGCTGTTTATTTTGCGTCGGTCGCTGTGCCGTTCGCATGCCAGTCGAAGACGCCGAACTCGAAGCCTTTCAGGTCGCCTTTCTTATCCCAGCTCAGCGGGCCCATTACGGTGTCGACTTTATTCGCCTTCAGCCACTCAGCAATTTTTGCCGGGTCGTCGGTCTGGTTCAGACCCGCAGACAGCGATTGCAGTGCCGCATAGGTGGTCCACACGAATGCGCCACTTGGATCCTGTTTCTTGGCTTTGATTGCATCCACAATCGGTTTGTTCGCCGGAACCTGATCGTAGTTCTTCGGCTTGGTCACTAACAGACCTTCTGCAGAATCGCCCGCGATGTTAGACAGCGACACGTTCGCCACGCCTTCCGGGCCCATGAACTGGGTTTTCAGGCCGGCTGCACGAGACTGACGCAGGATCTGACCCATTTCCGGGTGGTAACCGCCGTAGTAAACGAAGTCGATGTTCTCTTTCTTCAGGCGCGCCACCAGCGTGGAGAAATCTTTCTCACCGGCAGTGATACCGTCGAAGAACACCACGTCAGCTTTGCCCTTCAGCGCGTCCTGAACGGAGCGAGCCAGGCCTTCGCCGTACTGCTGTTTGTCATGAACGATCGCGATACGTTTAGGCTTCACGGTGTTCAGAATGTATTTCGCCGCAGTCGGGCCCTGATCGGAATCCAGGCCGGTGGTGCGCAGAATCAGGTTATAGCCACGTGCAGTCAGCTCTGGTGCGGTTGCCGCCGGGGTGATCATCAGAATGCCTTCGTCTTCGTAGATATCAGACGCTGGCTGAGTGGAAGAGGAACACAGGTGGCCGATCACGTATTTGATACCGTCGTTAACCACTTTGTTGGCTACCGCTACGGCCTGTTTCGGGTCGCAGGCATCGTCATATTTTACGATCTGGATTTTTTCGCCTTTGATGCCGCCTTTGGCATTGATGTCGGCAACAGCCTGTTCAGCTCCGGTGAACTCCTGGTCGCCATACTGCGCTACCGGACCGGACATTGCGCCGACAACGGCCACTTTAATATCGGCCTGTGCCATTGAGCTGAACGCCAGCGCGATACATCCTGCCAGTAATGCTTTGCCCTTCATTTTCATCCTGATATTCCCCATTGTTATGGTGATTGCTTTTGTTGTGATGTTGTTATGTAGCGCTTTATTTCGGTTTTAGGTCTACTGTTCGCGCCATGACAGCATACTCTGCTAAAAACATACCCGATTTTTTCTCTTTTGGAACCAGAAATTTGAGGGCGATGTAACAGATTCGTGACAAAAAAAAGCCGCTCCTGAGAGCGGCTTCGCCATTAGTGGCTGAGGGAGTGTCGAATAATCTCCAGCGCCTTGCGGAACTGGGCTTCAGGGATGGTCAGAGGGTAAAGGAAGCGGATCACGTTGCCATAGACGCCACAGCTCAGCAGCAGCAGGCCTTCTTTCAGCGCCTTCTCCTGCACCTGCTTGGTGAACTCTGGCGACGGCTCGCCGGTCTGCGGATCGTTGAACTCCACCGCCACCATTGAGCCCTGAGCACGCACGTCAACGATATAAGGGCAATCGGCTTTGGCGTTGTTCAGCACTTCCACCAGGTGATGGCCCAGCTCGGAAGCGCGGGAACACAATTTTTCTTCATCAATGATGTCGAGCACCGCATGCGCGGAGGCCACCGCCAGCGGGTTACCGGCGTAGGTGCCACCGAGACCGCCAGGCGCAGGCGCATCCATCACTTCAGCCCGGCCCGCGACGGCCGAAAGCGGCATCCCGCCTGCCAGGCTTTTCGCCATGGTGATCAGATCTGGCTTCACGTCGTAATGTTCCATCGCGAACAGCTTGCCGGTACGGGCAAAACCGGTCTGCACTTCGTCGGCAATCAGCAGAATACCGTGGGTGTCGCACAGCTTGCGCAGCGCCTGCATAAACTCTGGCGGGGCCACGTTGAAACCGCCTTCGCCCTGCACGGGTTCGAGAATAATGGCCGCAACCTGATTCGGCGCGATATCCGCTTTAAAGATACGATCCAGGCTTTTCATCGCGTCTTCCGTGGTCACGCCGTGGGCCGCGTTCGGATACTGGCCGTGATACACGGAGCCCGGGAAAGGACCGAAGCCGATTTTGTAAGGTGCCACTTTGCCGGTCAGCGCCATGGTCATAAAGGTACGACCGTGGAAGCCGCCGCCGAAGGTGATGAGCCCTGGACGCTGAGTATAGGCACGTGCAATTTTCACTGCGTTCTCAACCGCTTCAGCACCGGTTGAGAAGAAAGCGGTTTTCGCCGGGCCGTTCACTGGCACGCGGTCGTTAATGCGCTCAGCCAGCGACACGTAGCTTTCGTAAGGAACAATCTGGTAAGCGGTGTGGGTAAATGCCTGCAGCTGTTTTTCAATCGCCGCAACGATTTTTGGGTGGCGATGCCCGGTGTTCAGCACTGCGATCCCGGCTGCGAAATCAATCACTTCGTTGCCTTCCACATCCCAGAGCGTGGCGTTTTCTGCTTTTTCGGCATAGAAGCCGCACATGACGCCAATGCCGCGCGGTGTCGCCTGTAAACGGCGCTGATTCAGTTCATTATTTTTCATCGACCTTACCCCATCACAGATTCGTTTGTATTAACAACTTTGAAACATACGATAGTTTTACCGCCTGAGCGGTCCTATAATCGAGTACCAGTTTTGAATAATTGAGGGATCCAATTGCGCTCTTTAGTGTGCGATCTCCTGCAACTGCGTCTGGATGAACAAGCCGACGATAAATTGCACAAGAAGTTGTATAACGCCGTGCGTCTGTCGATCCTCGACGGCAGCCTGCCGCCGCAGAGTCGCCTGCCGCCGTCGCGCGATCTCGCCAGCCAGCTGCAGCTGTCGCGCAACACGGTGCTGACGGTGTACGAGCAGCTGCTGGCGGAAGGCTATATTGTTTCACGCTCCGGCAGCGGCACCTTCGTGGCGAAAACCGTGCCGGACGCCCTGCTGTTCGCCCCCGGCGCTCACGAAGAACGCAACAGCGCTCCGGCAACCGTCAATTTCTCTGAGCGCGGCCAGGCGCTTCTGACGCATATCAGCGCCAGCCCTCGCCAGTGGGGCGCATTCTTACCGGGCGTGCCGGACGTCAACGAGTTCCCCCACGCGCTGCTGCGTAAAATTCACACCCGCGTCAGCCGCAAACCGCAGGCTGTGCAGCTCTCTTACAGCCCTTCAGGCGGCAGCCAGGCGCTGCAACAGGCGCTGATGGAGTATCTGCGCGTGGCCCGTTCGGTGCGCTGTACGCCGGACCAGATCCTCATCACCGAAGGGATCCATCAGGCTATCGATCTGGTATCACGGATGCTCTGCAACCCCGGGGACAGCGCCTGGATCGAAGAGCCCGCCTACTGGGGGATTCGCAACGTATTGCAGATGAACGGCGTCAATTTGCGGGCGATCGATGTCGATCTCAGCGGTATGAATCCGCCCGAGCCGGGTGATATCCCCCCGCGCCTGATGTTCGTCACGCCCTCTCACCAGTATCCGCTCGGCTGCGTGATGAGCCTCGAGCGCCGCCAGCGCCTGCTGGCGCTGGCCCGGCAAACCGGCAGCTGGATTGTGGAAGACGACTACGACAGTGAGTTTCGCTTCTCCGGTCAGCCGATCCCGGCGTTGCAGGGGCTGGTTGAAGATGCGCCGGTGATCTACATCGGCACCTTCAGTAAAACGATGTGGCCGGGCATGCGTCTCGGCTATGTCGTGCTCCCGCGCCCGCTGGCACAGGCATTGCGCACCGCCCATGCCGAACTCTATCGCAGCGGGCGGCTACTCGATCAGGAGGCGCTGGCGCTGTTCATTCGCGAAGGGCATTACACCGCACATATCCGCCGCATGCGGCTGCTGTATGCCCGCAGGCGTCAGCGGCTGGCGGGTTTGATTACGGATTACCTCGGCAAGGAAGCGCTCAGCGAATTTAACGACAATGCGGGCCTGCACCTGGTGTTGAAACTCGCCGCCGACTGTGACGACGTGGCGCTGGCGAAAAAGGCCAATGAAAAAGGCGTGCTCGTGCGGCCGCTCTCTCGCTATTACCTCAACGAAGCCACTCAGCGCGGGCTGCTGATGGGTTTTGCGGCGATGCGCGAAGAGGAAATGGAAGGCGCGTTTAAGGTGCTGGTGCAGTGTATGAAGAACGAAAGCCCGAGGGATTAACCTTCGGGCTTGTCTATGAAGGCCCGGTAAGCATCAGCGCCACCGGGCATTTTCTTAGCTTTCCTTCGTGCTGCTTGATGTACGCACAACCGGTACCGGCAGCCAGGCGCGAATCAACAGCCCACCGCGCTGGCTGGTATCAATCTCCAACAGCCCGTTGTGGTTGTCGATAATACGCTGCACGATGGCCAGCCCCAGCCCGGTGCCGCTGGTGCTGCGCGCGCTGTCGCCGCGGACGAACGGCTGGAACAGATGCTTGCGCTGTTCCGGCTTGATGCCCGGGCCATCATCTTCCACCTGGAACCAGACGCGGTTGTGTTCGCTGCCGCTGCTGACTTTTATCCAGCCGTTGCCGTAGCGGGCGGCGTTCACCACCATATTGGCCAGCGCTCGTTTGATGGACAGCGGATGCATCCGCACCGGAATTTCACCGGGCTGCATGTCCGTTTCAATTTCACGCTCGTAGCCGCTTTCTGCCGCCACCACTTCGCCGAGCACTGCGTTCAAATCGGCCAACTCCATCGGCATCTCCTGCCCGGTGCGCAGGTAGTCGATAAACTGCTCGATGATGGCGTTGCACTCTTCGATGTCCTTGTTGATGGACTCGGCGAGATAGCCGTCTTCTTCGCCCATCATCTCGGTGGCAAGACGAATACGCGTGAGCGGCGTGCGTAAATCATGACTCACGCCCGCCATCAACAGCGTTCGGTCGTCAGCAAGCTGCTTCACACCTGCAGCCATATGGTTGAAGGCACGAGTCACGGAACGTACTTCCGACGCGCCATATTCACGCAGCGGAGGCGGAATAATGCCTTTCCCGACCTGCAGGGCGGCATGCTCGAGATCGACAAGGGGTCGGTTCTGAATACGAATAAACAGCCACGCCCCCCCGATGGCCAGCAGCATTATCGCCAGGGTGTAGCGGAACAGCGGCGAGAAATCGCCCTGATGGATTTCGGTCAGCGGCACGCGCACCCAGATATTGGGTGACAGCCAGGTTTTCAGCCAGACCACCGGCGAGCTTTTGTTGACCTCAACGCGTACTTCCGTCGGGCCACCCAGCTGCGTCGCCATCTGCTGGCTTAAAAATTCGTAATGCTGCGCCCAGCGTAGCCCGGCATCTTCCGCTGCTTCATCGGAATAGAGCGAAATGCCAAGCTCGCGGTAAATCTCACGTCGAAAGGCCGGCGGCACCACCAGTTGGGTGCCATCTTCAAGCTGCAGCTTATCGGTCATCAGCATACGCACTTCGTACGCCAGCACTTTATTGAACTGCTGAAGGCTCGGCAAAATCGCGAAGTTCAGCACCACCAGATACGTCGTCACCAGGCTGACGAACAGCAAGGTGACGATTAAGAGCAGCGTGCGGGCAAACGAACTTCGGGGTGAGAAGCGCATTCGCCTCATGCTTTAGAGCCGTCCGGCACGAACACGTAGCCCAGACCCCACACGGTCTGAATGTAGCGAGGATGCGCCGGATCTTCTTCCACCATACGGCGCAGGCGAGAGATCTGCACGTCGATGGAGCGTTCCATTGCGGAGTATTCACGGCCGCGCGCCAGGTTCATCAGTTTATCACGGGAGAGCGGCTCGCGCGGGTGGCTGACCAGCGCTTTGAGCACGGCAAATTCCCCACTGGTGAGCGGCATTGGCTCATCTTCGCGGAACATTTCGCGGGTGCCGAGGTTCAGCTTAAACTTACCGAAGGCAATCACCGCTTCTTCCTGAGACGGCGCACCCGGCAGTTCGTTCGCCTGACGACGCAGCACGGCACGGATACGGGCCAGCAGCTCGCGCGGGTTGAACGGTTTTGGAATGTAGTCGTCGGCGCCAATTTCCAGGCCCACGATACGGTCAACTTCTTCGCCCTTCGCCGTCACCATGATGATGGGCATCGGGTTGCTCTGACTGCGCAGACGGCGGCAGATAGAGAGACCATCTTCGCCAGGCAGCATAAGATCCAGCACCATCAGGTGGAAGGATTCACGGGTCAGCAGGCGGTCCATTTGTTCGGCGTTAGCGACGCTGCGAACCTGGAAGCCTTGCTCGGTCAGATAACGCTCGAGCAGCGCACGCAGGCGCATGTCGTCATCCACAACAAGAATCTTATAATTCTCTTGCATTGTTTTTACTCCCAGAAGGTTCGTAACAATATGAGTGCGTATTCTCAAAAAAGCCCGGGCTACGCTCCAGCGAAATCTGGTATAGATTCTAGCCGAAATTGTTACAAAGCATATTTTACAGCAGCTTATCTGTACATTTCATCACAGAATACGCTTTTTTGACCACCAGTGGCGTTCTGTGAGGCAAAATGTACGCAAGCTCAGGTAGTCACAAGGTAGCATCACAATGAAAACGCCGCTAATCACCCGTGAAGGGTACGAGAAGTTAAAGAAAGAGCTGGATTATCTCTGGCGCGAAGAACGTCCTGAAGTCACTAAAAAGGTCACCTGGGCGGCGAGCCTCGGCGATCGCAGCGAAAACGCCGATTACCAGTACAACAAAAAGCGGTTGCGCGAAATTGACCGCCGGGTTCGCTACCTGACCAAGTGTCTGGAAAACTTAAAAATTGTCGATTACTCGCCGCAGCAGGAAGGCAAAGTCTTCTTCGGGGCGTGGGTCGAAATTGAAAACGACGACGGCGACACCAAGCGCTTTCGCATTGTCGGCTATGACGAAATCTTTGGCCGTAAAGATTACATCTCCATCGACTCGCCCATGGCCCGCGCGTTGCTAAAAAAAGAAGTGGGTGACCTGGCGCTGGTGCAGACGCCCGGCGGCGAAGCGACCTGGTACGTCAATGAGATCGAGTACGTGAAATAGCGCGTCCGGAACACTCTGATTACGGGCTGAGGGATGGCATTTTCGCCCCTCAATCCGTATAACTATCCCCTGTTTTTTACTCCACCAGATGAATATTGCCATGATGAAAGATTCGCTCTGCCGCATTATTGCGGGTGAACTTCAGGCCAGAAACGAACAGGTCGAAGCGGCCGTTCGCCTGCTTGATGAAGGGAACACCGTGCCGTTTATTGCACGTTATCGTAAGGAAGTCACCGGCGGTCTGGATGACACGCAGCTGCGTAACCTGGAAACCCGTCTGGGCTACCTGCGCGAGCTGGAAGAGCGCCGCCAGTCGATTCTGAAGTCCATCGACGATCAGGGCAAACTGACCGACGATCTGGCCAAAGCCATTAACGGCACGCTCAGCAAAACCGAACTTGAAGACCTCTATCTGCCGTACAAACCAAAACGCCGCACCCGCGGGCAGATTGCCATAGAAGCAGGCCTGGAGCCGCTGGCCGACCTGCTGTGGAACGAGCCGTCGCACTCGCCGGAAGAGGAAGCCGCGAAGTTCATCAATGCGGACAACGGCGTCGCCGACACCAAAGCCGCCCTCGATGGCGCGCGCTACATCCTGATGGAGCGCTTCGCAGAAGATGCACAGCTGCTGGCGAAAGTGCGTGATTACCTGTGGAAGAACGCCCATCTGGTGGCGACAGTCGTCAGCGGCAAAGAGGAAGAAGGCGCGAAGTTCCGCGACTACTTCGACCACCACGAGCCGATTGCCACCGCCCCTTCTCACCGAGCGTTAGCCATGTTCCGTGGCCGCAACGAAGGTATTTTGCAGCTGGCGCTGAATGCCGATCCTCAGTTCGATGAGCCGCCGAAAGAGAGCCACTGCGAGCAGATTATTACCGACCACCTCGGCCTGCGCCTGAACAATGCCCCGGCGGACAGCTGGCGCAAAGGCGTGGTGAGCTGGACCTGGCGCATCAAAGTGCTGATGCACCTCGAAACCGAACTGATGGGCACCGTGCGCGAACGCGCCGAAGACGAGGCGATCAACGTCTTTGCCCGCAACCTGCACGACCTGCTGATGGCGGCACCTGCGGGCCTGCGCGCCACTATGGGTCTCGATCCGGGCCTGCGTACCGGGGTGAAAGTCGCCGTTGTCGACGGCACCGGCAGACTGGTCGCCACCGACACCATTTACCCGCACACCGGGCAGGCCGCGAAAGCCGCCGTTGCTGTGGCAGCGCTGTGTGAAAAACACAACGTCGAACTGGTTGCGATTGGTAACGGTACCGCCTCGCGCGAAACAGAGCGTTTCTACCTCGACGTGCAGAAGCAGTTCCCGAAAGTCACCGCGCAAAAGGTGATTGTCAGCGAAGCGGGCGCATCCGTTTACTCCGCTTCTGAACTGGCAGCACTGGAGTTCCCGAATCTGGACGTGTCCATCCGTGGCGCGGTGTCTATCGCCCGTCGCTTGCAGGATCCGCTGGCTGAACTGGTGAAAATCGACCCGAAATCCATCGGCGTGGGCCAGTATCAGCACGACGTCAGCCAGTCACAGCTGGCGCGTAAGCTCGATGCGGTGGTGGAAGACTGCGTGAACGCCGTCGGCGTGGATCTGAACACCGCCTCCGTGCCGTTGCTGACCCGCGTGGCGGGCCTGACGCGCATGATGGCGCAGAATATCGTGACCTGGCGTGATGAAAACGGTCAGTTCCAGAACCGCCAGCAGTTGCTAAAGGTGAGCCGTCTGGGGCCAAAAGCCTTCGAACAGTGCGCGGGCTTCCTGCGTATTAACCACGGCGACAACCCGCTCGATGCCTCCACCGTTCACCCGGAATCCTATCCGGTGGTGGAACGTATTCTCGCCGCCACGCAGCAGGCGCTGAAGGATCTGATGGGTAACAGCAGCGAACTGCGCAACGTGAAAGCGGTCGATTTTACCGACGAGCGTTTCGGCCTGCCGACGGTCACCGACATCATCAAAGAACTGGAAAAGCCGGGCCGCGACCCGCGTCCTGAGTTCAAAACCGCGAAGTTTGCCGACGGCGTGGAAACGATGAACGATCTGCTGCCGGGCATGGTGCTCGAAGGCGCGGTCACCAACGTCACCAACTTCGGCGCGTTTGTCGATATCGGCGTGCATCAGGACGGTCTGGTGCACATCTCATCGCTGGCCGACAAGTTCGTGGAAGACCCGCACACCGTGGTGAAGGCGGGAGACATCGTGAAGGTCAAAGTGCTGGAAGTCGATCTGCAGCGTAAGCGTATCGCGCTCACCATGCGCCTTGACGAGCAGCCAGGCGACACCAACGCCCGTCGTGGCAGCGGCGGTGGCAACCGCGATCAGGGCAGTCGCCCGGCAGCCAAAGCCGCGAAGCCTCGCGGGCGTGAAACCCAGCCTGCCGGGAACAGCGCAATGATGGATGCGCTTGCCGCAGCGATGAAGAAAAAGTAAGCCCGCATCTTATTCGGCCCTCTAATATCAGAGGGCCTTTTTATTTCAGCCTTATTTTTTTACCCTTTCTTGAATTATCCAATATTTTATTTTCACTTTGATAACAACTCTGCATTTTGCAAAACAGTTCCCCTCGCAATAAATATTGCGCAAGGTCAAATTGCGATGAACTATTCACGAAATGAACATCCGTTCACATTTTATTGATTGAAGGTGGAAACCATTCTCATTATCATCGTCACTGTTGATATTTTATCCTTTCCTTGTTGGCATCATCGTTGGTTTCATGCGCCACTCCGCGCGGATGAAGGTTTTTTCGGTTAACGACACAAGCAGGCTCTATGCAATTCACTCCTGACAGCACGTGGAAGATCACCGGGTTTTCTCGCGATATCAGCCCGGCCTATCGGCAGAAATTACTTTCGCTCGGCATGCTGCCGGGTTCTTCTTTTCACGTGGTTCGCGTCGCCCCGCTTGGCGACCCGGTGCATATTGAAACTCGTCGCGTCAGCCTCGTATTACGCAAAAAAGACCTGGCGTTAATTGAAATTGAAACGCTTACCCGTTAATTCCTGCCTGACAGCGCGAGTCCAGTAAAATGAAGAAATTAACCATTGGCTTAATTGGTAACCCAAATTCCGGGAAGACCACCTTATTTAATCAGCTCACCGGCGCACGTCAGCGCGTGGGCAACTGGGCAGGCGTGACGGTTGAGCGTAAAGAAGGCCAGTTCGCCACCACCGATAATCAGGTGACGCTTGTTGACTTACCGGGGACTTATTCTCTTACCACCATTTCCTCACAGACTTCGCTCGATGAGCAGATTGCCTGCCACTATATTCTGAGCGGCGATGCTGACCTGCTGATCAACGTGGTCGATGCCTCCAACCTTGAGCGTAACCTCTACCTGACGCTGCAGCTGCTGGAGCTCGGTATTCCGTGCGTGGTCGCACTGAACATGCTGGATATCGCCGAGAAGCAGCAAATACGCATCGAAGTGGACGCGCTGGCAAAACGTCTCGGCTGCCCGGTCATTCCGCTGGTGTCCACCCGCGGGCGCGGGATTGAAGCGCTGAAAATGGCTATCGACCGCCATCAAAGCAACGATGATTTAGAGCTGGTGCAGTACGCGCAGCCGCTGCTGCGTGAAGCGGACGAACTCGCAAAAGTCATGCCTCAGAACATGTCCTCAAAACAGCGCCACTGGCTGGGTCTGCAAATGCTGGAGGGCGATATCTACAGCCTGACCTATGCGGGCGATGCCGCACAGCAGCAGCTCAGTCACGTAATGAGTCGCCTGAATAAAGATATGGACGACCCTGCCCTGCATATTGCCGATGCCCGCTATCAGTCCATCGCCGCTGTGTGCGACCTGGTGAGCAACACGCTGACCGCCGAACCGAGCCGCTTCACCACCGCCGTCGACAAAATCATTCTCAACCGCTTCCTTGGCCTGCCGGTCTTCCTGTTTGTCATGTACCTGATGTTCCTGCTGGCGATTAACATTGGCGGCGCGTTGCAGCCCATTTTCGATGTTGGTTCGGTGGCGATATTCATTCACGGCATCCAGTGGCTCGGCGCGACGCTGCACTTCCCGGAATGGCTGACCATTTTCCTCGCTCAGGGGATTGGCGGCGGGATCAACACCGTGCTGCCGCTGGTGCCGCAAATCGGGATGATGTACCTGTTCCTCTCCTTCCTTGAAGATTCCGGCTATATGGCCCGCGCGGCGTTCGTCATGGATCGTCTGATGCAGTCGCTAGGCCTGCCGGGGAAATCGTTCGTGCCGCTGATTGTTGGCTTCGGCTGTAACGTGCCGTCGGTGATGGGTGCCCGCACGCTGGATGCCCCGCGTGAGCGCCTGATGACCATTATGATGGCGCCGTTTATGTCCTGTGGCGCACGTCTGGCGATCTTCGCGGTCTTTGCCGCTGCCTTCTTCGGGCAGGAAGGCGCGCTGGCGGTGTTCTCGCTGTACGTCCTCGGCATCGTGATGGCTATTCTCACCGGGCTGATGTTGAAGCACACCATCATGCGTGGCGAAGCATCGCCGTTCGTGATGGAGCTGCCGGTCTACCACGTGCCGCACCTGAAAAGCCTGGTCATCCAGACCTGGCAGCGCCTGAAAGGCTTTGTCCTGCGCGCCGGTAAAGTCATCGTTATCGTCAGTATTTTCCTCAGCGCGCTGAACAGCTTCACCCTGAGCGGCAAAGCGGCGGACAACATCAATGACTCTGCGCTGGCCTCAGTCAGCCGCGTCATCACCCCACTGTTCAAGCCGATTGGCGTGCATGAAGATAACTGGCAGGCCACCGTCGGGCTGTTTACCGGCGCCATGGCGAAAGAAGTGGTGGTCGGCACGCTGAACACCCTCTATACCGCTGAAAATATCCAGCAGGAGGAATTCAACCCGGCGGAATTCAATCTGCTGGATGAGCTCGGCGGCGCGGCGCAGGAAACCTGGCAGAGCCTGAAAGACACCTTCAGCCTGAGCGTACTGGCCAACCCGATTGAGGCCAGCAAAGGCGACGGCGAAATGGCGACGGGTGCGATGGGCGTCATGAGTAGCAAATTCGGCAGCGCGGCGGCGGCTTACAGCTACCTGATTTTCGTTCTGCTCTACATTCCGTGCATCTCAGTGATGGGCGCAATTGCCCGTGAATCCAGCCGCGGCTGGATGGGCTTCTCGATTCTGTGGGGGCTGAATATTGCTTATTCGCTGTCCACGCTGTTCTACCAGGTATCGAGCTTCCACCAGCATCCGCGCTACAGCCTGGTCTGCATTCTGACTGTGGTGCTGTTTAACGTGGTCGTACTGGGTCTGTTACGCCGCGCCCGCAGTCGCGTTAACGTGAATCTGCTGGCAACGCGTAAAACCGTTGAAAGCTGCTGTAGCAGCCCGGCTGGCGACTGTCACTAAGGAGCGCAGATGGCCTCAATGATTGAATTGCGTGACGTGCTGGCCTTACAGGGCCGCATGGAAGCACAGCAGCTGAGCCGCGTACTGCACACGCCGCAGCCAATGATTGACGCCATGCTGATGCGCATGGAGGCCATGGGCAAAGCGAAACGCATAGCGGAAGAACCCGATGATTGTCTGAGCGGCAGCTGTAAAAGCTGCCCGGAGGGCAAAGCCTGCCTGCGGGAATGGTGGATTTTACAGTAAGTCAGAAATGAAGAAGCGGGCCAGTGGCCCGCTTCTTACTTATCAGTGCTCGCTAACTTATTTGTAGACGTCAGCGTTGGCGTGAACGGTTTTCTCGTTCTTCTCACCCGCGATCACCACAAAATAGGTGCCGCCCATTTCATCAGCTTTTTTCGACAGATCGCGTTTCGCATCCATCGGCGCGGTGCCTTGCGACGTGGTGATCGAACCGATTTTCGTCAGGTTCATTTTTGCCAGATCTTCTTTGGTGATTTCCTTCGCAGCGAATGCACCAAAAGACAGGGAACCCATAACCAGTGCCGCAACAATACCTGTAGCAATTTTCATAGCCGAACTCTCCATATGACCATTTAGTGTTTGTACTGCGATGGACGAAACACCCCCGTCGCAGCGGCCATTTCAGTATAGACACAGCAAGAGAAATTGCGCCCGTTTGCCTTAAAAATCAGAGAATCACCTGCCTGAAAGCGAGTAGCTGCTGACAAAACACTTCCGGATGAGAGATGAATGGCGCATGTGCCGCTTTCGGGAAAATATAAGATGAGCTCTCCGGCCACTGCGTATCCAGCAGCGCTGCCACCTTGCGTGGAACCAGCCCGTCGAGATGACCGTAAAGCCGCAGGAAAGGGATCTTCAGCCCGACGAGCGCTTCACGCAGATCGGCCGTTTTCAGGATCTCCAGCCCACCGTTAAGCACCTCAACCGAAGGCATCGGCTGCGCCAGCACCGCACTTTTCAGCCTGCGCGCATCCTGACGGGCGCTTTCCGTGCCGAGCGTTTGCAGCGCCAGAAAGCGCTCCACCGTGCGCTGAAAATCTTCACTGAGCTGCCGCTGAAAACCCGACAGCACATCCGGCTTGATGCCCGGCCACGCTTCCTGCGCGGTAAAACAGGGCGAAGAAGCCACGGTCACCAGCCCCAGCACACGATGGGGGGCCGTCAGCGCCGCGAGGCTTGCCACCAGCCCACCGAGACTCCACCCCAGCCAGAGCGCTTTTTCCGGGGCTTTGGCTAACACCAGGCTCGTCATCTCTTCCAGCGTTAAGGCCCCGAAGCCGCCGCTGCGCCCGAAGCCCGGCAGATCCACCAGATGCAGCGTAAAGTGCGAGCTCAGTTCAGGCGTGATGCAATCCCACACCCCGGCGTTCAGCCCCCATCCGTGCAGCAGCACAAGATGACACTTTCCTTCGCCCAGGGTTTGCCACCAGAGGTCATTCATCCGTTATGGTTCTCATTCTTTGAACAGGAGGGGAAGTATGCTAACAGCCCACGGCTTATGCTGGCTATGCGAAATGCCGCTGAGGTTGGCGCACTGGGGGATTTGCTCCTGCTGCACCCGCGCCGTCAGCTCCCGTCCATCGCTCTGCCCACAGTGCGGTTTACCCGCCGCTCACGAGCAGCTCCCCTGTGGACGCTGCCTGCGCCACGAGCCGCCGTGGCAATGGCTGGTTGCGGTAAATGATTACGACATCCCACTTTCGGGTCTGGTTAAACGCTGGAAGTTTCACCGTCGCCCCGAACTGACAAATGCCCTCGCCCGCCTGCTGCTGTTACGCCTCAGGCAAACGCCAGGCCGCGCCAAACCCGATTTACTGATCGCCGTGCCGCTGTGGCAGAAACGTCACTGGCGCCGTGGCTATAATCAGGCCGATGAGCTTTGCCGCCCGCTCGCCCGCTGGTCAGGCATTTGTTACGCCCGCGAAGCGATACGCCGTGTTCGCCCCACCGCTACGCAGCATCAGCTTTCAGCTAAGCGGCGCAAACAGAACCTGAAAAATGCGTTTCGTCTTGAAATTCCAGTCGCGGGGCTCCATATCGTCCTGGTGGACGATGTCGTCACGACCGGTGCCACCGTGGCCGAACTTTCCCGCCTGCTTTTGCAAAACGGCGCGGCGTCAGTTCAGGTATGGTGCCTGTGTCGCACCTTGTAGACCCTCTGTGATGGGCGTATTATAACCGACTAAAGTAGTCAACTATTAGGCCAAAGCTATGATCAATATTTCCGATGCTGCACAAGCGCACTTTGCCAAACTGCTGGCAAATCAGGAAGAAGGGACGCAAATCCGCGTATTTGTGATTAACCCTGGCACCCCGAATGCTGAATGTGGCGTTTCTTACTGCCCGCCGGATGCGGTGGAAGCGAGTGACACTGCCCTGAAATTTGACCTGCTGACCGCCTACGTCGATGAGCTGAGCGCGCCCTATCTGGACGATGCTGAAATCGACTTCGTGACCGATCAGTTAGGTTCCCAGCTGACGCTGAAAGCGCCGAACGCCAAAATGCGTAAAGTCTCCGACGATGCGCCGCTCATGGAGCGCGTGGAGTACATGCTGCAGTCGACGGTTAACCCACAGCTCGCCGGCCACGGTGGCCGCGTATCGCTGATGGAAATCACCGAAGACGGCCTCGCCATTCTGCAATTTGGCGGCGGCTGCAACGGCTGTTCCATGGTCGACGTCACGCTGAAAGAAGGGATTGAAAAGCAGCTGCTGAACGAATTCCCGGAGCTGAAAGGCGTTCGCGATCTGACCGAGCACCAGCGCGGTGAGCACTCTTACTACTAAGATTATTTGATTCCCCTCACCCCTGCCCTCTCCCATAGGGAGAGGGCGAAAAACGTTACCTGCAACGAGCCTGGTATGTTCCCTCTCCCTCCGGGAGAGGATTCGGGAGAGGGGAACAATCCTGTTATTTCCCCACCGCTTTCCTGCGCTTATCCAGATCCTTAATCAGCCTGTTCACGGTTTCATCCGCAAACATCGCCTCAAGCGAGGTGGAGAGCTTGCGACGCCAGTTTTTGTACTGATAGCTGGTGCCCGGAATGTTCACCGGCCCGGCCATGTCGAGCCAATCTTCCGGCTGCAGGCCCAGCAGCGCGCTGTGACTGTCGGCGATATAGCGCTGCATGCCACGATTCAGGGTGTCGGTCATGCTCATCAGCGATGCCTTATGCCCGGCA
Organism: Enterobacter sp. CC120223-11; assembly: GCF_900215375.1. Classification (GTDB taxonomy): domain Bacteria; phylum Pseudomonadota; class Gammaproteobacteria; order Enterobacterales; family Enterobacteriaceae; genus Scandinavium. The sequence continues at coordinate 95,033 of NZ_OBEF01000010.1, read as the reverse complement.
CGTTTTGGCAAACAGCCATACTTGTGCAGCGCGTCCAGCAGGCCTTGCTTGGCCAGTTCACGATCCTGATACAAGCCGCGCAGCACAACTTCATCAGGATAGAGACCCAGCGTTTTGCCCAGCGTTAAATCACCGCTTTCCCAGTAGCCTCGCAGCGTTGGAAGATCGTGGGTGGTGGCAACCGCCATCGACTGTTCCGGATACGCCTTCGGCGCGCGGAAGGTCTTCTCATGGTCGCTTTCGAAATAGAGCACCTTGTAGGAGTAGACGCCGCTTTTACGTAGCTTGCCGACGATTTCCACCGGCACGGTACCCAGATCTTCGCCGATCACCATGCACTGATGGCGTTTACTTTCCAGCGCCAGGATCGACAGCAGATCGTCCACAGGGTAATGCACATACGCGCCGTGATCGGCGGTTTCGCCATAGGGGATCCACCACAGGCGCAGCACTGACATCACGTGGTCGATACGCAGCGCGCCGCAGTTTTGCATATTGGCGCGCAGCAGGTCGATAAAGGGCTCGTAGGCTCGCGCGGCGATGATGTGCGGATCCATCGGCGGCAGGCCCCAGTTCTGCCCTAGCGGGCCGAGAATGTCCGGCGGTGCGCCCACGGAGGCTTTCAGGCAGTAGAGTTCGCGGTCGCACCAGGTTTCGGACCCACCTTCGGCCACGCCTACCGCCAGGTCACGATAGAGGCCAATCGGCATCTCATGCTGCTGGCATTCGTTCCAGCAGGCGGCAAACTGGCAGTACGCCAGCCACTGCAGCCAAAGGAAGAAATCGACCTCATCGGCGTGCTTCTGGCAAAACGCCTTCACTTCCGGGCTGTCGATATTCTGATACGCCTCCGACCAGGCTGGCCAGCCCCAGCGCATTTCGTCCTCTTTCACCTGATACGCGTGCAGGGCGTCAAACGCCGCCTGCCAGTAGAGGCTTTCGCCCTCATTGAGCGCGAACTGACGAAACGCCGCCATCTGGTCATCATCACGCTTCGAGAAACCTTTCCACGCCATGCGCAGCGCGGTGATTTTCAGCGCGGTCACAGTGGCGTAATCAACCCATTCGGCATCACGCGCAGACTTCAGCGCCTGCTGCGTGGTGGGCAGTTTCCACCACGCCTGCGCCTCTTTGCTGAGGCCAAAATCGTCCACCGCATTTACGTCGATATAAATGACGTTCAGCCAGCGGCGGGAAGAAGGGCTGTACGGGCTGGCGCTCTCCGGGTTTGCCGGGTAAAGCGCGTGAATCGGGTTCAGGCCGATAAACGACCCACCGCGGCGGGCGATCTCCGGCAGCATCACCTTCAGATCGCCAAAGTCGCCAATACCCCAGTTTTTTTCAGAGCGCAGGGTGTAGAGCTGCACGCAGCTGCCCCACAACTTTTTCCCTTCTTTGAGCGCCTGCGGCTCATAGCAGCGCTCCGGGGCGACGATCACCCGGCAGTGCCAGCGGTGGTCGCTCTGGGTCAGCGTCAGGGTGTGATAGCCCTCCGGCAGCCGCGTCGGCAGATTCAACGCTTTGCCCGCCGTCGCATTACCCTGATGCTGCACCCCCTCTTCGGTGGTCAGCATCCAGTGATACTCACCGCTGCCTTCCACCGGCAGCGACATTTTCTTACCGTGGGTGAACACCAGCACGTTCGGCACCGGCGTGACGGCCACTTTCGCGGCCGTGTGATGCATCGCATCGAGCAAACGCCGCTTGGTGTCAGCACCAATTGACTGCGGTTTGCCGTGGGCATTGATGTAGCTTGGGCTGATGCCCGCCGCCTGCGCGGCATTGTCCAGACGTTTGCTCTCCATAGCGCTCCCTTAGCGTTTTGCCTGCCAGATACGGCTCTGATAATCGCGAATCGAACGATCCGAGCTGAACATACCGCAGCGTGCGCTGTTGAGAATTGCCGCGCGGGTCCAGGCCTCCTGGTCACGATAAAGCACGTCCACCTGCTTCTGCGCTTCCACGTAGGCCGCAAAGTCAGCCAGCACCAGGTACGGGTCGCCGCCCTGCTTGCCGATGCTGTGCAGCATCCGGTCAAACGCGTGCTTGTCGCCGCCGCTGTATTTGCCGCTCTCCAGCTCTTTCAGCACGGCATCCAGCACTTTGTCTTTCTTGCGCCATTTCACCGGGTCATAGCCTTTGGCCTTCAGCGCTTTCACTTCTTCCACGGTATGACCGAAGATGAAGATGTTCTCGTCGCCAACCTGTTCGGCGATTTCGACGTTCGCCCCGTCCAGCGTGCCGACCGTCAGCGCGCCGTTCAGCGCAAGCTTCATGTTGCCGGTACCAGAGGCCTCTTTACCCGCCGTTGAAATCTGCTCGGAGACGTCCGCCGCCGGGATCAGCAGCTCTGCCGCCGACACGCAGTAGTCCGGCAGGAATACTACCTTCAGCTTGTCGCCCACTTTCGGGTCGTTGTTGACCGCTTCCGCCACTTTGTTGATGGCGTAAATGATGTTCTTCGCCAGGTAGTAGCCAGGCGCGGCTTTCGCACCGAACAGGAACACGCGCGGCACGCGGTCTGCTTTCGGGTTCTCACGGATCTCTTTATAGAGCGCGAGGATGTGCAGCAGGTTCAGGTGCTGACGCTTGTACTCATGCAGACGTTTAATCTGAATGTCGAAAATGGCTTCCGGGTTGATTTCGATCCCGGTGCGCTGCTTCACAAACGCGGCCAGGCGCTGCTTGTTGGCAAGCTTGATGTCGCGCCAGGTTTTGCGGAACTTCGCGTCGTCGGCCTGTTTTTCCAGCTTGATCAGCTGGTCGAGATCGTTGGCCCACTCTTTCTTCAGCGTTTTGTCGAACAGCGCCGCCAGCGCCGGGTTGCACTGCTTGATCCAGCGGCGCGGTGTGATGCCGTTAGTGACGTTATGGAACTTGTTCGGCCACAGCTGATGATATTCCGGGAACAGATCCTTCACCACCAGGTCGGAGTGCAGCGCAGCCACGCCATTTACCGCAAAGCCGCTCACCACGCACATGTTTGCCATGCGCACTTGTTTGTCATGCACCACCGCCAGTTTGGCCCATACCGCCTCATCGCCCGGCCAGGTTTTATCGACCAGCACTTTGAAGAGCTTGTTGATTTCATTGATGATTTGCATGTGTCGCGGCAGCAGCGCCTTCACCAGTTTTTCATCCCAGCACTCGAGCGCTTCCGGCATCAGGGTGTGGTTGGTGTAGGCAAAGGTCTTGCTGGTGATGGCCCAGGCGTCGTCCCAGCTCAGCTGATGCTCATCGAGCAGCACGCGCAGCAGTTCAGGAATGGCGATGGTCGGGTGCGTGTCGTTGAGCTGAATGACCTCAAACTTCGGCAGTTCGGCCAGCTTGCGGCCCGCCAGGTGATGACGGCGCAGGATATCCGCCACCGAGCAGGCGCACTGGAAATACTGCTGCATCAGGCGCAGCTTTTTGCCCGCCAGATGATTGTCGTTGGGGTAGAGGACTTTGGTCAGCTTGTCGGCATCGATGCCCTGCTGTTCAGCACGCAGGAAATCGCCGTCGTTGAATTTGGTCAGGTTAAATGGATGGGCATGGGTGGCCTGCCACAGGCGCAGCGGCTGCGCCACGCCGTTGCGGTAGCCGAGCACCGGTAAATCCCAGGCCTGGCCGACCATAGTGAACGCAGGCTGCCAGTCACCTTTCACGACTTTACCGCCGATACCGACCTGCACATCCAGCGCGGCGTTATGGCGGAACCACGGATAGCTGCCGCGCTGCCAGTCGTCCGGTGCTTCAATTTGCTGACCATCGTCAAAGGACTGACGGAACAAGCCGTACTGATAGTTCAGACCGTAGCCGGTGCCCGCCTGGCCGACGGTTGCCATCGAGTCGAGGAAGCAGGCTGCCAGACGCCCAAGACCGCCGTTGCCGAGGCCCGGGTCGCGCTCCTGCTCCAGCAAATCCGTCAGGGAGACGTCATGCGCCTTCAGCACGTCGCTCACTTCCTGATACCAGCCCAGGTTCAGCAGATTGTTGCCGGTCAGGCGGCCAATCAGGAACTCCATTGAAATGTAGTTCACATGACGCTGCCCTTTCTCCGGTTTCGCCACCGGCTGAGCCGCCAGCAGTTCGGCCAGCGCACCGCTCACCGCTTGCCACCATTGATGCGGGGTCATTTCGTTTGCGGCCTGCAGGCCAATTCGCTGCCACTGACGCGTCAGTGCTGCCTGAAACTGTGCTTTGTCGAAGGTCGGCTGAGACATAAGGATCCAATCCTGTTAGCTAAAACGTTGGCGCTAGTGTGCCGGGCTACCTGTTTACCGTCCTCATCCCGGCGGGGATTAGCCAGGGAGGAGTAGCAGGGATGAGCGAAAAGTGTGATCTTCGCCACTATAACGTTAGCCGTTAACGGCGGTTCTGCTCACTTTATACCCGTCTCGATCGCGAAAATGAAAAGACGTTTTGTAAATCAGGGCGGAGGGAGGAAATGATTACTTACGTGTAATAATAATTATCTAATCCCTTTCATTCGAAATGCTTATTTGCTGGAATAACTTTGCTTTTATTTAGCTTTCTTAACTTGTGCTCCATCCATCAAAAATAACTTATAAGCACGTTTTAACAAATTACCGAACCCAGGCGCCATGAGCACTGGCACCGGTTTCAGTGACGCCGTTTACGCTTCATTGATATTTGTGACAGAGTGCAAAATCATAAGCATAAAATTCGGACATAACTTGCAATAATTAAGCGTATGTCCGAATTTAATACCTATTAATTACGAAGCCCGAAAAAAACAAATTCTTTCCCTCACAGTGAAGTGATAACCCTATGTTGATTCCGTCTAAATTAAGTCGTCCCGTCCGTCTTGAACACACCGTGGTTCGCGACAGATTACTGGCGAAACTTTCCGGCGCGAACAATTACCGTCTCGCGCTGGTAACCAGCCCGGCAGGTTACGGAAAAACCACTCTCATTTCACAGTGGGCTGCAGGAAAAAAAGACCTGGGATGGTTCTCTCTGGATGAGGGAGATAACCAACAGGAACGTTTCGCCAGCTATCTGATTGCCGCCATCCAGCAGGCCACCGGCGGCCACTGCTCCGCCAGCGAAACCATGGTGCATAAGCGGCAATACGCCAGCCTTACCTCGCTGTTTGCTCAGCTGTTTATCGAGCTGAACGCGTGGCAGCGCCCACTGCTGCTGGTCATTGATGATTACCATCTCATCACCAACCCGGTGATTCACGATGCCATGCGCTTCTTCCTGCGCCATCAGCCGGAAAATATGACCCTGGTTGTGTTGTCTCGCAACCTGCCACAGCTCGGTATCGCTAACCTGCGCGTGCGCGATCAACTGCTGGAGATCGGCAGCCAGCAGCTGGCGTTCAACCATCAGGAAGCGAAGCAGTTTTTCGACTGCCGCCTGACGTCACCTATTGAAGCCACCGAAAGCAGCCGCATGTGTGATGACGTTGCGGGCTGGGCCACGGCGCTACAGCTGATAGCCCTCTCCGCACGCCAGAATACCAGCGCCGCGCACCACTCCGCGCGCCGCCTCTCGGGCATCAACGCCAGCCACCTGTCTGACTATCTGGTAGACGAAGTGCTGGATAACGTGGACCTTTCCACCCGCCACTTCCTGCTGAAAAGCTCCCTGCTGCGCTCGATGAACGACGCGCTGATCGTGCGAGTGACCGGGGAAGATAACGGCCAGATGCGCCTCGAAGAGATTGAACGCCAGGGGCTGTTCCTGCAACGCATGGACAACACCGGCGAATGGTTCAGCTTCCACCCACTGTTCGGCAGTTTCCTGCGCCAGCGCTGTCAGTGGGAGCTGGCGACCGAGCTGCCTGATATTCACCGCGCTGCCGCCGAAAGCTGGATGGCGCAGGGTTTCCCGAGTGAAGCCATTCATCACGCATTGTCGGCGGGCGACGCCAGCATGCTGCGCGATATATTGCTCAATCACGCATGGGGCCTGTTCCACCATAGCGAACTGGCACTGCTTGAAGAGTCGCTGGCGGCGCTGCCGTGGGACAGCCTTCTGGATAATCCACGCCTGGTGCTGTTACAGGCCTGGCTAATGCAAAGCCAGCACCGCTACAGCGAGGTCAACACCCTGCTCGCCCGCGTGGAAGAAGAAGCCAACGGCGAGATGGACGCAGCATTGCACGGCGATTTTAACGCCCTGCGTGCACAGGTTGCGATTAACGACGGCGACCCGGAAGAGGCTGAACGTCTGGCCATGGTGGCGCTGGATGAGCTGCCGCTCGCCAACTACTACAGCCGCATCGTGGCAACTTCAGTGCACGGTGAAGTGCTGCACTGCCAGGGCAAACTCAGTCAATCGCTGGCGGTCATGCAGCAGACCGAACAGATGGCGCGCCGCCATGAGGTCTGGCACTACGCGCTGTGGAGCCTGATTCAGCAAAGCGAAATCCTGTTCGCGCAGGGCTTTTTGCAAGCCGCATGGGAAAATCAGGAGAAAGCGTTCCAGCTCATTCGCGAACAGCATCTGGAACAGCTGCCGATGCATGAGTTCCTGCTGCGCATTCGCGCGCAGCTGCTCTGGGCCTGGGCCCGCCTTGATGAAGCGGAAATGAGCGCCCGTCACGGCATGAGCGTGCTCGCCACCTATCAGCCGCAGCAGCAGCTGCAATGCCTGGCGCTGCTGGTGCAAAGCTCTCTGGCGCGTGGCGATCTCGACAACGCCCGCAATCACCTGAACCGCCTCGAAAACCTGCTCGGCAACGGTCAGTACCACAGCGACTGGGTTTCCAACGCTGACAAAGTGCGGGTCATATACTGGCAGATGACTGGCGATAAGAAATCCGCCGCCAACTGGCTGCGCCAGACGCCAAAACCGGCCTTTGCCAACAATCACTTCCTGCAAAGCCAGTGGCGTAACATCGCCCGCGCGCAGATCCTGCTTGGCGAATTTGAGTCGGCGGAAATGGTACTGGAAGAACTCAATGAGAATGCTCGTTCGCTGCGGCTGATGAGCGATCTCAACCGTAACCTGCTGCTGCTCAATCAGCTGTACTGGCAGGCTAACCAAAAGAACGACGCCCAGCGCGTGCTGATGGAAGCGCTGAAACTCTCTAACCGCACCGGGTTTATCAGCCACTTCGTCATTGAAGGGGAAGCGATGGCGCAGCAGCTGCGTCAGCTCTTACAGCTCAATACCTTGCCAGAACTGGAACAGCATCGTGCCCAGCGTATTCTGCGGGAGATCAACCAGCATCATCGACATAAGTTTGCGCATTTTGACGAGAACTTCGTTGAACGGCTGTTAAATCACCCGGAAGTGCCGGAACTGATTCGCACCAGCCCGCTGACCCAGCGTGAATGGCAGGTGCTGGGGCTTATCTATTCCGGCTACAGCAACGATCAGATTGCAGGTGAGCTGGATGTTGCCGCCACCACCATCAAGACGCATATCCGTAATTTGTATCAGAAGCTAGGCGTGGCGCACCGCCAGGATGCCGTGCAGCATGCCCAGCAGCTGCTGAAAATGATGGGGTATGGGGTTTAAAGAATTTTCCCCTCACCCCGGCCCTCTCCCCAAAGGGGCGAGGGAGAAAAGCGTGCTCGAATCAGTTCCCTCTCCTCTCTGAGGAGAGGGTTAGGGTGAGGAGAATCAGCACAGCTCCAGCTGAATGTTATGCTCCGCAATCACCTGCATCACGCCCGCCGGCGGCATCACGTCGGTGTAGACCGCATCGACCATGCTGATGCTGCCCATGTTCACCATCGCGTTACGGCCAAATTTGGAGTGATCCACCACCAGCATGACGTGGCGCGAGTTTTCAATGATCGCCCGCTTGGTGCGCACTTCGTGATAGTCGAACTCCAGCAGTGAACCGTCGCTGTCGATCCCACTGATGCCGAGAATGCCGTAGTCGAGGCGGAACTGAGAGATGAAATCGAGGGTCGCTTCGCCAATGATGCCGCCGTCACGACTGCGCAATTCGCCGCCCGCCAGAATGACGCGGAAATCCTCTTTCGCCATTAACGTGTTCGCCACGTTGAGGTTATTGGTGACGATGCGCAGGTCGGAGTGCTCCAGCAGCGCGTGGGCCACCGCCTCCGGCGTGGTGCCGATGTCAATAAACAGCGCGGCACCGTTGGGGATCTGACTCGCCACTTTTCGGGCGATGCGCTCTTTTTCTGCGGCCTGATTCGCTCGTCTGTCCTGCCAGGAGGTGTTCACCGCACTCGACGGCAGCGCCGCCCCGCCGTGATGGCGCAGGATCATCTTCTGCTCAGCAAGGTCGTTGAGATCGCGACGAATGGTTTGCGGGCTGACGGCAAACTGCTCCACCAGTTCTTCCGTGCTGACATAACCCTGCTGTTTTACCCGTTCAATAATCGCGTCATGACGTTGTGTTTGTTTCATGCAAGATCCCTGGAATCCGTTAGATCAATAGCTATATTCGTTTTCGCACATTCTGCGTGTCGGCGAACGCCATCGCCAGCCCAACGGCCAGACCCGTGACGTGCGCGCCGTTGGCAATCGACATACCGAAAAGATCCAGCCAGCCCACCACCAGCCAGAGCAGCGAGAAAATAATCAGGCCGCGCTGGAGGTAAATGCCACTTTGCGGGTCCCGCTCTCCGCGCAGCCAGGCGTAGCCCATCAAGGCGTAAACCACACCCGACAAACCACCAAACCACGGGCCGCTAAATTTATGCTGTATAAAGCCGCTCAGCAGCGCGCTGATCAGGGTAATCACCAGCAGCTTGCCGCTGCCAATGCGCTTTTCCACCAACCCGCCGAGGTACCACCACCATAGCAGGTTGAAAAGGATATGCATCAGCGAGAAGTGCATAAACGCATGGCTGAAATAGCGCCAGATTTCAAACTGCTGGGACGCGTCGTAAGGCCAGGCCAGCGCCAGCATTACCGCCTGATCGCCCACCACATTCATCACAATAAACACCAGAATACAGGCGCACAGGATGAGCCAGGTCAAAGGTCCGGCGTTGCTTTTCAACGTGGCGAGAAACGGATAGCGCTGATAGTGCAGCCCGCTGTTGGTATGGCCTGACTGCCAGCTCGCCGCCAGATAGCGGGGATCGGCGGGGTTCTCAAGGAAGCGGGCCAGCTCGTTCTGAACGCGCGCGGCCTGAGACTCGTCGGCCAGCCAGACATCCGTTTGAGTATGTTGCTGAAGGGTCAGGATAACGCCCTGCGTTGCCATATAGTCAACAAACGCCTGGGCGACGCGCGGGTTAGTAAAGGAGGTAATCATCAACATACGGGGCGTCGCTTATTCCACACAAAGGAGGACAGTATACCTGCTCAGCTTCCGTGCGCCACTTCGGCCGGGAAATGGCGGTGCCAGGCGTCGAAGCCGCCGTCCACGCTGTACACGTTGTCGTAGCCCTGCGTTAGCAGATACTGCGCAGCACCTTTGCTGCTGTTGCCGTGATAGCACATCACCATCACCGGCGTACCAAAATCAACGTCGTGCATAAACGCACCCAGCGTATCGTTGGTCAGATGAAACGCGTCCGGCGTGTGGCCCATTGCGTAACTTTGCGGATCGCGGATATCCACCATCACCGCCAGCCCCTGGTGCAGTTTCTGGTGCGCTTCTTCTACGTTGATACATTCAAATTGATCCATGGTGCTCTCTTTTATTCTTTGGGTGATGTGCGCTGTTTCTACCCTCACCCCGGCCCTCTCCCTGAAAGGGAGAGGGAGCTAATCATTCCCTCGCCCCTTTGGGGAGAGGGTCAGGGTGAGGGGAAAATGTCCGCGCTATTTTACCGCCTGGCGTGCGTCTTCAACATAGCTAAACGCTAATTTGTTACATGCATCACTCTGAAATGTTTTTTTGTTGTTACCAGATGCGCGTTTGTTTGCTATATTGAGCGATAACGAACATTTATGAACTTTAACGAAAGTGCACGAGGGCGCAGCATGGAAACCAAAGATCTGATTGTGATAGGCGGTGGCATCAACGGTGCCGGTATCGCGGCAGACGCCGCAGGGCGTGGTTTATCCGTGCTGATGCTGGAGGCGCAGGATTTGGCCTGCGCAACCTCCAGCGCCAGCTCCAAGCTGATTCACGGCGGGCTGCGCTATCTCGAACACTACGAATTCCGCCTGGTGAGCGAAGCGCTGGCCGAGCGTGAAGTGTTGCTGAAGATGGCGCCGCACATCGCCTTCCCGATGCGCTTTCGTCTACCGCATCGCCCGCATCTGCGCCCGGCGTGGATGATTCGAATCGGCCTGTTTATGTATGATCATCTCGGTAAACGCACCAGCCTGCCGGGTTCGGCCGGGTTGCGTTTTGGCGCGGACTCGGTACTGAAGCCGGAAATTGTGCGCGGTTTCGAATATTCCGACTGCTGGGTAGACGACGCGCGTCTGGTGCTCGCCAACGCGCAGATGGTGGTGAAAAAAGGCGGTGAAGTGCTGACCCGTACCCGCGCCACCTCCGCCCGTCGCGAAAACGGCCTGTGGATTGTCGAAGCGGAAGACATTGATACCGGCGAGAAATTCAGCTGGCAGGCGCGCGGCCTGGTCAATGCCACCGGCCCGTGGGTAAAACAGTTCTTCGACGACGGCATGCATCTGCCGTCACCCTACGGTATTCGCCTGATCAAAGGCAGCCACATTGTGGTGCCACGCGTGCACACCCAGAAGCAGGCCTACATCCTGCAAAACGAAGATAAGCGCATCGTGTTTGTCATTCCCTGGATGGATGAGTTCTCGATCATCGGTACCACCGACGTTGAGTACAAAGGCGATCCGAAAAATGTCGAAATAGACGAGAGCGAAATTAACTACCTGCTGAAGGTGCACAACGCTCACTTCAAAAAACAGCTGGGGCGCGATGACATCGTCTGGACCTACTCTGGCGTGCGTCCGCTGTGCGACGACGAGTCTGATTCTCCGCAGGCCATCACCCGCGATTACACCCTGGATATCCACGATGTTGACGGCCAGGCACCGCTGTTGTCGGTCTTTGGTGGCAAGCTCACCACCTATCGTAAGCTCGCCGAGCACGCACTGGAAAAACTGACGCCGTACTACAAAGGCATCGGTCCGGCGTGGACCAAAGGTTCGGTGCTGCCGGGTGGAGAACTTGAAGGTGACCGCGACGATTACGCCGCGAAGCTGCGCCGCCGCTATCCGTTTATCAGCGAAGGCATGGCGCGCCATTTTGCCCGCACCTACGGCAGCAACAGCGAGTGGATTTTGGGTGAAGCAAAAGAGATTGCCGATTTAGGCGAGCATTTCGGCCATGAGTTTTACGAAGCGGAGCTGCGCTATCTGGTGGAGCATGAGTGGGTGCGTCGCCTTGACGATGCTATCTGGCGTCGGACCAAGCAGGGTATGTGGCTGAATGCCGAAGAGCAATCCCGCGTCGCACAGTGGCTGGTACAGCACGCGGGAAAGCATGAATTGTCGTTAGCGTCTTAATCCAGATCTGAATTTCCCCTCTCCCCGGCCCTCTCCCGAAAGGAGAGGGAGAAAAACAAACCTGCGCTGAATAGTTCCCTCTCCCTGCGGGAGAGGGTTAGGGAGAGGGCAACGACTACAACCTCACTGGATCAATATGCCAGATATGATCCGCATACTCCTGAATGGTCCTGTCTGACGAGAAGTAGCCCATGTTGGCGATGTTGCGCATCGCTTTGGTGGTCCACTCTTCCGGGTTGCGGTACAGCTCATCAACGCTGTCCTGACAGTCCACGTAGCTGCGGTAATCCGCCAGCACCTGATAGTGATCACCAAAGTTAATCAGCGAATCCACCAGGTCACGGTAGCGCCCCGGCTCTTCCGGGCTGAACAGGCCAGTCGCGATTTGCGTCAGCACCTGATGCAGTTCTTCATCCTTATCGTAGTAATCCCGCGGCTTGTAGCCTTTGGCGCGCAGCGCTTCGACTTCTTCCGCCGTGTTACCGAAGATAAAGATATTCTCTGCACCCACATGCTCCAGCATCTCGACGTTTGCCCCATCCAGGGTGCCGATGGTCAACGCACCGTTGAGGGCAAACTTCATGTTACTGGTGCCGGAGGCTTCGGTTCCCGCCAATGAGATCTGCTCGGAGAGATCCGCCGCCGGAATGATCACCTGCGCCAGGCTCACGCTGTAGTTCGGGATAAACACCACCTTCAGCTTGTCGCCAATCTGCGGGTCGTTGTTGACCACCTTCGCCACGTCGTTGATAAGATGGATGATGTGCTTTGCCATGTAGTAAGCCGACGCGGCTTTCCCGGCGAAGATATTCACGCGCGGCACCCAGTCGGCTTTCGGATCAGCTTTTATGCGGTTGTAGCGCGTGATCACATGCAGCACGTTCATCAGCTGACGTTTGTATTCGTGAATGCGTTTGATTTGCACGTCGAACAGCGATTTCGGGCTCACCACCACGTTCAGCTGCTGGGCGATGTACTCCGCCAGCCGCTTTTTATTCTCCAGCTTGGCGTGATGCACCGCCTGATTGACCAGCGGATAATCAAGATGCTGCTCCAGTTCGGTCAGCTGGCTGAGGTCCGTGCGCCAGGTGCGGCCAATGTTTTCATCCAGCACTTCAGAAAGTGACGGGTTCGCCAGCGCCAGCCAGCGACGCGGCGTCACGCCGTTGGTCACGTTGGTGAAGCGCATCGGGAAAATCTTCGCGAAATCGGCGAACAGCGACTGCACCATCAGGTTCGAGTGCAGCTCCGAAACGCCGTTGACCTTGTGACTGATCACCACCGCCAGCCACGCCATACGCACCCGACGACCGTTAGACTCGTCAATGATCGACGTGCGGCTAAGCAGGCCAGTGTCGTTCGGGTACTGATCCTGAAGCGTTTTCAGGAAGTAGTCGTTAATCTCGAAGATAATTTGCAGATGGCGCGGCAGAATTTTGCCGAGCATTTCCACCGGCCAGGACTCCAGCGCTTCGCTCATCAGCGTGTGGTTGGTGTAGGAGAAGACCTGACAGGTCACGTTAAAGGCATCATCCCAGCTGAATTTATGCTCATCGATGAGCAGGCGCATCAGCTCCGGAATCGACAGCACCGGGTGCGTGTCATTCAGGTGAATGGCAATTTTCTCCGCCAGGTTGCTGTAGGTTTTATGCAGCTGATAGTGACGGCTCAGAATGTCCTGCACGGTGGCCGAGACCAGGAAATACTCCTGGCGCAGGCGCAGCTCACGCCCGGAATAGGTCGAGTCGTCCGGGTACAGCACACGGGAGACGTTCTCGGAGTGGTTTTTATCCTCCACCGCCGCGAAGTAGTCGCCCTGGTTGAACTTCCCGAGGTTGATTTCACTGCTGGCCTGGGCGTTCCACAGACGCAGAGTGTTGGTGGCATCGGTGTCATAGCCCGGAATGATCTGGTCGTAGGCCACGGCCAGAATCTCTTCGGTTTCCACCCAGCGGGATTTCTTGCCCTCCTGCTGAATGCGGCCGCCGAAGCGCACGGCATAGCGGGTGTTGTGACGCTTAAACTCCCACGGGTTACCGTACTCCAGCCAGTAATCAGGGGATTCCTTCTGCCGCCCGTCGACGATGTTCTGCTTGAACATGCCGTAGTCATAGCGGATGCCGTAGCCGCGCCCCGGCAGGCCGAGCGTCGCCAGCGAGTCAAGGAAGCAGGCCGCCAGACGCCCGAGGCCGCCGTTGCCGAGGCCTGGATCGTTCTCTTCGTCGATAAGCTCTTCAAGCTCCAGCCCCATCCCTTCCAGCGCGCTTTTTACGTCCTCATAAATCCCGAGTGACAACAGCGCATTAGAAAGGGTGCGACCAATCAAAAACTCCATCGACAGGTAATAGACCTGACGACCTTCCTGCGACAGCTGGGCGCGGTTCGAGCGCAGCCAGCGTTCAACCAGGCGGTCACGTACCGCAAACAGCGTGGCGTTCAGCCATTCGTGCTTGTTGGCGATGGCCGGGTCCTTCCCGATGGTGAACATCAGCTTATAGGCAATCGAGTGTTTCAGTGCCTCAACGCTGAGTGTCGGCGACGCGTAAGTAAAGGGTGCATTCATAGAAATGGTTCCTGTGATTACATCAAGCGTTGATAAAGCTCGCGGTAAGAGGTCGCCGCGACTTGCCAGCTAAAATCCATGCTCATCGCCTGACGCTGAACGTAGCGCCAGAGTGACGGGCGTGACCACAACACGAAAGCACGCCGGATAGCTCTCAGCAGCGACCAGGCATTACTGTCTTCAAACACGAAGCCGCTGGCGACGCCGTCGGCCAGGTTTTCCAGCGAGCTGTCGGAAACGGTGTCCGCCAGCCCTCCGGTGCGCCGCACCAGCGGCAGCGTGCCGTATTTCAGGCCGTATAATTGCGTTAAGCCGCACGGCTCAAAGCGGGAAGGCACCAGAATCACGTCCGCCCCGCCCATAATGCGGTGCGAGAAGGCTTCGTGATAGCCAATCTGCACGCCAACCTGCCCCGGATGTTCGGCGGCGGCGGCGAGGAACCCTTCCTGCAATACCGGGTCGCCCGCGCCTAAAAGCGCCAGTTGACCGCCCTGTTCGAGCAGGCCCGGCAGCGCTTCGAGCACCAAATCCAGGCCTTTCTGATGCGTCAGCCGACTGACCACCGCAAACAGCGGCACCTTATCGTTGACCTTAAGCCCCATCGCAATCTGCAGCTGGCGTTTGTTCTCTGCCTTCTCTTCCAGCTGATCGCGGGTGTAGCGCGATGCCAGCAGCAGGTCATTCTCCGGGCTCCAGATGTGCGCATCCACGCCGTTCAATATCCCCGACAGTCGCCCTTCCTGATGACGCTGACGCAGCAAACCTTCCATGCCGTAGGCGAACTGCGGCTCGGTGATTTCGCGGGCGTAGGTCGGGCTAACCGCCGTGATGTGATCGGCGTAATAGAGCCCCGCCTTCAGGAACGAAATCTGCCCGTTAAACTCCAGCCCGTGCATGTTGTAGAACGACCACGGCAGATCAATCTCATTCATGTGATGGGCGTAAAACATGCCCTGGTAGGCCAGGTTATGCACCGTAAAGACCGACTTTGCCGGGTGGCCGCGCGCCGCAAGGTACGCTGGAGCCAGGCCCGCGTGCCAGTCGTGCGCGTGCACGATTTCCGGGCGCCAGAACGGATCGAGCCCCACGGCCATTTCAGCGCCTACCCAGCCGAGCAGCGCAAAACGTTGCACGTTATCGGTATAGGCAAACTGGTTCGTATCGTGATACGGGCTGCCCGGTCGGTCATAAAGATGTGGTGCATCAATCAGATAGATACCCACGCCGTTGTAGCGACCAAACAGCAGCGTGATGCGCCCGGCGAAGGTGTCGCGACGGGTCACGACCTGAGCATCCGTCACGCCACGGCGAATATCCGGGAAGGCTGGCAGCAGCACTCGGGTATCCACCCCATCGGCAATCTGCGCCGCCGGTAACGCGCCAATCACATCTGCCAGACCGCCGGTTTTCAGCAGCGGGAACATCTCTGAACATACATGTAAAACCTGCATTATCGCTCCTGTCAGCCCTGCAGTTTGCGCAGCATTTCACGCGTGACCAGCACAATACCTTCCTCAGAACGGTAGAAACGACGCGCGTCCTCTTCCGCATTCTCCCCAATGACCATGCCCTCTGGTATCACGCAGGCACGGTCGATAACGCAGCGACGCAGGCGACACGAACGTCCAACCCAGACGTCTGGCAGTAAGACTGCCGAATCAATGTTACAGAACGAGTTAATCCTCACGCGCGGGAACAGCACCGACTGCACTACCACCGAGCCGGAGATAATGCAGCCGCCGGAAACCAGCGAGTTCAGGGTCATGCCGTGGCTGCCCGAACGGTCCTGTACAAACTTCGCGGGCGGCAGCGATTCCATATGCGTACGAATCGGCCAGTTCTGATCGTACATATCCAGCTCAGGCGTGACGGAAGCCAGGTCGAGGTTTGCCTTCCAGTACGCCTCAAGCGTACCCACATCGCGCCAGTAAGGTTCGGATTCCGGGTCGGACTGAACGCAGGACAACGGGAAGGGATGTGCATACGCCATGCCAGATTTGACAATTTTCGGGATGATGTCTTTGCCGAAGTCGTGGCTGGAGTTCTCCTCGGCGTCGTCTTCGGTCAGCAGGTCGTAAAGGTAATCTGCATCAAAGATATAGATGCCCATGCTGGCGAGGGATTTGCTGTCGTCGCCCGGCATGGTTGGCGGCTTCGCCGGTTTTTCGACGAATTCGATAATCTTTTCTTCGTTATCCACCGCCATCACGCCAAACGCCGTTGCCTCTTCAACGGGCACCGGCATGCAGGCCACGGTGCAACGTGCGCCTTTTTCGACGTGATCGATAAGCATGCGCGAGTAATCCTGCTTGTAGATGTGGTCCCCGGCGAGGATCACAATGTACTCGGCTTTGTAGCGGCGAATGATGTCGAGGTTCTGGGTGACCGCATCGGCGGTGCCGCGATACCAGTTCTGGCCGCTGACGCGCTGCTGCGCAGGCAGAATGTCGACGAACTCGTTCATCTCTTCGCTAAAGAAGGACCAGCCGCGCTGAATGTGCTGCACCAGCGTGTGGGACTGATACTGAGTGATTACGCCGATGCGGCGAATACCTGAGTTAATGCAATTAGAGAGGGCAAAATCAATGATGCGGAATTTGCCACCAAAGTGCACCGCCGGTTTTGCGCGGGTGGTGGTCAGGTCTTTCAGTCGGGTTCCGCGCCCACCGGCGAGGATCAGCGCCACCGATTTGATCGGCAACTGGCGCGCTAACATCAGAGGATCGTTCTTTTCAAGTCTAACCATGATTAACTCCTTTTCTCGCTCGTTACACGTCCGAGCGGACCTTTTCGAATACGCACACTCCGTGCGCGGGCCCATGCCAGACAGCCAGGATGACCGGATTATCCTCTCCGGCGAATGGAGGAATGGCGCGCCACTCCCCTTCAGGTAATGCCATCTCTGCAACCTCCTGCGAGCCGTTCAGCGTGATAAGCCAGGTGCCTGAAAGCAGAATCTGCATCCGGGGGCTTCCCTGTTGCCACGCTTCAACGCTCAGAGGCTGCGCGTTCTCGTTCAGCCAGCAAACGCGGCCATCACCCTCCTGCCACCAGCGGTCTTCGGTCAAAGCCGGGATCTGCTGGCGCAGGCGAATGAGGGCTGCGGTAAACGCGGTCAGGCCAGCGTTGGCCTTTTCCCAGTCGAGCCAGGTTAAGGCGTTGTCCTGACAGTACGCATTGTTATTGCCGTGCTGACTATGGCCGTGTTCATCCCCGGCCAGTATCATCGGCGTCCCTTGTGATAAAAGCAGCGAGGCCATCAGGGCATGGACGCTGGCCCGCCGCCGTTCAGTCACATCAAGACTGCCGTCTAATCCTTCTATACCATGGTTGCAGCTGTGGTTATTGTTCGTGCCGTCGCGGTTTTCTTCACCGTTTGCCTCATTGTGTTTCTGATTGAAACTGACGCAGTCCTGTAGGGTAAAACCGTCGTGCGCCGTGACCAGATTCACCGACGCCGACGGCAGGCGTCCGTTGAAGTTGAACACATCGCTGGAGCCTGCAAAACGGCGGGCAAATTCGCCGAGCGACAGGCTTTGCTGCAGCCAGAAGCGGCGCGTAGCATCGCGGAAATGGTCGTTCCATTCGGCGAACAGCGGCGGGAAGTTGCCGACCTGATAGCCGCCGTCACCAATATCCCAGGGCTCCGCAATCAGCTTCACGGCGCTTAAGTGCGGATCGTTTTTGATCGCCTCAAACAGGGGCGCATCCTGACGAAATTCCGGCGTGCGGCCCATTACCGAGGCCAGGTCAAAGCGGAAGCCGTCCACGTGACACTCATCAACCCAAAAGCGCAGGCACCGGTGAGCGTATTCCACCGAGCCTGGCGTGCTGAGATTCAGGGTGTTACCGCAGCCGGTCCAGTTGTGGTAATCGCCATCGTCCCTTATCCAATAATAGCTACGGTTGTCGATTCCGCGCAGGGAGAAGGTCGGGCCGTCGAGGTCGACCTCCGCGCTGTGGTTCAGCACGATGTCGAGAATCACCTCAATGCCCGCCGCATGCAGCGCCTTCACCGCATCGCGAAACTCCTTCAGCGCCGTCTTCGGCGAGGTGGCATAGCGCGGATCGACGGCAAACATCGCCAGCGGGTTGTAGCCCCAGTAGTTAGTGAGCCCCAGCCGTTGCAGGCGCGGCTCGCTGGCGAAGTGCGCGACGGGCAGCAGCTCCAGCGCCGTAATACCGAGCTTTTTGAAATAGGCGATCATCAGCGGATGAGCAAGGGCACCGTAGGTTCCGGCCAGATCTTTCGGAATACCTGGATGCAGATACGTCAGCCCTTTGACGTGCGCCTCGTAAATAATAGTGTTGCTCCAAGGCGTGCGCGGTAGCTCGTCGTCTTCCCAGTCGTAGCGGAGATCCACCACCACGGAGCGAGGTGCGACGCTCGCACTGTCGCGATCGTCTGGCGTGTCATGGCCGCCGTGAAGAATGGGGTCATCAATCGCCTCACCGTCCACGCGATAGGCGCAGGGATCGAGCAGCAGCTTCGCCGGGTTATAGCGATGCCCCTGATGCGGATCCCATGGCCCATGCACGCGAAAACCGTAACGCAGGCCAGGGCGCGCTTCAGGCAGATAGCCGTGCCACACGTCGCCGGTGCGCTCGGGTAAATCGGAGCGTCGCTCGTTGCCATGTTTATCAAACACACAGAGTTCAACCCGCTCCGCATGGGCGGAGAAAAGGGTGAAGTTCACGCCTTTGCCGTCGTAGCTTGCGCCGAGCGGCGCGGGTTTTCCTGCCGTGAGTTTGCTCATTCTCCCTCCCGGACCAGCCAGATGGTCGACAGCGGCGGCAGCGTGATGGAGAGCGAGTTCGGGCGTCCGTGGCTCTCAATGGCATCACTGTGCACCGCCCCAGCGTTCCCGGCATTGCTGCCGTGGTAGTGCATGGAGTCGGTATTCAGGATTTCACGCCAGCGGCCCGACTGATTGATGCCGAAACGATAATGTTCGCGCGGCACCGGCGTGAAGTTGCTGGCGACGATGATTTCGTTGCCCTGCCTGTCGCGGCGCACAAAGACAAACACCGAGCGCTCGTGGTCATCGACCACCAGCCATTCGAAGCCGTAAGAGTCGTAGTCCAGCTCATGCATCGCTTTGTGGTGACGATAGGTCAGGTTGAGATCCCGCACCAGCCGCTGCACGCCGTGGTGCCAGTTGTCGCCGCCGCTCAGCAGATGCCAGTCGAGGCTGGTGTCGTGGTTCCACTCGCGGCCCTGGGCAAATTCGTTGCCCATAAACAGCAGCTTTTTGCCCGGAAAAGCGTACAGCCAGCCGTAATAGGCGCGCAGGTTGGCGAACTTCTGCCAGGCATCGCCCGGCATTCTGTCGAGAATCGATTTTTTGCCGTGCACCACTTCATCGTGCGACAGCGGCAGGACGAAGTTTTCTGTGCCGTTGTACAACATGCCGAAGGTCAGCTTGTCGTGATGATGTTTGCGATAAACCGGGTCAAGTTTGAAATAATCGAGGGTGTCGTGCATCCAGCCCAGGTTCCACTTGTACCAGAAGCCGAGCCCGCCCATCTCAGGCGGCCTTGAAACGCCCGCGAAGTCCGTCGACTCTTCCGCCATGCTCACCGCGCCCGGCACCTGCTCGCCGAGAATACGGTTGGTGCTGCGCAGGAACTCAATTGCTTCGAGATTTTCACGCCCGCCGTGCTCGTTAGGCACCCACTCGCCCTCTTTGCGGCTGTAGTCGCGGTAAATCATTGAGGCCACCGCATCCACGCGCAGGGCATCAATGCCGAAACGCTCAATCCAGTACAGCGCATTGCCGACCAGGTAATTCTGCACTTCGCGGCGGCCATAGTTATAAATCAGGGTGTTCCAGTCCTGATGGTAGCCTTCCTTAGGATCGCTGTGCTCGTACAGCTCGGTGCCGTCGAACTTCGCCAGCGCAAAATCGTCCGACGGGAAGTGGCCCGGCACCCAGTCAAGAATGACGTTCAGCCCGGCGTTATGGGCCGCGTTAATGAAATAGCGGAAATCTTCGCGGGTGCCAAAACGACGCGTCGGCGCGTACAGGCCCGTCGGCTGATAGCCCCAGCTGCCGTCGAACGGATGCTCATTGATCGGCAGCAGTTCCAGATGGGTGAACCCCATCCATTTGGCATACGGCACCAGCTGGTCTGCCAGCTCGCGGTAGCTCAGCCAGAAGTTGTTGTCGGTATGACGCCGCCAGGAGCCGAGATGCACCTCATAAATGGCGATGGGCGCGTCGAAATTATTCGCCTGCCTGCGCGATTCCGGCTGCTCGATTTTTTCCGGCAGACCGCAAATCAGCGACGCGGTTTCAGGGCGCATCTGCGCTTCGAAGGCATACGGGTCCGCCTTGATGCGCAGCTTGCCGTGGGCGTCGATCATCTCGAATTTATAGAGCTGACCGTTGTGCGCCCCGGGAACAAACAGCTCCCAGATACCTGACTCCGCCCGCAGGCGCATCGGGTGACGGCGACCGTCCCAGTAGTTGAACTGCCCAACCACCGACACGCGACGTGCGTTCGGTGCCCAGACGGAAAAACGCGTACCCGTTACGCCATCCATGGTATCGGCATGCGCACCCAGCGTCTCATACGGGCGCAGGTGCGTACCTTCCGACAGCAGCCAGGCGTCCATCTCCTGCAGCAGCGGGCCGAAGCGGTACGGATCGTCAATCAGGTTTTGCTGGCCGTGCCAGATGACGGCCAGCTGATAGCGGAAAGGATTTTTACGCCGCGGCATCACGCCGCAGAAGAAACCGCGCGAGTCTAGGCAGTCGAGCTGCCCGACTTTACGCCCGGTCTTTGGTTCGATGACCCACACTTCAGTCGCGTCAGGTAACAGTGCGCGGACTTCCAGCCCTGCGGCGGTGCAGTGCATGCCAAGCACGGAAAAGGGATCCGCAAAATGGCCGGCAATCAGAGCATTAACCACGTCTCTGTCGATACGTTCGGACATGCTATTCATCCTGTTATAGGTGTCGCTGTTTTGTTTCTCTGTAGCGACTTTTTTTGACCTGAACGGCGCGGTAAAAACGAGCTTCCTTTTCGCGCCATCCCACCTTCAGGGAAAACCTCTCCCTTAAAGCATAGCCAAGGCTTTATCTGACTCCGGGTAAAAGTTGATACATACGTAATAGCTCCTTGTTATACGTATAAGTGACAGGCGTAAAAAAGGGGTGACTCAGCACCCCGTCTTTCATTTTGTTACGCTAATTGTCTCAGCATGCGTCTTAACGGCTCTGCGGCTCCCCAGAGGAGCTGATCGCCGACGGTGAAGGCGGAGAGGTACTCCGGCCCCATATTCAGCTTACGCAAGCGCCCGACCGGCGTGGTCAGCGTGCCGGTGACTGCCGCTGGCGTCAGCTCGCGCATGGTGATTTCACGATCGTTTGGCACCACTTTAGCCCACGGGTTGTGCGCCGCCAGCATCTCTTCGATGGTCTGGACAGAGACGTCTTTTTTCAGCTTCAGGGTGAATGCCTGGCTGTGGCAGCGCAGCGCGCCGATGCGCACGCACAGGCCGTCAACCGGAATAATATTCTGCGTGGCGAGAATTTTGTTGGTTTCCGCCTGGCCTTTCCACTCTTCGCGGCTCTGGCCGTTGTCGAGCTGCTTGTCGATCCATGGGATCAGGCTGCCCGCCAGCGGTACACCGAAGTTGTCCACCGGCAGATCGCCGCTGCGGGTCAGTTGGGTGACTTTGCGTTCGATATCCAGAATGGCCGATGCCGGGTTTGCCAGCTCGTCCGAAACGTAGTTATACAGGCCGCCCATCTGGCTCAACAGTTCGCGCATGTGGCGCGCGCCGCCGCCGGAGGCTGCCTGATAGGTTGCCACAGAGGCCCACTCGACCAGGTCGTTGGCGAACAGGCCGCCCAGCGACATCAGCATCAGGCTGACGGTGCAGTTACCGCCGACAAAGGTTTTCACGCCTTTGTTGAGGCCGTCGGTAATGACAGCCTGGTTGACCGGGTCCAGAATGATAATGGCGTCATCTTTCATGCGCAGCGACGAGGCCGCATCAATCCAGTAGCCCTGCCAGCCGCTTTCACGCAGCTTTGGATAGATTTCGTTGGTATAATCGCCGCCCTGGCAGGTGACAATAATGTCGAGAGCCTTCAGCGCCTCCAGATCGAAAGCATCCTGCAATGTTCCACCGCTATGGGTGCCGAACGCAGGCGCAGCCTGACCAAGCTGAGAGGTGGAGAAGAAGACCGGGCGGATGGCGTCAAAATCGCGCTCTTCTACCATGCGTTGCATGAGTACAGAGCCGACCATTCCACGCCAGCCGATAAAACCAACATTTTTCATAACGTATTTTCCTGCAGAGGTGTGTGCTGTTGTGTCTGGCCCCATTTTCCATTGCTGGACGCAGGGGTTCTCACACATTACAAAATGCAGCCAAAGTCGCAAGTGAAAAAATTCAATGATTCGTCATCATTAAGTAAAGCAACTTATTTAACGCGCTCATTACTCTTAGCATGAAGCGCAATTATCAGGGAACAATCTCATGAGTGAAATCCTTTCCGCGGCGGTTTTATTGATCCTGATTATGGATCCCCTGGGAAATTTACCGATTTTTATGTCGGTGCTGAAACATACGGAACCCAGGCGCCGCCGGGCGATCATGATACGTGAGCTATTGATTGCAATAGTGATAATGCTCATTTTCCTCTTCGCCGGAGAGAAAATTCTCGCCTTCCTGAACCTGAGCGCAGAGACCGTTTCTATCTCCGGAGGGATTATTCTGTTCCTGATTGCCATAAAGATGATTTTTCCCGGCAACGAGGGCAGCAGCAACGGCTTACCGGCGGGTGAAGAACCCTTTATTGTGCCGCTGGCCATCCCACTGGTTGCCGGGCCGTCGCTGCTGGCAACCTTGATGCTGCTGTCGCACCAGTATCCGAATCAGATGGGGCATTTAATTATCGCGCTGATGCTCGCCTGGGGCGGCACCTTTGTTATTTTGCTGCAGTCGGGGCTCTTTTTGCGCCTGCTCGGCGAGAAAGGCGTGAACGCGCTGGAGCGCCTGATGGGGCTGATTCTGGTGATGCTCGCCACCCAGATGTTCCTCGACGGCATTCGGGTGTGGATGAAAGGCCAGGCCTAAGCAAAACGGCAGCCTTCGGGCTGCCGTTCTGTTATTCGGGCGAGATGCGTTAACCCACCCGCTCAATCACCTCTGTACTCACCGTAAACGGCGTTGGCGTGCAGACCGCCAGGCTTAAACCTTCATGCTGCAAATCGCTGAGGTGCAGATTCAGCGGCGCGGTGCTGTCGTAGCTGACAATCTGCCAGGCGCTGCCGCCGCGCTGTTTGACCATCGCTTCTTTACGCGTCCAGATGCGCCAGAACGCCGTCAGGCGGTGCTCCTCAGCTTCACGCTCAATCTCAATATGTTCGTTGCCGGTAAAGGTGGCGTTAGCCAGCTGCTGCCACTGCGGGCGCGGGCGGAGCATTTCAATGTCGCAGCCCACCTCGCCTTCGTCGCTGACCAACAGGGCGATGTTATCGCCGCTGTGGCTCAGGTTGAACCACAGCGCGTGACGCTCGTCGAACCCCGGTTTTCCCTGATCGCCAAGCTGTATTTCGGGCAGCGGCGAGACGGCATGGCACAGCAGCGCACGCCCGGCAAGCCAGGCGCTGCGGCGCGTCCCCTCGGGCGCACTCTCTGCGAGCGCCGAAGGCAGCGTGGCCAGACTGAGGGTTGAAATATTCCCGAGGAACAGCCGATACATCGTTACTCCCAGCGTCTAATAACTATCGAGGTGTTGATCCCACCGAAGGCGAAGTTGTTGCTCTGCAAAAACTCGCAGTCAATCGCCCGTGACTCTCCCATAATGTAGTCCAGATTGCCACATTGTTCGTCAGGCTGTTGCAGGTTCAGAGTTGGCGCAAACCACCCCTCGCGCATCATTTGCAGGCTCATCCAGGCCTCCAGCGCGCCGCAGGCCCCAAGCGTATGCCCGAAGTAGCTTTTCAGCGATGAAATCGGTGTGCTGTTGCCATAGACCGCCGCCGTGGCCTGGCTTTCCGCGATATCACCGCGGTCGGTCGCCGTGCCGTGGGCGGAGATATAGCCGATATCCGACGGCGCAAGACCCGCCTGACGCAGCGACTGCTCCATACAGATCTGCATCGTTTCCTTCTGCGGCTGAGTGATATGGGCCGCATCGCAGTTGGTGGCGAAGCCGACAATTTCGCCGTAAATTGTCGCGCCGCGCGCTTTGGCGTGCTCCAGCTCTTCCAGCACCAGTGTCCCCGCGCCTTCGCCAATCACCAGCCCGTCACGGTTGACGTCAAACGGCGATGGCGTGGTCGTTGGTGCGTCGTTGCGTTGGCTGGTGGCGAACAGCGTGTCAAACACCGCCGCTTCCGACGGGCAAAGCTCCTCCGCACCGCCTGCGACCATGACGGTCTGATAGCCGTGGCGAATCGCTTCGTACGCGTAGCCAATCGCCTGGCTGCCTGAAGTACAGGCGCTGGAGGTGGGGATCACGCGTCCGCGCAGGCCAAAGAACAGCCCGGTGTTGACGGCAGTAGTGTGCGGCATCATCTGCACATAGGTGGTGCCGGTGATGTTGTTGGTGTGCTTCTCGGTCAGCATGGTGGCGAACTCGCTCACCGGGCCGGTGCTGCCGGTTGAGGAGCCGTAGGCAATGCCGGTTTCGCCGTTGGTCAGCACGCTTTCGTCAATCAGCCCGGCCTGCTCCAGCGCCAGTTCACTCGCGCGGGTGGACATCAGCGAGACGCGGCCCATCGCGCGGATGCGCTTGCGGGTGTAGTGCGCAGGCAGCGTAAAATCATCAATTGGCGCGCCGAGCAGCGTGTGCAGCCCGTCATAAACCTGCCATTCCGGCATTTTGCGTACCGCATTCTGATAGCTGCGCAGGCGCGCAGAAACCGCATCCCAGCTTTCACCAAAGGCGGTCACGCCGCCCATGCCGGTTATGACTACGCGACGACTCATAACATGCCTCCGTTAATGGAAATCACCTGACGGGTGACGTAGCCCGCAATGTCGGACATCAGATAGCTGGCGAGCCCGGCCACTTCGTCGGCCTGACCCATGCGTTTCATTGGAATGATGCTCATCGCCTCCTTCAGCGCCGCTTCTTCCATCTCGATCATGCCGGTGTCGATAAGCCCCGGCGCAATGCAATTGACGGTGATTTTGCGCTTCGCAAGCTCGATGGCCAGCGCTTTCGTCGCGCCAATAATCCCCGCCTTCGCCGCGCTGTAGTTCACCTGGCCGCGGTTGCCCATCACGCCGGACACCGAAGAGAGCGTAATGATGCGCCCGCCTTTGCGGCCTGAAATCATCGGCATGATACACGGGTGAATGACGTTGTAGAAACTGTCCAGGTTGGTGTGGATCACGCTATCCCAGTCGTCTTCGCTCAGCGCCGGGAACGCGCCGTCGCGGGTGATGCCCGCGTTGCTGACCACGCCGTACCACGCTCCATGCTGCTCGATATCCGCTTCCAGCACATCGCGGCACTGCTCGCGGTTGCCCACGTCAAACTGCAACACACGGCCTGTACCGCCCGCGCCCTCAATGGCTGAGAGAGTGTCCTGCGCGCCTTGTTTGTCGCTGTGATAATGCACGCCCACGGTAAACCCGTCGGCGGCAAGCTTCAGCGCGATCGCGCGGCCAATGCCCTTGCTGGCCCCGGTGACCAGAACTGAACGACTCATGATGACGCTCCCTGTTGAAACAGTGTGGTTAATTCTTCTGGCGTTGGCTGGAAGGTGTTCACGCGCCCGCAGGCAAGCGTCTCGCCGCCTGCGGTGATGAGACAGTCGAAGCTGCCGAAACGCTCGTCCTGCATCAGCAGGGTGACGGTAATGTCGAGCACGCTGTCGGCACTCATTTCCCCGGACGTGCATTTCAGCTCGCGCGCGCCCAGCACCATGCCTAATGAAATTTGTGCCTCGCCGCGCTGCTGGCGATGCCAGCCGGACCAGACGCCGACGGTCTGCGCCATCAGCTCCAGCGCATACCAGCCCGGCAGGTTGCCACTGGCGTCGAGGAACGGCGCGAGCACGCCGTGGCGACTCACTGTAACCTGACAAACGGCCTGTTCGTCGGTGACGTTAAGCACCGTTTCAAGCAGCAGCATCGGCGCGTCGTGGGGCAGATAAGCGCCCGGTGATAAGTAGTGGCTCATGCCGTTCTCCCCAGCAGGATGCTGGCGTTGTTGCCGCCAAAGGCGAATGAATTCGACAGAATAACCGGCCGGGCCAGCGGCTGCGGCGCGGTCAGAATGCCGCAGGCCGGAAGCGTCGGATCAGCAGGCGAGCGGCTGAAATCCTGCGGCGGAAGCGGCAGGCTACGCTGCAGAATCAGCCAGCTCAGCGCCGCTTCGGTAATGCCTGCCGCACCCAGCGTGTGCCCGGTCAGATGTTTGGTGGAACTGCACGGCACGCTTTCGCCAAACAGCGCGTGGACGACGGTGGATTCCACCTGATCGTTGAGCGGCGTGGCGGTCCCGTGCAGGTTGATATAGCCCACGTCCTGTGGTTGAAGGTTCGCATCACTCAGCGCCTGCTGAATGGCGCGAATGGCCCCTTCCCCTTCAGGATGCGGGGCAGAAATATGGTGCGCATCGCTGGATTCGCCAACGCCCAGCAGCGCCACGGGCTGCGGCTCGCGGGTGAGCAGCATCAGCGCTGCGCCTTCGCCAATGGTGATACCGCAGCGGTCGCGGCCAAACGGCTGGCACAGCGTCGTCGAGAGCGACTCTAAGCTATTGAAACCGTTCACCGGCATGCGGCTCAGCGTGTCGGCCCCGCCGACAATCGCCACGTCGACCAGGCCCGCCTCAATCAGGCGACGGCCGCTGATCATCGCCCGAGCGCTGGAGGAACAGGCCGTGGAGAGCGTATAGGCCGGGCCTTCCAGCTTCAGCCAGTTGCGCAGGAAGCGTGACGGGTCGCCGAGCTCCTGCTGTGCGTAGCGCCATTCGCTGCTCTCCTGACCGTTCAGCGTCAGGTTGGCGTGGATGTCGCCTTCATCAAGCCCGGAGGTGCTGGTGCCCATGATCACCGCCACACGGTCGCGACCAAAGCGGGCGATGGCCTCGTCCACCTGCGACTGAATCTGCGCCAGCGCCGCCAGCAGCAGCTGGTTATTGCGGGAGCGGTGTGCGGCAAACGCATCGTGAATGACAGGCAGCTCGCCGTCCACGCCGCCAAGCACGGCGGCAACGTCACCCTGTAGCCAGCCTTCACGCGAGCGCATCCCCGGCGCGGTGCCCGCACAGAGGTTGACGGCAATTTCGTCCGCCGTGTTACCCAGCGCGTTAATCATGCCTGCGGCAGCTATGTAGATCATCTCAGTCACCCAGGTATTGAATGGTGATGTGGTAATTGAAGACGTGCTGTTCGATGCTGATCGGTTCGCGTTTGCCTTTGCGCTGCATATAGGTGATTTCAGTCACCAGTTTGCCGCCTGCGTTGCGAAGCTCACGTTTATCACCCCGGTCGGTCAGCGTCCAGCCTTTCGGCAGCTGCGGCGTCCAGGCGCTGAGCGGCCAGTGGCTCAGCATGACGTCGGCCAGCACCTGGCTTGCCGGTGGCAGCTGCGGTACCACGATGGACTGCTCGGTGTGAATGCCCTGCTCGTCATAGGTGACAAGGAACAGGCGAATGCCGACGGATGACAGGCCCGCCAGCGTCAGCTTTTTGTCATCGGCGTTCAGCATCACCAGCAGCGACTGCGTTTTGCCGTTGAAGCTGCCGGTCAGCAGCTGCTGTGAGGTGACAGCAGGCGTAATACCGGGAGCAGGCAGCGTGACCTGCGTGCCTGGCTGGAGCCACGCCTGCGGGCGGCCATTTTCATTTTGTGATGAATGGCTGCAGCCGGTCAGGATAAGCATCGCCGCCAGGGCTGCGAGCTTTAAAAAAGTGCGAATCATCATTTACCTCAAAACAGTGTTGCCGGATGGCGCGATTGCCGGGTGGCGCTGGCGCTTACCCGGCCTACAAACCCGGCCTACGGGGTTCGATTATTTTGTAGGCCCGTGCAAGCGAAGCGCCGCCGGGCAAAACTCATGTTTTCTTGCGTTTCTTGCCCGGCATCGCCAGCGGCGACAGCAGAAAGGCGGTGAATATGCCGCTCACCAGCACAATGCCGAAGCTGCTGATGGCCTGAGTAGCGCTGAAAACCAGCATGCCGAGCGTCAGCAAAGTGGTGATCATCGCCAAAGTAATCGCCAGCAGCGACGTCAGCGGCGTGCCGCGCGGGTTGCTGAAAAACAGGGTGTAGTTGATGCCAATGCCGAGCACTAACACCAGCGCCAGCAGGGAGAACAGGTTCACCGTATGCCCGGTGAATGCCAGCACAGCCAGCCCGCAGCCGAGCGACAACAGCGACGGCACAAGGCTAATCAGCCCTTTGCGCCAGCCCAGACGCAGCATCGCGCCAAGTGCAATCACCGCCAGCGCTACGCCGAGCAGCGCCGTTAGAATAGTGCGGTAGAGCGTAAACAGACTGTCGAACGAGGCTTTGCGATCGTTCCACGCCACACCTTGGCTGTTATCGGCAAGTTTTTGCAGCGCGGCACTGTTCTTCACGCCGTCCACCGGCACCAGCACGCCGCTTTTGCCGTCAGGCAACGTCAGCCAAAGCAGCCGCCAGCCTTCGCTGGCCGGGCTTTTCAGCCACGCTTCCACGCTTACCGGCATCGGCGACAAATCCGGAGTGACGGCCTGCAGCCCGGCGCTGTTCAGCGCTTTTACCACCGCAGGCGCAGCTTCTTTCAGTAAAGCCAAATCCTGCTGCTGGCGCGCGACAGAGTTGAGCGGCAGCGTGCGGAACTGAGCAAAATCACCGGCGGCGCGCGCTTTCTCAAGCTGCGGCGTGAAGGCTTCCAGCCGTTCCAGCGTCTGCTGCGCGGAGTCGCCGTACACCACGAACCACTTCTGATCGACGCTTTGCCCGGTGAGCGCAGTAATCTTTTGCTCCTGCGCCAGCAGGTGCGGCGGCAGCGCCTGAAGCTGCGAAATATCATCGTTCACTCGCAGTTGGGAAAGCCCCGCCAGCGCGAACAGCGTCAGCGCCACCGGCAGGCCAACGGAGAGCGTTTTATTGCGCCGCCATGCCGCCAGCCAGCGCAGCATCAGGGTCATCAGCGGCACCGGACGCACCGGCAGGCCGCGGCACAGCCACGGATGCCAGAAAATCACCGTCAGGCAGGAGGCGCTCAGGCCCACCGCCGCGAACACCGCCATCTGACGAATGCCGGGGAACGGGGCCAGCATCATGATCAGATACGCCGCCACGGTGGTCAGCAGCGCCAGCAGCAGCGCATTGCGTACCTTGAGCAGGCTTTCCCACGGTGAACTTTGCTCACCGTGCACCATCCGTTCGGTGAGATAGTAAAGCGTATAGTCGGCGGAGATGCCGATGATGCTCATGCTCATCACCAGCGTCATCAGATGCAGTTCGCCGAACAGCAGCAGCGTGACGACCGTGCCAGCGGCAGCGCCGATGCCGATGGAAATCAGGCACAGCAGCAGCGGCAGCAGCGAGCGGAAGACCAGTACAATCAGCAGGATCACGCCGAGAATTGTCGCCAAACCAAGGGTGGAAACGTCATGCTTTGCCTGCTGGCTGGCGTAGTCGCTGTAGAACATCGTGCCGCGCGACAGCACCTTCGCCTGCGGGAACTGGGTTTTCAGCTCCGCTTCCAGCGCGGCAAATTCCTTCACGCGCTGGTGGGTTTGCTGCATGTCGAACGACGATCCTTTCAGCTCGCCGTGCAGCAGATACCAGTAGTTGCCCGCCTTATCCTGCGCCACCAGCCAGCCGTCCATCAGCCGCAGCTTCTGACCGTTCTGCGCCAGCGCCAGCTGCGAGCCGCGCATCAGCATCAGCGGGTCGTTGTTTAGCTCTTTGCCGCTGACGCCGGAAAACGCCGAGTAAAGCTGGGACAAAATCCACTGCGCCTGAGCTTCGCCGCCCTGTTCCAGACGCGCGCGCGTCGCTGGGTCAATCAGGCCGTTACGGTGCTGAAAGAAAAAGGTGCCCCAGGCCTGCTGGCTTTGGGCATCCATCTGGCCTTTGACTTCCCTCAGCGCACCGGAGCCTGCCAGCAGTGTCTGCCAGCGTGCTGCCACTGACGGATCGGCGGTTTTTCCGGGGCTGACCATCCACACCAGCTGGCCGTCGAGGCGCTGGATAAAGCCGTCGCTGAGCGCAGGTGGGATCGCACCCAGGCTTTGGGCAGGCAACATCGCCAGCACGCTGCTGTTCAGGCGAGCGCGTGGCAGCATCAGCGCCAGGGCGACCAGCAGAATCAGGCACAGCGCCAGCCAGCCGAAGGCCGCGCGGCGGGCGTTACTCGGCGACAAAGCGCTTACGTTCGTCATCGGTCAAAGTCGCTGGCGTCAGGCGCTGGTTGCTCAAAGTGATATCGGTGCGGTCACCCTGCTTATCGTTCAGCTGGATGCTTTCCAGATAGGTTTTCCCTGCCAGGTCGATGGAGGTAAAAATCTTGTCCAGCGGCGTGGTGGTCGGCGTCAGTTTCAGGGTCCAGCGGTCGTTACCTTTGTCCTGAAAATCAATGCGGAAGTTCTGCTCCAGCACTTTGCGGTCCGCCTGGAACAGCGCGCGCAGCAGATGGTTGAACTGGAACATCTGCGGATTGTTATCGGCGGTGATGGTCTGCGGCGGCTGGCCGTTAACGATTTGCACCATCCGCGAGTCGTTGAGCATCAGGCGCATCGGGAACGGCGAAGCCTGGTCCCACAGCAGCCCGGTGTCACGGGCGATCAGCATTTCGCCCTGCGAGCGCAGCGGCTGCGGCATCTCTTTGATGGTGCGGGTCTGGTCGAAATGGGCGCGCACCAGCGGCTGTTCGGTAAAGCGTTGCTGCAAATCTTCGAGCGTGATGGCGTGGGCCAATGGCGCTAATAGCAGGACAACGAGAGGCCAGAGCTTCATGATTCCACTCCCATTCGTTCAAACAGAACCGCCGGGCTGACGAAGCACAGCTCTTTGGTTTTTTCCTCCACTGCCACCTGAATGGTATAGCCAGTGGTGGTGCGTTTGCCGCTGGCGGCGTCGAAGATTTCATAGCCGATGCGCAGGCGGTTTTCATACTCTTCGAGCTTCGCGCGCACGCGAATGGTCTGCTCAAAGGTCACCACGTCGCGGTACTTCACGCGCGTATCCACGACGGGCCAGACATAGCCAGACTCTTTCATCTGGCGATAGCCGTAGTCGAACTGATTGAGCAGCGCCTCACGGGCGATTTCGAAATAGCGGAAGTAGTTGCCGTGCCACACCACGCCCATCATATCGACGTCGTGAAACGGCACGGTAATTTCAACTTCGGTGGTAAAGCGGGGATCGTTGAGCACCCGTCACTCCTTCTCGGTCGCGTCCGGCAGCTGCCAGAAATCAAAAAAGTTAAACCAGTCGAGCGGCGACGAGAGCGCGTAATGCTCCAGGCGCTGCGCATAGCGGTCGACGGTATTCTGCAAGGCCTGCTGGCGTTCACCGCGCGGCAACACCAGCGGGTCGGCGAAAGGCTCGCAGTGCACGTGCAGCTTGCCCTGCTGCTTGAGGGCAAAAATCATCAGCACCGGGCACTTCAGCACCGAGGCCAGAATGAACGGCCCCTGCGGGAACGGCGCAGGCGAGCCCATAAATTCGCTCCAGATAACGCGCCAGTCGCCGCCACGCTGCGGGTTGACCGCAATTCTGTCACCGACGATCGCCACCCATTCGCCCTGATCCAGCTTCTCTTTCAGCAGCATCGCGGTGTCCGGGCCAACGTCGGTGACGGAGATCAGGTTGATGCCCGACTGCGGGGCGTTCTCTTCCATCACCTGCTTAAAACGCTGGGCATTTTCGTTAAACACCAGCGCGTTAATGGTCCGCGTGGAGAGCGCGCGGCAGGCTTCGACATCACCGAGGTGCGAGGCCAGCAGCAGCTTGCCTTTGGGGGCGGACATATCCAGCGCGTCCTGCGCACCTGGCGCAAAAACGATATCGCGGCCCGGCTTCAGCTCCCCGCGCCAGCTGGCGATTTTGTCGAGGATGGCGTGACCGAAGCCCATAAAGTGATGAAAGCTGTTAAAGCGGGCGGGCTGCGGCAGATTGCGGGTGGCGAGCTCTCTCTTCACTCGGTCAATCCACTGCTGCGACGCGCGACGAGGGGCGCTTGCGGTGAGCCAGAACACGGCAATCACCGGCCACAGCAGCAGCGAAAAGGCACCGCGGCCAAAAGTTTTCCACACCCAAATCATCAGGCGCATGCCCCATAAGCCTTTGGCTTCAGGCTGTTTCGCCCAGTGCTGCGTGCGGCGGCGCATCAGCAAAGAGGGAATGCGCGGCAGCATGCCGAAGAACAGGCGCGTGTGCATCCAGGAGATGCGCAGGTTGTCCTTCAGGGCATCGAAATGCGACAGGCCATCTTCGGGATAGGTCACGCGAGTCGGCACAAAATAGCTGGTGTTGCCCTGCCAGTAGAGACGCACCATCACTTCGGTGTCGAAATCCATCCGCTTACCGAGCGGCACGCGGCGGGCAAGCTTCAGCGTGGGCTCGACCGGGTAAACGCGAAAGCCGCACATGCTGTCTTTCAGCTGGAGAGAAAGCGTCTCGATCCATACCCAGACGTGCGTCACGTAGCGCCCGTAAAGGCGTGAGCGCGGCACGGAGTCATCGTAAACCGGCCGGCCGGAAATCAGCGTGTCCGGGTGTTTTTCAGCAAGCGCGAGCAGGCGCGGGATATCTTCGATCGCATGCTGGCCGTCGGCGTCCACCTGCACCGCATGGCTGAAGCCTGCGCGCTGTGCCTCTTCCAGCCCGCGAATCACGGCGGCACCTTTGCCTGCGTTTTCAGGCAGGCGCACCAGCGTGACGTGCTCATTATCTGCTGCGAGTGCGTCAAGCGCCTCGCGCGTGGCGCTGTCGCTGCCGTCATCCACGATGATGCAGGGCAGCTGAAACCCGGACAGCCGCGCCAGCACACCCGCCATCATCGCGCCGTGGTTGTAGCAGGGGATCAGAATGCAGGGAGCAAAGGTTATCGACATAACCGAATCTTTCCGCTGCTGGCGGTGTGACGCGCTTCGCCTTCGTGGCGTGCATAGCTGAAGGTCAGAATTTGCTTTTCCGTCTGCCAGGTAAGCTGGAGCGTGACGGTCGTTTCCGGCAGCAAAGGGGCCTGGAACTTCACGTTCTGAATGCTGTGAAAGCGAAAGCCGGGGGCCAGCAGCGTGGTGGCGTAGTGCATCACCCAGTCGAGCTGCGCCACGCCGGGCAGCAGCGGCTGCACCTCAAAATGGCCCTGAAACCAGAACAGGTCCGGGTCCAGGAACAGCGTCAGGGAGAGCGACTGCGGCTCTGCTTGCTGATGCTCAAGTACACGAGGCTTCACGAAAATAACTCCTGCAACTGCGCGTAAACGCGCTTATTCATACTGTTAACCGGGATTTCATCAACTACCCGCCAGTAGCGCGGCACCGCGACGGATTCCAGCCACGGGAGCAGCGCCAGACGCCACGCTTGCTCCTGGGCTTTGCCGCCCGTAGAGAGCCACTGCTGACGCGCACTTTCGGTGAGCACCAGCACCACGCCGATGCCCTGACGACCGCCACGCGACACGGGCAGCGCAGCGGCATCCACAATGCCTT
Organism: Enterobacter sp. CC120223-11; assembly: GCF_900215375.1. Taxonomy (GTDB): domain Bacteria; phylum Pseudomonadota; class Gammaproteobacteria; order Enterobacterales; family Enterobacteriaceae; genus Scandinavium. The sequence goes on along the minus strand of NZ_OBEF01000010.1, from coordinate 61,453 downwards.
CCAGCGCCATCAGCCGCTTTTCCACTTCGCTCAGGGAAACACGCTTCTCTTCGATTTTTACAACGCGGCCACGGCGTCCGGCGAGACGGAATCCGTCGTCGACCAGTTCAATCATATCGTCGAGCAGCAGGCCTGATTCATCATTCAGCAGCGGCGAAAGCAAGCGCCATTCTTCGCCTTCGGCCCGCAGCGTTACGTCCGGGAATAGCTGCCACGAGGTGCCGTTGTCGATGCGCTGACGCCAGGCAATGATCCCGGTTTCAGTGCTGCCGTAGATTTCATCGAGCCAGACGTTGATCCAGCTTTGCGTCTCTTTCACCTCTTTCCACGGCAGCATGCCGCCTGCGGAAAGGATCATCCCCACCGGCGGCGGCGTGAGCTGCGGGTCGAGCCGTTTGAGAAACGCCGGGCTGCTGATAAAGACATAGCGATGTTCCGCCGGCAGCGCGCTCAGCTGTTCGGCGTAATAAAGCATGGCGGCATGCAGCGGCAGACCGCAGGCCATCGGCAAAAATATGCGGAACGTCAGGCCATAAAGATGCTGCGGCACGACGGAGGCCACCACCCGGCAGCCTTCGAGGCGCGGCTCAAAGCGCGCGTGAAGCATTCTGGCTTCCGCATCGAGCAGGGCAACCGGCTTGATGATCCTCTTCGGCTGCCCCGTGGAGCCGGAGGTAAACAGTTCCACGTAACTGTCGGCCGCTATCTGCGGCAGCGTGATGTCGTTGTGCGGTGCATCTTCTGCGGAAGCGACAACCAGCTGTGGACATTCGCAGTCGAGCCACGCTTCGCTCAGGATGCCGTCGAACAACGCCTGCTGTTCGTTCAGCAGCGAGGCGCGGCAGTGGCCGGGGATCACTGGAATTTTGCCCGCATGCAGCGTGGCCAGCAGCGCGACAATAAACAGGTAGCTGTTTTCGAAACAGAGCGCCCAGCGCTCGCCGGGCTGATTCTCCAGCGCTTGCAGTAACGTCACTACGTCATGGCGCAGTTCGCCCAGCCGCCATTCGCGTGCGCCCAGCCACGCTATGCAGGTATCGTCGGGGCGTGAAGGGTTCAGCCACTGTGACAGCGGAAGGGGGTGTTTCATGGTTGTTCTCTTTTCATCAAGCGTCGGCGAACCAGCCATTCTCCGGCCATCAGGCTGCCCATCAGCAGGTAGGCGATAACGCCGTTCCACGCGGTCCATAGCCGCATATCACCGTACAGCGCGGTGAACAGGGCGACGGAGCCATTCACAATAAAAAACAGGCACCAGATGCGCGTCACCTGACGGGTGTAGCGCACGCCTTCCGGCGGCAGATTCGGCTCGCGCAAGCGCGCCAGGCGCTCCACCAGCGGCATTGCGCTCCACAGCGAGCCGCCAAACACCGTCAGCATCACCAGGTTCACTACCACCGGATAGAACAGCAGCAGCTGGTGTGCCTTCAGCACGCTGCTTGCGACGCAAAGGGCAATGCCTGCCAGCGCCACGCTTTGCAGCACCCGGCGCATCGGCCCGGCCTGTTTGCGTACCTGAAACAGACGCAGAAGCAGCAGCGCCGCCATCACCGGCAGCAGCCAGTGCAGGCCGTTATGCGCCAGCCCGAAGCCGACCAGCAGCGGCCAGGCCAGCACAATGGCGCCTGTCGCCAGCCGCATCAGCGGCAGCGAACGTAAGCCGGACACGCAGGTTACTCGCCGTGCAGCAGGCGGCTGACGGCGTCGACCACATCCTGAACGGTGCGCACAGATTTAAACTCTTCAGGCTTAATTTTCTTGCCGGTTTTTTTCTGCAGATGGACGACCATGTCGACGGCATCGATGCTGTCGAGTTCCAGATCTTCATACAGCCGGGACTCAGGGGTGACTTCCTGAGGATCGATTTCAAAGAGTTTGTGCAGAAGTTCAGTGACTTCCTGGTAAATGGTTTCTTGTTCAGTCATAACGGACTCGTCTTTACGCGCGTTGGGCGTGAATAAAGGACGCCAGTGTGGCGACGGAATAGAAATGCTGGCGCATCTCTTCACTTTCTGCTGAAAGCACCACGCCGTACTGATTTTTTACCGCCAGTCCCAGCTCCAGCGCATCGATGGAATCCAGGCCTAAGCCGTCGCCAAAGAGAGGGGCATCGGTGTCGATATCATCCGCTGACAACTCATCAAGATTCAGGGTCTGAATGATGAGGTTTTTTATTTCAAGATAGAGAGCTTGCATCATTAATTCCTGCCAAAAGAGATCTTTCCCGGTCAGGTTTCCGGGTGGGACTGCTGTAACTGCGATAAAAACAGCCGGTTAAGCTGCCGGGCAGCCAGCGCCGGTTCTTGTAAGTTTGCATCATAATAATCGGTGATGGCGAGGCGGTCGCCTACCGTCACGTCGAATACGGGCTTCACCGGTGGCACATCATACCACTTGCTCTGTTTATCGAGCATACGTTCGCTACAGCCGATCGTCACAATTCGGACATCGCTTGCGCAGCGGACGGCGATATTTGCCGCACCGCGCTGGAGCGTCATCGGTTCACCGTAGCGGGTGCGGGTCCCTTCCGGGAAAATCAAAATGGTGTCGCCTTTGGCCAGGCGCTGCTGGCAGGCGGGCAGCAGGCTGTCGGCCTGGCTGTTAATTAAATAATCCGCGCTGCGAATCACCCCGCTCATAAACGGGTTGTGCAAGAGCGCCGCTTTCACCATGCAGTCGGTTTCCGGCATCACCGAAGCGAGCATGACGTAATCGAGCAGCGACGGGTGATTGGCGATCACCAGGCAGCCTTTTTCCTGACGCAAAATCGCTTCGCCGTGGAAGCGGTAATCCAGCACTCCCATCACTTTCGTGACCCACAGGAAAAAGCGAAAACTCTGCGAGATGCTGCGCCGGGCAATGCGTCGGCGGCGCGAGGGATTGCGCACGCAAACTAACAGGATATTAAACCAGATGAGCGACAGCAGCAGGCCACCAAGGCCGAACAGCGAGAAGCAAAACCCGGTGGCGAAAATACGCCAAAGACGGTTCAGACGGGAGCTGACGGTTGTCATTTGCGGCTCCAGCACCATTGCGCCACCTCACCGTCAATGGCGAACTGGCGATCGTTATTCAGATAGTGACGCAAAAACGTCAGGCTTTGCGGCAGACCACTTTCTGCTTCGCTTCCGCCGGGCTGCGTGTTACAGCTGAGGGTCTCCCCCGCTTCAAACACCATTGCGCAGGCGTAAGCCCAGGTGGGCATTTCGGCGTGGACGCTGGCGTGATAAAACGCGGGCAGCGTACCGTCAAAATCGACCATCAGAACCCGCTGATAGCCTGCCTGCAACAGGCTGATGACTTCGCACAATCCCTGCTGGAATGTGTCTTTCCCGGCGGCCAGTGACGAAGAGACAACGGGCTGCTTCGCGGCGATCGTCAGATTGCCGACGGCGGAATTGTGGACGGAGAGCGCAAAATCGGTCGGTGAAACGGCTTGTTCTGTGGCCAGCGCTTCCAGAATGCGGTAGTTACGCTCCAGCTCGCCGTGGCGGCTGGTGTAGAGCACTGCATCAATGGCGTGTTTTTGCAGCATCGACAGCCCGCATTCCACGGCAAGCTTGCTGCCGGAGCTCAGACGACGTGCGGTCATCATCGGCAGCGCAGTGAGTTTTGCCTGGGGTGCCTGCGGGTCAATTGGCCGGACGTGAGTCGCCCATTCGAGCCACTGTGCGGCGTCGCTTAAGCCAGGCGCGCGGGCCTGCCAGTCGATAAGATGTAATGCAAAATTCATTTGTGCAGCCTGGTCTGTCGAGTCTTTTAAAGAAGGTTATGCCATTAATTATGGTTTTATTCACGCGGCAAGTTGCAGGGAGGCCGCTGCTGACGCGCACATCCTACAATGTTGTCGGCAGGCTGGCGAATATCTGTAAGGCAGAGTGTTCTCAAATTAAGACATTTTCACTCAAGAACGAACAATACAGCGGGGATATCAGCCTGATACAGACGGATATCCCGCGATAATGATTACTGCTGTACCGCGCTGGAAAGACTAATCTGAATATCTTTATCGAGATTATGCACCCAACGATTGTAGTTTTTATGGATCTGACCACCTGACGCCATCAGATTGGTGCTGCCGTCATATTTGATGATGTAGCTGTTGGCGGAATACTGCACAAGAATATTGGCGGTATGGTCGCGCGCCTGCTGGCGGCCTTTAATCACACCCGGGCCTGCATCAGTCATAATCCACTGGCGGTTAAGACCGGCTTTTAAAATAGCATTACGCACCTGGGCTTCAGTATGACCGGACGCAACCGGGCTCTGCACGGTTTCGATCGGGGCGGTGCGGGAGACGCACCCTGCCAGCGCACCCACAACGGCCGCAGCCGCTAACCACTTCACAAACTTCTTCATCATTTACTCCATTCAATACGCAATTCGATGCGTGATTAAAACAAGCGATATTCAAACCAGACGTCAACGTGAGCGGAAATTCCTGGTTTTACATTATTTGAGCGTGAGTTCGTTATTTTAACGTTAAATACGGATGCGCTTTTTAAGCCGCCGTTGTTAATAGTGATGAGTTGTAAAATGATAAGGGAGTACCTGCCGTGCTGCAACCAAAATGGGTGTTAATATGATGATAATATTTCTTGCCATTAATATTACGTATGCGCTGAATTATTGGGCCGGAATTTTAGTTAGGCTGATATTAATTTGTGGCAGATTAAAAAATAAAACTACCCGATTGGGTAGTTTTATAGGCTGGCGGGTCACTAACCGGGCAGTCGGCTTTTCGGTCGTCCGGGCCCCAGCAGGATTGCCAGCTTGCTGCCGCCCTGGGTCGTTTCCATCCAGATTTTACACACGCTGGTGAGCGGCACCGACAGCAGCATACCCACCGGCCCGAGCAGCCAGCCCCAGATCAGCAACGACAGAAACACCACCAGCGTCGACATGCCGAGGCGATGGCCCATCATCCGCGGTTCGAGGATATTACCGAGCACCATGTGCACCGCGAGGAACAGAGCCCCCACCAGCACACATTCGTACCAGCCGTTAAAGAGCAGCGCCTGAATCATTGGCGGAATGGCGGAGATCACCGAGCCAATGTTCGGCACGTAGTTGAGCAGAAACGCCAGCACGCCCCACATCAGCGCGAACTGTACGCCCATTAACAACAGGCCGATCCAGACGATAATACCGGTCAGCAGGCTGATAAATGTTTTCAACGCCAGATAGTGCGACACGCCCTTCAGCGCACGGTGCAGCCCGGCGATGTGGATCTGCGGGTTGACCAACGCAAAACGCATTTTGTACGGCACGTGGCGCACTTCGAACAGCATAAACACCACGGTCATCACCAGCAGCACGATGCTGGCCATCGCCCCGGAGAGCCCCGCCATCATGGTGGTGGCGAAGGTCATCATTTTGTCGGAGTCAATGCGTTGCAGCATACGCTCCGGTGACATGTGCATATGTAAAAACGGCAGCGAGTCCTGCAACGCCAGCAGCTTGTGCGTCAGCTCTTTATTGTATTTTGGCAGCATGGCGACAAATTCATTGCCCGACGCCGCCAGCAGGCCGAACAACGCCATGAGCACGCAAAGCATCACAAACACCACGATAATAATGGCTATCGGGCGCGACACGCCGCGGCGAATAAACCAGGTCACCAGCGGATTGAGGACGATGGCAAAAAACAGCGCCAGCAAAAGCTGAACGATAATATCGGCGGCGGCATGGATCCCGGCAAGGATGATAACCAGGGACGCTAGTTTTAGCAGAATATGTAAACCCGCTTTGTCCGCGGTGGGTGTGGTCATGGCATTTTCCTTAATGGGCTATCGGCATTAAGTGTAGTGCGTTGTGGCGGGTTAATTGTCTGAAAGCGGGGCAAAAAAAAGCCCCGGTCGCAAAACCAGGGCTTGTTCGTCAGCAGGCTGGATCAGTTGATGACGATGGTGTTGATGATGTCTTCAGCCTGAGTCTGCGCTTTTTGCTGGTTGTCAGCAGGCAGCGTGATTTGCAGGGTCAGCAGTTTGTCGTCAACTTTGCCCAGCACCACGGAGGAGTAGGCGGTCTGGCCTTTCGCGGAGATGATGCTGTCGAGCTGCTGCAGGGTGTGGCCTTTCAGCTCAATGGATTTGTTGGTCACGACCTGCAGCTGCGGGTCGCGGCCGCGCTGCTGCTCTTCCAGGCGGGAAGCCAGCACGCCCAGGTCTTCGCTGGTGTTGTCGCCGACAATCACGATCACCGCTTTCTGGCCGGTGGCGTCAGAGTACACGTGCATGTTATTCGCCTGCGTACCCAGCTTGCCGCTCTGGTCGGTCATGTCGCCCGGCAGAGAGAAATTGAGTTTGCCGTCCATTAACTTAATGGACTGGGCAGCCGCGCTGCTTTCGGCGGATGCACCCTGGGCCGGGGCTTTGCTGTCGCTGTTATCACAGGCCGCAAGACCCATCACCAGCAGGCCAATACCGGCGTATTTAACCAATTTGCGCATTGACATCTTCCTTTTGATATACGGCCATTAATGGCACATCCGCGTATCTTATCACAACCCGTGAATTGCACGATTACCCGCGCTGAAATGCCGGAATTTCAGACTTATCTGCGAGTTTTTTCAATAGCATATTGAGCAGCACGCCGTACATCGGCAGGAAGAACACGATGCTGATAAGCACCTTAAAGCTGTAGTCGACCAGCGCGATTTCCTGCCAGTGGCTGGCCATAAACGGATCAGTACTGCGCCAGAAAGCGATAAAGAAGAAGGCGACGGTATCGCTGATGTTACCGAACAGCGTTGAGGCCGTTGGCGCAAGCCACCAGTAGCGACTCTGGCGCAGGCGGTTAAAGACGCCAACGTCAAGAATTTGCCCTAACGCATAAGCCATAAAGCTTGCCGCCGCGATGCGCGCCACGAACAGGTTGAAGCTGCCAAGTGCGGCAAAGCCCTGCCACTCGCCCATGTAGAACAGCGACGAAACGCCATAAGAAATCAGCAGCGCAGGCACCATTACCGCAAAAATAATCTTACGGGCAAGCGGCGCACCGAAAATACGCACGGTCAGGTCGGTGGCGAGGAAAATAAAGGGAAAGCTGAATGCGCCCCAGGTGGTGTGAAAACCAAAAATGGAGACCGGTAGCTGCACCAGGTAGTTACTGGATGTGATCACCAGCAGATGAAACAATGAAAGCCAGAACAACGCTTTTACGCGCTGGGCTTGAGAAAACGACGTCATATTGTGACCTTTTTAGTGGTTGGGGTGAGGGAACCCAAGAAAAACCGCCGCATGATACTGCGTTCTGTGCGCTTTGCAACGGCTAATTTTCGCGCAATCGTTAACCTGCCTTGCGTCACAAAAAAGTGCGCGTAAACTAATGCGGTTTTTTGACTGACTGAGTGAACCATGAGCGATCTTTTTTCTGCCGCCGACCACACCCTCGACGCACAGGGCCTGCGCTGCCCGGAACCGGTAATGATGGTGCGTAAAACCGTACGCACGATGCCCGTGGGCGAAACACTGCTGATTATCGCCGACGATCCGGCCACCACCCGCGACATCCCCGGCTTCTGCCGCTTTATGGAACATGAACTGATTGCTCAGCAGACGGAAAGCCTGCCCTATCAGTATCTGATCCGCAAAGGCCATTGATCCCTGGGCAGAAACTGTGATCTGCCCTGAAATATTGTTATCAAAACCTTAAACCACCGTTTCACAATTGTAGCTTTTGTGAGGCGCCTCACCGTCACTCTCCCGGCAACAGGCTAGTTTTTAAACGCAAAACTAAAACAACGTTTTATTAAATACCCTGGAGACGACCGATGAAAATGACTGTAAGGCCATTTGTGGCCGCCCTTTGCCTGTCCGCTGCCACCCTCTCTTTTGCCCCTTCACTTCTGGCGCAGACCATTCGTGCCGCCGACGTCCATCCTGAGGGCTATCCGAACGTTGTTGCGGTGCAGCATATGGGGGAAAAGCTTAAGCAGCAGAGCAACGGCGAGCTGGAGATTAAAGTCTTCCCGGGCGGCGTGCTGGGCGATGAAAAACAGATGATTGAACAGGCGCAGATGGGGGCGATCGATATGATCCGCGTCTCAATGGCGCCTGTGGCGGCTATTCTGCCCGATGTTGAAGCCTTTACTCTGCCCTACGTCTTCCGCGATGAAGATCATATGCACAAGGTTATCGACGGTGATATCGGCAAGCAGCTTGGCGACAAACTCACCAACAACCCGAAATCGAAGCTGGTGTTCCTTGGCTGGATGGATTCAGGCACGCGTAACCTCATCACCAAAAAACCGGTGGTTAAACCTGACGATCTGAAAGGGATGAAAATCCGCGTACAGGGCAGCCCGGTTGCCATTGATACCCTGAAAGACATGGGCGCAAACGCCGTCGCAATGGGCGTGAGTGAAGTTTATAGCGGGATGCAAACCGGCGTGATTGACGGGGCAGAGAACAACCCACCAACCTTCATCGCCCACAACTACATGCCGGTGGCGAAAAACTACACCCTCAGCGGCCACTTCATTACTCCGGAAATGCTGCTCTACTCCAAAGTGAAATGGGACAAGCTCAGCGCTGACCAGCAGCAAAAAATCCTGACCCTGGCTCGCGAGGCGCAGATGGAGCAGCGTCAGCTGTGGAATGCCTACAACCAGCAGGCGCTGGCGAAAATGAAGGCCGGCGGCGTGCAGTTCCATGAAATCGACAAAGCGTACTTCGTCCAGGCGACGGAGCCGGTGCGTAAAGCCTATGGCGATAAGCATCAGGACCTGATGAAAGCCATTGCCGACGTGCAGTAAGCGTTGCGGTGACGGAGGCGCTATGTCTGAGTCCTTTCCAAAATTGATGGACAAGCTGTACATGCTGGCGATGTGGGTCGCTGGCGTGTCGCTGCTGATAATGACCATCGTTATCCCGATCGGGATTTTCTCCCGCTACGTGCTCAACCGGGGCGAGTCCTGGCCCGAGCCGGTGGCCATTCTTTGCATGGTGACGTTTACCTTTATCGGCGCGGCGGTGGGGTACCGCGCCGGGTCGCACATTGCGGTCAATATGCTGACGGACCGTCTGCCCGCCGGGCTGCAACGCGCGGCGACCAGGCTTGTCGACCTGATGATGCTGCTGATTACCGGGCTGATGCTCTGGTACAGCTACGGGCTGTGTCTCGACCTGTGGGATCAGCCGGTGGCGGAGTTTCCGCTGCTGACTTCCGGGGAAACGTATCTGCCGCTGCCGATCGGCTCGGCGGTGCTGATTTTGTTCGTCATCGAGCGTCTGCTGTTCGGTTCCCAGGAGAACCGTCCGGTGGTGCTTATCGGTAACCACGGTTAAGGGGTGTTTAATGGACGCGTTTATTCTGCTTTTCACCCTCGCCATTCTGCTGGCAATCGGCATGCCGGTGGCTTTTGCCGTGGGGCTGAGCGCCGTGGCGGGCGCACTGTGGATCGATTTGCCGCTGGAGGCGCTGATGATCCAGATAACCAGCGGCGTGAATAAATTTACCCTGCTGGCGATCCCGTTCTTTATTCTCGCCGGGGCCATCATGGCGGAAGGCGGCATCGCCCGCCGTCTGGTCAATTTTGCCTATTTGTTCGTTGGCTTTATTCGCGGTGGGCTGTCGCTGGTGAACATCGTGGCCTCCACATTTTTTGGGGCCATTTCAGGCTCGTCGGTGGCGGACACGGCATCAATTGGCAGCGTGATGATCCCCGAGATGGAGAAAAAGGGTTATCCGCGCGAATACGCGGCTGCGGTAACCGCCAGCGGTTCGGTGCAGGCCATCCTGATCCCGCCGAGCCACAACTCGGTGATTTACTCCCTGGCGGCGGGCGGCACGGTTTCCATCGCCACGCTGTTTATTGCCGGCGTGCTGCCGGGGCTGCTATTGGGCGTCAGCCTGATGGTAATGTGCCTCTGCTTTGCCCGTAAGCGCGGCTATCCGAAAGGAGAGGTCATCCCCTTTCGCCAGGCGGTGAAGATATTTGTCGATGCGTTATGGGGGCTGATGACGGTGGTTATCATCCTCGGCGGCATTTTGTCGGGCATTTTTACCGCAACGGAATCAGCAGCGGTAGCCTGTCTCTGGGCGTTTTTCGTCACCATGTTTATCTATCGTGACTACCAGTGGAATGAGTTGCCTAAGTTGATGTATCGCACGGTGAAAACGGTCAGCATTGTCATGATCCTGATTGGCTTTGCGGCAGCGTTTGGCGCGGTGATGACCTACATGCAGCTGCCGATGCGTATCACTGAATTCTTCACCTCGCTGTCCAGCAACAAGTACGTCATTCTGATGTACCTGAACATCATGCTGCTGCTGATAGGTACGCTGATGGACATGGCACCGATCATCCTGATTCTGACGCCGGTGCTGCTGCCGGTGACCAATGCGCTGGGAATCGATCCGGTGCATTTCGGGATGATCATGATGGTCAACCTCGGGATCGGTCTGATCACCCCGCCGGTAGGATCGGTGCTGTTTGTCGCCAGCGCAGTGAGCAAGCAGAAAATAGAAACGGTGGTGAAAGCCATGCTGCCGTTCTACGGCATTCTGCTGATCGTGCTGGCGATGGTGACCTACATTCCGGCGATTTCGCTTTGGTTGCCGCATGCATTAGGGATGTAGCCCGTTAATTGCCCGGTGAGCACGGTGCCACCGGGCAGCGTCTTTATTTCTTATTCAGTAACCGCAAAGCATTCGCCGTGACCAGCACCGTCGCTCCCGTATCCGCCAGCACCGCCAGCCACAGGCCGGTGATGCCGAGCAGCGTGGTCACCAGGAAAATCCCCTTCAGGCCCAGCGCCAGCGTAATGTTCTGCCGAATGTTGGCGCGGGTGGCGCGGGCGAGGCTAATCATCTGCGCCAGCCCGGTCAGGCGGTTGCCCGTCAATGCCGCGTCGGCCGTTTCCAGCGCCACGTCTGTGCCGCTGCCCATTGCGATACCAATGGTTGAGGCTTTCATCGCCGGTGCGTCGTTGATGCCGTCGCCGACCATTGCCAGCGGGGCCTGCGCATTCAGCGCGCTAACCGCCGTGACTTTATCTTCCGGCAGCAGCCCGGCGCGGTACTCCAGTCCCAATTCGCCCGCAATCGCGGCGGCAGCTCTTGGGTTATCGCCCGTCAGGATCACGCCCTGCACGCCCAATTGATGCAGGGCATCAATGGCTTCGCGCGCGTCTTCCCGCAGCGTGTCGCGCAGGGCGAGAATGCCCAACAGCTCCTCGTTGCGAACGACTAACACCACGGTTTGACCGGCGCTTTCCAGTTGCTCAATGTGCTGCGCAAATCCTGCGGCCTCGAACTTCCCGGCGGCGCAAATCAGCACGCGCTGGCCGTCCACCTGCGCTTCGATACCTGAACCGGCCAGCGCCCGCTGAGAGGTCGCCTGTGGCAAAGGCAGATTGCGGCTCTGCGCTTCCGTCACAATGGCCGTCGCCAGCGGATGGCTTGAGCCCTGCTCCACGGCCGCGGCAAGCGCCAACAGGGAGTTCTCCGTTTCGCCATTCAGGGGCTGGATGGCGGTGACGCGAGGTTTCCCGACGGTCAGCGTGCCGGTTTTATCAAAAGCGATATGGTGGATGCTGCCGAGCTGCTCCAGAGCCGCGCCGCCTTTGATGAGCGCGCCGCGACGGGCTGCTGCCGCCAGGCCTGAAGTGATTGCCGCAGGCGTTGAAATCACCAGTGCGCAAGGGCAGCCAATCAGCAGCAAAGTCAGGCCTTTGTAGATCCACGGCTGCCATTCCGCGCCCATCAGCAGCGGCGGCACAACGGCCACCAGTAGCGCGACCAGCATGATGGCGGGCGTGTAAATCCGGCTGAAACGGTCAATAAAGCGCTCGATAGGCGCGCGACGCTCTTCGGCCTCTTCAATCAGGCGCAGGATGCGGTCGATGGCGCTGGCGCCCGGTTCTGACACCACGCGCAGCTGAACAAGGCGATCTACGCTGGTCGCGCCAGCCGGAACGGCTTCGCCTTCGGCCCGCTCTACCGGAACGGATTCCCCGGTGAGCGCGCTTTCATCAAAGCTCGCGAAGGAGGAGATCAGCTGGCAGTCTGCGGGCAGGCGGCCTCCGGCAGCAACTTCAATGATATCGCCAGGGCGTAAATCGCGCTGGGCGACGGTTTCACGCTGACCGTCACGAAGACGTGTAGCCGTGTCCGGTTTTAACGCCATCAGCGCGCTGACGCCTTTGCGGGCGCGGCTGGCGGCCCAGCCTTCAAGGCGTTCCCCGATGATAAACAGCAGCAGGACCATCGCCGCTTCTGCGGTTGCACCAATAAACAGCGCGCCGATGGCCGCCACGCTCATCAGCGTTTCGATGGCAAACCAGCTGCCGCTCTTGATAAGCCTCAGCGCCTGACGGGCAATCGGGAACAGGCCGACCAGGGTTGTGGCAATAAAAGCGAGGTTGCCGAGCGGATGGTTTATGCGTTCCAGCCCCCAACTCACGGCCATTAGCACAATCAGCAGAATCAGCGGCAGATTTTCACGCAGGCGGGAAGGGGCTTCCGCTTCGGGCGCATCTTCGCTGCGAAGCGCATAGCCTGTTTTCGTGACGGCAGATTCCACCTCAGCGCGGATATCGCTGTCCGCATCCACCAGCAGTTTTTCGGTGGCGAACAGCACCTGAACCTGCTTCACGCCTGCAACCTGCCGCACGGCGTTTTCGACTTTGCGCGCGCAGGCGGCGCAGTCCATGCCGCTGACTTTCCAGCTGAAACGGTTGGCGCTGAGCAATTCGGTGGGCTGCTCAGGGGAAGCGCATGCGTCGCCGCAGCCGCAGGGAGTCGCCTCGCTGCCGGGAGGCGTCAGCTGGAACGAAGTGAAGCGTGGGGCTTTTTTGCCGTCGGTATCCGGAGTCGACATGGCACTCTCCTGTTAATGATAATTTTCTCACTAACGTAGAGCATACACTTTGGAGTCGACTCCAGAGTCAAGACTCTTTTTTAAAGATAGAGCGCGCGAACGATTAAAAAGTGTCCGGCGAAGTAGCAGGCCGAAGCGATGGCATTGTCGGCACGGAAGCGGCGGCGATAGTGGCTGCCCAGCCAGACGATATTCCCGATCAGCAGCAGCGTCGCGCCGAGGAAACCCGACAGCGCGGTGTCCACCGGGCGGAAGAACCACAGCTCACCCGCCAGCCACACCATCACCAGCGTCATCGCGATAAACGTGCAGACCGGTAGGCGAAGCTCTTCGAGGCGCGACCAGATCACCGCTATCAGCAGCGCGCCAATCACCAGCAGCACCAGCGGCAGCGGCCAGAAGAACGACAGCGTCATCTGGCTGGCGAACCAGATCGTGTACAGCAGATGAGACAGAAAAAAAGCGCCAATAGCGTACAGCATGCGTTCGCGCGACAGCAGCGTCAGCGCATCGCCAATCAGGGAGGCACACAGGCCCGCCAGCACCAGATAGCTGATGGCGTTAAACATCGGTGCCTGCCAGGCAAGGAGCAGCAGCAGGATCAGCGTGACGGGTTTGAACACCCAGCGTTGCCAGACCGGGCCGCGGTAGGACGCATCCACGTACAACCAGCCGGACAGACAGACTGCAATGAACGACCAAAGCATAGTAAATCCTTGTATTGTCTGATAAGCACTCTCTGATTCAGTGTAGTGGCGCGGGTGGGCAGATGGCAATGGCGGGGCGTGCGGGGTATCCTGTTTTCCGTCAATTCTGAGGGGAGAAACCCGTGAGCAAAATGCCGTTATTTTTCGTGGTGGTGGTGGCGATTATCATCATTGCAGCCTCGTTTCGCTTTGTGCAGCAGCGTCGCGAAAAAATGGATAACGAAGCCGCGCCCTTGCAGCAAAAGCAGGTGGTGGTGAGCAACAAGCGCGAATACGTGCCCGGTTTCCGCCCTTCACCACAGCGCCAGACCGCACCGGCAGGCAGCGAAGTGCGCTTCGAAGTGAGCGTTAAACCGCAGACCGGCGGGCTGGAGGAGACCTGGCGCGTGGATGAGAAACAGTATCATCAGCTGAGCGTGGGCGACAAAGGCACGCTGAGCTATAAGGGAACGCGGTTCGTGGAGTTTAAAGCGGAATAATATTGCCGGGCGTCGCGCTCGCTAGCCCGGCCTACAGGTGTATGGCCCGAATGGGTAGGCCGGGTAAGCGCTAGCGCCACCCGGCAATCAGATTTCCGGCACCACACATTACTTCTTTTTCGGCGTCATTTTCTTCTGCCAGGCAATCAGTTCAAACACGCCGAACAGGAACACGCGCACCTGTTCACCACGCGTCATCTGTGGGCCATCTTTCGGCAAGGTGGCTTTCAGCAGCGTCATCTGCAGGCCGTGCATCAGGATCATAAAGATCAGCGCCACGTTAACGAAGATATTCACCGGAAATTTGAACGGATGGACGACGTTCAGAACCAGAAAAGCCCAGACGCAGAGCATCAGCAGGCGGCCAATATTAAGCAGCATCGTTGTTTCCTTGTGCTTCACGGTGATAGAGGCGGTAGGCGACCTGTCCGGCCACCTTTTCGCGATGTAAATCCCAGTGCGCGGGCACCGGCGGCAGGCCGTTTTCCACTTCGCTTTCAACGTAAATCAGCGCGTCGTCTGCCAGCCAGCCGTTGTTCTCCAGCAGCGCGAGCGTTTCTTCCAGCAGGCCTTTACGGAACGGCGGGTCGATAAACACGACGTCGTGCGGCGTGCCTGCGCCTGCGAGGAACGTCAGGCTGTTGGTGTTCACCACCTGCGCATTGCGGGCATTCAGCGTTGCCAGATTTTTTTGTAACTGTTGCGCGACGTGGCGCTCCATTTCCAGCAGCGTTGCACTGCCCGCATAGCGTGACAGCGCTTCGAGCCCCAGCGCGCCGCTTCCGGCGAAACAGTCGAGGCAGCGGGCATCAACCATGTGTGGCGCAAGCCAGTTAAACAGCGTCTCGCGGACCCTGTCGGTGGTCGGGCGCAGGCCCGGGCTGTCGGGCACCGGGAGCTTACGACCCCGCCATTGCCCGCCTATAATGCGAATTTGACCGCTGCCGGCGTGGTTTGGTTTTTTCATCTCTTTGCTCTGCTCTATGCCGGATTACGCTTCCAGGCGGTGATGCGCGTTAAGTTAAGTGATAGACTATTTCATCATTTTTTTAGCTTCCATGTACATAGCGGTGACGCGGTGCCGGGAATCAACAGCGAAGAGTGTGGTCGCAGATGGCAAAGAACAAAAAGAAAGGCTTTTTCTCATGGCTTGGCTTCGGTCAGAAAGAGCAGGAGCAGCCGCAGCAGGACGTTGAACAGCAGGCCGCAGACGCAGAGCAGACGGCGGTAGCGCCGGTTGCCGAAGAAGTCGTTGAGCACATCGCTGAGCCGGAAGCGGAAGCCACCGCACACAGTCACGAAGAGGTCGAAGCCTTCGCCGATGACGTGGTTGAGGTCACCGAAGAGGTCGCAGAAAGCGAAAAACCGCAGCCCGTAGAGCCTGTTATTGAGGTTATCGAAGAAGCGGCTCCGCAAGCCGAAGCCGTGCCGGAAGTTGTGGAAGAAGCTCAGCCGGAAGCGGAACCTGTTGCAGAAATCGAACACGAAACGCTGCCGCTGGCGGAAGAGATTGTCGAAGAAGAACCTGCGGCGGTCATCGAAGAAGAAGTGGCAGTTGCCCATATCGAAGCGGCTCAGGAAGAGATCGCTGAAGACGAACTGACTGACGAAGAGCTTGAGGCTCAGGCGCTTGCCTCCGTCGACGAAGCGGAAGAAGTGGCTGAAGAACCTGCTGAAGAAGTCGTCGTTCAGGAGCAGGAAAAGCCGACCAAAGAGGGCTTCTTCGCCCGCCTCAAACGCAGCCTGCTGAAAACCAAAGAGAATCTGGGTTCCGGATTTATCAGTCTTTTCCGCGGCAAAAAAATTGACGATGATCTGTTTGAAGAGCTGGAAGAGCAGCTGCTGATTGCCGACGTCGGCGTGGAAACCACC
Source organism: Enterobacter sp. CC120223-11 (assembly GCF_900215375.1). Classification (GTDB taxonomy): domain Bacteria; phylum Pseudomonadota; class Gammaproteobacteria; order Enterobacterales; family Enterobacteriaceae; genus Scandinavium. The sequence continues at coordinate 45,569 of NZ_OBEF01000010.1, read as the reverse complement.
CGTAAAATTATCGCCAGCCTGACCGAAGGCGCGAGCCGCAAACAGCTGCGCGATGCCGAAGCACTGTACGGCCTGCTGAAAGATGAAATGGGCGATATCCTCGCGAAAGTTGACGAACCGCTTAATATTGAAGGGAAAACGCCGTTCGTTATCCTGATGGTCGGCGTCAACGGCGTGGGTAAAACCACCACCATCGGCAAGCTGGCGCGTCAGTTTGAGCAGCAGGGCAAATCTGTGATGCTCGCCGCGGGCGATACGTTCCGTGCCGCAGCGGTGGAACAGCTTCAGGTGTGGGGCCAGCGCAACGACATTCCGGTGATTGCGCAGCACACGGGCGCGGATTCCGCCTCGGTCATTTTCGATGCTATTCAGGCCGCTAAGGCGCGTAACGTCGACGTGCTGATTGCCGATACCGCAGGGCGCTTGCAGAACAAATCGCACCTGATGGAAGAGCTGAAGAAAATTGTCCGCGTGATGAAAAAGCTCGACGAATCTGCGCCGCATGAAATTATGCTGACGATTGACGCTAGCACCGGGCAGAACGCCATCAGCCAGGCGAAACTGTTCCACGAAGCCGTCGGGCTGACGGGCATTACATTGACTAAACTGGACGGGACCGCCAAGGGTGGCGTTATCTTCTCGGTGGCCGATCAGTTCGGCATTCCGATCCGCTACATTGGCGTCGGCGAACGTATCGAAGATTTGCGTCCGTTTAAATCGGACGACTTTATTGAGGCACTATTTGCCCGAGAGGATTAACAATGATTCGCTTTGAACAAGTCAGCAAAGCCTATCTCGGTGGGAGACAAGCGCTGCAGGGGATTAACTTCCAGCTGCAGCCGGGCGAGATGGCCTTTCTGACCGGCCACTCCGGCGCGGGGAAAAGTACCCTGCTCAAGCTCATTTGCGGCATCGAACGCCCGAGCACCGGGAAAATCTGGTTCAGCGGCCACGACATCAGCCGCCTGAAAAACCGTGAAGTGCCATTCCTGCGTCGTCAGATAGGCATGATTTTCCAGGATCACCATCTGCTGATGGACCGAACCGTGTTCGATAACGTGGCTATCCCGCTTATCATTGCGGGCGCGAGCTACGATGACATTCGTCGCCGCGTTTCGGCGGCGCTGGATAAGGTCGGGCTGCTCGACAAAGCGAAAAATCTGCCGATTCAGCTTTCCGGGGGGGAACAGCAGCGCGTGGGCATCGCCCGTGCGGTGGTCAACAAACCCGCCGTGCTGCTGGCGGATGAACCGACCGGTAACCTCGACGAAGCGCTGTCGGAAGGCATTCTGCGCTTGTTTGAAGAGTTTAACCGCGTTGGCGTCACCGTACTGATGGCGACTCACGATCTGGGACTGATTTCCAGCCGTTCATACCGGATGCTGACGCTGAGCGACGGTCATTTGCATGGAGGCTATGGTGAATAAACGCGAAGCGATGAACCACATTCGCCAGTTCGGCAACCGCTTTGACCGGCTGCGTAACACGGCGAGCGGCGGCGGAAACAGTGGCGGCAATGCGCCGAAGCGCCAGAAGGCCGCGCCTAAACCAAACTCCCGCAAAACCAACGTTTTTAACGAGCAGGTGCGCTATGCGTTCCACGGCGCGTTGCAGGATCTGAAAAGCAAACCGATAGCGACCTTCCTGACCGTGATGGTGATTGCCATCTCCCTGACGCTGCCGAGCGTCTGCTATATGGTTTACAAGAACGTCAACACGGCGGCTTCGCAGTATTACCCGTCGCCGCAAATTACGGTCTATCTGGAAAAAACGCTGGATGATGACGCGGCGGCGAAAGTCGTCGGGCAACTTCAGGCGGAACAGGGCGTGGATAAGGTGAATTACCTCTCCCGCGATGAAGCGCTGGGCGAGTTCCGCAACTGGTCGGGCTTCGGCGGCGCGCTGGATATGCTGGAAGAGAACCCTCTGCCAGCGGTGGCTATCGTCATCCCGAAACTTGATTTCCAGGGCACAGATTCTCTGAACACGCTGCGCGACCGCGTGTCACGCATCCAGGGCGTTGACGAAGTGCGCATGGACGACAGCTGGTTTGCCCGTCTCTCTTCCATCACTGGGCTGGTTGGCCGCGTAGCGGCGATGATTGGCGTGCTGATGGTGGCGGCGGTATTCCTCGTCATCGGCAACAGCGTGCGCCTGAGCATCTTTGCCCGTCGCGATACCATTAACGTGCAAAAGCTCATTGGCGCAACGGACGGCTTCATTCTGCGTCCGTTCCTTTACGGCGGCGCACTGCTCGGTTTTTCGGGCGCGTTTTTATCGCTGATTCTTTCCGAAATTCTGGTGCTGCGCCTGTCGTCGGCGGTCACGGAAGTGGCCAAAGTGTTCGGGACCCAGTTTGAACTCAGCGGATTAGGCTTTGATGAGTGCTTGCTGATGCTGATTGTCTGCTCGATGATTGGCTGGGTGGCCGCCTGGCTTGCCACGGTTCAACATTTACGCCACTTTACGCCGGAATAAAAAAACTCTGATATACTCTCTCCCTGCTGCAAGATTTCCTGTTCGCAGGGAGAGCTTCAAAACCTTCTGCCTTCCCTGCCCTCAAGTCATATCATCGTGGTGTCACATTTTGTGCGTAATCTATTCACAGCGTTGCATGGAACTTGTGGATAACATCACTGTCTGATAAAAGAGTGAGTGCTAATCTCGTTGCTCAAAATTTCTGGCATGCTTGTTGCCTCTTAGAGGGACGAAGCAGCAGAAGAGAAAGAATTGAGAGGATTTGAATGACCAAAGACATGCAAACTTTAGCTTTAGCCCCTGTTGGCAATCTGGATTCTTACATCCGGGCGGCAAACGCATGGCCGATGTTGTCGGCTGATGAAGAGCGGGCACTGGCGGAGAAGCTGCATTACCAGGGCGATCTGGAAGCAGCGAAAACGCTGATCCTGTCTCACCTGCGCTTTGTTGTTCACGTTGCTCGTAACTACTCGGGCTACGGCCTGCCGCAGGCGGATTTGATTCAGGAAGGTAATATCGGCCTGATGAAAGCCGTGCGTCGCTTCAACCCGGAAGTGGGCGTGCGTCTGGTCTCCTTCGCCGTACACTGGATCAAAGCCGAAATTCACGAATACGTTCTGCGTAACTGGCGTATTGTGAAAGTCGCGACCACTAAAGCACAGCGTAAGCTGTTCTTTAACCTGCGTAAAACCAAGCAGCGTCTGGGCTGGTTCAATCAGGACGAAGTTGAGATGGTAGCGCGCGAGCTGGGCGTTTCCAGCAAAGACGTGCGTGAGATGGAATCGCGAATGTCCGCCCAGGACATGGCGTTCGATATGTCTTCCGACGACGATTCGGAAAGCAATACCGTTGCCCCTGTGCTCTATCTGCAGGATAAGTCTTCTAACTTTGCTGAAAGCATTGAAGACGATAACTGGGAAGATCAGGCGGCCAACAAGCTGACGCATGCGATGGAAGGCCTGGACGAGCGTAGCCAGGACATCATCCGAGCCCGCTGGCTGGACGAAGACAACAAGTCCACCCTGCAGGAACTGGCCGACCGCTATGGCGTATCTGCCGAGCGTGTCCGTCAGCTTGAAAAGAACGCGATGAAAAAACTGCGTATGGCGATCGAAGCCTAAGCTTCTCCTGACGCAAACATGAAAAAGGCAGCCACTGGCTGCCTTTTTAGTTTCTGAATTCTGCTATCGCCGCACCGGGGCAAAAATGGTCATCACGCCGGCCATCACCAGCAGCACGCCCGCGAGCCCTTGCCAGGAAAATGCCTCGTTCTGAAATGCCAGCGCCATGCCCCAGACGGTGATATAGCTCAGGCTCAGCAGCGCATACGCTTTTGCCAGTGGAAGGCGCTTTAGGGCAAAAAACCAGCACGCCATGGAAGCGACATAGCCGCACAGCCCCAGAAACAGCGAACCTGTGCCCGCCTGAAGCTGAATGAGATGCCAGAACAGTGCGGCAACGTCTCCGACCGGCGGCAGCGCCATCATCGCGGAACGCAACAGCAGCTGCGCCACGCTCACCAGTATCACGCTGAGTAACGCCAGAACAACGCCCATCAGTGGCTCCCTCCGAGCACGATAATACCGATAATAATCAGGCTCACGCCCAGCCAGTGGCGGCGCGATACCGGCTCTTTCCAGATAAATTTGGCCGCCAGCGTCACCCAGACAAAATTCAGGCTCAGCATCGGGTAGGCGATGCTGACGGGCAGGCGTTGCAGCACCACCAACCAGAGCGCCATCCCGCCGCCAAGCGTGAGCAAAGCCAGCCCCAGCCATAAGCCAATATGCTGCCCTCGCCGCCCGTTTTTCGCCGGGCGGGTGGCCTGCTTTTGGCACAGCTGCCCGGCACAGCTCAGCAGGCTGGCCAGCAGCAGCGAGAGCGCGGTGATCATTTCGGCAGGTACTGCACGAAGACCATCCGACTCATTGCATAAACGTTATCGGGTTTCGGCAAGCCAAGGTCCTCCAGCGTTTGTCCTTTGTTTAACTGTAGCACCAGCGAAATCGGGCCTTCGGCACGGTGCGCGGCCAGCCAGCCGTCAAACGCATCACTGTCGATAAAGCGCCCCTGAGCATCAGGATAGGCCAGTCCGTACTTCAGCTCGCCCTGCTGACGGAACATGATAATGTCGCTGCGCTTCAGCTCCCACGCAAGCCCGGCAGCCACGCCCACGCCGTTGGTGAGCACGTAGCGACTTGGCGTCAGCTGTTCGCTGACGATATCGGTGATGAACTGCGGCTGCTTGCTGTCGATGACCTTATCCGGAATAGCAAACCCGACCAGAAGAGCGATACCGAGTGGGCAGCAGGCGGCCAGCGCCCAGCGCTTCACGCCGTCGCGAATCGACAGCCATCCCACCAGCGCCCAGGCGGCAAACGCCACCGCCGCCAGCAGGCACTTGTAGAGCTCAATGCTGTTCCAGACAGGCTTGTGCATCGGGCCCCACGGCGAAACCACCAGCACTGCCACCAGCCCGATCAGACCGAAGCCAATGTTGATAAACCCATTCACTCGCAGCGCCTTCGCGCCCTTTTCAGCCGCTTCTACCGCATAGCGCGCCATCAGGATCGCCAGCGGCGCAAAGCATGGCAGGATGTAGGTCGGCAGCTTTCCTTTCGCAATACTGAAGAACAGGAACGGCATTACCACCCAGCTCAGCAAATAGAAAGTGCTACGCTGCGCATCACGCTCCTGCCAGCCTTTTTTCAGCGCACCCGGCAGCAGCGCCAGCCACGGCAGGCTGCCTGCGATCAGGAACGGAATGTAGTACCAGAATGGCGCCTTGTGCTGTGCATCGCTCTGCGCAAAGCGCTGGACGTGCTCCACCCAGAAGAAGTAACGCCAGAAATCCGGTTCACGATTGGCAATCGCCAGGCCCCACGGCAGCACCGTCAGTACGCATACGACGATGGCAACCCAACCCCAAAGCAGCACTTCTTTCCAGCGTTTCTGGACAATAACCCAGGGCAGCACGCCAATCACCGGCACCGCCAGCGCAAGAAAGCCTTTGGTCATCACACCCATACCGCAGGCAACACCGAGCAGCACGTAACCGCCGAGTTTGCCGCCGCGGGTCTTCGCCTGAGACGCCCCCCAGAAGCTGCACATGGCCAGCATCAGCCACAGGGCAATCATCGGGTCGAGCACCGCGTAAGTGCCAATGCCGTAGACCAGGAAAGCGGTGAGGAAAATGACCACCGAAAGAATAGCGGTGCGCTTATCCTGCCACAGCTTCCACGCCAGCCAGCCCACCAGCAGCGCGGTACAGGCGGTGGAAAAGACCACACCAAAGCGCACAGAAAAATTGGTATGACCAAAGAGCCACTGCCCGATGCTGTTAAACCAGTATCCGGCAATGGGTTTTTCAAAGTAACGCAGGCCAAGAAAATGCGGCACAATCCAGTCGCCGGTGGCCAGCATTTCGCGGCTGATCTCCGCGTAGCGGGTTTCATCGGGCTGCCACAGCAGGCGGAAATTCAGAGGAACGATGTAATAGAGAACAAACAGAAACAGCAAAGAAGCGCTTAAACGTAGGGATTTCATTAGTTTTAACCCAATAAGTGTTCTTGTCCTAACCAGCCTTCGCGGCCCGTCAGCTCACCGCGCACCACGCTCCCTTTAGGTAGCGTGCTGAAGTCATCCGGCAGAAGCTGGCTCAGCGGGCAAAAGGTGATGCCCTCTTCTGCCGCCTGCCGTAACAGCTTGTCAAACTGCTCCGCGCCCACGATCCCTTCCACTTCGGCGTGAATGGTATAGACAGGCACGCCCTTATCTTTATGGATACGCTCAATCAGCCAGTCGTTAAACCCTTCGGTGCTGACGCTGCTGCCCACCGCTTCGTCCCAGGTTGGCAGAGTAACCGGAATTTGTACCGTGCCGGTAATGCCTTCACCCAGCACCGGCAGGAACGGGCGTGTGCCGCGACAGTCGCTGTTGTAGAGAAACTCAAAGCCTTCTTTCGCCCGGACAACCCGCTCATCCGCCCGCCAGCCGGCCACGGCGGAACAGGTAACGGTCGAGCCGATGATGGTTTCCAGCGCCTGCAAACCCTGGGCGATTTCTGCCTCAAGCCGCGGCTGATCCCATACGCCGCTCCACATCTGCCAGCGGTGATGATCCCAGGCATGCAGCCCGACCTCATGCGCCTGCGCGGTGGCGCGGATAATCTCTGCATTGGCTTCGCCGATGATTTTTCCCGGCCAGGCAGTGCCCGCCAGCAGAATATCCCAGCCATAAAGCGATGCCGCGCGCGAGCGCAGCATCTTCCACAGAAATTTCGGCTTCAGCAGGCGCCACAGATGACGCCCCATGTTGTCCGGTCCGACGCTGAAAAAGAAGCTGGCCTGAATATCGTGCTTCTGGAGAGTCTCCAGCAGGCGCGGTACGCCTTCGCGGGTGCCGCGAAAGGTGTCCACATCCACGCGTAAGCCAACTTTTCTCATCATTTTTGGGTTTCCGTTAACTCAACCGTGCGCAGGAAGAAGTCCAGCGTCTCTTCGACGGTCTGCTGCATTTCCACCGTCGGCTGCCAGTCGAGGCAGCGTTTTGCGTTGCGAATGCTCGGCTTGCGGTGCTCAACGTCCTGGTAACCTTTGCCATAATAGTCGCTGCTCTCCACGTCGCGGAAGCCCGCAAACGGAGGGAACTGGTTACGCAGCGGATGACGCTCGAAGCAGTCAAGCAGCATTTCGGCCAGCTCTTTGATGCTCGCTTCGTTGTCCGGGTTGCCGATGTTGACGATCTGCCCGTCGCAGCGGCCTTCTTTGTTCTCAATGATGCGGAACAGCGCCTCGATACCGTCGCTGATGTCGGTGAAGCAGCGCTTCTGTTTGCCGCCTTCAATCAGCTTGATTGGCGAGCCTTCCACCAGGTTCAGGATCAGCTGCGTAATCGCACGTGAGCTGCCGATACGCGCAGAATTGAGGCTGTCCAGACGCGGTCCCATCCAGTTGAACGGACGGAACAGGGTAAATTTCAGCCCTTCTTTATCGCCGTAAGCCCAGATAACGCGGTCCAGCAGCTGCTTGGAGACGGAGTAAATCCAGCGCTGTTTGTTGATTGGCCCGACGACCAGGTTCGAATTGTCTTCGTCGAAGTTTTTGTCGGTGCACATGCCGTACACTTCGGAAGTCGACGGGAAGATGATGCGTTTGTTGTACTTCACGCAGTCGCGGATGATCTTCAGGTTCTCTTCGAAGTCGAGTTCGAACACGCGCAGCGGGTTGCGGGTGTATTCAATTGGGGTAGCAATTGCCACCAGCGGCAGAACCACGTCGCACTTCTTGATGTGGTATTCGATCCACTCGGAGTGAATGCTGATGTCACCTTCAACAAAGTGGAAGCGCGGATTATCGAGGAAGCGGCTGATGGCGTCAGAGCCGATATCCAGGCCGTAGATTTCGTAGTTGTCGTCTTTCAGCAGACGCTCCGTCAGATGGTTGCCGATAAAGCCGTTCACGCCAAGGATAAGCACGCGGGTCCGACGCTTCACCGCCACGAAAGGATAGCTCGACAGCAGCGCGCCGGTAACCAGACCCAGCGCCTGTGCAAGCTGAGTGCCCTGCATGTAAACGCCTTTGTCGCTCTGGCCGGTGACGATTTCAAGCGCGCCGCTCCCGCAGGCAACGATAAGTGGAGAGGCAGAAATCACCGTGCCCGGCTTCGCCGCCGCCACGTCGTGACGCACGCGGGATTTCCAGACGATAAATTTATTGGTGCCGACAAAGCTAAATGCGCCTGGCCAAGGATCGGACACCGCGCGTACCAGGTTGTGCAGGGTTTCAGCAGGCTGCTCCCAGATAAGACGACCGTCTTCCGGCGTTCGACGGCCTACAACGCTCGCCTGGCTTTCGTCCTGCACGGTTTCCGTGGTTTTGCCTGTGGCGATCAGTGGCAGCGCATCGCGCAGCAAAGATTGTGCAGAAGTACAGAGTTTACGGTGCAGCGTCAGCGCAACGTCGTTTTCGTCAATGGCGACAGTTGCCTGCGCCACAATGTTGCCAGCATCGGCGCGATTGATCATGCGATGCAGCGTAACGCCGGTTTCTTTTTCACCGTTCGCCAGCACCCAGTTCAGCGGCGCACGGCCACGGTATTTCGGCAGCAGAGAACCGTGCAGGTTGAAGGCACCGTGACGCGCGAGGCTCACAATCGCGTCGCTCAGCAGGTTGCGATAGTAGAAGGAGAAAATCATGTCCGGGTTCATCTCGCGAATGCGATCGACCCACAGCGGGTGATTCACATCCTCCGGCGCGTACACGGTAATCCCCTGCTCAGCGGCGAGGCGCGCCACCGATCCAAAGAAGTGATTTTCACCGGCGGTATCCGGATGGGTAAAGATGGCCGAAATCTCATATCCGGCGTCCAGTAAGGCCTGAATACCTGTGCAACCCATATCGTGATAGGCAAAGACGACAGCTTTCATGAACGATTTTCCTCTTCAGTCGCCAGGCCTTCCTGACGGACAACACGTTGAATAAAGTAGCGGGGACGGGCGCGGACGTCGTTATAGATACGCCCGATGTACTCCCCAAGAAGCCCCATACCGACGAACTGTGCGCCGATAAACATAAACAGCACCGCAAACAGCAGGAACAGGCCATCGCCCGCCCACTCGGCGCCAAACGCCAGGCGCAAAATCACCAGCAGAATGGCAAAGGCGAAGCCCGCCAGCGCCACCACGCTGCCCACTACGCTCAGCAGGCGCAGCGGCGTGGTGGTCAGGCAGGTCACCAGGTCGTACATCAGGTTGATGAGGCGCATAAAGCTGTATTTGGAATCGCCGAACTCGCGCTCGGCGTGCAGCACGGGGATTTCCACCGCGCGGCGCGCAAAGGTGTTGGCGAGGATCGGAATAAAGGTGCTGCGCTCGTGGCAGTTCAGCATCGCGTCAACAATGTGGCGACGATAGGCGCGCAGCATGCAGCCGTAATCGCCCATCGCTTTGCCGGTGGTGCGCTGGATCAGGCGATTGATCATCTTCGACGCAGACTTACGGAAGATGCTGTCCTGACGATTCTGGCGCACGGTGCCGACCACGTCGTAGCCTTCATCGGCTTTCTCAACCAGCCGCGGGATCTCTTCCGGCGGGTTTTGCAGGTCGGCATCCAGCGTAATGATCAGGTCGCCGGTGACGTGGCTGAACCCGGCCATAATCGCCGAGTGTTGACCGTAGTTGCGGTTCAGCAGCACCGCCACGATGTGGCTACCCGGCGCTTCAGCAGCCAGAACCAGCATGCGGGCGGAGTCATCGCTGCTGCCGTCGTCCACCAGCAGAATTTCATAGTCACGGTTAAGCGTGGCGCAGGCCGCGTCGGTGCGGCGAATCAGCTCTGGCAGGCTCTCCTGTTCGTTATAAACGGGGATCACCACCGAGACTTTTTTCACTTTCGGGGCTTCAAACATATCAATGTCCTGCGAGCTGACGGAGCGCAGAAATGACGCGGGTTGTGTCGTCATGAGTCATATCCGGGAAAAGAGGCAGAGAACAGATGCGGGCGCTGTTCCACTCCGTGTCCGGTAGGGAAACGTGCGGGTAGCGTTCGCGGTAGTATTTTTGCGTGTGCGCGGCGCGGAAATGCAGGCCAGTGCCGATGCCCTGCGCCTTCAGCTGCTCCATCAGGCCATCGCGGCTGATGCCGCAGCGGGCTTCGTCGACGCGAATAATAAACAGGTGCCAGGCGTGCTGATGCGGCCAGGAAGGGATCGCCAGCGGCTGGAAAGGCGTGTCGGCAAGCTCAGTGAGGTAGCGCTGCGCAATCTCCGCGCGTTTCAGGTTCGCCTGCGGCAGTTTACCAAGCTGGACCAGCGCCAGCGCGGCGTTGATATCGGCAAGGTTGTATTTAAAGCCCGGCGAAATCACTTCAGCCTGCGGCGCGCGGCCATGCGTTTGACGGTCATAGGCATCGACGCCGAGGCCGTGAAACTTCAGGCTGCGAATGCGGTTAGCCAGCTGGTCGTTGTCGGTGACAATCAGGCCGCCTTCTGCGCAGGTCATGTTTTTGATCGCGTGGAAGGAGAAAATTGCCGTGCCTTTGCCGCCAACGTGGTGGCCTTTATAGTGCGTGCCTGCCGCGTGGGCAGCGTCTTCAACTACCGGAATACCGTGCTGTTGTGCAACGGCATAAATGCCATCGACATCGAACGGCGCGCCCGCGTAGTGAACGGGAATGATGGCTTTGGTACGCGGCGTGATAGCGGCGGCAACGGCATCGGGCGTCACCATCAGCGTGTCGCGATCGACGTCGATCATCACCGGAGTCGCCCCCAGCAGTTCGATCATGTTGAGCGTGGACACCCAGGTCTGGGAAGGGGTAATCACCTCGTCGCCCGGCCCGATGTCCAGAGCCATCAGCGTGACGTGCATCCCGCCCGTTGCGGAGCTGACGGCAATGGCATGACGGTTACCGGTCAGGGCACAAAACGCTTCTTCAAGCTGTGCATTCTTTGGCCCGGTGGTGATCCACCCGGACTGCAGCACGGCTTTCAGCGCGTCAAACTCCTCATCACCCATTGACGGGCGTGAGAAAGGTAAAAATTCACTCATTGATTATCCTTACCCTGAACGTTGGGGTTACACCAAATTCATCCTGCGCCAACAGAGTTAAACGAAGTAATAATAGAAGGGTCAAACGCAGCGGATTGATAAACGCCAGTTCAACGTTTTTTAAATTACAGGAGGAAGATTAGGAATAGATTAAGGAAATTGCAAGAGATGCACTTTTAAGTTAATCTTTACATATCATAACGTTAGCTGCAGCACTCCGTAAGTATCTCTAACCCCCTCCTGTAAAATCTGATCCGTGCTGTATTTGTTGATAAGTTAAATGCAGCATCAACGACTGAGTAAAAAGCACATCTTTAGTAAAATGCAGACGCACCTCTTGTCGCTGAAATGCCTAACTTGCTGGTTGAAGCTCGACATTGTTGTCATGCGCCATCCCGCAGTCAAAAATGACCGGCGGCACTCTTTTTTTTAGCCCAGCGCCACCTGATAATCGGTTTACTTTTCAGGGGAACAAAACCGTCCCATGAAATATTGAATTCGTCTAAATTTATATTTAAACCCAAGAATCGTAGATTTTTAAAACAATGAGAATATAATCGCCACTCTTTTGAAATTTCAAATTTGCATCATCACTATTTAAAATCATTAAAACAAAAAAACATCAAATAACACAACACATTAGAGGCGGAAGATAATAATCAGGCATTAACCACTACCCGTCCGTGGCTATTTTGATTGTATTTACACCTCATTCCGATACTATTCTTTTCATCGAGAATATTCCGAACAATATCCTGCCCCCTCTGGGCCCTATCAATACCATTCGCTGCGAAAAGCTTCGCTGGTAAAGTTTCGCTGGTGGAGAAAGCCGACTCTATGCAAACAGAAATTGATCTAAAGCTTTTAAAAATAATAAACACTTTGTTCATTTGTGGCAGCGTCACCAAAACGGCGCAAGCGCTTAATCTCAGCCCAGGGACAATCAGCTACGCCCTTAATAAAGCAAGAACCCTGACCGGCGCGCATCTTTTTATTCGCACCCGATCCGGAATGAAGCCTGATACCACTGCGCGGGAGCTGTGTCTCCGCTATCAAAAATTCACTGGTACAAGTCAGGACACTCTTTTTGCAGGCGAGGAGAGCGAAAAAAATGTCCTCTCCTTTATGACCTATTCCCCGGTGGAAATGATGCTGGTCAGTAATCCTGCCCGGTCCGAAGCGCTGAGTTATCATTTCTCTCCCTATCTTTCCAGCACGACAGAACGTTTAAGCAAACTTAAAAGTGGCGAGGTGGATATTGATATTGGTGCCAAGCTACCCGCAGAGCCCCTGATAAACAATGTTAAGCTTTTCACGACTCCCGTCTCTCTGCTGGTTTCAGGAGAGAATAAGCGCTATGGCGAACGCCTGACACTTGATGAATGGCGAACCGGCCATCACGCGGTGTGGTCAGTGTTGATTGATTATTACTGCAATGACGCGCTGAAGTCGCAGCGGGCGCAGCAGTTTCTGCAAGAGCGCAAGGTGAAGATGATCTCCGGCAGCATTGTCAATATGGTCACCTTCTGCGCCGCCAGCGATTGCATGATGATGATCCCGGATTATTTCACGCCGCTGCTGACGAAAAACTTCGCCGTACGCCGGGTGCTGATGCCTGAAGAGATCGAGATGCATTACGACTGTTATTGCCACTTCAGCAACAGCCTGCTTGAAAATGCGAACGCGTTGAAGGTGACAAACGACATTATTCTTCATCTCAAATCTGCCGCCATTGCATCGCCATCCGCTCTGTAACTCATTCCCGAATGACGGGTAATGCTGAAGCAGCTTTATCCGCATTATTAGAGATATTCGTAATGACCGAAATAACCATTAAACAACTAAAAATCATCAATGCGCTGATTGAGTGTGGCAGCGCCTTGGCGGCCGCCAGGCAATTAGCCCTCTCCCCGTCGGCGATAAGTTACTCTTTAAACCAGCTCAAAAAGCAAAACGGGCTGACGCTGTTTACCCGTACCCGACAGGGGCTGCGTCCGACTCAGGAGGCGCTGGATCTGCAAAAGCGCTATGCAGACCTGGCCTCGCTGCAGTCCCGCAAGCGTGAGTTTGTTATCACGACCTATTCGTTAATCGAGATGGTGCTGGCGGAACACATGGCCGGGCAGGCCAGCGTGACCAATGGCTCGCTGATGCACTTTATGACTATGTCCACCAGCGATGATGAGAGGCTGCGTAAGCTTAAGCATCGTGAAGTGGATATTGATATTGGCGGCAGGCTGCCGGAAGACCGCTCCATCGTAACTTCACGCTATCTGCACTCCGCAACCTGCATCATGGGCCGTGCCGATCATCCGCATATTGGGGCACAATTTACCCTTGATGACTGGCGCAGCCACTCCCACCTGCGCTGGCAGCGGGATTTAGGCAGCATCAATGGTATCGTGGAGAAACTGGATACTCAGCTATTAGCCGAAAGGGACATCGCGTGGACCAGTCCTAATCTGCTGACGCTTGCCTGGCTGTGTTCCGCCACGGATTACGTGATGCTGATGCCCACCGTATTTCAGCCTGCTCTGCAAAAACGCTTCGCGGTTCAGTTCTGGTCGCCGCCACCTGAGCTCGAGATGACCTTTGACTGTTATCTGCATTATCATCGGGCGATGGAGGAGAATATTAACGCATTGGCTTTGCATAAAATACTTCAGCATGCTGAATAAGCCCTCGTCTATTTTTCATATATTGATAAATTCACCTTTCATTATCTGAATATTTCATTGACTGATATCGTCTCAGGCATACCCTTGAGGCGTTTTCATTCCGGGAATGGATTGACGCTTTCCGTAAAGTGGTGAACGTTCCTCAGCAACCGCCACATTCAACAACGCCTCAGCGCCATAAAAACTGGATAAACAGCACATTGACTGCTCTCACTAATATTTAAAAAAAGACATTTAACATTATATGGGTTTACTTCACCAGCACAACATTCATACTGGGACATCAATAAACAACCGACCGAAATTTAAATTTAAACACCCTTCACGTGCCATTTAATTTTTTTTAAATTCCCGGTCAGGAATTTCAAATTTATGCATATCAGTTTCGTTAGTGATAACTATTACCTCTGCTCAGGCATTGAATCGCAGGTATTCGATTCCCACCAGATTACCAGCAAGCGCAGCATTGATGCTTATCTGCAATCCTGCCATCCGGATCGCTATCTGGTGTTGGGCATTGAGAACCTTTTCCTGAGGGATTACTTCATTAAGCAAGTCAATCAACTGAGCCTTCAGTATATGGTTTTGATGCAGGATATTATTAAAGATCACTGCTTTAAGATTGGTGACGTGGTCTTTTCCTCTCTGGAATGCTCTCCGCACTATCTGCAAAAAATTGCGCGCGTTTTCCCAAAACCTCGTCAGAATGTCCTGACCCAGCGCGAGCTGGATATCCTGGACGTGTTCCATCTGCAAAACGTTAAAATTGCCCGTGCGCTGGATATTTCGCAAAAAACCGCCAGCGGTCACCGCGTTAATATTCAGCATAAGCTGCGGATGAAATCGAAGAATGCGCTGGCAATGTTACGCATTAAAGCGGCTATTTCTCGCAGCAGCGGGGATAAACTACACGGACTGATTGCCAACCATAACCGATAACATTTCCCTATACATTAACTTCACAGGGAGACTATTCTCCCTGGGGTTAATGTTTCTGTTTGTAAATTATCTTCGCCCAGCCAAACAAAGTTAGCGAAAAAGTGTGACCGCTTCGATACTGAGGCCAGATAATGCCTTTATCAGATTGCTCACCGCGGCTAAAAAACGTAGCATTCCTGCCATTCTTGTTTTTAGACCTGTTACCACATTTAGCTTAAACGATGATTTCCCTGCGCCTGACTTTGCTACTCTGCTTTCTGTTTACCTTCCACTGTACCGCGCAGGCTGCCCGAACTCATCATGTCCCTCATCCAAAGCAAACTGCTGTCAAAACCAGCAAAACCAGCAGCCTTAAACGCCGCAAACGTCTGATGCGTCAGTATCAGCAGTGGAAAGGTACCCGCTATCGCCTCGGGGCTAACTCGCACAAGGCGATTGACTGCTCCGCGCTGACGCGTCGTTTGTACCAGGAAGCATTTTCTGTGAGCCTGCCACGCACAACCGGCGAACAGTTAAGACGAGGCAAAAAAACAAGGCCGGGTGCGGCGCACATTGGTGATTTAGTGTTCTTCAAAACCGGACGGGCACAGAAGCACGTCGGGATTTACATTGGCGAGAACCGGTTCATCCATGCTTCCCGACGCAAAGGCGTCACTATTTCACAGCTAAACGATCCTTACTGGAATCGTCATTACCTGTCGATGCGCCAGGTCTTGCCGGACACCGCCGCAAGATAATTCTAAATAGAGCCTAAACCACTCGCACTCCCTGCTCGTTTAACACTTCGGCCTGAATATAATGGCCGCTCATGTTACCGATCTCGTTATGGCGAGGCTCCTGTACAAATATAAGTTATCGCCCTGACGGTATCGAGAGAGACCCCACAGGGAAATACAGGCATCCATCGAATCAAGGTGTTGCCAAGATAACTTCTGCCGACGTTTTATGCCGGACAGATACGTTGTACAGTGCTAAATCCAGGACGTAGGGATCTGCTCAGTTAGCTGTTCCTGTCTTGTTCGCCCCTATGAGAGTTTTTCTATAGGGAAGTTAAAAATGTCACACATTCAGTTATCAACACTTTCACCTGCCGTACCTTCTTTTGATGGCGATACCGTCGCGCACTATATGTCAGAAAACTATATCGCTCTCGCCGACCATTTCTGCGTTCACGAAGCCCGTGAGTCTTTTCTATCACAGCTAACAGACAACGATATTCCCGGCCATGCCTTTGTCGTTGCCGGAAATAAACTGCGGGGCATTTTGTCCGTGCGGAAATTGTTACAGGAAAGCGATACCGGGCAGCCGATTTGTACGCTGATGGAAAGCAGCCTCTTTCACGTCACGCCAGGGGATGAGCGCCAGCAGGTCGCCGCCCGCCTGGCGGATCGCGAGTACAGCGTTGTCCCCGTCATTGACCAGGGCGTGCTGGTCGGCGGGCTGATGGAAAAAGAGATTGATCGGCTGCTGGCTGACGACGTCACCGAAGATGTGCAACGTCAGGGCGCTACGCTGCCGCTGGAGCAGCCTTATCTACAAACCAGCCCGCTGGCGCTGTGGAAGAAACGATCCGTCTGGCTGCTGCTGCTGTTCGTCGCAGAAGCCTACACCAGCAGCGTCATTCAGCATTTTGAGGAAGCGCTGGAATCAGCCATCGCACTGGCCTTCTTCATTCCACTGCTGATTGGCACCGGCGGCAACAGCGGCACGCAGATAACCTCCACGCTGGTGCGTGCCATGGCGCTTGGTGAAGTGCATCTGCGCGATATGTGGCGAATCATCCGCAAGGAGATGACCACCTCGCTGTTGATTGCCCTCACGCTCGGCACCGCGGGCTGTATCCGCGCATGGATGATGGGAATTGGCCCGGAGATCACGCTGATCGTTAGCATCACGCTGGTGTGCATTACGCTCTGGAGCGCCATCGTGTCTTCGGTGATCCCGATGGTGCTAAAGCGGGTGGGCATCGATCCTGCGGTGGTGTCTGCGCCCTTTATCGCCACGCTTATCGATGGCACCGGGCTTATCATCTACTTCAAAATTGCGCAGGTCTTTCTCGACATTCAGTGAGTAGGGCTAAAGTGAATAAGCCAGCGACAGCGCTGGCTTATTTTTCAGAGCGTAAACTCTTCAATCAGCTGAACCAGGCCGTAGCCAGCAAGCCAGCTGCAACCGATCACCGCCCCTTTGGCCGGTAAGCTCATTTTTGCCAGAACGTGTTTTGCCCTGAGATAAACCACAAAAGAAATGAGCATCTTTGCCGCAAAGACGCTAAGCAAAATCACAACGGTGTGCATACGTTCTCTGTTCGCTGGGATGAAAGGGCAGGAATGCTACCTGAGGAATATCCACAATAGAATGATGGAATTGTTTCCAACTTTATCCTGGCCCACGGAAATCAGCTCTCATGTGGGTCGACAATAAAGTCTGTAGTCGCATTATCGACTGCCATGCTGGAAAGATTGATTGGTACAGAGTATCTCAACATGATGTCTGATTAAGAGGACTGTGGCCCGTGGACATGACTTAATTCTTCAGACAGGGAGGAAGTAAAGCGCTCCAGGTGACACCAGGTATGGCGAGTGCATGGTCAGAACTTTGGTGGCAGCTGATTAATTTTTAATAAAATCCCACGAAGCATGACAATGTAGCCCCCTTTTTTTAGCTCCGCCAGGATCCGCATAATCCCGCTTCTTGATAGGTTCGTTTTATTTTTTATATATAAATCTGCAGAGATATTATTACGATAATCCTCAGGTTCTTTCATCAGTTCAGTCAACTGGTACTTGATGAGGTCATAAGAGGATCCGGCACTCAACATTTCACTGCTGATCCAGATTTTTTTGGAAAAACTCATCATATAGTAGGTCATCTGCTCCCATAAGTTCCTGGTTCGGATGATCTCCATGGCGGTTTCTAATGGCAGCTCCCCGACCTGACACTCGCTCAGTAGCTTTATGTGAATGGTATCTTCTCCAAAAATGTTCAGTCCTAAAATGAGAGGGGCTGAGATATTTACCAATACCCGTTTGTCGGAGTTTCTGATGACAGAGACACTTCCAGAAAGAATGATATAACACATACGCTCTCCCTTTTTCACAAAATGAAAAAGGGTGGCTTTTGGGTGATCGGCTGTTCGCGCTTGCGTCAATAAGTGTTCAATGATCTCTGCGGAAAATGGAGAGGGATCATTGAGATTAATTACCCCGTTGTGTTCCATTCTATACCCGGATGAATAATGATTTTTATGAAATTTTAGCTTTGCCTTTAGATTCTGGCAACCCCGGGGAGCTAGTATTTCCTCGGCAAGTAATTGATAGACTGAAGCACACCCTTTTCCATTTTGATGTACCCTCCGGATCGCAGCTCAGACAAGATCCGCATAATCCCGCTACGGGACAGATAAGTTCTGCTTTTGATATAGGCGGATACTGCCGTTGACTGTCTCAGCTCGTCAGACTCATTCATTAGCTCATTCAGATGACAGCGTATAATGTCATAAGATGACAGCTGTGGTACGCGCGCGCAGTGCAGGTAGACGCGTGTTGTAGTGTACATCAGCAATTCAGCCAGCTGCTTCCAGAGATCGTTTTCTTCGATCATCTTGTAAACAACCGACACCGGTATCTTCAGATAAACGGAGTCTTCGAGCGCCCGCAGATACATTCCGCTATCTTTACCCAACTGATTACTGAACCCAAAAATAAAAGGCGCCTTTTCTGACATCATGACGATACCATCCCCGCGTCGGTGCAGGGCAATATTGCCTGACAAAAGAAAATAGCAAACATGTTGTGCCCCTTCGGGGCTTTCAATAACCTGACTCTTTTTTGCAACATATTTATTACAACTTGGATTGGCGGTAGAGATGACAGACAAGATACTTTCAACGGGCTTTCGTTGATCAATGCCGTCTTCGCCACTAATCGTGTTAATAGTCATTACTTTATTCATGATTGTGTTTATCTTGAGGTGTTCATTGCTTTTATTATGTTCATAGAACGTTTTTCTTTCGCCACTTAAACAACGTCCCAAAATAGACCCGCCATGAGGGCATCTCTTATTGCGATATTATTATAATAAATTTCAGCAAGTTATGATGATTTCAATTTCTTCCACCCTTCCCTTGCGCACTCTAAAAGTAGACAAATAAGGGTATTGATCTGAAAAAAACACAGGCAATTCGCGGCCTGCACAGGTAATGGCAGTGAGTCTCATGTTGGATTATTAATCGTTTGAAAGCTCAAATCAGGAGAATTATATTTATCGCAGTCAGATAATATTTTATCAATTACCCGCATGGAGTTTCCTGGGGCGATTTGCACCAGGGTTTTTCTGTGGCTTTAAAATGATAATTATCATCGACGCTTAATATTAACGTATTTACGGAATTCTGGCTGAATGGCTTATGTCCATATACCAGCCTGAAAATCTCTATTTAAAGGAAAGCTCTTAATGAAAAAGAATCTGTTTGCTATCGCTATCGCTGCCACCGCTGTTATCTCTGCTTCTAACGCTTTTGCTGCGGCGGGCACAGTTAACTTCACAGGCGAAATTCTGGATGCTGCGTGCACCGTTGACGTGGCTTCACAGGACCAGACTGTGGCTCTGGGTAAATACAATAAATCTGAATTCTCTGCGGCCGGTGATACCACTGCGGCCAAGAAATTCAACATCGTGCTGAAAGATTGCCCGGCAGCCATCACCTCTGCACACGTTGCATTTGATGGTAAGCCTGACGCGACTGACTCCAACCTGCTGGCGATCGACAGTTCTGTTGCTGGTGCAGCAACTGGCGTGGCAATCAACCTGATGACTGCTGACAAAGCGGACCTGGGCCTGCACGGTGACAACGGCTACCGTTACACCCTGACCACCGATGACAACACTCTGGATTTCTACGCTCAGTATAAATCCACTGCTGATGATGTCACCGCGGGTCCGGCTAACTCTGTGGCCAACTTCTCTGTGGTTTACAACTAATTTCCCTTACCGGAAAGCATCAGGGCCGGCTTGCCGGCCCTATTACTCGAGATTACTTATGAACTTTATTAGCAAAGCATTCATAGCCTGCGCGGCTATGGCAATGGGCTGTTCTGCAGCCAGCGCCGGAGTGGTTATTGGTGGCACCCGCGTGATTTATGATGGCAATAAAAAGGAAGCCTCTCTGAGCGTCAATAACCCGGACAGTACGCCGTATTTAATTCAGTCATGGGTCGAGGTGCCAGGTAATGGCGCTGAGAAAGCGCCTTTTATTATCACGCCGCCATTATACCGCCTGGATAAGGGCCAGCAGAACGTTGAGCGTATTTTACTGGCGGGTGCACTGCCGCAGGATAAAGAAAGTCTGTACTGGATGAATATTAAAGCCATTCCGTCGGCACCGGCCAAAGATAATACCCTGCAAATTGCGGTGAAAACCCGTATCAAGCTGATTTATCGCCCGGCGGCATTAAAAGGCCAGCTGCCGGAAGAGCAGGCAGCGAAATTAACCTGGCAGCGAAGCGGCAATCAGATCCAGGTCACCAACCCAACCAGCCTGGTGATCAATTTCAATGAAATTACCGTCAACGGTAAAAAACTCGACGACGTCAGCTATGTCCTGCCGGGCAGCAGCGCGCGCTTCACGTTACCGCAGGGTGTCAGCGGCGGTGCGGTGACATTCAAAGTGATTAATGACTACGGCGGCACCGGAGACGTGCATAAAGCCAGCATTTAATAACCCATTTTTAAAGGATTAGCAGGTTGATGGTGATAGCTCAAAAAACATTATTTCGCCCGGCTCCGCTGGCCCTTTTCGTCGCTATGGCGATGAGCGGCCACAGTGGTCTGGTGCAGGCGCGCGACTATTTTAACCCCGAACTGGTGGAACTGGGCAATCCGGGGGCTGGCAAAGCTGACCTGTCGGCATTCGAGTCCGGCTCACAGGCACCGGGCAAATACCATGTCGACGTGGTGCTGGATGAGCAACAGGTCGACACCCTGGATGTGCAGTTTGATACGGTAAAAGAGCCGGACGGCGAAGAGAGCCTGCAGCCCTGCCTGAGCGTGGAACAGCTGAAAGGCTGGGGCGTGAAAACCGAGCTGTTTCCTGACCTCAATAAAGGCGGGGAGTGCGTCAACCTGGCGGCTATTCCCCAGGCTACGGCGGAGTTCCAGTTCAGCAGCCAGCGTCTGGCGCTGACCATCCCTCAGGCCGCTATTGCCATGCAGGCCCGTGGCTACGTGCCGCCGGAGCAGTGGGACAACGGCATTACCGCGCTGATGCTCAACTACAGCCTGAGCGGGGCTAACAGCTGGGCGCGCCAGGGAAGCGGGACGGACAGCAACAGCCAGTACGCCAACCTGCGTCCGGGGCTGAATATTGGTCCGTGGCGCTTTCGCAATTACTCCACCTGGAGTCGCGATAATGACGGCAAGGACAAATGGGACTCGGTCTACACCTACGCCCAGCGGTCCGTGGTGCCGCTGAAAGCCCAGTTTACCGCGGGTGACAGCTCGGCTCCGTCAGATGTATTCGACAGCATGCCATTTCGTGGCGTGCAACTGGCGTCCGATGACGACATGCTGCCGGATTCGCTGAAAGGCTATGCCCCGGTGGTGCGCGGGATTGCCCGCACCAACGCGCAGGTGGTGGTACGCCAGAACGGCTACCAGATTTACCAGAGCTACGTGGCACCAGGCGCGTTTGAAATCACCGACATGTACCCGACGGGTGGCGCGGGTGATTTGGATGTCACCATTAAGGAAGCGGACGGCAGCGAACAGCACTTTACTGTGCCGTTTGCTTCATTACCGGTATTACAACGTGAAGGACGGGTGAAGTTTTCTGTTACCGGCGGCCAGTATCGTTCTTATAACGGCAGCGTGAATAAGACGCCATTTGCTCAGGGCACAGCGATTTATGGCCTGCCGCACGGCTTTACGCTATACGGCGGCTTCCAGGAGTCCAGCAAGTACCAGTCGCTGGCGGCGGGCGTGGGTAAAAACATGGGCGATTTCGGGGCTTTTTCTACCGACGTCACCCAGGCGTGGTCAACGCCTGAAGGGCAGGATAAAGAGAGCGGGCAGTCGTGGCGTATCCGCTACAGCAAGAACTTTGCTGAAACCGGCACTAACTTTGCCATTGCGGGCTATCGCTACTCGACGGCGGGCTATTACGGCATGCAGGAAGTGCTGGACTCCTACGGTGACAGCAGCGCGCTGGAAGACCGACGTCGCAACCGCGAAGAGTTGACCGTCAGCCAGACGCTGGGCCAAAGCTTCGGTTCGCTGTCGCTGAGCGCAGTGAAAGAGGACTACTGGAATTCCGACAAGAGCATGGAGTCTTACAGCGTCGGTTACAACAATGC
Organism: Enterobacter sp. CC120223-11; assembly: GCF_900215375.1. Classification (GTDB taxonomy): domain Bacteria; phylum Pseudomonadota; class Gammaproteobacteria; order Enterobacterales; family Enterobacteriaceae; genus Scandinavium. The sequence continues at coordinate 23,574 of NZ_OBEF01000010.1, read as the reverse complement.
CTGGAATGGCATCAGCTACGGCCTGACGTACACCTACAGTAAAAATGGCAATGGTAGCTACGGCAACAGCGGCAGCAATACCAGTAACAACAGCACCGTGACCTACGACAAAGACCAGATTGTGGCCTTTAACGTCAGTATCCCGCTGGAAAAATTCCTGCCGCAGACGTGGGCCAACTACAGCATGAACGCCAGTAAGAACAGCGGCACTACGCACTCTGTAGGCATTAACGGCATGGCGCTGGAAAACAACGCGCTGAGCTGGAACGTGCAGCAGGGCTACGGCACCGACGGCGTGGGCTACACCGGCAATATGAACGGTGACTATAAAGGTACTTACGGCGAAGTGACGGCGGGCTACAGCTACGACAAGAGCAGCGACCGTCTGAACTACGGCCTTCAGGGTGGCGTTATCGCCCATGCTGATGGTGTGACATTCTCGCAGCCGCTGGGTGAAACCAACGTGCTGGTTAAGGCACCTGGTGCGAAGGGTATTGGCATTCAGAACCAGACCGGCGCCAAAACCGACTGGCGCGGCTACACCGCCGTCAGCAACGTGATGCCGTACCGTAAAAACGATGTGACGCTGAATACCGAAACTCTGCCGAATGACGTTGAGCTGGAATTAACGACAAAAACGGTGGTTCCGACTCGCGGTGCAGTCGTTAAAGCGGATTATGTAGCGAACGTCGGGATGCGGGTATTAATGACGCTGACCCAGGCTAACGGTAAGCCGGTGCCGTTTGGGGCGATTGTAACAATCGTCGGTATAAATGAAAACGCAGGAATTGTTGCGGATAATGGCCGTGTATATTTAACAGGAATGCCTGCCAATGGAGTTTTAAAAGCAAAGTGGAATGCCAACGATGTTTGTAATGGTCAATATAATATACCGGACACAGCGCATGGCATTGCTGATTTAAACATTATCTGCAACCATGAGTAATTTTTAAAAAATTAGGTGTAATATGCGAGTTAAATTATTGTGCACTTTGTCGTTCCTGTTTTTTATTTTATTTTCCATACAATCAAATGCTGGATGTACCGCTAATGGAGTAATGTCATTTTATATGAATGCTGGTGATGTATATGTTCAGAGAGACACCCCAGTTGGAACTGAATTAAAATCATTCTCGATTGGTGAATCAGGAACATGGAGTGGCTGTACTACAGACTGGACCGACAGGTATGAACTCGCGACATTCTCTCAATCCACATCATTTTCTAAAGTATGGCAAACAAATGTGCCAGGTGTTGGATTTAAATTTTATAGTTCGGTTTTTAATTCATATATGCCGTTTGACGCAACTGTAGCTGGCGGCACGCATAAAACATGGGATACTGTAACTGTAACCTTGGTTAAGGTTGGTGACATAACCTCGGGGCAATTGACTCCAGGAGCAATTTTGGCCAAGGAATCTGTCGCAAATTATGCTTACTTTGCACAGTACGTTGTCCCTTCGGGAGTTAACATAAAGCAACTTGCCTGCAGCATAACAACTCCAAATTTGACATTCCAAATAGGAGATATTCCCGCGTCAAGTTTTGGAACGGCGGTAGGCACAATTCCTTCAGGTGCACAAAATACCCAAAACCTGGGCCTGAACTGTGATGCAAATGCAAATATTAACGTTAGCCTTCAGGGCACGCAAAACCCGGACGTCAGCACTACCAGCGTGCTGGCTCTGACCGGACAAGGAAACAGTGATGTGGCAAACGGCGTCGGTGTACAACTGGTTTATAACGGTTCACCGCTGGTCTTAAATAACCGCATTGTTTTAAAACAATCCGCTGGCGGTCAGGAAACATTCCCGATTACCGCTCGCTATTATCAAACCAAAACTGCGGTAACGGCAGGTAAAGCCAATGCCTCTGCCACATTAGATTTAACTTATCAATAATATAAACGAGATAAGCATGAATAATAAATTAAAGTTGAGTACTGTTTTTATTAGTGCCTTGCTAAGTCATGCCGCACTGGCGGATCCAGTTACGCTGAATATCACCGGGAATATTGTTGCCTCACCGTGCGAAATCAGCAGCGACAGCGTGACCAAAACCATTGATTTAGGGGGTGGTTCACCGATCCAGGCTTCTACGTTGCAAACAGCAGGTTCGGCAACCCCCTGGGTCACCTTTACCATCGGACTGGTAAATTGCCCGGCAGGCACCACCAAAGCCACTATCCAGTTTCACGGTACGCCAGACACGGATAACCCTGCTGATATGTATAAAAACAGCGGCACAGCGGGCAATATCGCGGTACAGCTACAGGGAACAGGTGGCGATCAGTTTGGCGACGGGAAGTCATTTACCGGAATACTTCCGGGTACTTCTGGAGCCACCTATACCTATAACCTGCGTGCACGAGCATATACGCAAAATGGCGGCGTCACGCCCGGAACGATCAGTGCAGTAGTCACCGTGACATTCACTTATCAGTAAATTACACACCGCAGGGCGTGCGACCTTATATTCAGCAGAGGGATATAAAGGAACGTATCCTGCGGTTCGGTAATCAGGTTTTTATGGTTAATATTGTTATTAAAGAAAGAGACCGGTTTTATCTCAGCGGAATGAAATGTCTGCTCAGTGAATTATTCGAAAATAGTCAGCAGAGAGAGATTCATTATTTTGATGAATTTAATGAACTTTCTGTACAAGAGGCGGACATTGTTATTTTAGATCTCTGCCACGGAGAGATACATGGTTGCATCCCGGAATTAAAGCTCAGAGGCCTAAACATCATTATCGGCGTGGTGGATAATATAAAAAATGCACCTGTGAAGAAATCCTGTTTTGAGGATATTATTCAGGTACCTCGTGATATTTCGCCTGCTGAGTTTAAAGAAAAGGTTGCAGACGCATGGGGCAATCGCTACGGCGCCGTACATTATTCCTCTAAGAACACCTGTATGCGTTGTTGCCACAAGACATGGTCAGCACAGCAGTCGCGCATTATGCATCTTTTTTACCAGGGTTTGTCTGCTTCTGACGTTGCCTGCAAGCTGGGCCTGAGTGAAAAAACAGTATTTTCCCACAAATACCTGGCAATGCGAAAGTTTGGGCTGGAAACCGATTATCAGCTCCACTCTTTTCTTCGCTATGTGCAGTCGAGAGGTGTTTTCCTCTAAGCGCAGGCGGTTAATCTGATGCCCACATCCGATTGAACACAAGGAATGGAATATAGTGGCATCATGCATTTGGCCACACTCATTCGGCACGGTTGCCGCCAGAAGGACATGGTCGTGCCGTTTGGTTGTACGGCACAGCTTTTATGGCTCTGACGCATCCAGCGGGTTGGTTTTACCCAACCCGATCTTCGCACTAGTGCCTATCGAAGCAACATCCTGAACGCTAAGCCAAGGCTCAAACCTGCCCCGTCTTGTAGGTTCACATCTCAGTCAACGCCTGCGCACACGCCCACGCTGAAGCCCATGCCCACTGGAAGTTGTAGCCGCCGAGCCAGCCGGTCACGTCCATCACTTCGCCGATAAAGTAGAGTCCAGGCGCTTTCTTCGCTTCCATGGTGCGCGAAGAAAGTTCATTAGTATCGACGCCGCCGAGAGTCACTTCAGCAGTGCGATAGCCTTCGGTGCCGTTGGGCTGCACGCGCCAGTGGGTTAAGGTTTCAACCAGCTGCGCCTGCTCTTTGCTGTTGAGCTGCTTGAGCTGCACGTCCGGGATCTGCCCCAACTGTTGCAGGCATTCCACCAGGCGCTTTGGCAGTTGCATCGCCAAAGTGTTTTTCAGGCTCTGATTCGGGTGCGCGCTGCGCTGCTCGTCGAGGAAGGATTCCAGATCGCACTCCGGCACGAGGTTGATGTCGACAAACTCGCCCGGCTGCCAGTAGCTGGAAATCTGTAATACCGCCGGGCCGGAAAGGCCGCGGTGGGTAAACAACAAGTTTTCACGGAACACGGTGCCGTCGTTAGCAGTAATGACTGACGGCACGGAAACACCGGAGAGCGTCTGAAGCTGTTCGAGCAGCGGCTTGTGCAACGTGAACGGCACCAGACCCGCGCGGGTTGGCAGTACGTTCAGGCCAAACTGCTCGGCAATTTTATAGCCGAACGGAGAGGCACCGAGGCCCGGCATCGACAAGCCACCGCTGGCTATGACTAGCTTTTTCGCCGCGACCGTTTCGCCGTTCAGCTGCAAAACATAACCTTCGTCGTCACGTTCAACGCCGAGGATTTCCGTACGCAGCCGCGTGGTCACGCCGCCCTTTTCACATTCAGCTACCAGCATGGCGACAATCTGCTCGGCGGAGTCGTCGCAGAACAGCTGGCCGAGGGTCTTCTCATGCCAGGCAATGCCGTACTTCCCGACCAGATCGATGAAATCCCATTGGGTGTAGCGCGCCAGCGCGGATTTGCAAAAATGCGGGTTCTGACTGAGGTAAGCCGCGGGTTCCACGTACATATTGGTGAAGTTACAGCGCCCGCCGCCGGACATTAAAATCTTGCGGCCCGGCTTTTTACCGTTATCCAGAAGCAGCACTCGCGTCCCCGCTTGTCCCGCCTGCGCTGCACAAAACATTCCCGCCGCGCCTGCGCCGACAACTATGGCATCAAACCTTTCCACACGTCTTTCCTCTCATTTGAATGTCGGGAATTGTAAATTTTCCGCGGTGGATCGACCAGTAAGTTTTTTTTGATGACGGCTCATACCGTTGAAACTTATAGGATAATTTCGAACACTATTTTTAGCGCAGTGAAGAAATATCAATAAATGTCTATATTTCTCTTTGCCCACGCTGCGTTTGTCCTGGATAATGCGCCGCGTTCATGTCCTCAAAATGGCGTAACGTCCTATGCTACATTTGTTTGCTGGCCTGGATTTGCATACCGGGCTTTTGTTATTGCTTGCTCTGGGATTTGTGTTGTTCTACGAAGCGATTAATGGCTTCCACGACACCGCAAACGCAGTAGCGACCGTTATCTACACCCGCGCAATGCGTTCGCAATTAGCGGTGGCGATGGCGGCAATCTTCAACTTCTTTGGCGTGCTGTTAGGCGGTCTGAGCGTAGCCTATGCGATCGTGCATATGCTGCCAACGGATTTGCTGCTGAACATGGGCTCTGCTCATGGTCTCGCCATGGTCTTCTCTATGCTGTTAGCGGCGATTATCTGGAACCTCGGAACCTGGTATTTCGGCCTGCCGGCATCCAGCTCTCACACCCTGATCGGGGCGATTATCGGTATTGGGTTAACCAATGCGCTGATGACCGGCACCTCGGTGGTGGACGCGCTGAACATCCCGAAAGTCATGGGGATCTTTGGCTCGCTTATCATCTCCCCTATCGTTGGTCTGGTGGTTGCAGGCGGGTTGATTTTCATCCTGCGCCGCTACTGGAGCAACACCAAGAAAAAGGCCCGTATCCATCTGACGCCAGCCGAACGTGAAAAGAAAGACGGGAAGAAAAAACCGCCATTCTGGACCCGTATTGCGCTGATCATCTCCGCGATTGGCGTGGCATTCTCCCACGGCGCGAACGATGGTCAGAAAGGCATTGGTCTGGTGATGCTGGTACTGATTGGCGTGGCCCCGGCCGGTTTCGTGGTGAACATGAATGCGTCTGGCTACGAAATTACCCGTACCCGTGATGCCGTCAATAACGTCGAAGTCTACTTCCAGCAGCATCCTGATCTGCTGAAAAAAGTGACCGGCGTTGACCAGCTGATCCCGTCTCCGGAACCGGGTGCAACACAGCCTGCGGAGTTCCACTGTCATCCGGCAAACACCATCAACGCGCTGAACCGCGTGAAGGGCATGCTGGATAACATTGAGAGCTACGACAAGCTGAGCGTTGACCAGCGCAGCCAGATGCGTCGCATTATGCTGTGCATCTCTGACACCACCGATAAGGTGGCGAAGCTGCCGGACGTCAACGCTGACGACCAGCGCCTGCTGAAGAAACTTAAAACCGACATGCTGAGCACCATCGAGTATGCACCAATCTGGATTATCATGGCCGTCGCGCTGGCGCTGGGCATTGGTACCATGATCGGCTGGCGTCGTGTGGCGACCACCATCGGTGAGAAAATCGGTAAGAAAGGCATGACCTACGCTCAAGGGATGTCCGCGCAGATGACCGCCGCGGTTTCCATTGGCCTGGCAAGCTACACCGGGATGCCGGTGTCCACCACTCACGTTCTGTCGTCCTCCGTTGCGGGTACGATGATCGTTGACGGTGGCGGTCTGCAGCGCAAAACCGTGACCAATATCCTGATGGCGTGGGTGCTGACCCTGCCTGCGGCGATCCTGCTGTCCGGTGGGCTGTACTGGCTGAGCCTGAAGCTCATCTAAGCCTTTTCAGAAACGACAAAAAAGCGGGCCAGGAAACTGACCCGCTTTTTTTATGTTTGTGCTTAATGCCAAATCATCAAAGCAATCATGCTGATAACCACCAGCCCGCACAACGCACTGGTCAACACAAACTGACGGCGAACGCGCTCGCAGCGGCGAATAAACTCATCATCATGATGATCGCGATATCGCTGCGCGTAGATATACCACACCAGACGCACCTGTTTGCCAGGCTGACCGTGAGAGGTAAAGAATCCTCCGCCATCCACATACTGATACAGTAAGGGATCGCAACCACGCAGCACCACCAGAAGGGCACGCAACGATGAGAAATAGCGCGCCATATTCACTACACACACGATGCACAAAGCCCAAAACAGCGCGACAGTGCTTACCATACCTCCTCCCCGGCGACCCGCCCACGGAGAACCCCTCCGGGACTACCGCACCCCGAAACTCGACAGACAGTCAGTGAAAGAGTGAGAGGCTGCTCACATTACCCAAGCGGACCAGCCCTTTAAATAGTGTAGGAGATCAGCGGATTTTTTTGCCACATCCTTAATCGTTATCAAGAGCCCAACGGCAAAGAATTGTTTAACTAATTGGTGATCAAGGGACATTGACGTTACTTGAGGCTCGTTTTAAGGTTGAGTTGTCTACACTTACAGTCATTAACCACTTAAGGAAGGAGTAACACTATGGCTTACAAACACATTCTTATCGCGGTTGACCTGTCCCCGGAAAGCAAAGTACTGGTCGACAAAGCAGTCTCCATGGCGCGCCCTTACAACGCGAAAGTTTCCCTGATTCATGTCGATGTGAACTACTCCGATCTCTACACCGGCCTGATTGACGTCAATCTGGGTGACATGCAAAAACGCATCTCGGAAGAAACTCACCACGCGTTAAGCGAACTCTCCACTAACGCCGGGTATCCGATCACTGAAACCCTGAGCGGCAGCGGCGATCTCGGCCAGGTGCTGGTCGACGCCATCAAGAAATACGATATGGATTTGGTGGTCTGCGGTCACCATCAGGACTTCTGGAGCAAGCTGATGTCCTCGGCTCGCCAGCTGATTAACACTGTCCACGTGGATATGCTGATTGTTCCGCTGCGGGATGAAGAAGACGAGTAATTCAGATTTGTAATTTCCCCTCTCCCTAACCCTCTCCCAATGGGAGAGGGAACCAGTCTGGTGTGCCTCTCCTCTCGTGAGAGGGTCTCTGGTGTGGCATCTTTTCTCCCTCTCCTTTCGGGAGAGGGAACCAATCTGGTATGGCGTCTTTTCTCCCTCTCCTTTCGGGAGAGGGCCGGGGAGAGGGTATCTACTGTTGTCTTTCTATTCCGCCGTGCCCGGATAAATATCAAACCGGTGCCCTTTGGTGGTCACCGCATTGGTTGTCGCAACATCCGCCAGCGGCGGTGCATAGTCCGGCCGCTTCACCACAACCCGTTTGGTTGCCAGCTCTCGCGCAGGCCCCAAAAGGCCATCGGCATCTAAATCCGGCCCCACCAGCGACTGAAACACCCGCATCTCCTTCTTCACCAGCGCGCTTTTCTGCTTGTGAGGGAACATCGGGTCGAGATACACCACCTGCGGGCGCGGCGTAATGTCCGTCAGCGCCGTCAGGCTTGAGGCGTGAATCAGCTGCAAACGTTCCTTTAGCCAGCCGCCGATTTCCGGGTCGGCATAGCCGCGCGCCAGGCCGTCATCGAGCAAGGCCGCAACAACAGGGTTACGTTCCAGCATCCGTACACGGCAGCCCACAGAGGCCAGTACAAACGCATCGCGTCCGAGGCCCGCCGTGGCATCCACCACATCCGGCAGATAGCTGCCCTTAATGCCGACCGCTTTCGCCACCGCTTCACCGCGACCACCGCCGAATTTGCGGCGATGTGCCATTGCGCCACCGACGAAGTCCACAAAAATCCCGCCGAGCTTTGGCTCATCGCGTTTACGTAACTCCAGATGCTCCGGCGTCAGCACTAGCGCCATAGGGTTATCTTCATCGTGTTCCAGGCCCCATCGGGCCGCAAGAACAGATAAGGCGCCATCGCTGGCGCCTGATTCATCGACTAAACAGATTTTCACGAACGCGTCAGCCCTTAATGCCGTAGTGCTCAAGCATTGCGTCGAGCTGCGGCTCACGGCCACGGAAGCGTTTGAACAGGGTCATCGGCTCTTCGGAACCACCACGGCTCAGAATATTGTCGAGGAACGACTGCCCGGTTTCACGGTTGAAGATCCCCTCTTCTTCGAAGCGGGAGAACGCATCTGCCGCCAGCACGTCGGCCCACAGATAGCTGTAGTAGCCCGCCGCGTAACCACCGGCAAAGATGTGGCTGAAAGCGTGCGGGAAGCGGCCCCACGATGGCCCCGGAATCACGGAAACCTGTTTCTTAATTTCAGCCAGGGTGTCGAGGATCTTTGCGCCCTGCTCCGGGTTGAACTCGGTGTGCAGGCGGAAATCGAACAGGCCAAACTCCAGCTGGCGCAGAACAAACATTGCCGCCTGATAGTTTTTCGCTTCCAGCATTTTGTCTAGCAGCGCTTTCGGCAGCGGCTCGCCGGTTTCATAGTGGCCGGAGATAAACGCCAGGGCGTCCGGCTCCCAGCACCAGTTTTCCATAAACTGGCTCGGCAGTTCGACCGCATCCCACGGCACGCCGCTGATGCCGGAGACACCGGCAGTTTCGATGCGGGTCAGCATGTGATGCAGGCCGTGACCGAACTCATGGAACAGGGTGATCACTTCATCGTGGGTGAACAGCGCAGGTTTGCCGTTCACCGGACGGTTGAAGTTACAGGTGAGGTACGCCACTGGTTTTTGCAGCGAGCCGTCAGCTTTGCGCATCTGCCCAACGCAGTCATCCATCCACGCGCCGCCGCGCTTGTGTTCGCGGGCGTAAAGGTCGAGGTAGAAGCTACCGCGCAGTTCGTTTTTGTCATCGTACAGCTCGAAGAAACGCACTTCCGGATTCCAGACGTCCACATCTTTGCGCTCTTTGGCAGTGATGCCGTAAATGCGCTGAACGACTTCGAACAGGCCGTTAACGGCTTTGTTTTCCGGGAAATAAGGGCGAAGCTGCTCGTCGCTGATGCTGTACAGGTGCTGTTTCTGTTTTTCGCTGTAATACGCGATATCCCACGGCTGGAGTTCATCCACGCCAAATTCTGCTTTCGCATAGGCACGCAGCTGAGCCAGCTCTTTCTCACCCTGCGGGCGGGCGCGCTTGGCAAGATCGGTCAGGAAATCAAGTACCTGCTGCGGGTTTTCCGCCATTTTGGTGGCGAGGGATTTAAAGGCGTAGCTTTCGAAGCCCAGCAGCTGTGCCAGCTCATGACGCAGCTTGAGGATCTCTTCCATCACCGGGCTGTTGTCCCACTTCCCGGCGTTCGGGCCCTGATCGGAAGCGCGAGTGGTGTAGGCGCGATACATCTCTTCACGCAGCGCCTGGTTATCGCAGTAGGTCATCACCGGCAGATAGCTCGGGATATCGAGCGTGAGCAGATAGCCTGCCTGCTCTTTCGCTTCGGCCTGGGCTTTTGCTGCCGCCAGCGCGCTTTCCGGCATGCCTGCCAGTTCCGCTTCGTCCGTTACCAGTTTGTTCCAGCCCATGGTCGCGTCGAGCACGTTGTTGCTGTACTGGTTGCCTAACTCAGACAGGCGCGCGGCAATCTCGCCGTAGCGCTTCTGTTTCTCTTTCGACAGGCCAATCCCGGAGAGCTCAAAGTCACGCAGCGCGTTATCCACTGCTTTTTTCTGCGCGGTGTTGAGGCTCGCGTAATGGTCGCCGTCGCGCAGATCGCGATACGCCTGATAGAGCCCTTCGTGCTGGCCGACCCAGGTGCTGTACTCGGACAGCAGTGGCAGCGTCTGCTCATAGGCTTCGCGCAGCTCCGGGCTGTTTTTGACGGAGTTCAGGTGGCTAACTGGCGAGAAAATACGGCCCAGCACGTCGTCCACTTCGGCCAGCGGCTGGCAAAGGCTTTCCCAACTGTATGGCGCGCCCTGGGCAACCACGCTTTCTACCGCCGTGCGGCAATCGTCCAGCGCTTTGGTAACGGCAGGGACCACGTGTTCAGGCTGGATTTTCGAAAACGGCGGCAGGTCGAAGGGCGTGAGTAATGGATTAGTCATAAGCGCTGTCCTGTTGAAAAAGAGTGAATAAGGCGCACGTTCCGGCGCTGTCGATATCTTCACACAATGGGGTTAAGTGTAGAGGATTTCAATGTCAGGCAATGCCTTTTCGCGGCCGCGGCGACTTTTCGGTATACTGTGGCATCACTTTCGTTTTCAGTTCACCGGAATGCCTTAATCCATGCTCAGTTATCGCCACAGCTTTCACGCCGGCAACCACGCCGACGTCCTCAAACACACCGTTCAGAGCCTGATCATTGAATCGCTCAAAGAGAAAGAAAAACCGTTTCTTTATCTCGATACCCACGCGGGTGCCGGTCGTTACCAGCTGAGCAGCGAGCACGCCGAGCGCACCGGTGAATATCTGGAAGGCATCGCCCGTATCTGGCAGCAGGATGACCTGCCTGCGGAGCTGGAGCCTTACATCAACGTGGTGCAGCACTTTAATCGCAGCGGAACGCTGCGCTACTACCCGGGCTCGCCGCTGATTGCCCGTCAGCTGATGCGCGAGCAGGACAGCCTGGAGCTGACCGAACTGCACCCGAGCGACTTCCCGCTGCTGCGCTCCGAGTTCCAGAAAGACGACCGCGCCCGCGTGGCAAAAGCCGATGGCTACCAGCAGCTGAAGGCCAAGCTTCCGCCAGCCTCACGCCGTGGTCTTATCCTGATTGACCCGCCGTACGAAATCAAAACCGACTATCAGGCGGTGGTTTCCGGCATCAGCGAAGGCTACAAGCGTTTCGCCACAGGCACCTACGCACTGTGGTACCCGGTTGTGCTGCGCGCGCAAATCAAACGTATGATCAAGGATCTTGAAGCCACCGGCATTCGCCGCATCCTGCAAATCGAACTGGCGGTGCGTCCGGACAGCGACCAGCGCGGCATGACCGCTTCTGGCATGATCGTTATCAACCCACCGTGGAAACTCGAACAGCAGATGAACAACGTGCTGCCGTGGCTGCACAAAAAGCTGGTGCCTGCGGGCACGGGCCACGCCACCGTCAGCTGGATTGTGCCGGAGTAATCACAACCATCGGTGGAACCTATGGATTCCAGGTATACAATCGCGGCAATCAACGATTAAGGAAGAAGCTATGACCAAGCATTATGACTACATCGCCATCGGCGGCGGCAGCGGCGGCATCGCCTCGATCAACCGCGCAGCCATGTACGGCCAGAAGTGTGCGCTGATTGAAGCCAAAGAGCTCGGCGGCACCTGCGTGAACGTCGGCTGCGTGCCGAAAAAGGTGATGTGGCATGCCGCGCAGATCCGCGAAGCCATTCATATGTATGGCCCGGACTACGGCTTCGATACCACTATTAATCACTTCGACTGGAACAAGCTGGTTTCCAGCCGCAGTGCCTATATCGATCGCATTCACACCTCGTACGACAACGTGCTGGGTAAAAACAAAGTGGATGTGATTAAAGGCTTTGCCCGCTTCGTGGACGCGAAAACCATCGAAGTGAACGGCGAAATGCTAACTGCGGACCACATCCTGATTGCTACGGGCGGTCGTCCGAGCCATCCTGATATTCCGGGCGTGGAGTACGGCATCGATTCTGACGGCTTCTTTGAGCTGCCTGCGTTGCCAAAACGCGTTGCCGTTGTTGGCGCAGGCTACATTGCCGTTGAACTGGCGGGCGTGATCAACGGCCTGGGCGCTGAAACACACCTGTTCGTGCGTAAACATGCGCCGCTGCGCAGCTTCGATCCGCTGATTGTGGAAACGCTGGTGGAAGTGATGAACGCTGAAGGCCCGCAGCTGCACACGCACTCAGTGCCAAAATCTGTCGTTAAGAATGCCGATGACAGCCTGACGCTGACGCTGGAAGACGGGAAGACCTTCGAGGTCGACTGCCTGGTTTGGGCCATCGGTCGCGAACCGGCGAACGACAATTTCAACCTGGCAGCCACCGGCGTGAAAACCAACGATAAAGGCTACATCGTTGTCGATAAGTTCCAGAACACCAGCGTGCCAGGCATCTACGCCGTCGGCGATAACACGGGTGCCGTCGAACTGACGCCGGTTGCCGTGGCGGCGGGTCGCCGTCTTTCCGAGCGCCTGTTTAACAACAAGCCGGACGAGCATCTGGACTACAGCAACATCCCGACCGTCGTGTTCAGCCACCCGCCAATTGGCACCGTGGGTCTGACCGAACCGCAGGCGCGTGAGCAGTACGGTGAAGACGCCGTGAAGGTTTATAAATCTTCCTTCACCGCAATGTACACCGCCGTGACTTCTCACCGTCAGCCGTGCCGCATGAAGCTCGTTTGCGTGGGGCCGGAAGAGAAAATCGTCGGCATCCACGGCATCGGTTTCGGCATGGACGAAATTCTGCAAGGCTTCGCCGTGGCGCTGAAAATGGGCGCAACCAAGAAGGACTTTGACAACACCGTGGCGATTCACCCAACTGCGGCAGAAGAGTTTGTCACAATGCGCTAAGCCTGACTCGCTACAGCATCAGCCCCGTGATAATACGGGGCTTTTTTTTCAGGCTTACACCCTCACGCATTTATTTAAAATTAAACCACTCTTCTTTGTCTTTCGCACAACTTGCACAAGCCTAAAAAAAGAACAACGTGAAAATACACGTCTTGTTTTCTTTATTTTTTAGTAAGGCTTTTCTATGAAAAAAATGTTCCTCTCTCTGGTCACTGCCGCAATGCTTCTTCCGGCGCTTTCTTTACCGGCCCAGGCAACATATCACAGCGAAAAACGTCAGGATGCGCGTGCTATTCGTCAGGATGCGCGAAGCGAAGGCCGCGAAGATAAGCGTGAATGTTACAGAAACGATGACAAAAGCAATGCACATTGCCGTCAGGATAAGCGTGAAAACCGCCGCGATGGCCGCCGCGATGCTCGCGACGAGAAGTGGTAAGCTGAATTACTCGGGCGCGATCCGTTTTAATAACGCGTGCCCGATATAATTACTCCAGTTAAAGCTGTTCTGTAAGACCACCACCGCATTCTGGTTCGCTTTATCAAAGCCGATGTAGCTGGAATAACCGCCGATATACCCCACCTGATAAGTAATTTTTTGCTGGCCGTAGGAGTCTGTTATCCAGGCGATATTGGCCGCTTCTTTCTCACGCGGGAAATAATCTACGGTGACATCATGGAAGGCTTTATCTAAAGCCTCATTATGCGTGGGTGAGAAATGCGCCCGGGTATATTCAATCAGATCGCGAGCATCGCTATAAAGGCTCGCCGCGCCGACCATATTGTTGTTGAACTGCCAGTCAGGCGTTAAGGCTCCACGGGCGATAAATTTCGGCTGATCGCCGGCATGGCCCAGCGCGCGCAACGGGAAAGCACGCAGGCTTTCAGGGCGGAAACTGGCATTCTTCATGCCAAGCGGCTGAAAGATTTTATTTGCGGCAAGCTGTTCAATGGACTGTCCGGTCTGGTACTTCAGAACGTAGCCCAGAATTGCGTAGCCAATGTTGGAGTAGCGCGGTTCGCGCACCAGCGGCGCATTGAATGTGCTGAGATAACCCAGCACGCTGTCGCTGTCCAGATCCTGATAGAAATTCTCACCGTCGCTGAGATAGCCCACCAGATGCTCCAACGAGAGCAGGCTCATGGGCTGACGAGGTAATCCGGAAGTGTGTGTTGCCAGCTGTAGCAGCGTAATCTTTTGCGCATCGGCACTCAGCGGCGTGTCTGGCGGCAGCAGCGTTTTCAGGGTGTCGTCCCAGTGCAGACGACCTTCGTTAACCAGCAGCGTGACCACTTCAGCGGTAATGCCTTTGCTGAGCGAGCCCAGCGCAAAGAGGGTGTCCGGCGTTACAGGATAATGGTTTTTCGCATCGGTCACCCCGAAGCAATAAAACTTCGCCGGGCCGTTGTGCTGTATCACCGCCACCACCATGCCCGATACCTGCTTACTTTGCATGTATTCGGTGACAAGCTCATTAACGGAAAGCGTGCGGCCATTTTGCGCCACCTGCTTCACTTCACTGGAAGGCATATTCATTTGCGACAGCGTTCCGGAACAGCCGGAGAGCAGAGCAGACGCTATCAGCCCAGGGATAATTAACCCTTTCAATGCAAACCTTCCCGTTTCGTAAGATGAATAAAATATGTGCTGGTCGGCGGAGCGCAAACATTAACGATATTCATGCTTTGTTGCAAAGTGAAAGCTCTGAAAGTGCAATGGCATCATTTCACGGTGTTTTCGCCGATTTTCATGTAAAAACATCGCTTTATCGTAAATTGAAAGAACAGAAAAATCGCATAAACGTGACGAAGCGCACGCTTTAACACCCGGAGACCGAAGCGAATGTCTACGCTTAAAGAAGCGCCAATTTTTGGCACCTTAGTTTTGACGTTATCCGGAGGTTTTTACCGTTATGCTCAACCAGAAATTACGTAACCCGGACACCGACGAAGCACAGACCATTGAGCCTGAGCTGAGTTATCTCACGGATCCGTGCGAGTTAAAACTGGATGACATGCCCGAGGTCGAGCCGGAACCGGAGATGATTGAGGGGATGCCCGCCTCTGATGCCCTGACCCCCGCCGACCGCTACCTTGAACTCTTTGAACGCGTCCAGACGGCACGTATCTTTGCTGACAGCAAAACCTTCCCCGACTGCGCCCCAAAAATGGATCCGCTGGATGTCCTGATCCGCTTTCGCAAGCTAAAACGCCAGCCCGGCTTTGACCTGCGAGCCTTTGTCGAGGAACACTTCTGGCTGCCGAATGCGGACGGCGATCTCTACGTCTCGGATCCCAACAGCACGCTGAAGGAGCACATCGACCAGCTGTGGCCGGTGCTGACCCGCGAGCCGCAGGATCATATTCCGTGGTCGTCCCTGCTGGCGCTGCCGCAGGCCTACATTGTGCCCGGCGGGCGCTTCAGCGAAACCTATTACTGGGACTCCTACTTCACCATGCTCGGTCTCGCAGAAAGTGGTCGCGAAGATCTGCTCAAATGCATGGCGGACAACTTCGCCTGGATGATTGAGCGCTACGGCCACATTCCGAACGGCAACCGCACCTACTACCTCAGCCGCTCGCAGCCGCCGGTGTTCGCCCTGATGGTAGAGCTGTTTGAAGAGGACGGCGTGCGCGGCGCCAAGCGTTACCTTGATCATCTGAAATTGGAGTATGAATTCTGGATGGACGGCGCGGGCAATCTGTTGCCGAACCAGGCCTGGCGTCACGTGGTCCGTATGCCGGATGGCTCGCTGCTGAACCGCTACTGGGACGATCGCGACACGCCGCGCGACGAATCCTGGGCCGAAGACGTCGAAACCGCCCGCCATTCTGGCCGCCCGCCAAACGAGGTTTACCGCGATCTGCGCGCCGGTGCGGAATCCGGCTGGGACTACTCTTCTCGCTGGCTGCGCGATCCAACCCGGCTCGCCAGCATTCGCACCACCCAGTTTATCCCCATCGATTTGAACGCCTTTCTGTTCAAACTGGAAAATACTATTGCCAATATTTCCGGCTCCAAAGGCGATCGGGAAACCGAGGCGGAGTTTCGCCACAAGGCCAGCGAGCGTCGGGCGGCGGTGACGCGCTATCTGTGGGATGACCAACAGGGCTGCTACCGCGATTACGACTGGCGTCGCGAGGAGATGGGTCTGTTTTCCGCCGCCAGCATGGTGCCGCTGTATGTCGGCATGGCAACGCATGAACAGGCTGAAAAACTGGAAAGTGCAGTGCGTGCGCGCCTGTTAACGCCGGGCGGGATCCTCGCCACCGAATATGAAAGCGGCGAGCAGTGGGACTTCCCCAACGGATGGGCACCGCTGCAATGGATGGCGATCCAGGGCTTTAAGCTCTACGGCAACGACTCGCTCGGCAATGAAATCGCCCGCAGCTGGCTGAAAACCGTGAACCATTTTTATCAGCGCCATCACAAGCTGATTGAGAAATACCACATCGCCAGCAGCACGCCCCGGGAAGGGGGCGGCGGGGAGTATCCGTTGCAGGACGGCTTCGGCTGGACTAACGGCGTGGTGCGCCGTCTGATGGGGCTCTACGGCGAACCGTGAGTGCGTTATTTAATCGCGCTGTAAATGGCTGACTGAATGCTCAGCCATTTTTTATGCTGGGCGTCCGGTGTTGCCTCGGCCCGAAGCTTTGCTTGCGACACGCTGTATCGCTGGCGCTCCACCACTGCAGGCGTGGTGCAGAATGCCTGTAGGTAGGCTTTGCGCACCGACGTCAGCGGTTCGCCCCCCGACATCGCGTGGCTGAGCGTACTGATAAACCGGCGACAGGGCTTAGGCTCGTCCATTTGTAGCCGATAGCGCAACAGCAGCTCCAGCACCTCGTTGTAACGAAAAGACTGCGCCTGCTCCGTCCAGGCCAGCTGCCACGTCATGCCGCCCTGTAAAAACAGAGTGGTCACTCGCGTGTCATTGCGATCGATAGCCGAACGCAGGCTGTTCACATCCCAGGTAACGCCCATGTTTGCCAGCTTTTCCCTCGGCGAAGGCGATTCCCGCTCCGGGGCATCCACCAGTGATTCGCTGGCCTGCGCCGTTGATTCAGCAGGCGCGACGCTGTTAAACAGCCACAGGGCGGCAAACGCCATGGCCAGCATTGCCACGCCGACCGTTCCCCAAAGCACCGTGGAAATCATCTGGTGGCGGTCTTGCTCGTTGCGCACCTGAATTTTTTTCGGTGGCTCAATGTTTTCGCGCACCGGATGTTTGTCGCCTCCCAGCGCCCGATCTTTGCTCCGCGCATGCTCCCAGAAATGCTCAAGCTCATTGCTGTCCACCGCCATAAACGACGCCGGGTTAACCCGGGTTCGCCCCTGTTCAAAGGCGCGCTGCACCGGGCCGGTAATCTGATGCAGGTAATTGTCGATCAGCACCATTTCCGTGGTTGTCAGCGGACGCCGGGCCAGAATTGCGTTGCGCATGACCCGGCAATCGTCCAGAAAAGCGTGCAGCGTGACGCGCTGTTCAGCCAGAAACGTCAGTGCCGCCGCCGCGTTGAACAAGGGAGAGTAGTGACGGGCAAAGGTTTTTTTATCCACAATGAGCAACGCTAAGTCACTGAATAACATCCCGGAAAGGATATCCCCGGTTTCGCCGTTGGCCAGCCAGCGCCGCACGCTGTCGGCGCCGAATTGCAGCTTCAGCGAATCATTGAGCTTTGTTGCATCAGGGAAAGCCTGATTGATGAGCGCTTTGAGGGTCAGGGTCATCGCCCGCATCTGCCGCTGGGCCTGCTCCTGACGCGCGTTGCCGTCTTCTCCGGGGAGTGAAGAAAACTTCAGCAGGGGCTGCTGCTGACGCACAAACTCCAGCGCGGCAACAAAGCGCAGTGCCGCAATCAGCTGGTTGTCCGTCACCGCCTGCCCGCGTTCATACACCGGTACGATTTGCTGAAGGTGGCGTAACTGCAGGGTAAAGTCGCTGATTTCGGCATCGTTAAGATTGAGCCGTCGGGCGACATTCGCCCAGCCGCCAAGATTCAGGCGAGCCTGTTCAAGCTGCTCGAGAAACCACCGAGGATCTTTCGCCTCCGCGCCGTGAACGTTCAGCAGCGACAGGATTTCTGTAGCAGCCTGACGGATAACGCCAAGGCAGTGCTCAAACTGGTCACCAGAGTAGTGCGATGCCGTGTGCATCTGTTTTCCTTTTCAAGGCGGAAAATTCCCCTGATCAATACGGGGTTTTATTTTTATTTTTAGACAGTTACAAAGTAGGTTACCTCACAACATTGTGGGTTAATTCGCCTATAAACCTATAAAAAGCCCCGGAATAATGACGATGATAATGCTCGCCACCCCCAGGCTGCGCTGCGAAATGCTCCATCAAGCAGACTGGCCTTTCTTTCTGTCGCTTTATCAGAACCAGGCGGTAATGCGTCAGGTTATGGACGCGATGAGTGAAACGGAGATTCGCGACGCTTTCGAATCGCGCCTTGCCCCCTGGTCGCCGGGTGCAGAACACTGGCTTTGCCTGCTCGTGCGTGAGGCCAGCAGCGGTGAGCCGCTTGGTCTGACCGGTTTTATCCAGCGTGAGAAAGAAATGGCGGAGGTCGGGTTTCTGTTTTCCCCCACCGCGCAGGGAAAGGGCTACGGCACTGAATCGCTGCGTGCGGTGTGCGATTTTGCCTTCAGCGAAGGGAAATTCAGGCGGCTGACGGCGACCGTTACAGCTGGCAATCTGGCATCGCGTCGGGTGTTGGAAAAAGTGGGGTTTGTACTCGAGGGCGAGCTGCGTGAAAGCTACTGGCTCGGCGGGAAGTGGCATAACGACTGGCTGATGGGGTTATTACGCAGCGACTATTTCCCCTCACCCTAACCCTCTCCCCAAAGGGGCGAGGGAACTGATTTGTGCTGTCTTGGAATTTCTCCCTCTCCCTAACCCACTCCCCAAAGCGGCGTGGAAACTGATTTGTGCTGTCTTGGAATTTCTCCCTCTCCCTAGCCCTCTCCCAAAGGGGCGAGGGAACTGATTTGTACCGTCTTTGAATTTCTCCCTCTCCCTAACCCTCTCCCAAAGCGGCGTGGAAACTGATTTGTGCTGTCTTTGAATTTCTCTCTCTCCCTAGCCCTCTCCCCAAAGCGGTGAGGGGACTGATTTGCGCTGTTTTTGAATTTCTCCCTCTCCCTTTCAGGGAGAGGGTCGGGGTGAGGGTGGATTACAGGAACATCCCACCTGAAACTTCAATGCGCTGGGCGTTCATCCAGCCGAGTTCATCGCTCAGCAGCGCCGCAATCGCCCCGCCGATATCGTCCGGCAGGCCCGTGCGGCCGAGTGCCGTTTGCGAAGCAATGTGCTGATTCATTTCGGCGTTATCCCGCACGCGACCGCCACCGAAGTCGGTTTCAATGGCGCCAGGGGCAATAATGTTGACCGAAATCCCGCGCGCGCCCAGCTCTTTCGCCTGATAGCGCGTCAGCACCTCCATCGCACCTTTCATTGAAGCGTAGGCCGCGAAACCCGGCAGAGCGAAACGCGCCAGACCGGAGGAAACGTTGAGAATACGACCGCCGTCCTGAATCATCGGCAGCAGGCGCTGGGTCAGGAAAAACGGGCCTTTGAAATGGATGTTCATCAGCTCGTCGAACACCGCTTCGCTGGTCTCAGCGAAGGCGCCGTATAAACCCACACCCGCGTTGTTCACTAAATAATCAAATGTGCTGCGCTGCCAGGTCTGCTGCAGCTGCTGCTGGACCTGTTCGGCGAATTTTTCGAAACTAACAACATCGGCGACATTCAGCTGTAATGCCGCCGCTTTCACGCCAAGTTGTTCAATTTCAGCGACAACTTTCTGTGCTTCCTGCTGATTGCTGTTGTACGTCAGCAGAACATGAATTCCCTTCGCCGCCAGCTTCAGCGCCGCATTTTTACCAAGACCGCGGCTGCCGCCGGTGATTAAAGCAATACGTTGTGTCATAACCAACCTCATTTCAGACAGGAGAACCCTGAGAAGAAGCTTATTAGGTGACTTATAATCAATAAAGAGAGCAAAATACGTTTCATTGTTTCATTTAAAACAACAAAAGGCGTTCGCTTTGGATAAAATTCACGCAATGCAGTTATTCATTCGCGTCGCAGAACTGGAGAGTTTTTCCCGTGCCGCCGACACCCTGGGCCTCCCTAAAGGGAGCGTATCGCGCCAGGTTCAGGCGCTGGAAAACCTGCTCGGGATCCGCCTACTGCACCGCACCACGCGCCGCGTGCAGCTTACGCAGGATGGCATGGTCTATTACGAGCGGGCGAAAGATCTGCTCAGCAACCTCGACGAACTCGACGGCATGTTCCAGCATGACCCGAGGAGCATCAGCGGACGACTGCGCGTGGATATGCCCGTTGGCGTTGCTCGAAATTTGGTCATTCCGAAACTGCCCGCCTTTTTGCAGCAGTATCCGGGCATCGAACTGGAACTCAGCAGCAGCGACCGGCTGGTGGACGTGATTCGGGAAGGATTCGACTGTGTGGTGCGCGTAGGTACGCTGAAGGATTCCGGATTAGTCGCGCGCCCTGTGGGCAAATTAACGGTGATTAACTGCGCCAGCCCGGACTATCTGACGCGATTCGGTTACCCGGAATCGCTCGACGATCTGGAGAGCCACGCGCTGGTGCATTACGCCACCAGCCTCGGCGTGCGGCCGCAGGGCTTTGAAATCAGCGTTGATGGCCAGACCCGCTGGCTGAAAACCGGCGGCGTGCTGACGGTGAACAGCACCGAAACCTATCACGCTGCGTGCCTCGCCGGGCTGGGGATTATCCAGGTGCCGCGCGTCGGCGTGAAGGACGCCCTGCGCAGCGGCAAGCTGGTGGAAATTCTACCGCACCATCGCGCGGCGCCGATGCCGGTGTCGCTTATCTACCCGCATCGCCGCAACCTCTCCCGCCGAGTGCACCTGTTTATGGAGTGGCTGACGGAGATCCTCAAAAGCTACGTAGACTGACGCACGCGAAGTTTCGGATAAGTATCGACACCTCATCGGCTATAATTTCATTTTGTTATGAAAGAAAGGATTACGCACCTGATGACGCCGGAAAACGACGCAAAACGCCCCACGCAGGATCTTGAGTACGATCCCGTCAGGAAAATGGACACTGAAGAGCCTGCCCAAAATGGCATAAAACAGCGCGCCACCGGCGCACTGAATAAGGCAACGGGCACCGCTCAGAAAGTGCAGCGCCAGCCGATTATCGCCCATCTGATTCGCGCGGCCGAACGCTTCAACGACCGGCTCGGCAACCAGTTTGGCGCAGCGATTACCTATTTTTCTTTCCTGTCGATGATCCCGATTCTGATGGTGGCGTTTGCCGCGGGGGGTTTCATCCTCGCCTCACACCCGACGCTGCTTCAGGACATTTTCGATAAGATCCTGATCAACGTCAGCGACCCGACGCTCGCCGCCACGCTGAAAAGCACCATCAGCACCGCGGTCCAGCAGCGTACCACCGTGGGGATTGTCGGCCTGCTGGTGGCGCTCTACTCCGGCATTAACTGGATGGGTAACCTGCGTGAGGCGATTCGCGCCCAGTCGCGCGACGTCTGGGAACGCACGCCGCAGGATCAGGAAAAAATCTGGGTGAAGTATTTCCGCGATTTTATTTCGCTGATTGGCCTGCTGGTGGCGCTGATTGTCACGCTTTCCATCACCTCGGTTGCCGGGGCCGCCCAGCAGATGATCATCTCGGCGCTCTATCTTGACTACATTGACTGGCTGAAGCCCGCCTGGCAGGTGATTGGGCTGGCAATTTCGATTTTTGCTAACTACCTGCTGTTCTTCTGGATTTTCTGGCGACTGCCTCGCCATCGCCCGCGCAAAAAGGCGCTTGTACGCGGCACCTTTATTGCGGCAATCGGCTTTGAGGTGATCAAAATCATTATGACCTGGACCCTGCCCGCGCTGATGAAATCGCCTTCCGGCGCGGCATTTGGCTCAGTGCTGGGGCTGATGGCGTTCTTCTACTTCTTCGCCCGCCTGACGCTGTTTTGCGCCGCGTGGATCGCCACCGCCCAATACAAAGATGACCCACGAATGCCGGGCAAAACCCATCGTTGATCTCACCGTTGGGGTGAAATTTCACCCCAACCCACCTTCTTAGCAGATAAATCCAGACGGTAACTTTTCTTTAACCAAAAACTGGTTTTATCTGCTAATTAATTATTTATGTGAAGCATTTCATAGAAGTGATTTTGCCAGGCTGAAAATTATCCGCTTTTTGCCGTTTTTTCGTCCACGCCCGCGCTTTGTTACAGATTGAAATGGGGCTTTTGCTGTGCGTAATATGGCCGTTCGTTCGCCCAAAATAAGAAAATATTATGCAAACTTCCGCCACCACAACACTCGATAATTCGCAGGACATCGCGCCGGTTAACTCCCGCAATAAAGTTGTTGTCGCCTCGCTGATTGGCACCGCCATTGAGTTCTTCGACTTCTATATTTACGCCACCGCCGCGGTGATCGTCTTCCCGCATATCTTCTTCCCGCAGGGCGACCCGACCGCCGCGACACTGCAGTCGCTGGCAACCTTCGCCATTGCCTTCGTGGCTCGTCCAATCGGCTCTGCGCTGTTCGGCCACTTCGGTGACCGCGTAGGTCGTAAAGTAACGCTGGTCGCGTCGCTGCTGACGATGGGTATTTCAACAGTCGTTATCGGCCTGCTGCCGGGCTACGAGAGCATCGGTATTCTGGCCCCTATGCTGCTGGCGTTGGCGCGTTTTGGTCAGGGCTTAGGGCTTGGCGGTGAATGGGGCGGCGCAGCGCTGCTGGCAACGGAAAACGCTCCGCCGAAAAAGCGCGCGCTGTACGGCTCCTTCCCGCAGCTCGGCGCGCCGATTGGCTTCTTCTTCGCCAACGGCACTTTCCTGCTGCTCTCCTGGCTGCTGACCGACGAACAGTTTATGAGCTGGGGCTGGCGCGTGCCGTTTATCTTCTCTGCGGTACTGGTGATCATCGGCCTGTACGTGCGCGTTTCGCTGCATGAAACACCCGTCTTCGCCAAAGTTGCCGCCGCGAAGAAACAGGTGAAAGTACCGATGGGCACGCTGCTCAGCAAGCACCTTCGCGTGACCATTCTCGGCACCTTTATCATGTTGGCCACCTACACGCTGTTCTACATCATGACCGTCTATTCCATGACCTACAGCACCGCTGCCGTGCCGAAGGGTCTGGGCCTGCCGCGTAACGAAGTGCTGTGGATGCTGATGATGGCGGTAATTGGCTTTGGCGTAATGGTGCCGATTGCCGGCCTGTTGGCCGACCGCTTTGGCCGCCGTAAGAGCATGATCACCATTACTTCGCTTATCATTCTGTTTGGTCTGTTCGTGTTCCAGCCGCTGCTGGGTTCCGGCAACCCGACGCTGATTATGGCGTATCTGCTGATTGGCCTGAGCCTGATGGGCCTGACCTTCGGCCCGATGGGTGCGCTGCTGCCGGAGCTGTTCCCGACCGAAGTGCGTTACACCGGGGCATCGTTCTCTTATAACGTGTCGTCGATTCTGGGCGCGTCTGTGGCACCGTATATCGCCGCCTGGCTCACCGGGGCTTATGGCCTGGCGTATGTCGGCTACTATCTGGCATCGATGGCAGCCCTGACGCTGATCGCCCTGGTGCTGACGCATGAGACGAAGCATCAGTCGTTGTAAGATTGCCTCTCGCTGTTCCCCCTC
>NZ_OBEF01000023.1 GCF_900215375.1 Enterobacter sp. CC120223-11 | reverse complement strand
TGGCTGGGGTACCTGGATTCGAACCAGGGAATGCCGGTATCAAAAACCGGTGCCTTACCGCTTGGCGATACCCCATCCGTGCAACGCTTATTGGGAATGGTGCGGGAGGCGAGACTTGAACTCGCACACCTTGCGGCGCCAGAACCTAAATCTGGTGCGTCTACCAATTTCGCCACTCCCGCAAAAAGATGGTGGCTACGACGGGATTCGAACCTGTGACCCCATCATTATGAGTGATGTGCTCTAACCAACTGAGCTACGTAGCCATCTTTTTTCGCGTTACCTTATCGGCGTTGCGGGGCGCATTATGCGTATTGAGCCTGATAGCGTCAACTCCTTTTTCAAGGAAAATGCCCGGATTGTGACTGTTTGGTTAGGTTGCGAACAGCGAGGCGAATTAATCGGCAATAATTGATTCTAACGCCTTTTTTGTCGCCACTGCGCGGCTAAAAAACAGCAAAAGGGCCCCGAAGGACCCTTTGTCAAAAACGTGACCTTACTTGTAGGCGGACTGGTGTACGCCGACGGCACGGCCAGATGGATCGTTCATGGTTTTGAACGCTTCATCCCATTCGATAGCCTTCGCGGAAGAACAGGCTACAGAAGGGCCGCCCGGTACACATTCCGCCGCGCTTGGCAGCGGGAACAGTTCTTCAAAGATTTCGCGATACAGATACGCTTCTTTAGAAGATGGCGTGTTGTACGGGAAGCGGAAGCTCGCGGTTTCCAGTTGTTTGTCAGAAATCTGCTTCGCAGCCACTTCCTTCAGCGTGTCGATCCAGCTGTAGCCCACGCCGTCCGAGAATTGTTCCTTCTGACGCCATGCCACGCTTGCTGGCAGATAAGATTCAAAACATTCGCGCAGAATGTGTTTTTCCATTTTGCCGTTGCCGCACATTTTATCCTGCGGGTTGATGCGCATCGCCACGTCGAGGAATTTCTTGTCGAGGAAAGGTACGCGGGCTTCAACGCCCCAGGCGGACATCGCTTTGTTGGCACGGGCGCAGTCAAACATATGCAGAGCCTGAAGCTTACGCACGGTTTCTTCATGCAATTCTTTAGCGTTCGGCGCTTTATGGAAGTAGAGGTAACCGCCAAACACTTCATCAGAACCTTCGCCAGACAGCACCATTTTAATGCCCATCGCTTTGATTTTACGGGACATCAGGTACATCGGTGTGGAGGCGCGGATGGTGGTCACATCGTAGGTTTCGATGTGGTAAATCACGTCGCGAATCGCGTCCAGACCTTCCTGCACGGTGAAGTGGATTTCATGGTGCACGGTGCCGAGATGGTTAGCGACTTCCTGCGCGGCTATCAGGTCCGGAGAACCTTCGAGGCCAACGGCGAAGGAGTGCAGCTGCGGCCACCAGGCTTCGGAGCGCTCCTGATCTTCCACGCGGCGAGCGGCGAATTTCTTGGTGATGGCAGAGATTACGGACGAATCCAGGCCGCCGGAAAGCAGTACGCCGTAAGGCACGTCAGACATCAGGTGGCTTTTCACTGAATCTTCCAGCGCCTGGCGCAGTTCGTTTTTGTCGGTGACGTTATCTTTCACTGCATCGTAGTCAAACCAGTCACGCTGATAATAAGGACGAATTTCGCCGTCCTGGCTCCACAGGTAGCTGCCCGCCGGGAACTCTTTGATGGTGCGGCACACTGGCACCAGCGCTTTCATTTCAGAGGCAACATAGAGGTTGCCGTGCTCGTCGTGGCCCATATACAGCGGGATGATCCCGATATGGTCGCGGCCAATCAGGTATGCATCTTTTTCGCTGTCGTAGAGGGCAAAGGCAAACATGCCCTGCAGATCGTCGAGGAACTCCGGGCCTTTCTCCTGATACAGCGCGAGGATCACTTCGCAGTCGGAACCGGTCTGGAACTGATAGCGGTCACCGTATTCAGCGCGCAGTGCCTGATGGTTGTAAATTTCACCGTTCACCGCCAGCGCATGAGTTTTCTTTTCGTTGTACAGCGGCTGGGCACCGGCGTTGACGTCGACAATCGACAGACGTTCATGAGCAAGAATGGCTTTATCACTGGCGTAAATCCCGGACCAGTCCGGGCCGCGATGGCGCATCAGGCGGGACAGCTCCAGCGCTTTCTTACGCAGCTCGACCGCGTCAGTCTTGATATCCAGTACACCGAAAATAGAACACATAGCGACTTCTCCGTTAATTCTGTTGCGTGTTGTTGTGGCGTTGCATGCCTTAAAAAATGCCGCAAAGCAGGCCACTGCGCAAGGGAATTACCGGGGGAAACGAAAATAGTGCAATGAGGATTAGGGAATAGTGAAAAAGACGCAGCATAAAGATGCTGTCATTAGCGATTATGCAATTTAATCCGATTTTTATTGAATGGATGCGGATTTCTGTGGCGAAAAACAAAAAACCACGCCGCAGGACGTGGTTTTGGCATCAGATGATGTCGATTTCGGCAACCGAAGGGTAAATCCACGAGGGCCGGAACGGCATATTGTCGATGTCATCAACGGTGGAGACGCCGGAGAGCACCAGAATCGTTTCCAGCCCGGCCTGGAAGCCTGCCAGAATGTCGGTACGCAGATTATCTCCGACGATCACCGTTTCTTCAGAATGAGCCTGCATTTTGTTCAGCGCAGCGCGGATAATCCACGGGCTTGGCTTGCCGACGACAAAAGGTTTCCGACCTGAGATTTTCTCAATGCCTGCACAAAGTGCACCGCATGCCGGGTAATAGCCGCGGCCGTGGGTATCGGGGTTAGTGGCGATGAAACGTGCGCCGTTCGCCACGAAGAACGCGGCCTTGTGCATCATCTCCCAGTTAAAGGAGCGCGTTTCGCCAACGATAACGAAGTCCGGGTTAACATCGGTGATTGTGAAACCGGCTTTATAGAGTTCATGGATTAATGCACCTTCGCCAACAACATAGGCTTTTTTGCCTTCCTGACGACGCAGGAAGTCGGCGGTGGCCATTGCCGAGGTGTAGAACACGCTGTCCGGGACGTCGATGCCCGCGGTGGCGAAGCGGTTCGCCAGATCCTGCCCTGTCTGTGACGGGTAGTTGGTCAGGCAGAGAAACGGCATGCCTTTATCGAGCACGCGCGCGACGAATTCGGCCGCGCCCGGCACGGCTACGTTGTCGTGCATCAGCACGCCGTCAATATCGCAAATGATGTTCTTCAGAGTCATGGACAGTCCAGCGTCATAGTTCAGGAAAGGCGTAATTATACACATTATCCTCCCGCTTGCCCGTGGCGCGGGAGGAGAGGGGATTAACCTTCGAGCAGGTGCTGTAACAGCAGGCCGTTCAGCATCGAGCGTTTGACCAGCGCGAATGCGCCAATGGCTGAGCGATGATCGAGCGCGGAGCGTACAACGGGCAGGTTCTGGCGAAACGCTTTCAGCGCCTGGGTGTTGATGCAGCCTTCGATGGCGGGCAGCAGCACCTTTTCGGCCTCGGTGATTTCACCGGCAATCACCACTTTTTGCGGGTTAAACAGGTTAATGGCGATGGCAATGGTTTTACCCAGATGGCGGCCAACCTGCTCAATCACTTCGCTTGCCAGCGCATCGCCTTTATTAGCGGCCTTGCAGATGGATTTGATGTTGCATTCATCCAGCGTTACTTTGCTCTGATAGCCTTTTTCCAGCAGCTGGCGAACCTTGAGTTCGATGGCAGCATTGGCGGCGACGGTTTCCAGGCAGCCAAAGTTGCCGCAGTGGCAGCGTTCCCCGAGCGGATCGACCTGAATATGACCGATCTCCCCGACGTTACCATTTCGGCCGATAAAGATGCGACCATTGGAGATGATCCCGGCCCCGGTCCCGCGGTGAACGCGCACCAGAATAGAATCTTCGCAGTCCTGCGTTGCACCGAAGTAGTGCTCCGCCAGCGCCAGGCTGCGAATATCGTGGCCGACAAAACAGGTGACGTTAAAGCGTTTTTCCAGCGCACCGACCAGCCCCCAGTTTTCTACCTGGATATGCGGCATATAGCGGATCACGCCGCTTTCAGGATCGACCAGCCCCGGCAGGATCACCGAGATCGCAATCAGCTCGCGGATCTTGCGCTGAGTGTGCTCAATAAAGGTGGCGATGGTGTTGAGCAGCGCGTGCTCAAGGGTTTCCTGAGTGCGTTCCGGCAGAGGGTAGTGCTCTTCGGCAACTACTTTGCTGCTCAGGTCGTACAGCGTTAGCGTGGTGTCGTGGCGGCCAAGACGCACGCCGATGGCGTGAAAATTGCGGGTCTCGGTCACGATAGAAATGGCGCGGCGGCCTCCGGTGGAGGCCTGCTGATCGACTTCTTTGATCAGGCCGCGTTCAATAAGCTGACGCGTGATTTTGGTCACGCTGGCGGGCGCAAGCTGGCTCTGTTCGGCAATCTGAATGCGCGAGATTGGCCCGTGCTGGTCAATCAGGCGGTAAACGGCCGCGCTGTTAAGCTGTTTAACGAGGTCAACATTACCAATTTGAGCTTGTCCGCCTGATGTCATACTTTACTTACTCAGTTAACGACCTCGTTACCATTAACGATGGTCTTGGTGATTTTATAATCGCGGGTGAACGCGGTCAGGTTCGCCACCATGCCTGGCGCAATGCTGCCCAGTTGTTTTTCCACGCCGATGGCGCGGGCAGGGTAGAGCGTTGCCATACGCAGGGTTTCATCCAGGGCGATGCCGCAGTGCTCAACCAGGTTACGTACGCCTTCAATCATGGTTAACGCCGAACCGCTCAGCGTGCCGTTCTCGTCCACGCAGAGTCCGTCGCGGTAGTATATTGTTTTACCAGCAAAAATGAACTCTTCAATATCAGCCCCAGCCGGGGCGGTGGCGTCGGTCACCAGGCACAGCTTCTCGCCTTTAAGGCGTTTAGCGTTGCGTACGTTGGCGAAATCGACGTGCAGGCCGTCAACGATGATGCCGCAGTAAACGTCGGCTTCATCAAAGATGGCGCCAGCAAGGCCAGGTTCGCGGCCAGTGATATACGGCATCGCATTATAAAGGTGCGTGGCGAAGGTAATGCCTGCACGGAAGCCGACTTTAGCCTCTTTCAGCGTGGCGTTGGAGTGGCCCGCAGAAACTACGATCCCGGCATTCACCAGGCGAGTGATCACTTCGGCAGGCACCATTTCAGGTGCGAGAGTGACTTTGGTTATCACATCGGCGTTAGCGCACAGGAAATCGACCAGCTCATGGTCTGGTTTACGGACGAAATCCGGATTGTGGGTGCCTTTCTTGACGATGTTCAGCCACGGGCCTTCAAGGTGCAGACCGAGCGCCTGATTCGGGTATTTGGCCAGGTATTCACGCATCACGCGGATACCCTGTTTCATCAGTTCGTCGCTGGAGGTAATCAGCGTTGGCAGGTAGCTGGTGCAGCCGGATTTTTCATTGGCTTTCTGCATGATTTCCAGCGTTTCAACGGTCACCGCGTCCGGGCTGTCGTTGAACTGCACGCCGCCGCAGCCGTTCAGCTGGACGTCGATAAAACCGGGAGCGAGGATAGCGCCATTCAACGAGCGTTGCTCAATCCCGGACGGTAAATCGGCCAGTGGGCAGATACGTTCAATCAGGCCATCGGCAATCACTACCGCATGGTCATCCAGAATTTCGTGGCCGGTATAAATTCGGCCCTCGGTTAGTGCATACATTACGACCCCCGGTTTTTACACGTCATCCTTCAAGCTGCCTCTGCGTTGGCTGCCTTCAGTTACTCGGCTCGTCGTGAGCCTCGCTCCTGCGGAGCCGCAGCAAGCTGCGTTCAAATCTGTTCCTGACAGATTTGTCACCCCAGTCACTTACTGGAGTAAGCTCCTGGGGATTCATTCAGTTGCCGCCTTGACTCAACATGAATGATTTAGTGTAAACAGAAAAAATGAAACGCCCCGGAAAGCTGCCTGGGGCGGTATTTGATTTATAAGCCTTTGATATTTTCGGCTTCTAATTCGTTGAAGTACTTCAGCGTCTTCACTTTCAGCTCCATGGTGGACGGCTCGTCACACACCATGACCGCTTTCGGGTGCAGCTGCAGGCAGCTGATGGTCCACATGTGGTTGACGTTGCCTTCAACGGCCGCCTGCAGCGCCTGTGCTTTCTGATGGCCCAGCACCAGAATCATCACTTCTTCTGCATCCAGCAGAGTGCCCACGCCCACGGTCAGCGCGTATTTAGGAACCTGAGTCACGTCGCCGTCGAAGAAACGAGAGTTTGCCACGCGGGTGTCATGGGTCAGGGTTTTAATACGGGTACGGGAAGAGAGGGAAGATGCCGGTTCGTTGAACGCGATGTGACCGTCGTTGCCTACGCCGCCCATGAACAGGTTGATTTTACCGTAGGAGCGGATTTTCTCTTCGTACTGACGGCACTCAGCGTCGATATCTGGCGCGTTGCCATCCAGCAGGTTGATGTTTTCAGCTGGAATATCAACGTGATCGAAGAAGTTGCGGTGCATGAAGCTGTGGTAGCTTTCCGGGTGCTCTTTCGCCAGGCCGACGTATTCGTCCATGTTGAAGGTCACAACATGCTTGAAGCTAACCTGGCCCGCTTTGTGCATCTCAACCAGAGCTTTATACGCAGTGAGCGGGGTGCCGCCGGTTGGCAGACCCAGAACGAACGGACGATCCGCCGTCGGTTTGAACGCATTGATGCGGTTGACGATATGACGGGCGGCCCATTTGCCTACTTGTTCTGCTGTCGCCAGGGGAATCAGTCTCATTGTTCACCTCAATAGTTAATATAAACGGTTGGCGGATTGGCACCGAATCTCAGTTAAGAGTAACCTGGTTTGGCATCGAGAGGGGGCAATCCGTCCTGATTTTTCGAATGATAAAATAAGTTTTCCCTGTTAGCTAGTCGGATGAGGGGGTGATGACGATATTTGGTGATAAAAATCACAAAAAAGGTGCGTTTAATTTGCGAGACGAATTAATTTTCCACACACTCTCAAAGCAAGTGGTACGTCGCTGTGCTTTTAAGATAGTCACACTATAAAAATACGGCTTAAAAGAAGCCGGATCGGGGTCTCATAGGGGGAATAAAAGTGAGTGTTCTAGGTTATTTACAAAAAGTTGGCCGCGCACTGATGGTGCCAGTGGCCACGCTGCCTGCCGCAGCCATCCTGATGGGTGTCGGCTACTGGATTGACCCGGTAAGTTGGGGCGGCGATAACGCCTTAGCGGCGCTGTTTATCAAATCTGGCTCGGCCATCATCGATCATATGTCCGTGTTGTTTGCGATTGGTGTGGCTTACGGTATGTCCAAAGATAAAGACGGTGCAGCCGCGCTGACCGGCTTTGTTGGTTTCCTCGTTTTAACCACCCTGTGCTCTCCGGCAGCGGTGTCGATGATCCAGAAGATTCCTCTGGAGCAGGTCCCGGCGGCTTTCGGTAAGATCGAAAACCAGTTCGTGGGTATCCTCGTCGGTATTATTTCTGCGGAGCTGTACAACCGCTTCAGCGGCGTTGAGCTGCCAAAAGCGCTGTCCTTCTTCAGCGGCCGCCGCCTGGTGCCAATCCTGACCTCCTTCCTGATGATCGCCGTTGCGTTCCTGCTGATGTACATCTGGCCGGTTATCTTCAACGGTCTGGTGGGCTTCGGTGAACATATCCAGAAACTGGGCTCTGCGGGCGCCGGTATCTATGCGTTCTTCAACCGTCTGTTGATCCCTGTTGGTCTGCACCACGCGCTGAACTCCGTGTTCTGGTTTGACGTTGCCGGTATCAACGACATCCCTAACTTCCTGGGTGGCGCACAGTCTATCGAAGCCGGTAAAGCGGTTGTCGGTATCACCGGTCGTTATCAGGCGGGCTTCTTCCCAATCATGATGTTTGGTCTTCCAGGTGCGGCGCTGGCGATTTACCACTGCGCACGTCCGGAAAACAAAGCCAAAGTGCTGGGTATCATGATGGCGGGAGCCTTCGCGGCATTCTTCACCGGCATCACTGAGCCGCTGGAATTCTCCTTCATGTTCGTGGCTCCGGTGCTGTACTTCATCCACGCTGTGCTGACTGGTATCTCCGTATTCATCGCGGCGAGCATGCAGTGGATTGCCGGTTTCGGCTTCAGTGCGGGCCTGGTGGATATGGTGCTCTCCTCGCGTAACCCGCTGGCGACGCACTGGTGGATGCTGATCCCTCAGGGTCTGGTGTTCTTCGTTATCTACTACGTGGTGTTCCGCTTCACCATCAACAAATTCAACCTGATGACTCCAGGTCGTGAGCTGGCCGTTGCCGGTAGCGAAGAAGATGGTCAGGACACGAATATTGCTGCGGGCAAAGAGCAGGACGCTTCCGCGCTGGCTCGTCAGTACATCGCAGCAGTCGGAGGCTCTGATAACCTGACCGGTATCGACGCTTGTATCACTCGTCTGCGTCTGAGCGTGAAAGACTCTTCACTGGTTAACGAAGCGCTGGCGAAACGCCTGGGTGCTTCCGGTGTGATTCGTCTGAACAAAACCAGCGTGCAGATTATCGTGGGCTTCGTGGCAGAAAAAATTGCTAACGCGATGAAAACCACCGGTCACGTAGCGGCAGCTGAAGCAGCTCCTGCGCCAGCAGCACCGGCAGCAGCAAAACCTCAGGCTGTACCAAATGCAGCAGCAACCATCGCAGCGCTGGTTTCCCCGGTTACCGGTGATGTCGTTGCGCTGGAGCAGGTTCCTGACGAAGCGTTCGCCAGCAAAGCGGTAGGTGACGGCGTGGCGGTGAAACCAACGGAAAAAACCGTTGTTTCCCCGGCAGCAGGCACCATCGTTAAGATCTTCAACACCAACCATGCGTTCTGCCTCGAAACCGAGAAAGGCGCGGAAATCGTTGTCCACATGGGCATTGATACCGTTGCACTGAACGGTCAGGGCTTCACTCGCCTGGTAGAAGAGGGTGCGGAAGTGGTGGCAGGTCAGCCGGTTCTGGAAATGGATCTGGACTTCCTGAATGCCAACGCGCGCTCCATGATAAGCCCGGTTGTGTGTAGCAACATCGACGACTTCAGCGGCCTGGTTATCATGGCGCAGGGTCAGGTTGTTGCAGGCGTCACGCCGCTGTATGAGATTAAAGGCAAATAATCGTTCCTGAGTAAATCTTATGTGCCTTAGCGGCGGGGGATATCCTCCGCCGCTTTTTTATCCCGCTTTCGCACAGGCTTCAAAAGCGGGCAGCTTCCAGAAATCGTTCACTTCAGCCTTCAGCCAGTCGCGGAAATAGGCGACACGCGGCAGATTTTCCTTACCCGGTGCCGTTTCCAGCCAGTAGCCGTTCTGGCTCTGTAACTCCGTGGCTGACACCCATTTCAGTAATCCGCTGCTCAGCTCATTGCGGATCATCATCTTATCCAGCACGGCAAACCCCGCCCCGGTCACGCAGGCGTTAATCACCTGATCTTCGGTGCTGAATTCCAGTCCATCGCTCAAGGCACACTGATGCTGCCCGTCAGCTTCAAGCCAGCGTGCCCAGTTATCCAGGCGGACGTCACCATTGAGAATGTGCAGCTGCGGGTGACTCTCCAGCGGCGGGAAGGACTCCCCAACCATCAGCAGTGGGCTTGCGACCAGCACCAGTCGTTCATGACACAGCCACTCTCCGTGCTGCTGCGCCTGCCATGGCGTACCGAAACGCACCGCGCAGTCATAGTCGCAATATTTCTGCCGTGCCTCGCTGACCAGCGCAATTTGCAGCTGGCTGTTCTTTTGCCGCAGCGCCACCAGACGGGGAGCCAGCCAGCGCGTGGCAAAGGTCGGAGCCACCTGTAGGCGTAAATGCTGAAAGGGGTTACGCAGCTGCACCTGACCGATCCCGCCTTCAAGCATGTCCAGCGACTGACGCACGACGGGCAGCAGCAGGGCGGCATCCTGCGTCAGCTCAAGGCCGCTGTGAGCGCGAATAAACAGCAGTTTGCCTAAAAATTCCTCCAGCTGTTTTATCTGTCGGCTGGCAGCGCTTTGCGTGATGCACAGCGCCTGGGCCGCTTTGCTGAGGCTGAGCGTGCGGCAGGTTTCCTCAAATACGCGCAGGGTACTTAACGAGGGCAGTTTTCTCACTGTGAGGTGCCTTAAATAACATTTGTGTTAATTGATTGTTATCAAATAGCAGGCAAAAACGAGGTGCGGGTATGACTATTTCGCAGAAAGAAGAGGGCGATCACATGCATTTTACTCATAGGGGTATGCACAGAACGCGCTCGCCAGCCCGATGCTTTGTTGTCATGTTGTTAACCGAAATGAAACATAAAAACTACAACCCTACAAACTCAGCTCCTGATGGAGGACGAGTCAATGCAACAACTGACACAACAAGCTGTGCGGATGGATGATGTCCCGTTAAACCGGTTCCATCTTAAAATCGCGGGCCTCACCTTTGGCGCGCATTTCACCGACGGTTATGTTCTCGGGGTCATTGGTTTTGCCCTTTCCCAAATCCGTCCGCAGATGGCGCTCACGCCTTTTCAGGAGGGGATGCTAGGCAGCTCGGCGTTGCTGGGCCTGTTTCTCGGCAGCCTGATCCTCGGCTGGATCTCCGACTATGTCGGTCGCCAGAAAATATTCTGCTTCAGCTTCGTGGTCATCACGCTTGCCTCGGCGGCTCAGTTCTTTGCCACCACGCCAGAACAGCTTTTCTGGCTGCGCGTGCTGGTGGGCGTGGGGCTTGGAGGCGATTTCTCAGTCGGTCACACCATGCTGGCGGAGTTTTCACCCCGCAAACATCGCGGCGTGCTGCTTGGGTCGTTCAGCGTTATCTGGACGGTGGGCTACGTCGCCGCAAGCTTCGCCGGACACTTTATGACGCTGCTCGGGCCGGACGCCTGGCGCTGGTTGCTCTCTTCCTCCGCCATCCCGGCGTTCATTATTCTGCTGTTGCGTATCGGCACGCCTGAATCGCCGCGCTGGCTGATGGGCAAAGGCCGACGACAGCAGGCGATGGACATCGTGCACCGCTATTTTGGCCCGAACGTTCTTCTCGTGGATGAAGCACCGGTCGTGTCACGCCAGCGTTTCCTGTCGCTGTTCGGGCCGAAGTACCGCCGTCGCACCGCGTTTAACAGCCTGTTCTTCGTCTGTCTGGTGATCCCGTATTTCGCGATCTACACCTTCCTGCCATCGATTCTGAAGGTGATGGGGCTCGATCAAAACTTTGGCACTGATTTACTGCTGAACGGCCTGCTGATTGTCGGTGCACTGCTCGGGATTGTGCTGACGGTGGTCTGCTCTCGTCGCGGCTTCCTGATTGGCGCATTCGTGTTCCTCGCTGCCTGCCTGGCGCTGATGAGCCTGCTGCCGGGGAGCTTCCACTTCGGGCTGATTGTCCTGTTCGCGGCCTTCACGCTGATGATGTCTGCCGTCAGCAATCTGGTGGGCGTCTTCCCGGCGGAAAGCTTCCCGACCGAAGTGCGTTCCATGGGCGTCGGGTTTGCCACTTCAATGAGCCGTCTTGGCTCAGCCATTGGCACAGCCATGTTACCGCTCTCTATCGTTCATTTTGGTATGCCCGTCACCACCGGCATCCTCGCGCTGATTCTGGTGATTGGCGCCATCGTCTCTCTTGCATGGGCGCCTGAAACCAAAGGTCTGACCCTGGTCGACGCCGCCCATGACACGCAACAACGAACTGACGCTCGCGCCGCGGTGCCGGCGGAATAACATCATCTGAGGAGTATCACGTGGAAATGTATATCGGTGAAGGCTTTGAAGGGAACGGCGTTAACGCCTCGCACATCAACATCATGATTGGGCCACGCAGCGGCGTGGTCGGGCAGGCGTTCTCCTCAAGCCTCGCTTCGCCAAGCCAGGGCCACTGTCCGTTTATGGTGGTGATCAAACCCAATATTCCAGCGAAGCCGATGACGCTGTATGTCAATAAGGCGGAAATCAACGGCGAGATGCACGCCAACGCGACCTGGGGCGCTTCCCAGGCAGCGATTGCTAAAGCCGTTACGGAAGCCCTGCTGGAGGGCGTGTTGCCTGCTGAAGCAGAAAACGAGTGGTGCGTGGTGACCGCAAACTGGGTCAATCCAGGCTGTAACGATCTGGATGAGGTTTACCGCAACAACTACAACGCCTGCCGCAACGCCATTCGTGCGGCGATGAAAGGGCTGCCGCAGCGCAGCGAAATTGCCGACGCCGTCAGCCAGCCGTCTAACCCGTTCTATACGCCTAAGGCCTGAGGACAACACCATGCAATACATTCATCTGGGACAAAGTGGCCTGAAAGTCTCCCGACTGTGCCTTGGCACCATGAACATGGGCAGCAAGCAGTGGAAGCCGTGGATTTTTGACGAGGCCCAGAGCGAGCCGCTCATTCGCCATGCGCTGGAGCAGGGCATCAACTTCATCGATCTGGCGGATTTCTACTCCAGCGGCGCGGGGGAAGAGGTTGTTGGGCGTGTGATTTCCCGCATCGCGAATCGCGACGAACTGGTGCTGACCACTAAAGTTGGCTATCCGATTGGCGGTGGGCTCAACAATCAGGGCCACTCGCGCAAGCACATCATGGACAGTATCGATGCCAGTCTGCGCCGCCTGGGCACCGATTATGTCGATATCTACATGTTGCACTATTTCGACGTGAACACGCCGGTGGAAGAGACCTGGGCGGCGATGGATGCGATTGTCCGTTCGGGCAAGGCGCGATACGTCGGTGTGTCGACCATGTACACGTGGCAGCTGGCGAAAATCCTCTGGTGCTGCGAGCGTAACGGCTTCGTTAAGCCGATCAACATGCAGCTCCAGCTGAACTGCGCTTACCGCGAAGAAGAGCGGGAGATGATTCCGTTCTGTCGCGATCAGGGGCTTGGGGTGTCGGTCTTCAGCCCGCTGGCCCGGGGGCTGCTGAGCTGCGATTTCAACTCCGTGCGTAATAAAACAGACTTCTTCACCCAGGAAATGTATGCCGATGGTGCGTCGCTGGAAGTGGCGCAGTCCGTCAGCCGGGTTGCAGCGCTGCGAGGCGTAATGCCCGCGCAAGTGGCGCAGTCGTGGGTGCTGCACCATCCGGGCGTGGATTGCATGCTGGTGGGAGCAGATTCGATCGCACAGATAGACACCGCAGTGGCGGCACTGGAAACGGAGCTTAGCATTGATGAGCGCTACGAGCTGGAACGCAACTACACGCCGTGTGATGTGATCAACGACTACACCGCAGGTAAGCGTATTGCACGTGAACCCCGCCCGGCACAGGGCATCTTTATCGACGAACTGAACACAAGGAAAATCGCATGAGCCGTTTTGAGCAGCTGATCCGCACAGGCTGGTATTGCGAAGGTGAATGGCGCAATGCAGGCGAACATTATCCTGTCATTAACCCGGCAACGGAGGAAACCGTAGCCCAGGTGGTGATGGCAGGAAAAACCGAAACGCTGGAGGCAATTGCCTCAGCATCCCGTGCGCTTCCCGCCTGGAAAGCGCAGACGGCGGGTGCCAGAGCCAAAATTCTGCAACGCTGGTATCAGCTAATCGTGGAAAACCAGCAGGCGCTGGCGGAGCTGGTGGTAGCCGAGCAAGGGAAAGTGCTGGCAGAGGCGATGGGTGAAGTGATGTACGCCGCAAGCTTTATCGAGTGGTTTGCCGAAGAGGGTAAACGTGCCTATGGCAAAACCATTCCTGAAAGTAAAAATGGCAACCGGATCATTACCTTCAAAGAACCGGTGGGCGTAATAGCGGCCATCACGCCGTGGAATTTCCCGCTGGCGATGCTGACGCGCAAGCTCGGCCCTGCACTGGCGGCGGGCTGCACCGCCGTGATTAAACCGGCGAACGAAACGCCGCTTTCCGCTTTTGCCTTGCTGGTGCTGGCGGAGCAGGCGGGTGTGCCCGCAGGTGTATTAAATGCCGTCACGGGTGATACGCGCGCGATTGGCGAAACGCTGATGGCGAGTCCGACGGTGCGCAAAATCTCTTTCACGGGTTCCACTGCGACCGGCAAACTGCTGATGCGCCAGGCCGCGGACAACGTGAAAAAGCTGTCGCTGGAACTGGGCGGAAACGCGCCGTTTATCGTGTTTGATGATGCGGATATTGAAGCCGCAGTGAACGGTGCAATGGCGGCGAAGTTCCGCAACAGCGGGCAAACCTGCGTCTGCGTCAACCGCTTCTACATTCAGGATGGCGTCTACGACCAGTTTGTCTCCCGGCTGACGGAGACCGCAGCAGCACTGCGCGTTGCGCCAGGCATGAGTGAAGGCGCGCAGCAGGGGCCGTTGATTCATCAGCAGGCTGTGGAAAAAGTGGATATTCACGTTCGCGATGCGCTGAGCCGTGGGGCGAGGCTGATGTGCGGCGGCGAACGCCACGCGCTGGGCAAAAGCTTTTACCAGCCCACCGTGCTGGCGAACGTCACCGAAGAGATGCGCATTGCGCATGAAGAAACCTTCGGTCCGGTGGCTGCCTGTTTCCGCTTCAGCAGCGAAGACGAAGTCGTGGAGCGTGCGAACGCCACGCCGTTCGGCCTCGCTTCTTATCTTTATACGCGCGACCTGGCTCGAGCATTCCGCGTAACTCGCGCACTGGAAAGCGGCATGGTCGGCGTCAACGAAGGGATTATTTCCACGGAAGTCGCACCTTTCGGCGGTGTAAAAGAGTCCGGCCTTGGGCGCGAAGGGGCTGACGTGGGGCTTGAAGAGTATCTGGAGACGAAATATATGAATCTCGGGCAGCTCGGCTGACCTGATTCTCCCGGTTCAGGCAAAGGCCTGGATCGGGAAAACCCCCGTTCAGAGCATTTATCGCCAGTTTTCTGCAACAAACAGTTGTCACACCTGCCGGGTTATAAGATCATACGCCGTTATATGTTGTTTACGCCTTGAGGAACCCGCGATGAGTGAGGCTGAAGCCCGCCCGACTAACTTTATTCGCCAGATTATTGATGAAGATCTGGCCAGTGGTAAGCACACGACCGTTCACACCCGTTTCCCGCCAGAGCCGAACGGGTATCTGCATATCGGTCACGCTAAATCGATCTGTCTGAACTTCGGCATCGCCCAGGATTATCAGGGTCAGTGCAACCTGCGTTTCGATGACACAAACCCGGTGAAAGAAGATATCGAATACGTGGAGTCGATCAAAAACGACGTTGAGTGGTTAGGTTTTCACTGGTCTGGCGATATCCGCTACTCCTCTGACTATTTCGATACCCTGCATCAGTACGCTGTTGAGCTTATCAACAAAGGCCTGGCGTACGTCGATGAGCTTTCTGCTGAAGAAATCCGCGAATACCGCGGCACGCTGACCGCGCCGGGCAAAAACAGCCCGTATCGCGATCGCAGCGTGGAAGAGAACCTGGCGCTGTTTGAAAAAATGCGCACCGGCGGTTTCGAAGAAGGTAAAGCGTGCCTGCGCGCCAAAATTGATATGGCGTCCTCGTTTGTTGTGATGCGCGATCCGGTGCTGTACCGCATCAAATTCGCCGATCACCACCAGACCGGCAGCAAGTGGTGCATCTACCCGATGTACGACTTCACCCACTGCATCAGCGATGCGCTGGAAGGCATTACGCACTCTCTGTGTACCCTGGAATTCCAGGACAACCGTCGCCTGTATGACTGGGTTCTGGACAACATCTCCATTCCGGTGCATCCGCGCCAGTACGAGTTCTCTCGTCTGAATCTGGAATACACCGTGATGTCCAAGCGTAAGCTGAACCTGCTGGTCACCGACAAGCACGTGGAAGGCTGGGACGACCCGCGCATGCCGACCATCTCAGGCCTGCGTCGCCGTGGCTATACCTCTGCTTCTATTCGTGAATTCTGTAAGCGTATCGGCGTCACCAAGCAGGACAACACCATCGAGATCGCTTCGCTGGAATCCTGCATTCGTGAAGATCTGAACGAGAACGCACCGCGCGCGATGGCGGTTATCGACCCGGTGAAACTGGTTATCGAAAACTACGCGGGCGAAGGCGAAATCGTCACCATGCCGAATCACCCGAGCAAACCGGAGATGGGCAGCCGCGAAGTGCCGTTCAGCCGTGAGATTTGGATCGATCGCGCAGACTTCCGTGAAGAAGCGAACAAGCAGTACAAGCGCCTGGTGATGGGCAAAGAAGTGCGTCTGCGCAATGCCTACGTGGTGAAAGCAGAACGCGTTGAGAAGGATGCCGAAGGCAACATCACGACTATCTTCTGTTCTTACGATGCCGACACCTTGAGCAAAGATCCGGCCGATGGTCGTAAAGTGAAAGGCGTGATTCACTGGGTGAGCGCACAGCATGCGCTGCCGGTTGAAATTCGTCTCTACGATCGTCTGTTCAGCGTGGCAAACCCGGGTGCGGCGGAAGATTTCCTCTCCGTTATCAACCAGGACTCTCTGGTGATCAAGCAGGGGTACGCTGAGCCTTCGCTGAAAGCGGCTGAAGCAGGCGTTGCGCATCAGTTCGAACGTGAAGGTTACTTCTGCGTCGACAGCCGTTACAGCACTGCTGAGAAGCTGGTCTTTAACCGCACCGTAGGCCTGCGTGACACCTGGGCGAAAGCGGGCGAGTAATGTTTAGCGCCAAACCTTAAAAAGCGTCGCCCTGTGCGGCGCTTTTTTTATTGCATTTTCGCGATGCGAAATAATCTCATTTAACTGAATGAAACAGGAATGGGTCCTGTTACATTTTCCCGCTACCTGTTTTCAGGTTTGCCGATAAACCCCTGCTATTAGCGGCTCCCGCCACTTCATCACCAATACGCACCTTGTAACAAAACGCAATCAAATATGTGCGCACTGTCATACTCTTGCGCATTCGTGCGGAAAAAGGATTGATAATTCGCGTCGCGAAAAATAGTCTATCGACATAGCGTTAGGACCTTTCTGCCTCGCTACTTTTTTGCAGTACTTATTTTATCGCTTTCGCCTTTTGCGACGGCGTTTTTAAAGTCAAAGAGGATATACACATGCGTACGTTCAGTGGCAAACGTAGTACGCTGGCGCTGGCTATTGCCGCCGTCACCGCAATGTCGGGCTGGGTTGCATCTCCGCAGGCCAGTGCAGCAGGATTCGTAGACGATTCAACCTTAACCGGCGGCATCTATTACTGGCAGCGTGAGCGTGACCGTAAAGACGTAACCGACGGCGACAAGTACAAAACCAACCTGTCTCACTCCACCTGGAACGCTAACCTCGACTTCCAGTCCGGCTACGCCGCTGATTTCATCGGGCTGGATATCGCCGCCTTCACCGCTATCGAAATGGCAGAATCTGCCGAAAGCGGACACCCTAACGAAATCGCGTTCTCCTCTACCAACAAAGCTTACCAGGAAGACTGGTCTGGTGATAAGAGCGGGATTAGCCTTTATAAAGCGGCAGCGAAATTCAAACTCGGGCCTGCCTGGGCACGCGCCGGTTACATTCAGCCAACCGGTCAGACGCTGTTAGCGCCGCACTGGAGCTTTATGCCTGGTACCTATCAGGGTGCTGAAGCCGGGGCAAACTTTGACTACGGTGATGCCGGCGCGCTGAGCTTCTCCTACATGTGGACCAACGAGTATAAAGCGCCGTGGCACATTGAGATGGATAAGTTCTACCAGAATGACAGGAAAACCCGTGTGGATTACCTGCATTCTGTCGGTGCGAAATACGACTTCAAAAACAATCTGATCCTCGAAGCAGCATTTGGCCAGGCTGAAGGCTTTATGGATCAGTACTTCGCCAAAGCCAGCTACAAATTTGACGTAGCCGGGGCTCCATTGTCGACTAGCTATCAGTTCTACGGCGCACGTGACACCGTGGACAAAAACACCGTGAACGATATTTATGACGGCACCGCCTGGTTACAGGCACTGACCTTCGGCTACAAGGTCGGTGACGTGGTGGACCTGCGCCTCGAAGGGACCTGGGTTAAGGCGGAAGGCCAGCAGGGCTACTTCCTGCAGCGCATGACGCCAACTTACGCCTCTTCAAACGGTCGTCTGGATATCTGGTGGGATAACCGTTCCGACTTCAACGCCAACGGCGAAAAAGCGGTGTTCTTCGGCGCAATGTACGATCTCAAAAACTGGAATATGCCTGGCTGGGCGGTGGGTGCATCTTATGCTTACGCGTGGGATGCCAAACCTGCTGACTGGTTCCTGAACAGCGCAGGTGAGAAAGAGAGCATCGCTTCCAACAAGATTAAAGAGTCTGCCTACAGCCTCGATGCGATGTACACCGTTCAGGAAGGTCGTGCGAAAGGCACGCTGTTCAAACTGCACTTCACGCAGTATGACAACCACTCCGATATTCCAAGCTATGGCGGCGGTTACGGCAACATCTTCCAGGATGAGCGAGACGTGAAGTTCATCGTTATCGCCCCGTTCACCATCTTCTGATAAGCGACGCGGCGGGCAGAAGCCTGCCGCACAATCTGAGGTCGTATCATGAAAAAATTGATTCTTGTCGCGATTATGGCGTCCGGGCTGGTGGCTTGTGCACAACCACAGGCACCTAAGGAAGACAGCAAACTGAAAGCGGCTTACAGCGCCTGTATCAACACTGCTGAAGGTAATCCGGACAAAGTTCAGGCCTGCCAGAGCGTGCTGGATGTGCTGAAGCAGGAGAAGGAACACAAGCAGTTTGCCGATCAGGAAACGGTGCGCACGCTGGATTATCAGCAGTGTATCCAGGCGACCCGCACAGGGAATGACCAGGCCGTGAAGGCGCGCTGCGATCAAATCTGGAAGGAAATTCGTAGCAACAACACCACCACGCCGTAACCCTCAGCGCTGTTATTACCCCAAACTATGCCCATAAAAAAAGCCAACCGTCAGGTTGGCTTTTTGCTTTTGCACGAGGGCCGATTATTTATCGGCCGCGTCGTGGGCGTGTTCATCTTCGCGGCAGTCGCCTTCAGCGCAGTGGCCGTAAAGATAAAGACTGTGGTTGGTCAGACGAATGCCGTGGCGGGTGGCGATTTCGCGCTGACGCGCTTCAATGGAGTCATCACTGAATTCGATAACCTTGCCGCAGTCGAGGCAGATCAGGTGATCGTGGTGATGCTGCTGAGTCAGTTCGAAAACAGATTTACCGCCTTCGAAGTTGTGGCGGGTGACAATTCCGGCATCGTCGAACTGGTTCAGAACGCGATAAACCGTTGCCAGACCAATTTCTTCGCCCATATCAATCAGGCGTTTATAGAGGTCTTCCGCACTGACATGGTGGTTGTCCGGCTCCTGAAGCACTTCCAGAATTTTGAGACGAGGAAGCGTGACTTTCAGGCCTGCCTTCTTTAATGCGATATTGTTGTCAGTCATGCGGAATCAGTCCTGTTGCTAGGCGATACACTTCCTTATTGGAAGTATTACTAAGAATGAATTCAGGATAATGCGTCTCATTATAGAACTGCGTCATCTAAATGAAAATGGCAAACCCTGAGCAAAGTATGCTTTTCAGAAACGAGGCATCATCTGCAAAGCGAAACATCCGCCCTCGTTAAAACAGCTGACATTGTACAGACATGTGCTCAAAAGTTAAAAATTTGTAGCGATTAATTTGATTGCTTTTAGCTATTAATTTCACGCAATTTATCGCTAATACGGCGCAACCTGAGGGCCGCGCCGCAGGTTTATCAGGCGTTTTTGATCTCTTCGAGATGCAACTCTTCGGAGATCTGTTTAACCCACTTCTGCACGCGCTCGGCGGTCAGTTCTGGCTGGCGGTCTTCATCGATGGCCAGACCGACAAAGTGATCGTCATCGGCCAGGCCCTTGGAGGCCTCAAAATGGTAGCCCGCGGTTGGCCAGTGACCAACGATAGTTGCGCCGCGTGGCTCGATGATGTCGCGAATGGTGCCCAGCGCATCACAGAAATATTCAGCGTAATCTTCCTGGTCGCCGCAGCCGAACAGGGCCACCAGTTTGC
This sequence comes from Enterobacter sp. CC120223-11, assembly GCF_900215375.1. GTDB lineage: Bacteria > Pseudomonadota > Gammaproteobacteria > Enterobacterales > Enterobacteriaceae > Scandinavium. The sequence goes on along the minus strand of NZ_OBEF01000023.1, from coordinate 46,489 downwards.
CGTTGAAGTCTACCTCTTCCAGCGTCGGGAAGAAGTCGTCCCAGTCACACTGTGCTTCACCGTAGTACCAGGTTGGAATACCCAGCAGCAGGATGTCGAAGCCTTCGAGGTCTTCTTTGCTGCTCTTGGCAATGTCATGCACTTCAGCAACGTCTTTACCAAGCTGCTTCTGAATCATCTTCGCGATATTTTCGGTGTTGCCGGTGTCGCTGCCGAAGAAAATGCCTGTAATTGCCATGAGTAAAATAACCTCTTGAAACGTAATGAAATGATGGTGGAAAGTTGCCCACAGATAAAGGCAATAATAGCAGGAGGAGAGGGGCGCGGGAACCGCAATCGCGCCGGACTGCACTCTCTGCTACATGAAAGTGACTTTTCGCTGGATTTTCAGACGGATTCCTGACGGCGCAGCGCCGCCAGCTGGAGCATCAGGATCTCTTCAATCAGTTCGCTGCGGCTCATGTTTCTGGCGTCCGCCAGCTCGTTGAGCGCATCCACGGCTTCATGATTGAGCTTCAGCTCAACACGTTTGAGACCATTGCTTTTGTCACGTTTCAGCTGATTACGCTTATTAATGCGTAACTGTTCGTCGCGCGAGAGCGGATTGGTTTTCGGCCTTCCCGGGCGACGCTCGTTTGCGAACAAATCTAATGTCGTTCGGTCCGTTTGTTCTTTTGCCATGATTCAGAGTGACTTCGGGGAAACAAGCCGCCGGACAACAGGCCCGGCGCAGATAGCGCGCAATCATACATCAGCGAAACCCGCGCGCCAACGCCGGGAGCCACAATGGCGCTTGCTTGCTCGGATTTTAATCATTCCGCCAGATAGCGGCGAATGGCGCGCAGGACCGCCTCTGGTTTTTCGGCGTGAACCCAGTGCCCGGCACCGGCAATGACGTGCGCGCGAGCCTGCGGGAATTGCGCCAGCAGCGTGTCGCGATATTCAGCGGTGACGTAAGGCGAATTACCGCCTGGAATAAACAGGGCAGGGCAATCCCAGGCCGGAATAGTCTCCCAGCCAACAATGTGCGGATACTGCTCCCAAAGCACCGGCACGTTAAAACGCCATTCGCCGTCGACAAAGGATTTCAGCAGAAACTGAATCACGCCTTCTTCTTTAACATGCTGACGCATCGCTTCGGCAGCCTGCTGACGCGTGGCGACGCCTGCTTCCGTTACCGTGTTTATGGCGGCAAAAATCTCATCGTGGCGACGCACCTGATAATTCACTGGCGCAATGTCGATGGCGACCAGTTTCTCCACGCGTTCAGGCGCGAGGGCGGTCACCGCCATCACTGCTTTGCCGCCCATTGAATGGCCAATCAGCGTGGCCTTTTCGATGCCGTTGGCATCCATCGTATCAATAAGATCCTGGGCCATCGCCGGGTAGGTCATTTCCGGGCTTCTTTCCGACAAGCCGTGGTTGCGCATGTCGACTTGCAGAATATCGTGGTCAGCAATCAGATCGCGGGCGAGGATCCCGAGGTTATCCAGGCTGCCAAAAAGGCCGTGAACGAGGACGATGGGAGAATTCGTGTGCAGGTTTTGTGCAGATTGCGCTCGGCTGTTTAATTTCATGGCAAAGTTCTTTTTTTCGCTACGTCGGGTTAGGGTATCATGTTGAGCATTCTGCCGCCCGGCTGCAACACTCAGTCATCGTCTGAGTTTTTGCCGACACGCTATCCGCTGTTGGGTTTTGTCCTTATAATCCCAACGACTTGTATTCAGCAAAGAAATATCACTGGATTAAGATGAAAACGATCGAAGTTGATGACGAACTCTACGGCTTTATTGCCAGCCACACTAAGCACATTGGCGAGAGCGCATCCGACATTTTACGGCGCATGCTGAAAATTTCTGCCGTAGCCCAGAGTGCAGCCCCCGTTGTCAAAGAGACCCCGGCCCCGAGCGCTGCGCCGGTCGTTGCGGCGCCTGTGAAAAAAACGTCTTCGCCGAAGGACAACGTTCGCGCGGTGCGTGAACTGCTACTATCTGACGAATACGCCGAGCAGAAAAAAGCGGTCAATCGCTTCCTGCTGGTGCTGACTACACTTTACTCCTTAGACAACAAGTCATTTGCTGAGGCCACTGAGTCGCTGCACGGTCGTACGCGCGTCTATTTCGCTTCCGATGAAGCCACGCTGCTGAAAAACGGCAACCAGACCAAGCCTAAGCAAGTGCCTGAAACCCCATACTGGGTGATCACCAATACCAATACAGGCCGCAAATGCAGCATGGTGGAGCACATCATGCAGTCAATGCAGTTCCCTGCGGAACTGACCGATAAGGTTTGCGGCACTATCTAACCCTTGCATAAGAAGGACCAGGCAATGGCAACTCATCCACGTGCAGGTCAGCCTGCACAACAGAGTGATTTGATCAACGTCGCACAGCTGACTTCGCAGTACTACGTGCTGAAGCCGGAAGTGGGTAACGCAGAACACGCGGTGAAGTTCGGTACCTCCGGCCACCGTGGCAGCGCAGGTCGTCAGAGCTTTAACGAACCGCATATCCTGGCAATTGCCCAGGCTATTGCAGAAGAGCGAGCCAAAAATGGCGTCACCGGGCCGTGCTACGTAGGTAAGGATACCCACGCGCTGTCGGAACCGGCGATCATTTCCGTGCTGGAAGTGCTGGCGGCCAACGGCGTTGACGTGATCGTGCAGGAAGATAACGGCTACACGCCAACCCCTGCCATCTCAAACGCTATCCTGGTTCATAACAAAAAAGGGGGTGCGCAGGCGGACGGTATCGTCATCACGCCATCGCACAACCCGCCGGAAGATGGCGGCATCAAATACAACCCGCCTAACGGTGGCCCGGCCGACACCAACGTCACCAAAGTGGTGGAAGACCGTGCGAATGCGCTGCTGGCTGATGGCCTGAAGGGCGTGAAGCGCCTCTCTCTGGATGCGGCTTACGCGTCCGGCCATATTAAAGAGCAGGATCTGGTTCAGCCGTTCATTGAAGGGCTGGCGGATATCGTTGATATCAAAGCGATTCAGAAAGCGGGCCTGAAGCTGGGTGTGGATCCTCTCGGTGGTTCCGGGATCGAATACTGGAAGCGCATCGCGGAGTTCTACAAACTCGATCTGACCATCGTCAACGATCACGTCGATCAGACCTTCCGCTTTATGCACCTCGACAAAGATGGCGCGATCCGCATGGACTGCTCCTCCGAGTGCGCGATGGCGGGCCTGCTGGCGCTGCGTGACAAATTCGACCTGGCCTTCGCCAACGACCCTGACTATGACCGTCACGGTATCGTGACGCCTGCGGGTCTGATGAACCCGAACCACTACCTGGCCGTGGCCATCAACTACCTGTTCCAGCATCGTCCGCAGTGGGGCAAAGATGTAGCCGTTGGTAAAACGCTGGTGTCCTCTGCGATGATCGACCGCGTGGTGGAAGACCTGGGCCGCAAGCTGGTAGAAGTGCCGGTGGGCTTCAAATGGTTTGTTGATGGCCTGTTCGACGGCAGCTTCGGCTTCGGCGGCGAAGAGAGCGCGGGCGCGTCCTTCCTGCGCTTCGACGGCACGCCGTGGTCCACCGACAAAGACGGTATCATCATGTGCCTGCTGGCGGCGGAAATTACCGCCGTAACCGGCAAGAACCCGCAGCAGCACTATGACGAACTGGCCGCACGTTTCGGCGCGCCGAGCTACAACCGCCTGCAGGCCTCGGCCACTTCTGCACAGAAAGCCGCGCTGTCTAAGCTTTCTCCTGAAATGGTTAGCGCTGATACCCTGGCGGGCGACCCAATCACCGCCCGTCTGACGGCGGCACCGGGCAACGGTGCTTCTATCGGTGGCCTGAAGGTGATGACCAAAAACGGCTGGTTTGCGGCGCGTCCTTCCGGTACGGAAGATGCGTACAAAATCTATTGCGAAAGCTTCCTCGGCGCGGAACACCGTAAGCTGATTGAGAAAGAAGCGGTAGAGATTGTCAGCGAAGTGCTGAAGAACGCGTAAGTCAATGAAGCATAAAAAAGGCACCTCCGGGTGCCTTTTTTATGCTGATAAAAAACCTCATGACGATTATTCTAAAATCTGATTAAAAGCCTCTCCATTCGCCGGTAATTTCCTGAAAAATCTGTAAAGCCATATTGGCTAATTGTTTATTTTATATCCATGACGGATACTGACTGCGTTATTGAATAACGTCAGGGAAGATGTGAGATGCAGGGATGGTTAAAAGCGATATTACTTCTGTCTTTTTTACTGCTGGGGTGTGGGCCGGATGATAAGCCTGAACCGCGCGGAAAGGAGAAGACAAGCTACGTGGTGGCAAACCTGCTGGGCTATAACCACGTGGCAGGCACCAATATTAACTGGTTCTCGGTGAACGGCTACCGGGGCCGCACCGGGGGATTTACCTGCTGCATGTCGCTGCCGGAAAAATGGCGGCCGAATATGAAGGTGGCGATTGAGTGGGAGGTGGATCCTGATCCATTTCCAAAAAATATGCCGCCGATGGGAACCGAAGCGTTCAGAGATTTTGCGGCAGTTCATAAAGCGAATTATCGTCATTACAAAGCGGTGACCACCATTCCAGAATACGAGGAGTCCTGCGGCCTGCAGGTGCATTTCTTACCCTGCCAGCAGGTTAAGGTCACCGCCACCTGCCATGGCATCAGCCACCCGGACCACCCGATTAAAGAGCCTTTCGACCTGCCGGAGCCTGCCCAGTGTCCGTCCGAAAAACCATGAGCGTTACCGTGACGAATTGTGCTTTAAATTCATAGCAAATAACGGCGTTATTGAATAACGTCAGGGAAGATGTGAGATGCAGGGATGGTTAAAACTGATATTACTTTTGTCTTTTTTACTGCTGGGATGCGGGCCGGACGATAAGCCTGAACCGCGCGGTAAAGAGAAGACAAGCTACGTGGCGGCGAATCTGCTGGGCTATAACCACGTGGCAGGCACCAATATTAACTGGTTCTCGGTGGACGGCTACCGGGGCCGCACCGGGGGATTTACCTGCTGCGTGTCGCTGCCGGAAAAATGGTGGCCGAATATGAAGGTGGCGATCGAGTGGGAGGTGGATCCTAATCCCTTTCCTAAGGATATACCCAGATTCAGCGACCCAAATTATGAGCCTTATATTGAAAAGCACAGAGCTAACTATCGCCACTATAAAGCGGTGACCACGATTCCAGAATACGGGGAGTCCTGCGGCCTGCAGGTGCATTTTTTACCCTGCCAGCAGGTTAAGGTCACCGCCACCTGCCATGGAATCAGCCACCCGGACCACCCGATTAAAGAGCCTTTCGATCTGCCGGAGCCTGCCCGGTGTCCGTCGGCAAAGCCATGAGCGTTACCATGACGAATTGTGTTTTAAATCCATAACGAATAACGGCGTCATTTAATCACGCCAGGGAGGATCAGATATGCAGGGATGGTTAAAACCGATATTACTTCTGTCTTTTTTACTGCTGGGATGCGGGCCGGATGATAAGCCTGAACCGCGCGGAAAGGAGAAGACAAGCTACGTGGCAGCGAATCTGCTGGGCTATAACCACGTGGCAGGCACCAATATTAACTGGTTCTCGGTGAACGGCTACCGGGGCCGCACCGGGGGTTTTACCTGCTGCGTGTCGCTGCCGGAAAAATGGCAGCCGAATATGAAGGTGGCGATTGAATGGGAGGTGAATCCCAACCCGTTTCCTAAGGATATACCGGAATTTAACGATCCGAATTATAAGCCTTATATGAAAAAATATAAGGCCAATTTTCGTCAGTATAAAGCAGTCGCCACCATTCCAGAATACGGAGAATCCTGCGGCCTGCAGGTGCATTTTTTACCTTGTCAGCAGGTAAAGGTCACCGCCACCTGCCACGGCATCAGCCACCCGGACCACCCGATTAAAGAGCCTTTCGATCTGCCGGAGGCTGCCCAATGTCCTCAATAAAAGCATCCCTGAAAAAACACTTTGATAATAATCAGTTCACCACCAGCGGCGATCCCTGCTGGGTACCACCCGCGTTCCCTGAGCGGGGGAGATTGCCTTTAAGTCACAGGGAGGCTATCGAAAATATCAAAAAAACGGAGCGGGAGGAGGCTCAGTTCCGGCAGGAATGTCGAGGAACCCGGAACAATCCCTGCTGCAAGAGTCTGCATATCAGCCTGTTTTTTGACGGCACCAATAATAACGAGCCAAAGGATACCGCCGCCGCTCCGTCGCACCCTTCCAACGTGGCAAAGCTCTACCACGCCTGCGCGCCGGAAGACCGCCGGGCAAATGAGCGGGGCTTTTATGCGTTCTATATCCCAGGCGTTGGCACACCTTTTCCGCAGATAGGCACCTATGACTATTACTCCAGCGGGTTACAGTTTGCGGTGGGGGGAGAAGACCGCATCAACTGGGGGCTGGTACAGCTGTGCAATGCCCTGAGCCACACCTCGACCGGCAATTTTCTACCTAACGGCAGGATGAAAGCGGCAGTGCAGGCGATGGACAGCTCTGCAGGCCCTGACAAAGCTCAGCAGAAGCGCCTGCTGGCCCTGGCCGGTTCCGCCTCTGCGGCTTTCAACCGTGAACAGGTTAATCAGGCCTATTTTGATTCGCTGAAAGAGTTTATCGACCAGATGCCGACGCGGCCTCGTGAGATGGAAAAACTGTTAACCCCGGTGCGCGAAAACATTGTGCGGGCGCAGTGTAAAACCGTGGCGATTAAGCTGTTTGTTTATGGCTTCTCTCGCGGCGCGGCCGAGGCTCGCGCTTTTGTCAGCTGGCTGGATGAGGCGCTGGCTGCGGGCCTGCTCGGGTTCCCGGCGGGGACGCTGCTGGGGATAAAGGTCTCGGTGGAGTTTTTAGGGGTATTTGACACTGTGCCCGCCGTGGGCATCGCCAACGTGGTGCCGGGCTTCAGCGGGCACAACGGCTGGGCGGGGCAGACCCAGCCGCTGCCGCAGTCGGGGCTGCTGAAGCGGGGCTGCCACTTTGTGGCGGCTCACGAGCAGCGGCAGTCGTTCTCGCTGGATTCCATTCGCACCGCCGCGGGAAACTATTTGCCCGGTACCCAGGAGGTGGTCTACCCCGGGATGCACTCCGACGTTGGCGGCGGTTACCCCTTGGGTGACCAGGGCAAAGGCCGCGACGGCGCGGGAGACGTGCTGTCGCAAATTACTCTGCATGATATGTATTTGGCTGCCATTGATGCCGGAGCTCCACTGTCGCTTCGCCCGGATGTTTTTGCTCTGCTGCATCCGGATTTGAGGCACATTTTTGCGTTTCGGGAAATGCAAGGTTTAACTGTTGATGAATTTGAAATATCACCGCGGCTAGTTGCCACGTTCAATAACTGGCGCTCCACGCTCTCCCTCGATAACCAGCAGGAAGATCCGTCAGCGGACGATGCCAGCTACGTGCCGTTTCGCTTTGAATCGGCCTGCCTGGAAGAGATGGTGGAAGATCAGATGATCTGGATGACCGGCTGGCGCATTGCGCGCTACGCCTCGCCGAGATCATCAGGGATGAACCTTGCGTCACAACCCTTTTTCCGTCAGGCCGCTCAGAATCCGGAAATCACAGCCCAGCCTTACGAGACAGCGTTCAGTCAGCAGGCGCAGAGTGCCCTCGCCCGGGAGTGGACGCTGCGACGGTGTCAGGCCGAGGCGTTAGCCAAGTCACGTCAAAAAGAGGAGATGAATCATTATTACGATGAAAACTGGTTTCCGGGAAATGAGCTGATTGGCGAGCCGTTATATGATGCCAATAACGCCCGTGGTCAGCTCTGGGAAGCCGCGATGGAATTTGCGGCAGACTATGCGCGTAAACTTCGTCCGGCCCCATTGTTCAAACCTGCTGTTAATCTGAAGGCGGCAGGAGCCATCGACTCAGAAACCTGCACCATTGCAGCAAAAATGGAGAGCGGTTTTTCCTGGGATGTTAGCGCAACAGCGACCTTTCTGCAGAAGTTAGATCCTTTGCTTTCCCGTACTGCCTATATTTATACCCACCAGGATGAAGCGCTTGAATACCTCAGATTTAAGAGCGCGGGCGAATATAAATTCACCCACTTTATTGAGCCAAATCTGCTGGGCAGGGAGCGGAATGATAAGATAACCGGGCTTATCAATCTGTACGACAACTATATTCACGATTCCAGGGCATGGTTTATGCACTCGGAAAGCGGCGTCAGAGAGCCTTTTGGCAGCTATTTTTTATCAAGAATGATTTACTTCGGGGATAAATGGAACAAGGCGGTCCGGCTTCGCTTTGACGGGAAGTCGATGCCGGGTATCAGCGAAACGCTTCAGGAGAACGCCGTTTTTGCCCACGTCCCGACTTATGGTGTAAAGGTCTATCACCGCGAAACGGGGCGGGAAATTCCTGTTGATGAAAATAAGCTGCCTGCACCGACCCACGAGCTTGTTGCAGAGCTCAGGCTGATAATAAAACAGCAGCAGCAGGAGAGAGAGCTCGCTTGGCGTGAACGCTTTCTCGAACTGGCCAAAGAGATGAACGTCAGGCTGGGGTAAATCCGTTGTGCTTTCGCCGATCGCCTAAAGCATAAACCGATAACCGATCCCCGTTTCGGTCAGAAGGTGTTTCGGCCTTGCCGGGTCGGCCTCCAGCTTCTGGCGTAAATGCCCCATATAAATCCGCAGATAGTGGCTGTGCTCCACGGCATTCGGGCCCCAGACCTGGCTCAGCAGCTGGCGCTGGGTGAGCACTTTACCGTGGTTGTTCAACAGCACGGCCAGCAGACGAAACTCAATCGGCGTCAGGTGGATCTCTTCGCTGCCGCGCAAAATACGACGATTGACCAGATCGACCTGAATATCTGCAAACGCAATCTCCGGCTGCTGCTGTTCCGCGCTGCCGTGACGGCGCAGGGCGACGCGCAGTCGGGCCTGTAATTCGCCGATGCCGAAAGGTTTGCTGAGGTAATCGTCCGCTCCGGCATCCAGCGCGGTAATTTTGTCGGTTTCTTCGGCGCGGGCCGAAAGGACGATCACCGGCACCTGGCTCCACTGGCGGAAGTCACGGATGAACTCAATGCCGTCGCCGTCCGGTAAGCCCAAATCCAGAATCACCAGGTCTGGCTTACGCGTGGCGGCTTCCAGCAGGCCGCGCTGCAGCGTTTCTGCCTCAAATACCCGCAGGCCGTCGCCCTCCAGCGCACTGCGCAGAAAGCGGCGAATGGCCTGTTCATCTTCAACGATCAGTACGTTAATCACAGTTCCTCGGGAAGTTCATCCAGTTCAGGCGGCGCATCCAGCGGCAGGGTGATGACGAAGCTCGCCCCGCCCTCCGGGCGATTGTGCGCGGCCAGCTCGCCGCCGTGCACTTCAACAATGGCCTGACATATCGCCAGCCCGAGCCCGACGCCCGGAATGGCCGACTCTTTGTGGCCTCTGGAGAATTTAGCAAAGATTGCCTGTTCCTGACCAGCGGGGATGCCGGGGCCGGAATCCCACACTTCAAGCTGCAGCTGATTTGGTTTAGCCTCCGCGGAAATACCAATGGCGGCGGCAGGTCCGGCATACTTCACCGCGTTTTCCAGCAGGTTGATCAGCACGCGTTCAAACAGCGAGCCGTCGACGTGGATAAGCGTCAGCGGGTCGCCAAGCGCAAGCTGTATATGCCGCCCGCCGAGCCCCATTTCGAGAGTGCGGATCGCGCTGCCGACCACTTCTTCCAGCGTCAGCCACTCCCGGCGCAGGTTAAAGCCGCCGGACTGAATGCGCGCCATGTCCAGCAGGTTGTTCACCAGTCGCGTGGTGTTCAGGACGTGCTGGCGAATTTCATTGGCCTGCGGGGCGTGCTTCGAACCTTCCGTTGCCAAATCCAGGGTCAGGATTTCGGCCTGGCCGAACAGCACCGTCAGCGGCGTGCGCAGGTCGTGAGAAAGCGCTGCCAGCAGCGAGTTGCGCAGGCTTTCCCGCTCGCTCGCCAGGCGGGACTGCTCTTCGCTGGTGGTCAGCGCCAGACGCTCCAGCGCGCTGGCGACCAGCAGGGTGCAGGTTTCCAGCAGGCGCTGCTGTTCCGGGATCATCAGCTGGCGCAGGTTGCCTGGCTCGACCACGACCACGCCGTGGGTTTTCTCCGCCGTTTTCAGCGGCAGGATCAGGTAAGGCACGCCGGGCAGCGTGTCCGTGCCTGCGCCCGCGGGCTGGCCTTTGTCAAAGCTCCAGCGGACGATGGCCTCGTCCCACGGCGTGATGTCGTTGCCGTCGGTCAGCGCGTGGAGCTGCCCGTTACCGTCGGGCAGCAGCACCTGGCTGCGCGCATGGAAGGTGGAATGGATAAACTGTTCGCTGGTGCGCGCGACATCCTGCTGCGTACGTCCTGTCGCCAGCGCTTTGGACATTTCATACAAATGGCGGGTTCGCTGTTCACGATAGCGTGCCACACGAGCCTGATAACGTACCCCGGCGGTCAGATTACCGATAACCAGCCCGACGGTCAGCATCACGGCGAAGGTCAAAATATACTGCACGTCCGACACCGCCAGCGTACCGCGTGGGGCAATAAAAAATAGGTCGAAGCTGATAACGTTGATCACAGTGGCCAGCACTGACGGCCAGCGGCCATAAAACAGCGCCACGATCACCACGCCGAGCAGATAGAGCATCACAAGGTTGGCGGCTTCGAACGCCATCAGGAAGTGGCTGGCAAACAGCGTGATGAAGGCGCAAAGCACGACGGCGACGATACAGCCGCGAAGTTGCACGCGCCAGCGGTCTAACCAGGGACGGCTGTCCGTGCTGCGGGCGGCGCTCGTGATGATCTGTTCTTCAAGTGCCACAATCAGCAAATCGAGATCCGGCGCGCGACGGGCCAGTTTGTCGGCAAAGGATTCGCGGCTCCACCCGCGGCGCTGGCTGCGGCGGCCAATAATGATTTTGCCGAGGTTGTGCTCACGGGCGTAGCGCAGAATGGCTTTGTCTTCCGCCGGGTCAGAGAGGGTGGCGGTTTCCGCGCCCAGTTCCTGAGCGAGGCGTAATGCAGAGAGGATGTTACGCCGCTGATGTTCCGGCAGACGATGCAGGCCGGGCGTTTCGACATACACCGCGTGCCACGCCGTGCCAAACTTGGCGGCCAAACGCGCGGCCGTTCGCACCAGCTTTTCATTGCCGCCGCTGTGCCCTACGCACAACAGGATAGCATCGCGCGTGTGCCAGACTTTTTCCTCGCCCTGACGGTCACGCCAGGCACGCATTTGGTCGTCCACCCGATCGGCGGTGCGGCGCAGGGCGAGTTCACGCAGGGCGATCAGGTTGCCTTTCCGGAAGAAGTGCTCAATCGCGCGCTCTGCCTGGCCTGCGATATAAACTTTGCCTTCATGCAGACGTTGACGCAGGTCATCCGGCGGTAAGTCGACAAGTACGATTTCATCGGCAGAATCAAAGAAGGGATCGGGAACCGTTTCACGGACTTTGATGCCCGTGACGCCACTGACCACGTCATTCAGGCTTTCCAGATGCTGCACGTTCACGGTGGTGAAAACGTCGATCCCGGCTTCCAGCAGTTCGTCCACGTCCTGCCAGCGCTTGGGGTGACGCGAACCGGGCGCATTGGTGTGGGCCAGTTCATCCATCAGAATCAGGGCCGGACGGCGGGCGAGGGCGGCATCGAGATCGAACTCTTCCACCTGCCTGCCGCGGTAATGAATACGTTTTCGCGGCTGCGTTGCCAGGCCGCTCAGCTGTGCGGCGGTTTCCTGGCGGCCGTGGGTTTCCACCACGCCGACTAAAATATCGAGCCCCTGCGCCCGTAAACGCTGCGCCTCGCTGAGCATGGCGTAGGTTTTCCCGACGCCCGCACAGGCACCAAAAAAGACTTTCAGTTTGCCGCGGTGCCAGCCAGAGGACTGCTCCAGCAGGCGGTCAGGGTTCGGGCGCAAGGGCTCGTCAGTCATGCTTGGTCCTTAGGGTTTGTTCAGGCCATCCAGCGCCATATTCAGCTCAACAATGTTTACCACCGGCTGGCCGATAAAGTTCACCAGCGGCTGCTGTGTGCGCTCGGCGACCAGCCGGGTTAGCGCCTCAACGGACATATTTCGCGCCTTCGCCACGCGAGGGATCTGCCAGATGACCGACTGCGGCGTCAGGCTGTAATCCAGCCCGCTCGCGGACGCGGTTACCAGTTCGACGGGGACCTGCGCGTCAGCCTGCGGATTCTCCTGACGCAGCTGCGCCACGCGTGCCGCCACCTCTTTGTCGAGCTCGGGGTTACTGCCGGCCAGATTGCTGCCACCAGATGCCTCTGGATTATAGGGGCTATTGGCGGTGGCGGAAGGGCGACCGTGAAAATATCCTGGCGCGGAAAACTGTTGGCCAATCAGGCGTGAACCGCGGATTTCATTGTCCTGCAAAATCAGCGAGCCGTTCGCCTGGTCGTGAAACCACCATTGTCCCAGCGCCGTCGTCAACAGCGGATAAACGCCGCCGGTTATCAGAGTCAGAAAAATCAGTACTACCAGAGCAGGGCGTAAAGTCGCCATTTTTATTTCCTCTTAAACCAGACCGAACAGGGTCAACAGCAGGTCAATCACTTTGATGCCGACGAAGGGCACCAGCAGGCCACCGAGGCCGTAAATCCACAGGTTACGACGCAGCATTGCCGCCGCCGACAGCGGTTTGTAGCTAACACCTTTCAGCGCCAGTGGGATCAGGAACACAATGATCAGGGCGTTGAAGATAACCGCGCTCAGGATCGCCGAGGCGGGGGAGTGCAGATGCATCACGTTCAGCGCATTCAGCTGCGGATAGGTGGCGGCAAACGCAGCCGGAATAATGGCGAAATATTTCGCCACGTCGTTGGCGATACTGAAGGTGGTCAGCGAGCCGCGGGTCATCAGCATCTGTTTGCCGATGTGAACCACCTCAATCAGCTTGGTCGGGTTGGAATCGAGGTCAACCATGTTGCCCGCTTCCTTCGCCGCCTGGGTGCCTGAGTTCATTGCCACTGCCACGTCCGCCTGAGCGAGCGCGGGTGCATCGTTGGTGCCGTCGCCGGTCATCGCCACCAGACGGCCTTCCGCCTGATACTGGCGAATCAGTGCCAGTTTGGCTTCCGGCGTGGCTTCCGCAAGGAAATCATCGACGCCCGCTTCGGCGGCAATGGCGGCGGCAGTCAGGCGGTTGTCGCCGGTGATCATCACCGTTTTGATGCCCATTTTACGCAGCTGGGCGAAGCGCTCTTTGATACCGCCTTTGACGACATCCTTCAGCGCAATCACGCCGAGGACCGTGGCACCTTCGACCACGACGAGCGGCGTGCCGCCCTGGCGTGCAACGCCTTCCACCAGCGCGTCAACCTGCGGCGGGAAGTGACCGTTGTTGGTCTCCACGTGGCGGCGAATCGCATCGACAGAGCCTTTGCGAATAGAGCGATCGTGAATGTTGATGCCGCTCATTCGGGTCTGGGCGGTAAAGGGCACGAACGTCGCCTGCAGCTCCTGAACGTCGCGAACACGGATGTTGAAACGCTGCTTAGCCAGAACCACAATGCTGCGGCCTTCCGGCGTTTCATCCGCCAGAGAAGCCAGCTGAGCGGCATCCGCCAGCGTTTTTTCATCCACGCCGGGCGCAGGCAAGAATTCAGAAGCCTGACGGTTGCCGAGGGTGATGGTGCCGGTTTTGTCCAGCAGCAGCACGTCGATATCACCCGCCGCTTCCACGGCGCGGCCGCTGGTGGCAATCACGTTGGCACCGAGCATGCGGCTCATCCCGGCCACGCCGATGGCGGACAGCAAACCGCCGATGGTGGTCGGAATCAGGCAGACCAGCAGGGCAACCAGCACCGTGACGCTCACCGCCGTGCCACCGTAGGATGAGAATGGCCATAGCGTGGCGGTGGCCAGCAGGAACACAATCGTCAGCGCAACCAGCAGAATGGTCAGGGCAATTTCGTTGGGGGTTTTACGACGCTGTGCGCCTTCTACCATCGCAATCATTCGGTCGAGGAAGGTTTCACCTGGGTTTACGCTGCACTCGATAATCAGCCAGTCGGAAAGAATACGCGTCCCGCCGGTGACCGAGGCGAAATCACCGCCGGACTCGCGGATCACCGGCGCGGACTCCCCGGTGATGGCGCTTTCATCGACGGAAGCCCCGCCTTCAATCACTTCGCCGTCGCAGGGGATGATATCGCCCGCTTCAACCAGAACGATGTCGCCTTTGCGCAGATCGTCTGCCGGAATGTGATCCATCTGCGCGCCGTATTTGGGCTCGCGCAGCTTGCGGGCGAAGGAGGTCTTCTGGATCCCTTTCAGGCTGTTGGCCTGAGCCTTACTGCGACCCTCCGCCAGCGCTTCGGCAAAGTTGGCGAACAGCACGGTAAACCAGAGCCATACGCTAATTGCGGCAGTGAAACCGGTGCTGCCGGGCAGTTTCCCCATCGCCATCGCCACGGCGAGCAGGGTGGTCAGCACGCTGCCCAGCCAGACGATGAACATCACCGGGTTGCGCCACTGAACGGCTGGACTCAATTTTTTCACGGCATCCAGCAGGGCCGGGCGAACCAGGGCCGGTTCAAAAATTGCCGTTTGCTTGCGACTCATAAAACGTGTCTCCAGCGTGCTTATAAAGAAGAGAGATGTTCTGCGACCGGGCCTAGCGCCAGGGCAGGAATAAAGGTCAGGGCGCCGACTAAAATCACGGTACCAATCAGCAGGCCGACGAACAGTGGGCCGCAGGTCGGCAGCGTGCCAGGGCTGGCGGGCTGAATTTTCTTGCTGGCGAGTGAGCCGGCAATTGCCATCACTGGAATAATCACGCCAAAGCGGCCGACGAACATGCAGAACGCCAGCAGGCAGTTCCAGAATGGAGAGTTGGTGCTCAGGCCCGCAAAGGCGCTGCCGTTGTTGTTGGCGGCAGACGAGACGGCGTAAAGCACTTCGCTAAAGCCGTGAATGCCCGGGTTGAACATCCCGGCGCGTCCCGCTTCGGTCATCATGGCCAGCGCGGTGCCGAGCAGCACCAGGGCTGGCGTGACGAGGATCGCCAGCGCCGTCATTTTCATTTCACGGACGTCGATTTTTTTACCGAGGTATTCCGGCGTACGGCCAATCATCAGCCCGGCGATAAACACCGCCAGCAGGACGAACAGCAGCATGCCGTACAGCCCTGAGCCAACGCCGCCGAACACCACTTCACCAATCTGCATCAGCCACATCGGCACCATGCCGCCCAGCGCGGTGAAGGAGTCGTGCATGGCGTTGACTGCGCCACAGGATGCCGCCGTGGTGATCACCGCAAACAGGCTGCTTTGCAGGATGCCGAAGCGGCTCTCTTTGCCTTCCATATTGGCTGCGCTGTCAGCGCCGAGGCTCAGGAAGTGCGGGTTGCCTTTCAGCTCTGCCCACATCACCACCACCACACAGACCACGAAGATCGCCGACATCGCCCACAGGATGGCGCGGCCCTGGCGTTTGTCATTCACCGCTTCACCAAAGGCGAAACAGAGCGCGGCGGGAATCAGGAAAATCGCCAGCATTTGTACGGCGTTGGTCAGCGCCGTCGGGTTTTCAAACGGATGGCTGGAGTTAGCGTTAAAGAAGCCGCCGCCGTTAGTCCCAAGCATTTTGATCGCTTCCTGCGAGGCGACAGGCCCCATCGGCAGCAGCCCTTTTACGCCTTCAAGCGAGGTGAAATGCTGATACGGCAGGAAGTTTTGCAGCGTGCCCTGCTGAATCATAAACAGCGCAATCAGCAAGGAAAGCGGCAGCAGGATCCACAGCGTGACGCGGATGATGTCCATCCATGCGTTGCCGAGTTTGTCAGTGCTGTGACGTGCGAATCCGCGAATCAGTGCGAACACGACGGCGATCCCGGTCGCCGCAGAAAGGAAGTTCTGCACCGCGAGGCCACTCATCTGGCTGAAATAGCTCAGCGTGCTTTCGCCGCTGTATGCCTGCCAGTTGGTGTTGGAGACGAAGCTAATGGCTGTGTTCATCGCCAGATCCCAGGACAGGCCCGGAAGTTTCTGTGGATTCAGCGGGAGCGAACCCTGCAACATCAGCATCGTGAACAGCAGGAATACGCCCGCGATGTTGAGCCACAAAATAGCGAATAAATACTGGCGCCAGTTCATTTCAGACGGGGAGATGCCCATCACGCGCCAAAGACCGCGCTCAACCGTTGCAGTGCCGGGCAGAGAGGTGTTAGCGATAAGCTTCGCCAGAAGCGAGCCCAGTGGTTTTGCCAGTAGGAAAAGAACCAGTAAAAAGCTGGCGATAAGTAAAAAAGCCTGCGCAGCCATCAGAATGCCTCCGCATTGATCAGGGCATAAACCAGATAGCCCATTAACAGGAAAACCAGCACGATGCCGGTTAGCACGCCTGCACTCACAGTCCACCTCCAGGTGTTTAATGACGTGCCATAACGGTATGTTTTTCAGTGCAAAGATTTCGCAAAAATCAAAAGGCGGGGTGTAAAAATTATATAAAAATGGGTAGAAGCCATTCATTAACTAATGATTAGTATTTATTTAACGTTTATGTAACCTAATTACGTCACGGAATGTAAATAAGCACTAAATAGCCTAAATAAAGTGGTCGGATGAGTAGTAAAATTACACGCAGGAAGGTATTATTTTAAGCAGATCACATTTACCGGCGTTGATTGCCGGCCATGAAAGGGGAGAGAGATTATGTACAAAGAGTTTCCTGCACATGTTGTATTGATGCGTCGAGCTTTCGCCATCGTGGCGGGCGTTGTAGCACTGCCAGTGATGCTGTTCTGGAAAGATCGCGGGCGTTTTTACAGCTACCTGCACCGTGTCTGGTCGAAAACCAGTGAAAAACCGGTGTGGATGGATCAGGCAGAAAAAGCGACCTGCGATTTCTACTAAGCCAGAAGCCGATTGCTGAACATAAAAAAACCGCCAACGTTAAACGTGGCGGTTTTTTTATGCCCTCAGGATTCGCGGTCCGTTGGGGAATACTTTAAGTTCCTACCCAGGAGCGTTGATTTTGGGCTTCCCTGCAAGGTTCGTCAAGGCACGCCACCTTGATTAATTCCTAAACTGCGTTGTCCTCTCTCATCAGTGGCTGGAAAAGCATTAGGATGTTTCCAGGCCGCCCCGTGCGGCCTTTTTCGTTTTCTTGCGTCTACACTTCTTTTATATGCCTGAAAGGAGTGCTGTATGAGTGAGAAGATCCCGGTAGGCATCAGCGCCTGTTTATTGGGCGAGAAGGTCCGCTTTGACGGGGGGCATAAAAGATTGCTCTTCGCGGTAGACGAACTCAGCCCCTGGGTAGCGTTTGAAGCGGTTTGCCCGGAGATGGCAATTGGGCTTCCCGTACCCAGACCTGCTCTGCGCATGGTCAAAGATGAACAGGGCGAGCTGCATCTGAGATTCAGCGACGGGCGGGAAGGTGATTTAACCGAAGCGATGAGTGACTTTACCCACAAGCGCATCGCCCGCTTCGAAAATCTGTGCGGTTACATCGTCTGTAAAAACTCGCCAAGCTGCGGCATGGAGCGGGTGCGAATCTACGATGTGGACGGCAAAAACAACCGTAAGGCAGGCCGAGGTATTTACACCCAACTGCTGATGCAGACTTTTCCGTGGCTGCCGGTGGAAGAAGACGGGCGACTGCAGGACCCCGTGCTGCGGGAGAACTTTGTCGAGCGTATTTATGCCCTGCATGAGCTCAATGCATTGCGTGAACGAGGGCTAACCCGCGGCGAACTGATGGCCTTTCACAGTCGCTACAAGCTACTGCTGCTGGCACATTCGCAGCCTCTGTATCGGGAGCTTGGCCGCTTTGTGGCCGCGATGGCGGAGTGGCCATCGTTGGACAAGTTCTTTGTGGAGTATCGTCTGCGCCTGATGACTCTGATGGCGCACCCGGCGACCCGGCGCAATCATACCAACGTGCTGATGCACGTCCAGGGCTACTTCCGTAAACAGCTTAACAGCCGCCAGCGGCAGGAGCTGGCGAACCTTATCGACAAATACCGGCAGGGTACGCAGCCGCTACTTGCGCCCGTCACGCTGTTAAAACACTATATGGCTGAATTTCCTGATGCTTATCTGGCCGGGCAGCGCTACTTCGACCCCTGGCCGGAAGCTTTGCGTTTACGTTACGGACATTAACGGAGAATTATGCCCACCCATCTGGTCTGGTTTCGCACCGATTTACGCCTGCATGACAACCTGGCCCTGGCTGCCGCTTGCCGCCACCCAAAGGCAAAGGTTATCGCCCTGTATATCGCCACGCCGAAGCAGTGGGCAGAGCATGAGATGGCCCCGCGTCAGGCGGCTTTTTTACAGGCACATCTCAACGCCTTGCAAAGTCAGCTGGCGCTTAAAAACATTCCACTGATCTTTCGGGAGGTGGAGGATTTTGCGGCGTCGGTGGCTGAAGTCGAAAAGGTGTGTGATGCGCATCAGGTCAGCCAGCTTTTTTACAACTATCAGTATGAAATCAATGAGCGTAAACGTGATGCGCTGCTGGAGAAAACGCTGGATACCGTCATGTGCCAGGGTTTTGACGACAGCGTGATGCTGCCCCCTGGCAGCGTGATCACCGGCAATCATCAGATGTACAAAGTGTTTACGCCCTTTAAAAATGCCTATCTCCGGCGACTGAAAGAGGGGCTGCCGGAGTGCGTTGCGGCGCCTGCGCCTCGTGCCGAAGAGGCAGAAGAAATGACGGAAATTACGCTTAATTATCCTCAGGTTCCGTTCGACGCGAAGCTGTTTGCCGCTGATGAAAAGCAGGCCATCGCCAGACTACGCCATTTCTGCCAGCAGCAGGCTGCTGAATATGAAGAGAAAAGAGATTTCCCTGCCATCGAAGGCACCAGCCGCTTATCGGCATGCCTGACGCTCGGTGTACTTTCCCCGCGCCAGTGTCTGCACCGCTTGCTGACCGAATGCCCTCAGGCACTGGAGGGCGGCCCCGGCGCGGTGTGGCTGAACGAACTTATCTGGCGGGAGTTTTACCGCCACCTGATGACGTTCCACCCTGAGCTTTGCCGCCATAAGCCGTTTATTGTCTGGACCGACAAAGTCGCCTGGAATCAGGATGAAAAGGCGCTCACCGCCTGGCAGCAGGGGAAAACCGGTTACCCGATCGTGGATGCGGCCATGCGTCAGCTCAGTGAAACGGGCTGGATGCACAACCGCCTGAGGATGATTGTTGCCAGTTTCCTTGTGAAGGATTTACTCATCGACTGGCGGGAAGGGGAGCGGTATTTCATGTCGCAGCTGGTGGATGGTGACTTAGCGGCAAACAACGGCGGCTGGCAGTGGGCGGCGTCAACGGGCACCGATGCTGCCCCGTATTTCAGGATCTTCAACCCAACGACTCAGGGTGAACGCTTTGACAAAGAAGGGGAGTTTATTCGCCAGTGGCTGCCTGAACTAAAAGCCGTGCCGGACAAAGCCATTCACGAGCCCTGGAAGTGGGCAGAAAAAGAAGGGATTGAGCTGGATTATCCGCGCCCGATTGTCGATCACAAACAGGCGCGGCAGGAAACGCTGGCGGCCTATGAAGCCGCCAGAAAGGCTTAGGACTCCAGCGCCAGGCTGCGGGAGCGGACCTTCATCGCATGAGCAATCCAGATAATCAGCACCGCGGCGACGCAGGCGAGCGCGCCCCAGGTTATCTGACTGAACACTTCGATGTAGGCGTTGATCGAGTAGTTGATGGCACCTGCCGCGTCGAAAGAGCTTTGCGAGGTCTGATCGGCAATCACGCCTGCCACATAGTTCGCAATGGCGCCTGAAAGCAGCATATAAATACCCGTCAGTACGCCGGTAACGCCCGGAATTTCTATACGCGTGATCTGCGCCATAGCGACCGGGTCGATAAACAGCTCAGCGAAGCCCATCACCGCCATGCCAAGAATCATCAATGGCATGGAAGAGTGTCCGAAGGACGCCGACCAGCGCGCGCTGAGGGTCAGAATACAGAACCCGGCGCTCATCAGGCCGAGGCCTAAAGCGTATTTCCCCCAGATGCGTACGGCGCGGTTACCGGTCACTGATTCTTTTACCACCCAGGCAAGGAACACGCCGCACATCATCACCGCGAAGCCGTTGACGGACTGGAACATCGCCGTCGGCACTTCGTAGCCGAGAATGTTACGGTTTACGAAGCGATCGATATAGAGGCTGATAGAGCTGCCGCCCTGCTGCGCGAAGGCCCAGAACAGCAGGCTGAAGAAGGTGAGGACCACAATCAGGCCCAGCTCTTTACGCTGCTTCTGGTTTTCCGCCTTCTTATAGATTTTGCCAAGCATCGCCAGACCAATCACGGTGGCCACAATCAGCGCGTACAGAGACCACTCTTTCCAGAACAGCACCGCAATAACGATCGGCGAAATGACCAACAGCGCCAGCAGCCAGCCCCAGACGGGCACAGCCATTTTTTTGCTGTTCAGCACGGCTTTGTTGACGCCGACGGTGTGGCTGAAGTGGCGATTGCCGCAAAGGAAAATCACCAGGCCTGCCAGCATGCCGATGGCCGCCAGCGCGAAGCCCATCGCCCAGCTGTACTCTTCCTGCACGTAGCCACAGGCGATTGGCGCGATGATGGAGCCGACGTTACCCGCCGCGTATAGCAGCGAAAAACCACCGTCGCGGCGCGGATCGGTGGGCTCATACAGTTCGCCGAGCAGGCAACTGACGTTGGATTTAAACAGGCCGTAGCCGCACACGATGATAGCCAGCGACAGATAGAGGAACAGCGAAGAGATTTCGCTGGCGCCCAGCACCAGATGCCCTACCGCCATCAAAAAGGCGCCTATCATCACCGCCATGCGATTGCCGAGGACCTTATCGGCCAGCCAGCCGCCAAGGATCGGCGTGACGTACACCAGCGAGCAGTAGGCGCTGAACAGGGCGTAGGCGTGATTATCGTTGTATTTCAGCTGGTTGGTGAGGTACAGGATCAGCAGGGCGCGCATGCCGTAAAAGCTAAAGTATTCCCAGATTTGCAGGGCGACCACGTAATAGATAGCACGTGGTTGTGACGATGGTGTCTTCATGTTGCTCTCAGTCTTGCCAGAAGTGCAGAAGATAATCATTCCGCATTATTCGTTTCTTATATGCTATCCATGGTATTTGAGCATGAAAGCTCAATTTATATGCTGTCCTAGTGCATAAATATACACGATTGTGCTGCGTGTCGTTAAGCGATTTTTGCTGCGAGGTTTCGGTGCGCATGAAGCCTGTCGCAGGCCTGCTATCGACGTATCGCTGCCGGGCGGCTATGGTATCCCTCAGTATCGAAAGAAAGTCTGGAGTGACGATGAAAAACAGTGAACTGGAACAACTGATTAACGAGAAACTGAACAGCGGCGCGTTCAGCGATTACAGCCCGAACGGCATGCAGGTTGAAGGGCGGGAAGAGATCCGCAAAATCGTCACCGGCGTTACCGCAAGCCAGGCGCTGTTGGATGAAGCCGTCCGCCAGCAGGCCGATGCGGTGATTGTCCATCATGGCTATTTCTGGAAAAACGAGTCGCCGATTATCCGCGGCATGAAGCGTAATCGTCTGAAAACCTTGCTGGCGAATGACATCAACTTATATGGCTGGCATCTGCCGCTCGACGCGCACCCTGAACTTGGCAATAACGCCCAGCTGGCGGCGCTGCTTGGCATCAATATCAGAGGTGAGATTGAGCAACTGGTGCCGTGGGGTGAATTGTCGATGCCGGTGTCCGGGCTCGAATTTGCCTCCTGGATTGAAGCCCGTTTAGGCCGCAAACCGCTGTGGTCCGGTGATACCGGGCCGGACAAAGTCAGCCGCGTGGCCTGGTGTACCGGCGGCGGCCAGGGCTTTATCGACAATGCGGCGCGCTTCGGCGTGGATGCGTTTATTACCGGTGAAGTCTCCGAACAGACCATCCATTCTGCACGTGAGCAGGGCCTGCACTTTTATGCGGCGGGGCATCACGCGACCGAACGTGGCGGTATTCGTGCGCTAAGCGAATGGCTGACCGAAAACACCGATCTGGATGTCACCTTTATTGATATCCCTAACCCGGCCTGATGAGAGAGGGAAAAAGTGCAGCGAGCGCGTTGTTACCTGTTGGGAGAGACGGCAGTCGTTCTGGAACTTGAACCGCCCGTAACGCTGGAGAGCCAGAAGCGTATCTGGCGGCTGACCCAGCGCTTGCCGGAATACCCCGAAGTGCTGGAAGCCATTCCAGGGATGAACAACATCACCGTGATCCTGCGCAACCCGCAGAGCCTGGCGCTGGATGCTATCGAGCGTCTCCAGCGCTGGTGGGAAGAGAGTGAGGTGCTGGAGCCCGACTCGCGTCAGATTGATATTCCTGTGGTCTACGGCGGCAAGCTGGGACCTGATTTAACGCTGGTGGCTGAACACAGTGGCCTCACGCCGAAGCAGGTAGTGGAGCTGCATTCATCGCAGGAATATGTGGTGTGGTTTTTGGGCTTCCAGCCAGGCTTTGCTTATCTCGGCGGTTTGCCTGAAAAACTGGCGATGCCGCGCCGCGCTGAGCCTCGCGTGGAGGTGCCTGCGGGCAGCGTGGGGATCGGCGGAGAGCTTACGGGCATTTACCCGCTAACCACGCCCGGCGGCTGGCAGCTGATTGGGCATACCTCGCTGGCACTGTTTGATGCCAGCCAGCCGGAGCCTGTTTTACTGCGGCCTGGCGACAGGGTGCGCTTTGTGCCGCAGAAGGAGGGCGTATGCTGAACATTATTCGCTCGGGACTTTATACGTCAGTGCAGGACGGCGGGCGTTACGGCCTGCGCCAGTCGGGCGTCAGCCGCTGTGGCGCGCTGGATAAACCTGCGCTGATGACCGCCAACCTGCTGGTGGGCAACAATCCGAACGCGGCAGCGATCGAAATTACGCTCGGCCAGTTCACCGTGCAGTTCACTCGGGACGGCTGGTTTGCCCTGACCGGGGCAGGTTGTGAGTCCACGCTCGACGGCGAGGCAGTTTGGGCAGGCTGGCGTCTGCCGGTCAAGGCCGGGCAAACGCTGGTGATGAAGCGTCCGCTGCACGGTATTCGCAGCTATCTGGCCGTTGCCGGTGGCATTGATGTGCCGAAAGTGCTCGGCTCGTACAGCACGGATCTGAAAGTGGGCATTGGCGGTCTGGAGGGGCGTCGTCTGCGGGATGGCGACAGCCTGAAGGTGTTTCCTTCAGAGCGCTCATTCAGCGGCCCGCAGGGCGTGAAGTTGCTGCTTCGTGGCAACCGTATTCGCGCTTTGCCGGGGCCGGAATACCATGAGTTTGATGCCGCTTCACAGGAGAATTTCTGGCGCGCGCCCTGGCAACTTAGCCCTCAGAGCAACCGGATGGGCTACCGTCTGAAAGGTCAGCCTCTGGTGCGTACCACCGATCGCGAACTGTTGTCACACGGCCTGTTGCCGGGCGTGGTGCAGGTGCCGCACAACGGCCAGCCCATTGTTCTGATGAATGACGCGCAGACTACAGGCGGCTATCCGCGCATAGCGTGCATCATCGAAGCGGATATGTTCCAGCTGGCGCAGATTCCGCTCGGACAACCGATACATTTTGTTCAGTGCTCTCTCGAAGAAGCGCTGAAGGCGCGCGACGATCAGCATCGTTATTTTGAGCAGCTGGCGTGGCGACTCAACGGAGAACAATAAGGACAAGTTATGCCGGAAGGACCGGAGATCCGCCGGGCGGCGGATACCCTTGAAGCAGCGGTAAAAGGTGAGAAGATTGCAGATGCGTGGTTCGCTTTTCCGCAGCTGAAAGCGTTTGAAGCACTGCTTGTAGGGCAAACCGTGACCCATATTGAAACGCGCGGCAAGGCACTTCTGACGCACTTTTCCGGCGGGCTGACGTTGTACAGCCACAATCAGCTTTACGGTGTCTGGCGCGTGGCGAATGCGGGGGAAGCACCGCAAACCACTCGCGTGCTGCGGGTTCGTTTGCAAACGGCGAAGAAAGCGATTCTGCTCTACAGCGCCTCAGATATTGAAATGCTCACGCCAGAACAGCTGTCCACACAGCCATTTTTACAACGTGTCGGGCCGGACGTGCTCGATCCCTCGTTAACGGAAGAGGAGGTGAAAGCCCGCCTGCTCTCAAAGCGCTTTCGCAACCGGCAGTTTTCCGGGTTGCTGCTGGACCAGGCTTTTCTTGCCGGGTTGGGTAACTATCTGCGGGTGGAGATTTTGTGGGAGTGCGAGCTGGCGGCGACACACAAAGCTAGTGAGCTTACGGAGCCGCAGATTGACAGACTCGCGCATGCGCTGCTGGCCATCCCACGTCTGTCGTATCAGACTCGTGGTCAGGCGGATGAAAACAAACATCACGGGGCGCTGTTCCGCTTTAAGGTGTTCCATCGGGACGGAAAGCCCTGCGAGCGCTGCGGCGGCATTATCGAAAGGACGATGGTGTCGTCCAGGCCGTTTTACGGCTGTCCTGCCTGCCAGAAATAAAAATGCCGGGTGGCAGCTACGCCTTACCCGGCCTACAAAATAATCAGATTCCAGTAAATCTGTAGGCCCGGCAAGCCTTGCGCCGCCGGGCAGTTATTTCGCTAAATGCAAACTTAGTGCTTCTTCAGGTCTGAACTGAATTCGCGTTTGTCGTAGCCGGTGTACAGCTGGCGTGGACGGGCGATTTTCATGCCTTCAGTGTGCATTTCGTTCCAGTGGGCAATCCAGCCGACGGTACGCGCCATCGCGAAGATCACGGTGAACATGGAAGACGGAATGCCCATTGCTTTCAGGATGATGCCTGAGTAGAAGTCCACGTTCGGGTAGAGTTTCTTCTCGATGAAGTACGGGTCGTTCAGCGCGATGTGCTCCAGCTCCATGGCAACCTGCAGCAGGTCGTCTTTGGTGCCCAGCTCTTTCAGCACTTCATGGCAGGTTTCACGCATCACGGTGGCACGCGGGTCGTAGTTTTTGTACACGCGGTGGCCGAAGCCCATCAGACGGAACGAATCGTTTTTGTCTTTCGCGCGGCGCACGAATTCAGGAATGTGCTCCACGGTGCTGATCTCTTCCAGCATCTTCAGTGCGGCTTCGTTAGCACCACCGTGCGCCGGTCCCCACAGGGACGCGATACCGGCAGCGATACAGGCAAACGGGTTCGCGCCTGAAGAACCTGCGGTACGGACGGTAGACGTCGATGCGTTCTGCTCGTGATCCGCGTGCAGGATAAGAATGCGGTCCATGGCACGTTCCAGCACCGGGTTCACCACGTATTCTTCACAAGGGGTGGAGAACATCATGTTGAGGAAGTTGCCCGCATAGGAGAGGTCGTTGCGCGGATAAACGAACGGCTGACCAATGGAGTATTTGTAGCACATCGCCGCCATGGTTGGCATTTTGGACAGCAGGCGGAACGCGGCAATTTCACGGTGACGTGGGTTATTCACGTCCATCGCGTCGTGATAGAACGCTGCCAGCGCACCGGTCACGCCGCACATCACCGCCATCGGGTGAGAGTCACGACGGAAGCCGTGGAACAGGCGGGTGATTTGCTCGTGGATCATGGTGTGACGAGTGACGATGGTTTTGAATTCGTCGTATTGCGCCTGGGTCGGTTTCTCACCGTTCAGCAGGATGTAGCACACTTCGAGATAGTTAGACTGGGTGGCTAACTGATCGATAGGGAAGCCACGGTGCAGCAGAACACCTTCATCACCATCGATAAAGGTAATTTTGGATTCGCAGGAAGCGGTGGAGGTAAAACCTGGGTCAAATGTAAATACGCCTTTCGAACCCAGACTACGAATATCAATCACGTCTTCGCCGAGCGTACCTTTTAGCACGTCCAGTTCAATAGCGGTGTCACCGTTGAGAGTGAGCTTTGCCTTTGTATCAGCCATTTACGGTCTCCTTAGCGCCTTATTACATAAGACTGCGGGATGCCGGATTCGCTTTCAGGGTGCGGGTAGACGTTACCAGTTTGTTATTTGGCTCACCGCCGAGCTCACGAGGGTAAACCAGGGTACAGAGCAAAGGGCGCCGGGGGGCATACGTTCATCGCACTATGAAACTACAGCAAATCAGGGTCTTAGCAGTCCGATTATTCAAACCTGTCTATCACTATTCACTGTCAGATTACATCGGTCAATACTTTCTCACTGTTACATAACTTATTCTCAGGTGAAAGCATGACCCCATAACTTTTACGCATTATATGCCTTTTCAGGTGATGGTTGTAACAATAATGTTTAATATTTGTCAAATCAGGTGAGTAAAAATTAAAATAATGTTGTTATCGTGACCCCGATCACTGTTCCGCATAAAACCCGACAAACTATATGTAGGTTAATTGTAATGATTTTGTGAACGGCCTATACTGCCGCCAGGTCTCCGGAAACCCCTGCAATCCCGAGCCACCCAGCGTTGAAATGTGTCGTTTTAGCTCTTGAAATGGAGTTTTTACATGACGCGCAGTTATAGAAAGGACGCTGTCTGACCCGCACGCAGACCGGAGGAAGGAAACAATAAGAACAGCATGTGGGCGTTATTCATGATAAAAAATCAGAAAAAACAAAGACCTGTCAATCTGGATCTGAAAACGATCCGGTTCCCCATAACGGCGATAGCGTCCATCCTCCACCGCGTTTCTGGCGTGATCACTTTTGTGGCGGTTGGCATTCTGTTGTGGTTACTGGGCACCAGTCTCTCCTCTCCTGAAGGCTTCCAGACGGCGAGCGCCATCATGGGCGGCTTCTTCGTCAAATTCATCATGTGGGGCATCCTGACGGCGCTGGCATATCACGCCGTGCTCGGCATTCGCCATCTGATGATGGACTTTGGCTATCTGGAAGAGACATTCGAAGCAGGTAAAAAATCTGCCAACGTTTCATTTGTTATTACTGTCGTGCTTTCACTTCTCGCAGGAGTCCTCGTATGGTAAGCAACGCCTCAGCACTAGGACGTAACGGCGTACATGACTTCATCCTCGTACGTGCCACCGCGATTGTCCTCACCCTGTACATTATCTACATGGTAGGTTTCTTCGCGACCCATGGCTCGCTCACCTGGGAAGTCTGGACGGGTTTCTTCTCTTCCGCTTTCACCAAAGTCTTCACCCTGCTGGCTTTATTCTCCATCTTGATTCATGCCTGGATCGGCATGTGGCAGGTGTTGACCGACTACGTTAAACCGCTGGCAGTTCGTCTGCCGTTGCAGCTCGCTATTGTCGTGGCGCTGGTGGTTTACGTCATTTATGGATTTGTTGTGGTGTGGGGTGTGTGATGAAACTGCCAGTCAGAGAATTTGATGCTGTTGTTATAGGCGCAGGTGGCGCAGGTATGCGTGCCGCGCTGCAAATTTCCCAGAGCGGCCAGACCTGTGCGCTGCTCTCCAAAGTGTTCCCGACCCGTTCTCATACCGTATCTGCGCAGGGTGGCATCACCGTGGCGCTCGGTAATACCCATGAAGATAACTGGGAATGGCACATGTATGACACCGTGAAGGGGTCAGACTACATCGGTGACCAGGACGCTATCGAATATATGTGTAAGACCGGCCCGGAAGCGATTCTGGAGCTGGATCATATGGGCCTGCCGTTCTCCCGTCTGGAAGATGGCACCATCTATCAACGTCCGTTTGGCGGTCAGTCGAAGAATTTCGGCGGCGAGCAAGCGGCACGTACCGCAGCGGCAGCGGACCGTACCGGTCACGCCCTGCTGCACACGCTTTATCAGCAGAACCTGAAAAACCACACCACCATCTTCTCCGAGTGGTACGCGCTGGACCTGGTGAAAAATGCCGATGGCGCAGTGGTGGGTTGTACCGCCCTGTGCATCGAAACCGGCGAAGTGGTTTACTTCAAAGCCAACGCCACCGTGCTGGCGACCGGCGGTGCGGGCCGTATTTACCAGTCCACCACTAACGCGCACATCAACACCGGTGACGGCGTTGGTATGGCTATCCGTGCAGGCGTGCCAGTGCAGGACATGGAAATGTGGCAGTTCCACCCGACGGGTATCGCGGGCGCAGGCGTTCTGGTAACGGAAGGCTGCCGCGGTGAAGGCGGTTACCTGCTGAACAAACACGGCGAGCGCTTCATGGAGCGTTACGCTCCGAATGCAAAAGACCTGGCGGGTCGTGACGTGGTGGCACGTTCCATCATGATCGAAATCCGTGAAGGTCGCGGCTGTGATGGCCCGTGGGGTCCACACGCCAAGCTGAAACTTGACCATCTCGGTAAAGACGTTCTCGAATCCCGCCTGCCGGGTATCCTCGAACTGTCCCGCACCTTCGCGCACGTCGATCCAGTGAAAGAGCCGATCCCGGTCATCCCAACCTGCCACTACATGATGGGCGGTATTCCGACCAAAGTGAGCGGCCAGGCGCTGACCGTCAACGAGCAAGGCGAAGACGTGGTGATCCCGGGCCTGTTCGCCGTGGGTGAAATTGCCTGCGTATCCGTTCACGGTGCCAACCGTCTGGGCGGCAACTCGCTGCTGGACCTGGTGGTGTTTGGTCGTGCGGTTGGCCTGCATCTGCAGGAATCCATCGCCGAGCAGGGCACGCTGCGTGATGCCACCGAAGAAGAAGTGAATGCTTCCCTGGAACGTCTCAACCGCTGGAACGGCAACCGCGACGGCGAAGACCCGGTCGAAATCCGCAAAGCGCTGCAGGAATGTATGCAGCACAACTTCTCAGTGTTCCGCGAAGGCGATGCGATGGCGAAAGGTCTGGAGCAGCTGAAGGCCATCCGCGAGCGTCTGAAAAATGCCCGCCTGGACGATACCTCCAGCGAGTTCAACACCCAGCGCATCGAGTGCCTGGAGCTGGATAACCTGATGGAAACCGCCTACGCCACCGCGGTGTCGGCCAACTTCCGTACCGAAAGCCGTGGCGCACACAGCCGCTTCGACTTCCCGGATCGTGATGATGAAAACTGGCTCTGCCACAGTCTGTACCAGCCGCAGACGGAATCCATGACCCGCCGTGAGGTGAACATGGAGCCGAAACTGCGTCCGGCATTCCCGCCGAAAGTGCGTACCTACTAATTGCGGAGACAGGAAGATGAAACTCGAATTTTCAGTTTATCGTTATAACCCGGATGTCGACGACGCTCCGCACATGCAGGATTACACCCTCGAAGCGGAAGAAGGGCGCGACATGATGCTGCTGGATGCTTTAATCCAGCTGAAAGAACAGGACCCAACGTTGTCATTCCGTCGCTCGTGCCGTGAAGGCGTTTGTGGCTCAGACGGCGTGAACATGAACGGTAAGAATGGCCTCGCCTGTATCACCCCGATTTCCGCTTTGCAGCGCGCAGGGCAGAAAATCGTGATTCGTCCGCTGCCGGGCTTGCCGGTGGTGCGCGATTTGGTGGTGGACATGGGGCAGTTCTATGCCCAATATGAGAAGATTAAGCCTTACCTGTTGAATAATGGGCAAAATCCACCCGCTCGCGAGCATTTACAGTCGCCTGAGCAGCGTGAAAAACTGGACGGCCTGTACGAGTGTATTCTCTGTGCCTGCTGCTCCACTTCTTGCCCGTCATTCTGGTGGAACCCGGATAAGTTCATCGGCCCGGCCGGTCTGTTAGCGGCGTACCGCTTCCTGATCGACAGCCGTGATACCGAAACCGACAACCGCCTGGAAGGGCTGAGTGACGCTTTCAGCGTATTCCGCTGTCACAGCATCATGAACTGCGTCAGTGTCTGTCCGAAAGGGCTGAACCCGACGCGCGCCATCGGCCACATTAAGTCGATGCTGCTGCAGCGCAGTGCGTAATCAGTAACGCCGGATGGCGCTGCGCTTATACGGCCTATGAAGAGTAGGCCCGTTAAACGCAGTGCCTCCGGGCAAAATGGAATTTGCAGGAAACCTTTAAAAACTGCCGATGGACTTCCCTTTCTCAGGTGAGAAAGCAGGGAAGGGGGCAACGGCCCTAAGACAGTTTCTAAAGGTTCCTTCGCGGGCCTGAACAGAAGAGCTCGCAAGTGAACCCCGGCACGCAGACCAGGTACCCCGGTGTGCGTGGTAGTTTCTACGGCGAAAGTAAGCATAAAAATGCTTAAGGGATCACGATGCAGAACGGCGCAATGAAAGCCTGGCTGGACTCTTCTTTCCTCTCTGGTTCCAACCAGAGCTGGATTGAACAGCTCTATGAAGACTTCTTAACCGATCCTGACTCTGTCGACGCTAACTGGCGTTCCATGTTCCAGCAGCTGCCTGGCACCGGAGTCAAACCCGATCAATTTCATTCCACAACGCGTGATTATTTCCGCCGTCTGGCGAAAGATGCCTCGCGTTACTCTTCCGCGATCTCCGATCCTGATACCAACGCGAAGCAGGTTAAAGTCCTGCAGCTGATCAACGCCTGGCGTTTCCGTGGCCATCAGGCCGCGAACCTTGATCCGCTTGGCCTGTGGAAGCAAGATCCGGTGGCCGATCTGGAGCCTGCGTTCCACGATCTGACTGAAGCCGATCTTCAGGACAGTTTCAACGTGGGTTCTTTTGCCATCGGCAAAGAGACCATGAAGCTGGCCGACCTGATTGCCGCGCTGAAGCAAACCTACGGCGGCTCTATCGGTGCGGAATACATGCACATTACCTCCACGGAAGAGAAGCGCTGGATCCAGCAGCGTATCGAATCGGTGGTGGGCCACGCGAGCTTCACTGCGGACGAGAAAAAACGCTTCCTGACCGAGCTGACCGCAGCGGAAGGCCTGGAGCGTTATCTGGGCGCGAAATTCCCTGGCGCAAAACGCTTCTCGCTGGAAGGCGGCGATGCGCTGGTGCCAATGCTGAAAGAGCTTATCCGCCATGCGGGTAAGAGCGGCACTCGCGAAGTGGTGCTGGGCATGGCGCACCGTGGTCGTCTGAACGTGCTGATCAACGTACTGGGCAAAAAGCCACAGGACCTGTTCGACGAATTTGCGGGCAAACACAAAGAACACCTCGGCACCGGCGACGTGAAGTACCACATGGGCTTCTCGTCTGATATGGAAACCGAAGGCGGCCTGGTGCACCTGGCGCTGGCGTTCAACCCGTCTCACCTTGAGATTGTGAGCCCGGTAGTTATCGGCTCCGTGCGTGCCCGTCTGGACCGTCTGGAAGAGCCAAGCAGCAATAAAGTGCTGCCAATCACCATTCACGGCGACGCCGCCGTTGCAGGCCAGGGCGTGGTTCAGGAAACCCTGAACATGTCCAAAGCGCGTGGTTACGAAGTGGGCGGTACCGTTCGCATCGTTATCAACAACCAGGTTGGCTTCACTACTTCCAACCCGCTCGATGCGCGTTCCACACCGTACTGCACCGACATCGGTAAGATGGTGATGGCGCCAATCTTCCACGTGAACGCGGATGACCCGGAAGCGGTAGCCTTTGTGACTCGCCTGGCGCTGGACTTCCGTAACACCTTCAAACGTGATGTGTTCATCGACCTGGTTTGCTACCGTCGTCACGGCCATAACGAAGCCGACGAGCCAAGCGCAACCCAGCCGCTGATGTACCAGAAAATCAAAAAGCATCCGACCCCGCGCAAACTGTACGCCGACAAGCTTGAAGGCGACAAAGTGGCGACGCTGGAAGATGCCACCGAGATGGTCAATCTTTACCGCGACGCGCTGGATGCCGGCGAATGCGTGGTGAAAGAGTGGCGTCCGATGAACATGCACTCCTTCACCTGGTCGCCGTACCTCAACCACGAGTGGGATGAGAGCTACCCGAACAAGGTAGAAGTGAAGCGTCTGCAGGAGCTGGCGAAGCGCATCAGCACCGTGCCGGAAGCCGTTGAAATGCAGTCCCGCGTAGCGAAAATCTACGGTGACCGTCAGGCCATGGCCGCAGGCGAGAAGCTGTTCGACTGGGGCGGCGCGGAAACGCTGGCCTACGCAACGCTGGTTGATGAAGGCATTCCTGTCCGTCTGTCCGGTGAAGATGCCGGTCGCGGCACCTTCTTCCACCGCCATGCGGTTATCCATAACCAGACCAACGGTTCTACTTATACTCCGCTGGAAAACGTGCACAACGGCCAGGGCCAGTTCCGCGTCTGGGACTCCGTGCTCTCCGAAGAGGCCGTTCTGGCGTTCGAATACGGCTACGCCACCGCAGAGCCACGCATTTTGACCATCTGGGAAGCGCAGTTCGGCGACTTCGCCAACGGTGCTCAGGTGGTTATCGACCAGTTCATCAGCTCCGGTGAGCAGAAATGGGGCCGGATGTGTGGCCTGACCATGCTGCTGCCGCACGGCTACGAAGGGCAGGGCCCGGAGCACTCCTCCGCGCGTCTGGAACGTTATCTGCAACTCTGCGCTGAGCAGAACATGCAGGTTTGCGTGCCTTCTACCCCGGCTCAGGTTTATCACATGCTGCGTCGCCAGGCGCTGCGCGGGATGCGTCGTCCGCTGGTGGTCATGTCACCGAAATCCCTGCTGCGTCACCCGCTGGCGGTTTCAAGCCTCGACGAACTGGCAAACGGCACCTTCCAGCCTGCGATCGGTGAGATTGACGAGCTGGATCCGAAAGCCGTTAAACGCGTCGTCATGTGTTCCGGTAAGGTCTACTACGATCTGCTCGAACAGCGTCGCAAAAACGATCAGAAAGATGTCGCCATCGTGCGTATCGAACAGCTTTATCCGTTCCCGCATCAGGCGATGCAGGACGCGCTGAAACCTTATGCTCACGTACATGACTTTGTCTGGTGTCAGGAAGAGCCGCTCAACCAGGGCGCCTGGTACTGCAGCCAGCATCACTTACGTGAAGTGATTCCATTTGGGTCTGCCCTGCGTTACGCAGGTCGCCCGGCCTCTGCCTCTCCGGCAGTAGGGTATATGTCCGTTCACCAGAAGCAGCAGCAAGATCTGGTCAATGACGCGCTGAACGTCGATTAATTAAAGGATACAAAATGAGTAGCGTAGATATTCTTGTTCCCGACCTGCCAGAATCCGTAGCCGATGCCACGGTTGCCACTTGGCACAAGAAGCCAGGCGACGCGGTTGTCCGCGATGAAGTGCTGGTCGAAATCGAAACTGACAAAGTGGTACTGGAAGTACCGGCGTCGGCGGACGGCATTCTGGATGCCGTACTGGAAGATGAAGGCACTACCGTGACTTCCCGTCAGATCCTGGGTCGCCTGCGTGAAGGCAACAGCGCTGGCAAAGCCACCGAAGCGAAAGCAGACACCAAAGAGTCTACTCCGGCCCAGCGCCAGCAGGCTTCTCTGGAAGAGCAGAACAACGATGCCCTGAGCCCGGCGATCCGTCGCCTGCTGGCTGAGCACAGCCTCGAAGCCAGCGCCATCAAAGGTACCGGTGTTGGCGGCCGTCTGACCCGTGAAGACGTGGAAAAACACCTGGCGAAAGCCCCGGCTAAAGCAGAAGCGAAAGCGCCTGCCGCGGCTCCGGCTGCTGCACCAGCCCCGCTGGCCGGCCGCTCTGAAAAACGCGTTCCGATGACCCGTCTGCGCAAGCGCGTAGCCGAGCGTCTGCTGGAAGCGAAAAACTCTACCGCCATGCTGACCACGTTCAACGAAGTCAACATGAAGCCAATCATGGATCTGCGTAAGCAGTACGGCGACGCGTTTGAAAAACGTCACGGTATCCGTCTGGGCTTCATGTCCTTCTACGTGAAAGCGGTTGTTGAAGCGCTGAAACGCTACCCGGAAGTGAACGCCTCCATCGACGGCGACGACGTGGTGTATCACAACTACTTCGACGTGAGCATGGCCGTTTCTACTCCACGTGGCCTGGTGACCCCGGTTCTGCGTGATGTGGATACCTTGGGCATGGCGGACATCGAGAAGAACATCAAAGAGCTGGCGGTGAAAGGCCGTGATGGCAAGCTGACCGTAGAAGATCTGACCGGCGGCAACTTCACCATCACCAACGGCGGCGTGTTCGGTTCCCTGATGTCTACCCCGATCATCAACCCACCGCAGAGCGCGATCCTTGGCATGCATGCCATCAAAGATCGCCCAATGGCGGTAGACGGTAAAGTAGAGATCCTGCCGATGATGTATCTGGCGCTCTCCTACGATCACCGCCTGATCGACGGCCGCGAATCCGTGGGCTTCCTCGTGGCCATTAAAGAGCTGCTGGAAGATCCAACTCGTCTGCTGCTGGACGTGTAGAAACCTCTGAATCACCAGTCCTTCGGGTCGGTTGCGGCCCGAAGGTAAAATGATAACGATTACCCTAAAAGTGGATAGAACGCATGAACTTACATGAATACCAGGCCAAACAGCTGTTTGCCCGCTACGGTTTACCTGCGCCAGTAGGCTATGCCTGCTCAACTCCGCGTGAAGCTGAAGAAGCCGCTTCAAAAATCGGCGCGGGCCCATGGGTCGTGAAATGCCAGGTACACGCTGGCGGCCGCGGTAAAGCAGGCGGCGTAAAAGTCGTTAACAGCAAAGAAGACATTCGCGCTTTCGCTGAACACTGGCTGGGTAAACGCCTGGTAACCTATCAAACAGATGCGAACGGCCAGCCTGTAAACCAGATTCTGGTTGAAGCAGCGACCGATATCGCGAAAGAACTCTATCTGGGCGCGGTAGTTGACCGCAGCTCCCGTCGCGTGGTGTTCATGGCGTCTACCGAAGGCGGCGTGGAAATCGAAAAAGTGGCGGAAGAAACCCCGCACCTGATCCACAAAGTGGCTATCGATCCGCTGGCAGGCCCAATGCCTTACCAGGGTCGCGAGCTGGCGTTCAAACTGGGTCTGGAAGGCAAACTGGTTCAGCAGTTCACCAAGATCTTCATGGGCCTGGCAAACATCTTCCTTGAGCGTGACCTGGCGCTGATCGAAATCAACCCGCTGGTGATCACCAAGCAGGGCGACCTGATCTGCCTCGACGGCAAACTGGGCGCTGACGGCAACGCATTGTTCCGCCAGCCTGATCTGCGTGAAATGCGCGACCAGTCTCAGGAAGATCCACGTGAAGCGCAGGCTGCACAGTGGGAGCTGAACTACGTTGCGCTCGACGGCAACATCGGCTGCATGGTTAACGGTGCGGGCCTGGCAATGGGCACCATGGACATCGTTAAGCTGCACGGCGGCGAACCGGCTAACTTCCTCGACGTGGGCGGTGGCGCAACCAAAGAGCGCGTGACCGAAGCGTTCAAAATCATCCTCTCTGATGACAACGTAAAAGCTGTTCTGGTGAACATCTTCGGCGGCATCGTCCGCTGTGACCTGATTGCTGACGGCATCATCGGCGCAGTAGAAGAAGTGGGCGTGAACGTGCCAGTGGTCGTGCGTCTGGAAGGCAACAACGCCGAACTCGGCGCGAAGAGACTGGCTGACAGCGGCCTGAATATTATTGCAGCGAAAAGTCTGACCGATGCGGCTCAGCAGGTCGTTCACGCAGTGGAGGGGAAATAATGTCCATTTTAATTGATAAAAACACCAAGGTTATCTGCCAGGGCTTCACCGGTAGCCAGGGGACTTTCCACTCTGAACAAGCGATTGCTTACGGCACCAACATGGTTGGCGGCGTAACGCCAGGCAAAGGCGGCACCACCCACCTGGGCCTGCCGGTGTTCAACACCGTGCGTGAAGCAGTAGAAGCAACGGGCGCAACCGCCACCGTTATCTACGTTCCGGCACCGTTCTGCAAAGACTCCATCCTGGAAGCCATCGACGCAGGCATCAAACTGATCATCACCATCACCGAAGGTATCCCGACGCTGGATATGCTGACCGTGAAGGTGAAGCTGGATGAAGCAGGCGTGCGTATGATTGGCCCGAACTGCCCGGGTGTGATCACGCCAGGTGCCAGCAAAATCGGCATCATGCCAGGCCACATTCACAAGCCAGGCAAAGTGGGCATCGTTTCCCGCTCTGGTACCCTGACTTACGAAGCGGTTAAGCAGACCACCGACTACGGTTTCGGCCAGTCCACCTGCGTGGGCATCGGCGGCGACCCGATCCCGGGCTCTAACTTCATCGATATCCTGAAAATGTTCCAGGAAGATCCGCAGACCGAAGCGATCGTAATGATCGGTGAAATCGGCGGTAGCGCTGAAGAAGAAGCGGCGGCTTACATCAAGGATCATGTGACGAAGCCAGTTGTTGGCTACATCGCAGGTGTTACCGCGCCGAAAGGCAAGCGTATGGGCCACGCAGGCGCAATCATCGCGGGCGGTAAAGGCACCGCGGATGAGAAATTCGCCGCCCTGGAAGCTGCCGGTGTGAAAACCGTTCGCAGCCTCGCCGACATCGGCGAAGCGCTGAAAACTATCATTAACTGATAATCCTCTCTGCTCCCCGTGCGGGGAGCTTTATATGTCCGTTTTCGACATGGTTGGCCACTTTAGCGAGTGGCCTTTTTTATGGTCTGAGTATCAGGCATGTCTGTCTGGCGCGTCAGCATTGATGAACAAAAGAGCAAACAAACCCGGCCATGCCCTGCGTTGCCGTTTTGCTTTTAGAGGATAATCACGGAGTGGTGTTAATTAATAAAATCAATACAGTGAATGAAATGTAATAAAAACGGACTATACTTATCTGCCTGAAAATTATTTCTCCCTCTGCTTCCCTGGCATTGCCCGCAGCTATACTTCCAGCGGCGCGGCTCTGGTTTAAAAAAACATTACCTTTCTCGCTATTTCCCTCTTATTTGATAACCGTCAATGTCATGTTAAAAACATATTTTTAACATTGATTTTACTATGCATCATCAAGCGCATACAGAATTAACACTGAAATGTAAAATTGATTTAAATCAATATCTAATGCTTGGAAAAACGAAGCGCAAAGCGGTAAATTGTCGCCGATCAAAGTGGTCGAAATGAGTCATCTTAGCTATATATTGATCAGTGTCGAAAAACGTAAATTTTACTCGGTAAAAACCTGTTTATTGTAAGGGTTTTACGGCGTAATATATTCGTGGGATCAATTTGGGTTTTTTATTAACGTATTTGTAACCTTTGTTCATTGTCGTTATCGCATACGAGCGCGACAGCGGGCGGGAAGCAAATCAATTTGTATTGGGGCATGCGTGTGAATCCTCTCTAACGGGATCCACTCTCGGAGTCTTCATGCGATGAGCAAGGAGTCATGATGTTAGATATAGTCGAACTGTCGCGCTTACAGTTTGCCTTGACCGCGATGTACCACTTCCTTTTTGTGCCACTGACGCTCGGTATGGCGTTCCTGCTGGCCATTATGGAAACGGTCTACGTCCTTTCCGGCAAACAGATTTATAAAGATATGACCAAGTTCTGGGGCAAGTTGTTTGGTATCAACTTCGCTCTGGGTGTGGCAACCGGCCTGACCATGGAGTTCCAGTTCGGGACTAACTGGTCTTACTATTCCCACTACGTGGGCGATATCTTCGGTGCGCCGCTGGCTATCGAAGGGCTGATGGCCTTCTTCCTCGAATCCACCTTTGTAGGTCTGTTCTTCTTCGGCTGGGATCGTCTGGGCAAAGTCCAGCATATGGCGGTGACCTGGCTCGTCGCACTGGGTTCAAACATGTCCGCACTCTGGATTCTGGTCGCGAACGGCTGGATGCAGAACCCGGTAGCATCAGACTTCAACTTCGAAACCATGCGTATGGAGATGGTGAGCTTCTCCGAGCTCGTCCTGAACCCGGTCGCTCAGGTTAAATTCGTCCACACCGTGGCATCTGGCTACGTTTGTGGCGCCATGTTCATTCTGGGCATTAGCTCCTACTACATGCTGCGCGGGCGTGATTTTGCTTTTGCAAAACGCTCTTTCGCGATTGCAGCAAGCTTTGGTATGGCGGCGATCCTTTCCGTTATCGTGCTGGGTGATGAATCCGGTTACGAGATGGGCGACGTACAGAAAACCAAGCTGGCGGCCATCGAAGCCGAATGGGAAACGCAGCCAGCTCCGGCTTCCTTTACCCTGTTTGGTATTCCCGATCAGGACGCGCAGAAAAACCATCTTCAGATTCAAATTCCTTACGCGCTGGGCATTATTGCCACCCGTTCTGTTGATAAGCAGGTAACGGGCCTGAAAGAGCTGATGGCGCAGCACGAAGAGCGTATCCGCAACGGCATGAAGGCGTACAAGCTGCTGGAAGAGCTGCGTTCTGGCTCCGCAGATCAGTCCGTGCGTAACGAATTCAACGATGTGAAAAAAGACCTCGGTTACGGTCTACTGCTGAAACGCTACACGCCGAATGTCTCTGACGCGACGGAAGCACAGATCCAGCAGGCAACGAAAGACTCTATACCACGCGTTGCGCCTCTGTACTTTGCGTTTCGTATCATGGTGGCCTGCGGCATTCTGATGCTGGGCATCATCGCGGCCTGCTTCTGGACGGTGATTCGTAACCGCATCGGCAGCAAAAAATGGCTGCTGCGCGTCTGCCTGTATGGCATCCCGCTGCCGTGGATTGCGATTGAGTCGGGCTGGTTCGTTGCGGAATATGGCCGCCAACCCTGGGCCATTGGTGAAGTATTGCCGACAGCCGTGGCGAACTCTTCGCTGACCGCAGGCGATCTCATCTTCTCGATGTTGCTGATTTGCGGCCTGTACACCGTGTTCCTGGTGGCTGAAATGTTCCTGATGTTCAAGTTTGCGCGTCTGGGTCCAAGCAGCCTGAAAACCGGTCGTTACCATTTTGAGCAGACCCCGGTGTCTGGTCAGCCGGCACGCTAAGACAGGAGTCGTCAAATGTTCGATTATGAAGTATTGCGTTTTATCTGGTGGCTGCTGATTGGCATTCTGCTGATCGGTTTTGCGGTTGCCGATGGTTTCGACATGGGGGTGGGCATGCTCACCCGTTTCCTCGGTCGTAATGACACCGAGCGTCGAATTATGATCAACTCCATCGCCCCGCACTGGGACGGAAACCAGGTGTGGCTGATCACCGCTGGTGGTGCGCTGTTCGCTGCCTGGCCGATGGTCTATGCCGCTGCCTTCTCCGGCTTCTATGTGGCGATGATTCTGGTGCTGGCGTCTTTATTCTTCCGTCCGGTTGGTTTCGACTACCGTTCGAAGATTGAAGACACCCGCTGGCGTAACCTGTGGGACTGGGGCATTTTCATCGGCAGCTTTGTACCGCCGCTGGTGATTGGTGTGGCTTTCGGCAACCTGCTGCAGGGCGTGCCGTTCCACGTGGACGAGTATCTGCGCCTCTACTACACCGGTAATTTCTTCCAGCTGCTGAACCCGTTTGGCCTGCTGGCAGGGATCGTGAGTGTGGCGATGATCCTGACGCAGGGCGCAACTTATCTGCAAATGCGTACCGTCGGCGAACTGCATCTGCGCACGCGTACCGTTTCTCAGGTGGCGGCGCTGGCGACTCTGGTGTGCTTCGCCCTGGCGGGCGTTTGGGTTTACTACGGCATTGATGGCTACGTGGTGAAATCGGTTCTCGATCATCATGCTGCATCAAACCCACTGACCAAAGAAGTGGTGCGTGAAGCGGGTGCCTGGATGGTGAACTTCAACAACATGCCAGCCCTGTGGGCGATTCCGGCGCTGGGCGTGGTGTTGCCACTGCTGACCATCGTCACTTCACGTGCGGAGAAGGGCGCCTGGGCGTTCCTGTTCTCCTCACTGACGCTGGCCTGCATCATCCTGACCGCAGGTATCGCTATGTTCCCGTTCATTATGCCTTCAAGCACGATGATGAACGTGAGCCTGACCATGTGGGATGCGACCTCCAGCCAGCTGACGCTGAATGTGATGACCTACGCGGCGATGGTGTTCGTACCGATTATCCTGCTCTACACCACCTGGTGTTACTGGAAAATGTTCGGTCGTATCACTAAAGAAGACATCGAACGCAACACCCATTCCCTGTACTGAGTAAGGAGCAAGATATGTGGTACTTCGCATGGATTCTGGGAACGCTTCTGGCTTGTGCATTCGGCGTGATCACCGCCCTGGCGCTTGAGCACGTCGAATCCGGACAAAAAGAAGATCATTAATGACCAAAATTATCGCAACGCTGTATGCGGTAATGGATAAGGGCCCTTTAAGGGCCCTTTCGTTACTGATGGCGCTGGTGCTGGCAGGCTGCATCTTCTGGGACCCGTCACGCTTTGCGGCGAAAACCAGCGCGCTTGAAATTTGGCATGGCTTCCTGATCATGTGGGCGGTGTGTGCAGGCGTCATTCATGGCGTCGGTTTTCGTCCAAAGGCCATTCACTGGCAGGGGATATTCTGCCCACTGCTGGCCGACCTGGTTCTTCTCGCCGGGCTGATTTTCTTCTACGCCTGATTCAGAAACATCCGTTAATCGCTATGGGCTTGTTCAAGCCCATAAAAATTTACTCTCCGTTTACTTTCCCCCATTCCAAACCATCATTGCCGCGCGTATAGTAGCGAAGTTTGAAAGCCCTAAATCTTTTTTGCATTACCGGGATGTAAAGTGAATACAACGCTGTTTCGATGGCCGGTTCGAGTCTATTACGAAGACACCGACGCCGGTGGTGTGGTTTACCACGCCAGCTATGTCGCTTTCTATGAGAGAGCACGCACAGAGATGCTGCGCCACCATCACTTTAGCCAACAGGTCCTGCTGGCTGAACGCGTTGCCTTTGTGGTGCGCAAGATGACGCTGGAGTATTTCGCCGCCGCCAGACTCGACGACATGCTCGAAGTCCAGACGGAAATTACAGCGATGCGGGGCACCTCTCTGGTGTTCACGCAGCGAATAGTCAACGCAGAAAACAAAGTCCTCAATGAGGCAGAAGTGCTGATTGTTTGCGTTGATCCACTCTTAATGAAGCCTCGTGCGCTTCCCAAGTCTATTGTCGCGGAGTTTAAGCAGTGACTGACATGAATATCCTTGATTTGTTCCTGAAGGCAAGCCTTCTGGTTAAACTTATCATGTTGATCTTGATTGGTTTTTCAATCGCTTCCTGGGCCATCATCATCCAGAGAACGCGCATCCTTAATGCGGCAGGCCGCGAAGCGGAAGCCTTCGAAGATAAGTTCTGGTCCGGGATCGAACTCTCTCGCCTGTACCAGGAAAGCCAGGGCCGTCGCGACAATCTGACGGGCTCAGAACAGATTTTCTACAGCGGATTCAAAGAGTTTGCGCGTCTGCATCGGGCGAACAGCCATGCGCCAGAAGCCATTGTGGAAGGGGCCTCGCGTGCGATGCGCATTTCCATGAACCGCGAGCTGGAGAATCTCGAAAACCACATTCCTTTCCTCGGCACCGTAGGCTCCATCAGTCCGTATATCGGTCTGTTCGGTACGGTGTGGGGGATCATGCATGCCTTTATCGCGCTGGGCGCGGTAAAAGTGGCGACGCTGCAGATGGTTGCCCCGGGTATTGCTGAAGCGCTGATCGCCACCGCGATTGGTCTGTTTGCGGCAATTCCTGCGGTAATGGCGTACAACCGCCTGAACCAGCGCGTGAACAAACTGGAACTGAATTACGACAACTTTATGGAAGAGTTCACCGCGATTCTGCACCGCCAGGCGTTTACCACCAGCGAAAGCAACAAGGGGTAAACCATGGCCAGACGTGGACGCGGACGTCGTGAACTGAAGTCCGAAATTAACATCGTTCCGTTGCTGGATGTGCTGCTGGTGCTGCTGCTGATCTTCATGGCGACAGCGCCGATCATTTCGCAGAGCGTGGATGTGAATCTGCCAGATGCGACCGAATCGCAGGCCGTCAGCACCAATGACGATCCGCCGGTGATTGTGGAAGTGTCGGGAGTAGGGCAGTACAGCGTCAATGTCGGTCCGGACAAGATGCCACAGCTGCCGCCTGAGCAGGTCGTTGCTGAAGCTCAGCGTCGACTGCAGGCGAATCCGAAGACGATCTTCCTGATCGGTGGTGCGAAAGATGTGCCGTACGATGAAATCATTAAAGCGCTAAACCTGTTACACAGCGCGGGCGTGAAATCAGTGGGTTTAATGACCCAGCCAATCTGACCCGGCTAGCAGGCTAACAGTTTTTGGGAACCGAGAGTGTCAAAGGCAACCGACCAACAAAACGAAAAGCTTAAACGCGCGATCATCATTTCAGTCGTCCTGCATATCATCCTGATTGCACTGCTGATTTGGAGTTCGTTCGACGAGCATATAGAGGCTTCGGCAGGCGGGGGCGGTGGCTCTTCTATTGACGCGGTGATGGTCGATCCGGGAGCGGTCGTACAGAACTACAACCGTCAGCAGAACCAGCAGGCCAGCGCTCGTCGTGCCGAAGAGCAGCGCGAAAAGCAGGCGCAGCAGCAGGCGGAAGAGATGCGCGAGAAGCAGGCCGCTGAGCAGGAGCATCTGAAGCAGCTCGAACAGGATCGCCTGAAGGCACAGGAAGAAGCCGCTAAGCAGGCTGATGCGCAAAAACAAGCAGAGCAGGCGGCTAAGCAGGCTCAGGAGCAGCAGAAGCAGGCTGAAGAGGCCGCCGTGAAAGCGGAGGCGCTGGCGAAAGCCAAAGCAGATGCCCAGGCGAAAGTTGCAGCCGAAGCCGCGAAGAAAGCGGCGGCGGATGCTCAGAAGAAAGCCGAGGCGGAAGCCGCCAAAGCCGCAGCTGACGCTCAGAAGAAAGCTGAAGCCGAAGCAGCGAAAAAAGCTCAGCAGGACGCTGAGAAAAAAGCAGCGGCGGATGCAGCGAAGAAAGCAGCAGCCGCTGAGAAAGCAGCCGAAGCAAAAGCAGCTGAAAAAGCAGCTGAAAAAGCGGCAGCCGATAAAGCCGCCGCAGACAAAGCCGCGGCCGAGAAGGCTGCAGCCAAGAAAGCAGCAGCAGAGAAGGCCGCCGCTGATAAAGCCGCAGCAGCAAAAGCCGCCGCAGCGAAGAAAGCAGCAGAAGCCAAAGATGCATCAGGCGTTGACGACCTGCTGGGCGATCTCAGCTCGGGTAAGAATGCGCCGAAAACCGGTGGTGGGGCGAAAGGAAACAATGCCGCCGCAGCCGGGAGCGGTAACACTAAGAACAACGGCGCTTCAGGCGCGGATATCAGCAACTATGCCGGACAGATAAAAGCGGCCATTGAGAGTCGTTTTTATGATGCATCTTCTTACGCAGGCAAAGTGTGTACGCTGCGCATTAAGCTGAATACGGACGGTACGTTAGCCAATATCACCTCTGAAGGCGGCGATCCGGCGCTCTGCACTGCGGCACTGGCTGCAGCACGACAGGCACGGTTCCCTAAACCGCCATCAGATGCCGTGTATGAAGTGTTCAAAAATGCGCCGCTGGACTTCAAACCTTAAGGCAAATTTCCTCGCGCAAACGGGGAAAAATGTACCAGGCTGGTCACAGGGTTTTGGTAGTTTTGTGTATTTGAGTTTGTTAACATTCTGCTAAATTATCGTGGGCTTTCCGCCTGGATAAGGGAGATATGATGAAGCAGGCATTAAAAGTAGCATTTGGTTTTCTGATGCTGTTTGCAGCGGCGCTGCATGCAGAAGTACGTATCGAGATAACCCAAGGGGTGGACTCGGCACGCCCAATCGGCGTGGCGCCATTCAAATGGGCCGGGCCAGGTGCGGCACCTGAAGATGTGGGCGGCATTGTTGCGGCTGACCTGCGCAACAGCGGTAAATTCAATCCACTGGACCGTTCTCGCCTGCCTCAGCAGCCGGGCTCGGCTCAGGAAGTTCAGCCTGCGGCATGGTCTGCGCTCGGTATTGACGCCGTTGTTGTCGGCCAGGTGACGCCTAACGGTGACGGCTCTTACACCGTCGCTTACCAGCTGGTGGACACCGGTGGTGCACCAGGTACCGTTCTGGCGCAGAACTCTTACAAAGTGAACAAGCAGTGGCTGCGCTATGCCGGTCACACTGCCAGTGACG
The DNA here is from genome assembly GCF_900215375.1 of Enterobacter sp. CC120223-11. Classification (GTDB taxonomy): domain Bacteria; phylum Pseudomonadota; class Gammaproteobacteria; order Enterobacterales; family Enterobacteriaceae; genus Scandinavium. The sequence continues at coordinate 2,896 of NZ_OBEF01000023.1, read as the reverse complement.
AAGTGTTCGAGAAGCTGACCGGTATCAAAGGTGCCTTCCGTACCCGTATCGCTTATGTGGTGCAGACCAACGGCGGTCAGTTCCCGTATGAGCTGCGCGTGTCCGACTACGACGGCTACAACCAGTTCGTGGTTCACCGTTCTCCACAGCCGCTGATGTCTCCGGCGTGGTCTCCGGACGGGTCTAAACTGGCCTACGTGACCTTCGAAAGCGGTCGTTCGGCGCTGGTTATCCAGACGCTGGCCAACGGTGCTATCCGTCAGGTTGCTTCCTTCCCGCAGCACAACGGCGCGCCAACCTTCTCTCCAGACGGTTCTAAGCTTGCGTTTGCGCTGTCGAAAACCGGTAGCCTGCAGCTGTACGTAATGAACCTGGGCTCTGGGCAGATTAGCCAGGTGACAACGGGTCGTAGCAACAACACCGAACCAAGCTGGTTCCCGGACAGCCAGAATCTGGCCTTTACTTCAGACCAGGCCGGTCGTCCGCAGGTGTATAAAGTTAATGTTAACGGCGGTACTCCGCAGCGTATTTCCTGGGAAGGTTCTCAGAACCAGGATGCTGATGTGAGCGCCGACGGTAAGTTTATGGTGATGGTGAGCTCGGCCAACGGCCAGCAGCACATCGCCAAACAAGATCTGGCAGCGGGTGGCGTACAGGTTCTGTCGTCAACGTTCCTGGATGAAACGCCAAGTCTGGCACCGAACGGCACAATGGTTATCTACAGCTCTTCTCAGGGGATGGGATCTGTGCTGAATCTGGTTTCTACAGATGGGCGTTTCAAAGCGCGTCTTCCGGCAACTGATGGACAGGTCAAATTCCCTGCCTGGTCGCCGTATCTGTAATAATAATTAATTGAATATTATAGGAATCAAAGAAATGCAACTGAACAAAGTGCTGAAAGGACTGATGATCGCTCTGCCAGTTATGGCTATCGCGGCGTGTTCTTCTAACAAGAATGCCAGCAACGATCAGAGCGGTGAAGGCATGATGGGTGCAGGCACTGGTATGGATGCTAACGGTAACGGCAACATGTCTTCTGAAGAGCAAGCTCGTCTGCAGATGCAGCAGCTGCAGCAGAACAACATCGTTTACTTCGATCTCGACAAGTACGATATCCGTTCTGACTTCGCTGCCATGCTGGACGCGCACGCAAACTTCCTGCGTAGCAACCCGTCTTACAAAGTCACCGTAGAAGGTCACGCTGACGAACGTGGTACTCCTGAGTACAACATCGCGCTGGGCGAACGTCGTGCTAACGCGGTTAAAATGTACCTGCAGGGTAAAGGCGTTTCTGCTGACCAGATCTCTATCGTTTCCTACGGTAAAGAAAAACCTGCAGTACTGGGTCACGACGAAGCGGCTTACTCCAAAAACCGTCGTGCCGTACTGGTTTACTAAGAGAATTGCATGAGCAGTAACTTCAGACATCACCTGTTGAGTCTGTCGTTACTGGTTGGCATAGCGGCCCCCTGGGCCGCTAATGCTCAGGCGCCAATCAGTAGTGTCGGCTCAGGCTCGGTCGAAGACCGCGTCACTCAACTCGAGCGTATTTCCAACGCTCACAGTCAACTTTTGACCCAACTCCAGCAGCAACTCCAGGACAACCAGGCCGACATTGACGCCCTGCGTGGTCAAATCCAGGAAAGTCAGTATCAGCTTAATCAGGCGGTCGATCGCCAGAAGCAGATTCAGTCACAGCTGGATGGGATGAGCAGCGGCGCTAATGCGGCTCAGACGCCATCCACGACGGGCGACCAGAGTGGGGCTGCTGCGGCCACTGCGGCACCAGCAGCGGGCGCTGCGGCGTCAGGCGCGCCGGTACAAAGCGGTGATGCCAATACGGATTACAACGCCGCTATCGCGCTGGTGAAGGATGCCTCGCGCCAGGATGATGCGATTGCCGCATTCCAGGCCTTCGTCAAAAAGTACCCTGATTCAACTTATCAGCCGAATGCCAACTACTGGCTCGGACAGCTGAATTACAACAAGGGTAAAAAAGATGATGCGGCGTTCTATTTCGCCTCCGTGGTGAAAAATTACCCGAAATCTCCGAAAGCTGCTGACGCCATGTTTAAAGTTGGCGTAATCATGCAGGACAAAGGTGACACTGCGAAAGCCAAAGCGGTTTATCAGCAGGTGGTCGCGAAGTATCCCGGCACCGAAGGGGCCAAACAGGCGCAAAAACGCCTGAGTGGGCTCTGATGCTCATGGCATGACCTGAAATTGCACTCTTTCTGGTCATGCCGCATGAATCATAAGCACTTAGCGTTTTTTCTTAGAAAAATTTGTTGCGCTGAAATCTGAAACCAGTAATATATGCCGCCGTTGCCAAGGGATATCAAACATCCTGAAAGCCGCGAAAATAGTGGGTCGTTAGCTCAGTTGGTAGAGCAGTTGACTTTTAATCAATTGGTCGCAGGTTCGAATCCTGCACGACCCACCACTAACTTCAGTTAGTAAGAAGTATCCAGCGTAGTATCGGGTGATTAGCTCAGCTGGGAGAGCACCTCCCTTACAAGGAGGGGGTCGGCGGTTCGATCCCGTCATCACCCACCACTCGGGTCGTTAGCTCAGTTGGTAGAGCAGTTGACTTTTAATCAATTGGTCGCAGGTTCGAATCCTGCACGACCCACCAATATTTTGGTGAAATCGAGTGTAAAGCGTGAAGGATAACGTTGCTTCAGCAACGGCCCGAAGGGCGAGACGTTAGTCGAGTCATCCTGCACGACCCACCAATTTTTAACTCTGTTTATTAATTGGTGCCGAGTATTCAGCAGTACCTCTTCGAAGCAACACCCAATGGGTCGTTAGCTCAGTTGGTAGAGCAGTTGACTTTTAATCAATTGGTCGCAGGTTCGAATCCTGCACGACCCACCAATTTTATTGGTGACGTCTT
>NZ_OBEF01000028.1 GCF_900215375.1 Enterobacter sp. CC120223-11 | reverse complement strand
GAAGAACATCCCGTAAGGGGTCGTTAGCTCAGTTGGTAGAGCAGTTGACTTTTAATCAATTGGTCGCAGGTTCGAATCCTGCACGACCCACCAATGTAGAAAGGCGCCCTAAAGGCGCCTTTTTGCTATTTTGAATTCGTCAGGATGAGAACCTGCAGCAGGTTCGAGTCGAACGAAGTGAGACAACGGAGCCGCTTGTGGCGACGTCCCGAAGGGCGAGCGAAGCGAGTAATCCTGCACGACCCACCAATGTGGAAAGGCGCCCTAAAGGCGCCTTTTTGCTATGCGCGATTCGTGCTGGATGAGACGAGTGATATCCTGCACGACCCACCAAATTCAAACAAAGCGCCTTATGACGCTTTTGTTGTTTCTGCGTACCGAACTCTCTTTACCGTGAATCCTTAAACAAATTCCCCACGACAATCTGCCTCAATTTCGCTATCTTGTTTAGCATATAAAACACCATCGGGAGAAATACGCCTTCAGGCCGCTTTCTTAGGATGGTTTGGTTAAGCCAGTAAAACGAGAAGCCATGATGAGCGTAATGTTTGATCCTGAAACCGCAATTTACCCGTTCCCACCGAAACCTGCGCCGCTCAGCGCGGACGAAAAGCAGTTCTACCGCGAAAAGATAAAGCGTCTGCTTAAAGAGAAAGACGCGGTGATGGTCGCGCACTACTACACCGACCCTGAAATTCAGCAGCTGGCGGAAGAGACGGGCGGCTGCATTTCCGACTCGCTGGAGATGGCGCGCTTTGGGGCTCGTCATCCGGCGAAGACATTGCTGGTTGCGGGTGTGCGTTTTATGGGCGAGACGGCCAAAATCCTCAGCCCGGAAAAAACCATTCTGATGCCGACGCTCAATGCGGAATGCTCACTCGATTTAGGCTGCCCCATTGATGCCTTTAACGCCTTCTGTGACGCCCACCCGGATCGCACTGTTGTGGTGTACGCCAACACATCAGCAGCCGTAAAAGCGCGGGCTGACTGGGTCGTCACTTCGAGTATCGCTGTGGAACTGATTGAGCACCTCGACAGCCTGGGCGAAAAAATTATCTGGGCCCCGGATCGCCATCTGGGGCGCTACGTTCAGAAGCAAACCGGAGCGGACGTGCTGTGCTGGCAGGGAGCCTGCATCGTGCATGATGAGTTCAAGACGCAGGCCCTGACGCGGATGAAGGCGCTGTATCCGCAGGCGGCGATTCTGGTCCATCCGGAATCACCGCAGTCGATCGTGGATATGGCGGATGCCGTGGGCTCAACCAGCCAGCTCATCGCCGCAGCAAAAACGCTGCCTAACCAGCAACTTATCGTGGCCACGGACCGCGGCATTTTCTACAAGATGCAGCAGGCGGTGCCTGACAAAGAGTTACTGGAAGCTCCAACCGCGGGTGAAGGCGCGACCTGCCGCACCTGTGCCCACTGTCCGTGGATGGCGATGAACGGCCTGAAAGCCATTGCCGAAGGGCTGGAGCAGGGCGGCGCGGCGCATGAAATCCATGTGGACGCCGCATTACGGGAAGGCGCTTTAGTGCCGCTTAACCGCATGCTGGATTTTGCGGCTACACTACGTTCTTAATGACATGTCCATAAGAACGTGTTCTTAACGTTGCCGTTAATTCACTGAAAGGAGAGGAACAAATGGATTTTTTCAGCACGCAAAACATTCTGGTGCATATTCCGATTGGCGCGGGCGGCTACGATCTGTCGTGGATTGAAGCCGTAGGGACCATTGCCGGGCTGCTGTGCATCTGGCTGGCAAGTCTTGAGAAGATCAGCAACTATGCCTTTGGCCTGCTGAACGTCACGCTGTTTGCGATAATCTTCTTCCAGATCCAGCTGTACGCCAGCCTGCTTTTGCAGCTGTTTTTCTTCGCGGCGAATATTTACGGCTGGTACGCCTGGTCGCGGCAGACCAGTCAGCATCAGGCCGAACTGCAAATCCGCTGGCTGCCGCTGCCCAAAGCGCTGGCCTGGCTTGCGGCGTGCGTGGTTGCGATTGGATTGATGACGGTCTTTATCAACCCGGTGTTCGCCTTCCTGACCCGCGTGGCGGTGAGCATCATGCAGTCTGTTGGGCTCAGCGTGACCATGCCGGAACTTCAGCCCGATGCCTTCCCGTTCTGGGACTCCTGCATGATGGTGCTGTCGATTGCCGCGATGATCCTGATGACCCGCAAATACGTGGAAAACTGGCTGCTGTGGGTGATCATCAACGTCATCAGCGTAGTGATTTTTGCGCTGCAGGGCGTTTATGCGATGTCGCTGGAATATCTGCTGCTGACGTTCATTGCGCTGAACGGTAGCCGGATGTGGATGAACAGCGCCCGTGAGCGGGGCTCTCGCGCGCTTTCGTCCTAGTGATGGTGATGATGGGCGTGTTCAGCCTGCGCCTCGTTCAGGTGGCATTCCGGCCCGTTACAGGGCTGGTATTCCATCTGGATGGTGGCGTGCGCTATCTGGTAGTGATGCTCCAGATAGTGCTGAATCTTCTCCAGCAGTCCGTCATGATCGTGAGGCGGGATCACGTGCACGTGCAGGGTCATGATGGTTTTTTCCCCAACCAGCCAGACGTGAACGTGATGAACGTCGCGCACTTCCGGAATTTCACGGCGTAAACCGCGCTTCAGGGCATTGATGTCCAGCGAGCCGGGCGCACCTTCCAGCAGCTCATTCACGCTCTCCTTAAGCAACTGCCACGCGCTCTTCAGGACGAGGCATGACACGAGCACGGACAAAATCGGGTCAATAGGCGTCCAGCCGGTGGTCAGAATCACAATCGCGGCGACAATCGCGCCAACCGAACCCAGCAAATCGCCGAGCACGTGTAGCGCTGCGGCACGAACGTTGAGGTTTTTCTCTTCGCTACCGCGATGCAGGATCCAGAAAGAGAGGATATTGGCGAGCAGTCCTGCGATGGCTATCACCATCATCGTCGCGCCAGCAATCGGCTGCGGATGGCGGAAGCGAACAAACGCCTCCCAGACGATCAGCACCGTAATCAGCACCAGCGCAATGGCGTTCACAAAGGCCGCAAGCGTTGTCAGGCGCAGCCAGCCGAAAGTGTGTCGGGCGTTAGGTGGACGGCGGGCGAAATGAACGGCCAGCAGCGCAAAGAGCAGGGCGGCGGCATCAGTCAACATATGGCCCGCATCGGCCAGCAGGGCGAGTGAGCCAGAAATCAGGCCGCCGACAACCTCCAGCAGCATAAAGCCTGCGGTGATAATAAAGGCCAGCAATAAGCGACGAGCGTTGCCGTCATTCTGCTGCTGACCCGAAGAGTGAGAGTGAGAATGTGCCATGTGCAGGTCCTGCTGTTTTAATTAGTGCATGACATCATTACAGATATTTCGGGCTTGCGCATAAAAAAAGGAGAGCCGGGCTCTCCTTTGCGGATGAAGGGCGACGGAGTGTTACTGTGTAGTACCATCCGTTTTGCTATCGACATCGTTGTTCATGCCGCTACCGGTTTCAACTTTCTTGTTGATATCCGGGCATTTACCGTCTTTGCACATGGTGTTTTTGTGAATCTCATCTTTACTCATATGCTGTGCATCTGAACTGTTGCCGTTCGGGTGCAGCATGGTCCCGCTGGACTGAGTATTCACATTGCTGTTGTCGACCCCGTTAGGCGCCACATTCTGATGAGCATCGGGCGCAGGCTGGCCTGCCGCGGCGGCAGCGTTTGCCTGGCCGTTATTGTCTGAAGCTGTGTCCGCCGCCAGGGCGGCACCGCTCATCATCGAAAGGGTCGCCGTCAGAATCAATGTTGCCAGTGTATTGTTTTTCATGGAGATGCTCCTGTTATGGTCGTTAAGTCGGATAACTTCTTCCAACAGTGCATATCGGAATGCGCAGGGCGCATGGTGGAGAAAGATGCCAGGATGCTGATTTATGTCAGACTGGAATCTTGTGAATTATCCATTTTTTAGCATTTACATTTAAAAAGTGTAGCGCCATTCTCTCTTCTCGCTACTATCTGGCGTTTTTTAGGGGTATTCCTGGAATATTCCGTCTGAAGTGTAAAAGACTGTTTACACTTCACGGCTGGCAAGTTAGATTGAAGGGATTGCACTCAATCATATAAGTATGGCAACGCTGGAAAGATCATGAATTATCAGAACGACGATTTACGCATCAAAGAGATCAACGAGTTATTACCGCCTGTCGCACTCCTTGAAAAATTCCCCGCCACTGAAAACGCCGCCAACACGGTTTCCCATGCCCGCAAAGCGATCCACACGATCCTCAAAGGCAATGACGATCGCCTGCTGGTAGTGATTGGCCCGTGCTCGATTCACGATCCTGTCGCAGCGAAAGAGTACGCAGGCCGTCTGCTTAAGCTTCGTGAAGCGCTGCAGGGTGAACTGGAAATCGTTATGCGCGTCTATTTTGAAAAGCCGCGCACCACCGTGGGCTGGAAAGGACTGATTAACGATCCGCACATGGACAACAGTTTCCAGATTAACGACGGCCTGCGCATTGCGCGTAAGCTGCTGCTGGAAATCAACGACAGTGGCCTGCCAGCGGCAGGTGAATTCCTCGACATGATCACCCCGCAGTATATGGCTGACCTGATGAGCTGGGGCGCCATTGGTGCGCGCACCACCGAATCCCAGGTTCACCGTGAACTGGCGTCGGGCCTTTCCTGCCCGGTTGGTTTTAAAAACGGTACCGATGGCACGATTAAAGTCGCCATTGACGCCATCAATGCCGCAGGCGCGCCGCACTGCTTCCTGTCCGTGACCAAATGGGGCCACTCGGCGATTGTAAATACCAGCGGCAACGGAGACTGCCACATCATCCTGCGCGGCGGCAAAGAGCCGAACTACAGCGCGCATCACGTGGCGATGGTGAAAGAGGGGCTGCATAAAGCGGGCCTGCCGTCTCAGGTGATGATCGACTTCAGCCATGCCAACTCCAGCAAGCAGTTCAAAAAGCAGATGGACGTGGCGACCGACGTTTGCGGTCAGATTGCCAACGGCGAAAAAGCGATTGTGGGCGTAATGATTGAGAGCCACCTGGTGGAAGGCAATCAGAATCTGGAAGGCGGCGAGCCGCTGACCTACGGCAAGAGCATCACCGACGCCTGCATTGGCTGGGACGACACCGAAGCCGTTCTGCATCAGCTGGCGAATGCGGTAAAAGCGCGTCGCGGTTGATTTTTCAACCCTGGCGGCAATAAAAAAGCGTGGATGGCTCCACGCTTTTTTTCATCCTGATAAAGCTTACTTCGCTTTACCCTGGTTCGCGACGGCAGCGGCTTTCGCAGCGATTTCGTCAGCGTTACCCAGGTAGTAGTGCTTGATCGGTTTGAAGTTTTCGTCGAACTCATACACCAGCGGCACGCCGGTCGGGATGTTCAGTTCGAGAATTTCGTCTTCGCCCATGTTGTCGAGGTATTTCACCAGCGCACGCAGGGAGTTGCCGTGAGCGGCGATGATCACGCGCTCGCCGCTTTTCAGGCGTGGCAGAATGGTTTCGTTCCAGTATGGCACCACGCGGTCGATGGTCAGCGCCAGGCTTTCGGTCACCGGCAGCTCTTTGTCGGTCAGCTTCGCGTAGCGTGGATCGTGGCCCGGGTAGCGTTCGTCATCTTTGGTCAGCTCTGGCGGGGTGATCGCGAAGCCACGACGCCACTGTTTCACCTGCTCGTCGCCGTATTTCTCAGCGGTTTCGGCTTTGTTCAGACCCTGCAACGCACCGTAGTGGCGCTCGTTCAGCTTCCAGGATTTCTCAACCGGCAGCCAGGCCTGATCCAGCTCATCCAGCACGTTCCACAGGGTGTGGATGGCACGTTTCAGCACGGAGGTGTAAGCAAAATCGAAGCTGAAGCCTTCATCCTTCAGCAGTTTCCCTGCTGCTTTTGCTTCGCCAACGCCTTTCTCAGACAGATCAACGTCATACCAACCGGTGAAGCGGTTTTCATTATTCCACTGGCTCTCGCCGTGGCGAACAAGCACAAGCTTAGTAACAGCCATACTGTGACTCCTGAACTAGATTGAATGATAACAATTCTCATTATATTGCCGCCTCGTTACGGCCGGCAACGCTTATCCATAACCATAGCGAAAATAGCGGGGCAGTGTAAGCAGCATGTGACGCGCTCGTTATTATTTATCGGTAAGTGCGGCTATTTTCGGCAAAATGCTGAAAAAAAGGCCCTCCTTGAAGAGGGCCAGAGATTACAACGAGGTGAACTGGTATTCGGTGACGCTGACGTACTCTTCGCCAGGTAACAGCACGCAGTCGGGCTGCGGCCATTCGGGATGGTTCGGGCTGTCGGGCAGAAACTCGCTTTCCAGCGCCAGGCCCTGCCAGTCGGCGTAGGGCTGTGTTTCACGAGAAGGCGTACCGCCCAAATAATTACCCGAATAGAATTGCAGTGCCGGGGCAGTGGTGCGTACTTTTAGCTGCAGCTTTTCATCGGCAGACCATAACGTTGCGGCGTCCTGGGTGAGATCGCCTTTCGCGGAGAGCAGAAACGCGTGGTCGTAGCCTTTCACTTTGCGCTGATCGTCATCGCTCAAAAATTCACTGGCGATAGCTTTCGGCTGGCGGAAATCAAAGCTGGTTTGTGCCACTTCTTTCAGCCCGGCGCGTGGGATCCCCGTGTCATCCACCGGAAGATAGGCCTCAGCGGCAATCTGCAGCTTATGCTGGCGAACATCGCTCAGACCGCCGTCGAGGTTGAAATAGACGTGATTAGTCATGTTCACCGGACAGGCTTTATCGACGGTCGCGCGGTATTCAATGGCGATGCGGTTGTCGTTGGTCAGGCGATAGTGGGCCGTGGCGCTGAGATTGCCAGGGAAGCCCTGATCGCCGTCGGCGGATTCCAGGGCGAACAGCACCGAATTGTCATTCTGATTTACGACCTGCCAGCGACGCTTATCGAAGCCGTCCGGGCCGCCGTGGAGCTGATTCGGGCCCTGGCTTGGTGTGAGTTCGAAAGTCACGCCATCGAGCGTAAAGCGGCTGTCAGCAATACGGTTGGCGTAACGACCGACGGACGCGCCGAGAAACGCGGCCTGATGCGGATACTGTTCCGGACTCGCACAGCCGAGCAGGGCTTCTCGCACGCTGCCATCTTTCATGGGAATGCGGGCTGACAGCAGCGTTGCGCCCCAGTCCATCAGCGTCACCACCATCCCTGCACTATTGCGCAGGGTCAGCAGACGGAACGGCAGGCCGTCCGGGGCGAGGGTTGGCGTTTCAGTCAGCACTGGCCCGCTCCTTGTGAGGCTTTGCACACGTAGAAGGTTTCTTTGATGCCGGTTTTTGCCTCATATTGCGAAGCAACGGCTTCTTTTACCGCAGGCACTAACGCTTCCGGCACCAGCGCGACGATGCAGCCGCCGAAGCCACCGCCGGTCATGCGCACGCCGCCTTTGTCGCCAATAGTGGCTTTAACGATTTCAACCAGCGTATCAATCTGCGGCACGGTGATTTCGAAATCATCGCGCATGGAAGCATGGGATTCGGCCATCAGTTCGCCCATGCGCTTCAGGTCACCCTTTTCCAGCGCAGATGCGGCTTCTACCGTGCGGGCATTTTCGGTGAGAACGTGACGGACACGTTTCGCCACGATCGGGTCCAGCTCATGCGCCACGGCGTTGAATTTTTCCAGCGACACATCGCGCAGGGCTGGCTGCTGGAAGAAACGCGCGCCGGTTTCACACTGCTCGCGGCGGGTGTTGTACTCGCTGCCGACCAGCGTGCGCTTGAAGTTGCTGTTGATAATGATGACCGCCGCGCCTTTCGGCATGGAAACGGCTTTGGTGCCCAGCGAGCGGCAGTCGAGCAGCAGGGCGTGATCTTTCTTGCCCAGCGCAGAAATCAGCTGATCCATAATGCCGCAGTTGCAGCCGACGAACTGGTTCTCTGCTTCCTGGCCGTTCAGCGCAATCTGTGCGCCGTCGAGCGGCAGATGGAAGAGCTGCTGGAACACGGTGCCGACCGCCACTTCCAGCGAAGCAGATGAGCTCAGGCCTGCGCCCTGCGGCACGTCACCGCTGATGACCATGTCCACGCCGTCAAAATTGCGGTTGCGTTTTTGCAGGTGCTTCACCACGCCGCGAACGTAGTTGGACCACTGCTGCGTGTCGTGGCTGACAATCGGCGCATCCAGCGAGAATTCATCGGTCTGGTTTTCATAATCGGCGGCAATCACGCGCACGGTTCTGTCCTTGCGCGGCGAGCAGCTGATCACCGTCTGGTAGTCAATGGCGCAGGGCAGCACAAAGCCGTCGTTATAGTCGGTGTGTTCGCCAATCAGGTTGACGCGGCCCGGGGCCTGAATAACGTGGGTGGCAGGGTAGCCAAATTTTTCAGCAAACAGGGACAGGGTTTTCTCTTTCAGACTCATTATTTTTAGACTCCTGATTCGCGATAGTGGACGTCACTGACGGCGCGCAGGCGCTCTGCGGCTTGCTCTGCCGTCAGGTCACGCTGGGTTTCGGCCAGCATTTCATACCCGACCATAAATTTGCGCACGGTGGCCGAACGCAGAAGAGGCGGATAGAAGTGGGCATGCAGCTGCCAGTGAGTATTCTCTTCGCCAGTAAACGGCGCGCCGTGCCAGCCCATCGAGTAGGGGAAGGAGCACTGGAACAGGTTGTCGTAACGGCTGGTCAGTTTTTTGAGCGCCAGCGCCAGATCGGTGCGCTGAGCGTCGGTTAAATCGGTGATGCGAAGAACGTGGGCTTTCGGCAGCAGCAGCGTTTCAAACGGCCATGCGGCCCAGTAAGGCACCACCGCCAGCCAGTGCTCAGTTTCCACCACGGTCCGGCTGCCGTCGGCCAGCTCGCGCTGAACGTAATCCACCAACATCGGTGAACCCTGCTCATCGAAATAGGCTTTCTGCAGGCGATCTTCGCGCTCAACTTCATTCGGCAGGAAGCTGTTTGCCCAGACCTGACCGTGCGGGTGCGGGTTAGAGCAGCCCATCGCCGCGCCTTTATTTTCGAAAACCTGAACCCACGGATAGAGTTTGCCTAACTCAGCGGTCTGCTGCTGCCAGGTTTGCACCACTTCTTCCAGCGCCTGCACGCTCAGTTCAGGCAGCGTTTTGCTGTGGTCCGGCGAGAAGCAGATCACCCGGCTGGTGCCGCGGGCGCTTTCACAACGCAGCAGTGGGTCTTCGCTCTGCGGTGCATCGGGCGTGTCGGTCATCAGCGCAGCAAAGTCGTTGGTGAAGACAAACGTCCCGGTGTACTGCGGGTTTTTATCGCCGGTGACGCGGGTATTCCCCGGACAGAGGAAGCAGTCCGGGTCGTGGACCGGCAGCGTCTGTTTGGCGGGCGTTTCCTGCGCCCCCTGCCAGGGGCGTTTGGCGCGATGCGGCGACACCAGAATCCACTGCCCGGTAAGCGGGTTGAAGCGGCGGTGCGGATGATCAACGGGGTTAAATTGGGTCATGACAAATCCTTAGTCGGGATAGCCCTGCGGATGGCGTGACTGCCAGTGCCAGGTGTCCTGCGCCATCTCATCCAGCGTGCGGGTGACGCGCCAGCCGAGTTCACGGTCGGCTTTGCTGGCGTCTGCCCAGTAGGCCGGGAGATCGCCGTCGCGGCGTGGCGCAAAGTGGTGATTCACTGGTTTGCCACAGGCTTTGCTGAAGGCGTTTACCACGTCCAGTACGCTGCTACCGACGCCCGCGCCGAGGTTATAAATGTGTACGCCAGGCTTCGCGGCCAGTTTTTCCATCGCGGTGACGTGACCGTCGGCCAGGTCCATCACGTGGATATAATCGCGCACGCCGGTGCCGTCCTGGGTTGGATAGTCGTTGCCAAAAATGGCCAGCGATTCGCGACGGCCGACGGCAACCTGCGCGATGTAAGGCATCAGGTTGTTCGGAATGCCCTGCGGATCTTCGCCCATGTCACCCGACGGATGTGCGCCAACCGGGTTGAAGTAGCGCAGCAGCGCGATGCTCCACTCCGGCTGCGCTTTTTGCAGGTCAGCCAGAATCTGTTCAACCATCAGTTTGCTTTTGCCGTACGGGCTCTGGGGAGTACCGGTCGGGAAGCTTTCGGCGTAAGGGATTTTTGGCTGGTCGCCGTAGACAGTGGCGGAGGAGCTGAAGATGAAGTTTTTTACGTTAGCGGCGCGCATGGCGGAAATCAGACGCAGAGTGCCGTTGACGTTGTTGTCGTAGTACTCGAGCGGTTTTGCGACGGATTCACCGACGGCCTTGAGGCCAGCGAAGTGGATCACGGTGTCAATGGCGTGATCGTGCAGGACTTCCGTCATCAGCGCTTCGTTACGGATATCGCCTTCAACGAAAACCGGCTGCCTGCCGCCGAGACGCTCAATCACCGGTAACACGCTGCGCTTACTGTTACAGAGGTTATCGAGGATGATGACTTCGTGGCCTTGCTTCAGTAATTGCACGCAGGTATGGCTGCCTATGTAACCGCTACCACCAGTAACCAGTACTCTCATTTTTCGCTCCGTTAAGCCTATGGTATGGAATAAGCCTAGCATAACAGAGATGAAAAAAGTGTGACATGCCCGAAATTAGTGGAATCGTTTACACGGTGAGATTCTGCCACGATATCAACGCGTTTTGCATTATAAATCAAAGCGAATCAGAAAGGGGGATGCTCTTTATCCGAAAAAGCAGGAGCACGGGCCCCTGCGAATGCATCAGCGTTTTCCGATTGCGTAACGATAACCTGTTTCGTCGGCAACGAATTCCAGACGGTGGGTGATGCACTCAGGCGCATCTTCGGCGTGATGTGAAACAAACAGCAGCTGCGTTTTGCCCTCACCGATCAGTACATCCACGAAGCGGCGTACCAGCTGGCGATTCAGCGGATCCAGACCCTGTAACGGCTCATCCAGAATCAGCAGCGTCGGGTGCTTTACCAGCGCGCGCACGATGAGCGCCAGGCGCTGCTGGCCCCACGATAAGCTGTGGAACGGCGCATCGGCAGTACGTTTGTCGATGCCGAGGATATCCAGCCAGCCCTGCACCAGCTTGTGCTGCTTGTCGGAAACGGCCTGATAAATACCAATCGAGTCAAAATAGCCGGAAAGGATCACGTTGCGTACGTTGGTGCTGACGCGGTAATCAAGATGCAGGCTGCTGCTGACGTAGCCGATATGCTGTTTGATATCCCAGATGGTTTCCCCGCTGCCGCGCCGACGGCCAAACAGGGTGAGATCGTTGCTGTAGCCCTGCGGATGATCGCCGGTCACCAGGCTCAGCAGCGTGGATTTTCCCGCACCGTTTGGCCCGATAATCTGCCAGTGCTCCCCCGGGTTCACCGTCCAGCTCAGGTCGTTGATGATCGGCCTGTCGTTATAGGCAACCATGCCGTGATTCAGCACGATTCGGGGCTGATCGTCAGGCAGAGAAAGCCGCGCGGAAGGGGCGTCGGGTTCGGGGAGCGTGATGCCAGAAAGTTTTTCGCTATGCGCCAGTTGGGCAATCAGCGTCTGATCGAGCAGGGCTTTTTTCGCCCCGGTTTCCAGCAGCGTACAGTCGGCCAGTACGCCCGCAAATTCCACAAACTCGGGGATTTCGTCAAAGCGGTTAAGCACCAGTACCAGCGTGATGCCGTCCTGATGCAGCGTGGCGAGCAGCTCCGCCAGCGCCTGGCGTGAGGCCACGTCCAGCCCGTCGAAAGGCTCATCCAGAATCAGCAGGTCCGGGTTGCTCATCAGCGCCTGGCAGAGCAGGGTTTTGCGCGTTTCGCCGGTGGAGAGATATTTAAAACGCCTCTCTAACAGAGGATGAATGCCAAACCGGCGGGCGAAGGCTTCGCAGCGCGCCTTGTCTTTCACCTCATCCTGAATGATTTCTGCCGTTGTGCGCCCGGTGTCGTCTTCATCCGCGCTCAGCATATCGGTGTTGTTGCGCTGCCATTCGTCGCTGACCAGTTTTTGCAGCTGCTCAAAGGAGAGACGGGTGATGCGCGAAAACTGATTTTCACGGGAGCCGGAAAGCAGCGTCAGTTCACCGGAGAGGGCGCGAGCCAGCGCGGACTTCCCGCTGCCGTTGCTGCCAACGAAGGCCCAGGACCCGCCTGATTGCAGCGTCAGGCTTTCGATGGAGAGCGTTTGAGTATCGCTAAGACGAAACGTGCCTTGCGAAATTTGCAATGATGACATGGTGTATCCCATTTTTTGCAGCGATTTTACTCAGGGATACGTCTTATGACCCGGATTGTCAAGCCATCAGCACAGCGTGGCGAGAATAACCCGATCCGCATTAAAGCAGGCTATCGCGCTGTCGCCCTCGTTTAATTCGCGGGTCTCGTCCGCGGGCATTGTCGCGCAAAGTACCTGGCCATCCGGCAGACTCATCAGCACTTCAGCCTGATGTTCGCCTTGCTGAATGTGGCTGATGACGCCGGAAAGCTGATTGTCTGCGGCGGCGGCAATTGCTTTGTCACGCGTAATGCTCACCCACGGCGCTTTCAGCAAAACCAGCACTTCTTTGTCTTCCTCAAGGCCAAGACGCTCGCCGCTTTGGGCGGTAATCGCCACCTTCAGGCGGGTTTCGCCGTCGGCAAGCAGCACGTCAACGTGCTCCTGAACCTGCTGATGGTCCCGACGGGTGATGGTGCCGAACCACTGATTACGGGCGCTGGTTTGCAGGGAGAAGCGGGAGATGGCCGCCAGCAGGCTGTTCAGCGGCAGGGCATCGTCGTCGCTCAGCACGTCGAAGGCTTTTTGCTGTATTTGCGCCAGCAGATCGTAAAGCTGAATCAGGCGCTGGCCGTAGCGGGTGAGTACCGCGCCGCCGCCGCCTTTGCCGCCTGTCGCCCTGTCCACCAGCGGCTGCTCGCTCAGCTGATTCATCTCATTGATGGCATCCCAGGCGCTTTTGTAGCTGATCCCGGCATTCTTCGCTCCCTGGCTGATGGAGCCGGTGACGTCGATCTGCTTGAGCAGCGCGATTCGGCGCGGGTCGGCAAAAAGTCGCTGCTGAAGTTTGAGGGTAAGAAGAATTTCGGCCTGCATATCAATGTCCTGCTTATGAGATAAGGTGTCCTGCTGAACTATTATTACACAGGCCACCGCACAAAAGGGGAGTGAATTTCCGCATTTAGCGGTTACAATGAGGGAATCACAATGTCAGGAGCTGACCATGTTAGAGTTATTGAAAAGTCTGGTATTTGCCGTGATCATGGTTCCCGTGGTGATGGCTATCATTCTCGGGCTGATTTACGGCCTGGGTGAAGTGTTCAACGTACTGTCGAACGTTGGCCACAAAGATAACGCCCGCCAGCAAAATCACTGATTTCGAGACGCCCGGTACCGCCGGGCGTTTTTACATCCCTCTCTTGTATTTAAGTTCCTCTTCTTCCTGCCGATAGTAGCTTTTGTATACCCCTATTTAGCACTGGGAAAAGCCCGGGCTTGCCGCTATATTGTTGCGTACATAACGACACTCACAGGAGTTACAGATGGAACGTACTTGGGTACGCCTTTTTGCGGGCGCCACATTATCCCTCGCTGTTGTTGGGCACGCTGCTGCGGCAGACGCAGATAAAATTACCGTTTTCGCCGCCGCTTCGCTGACTAACGCGATGCAGGACATCGCGAAAGAATACAAAAAAGAGAAAAACGTCGAGGTGGTCTCTTCTTTCGCCTCTTCCTCTACGCTTGCCCGCCAGATTGAGGCCGGTGCCCCGGCAGATCTTTTCATCTCTGCCGATCAGAAATGGATGGACTACGCGGTAGAGAAAAAAGCGATTGATACCGCCACCCGTGAAACGCTGCTCGGCAACAGCCTGGTTGTCGTCGCTCCAAAGGCGAGTGAGCAGGGCGATATCACCATTGACGCCAAAACCAACTGGACCAGCCTGCTGAAAGGCGGCCGTCTGGCGGTGGGCGATCCGGACCACGTCCCGGCAGGCATTTATGCCAAAGAAGCGCTGCAGAAGCTGGGCGCATGGGATACCCTGTCACCAAAACTTGCCCCGGCGGAAGACGTGCGTGGCGCGCTGGCGCTGGTGGAGCGTAACGAAGCACCTCTCGGTATCGTTTACGGCTCTGACGCCGTTGCCAGCAAAGGCGTAAAAGTGGTGGGCACCTTCCCGGAAGACTCCCACAAAAAAGTGGAATACCCGATTGCCATCACCGACGGTCATAAAAATGCCACCGTGACGGCATTCTACGATTACCTGAAAGGCCCGCAGGCCTCAGCCATCTTTAAACAGTACGGATTTACAACGCACTAATGATATTGACCGATCCCGAATGGCAGGCGGTACTGCTGAGCCTGAAAGTGTCCTCCCTGGCGGTGGTATTCAGTTTGCCCTTTGGGATCTTCTTTGCCTGGCTGCTGGTGCGGCGCAATTTCCCGGGCAAAGCGCTTCTCGATAGTCTGATTCATCTTCCTCTCGTTCTGCCGCCGGTCGTCGTCGGTTACTTATTGCTGATTGCTATGGGGCGGCGCGGGTTTATCGGTTCCTGGCTGTACGACTGGTTTGGCCTGACCTTTGCTTTCAGCTGGCGTGGTGCGGTCCTTGCCGCGGCGGTAATGTCTTTCCCGCTGATGGTGCGCGCCATCCGCCTGGCGCTGGAAGGCGTGGATATCAAACTCGAACAGGCGGCTCGCACTCTCGGGGCCGGACGCTGGCGGGTGTTTTTCACCATCACGCTGCCGCTCACGCTGCCGGGCATTATCGTCGGTACCGTGCTGGCGTTTGCCCGATCGCTTGGCGAATTTGGCGCGACTATTACTTTCGTCTCCAACATTCCGGGCGAGACACGCACTATTCCTTCGGCGATGTACACCCTGATTCAGACGCCCGGTGGTGAAGGGGCTGCCGCGCGGCTGTGCCTGATTTCCATCGTGCTGGCGCTGGTTTCGCTGCTGGTGTCCGAATGGCTGGCGCGTCTCAGCCGCGAAAGGACGGGGAAATAATCATGCTGGAACTCAATTTCACCCAGACGCTCGGCACCCATCGTCTGAGCATCAATGAATCCCTTCCGGCCTCCGGCATTACGGCGGTGTTTGGCGTGTCCGGCGCAGGAAAAACATCGCTGATTAACGCCATCAGCGGGCTGACCAAACCGCAGCAGGGCCGAATCGTTCTCAACGATCGCGTGCTGAACGACACCGAGAAGAACATCTGCCTTTCGCCAGAGAAACGGCGCGTGGGCTATGTGTTCCAGGACGCGCGCCTGTTCCCGCACTACAAAGTACGCGGCAACCTGCGCTACGGCATGGCGAAAAGCATGGCCGGGCAGTTTGATAAATTAGTCTCGCTGCTGGGCATCGAAGCGTTGCTCGACAGGCTGCCAGGCAGCCTTTCCGGTGGTGAAAAACAGCGCGTAGCAATTGGTCGTGCCTTGCTCACCGCACCTGAGCTACTGCTGCTCGATGAGCCGCTGGCCTCGCTGGATATCCCGCGCAAGCGTGAGCTGTTGCCGTACCTGCAACGGCTCGCCCGCGAAATCAATATCCCGATGCTCTACGTCAGCCATTCGCTGGACGAAATTCTGCACCTGGCCGACAAAGTGCTGGTGCTGGAAGAGGGCAGCGTGAAGGCGTTTGGCCCGCTGGAAGAGGTGTGGGGCAGCTCGGTGATGCACCCGTGGCTGCCGCAGGATCAGCAGAGCAGCATTCTGAAGGTGACGGTGCTGGAGCATCATCCGCACTACGCCATGACCGCGCTGGCGCTCGGCGATCAGCATCTCTGGGTCAGCAAACTCGAGCGTCCGGTGCAGTCGGTGGTGCGCATTCGCATTCAGGCCTCCGACGTGTCGCTGGTGCTTCAGCCACCGGTGCAGACCAGTATTCGCAACGTGCTGCGTGCCAAAGTCATTCAGTGCTTTGACAACGACGGGCAGGTGGAAGTGCAGCTTGAAGTCGGCGGGCGAACCCTGTGGGCGCGCATCAGCCCCTGGGCTCGAGATGACCTGGCGGTGAAGCCAGGCCAGTGGCTGTATGCGCAGATTAAAAGCGTGTCGATTACCGCCTGATTACAGCAGGTTTTTGTAGATAAAGTCGGCGATGCTCTTATCCGTGTTATCGCCGATCACCACGTTGGCGCGGGCCTTCACCGCGTCATCTGCATTACCCATCGCCACGCCGGTACCGGCGGCTTCAAGCATGCTGATATCGTTATAGTTATCGCCAAATGCCACCACGTCTTTCATCGACAGGCTCTGCGATTCAATCCAGCGCGCCAGGCGATTGCCTTTGCTGTTGCCTTTACGGGCCACGTCGACCTGGTAAATCCACGAGCGTTCGCAGGCTAAATCCAGCGTTTCCTCCACCTGCTTCACAAACGCGTTCAGGCGATCGCTGTTTTCATCGGTCAGCGCAAACTTCCAGATGATACCCGCCTGCTGAGCGGCATCGGCGAAGGAATCCACCTGAGTGAAGACCGGGCGCTGGGCCTCCGGGAGCGTCATTGCCCATTCTATGCCGCGGGTGATGTGGCCTGCGGGCTGTTCGTACATCATGGCATTTTCGACATACATCAGGCCGTGCACGTTATGCTCATTGAGCATGTCGATCATCTGCATCGTCTGGGAAAGGGTCAGCGGATCGGACTCCAGCACCTTTTTTGCCTGATAATCATACAAATAGGTGCCGTTGCAGCAAATTGCAGGTGTATCGAGCGCCAGTGCCTGATAAAAAGGATGGATGGCAACGTGATGTCGGCCGGTGACGATCAGAATCTGGTAGCCTGCCTCTTTGGCGCGCGCCAGTGCCTCAAGAGATTGCGGAAGAATGGTTTTCGCCGGGGTCAGCAGGGTGCCGTCTAAGTCGAGGGCTATCACGCGTGATGTCATGTCGCAGTCCAGGTTAATGTTGAAAAATGTGCAGCTCACGATGGTACACCGCCGCGCGCGCAGGGCAAATTTTTCAGCACTCACTATTCTGTTAATTTGCTTCCACGTGCAGTAAGGAAAGGAGTTTTCATGAAACAAACCGTATATACCGCCAGTCCGGAAAGTCAGCAGATCCACGTCTGGACCCTGAACCACGACGGCAAGCTGACGCTGGTGCAGGTGGTGGACGTGCCGGGCCAGGTGCAGCCGATGGTCATCAGCCCGGACAAGCGTTACCTGTACGTTGGCGTGCGCCCGGAGTTTCGCGTGCTGGCCTACCGCATCGCGCCGGACGATGGCGCCCTGACGTTTACCGCAGAATCCCCGCTGCCGGGCAGCCCGACCCATATTTCTACGGACCGCCAGGGCAACTATCTGTTCAGCGGTTCTTATAACCAGGCCTGCGTGAGCGTGACGCGTCTGGAAGATGGCCTGCCGGTTGGTGTGGTGGACGTGGTTGAAGGGCTGGAAGGCTGTCACTCCGCCAACATCTCCCCTGATAATCGCACCCTGTGGGTTCCGGCGCTTAAGCAGGATCGTATCTGCCTGTTTACCCTGAGCGACGACGGCAAGCTGGTGGCGCAGACCCCGGCAGAAGTGACCACCGTGGAAGGCGCAGGTCCGCGTCATATGGCGTTCCATCCGAATCAGCAGTACGCCTACTGCGTGAACGAGCTGAACAGCTCCGTGGACGTCTGGGAGCTAAAAGATCCGCACGGCGAAATCGAATGCGTGCAAACGCTGGACATGATGCCTCCGCATTTCGACGGCACCCGCTGGGCGGCTGACATTCACATCACCCCGGACGGACGTCACCTCTACACCTGCGACCGCACCTCCAGCACCCTGACGGTGTTCACGGTGTCGGAAGATGGCAGCGTGCTTGAAGTGCAGGGCTTCCAGGATACGGAAACCCAGCCGCGCGGCTTCAACGTCGATCACAGCGGAAAATACCTGCTGGCGGTCGGACAGAAATCTCATCACCTGGCGGTCTATGAGATTCAGGGTGAGCAGGGCCTGCTGCATGAGAAAGGGCGCTATGCCGTCGGCCAGGGCCCAATGTGGGTGGTGGTCAACGCGCACTAAGTTTCGGCCTGAAAAGAAAAAACCTCGCAGTGCGAGGTTTTTTTATGGCTGAAGTCTGATTACTTCTTCGGCTCTGCCACAACATAGCTTCCCACGCCGCGGTTGTTATATTCCCACATGCGGTTGAAGTTACTGTCGTTCAGGTTACGCTCAATTTCGCCTTTGTCGTTTTCAGCGCCGGTGTTGCCGCTGAAAGGACGTTTGGAGATGGCGGCATCGGCCCACGGTTTAGCGGTGTTGAAACCTTCGTTGATCGCGCTGTCGCGGATCACAACCTGACCGTTGGTGTTGCCGTCTACGTCCAGCGAGCGACCGAGCTGTGCCACGCCGTCACCGGCAGCGTTGAAGCGGCTGTTGGTGGCGAGGAAGCCGTAGAACAGGTTGGACTGCGTCGCCGGAGCGAACACGTAGCCTTCCTGCTGGGTGCGGGAGTTCACCACGCGGAAGTCGGTGTTATCAAACACCACTGCGCCGCGGCCGGACACGATATCCACATCGCCTTCGAGGTAGCTGTTGGTCACCAGGGTGCGGGTAATACGATCGTTTTGCAGTTTGTTCTGCACGCCGCTGTTGGTCACAAAGAAGGTGTTCTGACGGCCAAGAATGTTGACCTTATTCAGCTGCACCTGATCACCGTCGTTGCGGAAGGCAACGGCCTGGTGGTTACCGGCGTCAACGCTGTCACCGAGGTTGTTTTCGATGGTCAGGTTCTGCAGCTGCAGGCCGTTATTCTGCGACCAGAAGACCGCCGAGCACATCACGCCGACGGTGGCGGCACGCTTGCTCTGACAGGTGTCGAACATGTACCACGCCGGTTTGCCAGGCATATATTTGCCCGCCGGGTTCACCAGACGACGCCAGTCGTTCGGGGAGATTTCAGAGTCGATGGCCTGGCCGATTTTCACGTCTTCGGCTTTGTCGCCCAGACCGAAGATGGTCACGCTGCCCGGTGCGGCAGGCACATAAACGGTTCCCTGGTATTCGCCAGGCATCACCGCAATGTAAACGCGTGACGTGCTGCGACGGTTGATTGCCGCATCGACAGCTGCCTGAATCGTGGTGTGAGTCACACCTGCGGTGCCTGCCGGGCCAACCACGAAGTCAGCTTTGGCGGGCGTGGCAATAGCAGAAGGGGACCATGGAGCCGCATTCGGATCCATCGTGGTGAAATAACGCGCCTGCACGAAGTTCTTCGCTTCGCCTGCCGTCAGAATTGGACGGGAAGCGGTGCCGGGTGCGGCCTGGGTTGATGGCTGCTGATCGGGCGGCGTTGAGCTACAGGCGGTCAGCGTCACGCCAAAGGCGAGCGCCAGCGCCAGACGGGAAACCGATAATGTGTTCATGGTGCTCCAGACTGATGAAAGTGGGTAAGGTCCCTAAAACCTGACTTTTTATACTAAGTTGAGCGAAACGGGAAGCGATGAGTCAAAAAAAGTCCGTCGTGGTGAGCGTGGAATATCACAAAAAAGCAACATAATTGCCCTGGCGGTTGACATCATCCGCGTTGCCCTTAATAAATGTCTATACAATCCATGACAAGTGATTCGCTCATGTCTGAACACGCTGATACCGACGTCATCTGGCACAACGCCCGTCTTGCCACCTTCGATCCTCAACATGCCGAACCCTATGGCTTGCTGGAACAGCATGCACTCATCGTCCGGGAGGGTCGCATCGCCGAGATAGTGCCGGAATCCTCTCTCGCCACCCGCAAGGGGAGGCGTATTGATTTGGAGGGCAGGCTGGTCACGCCCGGGCTTATCGATTGTCACACTCACCTGGTGTTCGGCGGCAGCCGCGCCACGGAGTGGGAGCAGCGGCTGAACGGCGTGTCGTATCAGACCATCAGCGCCAACGGTGGCGGCATTAATTCCACGGTGCAGGCCACCCGCGCCGCCAGCGAAGCTGAACTTACCCGGCTGGCCCAGCAGCGTCTTGAAAGGCTGATGCGGGAAGGGGTGACGACGGTCGAAATCAAATCCGGATATGGACTTGACCTGAACAATGAGAGCAAAATGCTGCGCGTGGCGCAGCAGCTCGCCGCCAGCAACGCGATTGAGGTAAGCCCAACGCTCCTGGCCGCCCATGCCATCCCGGCGGAATATAAAGGGCGCGGTGATGACTACATCACCCTCGTCTGCGAAGAGATTCTGCCGACGCTCTGGCAGGAAGGGCTGTTTGAAACCGTCGATGCTTTCTGTGAAAACGTCGGCTTTTCGCCCGAGCAAACCGAGCGCGTGTTCTGCGCCGCGCAGGTGCTCAACATTCCGGTAAAAGGCCACGTGGAGCAGCTTTCATCACTCGGTGGCGCGCAGCTGGTCAGCCAATATAAAGGCCTTTCTGCCGATCACATTGAATATTTAGATGAAGAGGGCGTCAGCGCAATGGCTGAGGGCGGTACCGTCGCGGTCCTGCTGCCCGGCGCATTCTATTTCCTCAATGAAACGCAAAAACCGCCCGTTGAAGCGCTGCGCCGTCACGGCGTGCCGATGGCCGTGGCGACAGATTACAACCCCGGCACCAGTCCGTTTGCCAGTCTCCATCTGGCGATGAACATGGCCTGCGTGAAGTTCGGCCTGACGCCGGAAGAAGCCTGGACCGGCGTTACCCGCCACGCGGCGAAGGCGCTGGGGAGACAGAATTCCCACGGCCAGCTGGCCGCAGGATTTGTCGCCGATTTTGCCATCTGGGATGCCGAACATCCGGTGGAAATGGTTTATGAGCCCGGGCGTAACCCGCTCTGGCAGCGTGTATTTCGCGGCGAGGTGACAAAATGAAGCTCTGGCAACCGACATCCGCCGATCTCTGGCAAGGGCGCGACGACAGCGCGGAATCGCCGGAGGCAAAACGCCTTTTTCAGACGGTCGTGGTGACACGCGACTTTGCCCCTGAGCCGCATCATGGGAAAATAGCCCTGCTGGGCTTTGCCTGCGACGAAGGCGTCAAACGCAATAAAGGGCGACCCGGGGCAGAGCTTGGGCCAGAGGCGCTTCGCAAGGCGCTGGCAAATATGGCGAGCCATCACGGGCACGACAGGCTTGTCGATATGGGCAACGTTCACGCCGAGCCAGAAAAGCTGGAGGAAGCGCAGCAGGCATTGCACGATGCAGTGCTGGCCTGCCAGCGCGCACAAATGAAGACGCTGGTACTGGGCGGTGGGCATGAAACGGCGTTCGGTCATGGCTCGGGCGTGCTGGATGCGTTTCCCGGCGAGAACGTGGCCATCGTCAATCTCGATGCGCATCTGGATTTACGCCACGCAGCCGTTGCCAGCTCTGGCACGCCGTTCCGTCAGCTGGCGCTGCACTGCGAAAGCCAGAAGCGGGGCTTTAATTACACCTGCTACGGCGCAAGCCGCGCGGCGAATACTCAGGCACTGTGGCAGGAAGCGCACGAACGAAACGTCACGGTGCTGGAAGATTTAGCCCTGCTCGACCCGTCGTTCAGCGAAGTGCAGCAGGATTTAGCCCGAGTCATTGCCGAGCATGACCGTATTTATTTGACGATCGATTTAGACGTGCTCCCGGCCTGCGAGATGCCTGCGGTGTCTGCCCCGGCAGCGCTGGGCGTGCCGCTGGCAATTCTGTTGCGTATCGTGATGCCGCTGTGTCAGAGTGGCAAGCTGCAGGCGGTTGATTTGGTTGAATTCAACCCGCATTACGATCGCGACGGACAGGGCGCCCGCACGGCGGCGAGGCTCGCCTGGCAAATTGTTCATTGCTGGCAGGCGTGAAGCCCCCGCCATATGAAAGGAAGAAACATGTATTCACCGCAAAACGGCGCGCCTGCGCCGTTCTATGAGAAGATCAAACGCGTCATCAGCGACAATATTGCCGCCGGGATCTGGCGTCCGCACGACCGTATTCCGTCGGAAGCAGAGCTGGTGGCGCAGTTCGGCTTCAGCAGGATGACCATCAACCGCGCGCTGCGTGAGTTGACCGACGAAGGGCTGCTGGTGCGCTTGCAGGGCGTCGGTACCTTTGTCGCCGAGCCGAAAGGGCAGTCGGCGCTGTTTGAAGTGCACAGCATCGCCGATGAAATCGCCGCGAGACAGCATCAGCACCGCTGTGAGGTTTTGCTGCTGGAAGAAGTGAGCGCAGATAAACAGCAGGCCCAGGCGCTGGGCGTGGCGGAAGGCACCCGCATATTCCATTCGCTGATGGTCCATTTTGAAAACGACGTGCCGGTGCAAATTGAGGATCGCTGCGTCAATGCCACCGCCGTGCCGGAGTACCTGCAACAGGATTACACCGCCACCACCGCCCATGACTATTTATCGCTGATTGCGCCGCTCACCGAAGGCGAGCACATCGTGGAGGCAGTAAAAGCCAGCGCCGAAGAGTGTCGTCTGTTGAGCATTCACGAGCACGATCCTTGCCTGCTGATCCGCCGTCGCACCTGGTCGCGTTCAACCATCGTGTCCCACGCCCGCCTGATTTTCCCCGGCAGCCGTTATCGTTTACAGGGCCATTTTGGTTCCTGACCCTCCTGCGTCAGCATTCTCTGCTACAGATAAGTGTGATTGCTGACGCAAGATAACAAAAATGTATCTGACTTGTTAAATCCTGGCTTGCGAACGATTGTATAGACAAGTATATATTTCTTGTCTTCATCGTATCCGTCAGGAGTTTTCCGATGTCTCAGAATAAACACCGTCCTCAGGACGTTCGCGCCCCGCGCGGCACCACGCTCACCGCTAAAAGCTGGCTCACCGAAGCGCCGCTGCGCATGTTAATGAACAACCTCGACCCGGACGTGGCGGAAAATCCGCACGAGCTGGTGGTGTACGGCGGTATTGGTCGCGCCGCGCGAAACTGGGATTGCTACGATGCCATCGTGAAGGCCCTGACGAATCTGGAAACGGATGAAACCCTGCTGGTGCAGTCCGGCAAACCGGTGGGCGTGTTCAAAACTCACGCCAACGCCCCGCGCGTGCTGATTGCAAACTCCAACCTCGTGCCGCACTGGGCCACGTGGGAACACTTCAACGAACTCGATGCCAAAGGGCTGGCGATGTACGGCCAGATGACCGCAGGCAGCTGGATTTACATCGGCAGTCAGGGCATCGTGCAGGGCACTTACGAAACCTTCGTTGAGGCTGGTCGCCAGCACTATGACGGCAATTTGCAGGGGCGCTGGGTGCTCACTGCCGGACTCGGCGGCATGGGCGGCGCACAGCCGCTGGCCGCCACGCTGGCGGGCGCGAGTTCGCTGGTCATTGAGTGTCAGCAGAGCCGTATTGATTTCCGCCTGCGCACAAAGTACATCGACGAGCAGGCCGATTCCCTGGATGACGCGCTGGCCCGCATCAAAAAATACACCGCCGAAGGCCGTGCCGTTTCCGTGGCGCTGTGCGCGAACGCTGCTGACGTGCTGCCGGAGCTGGTGAAACGCGGCGTGCGCCCCGACATGGTGACCGACCAGACCAGCGCCCACGATCCGCTGCACGGCTATCTGCCGCAGGGCTGGGACTGGGAAACCTATCAGCAAAAAGCCGAAAGTGACCCGCAGGGCACCGTCAAAGCCGCGAAACAGTCGATGGCTGAGCACGTCCAGGCGATGCTGGCGTTTCACGCCCAGGGCATTCCGACCTTTGATTACGGCAACAACATCCGCCAGATGGCGAAAGAGATGGGTGTCGCCAGCGCCTTTGATTTCCCCGGTTTCGTTCCTGCCTATATTCGTCCGCTGTTCTGCCGCGGCATTGGCCCGTTCCGCTGGGTGGCGCTCTCCGGCGATCCGCAGGACATCTACAAAACTGACGCCAAAGTGAAAGAGATTATCCGCGACGACAAGCACCTGCACCGTTGGCTGGACATGGCACGCGAGCGGATCAGCTTCCAGGGCTTACCGGCGCGTATCTGCTGGGTGGGCCTCGAGTGGCGGCAAAAGCTTGGTCTCGCGTTCAACGAAATGGTGCGCTCGGGCGAAGTCTCTGCGCCGATTGTTATTGGCCGCGATCACCTGGATTCCGGCTCTGTCGCCAGCCCGAACCGCGAAACCGAAGCCATGCGCGACGGCTCCGATGCGGTATCCGACTGGCCGCTCCTTAATGCATTGCTGAACACCGCCAGCGGCGCGACCTGGGTGTCGCTGCACCACGGCGGCGGGGTGGGAATGGGCTTTTCACAGCACTCTGGAATGGTTATTGTCTGCGACGGCACCGATGAGGCCGCGGCGCGCATCGCTCGCGTGCTGCACAACGACCCGGCTACCGGCGTGATGCGCCATGCGGACGCGGGCTATGAAATCGCGGTAGAATGCGCCGCAGAGCAAGGACTGAATTTACCGATGATTGCTGCAACCCAGGGGCAGAAATAATGAGCACGCTTAACCTGATTCCGGGCCAGTTGACCCTGGCCCAGCTGCTGGACGTTTACCGCCAGCCGCAAACCCTGACTCTCGATGAACGCGCCGTTCCTGGCATCAACGCCAGCGTCGCCTGCGTCAACGCGATTATCGCCGAAGGGCGCACGGCCTACGGCATCAACACCGGTTTTGGTCTGCTGGCCTCCACCCGTATTTCTACCGAAGACCTGGAAAACCTCCAGCGCTCGCTGGTGCTTTCTCATGCCGCTGGCGTGGGCGAAGCGCTGGACGATGCGATGGTGCGCCTGATTATGGTGCTGAAGATCAACAGCCTGGCGCGCGGCTTCTCCGGCATTCGCCTGAGCGTGATCGAGGCGCTGATGGCGCTGGTCAACAATGAAGTTTATCCGTGCATTCCGGCGAAAGGCTCCGTTGGCGCATCCGGCGATCTGGCTCCTTTAGCACACATGTCGCTGACGCTGCTCGGGGAAGGTAAAGCACGCTGGCGCGGCGAATGGTTGCCCGCGAAAGAAGCGCTGAAAAAAGCCGGGCTGGAGCCGATGACGCTCGCGGCGAAAGAGGGGCTGGCACTGCTTAACGGCACCCAGGCCTCCACCGCGTTTGCCCTTCGCGGCCTCTTCGAAGCAGAAGAGTTGTTTACCTCAGCGGTGATTTGTGGCGCATTGACGACCGAAGCCGCCCTCGGCTCACGTCGTCCGTTTGATGCGCGCATTCATGAGGCACGAGGCCAGCGTGGGCAGATTGATGCCGCCGCGCTGTACCGCCATGTGCTTACCGATTCCAGCGCCGTGTCGCAGTCGCACGCGAAGTGCAGCAAGGTGCAGGACCCGTATTCCCTGCGCTGTCAGCCGCAGGTGATGGGGGCCTGCCTGACGCAGCTGCGCCAGGCCAAAGAGGTGCTGCTGACCGAAGCCAATGCGGTGTCCGACAACCCGCTGGTGTTCGCCGACGAAAACGAAGTGATTTCCGGCGGCAACTTCCACGCTGAACCGGTGGCGATGGCGGCGGATAATATTGCTTTAGCCATCGCTGAAATCGGTTCGCTGGCGGAGCGACGCATTGCTTTGCTGATGGACAGCCACATGTCGCAGCTGCCGCCGTTCCTTGTGAAAAACGGCGGCGTGAATTCCGGCTTTATGATTGCTCAGGTCACCGCGGCGGCGCTCGCAAGTGAAAACAAAGCGCTGGCGCATCCGCACAGCGTCGACAGTCTGCCGACCTCCGCCAACCAGGAGGATCATGTCTCTATGGCTCCGGCGGCCGGTCGCCGTCTGTGGGAAATGGCGGCCAATACCCGCGGCGTGATTGCCGTGGAGTGGCTGGCGGCAGCGCAGGGCATTGATATGCGCGAAGGGTTGACCAGCAGTCCGCTGCTGGAGCAGGCTCGCCATTTGCTGCGTGAAAAAGTGCCACACTACGTGCAGGATCGCTATTTCGCCCCTGATATCGAAGCGGCTATTGAAATGCTCGCGCAGGGCGAACTGCAAAAGCTGGTCTTCGCAGGGCTTTAATCCACTTCACATCACGCCTTTTCCAGTGTGAAAGGGCGTGATGATTCCATTTTCCATTGTTTCATTCGTCCATTTTTAAACGATTTATTGCCTCTTTTTTGCACTACGCTTCTCTATACTGAGCGCTTTTTTCGGGCCAACACTCAGGCCGTTAACCCTTCTTAAGCGGAAATACCTCGTATGGAAAATAGCGATCTACTCCTCGTTGAAAAGAGAATCGTGGCCAGATTTCTGGATATGTTCATCAAGTTCGGACTGATCCTGGCACTCGCATCCTTCTGCTTTACCGTTTTTCGTCCTTTCCTCAACGTGATGCTGTGGTCGATGATTCTGGCCGTCACGCTCTATCCGCTGCACCAGCGTATTGCTGTGCGTCTGGGCGGACGTCAGGGAAGGGCCTCTTTCATACTGGTCGCTTTGGGGCTGCTGTTCATTGTGGGCCCGACCGCGATGATGGTCACGTCGCTCGGTGAAAGCGTCAGCGCGATGATTGGCCATTTGGGCGAGGCGCACCTGTCGGTGCCTGCACCATCGCAAAGCATTGCCGCCATTCCTCTGGTTGGCGGCAAAGTGTATGCCGTGTGGCTGAAGGCGTCCGTGGATTTGCCTGGCCTTATCAGCACCTACCACAAACAGCTGGTGGACCTACTTAAAATGGTCTTCGGTATTCTGGCCAGTATGGGCGGTGGCCTGCTGGGCTTTGTGCTTTCGTTCATTATCGCGGGCGTGATGATGGCCAGCGGTGCGGCGGGCGCGGTAACGGCGCAGCGCATTTTTACCCGTGTGACGGATGAGTCGCGTGGCCCGGCGCTGACGCGTCTGTGCACCGGTACCATCCGCGCTGTTGCTCAGGGGGTGATTGGCGTGGCGCTCATTCAGGCGCTGTTGGTGGGCGTCATTATTGCCCTTGCGGGTATTCCGGCGGCAGGCATTTTCTTTGTGCTTGCGCTGATCCTTGGCATCGCTCAGGTTCCGGTCCTGCTGGTAACGGCCCCGGCCATTGCGCTGATGTGGTGGGGGGGCGATCACGGCACGGTGGTGAACGTCGTCTTTACCGTCCTGCTGGTGATTGCCGGCATGGTTGATAACGTGCTTAAACCTATGATGCTCGGCCGTGGTGTGGATGCTCCGATGCCTGTCGTTCTGCTTGGCGCGCTCGGCGGCATGGCGGCCAGCGGTATCCTGGGGATGTTTATTGGTGCGACGCTGCTCTCCATCGGCTATCTGCTGTTTATGGCCTGGGTGAACAACGGCCCGCTTTATGCCTCAGGGAATAACGATACTCCGTAAATCATGACGTTTCCCGGAGAGTGTATGTTAGAGCCTCTGCTCATGGGCATGCCCGTGATCCTGTGCAACATGCTGCTGCAGTCGCTGGTGTCGGTCGGGAGCCTTCGCGTCTATTTTCGTCGTTTCCACCATCGCGAAAGCCTGCTGGCTGGCGTAATGGCGCTGTTCGCGATGATAACCCTGGTGCTGGTCGGCAACCTGTTACAGATCCTGCTGTGGGGCCTGCTGTTTGAGGGGCTGGGGGAGTTTTCGACTCTGCGCGAAGCGGTGTACCACTCCGGGGTGAACTTCGCCACGCTGGGCTACGGCGATATTGTGATGAGCGAGAAGTGGAAGCTGCTTGGCCCGCTGGAGGCCATCAACGGGGCGCTGATGATTGGGCTTTCCGGCGCGACGATGCTGGCGGTATTGCAGCATCATATTCGTAAGCAGCTGAAGCTATTGCTTTAGTGTTTTATTGGCCCCGTTGAACACGGGGCCTTTTGTATGCGTCGGCCAAAAATGGGTGGGAAGTGCAGCACTTTTAAAGCCGCTTTACGCTCCTCGCTCTCAGACAGCCTCGCTTTTATCAGAATCCTTCCAGAACAATTTTTCCCACAGAGCGCCCAGTTTCAATCCAGGCATGCGCTTTCTGGAGGTTTTCTGCCGTTATGGCGCCGTAGTGTTCACCAAGCGTTGTTTTGAGGACACCCTCATCAATGAGTTGCGCCACGCGTGTCAGCAACTGATGCTGAGCAATCATGTCCGACGTTTCAAACATGGAACGGGTGAACATAAATTCCCAATGGAGAGAGAGGCTCTTGGCTTTCAAAGGACGGGCATCCAGAGTATCCGGATCGTCAATCAAGGCCAGTTTACCCTGCGGGGCAAGCGCCTGAATGATTTGGGCATAGTGGTGTTCGGTGTGATTAAGGCTGGCCACATGGGTGACATTCTTGATGCCAATCTCAGCCAATGCTTCCGCCAGGGGGCGGGTATGATCAATCGTGTGGTGCGCTCCGGCATCCATGACCCATTGCTGGCTCTCAGGCCGGGAAGCTGTACCAATGACGGTCATTTTGGTGAGTTTTCTGGCCAGTTGCGTCAGTATGGAACCCACGCCACCGGCTGCGCCAACAATCAGCAGCGTATCACCTTCATTACCATTCTCTTTGATACCCAGGCGGTCAAACAACAGTTCCCATGCCGTAATTGCCGTTAACGGCAATGCTGCCGCCGCCGCATGGCTAAGTGTCCTGGGCTTCAGGGCAACAATGCGCTCATCCACCAATTGAAACTCACTGTTGCTGCCGGGGCGTCCCAGGGCTCCTGCGTACCACACCTCATCCCCGGGTGAAAACAGCGAAACCTTCTCGCCAACAGCCTTTACCACACCCACGGCGTCCCAGCCCAGGACCCGTGGCGCATCAGCGTTAAATCCTGCCCGGACTTTGGTGTCTACCGGGTTAACGGAAACAGCTTTGACTTCAATCAGTAGATCGTGGCCCTGAGCCGCCGGGACTGGCAGGGTGACATCCTGTAAAAATTGAATGTTGCTGCCTTCGCTGGCCGCGCGGGTGATGACTATGGCTTTCATGGCTTCTCCATTAGTTTTGGATGACGTTCTCATGTTGATGAGGATAGCGCGCTCAAACTGTTGGAAAAACGGTGCACGGACGACAGGACTTGTCTTTAAAAAGCGAAAATCATTCCCGGCCACAATAATCGTGCCGCTGAAGGTCGCCCGCAGCGTTTCACGAAACTCATAAGGTACCTGCGGCGCACATTGATGAACGAGCGCTGTGAGGATGGCGCACTGCTACGTCAGTGGGAACGGGCTGGCTCAGGTATTGTCAGTAAATCCTGGTGGGATGTTCCGGGCGTTTTTTTGTCAGTGGCAGGAGAATGAATAACGCAGCCGCCGCTGATTTATTCACAAAAGCAAAAAGCCCGCTCGAAAGCAGGCTTTTTTGAATTTGGCTCCTCTGACTGGACTCGAACCAGTGACATACGGATTAACAGTCCGCCGTTCTACCGACTGAACTACAGAGGAATCG
>NZ_OBEF01000031.1 GCF_900215375.1 Enterobacter sp. CC120223-11 | reverse complement strand
CTAGTTGTAATTTTTCAGCAAAGGGAGTGGACGATTTCTTTCTGTCATTATGCATATTGCTCCAACCGGTAGTTGGAGCAATATGCATAATTCCGCCGGTATTATTCATTTTTTTAATAGCAGCCTGTATGAATTAATTCATTATTTTAATTATTTGTAATCGATATTTACGGTCATTTTTGTATTAGCTTTACCCGGGGTGATGGTATTACCTGTCTGGTAATAACGTGCAGCCAGAGGGATGTTGACCGTTTTACGCCCATCCGTTGGGGCCGGGAGATCCCAACTCGTACCCGCTGTCCATATATTTTCGGGGGGAGTTGCCGCCGCATCTACAGTAGTAGAATAACCCATTTGTACCCCTACCCCCGTTGCCGCATTTGCACCAGAATCGACACTGATGATATTACCTGAAACGGCATTTGCCGGAGTCAGGGAGACGGTGAATATATTGGCATATCGAGAAGTTTCTGCCGGAGTGCCAGAATCTGAGAGCGTCTGCAGAGCAGTAGCCCCCCCACTGTAGAACCCCGTAAATGCTGGACAGTTTTGCATCACAATCGAAGCATTCCTCCAGGGGGTCGTCGTGCCCTTTGCCGTGAATTTAGTCACGTCATAACTGCCAAGATCCACGTTGACATCCGGTGTGGTACAGGTCTGGGTGATAAAATGAAGACTGCCGGTAAATGTCACTCTCATCAGGTTGGCGGGTAATCCGGAGTAGCCTGAGGTTGATGGAATATACCATTGAATCGTCGGGAATTTGGTTGCATCAACAACGGAGCCTGAAGGAATATTCCCGGTTTTAACCAATGAAACATCTACCGTTGGTCCGAAGGTCTTGTTTCCCGCGGTGGATAGATTAAATGGGGCGTATTCCATCGGAGAGGCTTTTGAAAAAAGAGTATCTATTCCGCCTCCAGTATATGAAGACCACACGAATACACCCACACCTGGAACATTCGTTGGATAAACCGGCCCGCTTCCCTGTGACGTATTCATGATGGTTGGGGATCCCAGCGGCTCAGTCGTTACGCCTAAATAAGATTTTAGGTTATAAGGCCCATCGCAGTTAATGCCATAAGATTGGTTTAAATGCATCTTTAAGCGGTAAATAGTGCTTCCCACAGGTAAATCGTTGCCGGTATAAGACGCCGAGGGGCTAATGTTGTCGGTTTTTATTGCCGTAGAGGCGAGAGCCGAGCATGTCACCGCTGCAAACGCCTGCTGACTGGCTTCCGTTAAGCCTAATAACATCATTACCGGAAAAATAAATCGTTTCATTCGCTCAGCTCTGCCTTCTTCTAACTTTTGTTTTAGATCTGCACACCCCAAATTCAGCTCTTAAGGTCTGAAGCTGAGGCGTCATCATGTATCAGGCACCTGTATCTCTGGGGTTATCCTGCATCGCCAGCAACTTGCGATCCGTCGAACGACGGCTTAACAGGGGTTCACAGACCGAGTTAAATGTTTGCACGCCCCGCTTCTGCCCAGCGGCCATAGGCATCAGGTGATAGCGTATCTGGCATGCACCTGACGAACCTTTACCCCAACGTATTCTGAGTGCGCCCTGCTCTTGCTCAACGCGGGCATACAGCTGCCCTCCTTGTCCAACGCTCCCCACGCTGCGACCCTGCTCATCCAGTACGTCCGCACCGAAAGGGACTGGTTCACCATTCAACGTGGCATTGACCAGCAGAGGAGTCCCGGTTTTAGTGCCATATTTCACCTTCACTACCGCACCGTAATAGGGAGCTATTTTCTTCTCGGTACTGGTCATTTCCAGGTCATCGCTGGCCCCTTTGGGGTCAAGGATGATTTCATTCATCTGATACGGGTCGAGATACGGCACAAGGGCATAACCGAAGCGGTCGATGTGCACACCCGGGTAGCCGGAAACTGACGCTCCAGTCGCCCCTTTCGCTTCAATCAGTGCAAAGGTGTCAGAGGTATACGGTGTCATAGTCACGCCACCGCTGTGTGCCACGAGAGTGCCGCTCGCGCCCAGGGATTCACTGTGATAGTTTTTGCCTCCACTCCAGCCCACGCTCAGGTCAGAGTAAGGTGTACGATATTGCGCATTCAGAGCACCTGACTGGCCCCCGCCCTGATTGCTGTTCATCGCCGTCGCAGTGTAGCTTAGCTGATGGTCCTCTCCGCCTGTGCCCGAAACCGTGGCCTGTTCACCCGTCCGCCCGTTGCTGTCGTGCGTCATTTGCATCGACAACTGCGGACGGTATGAGCTGTCCGAGCGACCAAGCGGCAGACTGACCGTCAGCAGGTAGGTGTCTTCTGAGCCGGTCCGGCTGTAAGTCCGTCCGGCTGATAAGCCGTAACTCACCGAGCCATAGCTGTTGTTATAACCAATCTGATACTGTTTATCAGAGCCGTTCTTGTTCCAGTAATCCTGCACTGAACCACTGATGTACAGCTGGCCCCAATTTTCTGGTAACGCCTGGCTTGCCGTGATGCTGTAGCGACTGCGTGAGCGCCAGACGCTGGTCATATCGCCACCATGCTGCATGGCATCCACCGTCTGCTGGGCAGTCATAAAGTCCATAAAGCCGCTGGAGGAGAAACGATACGCCGCCACCGACAGACTGGTGCTGTTGACCGTTTCGCTGTAGCTCAGGCGATAACTCTGCCCTGGACTGGTCACTTCCGGCGTGCCTGGCAGGTGCATACGAGCCTGAGTTACATCGAACGAGAAGGAACCGACAGGCGTGCCAACCGCCGCTCCACCCAGAATGGCGTAGTAGTTCTGGCTGAGCTGCATCCCACCATAGCCCGTCAGCCAGTTGGTGAACCCATGACGTATCGTGCCCTGATACAGCGCCACCTGATTTGAGAGATAGTCATTCCGCAAGTTACCACCAACGATTTCATAGCGGGTGGCGCCCGGGCGCAACTGCTCCACCACTGAAGCAAAAGGCACGTTAAAGATTTGCTTTCTTCCGTCAGCTTCTTCCACCGTTACCTGCAGGTCACCGCCATAGCCGCTCGGGTACAGATCATCAATCAGGAAGGCGCCAGGTGCCACCGTGGTCTGATAGATCACCGCCCCGCTCTGGCGCACAGTCACTTTGGCATTGGTGTGTGCAATTCCGCGGATCTCTGGTGCATAGCCGCGACGGGACTCCGGCAGCATGCGCTCATCGGTGGCCAGCTTCACCCCGGTAAACGGTAGGGTGTCGAATACATCCCCACGCGTGTTGGCCTGTCCGGCCAAAGCCCGCGCCCGCAGAAAAGGAATGTCACGCTGCACGTAGGTGTTGATGGCATCGTATTTTTTCTTTCCATGCTGGTCCCAGTTGTAGCTGCCGTTGTGGCGGAAGTACCACGCCCCGACGTTAAGACCAGCATTAATTCCGGCATACAGCGATTTGCTGTCATACCCGCCAGAGGTACTCTGGTAGCCATTCAGGTTGTACCCTAAAATGACGGCCGGAATACCACTGTCCCACAGTTCAGGGCTGACCGAGCCACGAGCATTGTTCGATACATACAGCTGTGGAAGCTGGATGTGGAGACTCATCTCACTGCTGTCAAATTGCGTTACCGCTTCAGGCAGTTGCTTTTTTAAATCACCGCATTCCCCAGACTTGTCGAAAAAGTGG
This sequence comes from Enterobacter sp. CC120223-11, assembly GCF_900215375.1. GTDB lineage: Bacteria > Pseudomonadota > Gammaproteobacteria > Enterobacterales > Enterobacteriaceae > Scandinavium. The sequence goes on along the minus strand of NZ_OBEF01000031.1, from coordinate 2,905 downwards.
TCAGGCAGGTGGTCATAGCGAAATGGAATTTGCCTAAGCAGGGTGTCGGTCATGCACGGATAAACCGTTTTATCCTTGCGCTCACGCAGTGTCACATCCATAGTGCCAATGGACATGCCGTTGACATAGACCGCCGTGCTGTAGGTGCCAGGAGTGATGTAGCCGCCGTTGGCATAGCGGCTGAGATCAACGGCGTTCTGGTCATCAAGTTGTAAAAAGGATGAACTAAACTCCAGGTTTTTTGCCAGCTCAGCAGGTGGAACCGTATCTGCCGCGAAGGCAGGATGGTTCAGACAAAATAAGGCCAACACTAACGGTGATAGTTTCCCGGCGAAAACCTCGCCGTTGTAATATCGAAATTTACTATTCTGCATGCGTTTATCATCCTTAACCTGAAATGAAAATAATCACCGTCAGACAGGGTTACTGGATAGTGATATCCAGCGGAATAACCGCACCGTAGTCATTCACATATTCTGCTTTTATTTTACTGCCCGCTGACACTGCAAGGGCATAATCATCTTCAGCAAACGGGGCAAGCATTTTCCCGTCGGCTTTTTTACCCCCGGCCATGACATCCACCAAAGAGATATAATAAGGAGAGTTGTTTATTACGTGCACTCTGCCAGCAACATTTAACCACTGGAGATCTGTTGCAGCAGCTTTTGGGCTGCCTTTCAGACCAGACGGACGGTAAAAGAATTTGATCCGGCTACGAAACGCGACCTGCAGATAGTTATCTTTTTCCTTGACGGCGTCTCTCGGCTTCGCCGGAATTTCAAGTACGTTTAGCCAGAAGATGGATTCTTTATCCTGCGGCAGATTATTCGGCAGTGCCCGGATACGCAGCGTCTGACCGCTGGCTGGCTCCACGCGGTTAATCGGCGGTGTCAGTACGAACGGAACTTTAATCTGATCGGGCTTGGCTTTGGTATCGCCATTATCCATCCAGCTCTGAATCAATACTGGCGACACGCCTTTGTTGCTGACCTTGACGCTCACTTCTTTACTGTCCGCCGGATACACCACTCGCGTACCGGTAATCACGATACTGGCATGAGCCGCCACGGAAAATAAGCACGCCAGCGGAAGGCAGCGGACAGTTGTGGATAATAATACTCGGAACATCATTGTCTCCTGAAAATAACAGCAGAAAGCCATATCGAAATAGTCTGCGAATAAATAGCTATGTTTATTCGGGATGATAATAATTATTGATAATCGAGGTGATACACGACATAACTTGTTACCGAACCCGGTGTCGCAGCCCCAAGCGTGTCAGTCGTGATATAGGAAACCTTGAAATCCCCTGACGTATAACTTCCAGACGGGAAGCTGTCACCCCCCGCCTGGGTATCAGTGCCCGGGTGAATATCATTACCGCCCGGGGTGTTGAGGACCAGTTCAACGCCAGTTGCGCTGCCGCCGGTGTTTTTCAGGTAATAAGTGCTGGTATCGACCGAGCTGCCGCCTTCAAAATAGACCTGCACTGTCTTCGTTGACGGCCATGAGCAGTTGGTGTAGGTGAAATGGAACGGCGTGGTTCCGGCTATTTTTTTTCTATTGAGCTCTTGAACCTCCACCACTGGCAGAGTCACAGTGGCATCAGCAGCCCCGTCGTTTATTCCAACATCGCAGGTTCCTGACAAAAACTCACCTTCCAGGGAGAGCGTGACATTCTGATTGGCGCTCACATTCAGGCTAAACAGCGCGGCAGACAGGGTGGACACAAAGAATAATGTCTTCATAGTTGTCCTTTTTATTAATCAGTTCTCTATAATGTCTTTTATTAGCCAGACACCCACTCGCGCAAAGATCTCAGTAATAATCCAGAGGATCGCTTATGGCTATTTAAATGAGGGGAGCAACCTCCCCTTAGAGGATTCTCACGTTCATTCCACTGACTAGCGGAATGAGCGTGCTACCATTATTTGTACTGAATGGAGTAAACCACGTCGCTCACAACGGTACCGGCAGTGGTCGCACCGTCAGCAAAGTATTCCACGGCATACGGCAGGTCTGCTGAACCGGAAGAGGTATCGTAGTAAGTCGCGTTAGCGGTCTGGTTGGAGTTACCAGCTTCGATAACGGCTTCGTTGGCACTTTCTTCACGCAGCTGCAGGCTGACGTTGGTCGCATCACCGGTCATGTTTTTCAGGTGGCCAGTCGCCAGGTCAACAGAAGAGCCTGCTTCGAAGAACGCAGAAGCGGTCTGCAGGGTACCGGCACAGTTGCTCAGACCAATGTTGAAGCCAGTACGGCCTGCAGTCTGGCCCTGAGCGGTCAGCTGGTTAGTACCGATAGTTGGCAGGACGATAGTCGCATCCGGACCCTGGCCGTCCACGGTAGCATCACAAGTCGTGGCAGTCAGTTCGCCGTTGAACGTAATAGTACCGGTAGAAACGGCGTTAGCGCTCATTGCAGCAGCAGAAAGAACAGCCAGAATCGCAGCGGAAGTAATAATTTTTTTTATTGTAAGTCCTGTTTTACATATTAATAAATATGCGAAAGTCGCCACCCACCTGCTAAAAGGTGTAATGAAAGAATCCACATATCAGAGATAAACGTGAGTGTTTGCGTATATTTACTATATAGGAATGAAGAGTTAATCCCCCTCAATGCCTACGGGATTAACTATACACAAATACATTCCATCGTTCAAAAGTGTCGGCATGGCGCACTTTGTTAGATCAACGATCTTAAAACACAACCCCAAACAGAATTATGCTCCAAAATGACCTAATAAAATGGATTATAAATCCACACTCAATCGATTTACATGGTTGAAATTTTGCAAAATGAATTTCAACAAAGTTGCAGGATGGACCAAGGAGTTCCGAAATTGATGCGATACAGCATTATCAACGCAAGCATATAATACTGATTACTAAAGAGTTTATTAAAG
>NZ_OBEF01000029.1 GCF_900215375.1 Enterobacter sp. CC120223-11 | reverse complement strand
CCCCACTTTGGTCCGAAGACGTTATGCGGTATTAGCTACCGTTTCCAGTAGTTATCCCCCTCCATCAGGCAGTTTCCCAGACATTACTCACCCGTCCGCCGCTCGTCACCCGAGAGCAAGCTCTCTGTGCTACCGCTCGACTTGCATGTGTTAGGCCTGCCGCCAGCGTTCAATCTGAGCCATGATCAAACTCTTCAATTTAAGTTTGATGCTCGTGAATTAAACTTCGTAATGAATTACGTATGTTCACTCAGAGACTTGGTATTCATTTTTCGTCTTGCGACGTTAAGAATCCATGTCACTTTGAGTGCCCACACAGATTGTCTGATAAATTGTTAAAGAGCAGTTGCGACGCGCTTTAGCGCTCTGTCGCGAGGTGGCGTATATTACGCTTTCCTCTTTCAGAGTCAACCCCATTTTCAGAAGTTTTTCTCTTCAACCGAACCGGCTGTTTGTGTGAAGTGATTCACATCCGCCGTGTCGATGGAGGCGCATTATAGGGATCCCATTTTTTTGCACAACCCTTTTTTTCGATCTTTTTTCTGACCGCTGTTTTTTCATTCTTTTTGCTGAGTTCCCGTTCGATCTGCTTGTTTTTTGAGGTGTGAAAGCCTCACAGAAAGCTGATAATGGATGAAAATCACCTGATCCCTTATCGCAGAGGTAAGCATGTCCACAAACATCCGCCCTTATAAATCACTAAAACCCAGTATCGCCTCCCGTGTCATGATCGATTCCACCAGCGTGGTGATCGGTGATGTGCGTCTTGCTGATGACGTAGGTATATGGCCGCTCGTTGTGATCCGTGGCGATGTGAACTCTGTCTCTGTTGGCGCGCGCAGCAATATCCAGGATGGCAGCGTGCTACACGTTACCCACAAATCGTCTTATAACCCGGATGGCAATCCGCTCATTATTGGAGAAGATGTCACGGTCGGGCACAAAGTGATGCTTCACGGCTGCATCATTGGAAATCGGGTTCTGGTTGGGATGGGATCCATTTTACTGGACGGTGTGGTAGTAGAAGATGACGTGATGATCGGTGCCGGCAGCCTGGTCCCGCAAAATAAGCGTCTGGAGAGCGGCTTCCTGTATCTTGGCAGCCCGGTTAAGCAGATTCGTCCATTGAAGGAAGCGGAACTTGAGGGCCTGAAGTATTCCGCCAATAACTACGTGAAGTGGAAAGACGAGTATCTCAGTCAGGAAAGCCAGATCCAGCCCTGATCGTCTTCCTGCTGCTCGCGGATGGCCTTTTCAGCTTCCTCTTCCAGATCCCAGCGATGCTGACGAAAGCTTTCAAGCCAGTATTCTGGCGTATCACCACCAAAGCGATACGCCAGAGCCTCACCGGTTAATGCGCAGTTCACCTGAAATCCGCCGACTAAAGCCGGGAAGCAAATAGATTGCCTGCCGTCATCCCACTCTTCACGATCGGGAAACAGGATCGCCTGATTCACAGCGCCAGTTCCTTTTTCAGCGCCTCGATAACGGGCGTAACTTCTGGCATGACGCCGTGCCACAAAAGTACGGCATGAGCCGCCTGAGCTACCAGCATGCCCAAACCATCCGCGCAGTGCTTCGCACCATGCTGTTCACACCAGCTCAAAAAAGGCGTGTTCCCTTTCTGATAGAACATGTCATAGCAGCGCACGTTTTGGTTGATAAGCTCAGCCGGGATCGCCGGAATTCCCCCGCTTATACCGATGGACGTTGCATTGATGATCAAATCGAAAGCTTCCCCTTGAAGCTCGCCCATTTCGATGGCACGAACGCTGCCAGTATGCGCAAAGAGCGTCGCCAGTTCTTGCGCCCGTGCAAAGGTACGGTTGGTAACGGTGACTGCACAATCCAGAGACAAAAGTGGTAACAGGACGCCGCGCGCCGCGCCCCCCGCGCCAATCAACAGGATGCGATAACCCGGTTTGATCAACCCCAGTCGTTCGAGATCGCTGAGTAAACCGATACCATCCGTGTTATCTCCCAACAGACGCCCGTCTTCAAGACGCTTGAGCGTATTAACCGCCCCGGCCAAAGCGGCTCGTTCGGTAAGTTCATCCGCCCTGCCGAAAGCTTCCTCTTTAAAAGGAACGGTTACGTTACAGCCTTTACCGCCCGCCGCCATAAATGCATTCAGCGTTTCGGTGAAGGCATCACGCGGCGCAAGCACGCGCCCATAAGGATGTTCAATGTTCAACTGTTCGGCAAATTGCTGATGGATGAAAGGCGATTTACTGTGGGCAATAGGGTTGCCAAATACGGCGTAGCGTTCCATGTGATTATCCCTGGCGGAAAAGTTCGCCCGTCAGGGCATCGCGAATTTCGGAAGGATTCAGACGGCCGCCGGTTTCACCTTTAACAACCGGGAAGGACTCGCCAAACTGAGCGACAACTTCCGCAACGGTGCGGCACGGTTCCTGCCCTGTCAGGTTAGCGCTCGTTGATACCAGCGGTTTACCATAAACCTGACACAGCTCAACCACCAGTGGATGGTCAGTTACCCGCACGGCGAGCGTGTCGAAGCGTCCGGTGAGCCAGCGAGGCGTTGAGGCTTTTGCAGGAAAGACGAAGGTGACCGGCCCGGGCCAGCGTGAGAAAACAGCTTCGCGCTGGCTCTCTGTTAATACAGAGTCATCTATATAAGGCTTGAGCTGCTCAAAGCTTGCGGCAATGAGGATCAACCCTTTCTCTATTGGTCGCTGCTTGAGCTCAAGCAAGCGCATGACTGCAGTTTCGCTGTCCGGGTCGCAACCGACGCCAAAAACAGCTTCTGTGGGATAAGCGATGACTTCTTTATTATTAAGCGCGTCGAGAGCCTTCAAAACGCTTTGTTCTTGCAGGTGATTGTTCACTGATTTATTCCGCCGCTACCGGCTTTCCACATTGTTTACTGGCGCAAAAAAGCTTAATGCCCTGCGCCGTTTTCTTTTCGATCAGCAGCGGGTAGTGGCATTCGGCGCACTCCCCCGCAACAGGTTTGAAATTCAAAACGAACTGGCAATCGGGATAGCGATCGCAGGAATGAAAGGTTTTGCCATAGCGCGAACGGCGTTGAACGAGATGACCTTCGTGGCACTGCGGGCAGGCGATGGCGGTATCATCAGGTTTGTCGATAAGCTCTGTATGTTCGCAGGCAGGGTACTGGCTACAGCCAATAAACATACCAAAGCGCCCCTGGCGAAGCACCAACTCCGAGCCGCAAACCGGGCAGAGCTGCCCGTCCAGAACCTTAACGATGTGTCCGTCCGCCTGACTTTTCAGGGGACGGATATAATCGCATTCCGGATAGTGGGAACAGCCAAGGAAAGGCCCATGTTTACCGCTTCGGATAACCAGTTCAGCCCCGCACTGTGGGCAGGGCTCGTTTTTAGGCACCGAAAACAGTGCTGATTTAGCCATAACAACTCTTATTGCTGCACAATTGAATCAGTGCAGCATACCGTCATTTACTTCGAAGAGTAATTCTTCCATCTGCTGGTAGGCATTTTCACACCCCGGGATGTTAAACAGCACCATCAGAATGACCCACTTCAGATCTTCCAGTTCGAACTCTGTGGCATCCAGCGCCATGACGCGTTCGATCACCATTTCACGCGTTTCGAGGTTTAGCACCTGAATCTGCTCCAGGAATAACAAGAATCCCCGGCAACTGGCATCCAGCCGTTGGCACTCATCTGCGGTATAGATACGGACAGAGAGTGGATCCGAAGCCAGCTGCATCGGCTCGGCGAGCCCTTCCTGATAATCAGCCAGCTTTTCCAACCACAGCAGTGCGTTGTAGATATCTTCACGATCGAAACCGGCGTCGGTAAGATCCCGCGTCAGTTTGTCCTGATCCACCCGCATTTCTGCTTCGTTATGGATGTAAGTCTCAAACAAATACATCAGTACGTCGAACATGGCATGCCCTCCTTAAACGGACATAGCCGCCGGGTACAGCTGCGATCCACCCTGCTAACTCCAGTTCGAGTAGTTGAGCTACCGTCACAGGCACAGGTTGGCCGGCACGTTCAGCGACAACGTCAACAGGTGTTACCTCATCTCCTACGTTAGCCAGGAGCTCCGGAAATGGCAATGCTGCAAACTCCGTATCCGGGGAAAAATTCGATTTTTCAGGCTCATCTGGCGGCGGATAGCGCCCATATTGCAAATTTTCCAAAATATCCTCGATCGTCGTTACCGGAATAGCCCCTTGCTTAATCAGCCAGTGCGGCCCTTCTGAACCTGGATTACCCAGCGGCCCGGGAACAGCAAAAACGTCCCGGCCTTGCTCCAGCGCAGCGCGCGCCGTTACCAAAGAGCCGCTTTTCAACGCGGCCTCCACGACTAAAACACCCCGACTCAGGCCACTGATAATGCGGTTTCTTCGGGGGAAATTGGCGGGGAAAGGCGGCAGCGCCAGAGGAAATTCGCTCACCAAAACTCCGCCGCTCTCAACGATGCGCTTCGCCAGAGAAGCATGTCGACGTGGGTAGGTATGCAAAAGACCGTTCCCCAGCACCGCGATGGTTCGCCCGCAAGCATCCAAAGCCGCGCGATGTGCCACGCCGTCGATGCCCAACGCCATACCGCTGGTGACAGTGATGCCTCTTCGCGCGATGGCTTCGCTGAAGATACGTCCCCAGCGTTCTCCGTACCAGGAGTGCTTGCGGCTGCCGACAATGGCAATTTGTTCTGAGGCCATTAGCCCAACATGGCCTGCGACGAACAGAGCGCCAGGGTAGTCCACCGTCGCCCGTAAAGCAGGAGGATAATCGGGATGCCCGGCGGTTAATAAACGATGCCCGGGTAAACTTAGCCAGGCGCAGGTTTCATCTAATGCTCTGGAGGGAAAAGAGAGAAAGTGTCTGATATGGCCTGCTGATAATCCCTGGCTACGCAAAAAATCACCGTCAATCGTGCCTGCAGCAATCAGCCTTTTTGCCAGTTGAACCATCGTATCGCCATATAACCCATTGACCGCCATCAGGCGGATCCATATCTCCGTGGGCGTCATCCTTTTCCCCTTGCCACAAGCAGCCTCATCAATCTTTGCGATTGGTCAGTGATGCTGTCAATCAGAGGGGGTTTTGTCTAGAATAGAGGGAATAATCTTTCCAACTCCTGAACACAACTCTGGATAATTATGTCAGTTTTGCAAGTGTTACATATTCCGGACGAGCGCCTTCGCAAAGTCGCTGAGCCGGTACAAGAAGTGAATGCAGATATTCAGCGTATCGTCGATGATATGTTCGAAACCATGTACGACGAAGAAGGCATTGGCCTGGCGGCAACGCAGGTTGATATTCATCAGCGTATTATCGTGATTGATGTTTCTGAAGACCGCGCCGAGCAGCTGGTGTTGATCAATCCAGAGCTGCTGGAAAAGAGCGGTGAAACCGGTATTGAAGAAGGCTGCCTTTCTATTCCTGAGCAGCGTGCCCTGGTGCCACGAGCCGAGCGTGTAAAAATTCGCGCACTGGATCGTAATGGCAAGGCATTTGAACTGGAAGCCGATGGCCTTCTCGCAATCTGTATTCAGCACGAAATGGATCACCTGGTCGGGAAGTTGTTTATCGATTACCTGTCTCCGCTGAAACAGCAGCGTATTCGTCAGAAAGTTGAAAAACTGGATCGCCTGAACGCTCGTGCTTAAGGATAAGAATTAACGTGTCAGAATCACTTCGCATAATCTTTGCTGGAACGCCTGACTTTGCAGCGCGTCATCTTGACGCGCTGTTGTCGTCCGGGCATCAGGTCGTGGGCGTGTTTACCCAACCCGACCGTCCTGCTGGCCGCGGTAAAAAGCTGATGCCAAGCCCGGTCAAAGTGCTGGCGGAAGAAAAAGGTCTGCCGGTTTTCCAGCCTGCGTCACTCCGCCCGCAGGAAAACCAGCAGCTCGTTGCCGATCTTAAGGCCGATGTCATGGTGGTAGTGGCTTACGGCCTGATCCTGCCCAAAGCGGTTCTTGAAATGCCGCGTCTGGGCTGCATAAACGTTCACGGTTCGCTGCTCCCACGCTGGCGCGGCGCCGCGCCTATTCAGCGCTCACTCTGGGCGGGCGACGCAGAAACGGGCGTCACCATCATGCAGATGGACGTTGGGCTGGATACCGGCGATATGCTGCACAAACTGGCCTGCCCAATTACGGCAGAAGACACCAGCGGATCGCTGTACGACAAGCTTGCAGAACTCGGCCCTCAGGGATTGATTGAAACCCTCAAACAGTTGGCGAACGGCACGGCGCAACCGGAAGTGCAGGACGAAGCGCTGGTCACTCATGCTGAGAAGCTCAGCAAAGAAGAAGCCCGTGTCGACTGGTCACTCTCGGCTGAACAGCTTGAGCGTAACATTCGGGCCTTTAATCCATGGCCAATGAGCTGGCTGGAAATTGACGGTCAACCGGTCAAAGTCTGGCAGGCCTCAGTGCTTCAGGCAGATACAACGGCAGAGCCCGGGACTATCGTTGATGCAAACAAGCAGGGTATTCAGGTCGCTACTGGCCAGGGGATCCTGAATCTGCAGTCGCTTCAGCCAGCCGGTAAAAAGGCCATGAGCGCGCAGGACCTTTTGAATTCGCGTCGGGAGTGGTTCATTCCCGGCAACCGTCTTGCCTGACGGTTCCCTATTCCAAGCCCGGCTATGCCGGGCCTTTTCATTTTTACGCTTATGAAAAAAAATACAAATCTACGCAGCCTTGCCGCTCAGGCCATCGAGCAGGTCGTTGAAAAAGGGCAATCGCTAAGCAATGTCCTGCCTCACTTACAAAACAAAGTGAGTGATAAAGATCGCGCCCTTTTGCAGGAGCTGTGCTTTGGTGTGCTGCGGACTTTGCCACAGCTGGAATGGCTCATCAAAAAACTGATGGAACGGCCAATGACGGGCAAACAGCGCACCGTCCATTTTCTGTTGATGGTTGGCCTTTATCAGCTGCTGTACACGCGGATTCCTGCCCATGCGGCACTGGCTGAAACAGTAGAAGGTGCCGTGGCGATCAAACGCCCGCAGCTTAAGGGGTTGATTAACGGCGTATTACGCCAGTTTCAGCGTAATCAGGAAGCACTTCTTGAAGAGTTTTCGACGACGGAAATGCGTTTCCTGCACCCATCCTGGCTGGTAAAACGGCTTCAGAAAGCGTATCCGCAGCAGTGGGAAGCGATTCTGGAAGCCAACAACCAGCGTCCGCCAATGTGGCTGCGCGTCAACCGCAATCACCATTCTCGCGATTCATGGCTGGCTCTGCTGGAAGAAGCGGGCATGAAAGGGTTTACGCATGAGGCTTACCCGGATGCCGTGCGGCTTGAAACGCCGACTTCGGTCATGGCGTTACCTGGCTTTGCCGAGGGTTGGGTCACCGTGCAGGATGCTTCTGCTCAGGGCTGCATGAACTTCCTGAAGCCGAAAGATAAAGAAAATATTCTCGATTTATGCGCAGCACCTGGTGGTAAAACGACCCATATTCTTGAAGTCGCGCCAGAAGCTAACGTGCTGGCCGTCGACGTGGACGAACAGCGCCTGACGCGCGTCTATGAAAACCTCAAACGCCTTGGCATGAAGGCACTGGTGAAGCAAGGTGACGGGCGCTACCCTGAACAATGGTGCGGTGAACAGCAGTTCGATCGCATTTTGCTGGATGCCCCTTGTTCCGCAACGGGTGTGATTCGCCGCCATCCTGATATCAAGTGGCTACGACGCGATCGCGATATCGCCGAGCTTGCGCAGCTGCAGTCTGAGATTCTTGATGCCACCTGGCGACATCTCAAACCAGGCGGCACGCTGGTGTATGCCACCTGTTCGATTCTGCCTGAAGAAAACGGTGAGCAGATTGCTGCGTTCCTGAAACGCACGCCGGATGCCATGCTCAGCGAAACCGGCACACCTGAACGTCCGGGCCAGCAAAACCTGCCTGCCGCCGATGAAGGCGACGGCTTCTTTTACGCTACGCTAATCAAACAGTGATGAATTAACGGATCGCGACTGATGAAAATTATCATTCTGGGTGCCGGGCAAGTGGGCGGCACTCTGGCAGAAAACCTGGTCGGCGAAAATAACGACATCACCGTGGTCGATACCAACGGCGATCGTCTGCGCAGCTTGCAGGATAAGTTCGATTTACGCGTCGTGCAGGGTCATGGTTCCCATCCTCGGGTCCTGCGTGAAGCAGGGGCTGACGACGCCGATATGCTTGTCGCCGTAACCAGTTCAGATGAAACCAACATGGTTGCCTGTCAGGTCGCCTACTCGCTGTTTAACACACCAAACCGTATCGCCCGTATTCGTTCACCGGACTATGTTCGCGATGCCGACAAGCTGTTCCACTCCGAAGCCGTGCCAATCGATCATCTTATTGCGCCAGAGCAGCTGGTTATCGACAACATTTATCGCCTGATTGAGTATCCTGGCGCGCTGCAGGTCGTGAATTTCGCCGAGGGTAAAGTCAGCCTTGCGGTGGTAAAAGCGTATTATGGTGGTCCCTTAGTCGGGAATGCACTGTCGACAATGCGCGAACATATGCCGCATATTGATACGCGCGTCGCGGCAATTTTCCGCCATGACCGCCCTATTCGCCCTCAGGGCTCGACGATTGTAGAGGCAGGTGATGAAGTCTTCTTCATTGCCGCATCTCAGCATATTCGCGCTGTGATGAGTGAACTTCAGCGTCTGGAAAAACCCTATAAGCGCATCATGCTGGTCGGCGGCGGAAACATCGGTGCAGGCCTGGCTCGCCGTCTTGAAAAAGATTACAGCGTGAAACTGATCGAACGCGATCAGCAACGCGCCGCGGAGCTCGCTGAGAAACTTCAGAATACGATCGTTTTCTACGGAGATGCATCGGATCAAGAACTCCTGGCAGAAGAGCATATCGATCAGGTTGATCTGTTTATTGCCGTCACCAACGACGACGAAGCGAACATCATGTCAGCGATGCTCGCCAAGCGTATGGGCGCCAAGAAAGTCATGGTGCTTATTCAGCGGAAGGCCTACGTCGATCTTGTTCAGGGCAGCGTCATTGATATTGCGATTTCGCCACAGCAGGCCACGATATCTGCGCTGCTAAGCCATGTTCGCAAAGCAGACATCGTGGGTGTATCGTCCCTGCGTCGCGGCGTAGCCGAAGCGATTGAAGCCGTGGCTCACGGGGATGAAAGCACTTCACGTGTTGTTGGTCGCGTAATCGATGATATTAAGCTTCCGCCAGGCACAATTATTGGCGCGGTGGTTCGTGGGAATGAAGTCCTGATCGCCAATGACAATTTGCGGATCGAGCAGGGCGACCACGTGATCATGTTCCTGACGGATAAAAAGTTTATTACCGACGTCGAACGGTTGTTCCAGCCGAGCCCGTTCTTCCTGTAATTTCAAAGGCGCTCAAATGAGCGTCTTTTTTATTAACCCCTTATTATTCAAGGTCTATTTATTCCATATGGTCGTGGTGCTGTAATGGAAATTGACCGGACATTTGTTAAACTTAAAAGGGTCAGCTGGTTCAAGGAGAATAAAATGAGCATTATTAAAGAGTTTCGCGAATTCGCGATGCGTGGAAACGTGGTTGATTTGGCGGTGGGTGTCATCATTGGTGCAGCGTTTGGTAAAATCGTATCGTCACTGGTTGCCGATATTATTATGCCGCCGCTGGGTTTACTGATTGGTGGGATCGATTTTAAACAGTTCGCCGTTACTTTGCGCGATGCCCAGGGCGACGTTCCTGCGGTAGTGATGCATTACGGCGTATTCATTCAGAACATATTTGATTTCGTCATCGTAGCCTTTGCCATTTTTATGGCCATCAAGCTTATCAACAAGCTCAACCGTAAAAAAGAAGAACCTGCAGCGGCGCCTGCGCCGACAAAAGAAGAAGTCTTACTGACTGAAATTCGTGACCTGCTGAAAGAACAAAACAACCGTTCTTAATCAGGCCGCAGAAAGCAGAAGGCCAGTGGTAAAAAAGTGAATCACTTTCTTGCCACTGGCCTCCCAGTTACCTCTGTTTCCGTGTTTGCCTTTACGCTGAAAACTGCCCTTTCCTTTCTTACTTTTCTCAACGCGCTGACGAAACAGCGGGTCGTGTAATAACGCTTCAATGGCGTTGTCCTTTATTTGCCCCTTTGTGTGCTGATAGCGGCTCATATTTTCTCCAGATTGTGTAATAAGACGGCGGCAGTGTAGTCCCGCGTTAAACGGAAATCAATGCCCTGATGGCTCTGTGTCTGCCCCCTGCTCAAGCGCTTCAAGAATAGAACAGTAGACGCTGCTGTGGGCTGTTCCGCAGCAGGTATCATTCAGACGCTGCAAAGAGCGACGCATGGTTTCAAGCTGCGCAATTCTGGCTTCGACCTCATGGAGCCTGGCTTGCACAATACTCTTCGACTCCAGGCAGGTATGGTGTTCTGGATCGATGCGGATCGACAACAATTCACGGATTGCCTCGAGCGTGAACCCTAGCTGTGTTCCGTGGCGGATGAAGCGAAGCCGCTGCAAATCACTCTCCGTATACAGCCTGAAGCCTCCCTCAGTACGAACCGAGTGATCCATCATTTGCTGCTTCTCATAGTAGCGAATGGTGTCTGGCGTTACTCCCGCCAGTTTGGCTAGCTCACCGATACGGTACATCAGGTCCCCTCGTTTAATCTGTTAATTAGCTGTGCTGCGTACTCACCGCGTAAAAATTCAGTGCTCAACCCGGCCTGTTGCAGCTTCAGTTCAAGCAGCGAGAGACGGCGCTGAATTTCAGGCATGCCCGCATCGTCCTCCCGAATTCCTTTCAGCAGTTCCAGGAGCTCAATTGCCTCTTTTCGCTGCGCAAGTTCAGGAGGGAGACACCCGGCGTTCTTCAACAAACGGTAGCCCGCACGCAGCTCAGCTGGGACATGTCTATCGTCATCAAGACATAAAGGCTCGCCGCAGCCAGGCAGATCATCAAATTCGCCCCGGGTCTGGGCATCCAGAATGTGGCGCTCTGCCCACTGGTCCAGTAACCACATCGCGCAGGTCCAGATGAGTAAAAAGAGTACAGTGATTGTAGCGGAACAGGGATATGACAGGCATAAAAAAACCCGCCGAGGCGGGTTTTTTCATATTACTGCAGATTACTCTGCAGCTGCTTCTGCTTTCGCTTCTGAACGATCAACCAGCTCGATGTATGCCATCGGCGCGTTGTCGCCTGCACGGAAACCACACTTCATGATGCGAGTGTAACCACCGGCACGGCTCGCGAAACGCGGGCCCAGTTCGTTAAACAGTTTTGCCACGATCTCGTTATCACGAGTACGGGCGAATGCCAGACGACGATTAGCAACGCTATCAGTCTTGGCAAGAGTAATCAGCGGCTCAACTACGCGACGCAGCTCTTTCGCTTTAGGCAGGGTCGTCTTGATGATTTCATGACGAACCAGTGAACCTGCCATGTTGCGGAACATAGCCTGGCGATGGCTGCTGTTGCGGTTCAGTTGACGACCACTCTTACGATGGCGCATGACCTTATCCTTCTCAGTAAAACCTTAACCTGTGATCCGGTTACTCGTCAGCAATGCTTGCCGGTGGCCAGTTTTCCAGGCGCATGCCCAGAGACAGACCACGGGAGGCCAGCACGTCTTTAATCTCAGTAAGAGATTTTTTACCCAGGTTTGGCGTTTTCAGCAACTCAACCTCGGTACGCTGTACCAGATCACCGATATAGTGGATAGCTTCTGCCTTGAGGCAGTTAGCAGAGCGGACAGTCAATTCCAGATCGTCAACAGGGCGCAGCAGGATCGGATCGAATTCTGGTTTCTCTTCTTTCACTTCCGGCTGACGTACATCACGTAAATCAACGAAAGCTTCCAGTTGTTCTGCCAGGATGGTTGCCGCACGACGAATCGCCTCTTCAGGATCGATTGTGCCGTTGGTTTCCATTTCGATGACCAGCTTGTCCAGGTCGGTGCGCTGTTCTACACGCGCTGCTTCAACATTGTAGGCAATACGCTCTACAGGGCTGTAGCAGGCGTCGACCAGCAGACGGCCGATTGGGCGCTCATCTTCTTCCGAATGAATTCGGGCAGAAGCCGGCACATAACCGCGACCGCGCTGAACTTTGATACGCATATTGATAGATGCGTTCTCATCAGTCAGGTGGCAGATCACATGCTGCGGCTTGACGATTTCGACATCACCGTCGTGGGTGATATCGGCTGCAGTCACAGGGCCAATGCCAGATTTATTCAGAGTAAGAATAACTTCATCTTTACCCTGAACTCTCACCGCCAGCCCTTTCAGGTTGAGCAGGATTTCAAGGATATCTTCCTGAACGCCTTCTTTGGTGCTGTACTCATGAAGTACACCATCAATCTCAACCTCGGTCACCGCGCAACCCGGCATCGATGAGAGCAGAATACGGCGCAGTGCGTTACCCAGAGTATGGCCGAAGCCACGCTCTAAAGGCTCAAGGGTCACCTTGGCGTGCGTCGAACTCACTTGCTCGATATCGACCAGGCGCGGTTTTAGAAACTCTGTCACAGAACCCTGCATTGTGTCCTCTCTTTGGTACTAAGCTTTACTTGGAGTAAAGCTCGACGATCAGGTGTTCGTTAATGTCCGCAGACAGATCAGAACGCTCAGGCTGACGCTTGAACGTACCTTCCATCTTGCCAGCATCAACTTCCAGCCAGGTTGGCTTTTCACGCTGCTCAGCCAGCTCAAGAGCGGCTTTCACGCGAGATTGCTTCTTCGCTTTCTCACGAACGCTGACAACGTCATTCGCTTTAACCTGATAAGAAGCGATGTTAACAACACGACCGTTTACCATGATAGCTTTGTGGCTAACCAGCTGACGTGATTCAGCACGAGTAGCGCCGAAGCCCATACGGTATACAACGTTGTCCAGACGACCTTCCAGCAGAGCTAACAGGTTTTCACCGGTGTTGCCTTTCAGACGTGCTGCTTCTTTGTAATAGTTACGGAACTGACGCTCCAGCACACCGTAGATACGGCGAACTTTTTGCTTTTCACGCAACTGCACACCATAGTCAGACAGACGCGGTTTACGCGCACCGTGCTGGCCAGGAGCTTGTTCAATTTTACACTTGGTATCGATCGCGCGAACGCCAGACTTAAGGAATAAGTCGGTGCCCTCACGACGGCTCAGCTTGAGCTTAGGACCCAAATATCTTGCCATTTTCTTTCTCCAACTAACCTGGAAAACGCAGCGTTATACGCGACGTTTCTTCGGCGGACGACAACCGTTATGAGGGATCGGAGTCACATCAGTAATATTAGTGATGCGGAAACCAGCGGCGTTCAGAGCACGAATGGTAGATTCGCGACCCGGACCCGGACCTTTGACCATAACTTCCAGATTCTTGATACCGTAATCTTTTACGGCTTCAGCGCAACGCTCTGCTGCAACCTGAGCTGCGAACGGAGTGGATTTGCGAGAACCACGGAAACCGGAACCACCGGCTGTTGCCCAACCCAGTGCGTTACCCTGACGATCAGAGATGGTAACGATGGTGTTGTTGAAAGAAGCATGGATATGAGCCACGCCGTCAGAGACTTGTTTTCTTACACGCTTACGTGCACGAACTGGTGCCTTTGCCATTATTCAATCACCCCGATTATTTCTTGATCGGTTTGCGCGGACCCTTACGGGTACGTGCGTTGGTCTTAGTACGCTGACCGCGCACTGGCAGACCACGACGATGACGCAAACCGCGATAGCAACCAAGATCCATCAGGCGCTTGATGCTCATGCTGATTTCACGGCGCAGATCACCTTCAACGACAAATTTGGCAACTTCGTCACGCAGCGTGTCGATTTGTTCTTCAGACAGCTCACTGATCTTAACATCTTCAGCAATACCTGCCGCAGCCAGAATGGCTTTGGAACGGGTTTTGCCGACGCCGAAGATCGAAGTTAATGCGATCACGGCATGTTTCTGATCAGGAATGTTAATGCCTGCTATACGGGCCACTATGCACTCCTACTATTTAATATGTACATACCATGCTGAAAAGCCCGTTTTCAGGATACTCAAATGGATATGTACAGACATACAAAAAGATTGGCTGGCTAATCTAGCCAGCTCAACCCAACTTTGCAAGAAAAATATGCGAATTAATCAGCCTTGGCGCTGTTTATGCTTCGGCTCGGCACTGCAAATCACACGGATGACACCATCACGCTTAACGATTTTGCAGTTACGGCATAATTTCTTGACGGAAGCACGAACTTTCATTTTTACTCTCCGTAACTTCTCGGGCGACCATTAACGGCCATAGCCTTTCAGGTTCGCCTTCTTCAATGCAGACTCGTACTGACTTGACATCATCAGAGTTTGCACTTGAGCCATAAAGTCCATAATCACGACAACAACGATGAGCAGTGATGTTCCACCAAAGTAGAACGGCACTTTCATTGCATCACGCATGAACTCCGGGATCAGGCAGATAAAAGTGATGTACAACGCACCGACCAAAGTCAGGCGAGTCATTACTTTATCGATATACTTCGCCGTTTGTTCTCCCGGACGAATTCCTGGTACGAATGCACCGGACTTCTTCAGGTTATCTGCTGTTTCACGCGGGTTGAAAACCAACGCCGTGTAGAAGAAACAGAAGAAGATGATTGCAGACGCATAGAGTAACACATAAAGCGGTTGCCCAGGCTGCAAATACAGCGAAATTGTTGTCAGCCAGTTCCAACCAGTACCGCCCCCGAACCATGACGCGATGGTCGCCGGGAACAGAATAATACTGGAAGCGAAGATTGCCGGGATTACCCCCGCCATATTCACTTTCAGCGGCAAATGTGTGCTCTGTGCAGCATAGACACGACGACCTTGCTGGCGTTTCGCGTAGTTTACCACAATGCGGCGTTGACCACGTTCAACAAACACAACAAAGAAGGTCACTGCAAATACTAATACTGCAACCAACAGCAACAGGAGGAAGTGCAGGTCGCCTTGACGCGCTTGCTCGATAGTATGGGCGATGGCTGGCGGGAGACCCGCAACGATACCGGCGAAGATAATGATTGAGATACCGTTACCGATACCACGTTCAGTAATCTGTTCGCCGAGCCACATCAGGAACATTGTCCCCGTGACCAGACTTACAACAGCGGTGAAATAGAATGCAAAGCCAGGATTAATCACCAGGCCTTGCATACCAGGCATATTCGGCAAACCGGTAGCAATACCGGTTGCCTGGAATATAGCCAGCACCAGAGTGCCGTAGCGGGTGTACTGACTGATCTTACGACGGCCAGATTCCCCTTCCTTCTTAATCTCTGCCAGCGTCGGGTGAACCACCGTCAGCAGCTGGATAATGATCGATGCCGAAATGTACGGCATGATACCCAAAGCAAAGATAGAAGCACGGCTGAGAGCACCACCAGAGAACATGTTAAACATCTCAATGATGGTGCCTCGCTGTTGCTCAAGCAGTTTGGCAAGTACAGCGGCATCAATACCAGGGATAGGAATAAAAGAGCCAATACGGAACACGATAAGCGCACCGATAACAAACAGCAGTCTGCGTTTCAGCTCGCCTAAGCCACCTTTGGCACTTTGAAAATCTAATCCCGGTTGTTTAGCCATCTGCTACTTATTCCTCGATTTTACCGCCAGCAGCTTCGATAGCAGCACGAGCGCCTTTAGTCACGCGCAGGCCGTTAACAGTTACCGGACGAGTTACTTCACCAGCCAGAATCACTTTCGCGAATTCAATCTGGATGCCGATAATGTTAGCCGCTTTCAGCGTGTTCAGGTCAACTACGTCGCCTTCTACTTTAGCCAGATCAGACAGACGAACTTCGGCTGTGATCATTGCTTTGCGTGAAGTGAAACCGAACTTCGGCAGACGACGGTACAGAGGCATCTGACCACCCTCGAAACCGCGACGTACGCCACCGCCAGAACGAGAGTTCTGACCTTTGTGACCACGACCACCGGTTTTACCGAGGCCAGAACCGATACCACGACCCAGGCGTTTACCCGCCTTTTTAGAGCCTTCGGCCGGAGACAGAGTATTTAAACGCATCTCTTACTCCTCAACTTTAACCATGTAGGAAACCGCGTTGACCATACCACGTACAGCAGGAGTATCCTCGCGCTCTACGGTGTGGCCAATACGACGCAGACCCAGGCCAAGCAGCGTTGCCTTGTGTTTCGGCAGACGACCGATTGCACTGCGGGTTTGAGTAATTTTAATAGTCTTTGCCATGGTCATTACCCCAGAATTTCTTCAACGGATTTACCACGCTTGGCAGCGACCATTTCTGGAGAATTCATATTTTCCAGGCCATCGATAGTTGCACGAACCACGTTAATCGGGTTGGTGGAACCATACGCTTTAGCCAGTACGTTATGAACTCCAGCGACTTCGAGGACGGCGCGCATTGCACCACCGGCGATGATACCGGTACCTTCAGAAGCCGGCTGCATGAAGACACGAGAACCCGTGTGAACACCTTTAACAGGGTGTTGCAGGGTGCCGTGGTTCAGCGCGACGTTAATCATATTGCGACGGGCTTTTTCCATCGCTTTCTGGATCGCTGCTGGAACTTCACGCGCTTTACCGTAACCAAAACCAACGCGACCGTTACCATCGCCTACTACAGTCAGAGCTGTGAAGGAGAAAATACGACCACCTTTTACGGTTTTAGATACGCGGTTAACCGCGATCAGCTTTTCCTGCAGTTCGCCAGCTTGTTTTTCGATGTGCGACATCTTACACCTCTACCTTAGAACTGAAGGCCAGCTTCACGGGCAGCATCTGCCAGTGCCTGGACGCGACCATGATATTGGAACCCGGAACGGTCAAAAGAAACATCTTTGATGCCTTTTTCCAGAGCGCGTTCAGCGACAGCTTTACCTACAGCTGCTGCAGCGTCTTTGTTACCGGTATACTTCAGTTGTTCAGCGATAGCTTTTTCTACAGTAGAAGCAGCTACCAGAACTTCAGAACCATTCGGTGCAATTACCTGTGCGTAAATATGACGCGGGGTACGATGTACCACCAGGCGAGTTGCCCCCAGCTCCTGGAGCTTGCGGCGTGCGCGGGTCGCACGACGGATACGAGCAGATTTCTTATCCATAGTGTTACCTTACTTCTTCTTAGCCTCTTTGGTACGCACGACTTCGTCGGCGTAACGAACACCCTTGCCTTTGTAAGGCTCAGGACGACGGTAGGCGCGCAGATCTGCTGCAACCTGACCGATCACCTGCTTATCAGCACCTTTCAGTACGATTTCAGTTTGAGTCGGGCATTCTGCAGTAATACCTGCTGGCAGCTGATGTTCTACAGGGTGAGAGAAACCTAAAGACAGGTTTACTGCATTCCCTTTAACTGCTGCACGATAACCTACACCAACCAGCTGCAGCTTCTTAGTGAAGCCTTCGGTAACACCGATAACCATTGAGTTAAGCAGGGCACGCGCGGTACCAGCCTGAGCCCAACCATCCACGAAACCATCACGTGGACCGAAGGTCAGAGCATTGTCAGCTTGTTTAACTTCAACAGCATCGTTGATGGTGCGAGTCAGCTCGCCATTTTTACCTTTGATCGTAATAACCTGACCGTTGATTTTTACATCAACGCCGGCAGGAACAACGACCGGTGCTTTAGCAACACGAGACATTTTTTCCTCCGATTAGGCTACGTAGCAGATAATTTCGCCACCAAGACCAGCCTGGCGCGCTGCACGATCGGTCATAACACCTTTAGAGGTAGAAATCACCGCGATACCCAGACCCGCCATTACTTTAGGCAGCTCATCTTTTTTCTTATAGATGCGCAGACCTGGGCGGCTGACACGCTGAATGCTTTCTACAACAGCTTTACCCTGGAAGTACTTGAGAGTCACTTCCAGTTCCGGCTTGGTGTCGCCTTCAACTTTAAATTCTTCAATAAAACCTTCTTCCTTCAGCACGTTGGCAATTGCCACTTTCAGCTTGGAGGAAGGCATGGTGACCGCAGCTTTGTTCGCGGCCTGACCGTTACGGATACGGGTCAGCATATCCGCGATCGGATCTTGCATGCTCATCTGTCTTTACTCCCGTGATTCAATTGGTGACAATTACCAGCTAGCCTTTTTCAAGCCAGGTACTTCACCGCGCATTGCGGCTTCACGAAGCTTGATACGGCTCAACCCGAACTTGCCCACATAACCATGTGGACGACCAGTCTGGCGGCAGCGGTTACGCTGACGGGACGGGCTGGAATCACGCGGCAGACTCTGCAGCTTCAGAACTGCGTTCCAACGATCTTCGTCGGAAGCGTTAACGTCAGAGATGATCGCTTTCAGTTCAGCGCGTTTCGCGAAGTATTTTTCAGCTAAAGCTACGCGTTTAACTTCGCGTGCTTTCATTGATTGCTTAGCCATTAAGTAACCCTACCTTACTTGCGGAACGGGAAGTCAAAGGCAGCCAGCAGAGCACGGCCTTCTTCGTCAGAATTCGCAGTAGTGGTGATGGTAATATCCAAACCACGTACGCGGTCGACTTTGTCATAGTCGATTTCTGGGAAGATGATCTGCTCACGGACACCCATGCTGTAGTTACCACGACCATCGAAAGACTTAGCGGACAGGCCACGGAAGTCACGAATACGTGGTACAGCAATAGTGATCAGGCGCTCAAGGAACTCCCACATGCGTTCGCCACGCAGAGTTACTTTACAGCCGATCGGATAGCCCTGACGGATTTTGAAGCCTGCAACTGATTTGCGTGCTTTGGTGATCAGCGGTTTTTGACCGGAGATTGCTGTCAGATCAGCTGCTGCGTTATCCAGCAGTTTCTTGTCAGCGATCGCTTCACCAACACCCATGTTCAGGGTGATCTTCTCGACCCGAGGGACTTGCATGACAGAATTGTAGTTAAACTCAGTCATGAGTTTCTTAACTACTTCGTCTTTGTAGTAATCATGCAGTTTCGCCATCGTACTACTCCAAATTACTTGATAGTTTCGCTGTTAGACTTGAAGAAACGGACTTTTTTGCCGTCTTCGAATCTAAAGCCTACACGGTCAGCCTTGCCGGTTGCCGCATTGAAGATTGCAACGTTGGAGATCTGAAGCGCAGCTTCTTTCTCAACGATGCCGCCTGGCTGGTTCAGAGCCGGTACAGGCTTCTGATGCTTTTTAACCAGGTTGATACCTTCAACAATGACCTTGCCGGAAGACAGGACATTCTTAACTTTACCGCGTTTACCTTTATCTTTACCGGTCAACACGATAACTTCGTCATCACGACGGATTTTCGCTGCCATGATTCGCTCCTTAGAGTACTTCTGGTGCCAGAGAGATAATTTTCATGAACTTTTCATTACGCAGTTCACGAGTTACCGGCCCAAAAATACGCGTGCCGATTGGCTGCTCGCTGTTATTGTTTAAAATAACGCATGCATTACCATCGAAGCGAATGACAGAACCGTCCGGGCGACGAACACCCTTCTTGGTGCGCACCACTACCGCTTTCAGTACGTCGCCTTTCTTCACCTTACCACGTGGAATTGCTTCCTTGATGGTAATCTTGATGATGTCGCCAACGCCTGCGTAGCGACGGTGCGAGCCACCCAGAACCTTGATACACATTACGCGACGTGCACCGGAGTTGTCGGCCACGTTCAGCATAGTCTGTTCTTGGATCATTTTAGTGCTCCGCTAATGTCAACTACTACTGAGACCCAATAAATCAGGGTCGTTAAAAAGCCCCATATCGAGGGCGCGGCATTATAACACCACTCACAAGATAAGGGTAGAAAAAATAAACGGCCCATCGCTGAGCCGTTTATTCATAGTGAGAAGAGGTACTGTATTACAGAACCGCTTTCTCTACAACGCGAACCAACGTCCAGGACTTAGTCTTGGACAGTGGACGGCATTCACGGATTTCAACCTTGTCGCCGATACCACATTCGTTGTTTTCGTCATGTACGTGCAGTTTGGTCGTACGTTTGATGAATTTCCCGTAGATCGGGTGCTTCACAACACGTTCGATGGCAACAACAATGGATTTCTCCATTTTGTCGCTGACAACGCGACCTTGCAGAGTACGGATTTTATCGGTCATTACGCACCCGCCTTCTGAGTCAGTAAAGTCTTAACACGTGCAACGTTACGACGAACCTGCTTCAGCAGGTGAGTCTGTTGCAGCTGGCCGCTTGCAGCCTGCATACGCAGGTTGAATTGCTCACGCAGCAGATTAAGCAGCTCGGTGTTCAGCTCTTCAACGCTCTTTTCACGCAGCTCATTTGCTTTCATTACATCACCGTCTTAGTTACAAAGGTGGTTTTGATAGGCAGTTTCGCTGCTGCCAGGCCGAAGGCTTCACGGGCCAGCTCTTCCGGTACGCCGTCCATTTCATACAGGACTTTACCCGGCTGAATCAAGGCAACCCAATACTCCACGTTACCTTTACCTTTACCCATACGAACTTCCAGCGGCTTCTCGGTAATTGGCTTGTCCGGGAATACACGGATCCAAATTTTACCTTGACGCTTAACTGCACGGGTCATAGCACGACGTGCTGCTTCGATCTGACGTGCAGTCAGACGACCACGGCCAACAGCTTTCAGACCGAAAGTGCCGAAGCTAACATCCGTACCCTGCGCCAGACCACGGTTGCGGCCTTTGTGCACTTTACGGAATTTTGTACGCTTTGGTTGTAACATCAGCGACGCTCCTTATTTACGGCCTTTACGCTGCTGCTTTTTAGGTTGAGCAGCCGGTTCCGGTTGTTCAACAGCAGCCATACCACCCAGGATCTCGCCTTTGAAGATCCATACCTTAACGCCGATTACACCGTAAGTGGTGTGCGCTTCAGAGGTGTTGTAGTCAATGTCAGCACGCAGAGTGTGCAGAGGTACGCGACCTTCGCGGTACCATTCGGTACGTGCGATTTCCGCGCCGCCCAGACGGCCGCTAACTTCAACTTTGATACCCTTCGCGCCCAGACGCATTGCGTTCTGAACAGCACGCTTCATAGCACGACGGAACATAACGCGACGTTCCAGCTGAGAAGTGATGCTGTCAGCAACCAATTTAGCGTCCAGTTCTGGCTTACGAACTTCGGCGATGTTGATCTGTGCAGGAACGCCAGCGATATCCGCTACGACCTTGCGCAGTTTTTCTACGTCTTCGCCTTTCTTACCGATAACGATACCCGGGCGAGCAGTGTGAATGGTCACACGGATGCTCTTAGCCGGACGCTCGATTACGATACGAGACACGGACGCTTTTGCCAGTTCCTTAGTCAGGTACTGACGTACTTTAAAATCGCTGTCCAGGTTGTCAGCGAATTCTTTGGTGTTCGCAAACCAGGTTGAGTTCCATGGTTTTACAATACCCAGGCGAATACCATTAGGATGTACTTTCTGACCCATTGCTAGTCTCCAGAGTCTCAGCGATCGGACACAACCACAGTAATGTGGCTGGTGCGCTTCAGGATGCGATCTGCACGACCTTTCGCACGCGGCATAATGCGCTTCATGCTTGGGCCTTCATCTACGAAAATTTTCGTGACTTTCAGATCGTCGATGTCAGCGCCATCGTTGTGTTCAGCGTTAGCAATGGCAGATTCCAGTACTTTCTTAACCAATACCGCAGCTTTCTTGTTGGTATAGGTCAGGATGTCCAGGGCCTGCGACACTTTCTTACCGCGAATCAGGTCAGCAACAAGGCGAACCTTCTGAGCAGAAGAACGAGCATGGCGATGTTGAGCTAAAGTTTCCATCTCTTCCTCCTACCTTATTTCTTCTTCGCTTTTTTATCAGCAGCGTGGCCGCGATAAGTACGAGTCGGTGCGAATTCACCCAGTTTGTGACCGACCATTTCATCGGAAACAAAGACTGGAACGTGCTGACGACCATTATGGACAGCGATGGTCAAACCGATCATGTTAGGAAAGATCGTTGAACGACGGGACCAAGTGCGCAGGGGCTTCTTGTCTCCGCTTTCCACCGCTTTCTCTACCTTCTTCAGCAAGTGCAGGTCAATAAAAGGACCTTTCTTGAGAGAACGTGGCATGGCTTATCCTCTAAAATTATTTGCTACGGCGACGTACGATAAATTTATCAGTACGCTTGTTGCTGCGGGTCTTCTTACCTTTGGTCTGAACGCCCCACGGAGTTACCGGGTGCTTACCAAAGTTACGACCTTCACCACCACCATGTGGGTGATCGACTGGGTTCATCGCAGTACCGCGAACGGTAGGACGAACACCACGCCAGCGTGCAGCACCTGCTTTACCCAGAACGCGCAGCATATGCTCAGCATTGCCAACTTCGCCCAGGGTTGCACGGCAGTCTGCTTCGACTTTACGCATTTCACCAGAACGCAGACGCAGGGTGACATAAGCACCGTCGCGAGCAATGATCTGAACGTAAGTACCAGCGGAACGTGCCAGCTGACCGCCTTTACCTGGTTTCATTTCTACGTTATGAACGGTAGAACCAACCGGGATATTGCGCATCGGCAGGGTGTTACCTGCTTTGATTGCAGCATCAACGCCAGACTGAATCTGGTCGCCAGCTTTCAGGCCTTTAGGGGCCAGGATGTAACGGCGTTCGCCATCTTTGTACAGAACCAGCGCGATGTTCGCGGAACGGTTCGGATCGTACTCAAGACGCTCAACAACTGCTGGGATACCGTCTTTGTTGCGTTTGAAGTCAACAATACGATAAGCCTGCTTGTGGCCACCACCAATGTGACGAGTGGTGATACGGCCATTGTTGTTACGACCACCGGATTTGCTGTTTTTTTCCAGCAACGGAGCAAAAGGTTTGCCCTTGTGCAGCTCAGGGTTAACCACTTTAACAACGTGGCGACGACCCGGAGATGTCGGTTTACATTTAACAACTGCCATTGTATTACTCCTCCGACTTACTCAGCGCCGCCAACGAAGTCCAGATTCTGGCCTTCTTTCAGGGTGACGTAAGCTTTTTTCCAGTCGCTACGACGACCGATACGCTGTCCTTGACGTTTAACTTTCCCTTTAACTACCAGGGTGTTAACGACTTCGACTTCGACTTCAAACAGTTTCTGCACAGCAGCTTTGATTTCTGCTTTAGTCGCGTCTTTAGCAACTTTGAGAACGATGGTATTGGTTTTTTCCATCGCAGCAGACGCTTTTTCAGAAACGTGCGGTGCACGAAGCACCTTCAGCAGACGTTCTTCACGAATCATGCCAGCATCTCCTCAACTTGCTTAACAGCCTCAGCAGTCATTACGACTTTGTCGAAGGCGATCAGGCTAACCGGGTCGATACCAGTTGCATCGCGTACGTCAACCTTGTGCAGGTTGCGCGCAGCCAGGAACAGGTTCTCGTCCAGCTCACCGGTGATGATCAGCACATCTTCCAGAGCCATGTCTTTCAGTTTCTGTGCCAGCAGCTTAGTTTTAGGCGCTTCTACAGAGAACGTCTCGACAACGATCAGACGATCCTGACGTACCAGTTCGGACAGGATGCTTTTCAGCGCGCCGCGGTACATCTTTTTGTTTACTTTTTGACTGTGGTCCTGCGGGCGAGCAGCGAAGGTTACGCCACCGGAACGCCAGATCGGGCTCTTGATAGAACCTGAACGCGCACGGCCGGTACCTTTCTGGCGCCACGGCTTTTTGCCGGAACCAGTGACTTCAGCACGAGTCTTCTGAGCACGAGTACCCTGACGAGCACCAGCTGCATAAGCAACAACAACCTGGTGAACCAGCGCTTCGTTGAAATCACGACCGAAGGTAGTTTCGGAAACAGTCAGCGCGCTCTGCGCGTCTTTCAATACTAATTCCATTGCTATCCCCTTACGCCTTCACAGCTGGTTTAACGATCAGGTCGCTACCGGTTGCACCCGGGACAGCACCTTTAACCAGCAGCAGGTTGCGCTCAGCGTCAACACGTACTACGTCCAGGCTCTGAACAGTGACACGCTCATTACCCAGCTGACCTGCCATTTTCTTGCCTTTGAACACTTTGCCCGGAGTCTGGTTCTGACCGATAGAACCCGGAACGCGGTGAGACAAGGAGTTACCGTGGGTAGCGTCCTGGGTACGGAAGTTCCAGCGCTTAACGGTACCGGCGAAACCTTTACCTTTAGAGGTACCGGTTACGTCAACTTTTTTAACTTCAGCAAACAGCTCAACGCTAATGTCCTGACCTACGGTGAACTCTTCGCCTTCAGCAAGACGGAATTCCCACAGACCACGGCCAGCTTCAACGCCAGCTTTAGCGAAGTGACCCGCTTCTGGTTTGGTTACACGGTTAGCTTTTTTAGCACCAGTGGTCACCTGAACAGCGCGGTAGCCATCGTTAGCCAGATCTTTAACCTGAGTAACGCGGTTTGCTTCAACTTCGATTACGGTTACTGGGATAGAAACGCCATCTTCAGTGAAGATGCGGGTCATACCCACTTTTTTACCGACTAAACCAATCATTGTTTCAACCTCTCAATCGCTCGATGACCTGATTAACCCAGGCTGATCTGCACGTCTACACCGGCAGCCAGGTCCAGACGCATCAGAGCATCAACGGTTTTCTCGGTTGGCTCAACGATGTCAACCAGACGCTTGTGAGTACGAATCTCGTACTGATCACGCGCGTCTTTGTTAACGTGCGGGGAGATCAGAACGGTGAAACGCTCTTTGCGGGTCGGCAGCGGGATCGGACCACGGACCTGCGCACCAGTGCGCTTGGCAGTCTCGACGATTTCCGCGGTTGATTGATCGATCAGACGATGATCAAACGCTTTCAGGCGGATACGGATTCTTTGGTTCTGCATGAGACCAGAGCTCCAATTATTTTATAAACGAAAATGATTACTACTCAAACCCATTACGATTGATGGGAGAGTGTAACCGTTCTTACGTAGCCTCCCAATTGGAGGCATTGTCGACAGTAAACTGCACTGCCGGAGTTCATATCGAACTCGCTGTCAATTTTGACAAGCCCGCGCATTATACGTAAATCTGGCGATGAAGCAAGTGGTGATTATAAATCCGCCATTTCTGTTCTGCGTAGCTCCTCGCAATTTGATGCGCAAAATCTGCTCGCAGCAGAAATTCTCTGGAAAGTAGCGTGGAAAATGACACTTCCCGGTTTGCGCGGCTCATCCCCCCGGCGAAATACTTCCGGCCTCGGCTCATTACAGGAATCACCCGATGCCCGGTTATGGTTATCCCTTCGTCCTTCTCTATATTCTGTTACTGGTCATTCTTGCCTGGCGGGATTACAAGACAGGGCTGCTACCTGACAGCCTTACCTGCCCTCTTCTGTGGTGCGGTTTACTGTTTCATGTTCTGCTCTGGCCGGAAAAGTTGGATACCGCAGTTGTCGGAGCGATTGCCGGATACAGTTCACTTGCTCTGACATATTGGCTCTATCGTGGTATTCGTCGAAGAGAAGGCATCGGGTACGGAGACTTGAAGTTTTTTGCCGCGCTGGGGGCATGGCATGGCTGGCAACAGCTCCCGTTGTTAATTACCCTGGCAACGGGTCTGGCGCTCCTGTTTGTCGTTGTCATGCTGGTCGTTAAACGTTCGGGGCAGGTACTAAAAAACCCGCTGCGTTTTGGCCCATTTCTGAGCGCAGCGGGCTTGATTCTGGGGTGGCAGAGTTGGGCTACTCTTCCACTTTGATCTGTGATTGCAGGTAGTTCTGAATACCTAGTTTGCCAATCAAATCGAGCTCTGTTTCAAGCCAGTCGATGTGCCCTTCTTCATCGGCCAGGATCTCGATCATCATGTCGCGACTGACATAGTCATGAACGGTATCTGCATAAGCGATCGCTTCACGAAGATCTTTGGCGCCCTCAAGTTCGAGTCTGAGGTCGGACTGCAGCATTTCTTCGACATCTTCGCCGATGCCCAGTTTGCCGAGATCCTGCAAATTAGGAATGCCTTCGAGAAACAAAATACGCTCGATATATTTATCAGCATGTTTCATCTCATCAATGGATTCATGGTACTCGACATCGTTGAGACGCGTCAGGCCCCAGTTTTTGAACATTCTCGCATGGAGAAAGTATTGATTGATTGCGACAAGCTCATTTCCCAATAATTTATTGAGATGACTTATGATCTTAACATCACCTTTCATTATGTAGTCCCTCCGCTTCCACTCATAGAAGCGTAGATCGGGCTACGGGGATGTCAAAAAGAAAGGAGGGTACTCAGGCAGTCTCTTTAAATTCTGGCATCTGGGTTAATTCATCTTGCATGATTTCACGTGCGGCGCGAATACACTTACCGCATTGATTTCCCACAGGAATAAATTTACGGAGTTGTTGAAAAGATTGCGGATGAAACTGACGTACAGCCTGCCGAATTTTTTTATCGCTTACACCATTACACAAACAAACGTACATGATCGCTCCCGTTCAATTTATGCTCAAAGTGTAAATGAGAATAGTTATGATTACAATAGCACAAATTAAGAACCGGTGCAGGAGATCGCATCGAAAATGCAAACAACTGTGTCACGGGTATATTACAGGCAGCAAAAAGGGCGCCGAAGCGCCCTTTTCTATTCAAAACTAATTACGAATAATTAGCCCAGAACTTTAGCAACAACGCCCGCGCCTACGGTACGGCCGCCTTCACGGATTGCGAAACGCAGACCGTCGTCCATCGCGATTGGGTGGATCAGAGTCACAACCATCTTGATGTTGTCGCCTGGCATTACCATCTCTACGCCTTCTGGCAGTTCGATGGTACCGGTCACGTCAGTTGTACGGAAGTAGAACTGTGGACGGTAGCCTTTGAAGAACGGAGTATGACGGCCGCCTTCGTCTTTGGACAGGATGTACACTTCAGATTCGAACTTGGTGTGTGGCTTGATGGAGCCTGGCTTCGCCAGTACCTGACCACGTTCGATTTCTTCACGTTTGATACCACGCAGCAGAACACCTACGTTCTCACCAGCACGGCCTTCGTCCAGCAGTTTGCGGAACATTTCAACGCCAGTACAGGTGGTTTTCGCGGTTTCTTTGATACCAACGATTTCAACTTCTTCACCCACTTTAACGATACCGCGCTCTACACGACCGGTAACAACGGTAC
>NZ_OBEF01000030.1 GCF_900215375.1 Enterobacter sp. CC120223-11 | reverse complement strand
CCCTCTCCCCACGGGAGAAGGAGAAAGGCAGAGCGTATATGTCAGTTCCCTCTCCCTTCAGGGTAAGGAAGAAAAGCGAGCACAATCGGTTCCCTCTCCCTGCGGGAGAGGGTTAGGGAGAGGGGATCTCCCACACGTTAACCCAAAACCATTGTACTCAACCGGCAGGTGCAGCAGCGCCGCCCCTGTTCGTCGAACACCACGATTTCCCAGCTTTGCGTTTGCTTGCCTAAGTGGAGCGGCTGGCACACGCCGCGCACTTTGCCCTGGGATACCGCGCGGTGGTGCGTGGCGTTCAGCTCAGTGCCGACGACGCACTGGCCTTCGCGGGTCATCAGGTAACCCGCCATCGAACCAAGCGTCTCCGCCAGCGCCGCGGATGCGCCGCCGTGCAGCAGGCCAAACGGCTGATGCGTGCGGGCGTCGACGGGCATTTCGGCTTCCAGCGTATCGTCGCCCAGGCGGGTATAGACGATGCCGAGATGGGCCACCATCGTCGCCTCGCTGGTGGCATTCAGGGCATCAAGCGTTAAATGACGAATCCAGATCATCACGCCCCCAGCGTTGAGCCGCCGTCCACCACGATGTCCTGCAACGTGATGTGGCTGGAGGAGTCGGAAGCGAGAAACAGAATGGTGCTCGCAATTTCCTGCGGACGGGCAATTTTACCGAGTGGAATGCCAAGCTTGAACTGCTCGCCACACCCACGAATGCGCTGCTGCTCCGCGTCGTCGCTGACCCACAGCGTGCGCTGCATGTCGGTATCCGTTGAACCCGGCGACACCAGGTTACAGCGCACGCCGCTTGCCGCCAGCTCCAGTCCGACGGTCAGCGCCAGGCTTTTCAGCGCCGCCTTCGAAGCGCCATAAGCGCTCATGCCAATACGCGGCGCATGCGCCGCATCCGACGCGACGGTCACAATCGCCCCGCCCTGCTGCGCACGGAACTTCGCCATCGTCTGCTGGAACAGATTGAACGCGCCGCCCACGTTGACGGCAAACGTCTGCTGCCAGTCGATAAGGCTCAGCTCGTCCGTAGCGCCCATGCGCAAAATCCCGGCAGCATTCACCAGCACATCGAGACGCGTTAAATCCTGTAACAGCGGGGCGCAAACCAGCAGCACCTGCTGAGTATCCGCCACGTCCATCTCTACCGTAGTAAACGGGTAGTCCGACTTGTTGAAAGCCAGATCGAAACCGGTGACGTTCGCCCCTGCCTCAACGAACGCCAGCGCCGTAGCATAGCCGATGCCTTTTCCCGCGCCCGTCACCCAGACGGTTTTGCCGTGAAAATCGAATCCGGCCATCACTTCACCTCGCGGGAGAGCAGCGCCCACCAGGCGTCGAGGGTTGGATTTTTTGCCAGCATCACGAAATCAATGTCGCCATGCACTTTGCGCCAGCGCGCCGCCAGCGCCATCATCCGCACCGAATCCAGGCCGTAGTCAATCAGGTTTTCGTCATCGAGCGGTTCGTCAGACTCATCCAGCAGCGGCAGGATAACCGCCCGCAGCGCTGCTTTGGAGGCAGGCAGCGGCAGCAGTTCTTCGGTCATCGCCACGCGCCCGGAGCGGCCAGCCACGTATTTCAGCGACATTAAATGTTCTTCGCGGCTGAAATCGGCCAGCGCATCCGCCACGAAGAACGGTTTGATATCGCGCATAAACGCATCTGTTGCCGTGGTCATGCAGCCGATGTGCGCATAGACGCCAGTAATGATCAGTTGGTCACGCCCGGTTTCCTTGAGCATCTCCTCCAGCGGCGAGCGGTGAAACGCGCTGTAGCGCCACTTCACCAGCACGGTATCCGCCTCGTCCGGCGCGAGCGCGGCAATCACGCGCTGCTGCTCCGGCGATTTGGTCAGACCTGGTCCCCACATGTCGTTCAGCAGCGCCCGGTCTTCATCACTCTGCTCTTTCGGCTGTGCGGTGTAGTACACGGGAATGTTGTGCTTTTTGGCAAAGTCGCGCAGGGCTTTGATGTTTGCCACTACGGTCGCCATCATCTCGCTGTTCTCGCCCCAGAAGTTGAGGAAATACTCCTGCATATCGTGGATCAGCAGCGCCGCGCGCGCGGGTTCGAATGCCCAGTCGACTTTGTTGGCCGGAATATCTGCGGCGGTTGGCAGCGCGTAGGCCTGCAGTTTTGGAATTGCCATACTCTTCTCCTTCAGGCCAGGGCGCGATCGGCGATCCACTGACGCAATTGTTTTTTATCGACTTTCCCGACCGGCGTCAGCGGCAGTGCGTCCACGCACTCCACGCGATCCGGCAGTTTAAATTCAGCTACGCCCTGCTCACGCAGGAAGCGGCGCACGGCCACGGCCCGCAGCGGTTCTTTCACCACCAGGTATGCGCAGCTTTTCTCGCCGAGCAGACTGTCTTCCATGCTCACGAGTGCGGCATGGACCACCGCTTCGTGTCGCAGCAGCAGGTTTTCAATTTCTTCCGCCGCGATCTTTTCGCCGCCGCGATTGATCTGATCTTTCTCACGCCCCTGAACGGTGATGTAGCCGTCCTCGTCGATGGAGATCAGATCGCCCGAGCCGTAAAAGCCGTTGGCGTCAAAGGCGCTGGCATTGTGCTGTGGGCTTTTGTAATAGCCGCGGAAGGTGTACGGCCCACGGGTCATCAGTCGCCCGACTTCGCCGCGCGGCAGTGGGTTACCGTCGGCATCCGCCACCCAGACTTCATCGTCCGGTGACATCGGGCAGCCCTGAGTGTTAATGATGCGCTCAGCCGAATCGTCCAGACGGGTGTAGTTCACCAGCCCTTCCGCCATGCCAAAGACCTGCTGAAGCTGACAGCCAATTTCTGCCGGAATACGGGCCGCGAGCGTGGCGGAGAGGCGTGCGCCGCCCACCTGCAACAAAGTGAGTGAGGCCAGCTGGGCGTTGCTGCCGCAGGCCTGGATTTCCTGTAACCACAGGCTCACCGCAGGCGGGACCAGGGCGGCAACCGTAATCTGATGCTGTTCGATAAGCGGGAAGCAGAGCGTGGCGCTCGGGTCAGCAGCTAACACCACGCTGCCACCTGCGAGGAACACACCGAGCGCGCCCGGTGAACTCATGGCGTAGTTGTGCGCGGCGGGCAAAGCGCAGAGGTAGCGCGTGCGTTCGTTGAAGTGGCAGATCTCATTGCTGCGACGAATGCTGTAGGAGTAATCGTTATGGGTGCGAGGGATAAGCTTCGGCGTGCCCGTACTGCCGCCGGAAAGCTGGAAGAAGGCCACTTCTCCGGCATCCGTTGGCGACGGCACAAAGTTATCTGCCGGGGCTGCCATCGCCGCCGCCAGGCTGTGCTCACCACCTTCATTGTTCAGCAGCACCACGCGCACCGAGCGGTGCTCATCAACAAAAGCGTTGAGGAAGCTATCGTCGGCAAACAGCGCATGAGCGCGGTCTGCAATCAGCAGTGTCGGTTCAATCTGCGCGGCGTAGGCGTGAAGCTCACTGCGCTGATGGCTGAACAGCGCATTTACCGGCGCGACGCCGATGCGCAGCAGCGCAAACAGCGTGACGTAAAACTCCGTCACGTTGCCCAGGTGCACCAGCGCGGTTTCGCCCGTTTTCAGCCCCTGGCGCTGCAAAGAGGACGCAAGGTTATCCACGAGTCTGTTCAGTTCGCGATAGCTGAACTGGCGATCGCCATCAATGACCGCCACCGCGTCGCTGTCCGCGTGGCGCGTTAGCATGTCGGTCAGCGGCAGATCCTGCCAGTAGCCCTTTTCACGGTATCGGGCCGCGAGGTCGTCCGGCCATGGCGTAAAAGCAACGCTCATCATCACTCCTTAATTGAGGCCAAATACGTTCAGCATGGTGGTCAGCTTGACGCCGGTTTCACGCCATTCGCCGAGCGGCGATGAAGCAGGCACAATGCCCGCCCCGGCAAACAGGCGGATGTGGTTGGCGCGTACTTTTGCGCAGCGGATAGTCACCACCCACTCACCATTGCCTTCCGCGTCGCACCAGCCAACGATGCCGCCGAACAGCTCGCGGTCGAACGGCTCGAGTTCGGCAATCAGACGCTTCGCCACGTCGTGCGGGAACCCGCTCAGCGCAGGCGTTGGATGCAGCAGGCAGGCCAGTGACAATGCGTTCTCGCCCGCTTTCGCCTCGCCTTCAATTGGCGTCGCCAGATGCCAGAGCGTTGGCGTGGTAATGAGCTGCGGGGAGGACGGCAAAGAGAGTGAATCACTGCGCGGCGTCAGTACGCTCTTCATCGCCTGAGTCACCAGGTCGTGCTCATGGCGGTCTTTCTGCGAGGCCAGCAGGCGGTTGCCCGCTTCCCGGTCCAGCACGCTGTCCGGCTGACGACGGGCGGAACCCGCGAGCGGCAGTGAACTGAAGTGCGGGCCGTCTTTGCGTAGCAGCAGCTCAGGACTGGCACCGAGAAGCACCCCGCCGTCCGGCAGCGGCACGTGGAAGTTAAAGCTTGCCGGGTTCTGCGCAATGAGGCGCTCCAGCAGCGCACCGGTATCCACGTTAGTATCAGTGGTGAGCTCAATGAGGCGCGAGAGCACCACTTTATCCACTTCCGGCGTGGCGGTCAGCGTCGCGGCGCGTTCCACCATCGCCATAAACACATCCTGCTCAGGAATTTCCTGACGCGCCTGCACCTGCATCGGCTTCAGGCTGGCGGCGTAAGGCGCAGAGTGCTGCCTTGCCGTGCGGGAGAAGGTTTCGCTGTGCTGTGGAATAAACAGCGCGGAAGGCTGCGTGGTATCAAACGGGATGGCGCCAACCAGCAGAGGACGCTGGATGCCAGCGGCTTTGGCGTCGGCAAAGGCTTTCGCGAGGGTTTGTTGAAACTCACCCGCTAAATCGTCCCCGCCTTCTACCGGCTGCGAAATGCTGCGGAAGCAGCCCGTGGTGGTGAAACTGCGGTACGGCGACATAAAGAAAAAGCTGTCGGGAGACAGCGTTGGTGCGATTTCCTGCACGGCCTCAGCCAGTGACGTTTCCATATCATCCTCCAAAACGATAAAGATATTAAGAATAATTATCATTTATATTTTGGTTCGGTAAGCTAAAAGTAAAACTGCTCCTTGTCAACTTCAGACGCATCATCCGACTTGCATCTGAAGAGCAGTGAAGTGAAAATGAGATTCATTAACATCCACTAAACAGGACTTTGACGTCGTGAAATTCCCCGCTTTATTCCGCAACACCCTGCTTGTCAGCGGGCTTTGCCTTTTAGGATTATCCTCAGCTTACGCTGCCGACTGGCCACGGGACGTCACCGATAGCCGCGGCGCGCATCAGCTTGAACACAAGCCGCTGCGCATTGTTTCCACCAGTGTCACCCTCACCGGTTCACTGCTGGCAATTGATGCGCCGGTTATCGCCAGTGGGGCAACCACGCCAAACAACCGCGTCGCGGATGGCCAGGGTTTTCTGCGCCAGTGGGGCGATATTGCTAAGCAGCGTCACGTCGCCCGGCTGTACATCGGTGAGCCAAATGCCGAAGCCGTTGCGGCACAAATGCCTGACCTGATCCTTATCAGCGCCACCGGCGGCGATTCCGCACTGGCGCTTTACGATCAGCTCTCGACCATCGCGCCGACGCTTATCATCAACTATGACTCCCAGAGCTGGCAGAGCCTGCTGACGCAGCTGGGTCAAATTACCGGTCAGGAGAAGCAGGCGGCTCAGCGCATCGCCGAATTTGACAGCCAGATGGCGAAGGTTAAGCAACAGATGAAGCTGCCGCCGCAGCCGGTCAGCGCGCTGGTTTACACCGCCGCCGCCCACAGCGCCAACCTGTGGACGCCAGAGTCCGCGCAGGGCAAATTGCTCGAACAGCTCGGCTTCACCCTCGCTCCTCTGCCTGCCGGGCTGCACACCAGCCAGAGCCAGGGAAAACGTCACGACATTATTCAGCTTGGCGGCGAAAACCTGGCGACGGGCCTGAACGGGAAGTCGCTGTTTGTTTTCGCGGGTGATCAGAAGGACACCGACGCCATCGAAGCCAATCCGCTGCTGTCGCACCTTGAAGCGGTGCAAAACAAGCGCGTTTATGCGCTGGGTACCGAAACCTTCCGTCTCGACTATTACAGCGCGATGCGGGTGCTGGAGCGGCTTGGGAAGCTTTTCGGCTAAGTCTGTGCATCCCCTCTCCCTGACCCTCTCCCGTGGGGAGAGGGAACTATTTCGTGCAGCGTTTTACCTTGCTCCCTCCCTCGGCGTGAGAGAAACTAATTAGTGCAGCGTTTTGACTTTCTCCCTCTCACTTACGGAGAGGGAAACGTTTCGTGCTGACTTTGATTTTCTCCCTCTCCCTTTGGGAGAGGGCCGGGGAGAGGGTAACAACCAAATTTATGTCCGGACCTCTTCCACCTGCACCGGAGCCTGACGGAACCGGCGCAGCTCGCCCAGCAACACCACCAGCGCCACGCCGATTGCGGCCAATACCCAGCCGCTCATGCTTGCCGCCGCTGCTGGTGTCAGCATCGCGCCAACGCCGCCGAGCAGCGCAGCGCCAATTGCATCGCCCGTGACGTTTTGTGCGGTCCACAGGCCGTTAATTCGCCCAAGCATCACTTCCGGGGTTTGCGTCTGAATCAGGGTGTACTGCAGCAGCGAACTTATCGCACTCAGCCAGCCAAACAGCGCCAGGCACAGCGCTCCCAGGGCCCAGGCGGGCATCAGGCTGAACACGCCTATGGCGATAAAGGATCCGACAGTGCAGAGCAACATGATTTGCCCTGGCTTCTCGCTGCGGGCCAGGTTGCCGCTCGTCAGTGCGCCAAAGGCTGCGCCGAGTGGGATCGCCGCGTACAGCAGGCCGATTTGCGCCGCCGACATCTGCCACCCTGCCGCCAGCGCCGGATAGAGCACGCGCACCGCGCTTGCCATCGTCAACAGACCGCCGAGCAGCGCAATGCCGCCAATCAGCGGATTGCTGAACAGGAAGCGCAGCCCCGCCATCAGCGACGTAAACGGATGTTCGCGCGGCTGTGGCGGAGGTGGAAGCTGCGGCAAACGCAGGAGAGTCAGCGTAGTGATAAAAGTGCCAATGGCCGCCAGCAGGTAGTTCCAGGCGAAGCCACCGCTCGCCAGCAGCAGGCCGCCGACCATCGGTGAAATCACCGAACCCAGGCGTACCGTCAGCATGGTGATCGCCCCGGCCTGCATCAGGTTTTCACGCCCGACCAGCACAGGCGTCGCCGCCAGTAACGCAGTCACGCCAATCGAAGCAAACAGCCCGTCCCAGACGCCAAGCAGGTAAATCGCCAGCAGCGATGGCTCCGGCAGTAGCGCGTTCAACCACAGGCCGAGAAAGCCCAGACCGCAGGTCCCGCGCGCCAGAAGGATCAGCTTCTTGCGCTCAAAGCGGTCGGCCAGCACGCCGCCGAGCATCAGACCGATAAACATCGCCCCGCCGGTGAGCGTCACCGCCAGGCCGACGTGCCAGGTAGAGTGGGTCAGCGCCTGAATCTGAACCGGCACGGCAACGCCGAGCAGGCCAAGGGAGAGAATCGAGATAAAGCGGGCGATAAAGACGGCGCGAAACGCCGGGTGAGTCTTGAGCAGGCTGAGGTTCAACAGCCAGGATTGTCTTTGCATCACAGGGCCTTCAACGAACTTTCGGTACCATTTCCGTGGCCGCACATGCTAACATAGGCGAATAAGATCGAGAACGATAATTACTATCATTATCACATCATGGACGTTGCTATGTCGTTTTCTCCCGCCGCGCTGCGCCCCGTCGCCGTGCCCGGACTGCTCATTCTGCTCGTCGCTGCCTGTGCACTCAGCCTGCTGATTGGCGCGAAGCCGCTGCCGTTAAGCGTGGTCACAGATGCCCTGTCCGGCACCTGCCGCAGCGCAGATTGCACCATAATTCTGGATGCCCGCCTTCCGCGTACCCTCGCCGGGCTGCTGGCGGGTGGCGCGCTGGGGCTCGCAGGCGCGCTGATGCAAACCCTGACCCGCAACCCTCTCGCCGACCCCGGTATTCTTGGCGTAAACGCCGGTGCGAGCTTCGCTATCGTGCTGGGCGCAGCGCTGTTTGGCCTGACGCTGCCGCAGGAGCAGCTTCTTCTCGCCTTCTCTGGCGCACTCATTGCCTCTCTGCTCGTCGCCTTTACCGGCAGCCAGGGCGGTGGCCAGCTCAGCCCGGTTCGCCTGACGCTGGCGGGCGTCGCGCTTGGCGCGGTGCTGGAAGGGTTATCCAACGGCATCGCCCTGCTCAACCCCGATGTTTACGACCAGCTGCGCTTCTGGCAGGCCGGTTCGCTGGATATCCGCTCGCTGGAAACGCTGAAGGTGGTGCTGGGCCCGGTCACTATTGCCGCGGCGGTGGCGCTGGGTCTGAGCCGCTCGCTGAACAGCCTGAGCCTCGGCGCAGATACCGCCACCGCGCTCGGCAATAAAGTCGCACGCACGCAAATACTCGGTTTGCTGACCATCACCGTGCTGAGCGGCTGCGCCACTGCGCTGGTGGGGCCCATTGCCTTTATCGGTCTGATGATGCCTCACATTTCACGCTGGCTGGTCGGCGGCGATCACCGCTGGTCGCTGCCGGTCACGCTGATCGCCACCCCTGCCCTGCTGCTCTTTGCCGATATTGCCGGACGTCTGCTGGTGCCAGGCGAGCTGCGCGTGTCGGTAGTCAGCGCTTTCATCGGCGCGCCGGTGCTTATCTGGCT
Source organism: Enterobacter sp. CC120223-11 (assembly GCF_900215375.1). Lineage (GTDB taxonomy): Bacteria > Pseudomonadota > Gammaproteobacteria > Enterobacterales > Enterobacteriaceae > Scandinavium. Next base: position 3,178 of record NZ_OBEF01000030.1, on the reverse strand, counting down.
GGTTCGCCGCCAGCCGTCGCGCGGAGGTGCCGCATGACTGCGCCTTCTCGCCGCTTGCTGCTGAGCTGCGGATTCCTCACGCTAGCGTCTTTGTTCATTACCCTGTGGAGCCTGCGCAGCGGTGCGGTCACCCTGGACGTATCACAGGTAATTTCTGCCCTGACGGGCGATGCTCCGCGCAACGTAACGATGGTAGTCACCGAATGGCGGCTGCCGCGCGTGCTGATGGCGCTGTTGGTTGGCGCGTCCCTTGGCGTCAGCGGCGCGATTTTCCAGTCGCTGATGCGTAACCCGCTTGGCAGCCCGGACGTGATGGGCTTCAACACCGGGGCATGGAGCGGCGTGCTGGTGGCGATGGTGCTGTTCGGTCAGCATCAGACGGCAATTGCCTTCGCGGCGATGGCGGGCGGGATTGTCACTTCGCTGCTGGTCTGGCTGCTGGCGTGGCGCAACGGCATTGACACCTTCAGGCTGATCATTATCGGTATCGGCATCCGCGCGATGCTGATGGCCTTCAACACCTGGCTGCTGCTGCGCGCCACGCTGGAAACCGCCCAGTCGGCGGGGCTGTGGTTTGCCGGGTCGCTCAACGGCGTGACGTGGGCGAAGCTCTACCCGTCGGCGCCAATTCTGCTGGTCATGTTGGTTTGCTCTGCACTGCTCATCCGGCGGTTACGGCTGCTGGAGATGGGCGACGACAGCGCCTGTGCGTTAGGCGTTCGCGTTGAAAGCTCCCGCTTACTGCTGATGCTGGTTGCCGTGGTGCTCACGGCCGCCTCCACCGCGCTTGCCGGTCCCATTTCCTTCATCGCGCTGGTTGCCCCGCACATCGCCCGCCGCCTGAGCGGCACGGCACGCTGGGGCTTGACCCAATCTGCGCTGTGCGGCGCATTGCTGCTTGCGCTCGCAGATTTTGCCGCACAGCAGCTGTTTATACCTTACCTGCTTCCGGTGGGTGTGGTCACCGTCAGCCTCGGCGGTCTTTATCTTATTGCCCTGCTTATTCAGGAGTCCCGTAAAAAATGACCGCCCTTTCCTCCCGTCTTTACGGCGAACACCTGACGCTCGGCTACGGCAAAAAAATTATCGTCGAAGATCTTCACGTCGCCATTCCAGAGGGTCATTTCACCGCCATTATCGGACCCAACGGCTGCGGGAAATCAACGCTTCTGCGCGCGCTAAGCCGCCTGATGACGCCGCAGCACGGGCAAGTGTTGCTGGATGGCGAACACATTCAGCGCTTCAACAGCAAAGAAGTGGCCCGCCGCATTGGCCTGCTGGCGCAGAACGCCACGACGCCGGGCGACATCACCGTACAGGAGCTGGTGTCTCGCGGGCGCTATCCTCATCAGCCGCTGTTCACTCGCTGGCGCAAAGAGGATGACGACGCGGTCCACCGCGCCATGCAGGCAACGGGCGTGACGGAGCTTGCGAATCAGAGCGTGGACACGCTCTCCGGCGGCCAGCGCCAACGGGCCTGGATTGCAATGGTGTTGGCACAGGAAACGGCAATCATGCTGCTGGACGAGCCGACCACCTGGCTCGACATAAGCCACCAAATCGATCTGCTGGAGCTGCTGAGCGAACTCAATCGGGAGAAAGGTTATACCCTGGCTGCCGTGCTGCACGACCTTAACCAGGCCTGCCGTTATGCCACGCACCTGATCGCCCTGCGAGAAGGGAAAATCGTGGCTGAGGGCGCACCAAAAGAGATTGTGACGGCAGAGCTCATTGAAAAAATCTATGGCCTGCGCTGCCTGATCATTGAAGACCCGGTGGCGGGCACGCCGCTGGTAGTGCCGTTGGGGAGAAATGGCGGGTAACCTTATCCATTACAGGCGTTGTGTTTGCGGAGCACCATGATCCTTTTATTAAACTTCACTTAAGGAACTCCTGACAGAATAAAAACCCAGAAGACAATTTAATTAAAATGAAAACAACCAAAACTAAGATCAAAACCAGAATCTTAAATTCATAAACCACGGATAAACCCGATTTATTATCGATTGTTTTTCTCTGATACACCTTCCTGAACAAATCGTTCACTTTCAATTGAAACCACCCAATTCACCAAACATTAAAATCACTAATATAACAAGCAAAAAATAGTTAGCAGCAGAAGCAACACCAATTTAAAAAACATTCCAGCAATAAAATTAAAACAACAATAAAACAGCCAGCCTTACATTTTATTATGCATTTCCAATAAGCCCCCAAATAAAACCACAATTAATTTTCACGGCAAAATATAAAATTATTTTTAATTATTATATTTCAATCAGTTACCAAAAAATTGAATGGATTGAAAAAATAAATGTTCGCAGTATTATTCGCCACCGATATTGGACCAGCCCTGACATCAGGATTAATCCAGTTGCGCGGTATCAAAACCATGACATGGAGTGGACTGTAGCAATGTCGTCTGGCCTTCATTAATTCAGGCTAAACGCAGCGGGCATGATGCCAATACGAATGCACATCAATCACTTTGTTGATTATGCATTTAGCCTTTTCGACATCACATACCGGTTAATAAATAATGAGAAAAAATGTAATTGCAGTACTGATGATAGCTTCAGCTTTCTCCAGCGTGGTGCGTGCGGACCTCAGCAGCACAGACCAGAATATCGTCGATAATTATATTCTTAAGAATCCTTCAATCCCGTCCGATAAGATTCAGGCAATTCGCGGGATGGATAACCTGCAATCTATCGAAGATTATCTGAAAGGAAATACTTACTGGAATGGAACGAAAAATGTCGGCCTTCCCCTCTTAGATTTCTCTGATGATAAGCCAGTTGCGCCTCAGAACCCTTCTGAGACACAGCAGCAGGGAAACAGTACCCAGGTGCCTCAAAACCAACAAGAGATCGACGAACTCAATCTTCACAAGCAAGAGCAAATTGAACAAGCGGCCGAGAGGCAGCGCCAGGCCGATATACAGCAGGCCTTGCTCGACGCCCACAATCAGGAGCAAATCAATACGACTGTCGACAATAAGCTCCAGACCACGCAGGCGCTCGACAATAAACAAACGCAGGATATCGATCATAACGCGGCGACTATTGCCGACAACACAAAATATATCGGACAGGTTGAGCACGACGCTGACACGCGTGCCCAAAATCAGGAGCAGATTAATACTGCGGTCGATAATAAGCTCCAGGCCACGCAGGCG
>NZ_OBEF01000032.1 GCF_900215375.1 Enterobacter sp. CC120223-11 | reverse complement strand
GTAGTGTGGGGTCTCCCCATGCGAGAGTAGGGAACTGCCAGGCATCAAATAAAGCGAAAGGCTCAGTCGAAAGACTGGGCCTTTTGTCTTATCTGCGGTTTGTCGGTGAACGCTCTCCGGAGCAGGACAAATCAGTCGGGAACGGATTTTCACAGCACGACCGTGCTGCCCGGAGGGTGACGGGCAGGACGCCCGGCATACAACTGCCAGGCATCAAACAGACAAGAAAACCTCATGCGAAAGCATGGGGTTTTTTTGCGTTTGTCCGCAGCCTTTCCACAGACATATCCACAAGCCTTCATTGCCTGAATACGGTAAACTAGCCGGGATCTTGCATCTGGAAGCCACTATGAATCACTCCTTAAAGCCCTGGAATACCTTTGGTATCGATCGTCATGCCCGCCAAGTTGTCCACGCGGAAAATGCAATTCAACTCCTTAATGTCTGGCAGCAGGCAACCTCTGAAAACCTGCCTGTCCTCATTTTAGGCGAAGGTAGTAATGTCCTTTTTTTAGAGGATTATTCTGGTGTTGTCCTGATCAACCGTCTTAAAGGGATCGAGGTGAGTGAACTGCCAGATGCATGGCTCCTGCATGTTGGAGCGGGTGAGAACTGGCATAGTCTCGTTAAATACACCCTTGAGAAGGGGATGCCCGGCCTTGAAAATCTGGCACTTATTCCCGGTTGCACAGGCTCATCACCTATTCAGAATATCGGCGCTTACGGCGTGGAACTGCAGCGCGTCTGTGCATATGTCGACTGCATTGAGCTCTCTACTGGTTTACAAAAACGACTAAGTGCGGAAGAGTGCCGGTTTGGCTATCGCGACAGCATCTTTAAGCATGAATATCAGGACCGCTATGTCATTGTGGCTGTAGGGTTAAAGTTAGCCAAAGCCTGGCACCCGGTACTAAGCTATGGCGACCTGACCCGACTGGATCCTCAAACTGTCACGCCACAGCAGGTTTTTGATGCTGTCTGCCACATGCGTATCACAAAGTTACCGGACCCTAAAGTGAACGGTAATGCTGGCAGCTTCTTCAAAAACCCAGTGATTAACAGCACGGCGGCAGAAAAGCTCCTGGCTGCTTTCCCGAGTGCACCACACTACCCACAGGCAGATGGCAGCGTCAAACTTGCGGCGGGCTGGCTTATCGATCAGTGTCAGCTGAAAGGCGCGAGAGTTGGTGGTGCCATGGTGCATCGCCATCAGGCACTGGTTTTGATTAATGAAGACAATGCGACCAGCGACGACGTTGTTGCGCTGGCTCGCTATGTGCGCCAGCAGGTCGGAGAAAAATTTGATGTGTGGCTGGAGCCTGAAGTACGGTTTATTGGTGCTCAGGGTGAAGTCAATGCGGTGGAGGTGATCGCGTGAAGGATAATACGGTGCCATTAAAGCTGATCTCGGTTCTATCGGATGGTGATTTCCATTCCGGAGAGCACCTCGGCGAGAGCCTGGGGATGAGTCGGGCGGCGATTAATAAACACATACAGACGCTGCGCGACTGGGGTGTGGATGTGTTTACGGTTCCAGGAAAAGGCTACAGTTTGCCGGAGCCCATTCAACTGCTGAATGAAGATCTTATCCGCAGCAGCATCAGCGAAGGTGCCGTTACGGTGCTCCCTGTTATTGATTCCACCAACCAGTATTTGATGGACAGGCTGGCGTCGCTTCGTTCGGGTGATGTATGTGTCGCGGAATACCAGCAGGCGGGCCGCGGTCGCCGTGGGCGTAAATGGTTCTCGCCCTTTGGTGCGAATCTCTATTTATCAATGTACTGGCGACTTGAGCAAGGGCCAGCCGCAGCGATTGGCCTGAGCCTTGTTATTGGTATCGTAATGGCTGAAGTGTTGCACAGCCTCGGCGCAGATAAAGTTCGCGTAAAATGGCCGAACGACCTCTATCTGCTGGATCGCAAGCTTGCTGGCATTCTGGTTGAACTCACTGGTAAGACGGGAGACGCGGCGCAAATTGTCATTGGCGCTGGAATTAACCTCGCTATGCGACGAGTGGAATCCGATGTGATTAATCAAGGATGGATTAATTTGCAGGAAGCCGGAATCAAAATTGATCGAAACACTCTTGCCGTGCGTTTAATTAAAGAACTACGAGCTGCGTTGTTGCTGTTTGAGCAAGAGGGCCTGGCGCCTTATCTCCCTCGCTGGGAAAAACTGGATAACTTTATAAATCGTCCGGTGAAATTGATTATTGGCGAGAAAGAAATATTTGGTACTTCTCGTGGCATTGATACGCAGGGAGCATTATTGCTTGAGCAGGATGGAGTAATTAAGCCCTGGATGGGTGGGGAAATCTCACTCAGAAGCGCAGAATAAAAAAAGGGAGCCAAAGCTCCCTTTTTTTATTTCCGCAACCGTACCTGTTCGACGGAGTGGTTAGCACTTTTGGTCAATATCAAACTTGCCCTTTCGCGCGTGGGAAGAATATTTTCTTTTAGATTCAATAGATTGATTTCATTCCACAATGCCGTGGCGACGTTGGTCGCTTCATCTTTGGATAATTTTGCATAGTTGTGGAAATAAGAATCCGGATCGGTGAACGCGCCTTCGCGGAATTTCAGGAAGCGATTGATATACCAGTTTTTCAACTGATCTTCCGGGGCGTCGACATAAATAGAGAAGTCGACAAAATCGGAAACGAATACATGATGAGGATCGTGCGGATAGTCCATCCCGCTTTGCAAAACGTTCAGACCTTCAAGAATAAGGATATCTGGATGCGTGACCGTCTTATCACCATCAGAAATAACATCATATATTAAGTGGGAATAAACCGGGGCTGTCACATCGGCCGCACCAGACTTAATGTCTGAAACAAACTTCACCAGGCGATGCATATCATAGGACTGAGGAAAGCCTTTCTTCTTCATCAGCCCGCGATCTTTCAACACTTCGTTAGGATGCAGGAAGCCGTCGGTGGTAATCAATTCCACGCGGCGATGTTCCGGCCAGCGGCTGAGTAATGCCTGAAGGACTCGAGCCGTGGTACTTTTACCCACCGCCACGCTACCTGCGATACTGATAACATAAGGAATACGCGGCGCATTCGTCCCCAGGAACTGTTCGAGTACGGCCTGGCGGCGAAGGTTAGAGCTTATATAGAAGTTCAGCAAACGCGACAGTGGCAGATAGATCTCAGCCACTTCTTCCAGCGACAAATCTTCGTTTATGCCTTTCAGACGGGTGATTTCGCCTTCAGTTAACGTCATCGGCACGGAATCACGAAGTGCAGCCCATTGGCTGCGGTTGAACTGTAGGTACGGCGTCATTAACGTTTGCTCTTTTTTGCTCATAAGCATGTTCTGCTCACTATCACCAGCTTCGGGTGCGGAAAACCGATGATGTGGGACATTCAGTTAATCAGGACAATGGGCAGGAGGTTAACACCAGAATGAAGGGAATAAGAAGAAAAAATCGGATTTAGTGATGCTTTCGGCACAATGCAACATGCCGGGCTTCCTTTTAAACGCTTGAGTGGCGTTATAGAGGTGCCTCGAGTGAACAGATGATAGGCTTTCTATACTGCGGTACAGAAACAGGGTGGGCTAAATGAGATCCTGTGCCTGTTTTTTGTTCGCAGATGGCGGAATTTGCACCATTTTTACGTGGTTATGCGCAAAATGTGAGCAAGAGATCGTTTTATGCAATTTTTTAGTTGCATGCCCCGCCATGTCTCCCTAGAATGCGCGCTACTTGATGCCGACTTAGCTCAGTAGGTAGAGCAACTGACTTGTAATCAGTAGGTCACCAGTTCGATTCCGGTAGTCGGCACCATCAAGTCCGGTGGGGTTCCCGAGCGGCCAAAGGGAGCAGACTGTAAATCTGCCGTCACAGACTTCGAAGGTTCGAATCCTTCCCCCACCACCACTTTCTGGCAGCGTTTACGCCGCCTGAGTTGGTAGAAGTAAATCGCCAACTCGAACAAGAAAAGAGAGAAATCTCTTTTTTGTTACAGAAAGAACTGGGTAGCCGAGTTTCAGGATGCGGGCATCGTATAATGGCTATTACCTCAGCCTTCCAAGCTGATGATGCGGGTTCGATTCCCGCTGCCCGCTCCAAACGTGCTGATATGGCTCAGTTGGTAGAGCGCACCCTTGGTAAGGGTGAGGTCCCCAGTTCGACTCTGGGTATCAGCACCACTTCAATCTCCTCCTCCCTGTTTCTCTCTGTTAATTGCATTCAACAAGTCAGGCATGTTGCCTGGTTGATGTGGTGATATCACCGATTTATCCGTGTCTTAGAGGGACAATCGATGTCTAAAGAAAAGTTTGAACGTACAAAACCGCACGTTAACGTCGGTACTATCGGCCACGTTGACCATGGTAAAACAACGCTGACTGCTGCAATCACTACCGTACTGGCTAAAACCTACGGCGGTGCTGCTCGCGCATTCGACCAGATCGATAACGCACCAGAAGAAAAAGCTCG
>NZ_OBEF01000035.1 GCF_900215375.1 Enterobacter sp. CC120223-11 | reverse complement strand
GGTGAGGTGTCCGAGTGGCTGAAGGAGCACGCCTGGAAAGTGTGTATACGGCAACGTATCGGGGGTTCGAATCCCCCCCTCACCGCCATATTTAATGAGAGTGCCCAGTTAATAGCTGGGCATTTTTATTTGTATTTTCTGCCCGACAAGGGGGGATGAGAACCGCCGATTGGGGGTTCGACAACGAGCTTCAGCTCGTTGGACAGACCGAACGCTCGCGGACGGGCTGCCCGAAGGGTGAGCGCAGCGAATCAATCCCCCCCTCACCGCCATATTTAATGAGAGTGCCCAGTTAACAGCTGGGCATTTTTATTTGCATTTTCTGCCCGACAAGGGGGGATGAGAACCGCCGACTGGGGGTTCGACTGAACGGCAAGACAGCCGTGCAGCATGGACAGCGGCCACCCGAGGGGGAGGCACACGAATGTGCCGAATGATATCCCCCCCTCATCGCCATATTTGAAAAAAAGCTCGTATGAAAGTACGGGCTTTTTTTTGCCTGTGGCACTGTCTGTGGGGGGATGAGAACCGCCGATTGAGGGGCTCGCACGGAACACGACATTCACGCGCCCTTTAAATCTGATAATCAATCGCCGTCTCTTCCGGCTCCATCACCTGGCGCTTAATTTCATCCACGGATAACCCGGCGTTGCACAGTTCCAGGAAACGCCACACATAGTTGCGCTGTAGCTGGCCTCGCTTCAGACCGAGCCATACCGTATTGGCATCAAAGAGGTGGTGTGTGTCCAGCCGGGTGAAGCGGCCTGACTCTTGCCCGTCGGCGGATTGTTCCGCGACCAGCCCAATGCCCAGGCCAAGTTCAACGTAGGTTTTGATCACGTCAGAATCCTGTGCGCTCAGGACGATGTCCGGCACCAGCCCTTTTCGGTTGAAGGCCTCGTCTATACGCGAGCGCCCGGTGATCCCCTGGCGATAGGTAATCAGCGGCCAGCGCGCAATGGCTTCCAGCGTCAGCGGCAGCGTCTGCGACAGAGGATGCCCTTCTGGCACTAAGAGATTGTGATGCCAGCGAAACCACGGAAAGGCCACCAGCGCAGGGTCGTTACTCAGACGTTCGCTGGCGATACCGACATCGGCTCCACCGTTGTGCAATAGCGCTTCAATTTCCTGTGGCGTGCCCTGAATCAGCTCCAGGCGGACGTCTTTAAACAACTCGCGGAAGGCCTTAATCACCGGCGGCAGGCTGTAACGCGCCTGGGTATGCGTGGTGGCTATCGTCAGCACCCCGGTTGCATCATTGGTAAAGAGATCGGCAAGGCGACGGACGTTGCTCGCCTCATTGAGGATGCGCTCGGCAATCACCAGCAGCGCCTTGCCGGGCTCGGTCATGCCCAACAGACGTTTGCCGCGACGGATAAAGATCTCAATCCCCAGCTCTTCTTCCAGCTCGCGGATATGGCGACTGACGCCGGACTGCGAGGTATAAAGCATATTGGCGACCTCGGTCAGGTTGTAATCCTGCCGCGCCGCCTCACGAATAATTTTCAGTTGCTGGAAATTCACCTTTCCTCCAGGGCCTTCAGACATAACGCTATTGTTAGAGTCTGCGGCTCTGGCGAACAAATAATAAAAACCAGCAACTTATTCCTTTAGGGTATATATCAACTCACCAGCAGCAGTTCACGATTCTCAAGCGTCGGACGGCTGACCAGGGAAAGCAGGATCTCCTTCACTGCCTGCGCCTGTGGCGACAGCGAGCCGCGGGCCGACATGTTCAGCGACAGCGGCAGGCTCATTGAAGGCGTGGTGATCCGCGCCATCCAGCCATTCGCCGTGGCGCACAGTGAACGGGCAGCGGATTCCGGCAGCACCGTCACACCCATCCCGCTGGCAATGGCGGCGGTCAGCGTGGAGATAGACTCAATTTCGCCGATGATTTTTGCCGTCAGGCGACGTAAAGAGAAGGCTTCATCGACGCGCGCCCGCACGGCGCTGTAATCACGCGGCAGGAACAAATTCATTTCCGCCACCGCCAGCAGATCGACGCTCTGCCCCGGGCAGTCTCGCGTGCCAACCAACCATAAGTCCTCTTTCAGCAACTGCTGGCTGGTGATCCCTGCAACGGGTGAGCGCTCATACAGCACCGCCATATCAAGCTGACCGCTCAGCAACTTATCGTTCAGAACGGTACCGCTGTTTTCATGTAAATAGACGGTGACTTCCGGAAGTTCATTCCGCACGGCCTGAAGAAGCGGCATGGTGATTGAAGAAGCTGCGGTGCCAGGCGCAAGCCCGATTGACACCTGCCCGCTCAGCGTCTGGCCGATATTGCCGACCGCCAGCTGTGCCTGTTCGCACTGACGCAAAATGGTCCGCGCATGGGTATAGAGGATTTTTCCGGCTTCCGTCGGCGTCACGCCCCGCTTGGTGCGGATCAGGAGCTGCTGATCCATTTCGCCTTCCAGCGTCGCCACCTGCTGGCTTAACGCAGGCTGCGCAATGTGCAACACCTCGGCGGCCTGGGTCAGGCTGCCGATATCGACGATTTTCACGAAGTATTTCAGTCGTCTTAAGTTCATTTTGCCTCCGGTTCGGGATGCCAGTGCCACTGCTGGCGATTCAGTTATCGGAGGAGTTGCAATATGCTTGCCAGTTTTTGACCAGACGGACAAAACGGCCACACAGGCCGCAAAATAAGAGATGCTAATAATATCGACACTTTTAGTAACCGGTCAGCAGGTTAGGCTATGCCCCATCAGGGAGAATGCTGCACCAGTGCAGTGCGAACCGTGCTTATTATCAGCAAACGATGCCAAATTGCTGAAATTGTCAGCAGTTAAACACATCCTGTGAAGAGAGGCTTTGACATGGCGGCCGGGCATCGCTAATATGCGCCCCGTTCACACGATTCCTCTGTAGTTCAGTCGGTAGAACGGCGGACTGTTAATCCGTATGTCACTGGTTCGAGTCCAGTCAGAGGAGCCAACTTTTGATACTGTCAGTCTTCTGATGTATCAGTGAACAATACAATATGGTGAGGTGTCCGAGTGGCTGAAGGAGCACGCCTGGAAAGTGTGTATACGGCAACGTATCGGGGGTTCGAATCCCCCCCTCACCGCCA
>NZ_OBEF01000037.1 GCF_900215375.1 Enterobacter sp. CC120223-11 | reverse complement strand
GCAACGGTTGAGCCGCGCCCGCTGTCGGTCGAGATAACCATCGACACCATTGGCGGTGACGGCTTCCTCAATAACGCTGAACTGAGTGAAAAGCTCACCACCATCAGCGGCACGGTGAGTGAGGGCACGCCGGAAGGCACCGAAATTACGCTGACCATGGATGGACGCCCGATCGGTACGGCGACGGTGAACAGCGACGGTACGTGGAGCACGGCAGTCGAGACTTCGCTAATCAAAGATGGCGGCGAGGTGACAGCAGAAATCAGCCTTAGCGATGAATATGACAATGAGGTTGGAGACAAAGCGTTCACAACAGTGGTACCGACTCCGCTGGACGTTGAAATCACCATTGACGACGTAACCGGGGATAATTTCCTGAGCTTTGCGGAGACTAATCAGCTACCCGGCGAGGACGCGCCGACCATCAAGGTGACCGGAACCGTATCGGGCAACGCTGCCGAAGGGGATTATATAAACGTCACCGTCGGCGATGTAACTCACACCGTGAAAGTCCAGAAAGACGGGGAAGGAAAGCTGGTCTGGGAAGCTGAATTTACCGCTGAGAATCTGATGAAAAACCCGGAAGTGAGCGCCTCGATCGAGATTCGCGACGACTACGGGAACGTGGTTAATGATTCTGCCCTGACCACCGTCAACGTTGAAATGGGCAATCTCATCACCGGTAACGAACATGACAACGTCCTTGAGGGCGGTGACGAAACCAGTGATCTTATCATTGCCGACACCCAGGGGTTCCAGCAGCAGCCGGGGCAGGATTACAACATTGCCTTCATCGTAGACACCTCTGGCAGCGTCAACAGCGGCGATATTAAGTCGATCATTGCCTCACTCACGAAGGTGTTTAACTCCCTGCACCAGAATGCCCAGTTTGATAGTTCCGGGAAGGTGAACATTCTGCTGGTTGATTTTGATACCCAGGTGAATTTTGCCGTCTCGGTGGATCTTCGTGACCCGAACGCGCTAAAAACGCTGACTGATGCATTAGCGAAAATGACCAGCGGCGGCGGCACAAACTACGAGGATGCGTTCAAAACAACCGCGAACTGGTTCCATGAAGTGGGCGGCGAAGGCAGCGAAAATCTGACCTATTTCATCACCGACGGTAAGCCGACTTATTATCAGACCGGGGAGAAATCACTTATCGATGTTGATAGTCGAAGCGGCAGCAGCAATGTGGTTACCCTCGATCTGAGTACTCTCAACTATACCGCAGGGCAGGTTGTCACAATGAAAATTGCCGGGCACGAGCGGGTGGTTATTGATGCGCAGGGCAATGTGTATTCATGGAACGCCTCAGATCGCCAGAATGTAGGCGTTCTGCGAGCCGACGGCAAAGGCGGCTATGAGTTATCCACGCTGGGCGGAGCCGGCAGCTCAACCAGCAGCACCACGACAAGCAATGCGCACTCTGCCTTTCTTTTGCTGATGGGCGTCTGCAACAACGTTGAGGCGATTGGCATCAACAACGGCATTTCCGCAAATGACCTTAAACCCTATGATTCCGATGGCAATGTGATGTCGGGGATTGCGGCGGATAAGCTTGCTGAAGCTATCCTTGGCGGTGACAACGTGCAGATGGCTGGCGCGCAGGATACCGTGCACGGCAACGCCGGGAATGACATTTTATTCGGCGATATGGTGCTGTTTGGCGGCAGCAGTGGTTTTGACGCGATGAAAGCCTATGTTGCCGACAAGTTGGGCGTGGATGCCAGCAAACTCGGCGTGTCGCATATCTCACAATATATCGCGGAGCACCCTGAAGAGTTCGATCAGTCGCAGAATGATGGTGGGAAAGATGTGCTGTTTGGTGGCCTGGGTGACGACATTCTTTACGGCGGTGGCGGCAGCGATCTTCTTGTCGGCGGGAGCGGCGATGACCTGCTGTTTGGCGGCAAGGGCGACGACATTCTGCTGGGCGATGGCTATGAAAGTGCCAGCAAACTTGCCGAAGCGATGAACACGACCGTGGGTAAGCTGACGTTTGAAGGCGTCTCCGATTTTATTAGTCAGAACAGCGATGTTTTGGGCGGTTTGGGGAGCGGTAACGACAAACTCTACGGCGGGGAGGGCAAAGACCTTCTGATCGGCGGCGGTGGTCATGATCTCCTTAACGGCGGTGACGGGAACGATCTTCTGTTCGGCGGTACGGGGAATGATGTGCTGATTGGTGGAAAAGGCAACGATATGCTTATCGGAGGAGCAGGTCAGGATGCCTTCACCTGGCTGAAAGGCGATGATGGTCACGACGTGATAAAGGATTTTAACGCCAAAGAGGGTGATCGCATCGATCTGAGTGAGCTGTTGGGGGGCAATATAGATAACAACCTTGCAGATTACATTCAGGTCAGTCAAAACAGCAACGGAGATGCCGTGATTAATATCAACACGGATGGGCAGATGCAAAGCCAGGGTTCGACGATGAGTATTACCGTCGAGGGCAGCAGTATGGCAGATATCAACAGCCTGCTGGCCAGCCCGGATAACACGGCTATCATCCTTTAAGCAGTCTGGCGCTTCCGCTGTTTTATCGGTCGGTAATGCCGGGTGGCGGCTACGCCTGACGCCGGCCTACGATGCGCTTCGACTCGTAGGCCTGGCAAGCGCCGCGCCGCCGGGCAATGAAAAAAAAGCCCGTACTTTCGTACGAGCTCTTCTTTAAATATGGCGGTGAGGGGGGGATTGATTCGCTGTGCTCACCCTTCGGGCAGCCCGTCCG
>NZ_OBEF01000038.1 GCF_900215375.1 Enterobacter sp. CC120223-11 | reverse complement strand
AAAGGGAGTGGACGATTTCTTTCTGTCATTATGCATATTGCTCCAACCGGTAGTTGGAGCAATATGCATAATTCCGCCGGTATTATTCATTTTTTAATAGCAGCCAGTATGAATTAATTCATTGGTTTAATTATTTGTAATCGATATTTACGGTAATTTTTGTATTAGCTTTCCCCGGAGTGATGGTATTACCTGTCTGGTAATAACGTGCAGCCAGGGGAATACTGACCGTGTTACGGCCATCCGTTGGAGCAGTAAGATCCCAACTCGTACCCGCTGTCCATAGATTTTGGGGGGGAGTTGCCGCCGCATCCACGCTGGTCGAATAGCCCATTTGCACACCTACACCTGTTGCCGCATCAGCTCCGGAATCTAAGCTAATAATATTATTAGTAACAGAATTTGCAGGCGTCAGCGAAACAGTAAAAATATTGGCGTCACGAGGGCTTTCAGCGACTGTGCCTGAATCCTTAATATATTGCGTAGAATTAAGACCACCCCCGTAGTAGTTTGTAAATGCTGGACAGTTTTGCATCACAATGGAAGCGTCCTTCCAGGCTGTGGTAGTCCCTATTGCCGTAAATTTTGATACATCATAGCTACCAAGATTCACTGTGACATCCGGGGTGGTACAGGTCTGAGTGACAAAGCTGATGCTGCCTGTAAACGTCGCTGTCTGCATCGTGAATGGTAATCCGGAATATCCTGTTGTCGCCGGGAAATAGAGCTCAATACCTGGAATTTTTGTTGCATCAACAACCGCCCCTGAAGGAATATCCCCGGTTTTAATTAAAGAAACATCGACCGTTGTCAGCATGACCTGAGAACCTTGCGAAGCATACTTGAAACTTCCGTATGGCATAGGGGCAGATTTTGAAAAATAGCCATTACCTCCCCCCAGCTGTGAAGACCACAGAACGACGCCCACACCGGGAACATTCGTTGGGTAAACGGGCTTGCCTCCAATTATCGTGGGAGCCCCCAGAGGTTCATTAGCCACCCCCCAGTAGCTGGTCAGATCAAAAGGGCCATCACAATACACGCCAGGATTTGTGCTGACCTGCATCTTTAAGCGATAAATAGTGCTTCCCGTTGGCATATCGTTACCGGCATAGGAAACCGTTGGGCTGATGTTAACGGCCTGGGTGATTAATGGGTCATGCCTCTGACACGCCACATCAGCCCATACATTCTGGCTGAAGAACAGTACGCCCGTCAGCAATATTAGCAAGCGTGAAAAGATGGCCATTCGCTTAGCTAATCCCCATTGGTTATTATTTATAATCATGTTCATTCTCTTCCTTATCCTCACTTCATCCGCGCCTTTTGCTCAGGCACCAGTGTCTTCGGTGTTATCCTGCAACTAGTTGTAATTTTTCAGCAAAGGGAGTGGACGATTTCTTTCTGTCATTATGCATATTGCTCCAACCGGTAGTTGGAGCAATATGCATAATTCCG
>NZ_OBEF01000039.1 GCF_900215375.1 Enterobacter sp. CC120223-11 | reverse complement strand
CAGTCAGTTAAGCTGACTGGCATTTTCATTTTCGGGTCGGGTATTTTGCTGGTCGTTGCTTCACTGCTCTGGGGAACCAACGATCAGGTCGCCGATGAGGTAGGACATACTGCGCTGCTGATGCCTGCAAGTCCGCCAGAAATCCTGGCAGGTTGCCGGGATGATTCAGTGATGTGCCATGCAGCAAGCCCAAGATTGCCCAGCTGCAGGCGGTAAAACTCATTTCGCAGGGATAAACACCTGGGCACTGCCTCGACATCTGAACCATCTGATAGCGCAGCAGGTTGTAGCCCAGCAGCACGCCCCAAAGTTCTTGCGCAATCATCTCTGGTGTCTTGCTTCTCAGCGTGTATTCGCCGCCTAGAAGCCCCTGTTTGATCTCCCGATAGCCCAGTTCGATTTCCCAGCGCTGACTGTAAAGATCGACGATTTCATCGCTCGGGAAACGCAGCGGATCGGACATTGAGGTCAGTACGCTCACCTCCTTGCCTTTGATCGTTTTGCTTAACAGCCGCGCTTGAATCTCCAGCGGCAGGCCGGGCCATTGTTTACGGGCCTGTGGCGATGTGCGCAGAACGACCAAGGCATCATTACGCCCAAGCTTTTGCACGACTTCGTACTGAGTGCCCTTCTTCAAAGGAATAAGCCAATGACGCTGCTCGCCTTGTGATTGCCAGTGATGCAGCAAACCCAACGAGTAGAAACCTTTATCGAACAGGGTCAGCGAGTGATCAGGCGTGGTAGCACTCAGCTGTTCGGCCAGCTTCATTTCGCTACTGTGATAGCTCTCGAAAGTACTGCTTATCAGCAGGTGGCTGGTCAGTTCCATCTGGCAGACCATTCGGACTTGAGGGTAGCTGCCATCGCCATGCTGGTTGGTCGCGCCGCCGTAGCACGCCCGGTTTTCTGCGGTGTCGGGGGTATTCCAGACCACGCCATCCACGCCCAAAAGTGTTAACCCCAACCATCGTGGGTGCATGGACTCTTCGTGCCATCGTTGCTGGGTGAGCGTGAAAACTTCGCGCACCGCTTCGCTACCCAATCGCTGCCGTCCTTGCACAACGGCGCTGGGTGCCACGAGTGGCCGTTTGCCGGGCAGCATGATGTCCATGTGGTTAACGACGTCCCACGCCGACATTCGGCGGAACAGCGCCATGCCGATGATGCACCACACCAGGCTTTCAAGCGGGAGGCGGCGCTTGCGGATGGTCGAGACACCTGCGGCTTCAAAAGCCTGCTTCACAATGTCCGGATCAAGCAAAGCACCTAGTCCTTCAAGGGCATTTGGCCTTGAGGCCATTTCGTGAGTGAGGGACAGTGCTTTTGCTAGGCGCATAAAAAATCCGATGCTCGTTTCCAAGCATCGGATTTTGCGGCCTACGGGCTAAAGCTTAAAGTGTCAGTCTTAACTGACTGGCATT